>NZ_MKKE01000018.1 GCF_001942305.1 Saccharomonospora sp. CUA-673 | reverse complement strand
ATTCCATCGCCGACCGGATGACCTCCCAGCTCGCCCTGGACGCGCTGGAATCGGCCGTCGCCCGCCGTGGTGGCCACGTCGCCGGCTGCACGCTGCACAGCGATCGTGGAGGCCAATTCCGGAGCCGGAAACTGCAGCAAGCGTTGTGGCGCCACCACATGCGCGGCTCGATGGGCCAGGTCGGCTCAGCCGGTGACAACGCCGCCATGGAGAGCTTCTTCAGCCTCCTGCAACGCAATGTGCTCAACCGCCGCACATGGGCCACACGCGAAGAGCTCCGCATCGCGATCGTGACCTGGATCGAACGCACCTACCACCGACGCCGCAGACAAGCCCGCCTCGGCCGCTTGACCCCCATCGAATACGAAACCATCATGAGCCACACCGCCACCCCGGCGGCCTAAACCACTGTCACAGTTTCCTTCAGCAGCCCCAGGTACGGCGGTGACATCCTATACACCGGCACAGCAAGAAGCGATTGATTGCCTCGATGAACCGTTGCAGATCATCGCGTGTGCGGGATCGGGAAAGACGCAGGTGATCTCGCAGCGGATCGCGAAGCTCCTGGCGCAGCCGGGCGTCGAACCGCGGAACATCATCGCCTTCACCTTCACCGAGAAGGCCGCCGCCGAGCTCAAGGATCGCGTGCTCGGCATCGTCGCGAAAGAACAGGGCGAGGTGATCGGGCTCGCTGAGATGTATATCGGCACCATGCACGGTTACTGCCTGGATCTGCTGCAGCGGCTGGTCCCGGAGACGTTCAAGTTTTCGGCGCTGACCGACATCACGACCCGGCTTCTCGTCGACCGCAACAGCAAGCAGTCCGGGCTGACGAACTGCCCGACACTGCCGCCTGCTCAGCAGAAGACGCTCAGGCGGTACACAAACTCTCCACTGTTCGTGCAGGCCATGAACGTGTTGCGGGAGGACACGGTCGACGAGGCTCAGGTGCCGGATGGGGTCCGACAGTCTTTCGCTTCGTACATGGGTCTTCTCTATAACAAGCGCCACTTCGACTTCACTGAGATGATCAACCTCGCGGTCCAGTACCTCGAGGATGACTCGGACGATGATCCTGATGTCAAAGCCGTCCAAGACCATATCCGCGACGACATCCGCTACCTCGTCGTCGACGAATATCAGGACGTCAACCCGGTTCAAGAGCGTCTGATCCAGGGGCTGATCCGCCACGGGGCCAATCTCTGTGTCGTCGGGGACGACGACCAGACGATCTACCAGTGGCGTGGAAGCCAGGTCTCCAACATCGTGACCTTCGCGAACCGTTACGACGGCGTCCGGCAAGTGACGCTCGCCGACAACTTCCGCTCGAGCAAGGGAGTCGTCGAACTCGGCCGATCGATCGCCGAGCGCATCCCGTTCGGCGGACGACTCCCCAAACGGATGGTCTCGGCCGAGAACCAGACCTGGGAGCGTGGTGACCTGCTCGCTCTCGAGTTCGGTGACTCCGCCGCGGAAGCAGCGTGGATCTGTGACCGTATCGAAGAGATGCGCGGCATGCCGTTCCAGGACGCACCTGGCGCTGAGCCGCGGGGGCTGTCCTGGTCGGACTGCTCAGTACTGTTCCGCTCGGTCTCCAGGGACGCCGACCCGCTCGTGGAGGAGCTGAAGAAGCGCGGAATCCCGTACGTGGTCAAGGGACTCAACCGGCTTTTCGAGAGCCCAGAGATCCAGGCCGTCGTCGGCATCTTCCGGTTCATGGTCCGGCAGATCACCGACGCCGATCTCCTCAGGCTATGGCGTACCGCCAACCTGCTCCCTGACGGACACGACTGGGCCGCCGCGATCGACGTCCTCGAACGCGGACGTGACTTCGACAGCGGCGAGCGATTCGGCGTCTACAACATCCAGCGCGTCTACCTCGAGTTCCTCGAGAAGTTGCGACTCCGCGAGGAGACGGTGCCCGGACACGAGGGACGTGCGGAACTCGTCTTCTATCAGTTGGGCAAGTTCAGTCAGGTGATTTCGGACTTCGAGGAGATCTACTTCAACACAGCCCCGACCACGAAGTACGAGTCTTTCGTCGGCTGGCTCGAACACCAGCGCCCGACTACTACGCGGAGTCGGATGCCGATGTCGGCTACGCCGCTCCTGACGCCGTCACGCTCGCGACCGTGCACCAGGCTAAGGGCATGCAATGGCCCGTCGTTTTCGTCCCGTGCTTGCGCAAGAATCGGTTTCCGTCCAAGCGGCACGGTGGGCTCGGCCTGTTCCACGTCATCCCGCAGACAGCGGTCGAGGACCCTGACCGATACCGCGGAACAACTGAGGACGAGACGCGCCTATTCTACGTCGCGGTGACTCGTTCGCAGAAGTACCTCAACCTGACGTTCTCGCCTGGTGACAGCAAGCTTTACAAGAACCGGTCGCCGCTGTTCGATCACTGTTCCGCACAGACCTGGGTCTCGACACGGCCAGGCTCGGCGCGCGCGACTAAGAAGCTGACGCCGTCGCCTCGCCACGAGACACCGCACGTCACCTTGTCGTTCTCTGAGCTCAAGTATCTCTTCGAGTGCCCATACTCCTTCAAGATGCGATTCCTGTACGGCTTCAACCCACCCCTGCACGAGGCCCTCGGTTACGGTAAGGGCCTCCACGATGCCCTTGCCGAGGTTCACAAGAAAGCCGCTGCCGGCCAGCTACTCGACGAGTCCCAAGCGGAACAGCTCGTCGAGACACACCTCCATGTGCCCTTCGCCTATCCGGAGTTAAAGCGGAACCTCACCAGGGCGGCGATCAAAGCGATCCGGCGCTACTTCCGCACACATGGCGAGGAGATCTCGCGTACCGTCCACTCGGAGAAACAGATCCAAGTCCATGTCGGTGAAGGTATCACGGTCGACGGACGTATCGACCTGATCCGCAAGCTCGACACCGACGAGCTCGCCATCGTGGACTTCAAGTCGACAGATCGTGCGCAGGCCGAGGAAGTCACACGTGACCAGCTCCACGTCTACGCGCTCGGCTACAGCGAGCTCACGGGCGAAAACGCCGACCTCATCGAGGTCCTAAACCTCGATGAGGAAGGGCGAAACACCCGAGAGGAGATCGAAGGTTCACTCCTGAATGGCATTCGGAGCGACATTCAGAAGGCGGGTGAATCTCTAAGGAAGAACCAGCTCCCTCGCCTTCCCGTCTGGTGCTCTCATTGCGATCGATGCGACTTCGCAACACTATGCAGGGATAAGCCACGTACGGGAATCGACGAACACAACTAGCAATCCGAGTGCCCGCGCCACACTGGTGCTGCCGCGCTTACCTCATTCCCTTGGTACGCGCTTCGGCAGGCGCGAGCCGAGGATCTCGGCTGCTTTCCGGTCGCTCGCCGCCACCCAGGCCGCGTATACGCGGAGCGTCGTCGCTCCTCCTCCGCCGTGGCCGAGGCGGCCGGCGACCGTGCGGAGGTCGACGCCCGCTGACAACAGTTCGGTCGCCGAGAAGTGGCGCAGTGCGTGGATGTGGGTGTTGACCGGTGGGTTCAGGCGTGCCGCCATGCGCTTGTACCGACGGGAGATCGCGTCCGGCGGATACGGCGTGGTCGCATCGGCACTGCGCGCCCCCATGAACACGAACATGTCCTCGTCGAGTTCCACGCCCACCTCGGCGAGCTCGTCGCGACAGTTTTCCTTGTGCGCGCGCAACAACGTGACGGTCTCGGAGTCGAGGGCGACGCGGCGCATCTGGTGCGTCTTCGTGTCCTTCTCCAGCCCCTTGCCCTTGCTCTGCACATAGGTGTGCCGAATCTCGATGATCTCGGCATCCAGGTCGACTCGCGACCAACGCAACCCGGCAACCTCGGCCCGCCGCATACCGGTGGTCATCACCAGCCACACGAGCGTGCCCCAATCATCACCCAGCTCGAAAGCAGCCTCCACCAATCGAGCCGCGTCAGCCGGCGTCGGGGGCTGGGGATCCGGCGGGCGCAGCTTCGGCCGCTGGGCGTTCTTGGCCGGATTGCTCTCAATCCACTCCCACCGCACCGCCGCATTCAAGGCGCTGCTGATGATCGAGTGGATCTGCCGCACCGTCGAGGCCGCCATCGGCCTACACCCGTGCGCCACGCACCCCTCGGCAGCACAGTCGTGCTCTCCGTCAGCCTTGTGCTTCTCGACAACCGCCTTCCCATCGCAGCGCATCCGGCACCGACGCAGGTCCGCGTAGAGGTTCTCCAGCTGCCGCGCTCCGAGCTTGCTCACCGCGACGTCGCCGAGCACGGGCTTGATCACGCGATCGATGTATCCGACATAGCTGTCCCGCGTGCTCTGCTCGATATCGGCGGTACGCAACCACTCATCAACGGCATAGCCGAACGTCACCGTCGACGCCGTCGACCGCTGCTTGAGCACCTTGGCCCGCAACTGCGTCAGCGTGTTCTCAGCCTTACGCCACGCCGCATCGTCCGTGCCGTTGATCTTCTCTCGGAGGTACGTCCGACGACCCGTCACCGGGTCGTCCCCGGCGTACACCACGACGCGCAGACTCCCGCCGCGCTGCTCGATGCGACCGCGCTGGCGGCCGTCGGTACGTCTCCGAGCCATACTCGGAGGCTACTCGCACCCAATTTCGCACCCAAGGGGTCGAACCCGGATGGGCGATACCGAGAACACGCAGGTCACAAGGGTGGGCCGGGTCGGACTTGAACCGACGGCCAAAGGATTATGAGTCCCCTGCTCTAACCAACTGAGCTACCGGCCCCGGCGCCGCGTGTGCGGTGCAGGGGGAACTATATCCACCCCTGCGCGTGGCCGAGTCCGTTGCACCGATAGCTGTGCTGGGCCGGGGGCTCCGACCGGTCAGTGGACGGTGTCGGTCAGGAGCTCGCCGAGGCGGTCGAGTGCGCCGGGGACGAGGGCGTAGTACGACCACTTTCCGCGTTGCTCGCGGTGCAGGAGGCCGGCGTCGACGAGGATCTTGAGGTGGTGGCTGACGGTCGGCTGCGACAGGTTCACCGGTTCGGTGAGGTCGCAGACGCACGCCTCACCGCCGTCGTGCGCCGCGACGAGTGAGAGCAGACGCAACCGGGTTCCGTCGGACAGGGCCTTGAAGACGCGGGCGAGATCGGCCGCTTTTCCCGGGTCCGCGGCCTCCTGAGTCAGAGGCGGAGGGTGGGACGCGGCGGCGGGATTCACGGTCGTCATTCTGCCACAGGGTTCCTCTCATCGATGTTTGTCGATATGGTCGACGCATTGACATCTATCGATGGGTTGATCCATGACACGCACCTGGCCGGAGACGTTGCAGTTCTTCGGGCTGCTCCTGGTCGAACTACTGGCCCTGTTCATGGTCATCACGTTCGTCGTCGTGCTCATCAACCGCAGGGTCGGCACCGAGCGGCTCAAGGGATGGCTCTCGGGCAACCGATTCACCGCGCCCGCGAAGGGAGTGCTGATCGGGGCGATCACCCCGTTCTGCTCGTGCTCCACGGTTCCGATGCTGACGGGCATGATCCGAGCCGGTGCCCCGTTCTCGGGAGCGGCCGCCTTCCTGATCGTGTCCCCGCTCGTGGACCCCATCATCCTCGCGATGATCGCCGTCCTGCTGGGCTGGCAGATGATGCTGGCCTACGCGGTCGTCATCGTCGTCAGCGCCATGGTGCTCGCGCTCATCTGGGACCAACTCGGGTTGGCGCGGCAGGTGCGCAAGGTGCGCGTCAGCGGCGGGGCACCGGACGACGGACCGTGGCAGGGTCTGCGCCCCGAGAGTCGCGTGGCGATCGGCGAAACCGTGCAGACCCTGCGCAAGATGTGGATCCCGCTCGTCATCGGCGTCGCCATCGGGGCCGTCATCCACGGCGCCGTCCCGCAGAGTCTGCTCGAGGGGTTCGGCAACGCCGTCTGGGCTGTGCCGCTTGCCGCGCTCATCGGAGTTCCCTTGTACATCAGGGGAACCGCCGCGCTGCCGATCGGCATGTCGCTCATCAGCTCGGGGGTGGGTGTCGGCCCGGTGTTCGCGATGATCATCGGCGGTACCGGAGCCAGCATCCCCGAGGTCACCATGCTGAGCGCCATCTTCAAACCGCGACTCCTGATCGCGTTCCTGGCCTCGGTCATGACCGTCGCCATCGGCGGAGGCCTGATCCTCCCGATGTTCGCCTGAATTCTGTCCGGAGAAGGAGAAACACCATGGCAGGTAAGGGAAAGGGCTTGATGTCGAAGCTCTTCGGCGGGAAGTCATCGAGCGGGGGCGACGCCTGCTGCGCGATGCAGATCGGCCCCGACGAGGACGACCAGGCCCAGCGCGGGGACGATTTCACCGACGCGCGGAGCGAGGGGACCGGGCAGTCCGAAGACGGCTGACGGCGTCCCGCGCCGGCCGGCTCAGGCGACGCGGAACTCGGCCTCGTCCACGGTGACGATGTCGCCGTGGACGAGCTGCCGGCCCCGGCGGCTCTCGGGCTCGCCGTTGACCCGGACCAGGCCCTCGCCCAACAGGGACCGCACATCGGAGCCGGCGTCGACCGCGCCGGCGAGCTTGAGGAACTGACCGAGTCGGATGGAGTCGGTACTGACGGCAACATCGTGCATGCCTCATCCTCTCGCGGCCTGCGTGCCGGCGCCCGTCAGGCCCCGGCACGCAGACCGCACGACGGCATCCTCGGTCAGCTCGGCTGCCGTTCGGACACTCGCTCGATCCTGCCGACCAGGAACACGTACGACAGGATGCCGACGACGGTCACCGCGGTCATGTAGCCGAACGCGGGGGTGAAGCTCTCGTCGGTGACGAGGAACCCGATCACGATCGGGGTCGCGATCGACGACAGGTTGCCGATGAAGTTGAACATGCCGCCGGTGAGACCGAGCAGTCGTTGCGGGGCCAGCGCGGACACCAGTGACCAGGTGATCGACGCGAGCCCGTTGCCGAAGAACGCGATCGACAGGAACGTGATCACCAGTGCCGTGGAGTCGGTGAACGCCGCGCCCGCCATCAGGGTGGTCAACAGCAGGCCGGTGATGATCGGCGCCTTGCGCGCCAGGCTCAGCGACACGCCCTTGCGCAACAGCAGATCCGAGACCAGCCCCGAGGACACCACGCCGATCACCGCCGCGACGTAGGGAAGCGAGGCCAGCAGACCCGACTCGATGTAGTCCATCCCACGGTAATCGACCAGGTACGTGGGGAACCACGTGAGGAAGAACCACAGGGTCGAGGTCAGACAGAACTGTCCGATGTAGATTCCCCACAGCTTCTTGCGGCCCAATACGGTCGCGACGTCGCCGCGGGTGTTCCGCGGGCGCTCCTGCGGTCGGTCCTCGGCGAGCTCCACCAGGCCGCCACCCGAGCGGATCAGGTCGATCTCGGCCTCGTTGGCACGCGAGTCGCGCGGCTCCCGGTACACGAGGTACCAGACCGCGCCCCAGACGATTCCGACGACACCGGTCAGGATGAACACCCAGTGCCAGGACATCGCGGCCTGCAGCCACGACAGCACCGGTGTCAGCAGCGCCAGGCCGATGAACTGTCCGGAGGTGTAGAAGCCGATGGCCGTCGCGCGCTCCCGTTCCGGGAACCACGCCGTGGCGACCCGGCTGTTGATCGGGTATGCCGGTGCCTCCAATGCGCCGACGAGCAGCCGCAGGACCACCAGAGCGGCGAACCCGCCGACGATGCCCATGAAGAACGTCGCCAGCGACCACAGGATCAGGCACAGTGTGTAGAGCACCCGTGGGGACACCCGGTCGACGAGCCAGCCGCCGGGAAGCTGCATGGCCGCGTACGTCCACCCGAATGCCGAGAGCAGCAGGCCTTGCTGTGCGGTGGACAGGTCCAGGTCGCCGGACAGGGCGGGCATCGCGATCGACAGGTTGGCGCGATCCATGTAGTTGATCACGACGGTGACGAAGAGCATCACCGCGACGATCACGCGGACCTTGGACGGCCGCCCCGTCCTGGCCGGTGTCGTGGTTCCGGAAGTCATCGCCGTCACCACTCCGCCACCGAACCGTCGCTGTGCCGCCAGACCGGGTTGCGCCACCGGTGTCCCTGGGCGGCCCGCTCGACGACGTACTCCTCGTTGATGTCGACGCCCAGGCCCGGGCCGGTGGGGATCGCGACCTGTCCGGTGTCGTAGGTGAACACGGCCGGATCGGTGAGGTAGTCCAACAGGTCGTTGGAGGTGTTGTAGTGGATGCCGAGGCTCTGTTCCTGGATCGTGGCGTTGTGGCAGCCGGCGTCGATCTGCAGGCACGCCGCCAGGGCGATCGGCCCGAGTGGACAGTGGAGGGCGAGCGCGACGTCGTAGGCCTCGGCCATGTGGGCGATCTTGCGGGCCTCGGTGATACCACCACAGTGCGACGGGTCGGGCTGGATGATGTCCACGGCACCGGAGGCCAGCACGGACTTGAAGTCCCACCGGGAGTACAGCCGCTCGCCCAGCGCGATCGGGATGGGCGAGTTCCTGAGGGTGTCGAGGAACCCGTCCACGTGCTCCGAGAGGACCGGTTCCTCGACGAACATCAACCGGTAGGGCTCCAGCTCGCGCAGCAGTACCTTGGCCATCGGCTTGTGCACGCGCCCGTGGAAGTCGACGCCGATGCCGATATCCGGCCCCACGGCCTCGCGGACCGCGGCGACGTTCGCCACGCACCGATCGACCTTGGCCCAGGTGTCGAGGTACTGCAACTCCTCGGTGCCGTTCATCTTGACCGCGGTGAAACCGCGGTCGACCACCTGGCGGGCGGCCTGCGCCGTGTCGGCCGGGCGGTCCCCGCCGATCCACGAGTAGACCTTGATGCGGTCACGAACCCGGCCACCGAGCAGCTCGTGCGCCGGGACGCCGAGTGCCTTGCCCTTGATGTCCCACAAGGCCTGGTCGATACCGGCCAGGGCACTCATGTGGATGCCACCGCCCCGGTAGAAACCACCCCGGTACAGCACGCTCCACAGATCCTCGATGTTCGAGGGATCCTGGCCCACGAGATAGTCGGAGAGCTCCTCGACGGTGGCGGCCACGGCGTCGGCGCGGCCCTCCAGGACCGGCTCGCCCCAGCCGGTGATTCCCTCGTCGGTCTCGACCTTCAGGAACAGCCAACGCGGCGGAACCCGATATGTCGTCATTGACACGATTTTCATCTGAATTCTTCCTTCTCGGTGAGTACCGTTGATGCGTTGCCGGTTCAGTCGCCCGTCCAGGCGCGCTGCATCGCGCGCGCCCGATCGCCGACCTCCGCGGGGGAGTCCCCAGGCCGGTACAGGGCCGAGCCGAGGCCGGCTCCGCCTGCCCCCGCCGCGGACCACGCGGCGAGGTTGGTCTCGTCGATCCCGCCCACCGGCAGCATCTCGACGTCGGAGGGCAGGACCGCTCGCCATGCCGTCATCCCGGCGATGCCGATCGTGTCCGCCGGGAACAGCTTCAGGTGTCGCGCACCGGCCCGGGCCGCGGCGAAGGCCTCCGTCGGAGTGGCCACGCCGGGGTAGGGGAGCAGTCCGTTGTGGATGGTCGCGTCGATGACCTCGGGATCGCAGTTGGGGGCGACGACGATCTGCCCGCCCGCGTCACGGGTACGGGCGACGTCGGCGGCCGTCAGTACCGTGCCGGCACCGATCACGCAGTGGGCGCCCAGGGACGTGGCCAGCCGCTCGACGGAGGTGAACGGTTCGGGCGAGTTCAGCGGTACCTCGATCGCGCGGATACCTGCGTCGACGAGGGCCTCGCCCACAGCGACGACGCCGCCCGGTGTGACGCCGCGCAGGATCGCGATCAGTCCGGTGTCGTTCATGGTGTCTCCTGAAGTCCGGCGGAACGGGCGATGTGCCACAGTCCGCGAGCTGTGACGTCTTCGACCAGCACGGTCGGCTCGAAGCCGTGGACGGCCAGTGCCCGGGAGTACCGGCGACACAGGTCGGCGCTGCCGCACAGCGCGACCGGCCCCGAGTCGGGCATCAGGTGGGCGACCTCGTCGGCGATCAGCACGCCCGACACGTAATCGGCGAGGGAGGCCGGATCGAGCAGGCCGTCGAGCACGAGCGGACGGGCGCCGAACAGTTCGGTGAGCAGGCCGCGCCCGGAACCGCCGGCCGACAGCCCCCGCGTGAACGCCTCGTCGTCGCGAACGGGTTCGGTGGCCGTGCGGGCGAGGATGCTGTCGGTCGTCAACAGCCCGAACAGCTCGCCCGACATCGCGGTGGCGAAGGAGAGCACGGTGCCGTCGTCGACGTGGACCCATTTGCTGTGCGTACCGGGAAGGACGAGCGTGAGCTGTCCGACCGGATCTCCGAGTGCCTCGAGCGCACCGACGATCTGGGTCTCCTCACCGCGAATGACATTGCCCGCCGCGGCGTCGCGGCTCGGAACCCGCAGGCCGGGTACGAGGTGCACGACGCCGTCGCGGTGGGCCACCGGTGTGAGCGAGCCGGGTCCGTACGCCGGTTTCGTGGGAACGGTCAGGTAGCCGGCGTCGGCCCACCCCTGGGCGCTGCCGACCATTCCGCAGGCGATCACCGGAAGATCGGGGTGCGCGTCGAGCCAGTCACCGCACGTGGCGCGGAACGCCGATTCGTAGGCGCGGGCACGTGCCGCGTCGTCGTGCGGGTCGATGCCGGCCGTCGTCGAGAGCAGACCCTGGTCCGGACGCCGCGAGTCGACGATCTGCCCGGCGTCGTCGAGCAGCCACGCGCGCTGTGCGGTGGTTCCCCAGTCGAGCGCGATCAGGCTCGGGGTCGAACGGGCCTCGGTCATGCGGGGCACTCTGGAAAAGCTTTCCCGATAATGCCAACACTGTCCCGATATGTAGGATCGAGCTGTGACTGTCGAGGAAACCCCGGTTCCACCGGGCACGCAGACGCTCGCCCGCGGCCTGGCCGTAGTCCGGGCCGTCGCCGACGGTGCCGACGACCTGCGCGCCGTGGTCGAGCGCACCGGACTGGGGCGTAGCACCGCACATCGACTCGTCCAGCTGCTGGTACGTGAGGGCTACCTGCGGACCGGGCGGGACGGCTACACCCTTGGGCCGACCTTGATCGAGCTGGGTTTCCAGGCACTGCACGGAAATCCGTTGCCGGTCGTCGCCCGTCCGGTGCTGGAGGAGTTGTCCGACCAGTTGAAGGACACCGTTCACCTTGCGGTCCGGGACGGTTCGTCGGTGCTCTACCTCGACAAACTGCCCGGGTCCAGGGGAGCGGAGATGCGTTCCCGGATCGGCCACCGAATGCCGCTGACCCGTACGGGGGTGGGGATGGCGTTGCTGGTCGACACGCCGGACGAGTGGGAGCACTTGTACGAGGCCGAGACCGCTGTCGCCCCTGAGCAGGCGCGGCCCGACGACGTCGAGACCTTTACGGCGCGGATGCACGAGTACGCCGCGGCCCAGGTGGCGATGGACCTCGAGGACAACGAGCCCGGCATCCGTTGCGTGGCGGCCCCGGTCCGTGACGCATCCGGCGCCGTCGTCGGGGCGATCAGCGTGTCGGCCACCCGGCCGTACATGCCGGCGGCGCGGATGCGCGGTCTCGTGCAGGTGATGAGCCGCAGTGCGGGGCGCATTTCCGCCGCACTCGGCCACAAACCGCGGTGAGCGTGGGCCCTCCGGTCCCGGTCAGCCGCCGAAGTGGTGGATGGCGGTGCGCACGGCGGTCTCGTCCAGTCCGGTGCCGGGGAACCGCGCAAGGCGGACGCGTGGGATGGCGCGCAGCATCCGGCCGTGCTCCGGGTCGGTGAGCGCCTCGCCCATGCCCATGCCGTCGAACTGCTGCAACAGCCACTCGCGGGCGTCGGCGCGGGCCAGGAAGTCCTCGGCGGTCGCGTCCATCGACAGCGGCGCCGCGCTGCCGTCGCCGTCGAGGTGCACCGTTGCCGTGCACCGGATGTCGCGGCTCGAGGACCGGTGGTCGACATGTCCGGGAGCGAGCCCGCCTCCACCGTAACCGCGTGGCCGGGGGCGGCCGCCGGACGTAGATTGGTCGGCGACCCCCCGTACGAGCACCCAGGAGCCAGCACCCTCATGCGAACCGTCCCGTTCGGACCGACCGGCCGGAATGCCGCCAACATCGTCGCCGGGATGATGCGGATCTCCGGCAGCACGGACGAGGAGATCCGTGCGCTCTACACCGCCGCGCGCGAGGCTGGGGTGGACGTGTTCGACCACGCCGACATCTACGGCGGCGAGCGGCATCTGTGCGAGCGCATGTTCGGCCGGGCGGTGACGCTGACACCGTCCGAACGCGAGCAGATCATGCTGCAGAGCAAGACCGGCATCATCGCCGGCGAGTCGTACTACGATTCCTCCTACGAGCACATCGTCACCTCGGCCGAGGAGTCGTTGACCGCGCTCGGCACCGACTACCTCGACGTGCTGCTCATCCACCGGCCCGACGCGCTCGTCGAACCCGACGAGGTGGCGCGGGCGTTCGACGACCTCGAGGCGAGCGGCAAGGTGCGGGCGTTCGGGGTGTCGAACCACACGCCGCGGCAGATCGACCTGCTCAGGACGGCGGTCACCCAGCCCATCACGGTCAACCAGATCCAGCTGTCGATCACCCATTCCACGGTCGTCGCGCAGGGCCTGGCGTCCAACATGGCCGGTGAGGAGGACTCGGTCACGCGCGACGGCGGCGGCATCCTCGACTACTGCCGACTGCACGGCATCACCGTGCAGGCCTGGTCGCCGTTCCAGAAGGGCGTCGAGCCCGGCGTGTTCCTCGGCGCCGACGAGTATCCGCAGCTGAACGCCGAACTGGACCGGCTCGCCGCCGCCTACGACGTCACGCCCACGGCCGTCGCCACGGCGTGGATCACGCGCCACCCGGCAGGCATGCAGGTCGTGCTCGGCACGACCAGGCCGGAACGCATCGGTGAGGCCGCCGCCGGATCGGACCTCCCGCTCACCCGCGCCGAGTGGTACGGCCTGCTGAAAGCTGCCGGACACACCATCCCCTGACACACGTCCACACGGCGGCGAGGCAAGTGCCGTCGCAGTGCCGCGTCCGCTCGGTGCTCCCACCGCCCCTCGGGTGACACCGTCCCTCGGATGTCCGATTTTTCTCGAAAATCCCTTGTGATCTCGAGAGGCCCGTGCTTACCGTCGGGGTGGGCAGATTGCCGCGGCACGAGGAGGTCGTCGGATGTCCGAGGGCATCGAGCGCAAGCGGGTGGCGCTGACGTTCGACAACGGGCCCACGCCCGGTGTCACCGAGGCGGTACTCGACGAGCTGGCGGCGCGGGACATCACCGCCACGTTCTTCATGGTCGGCACCCGACTCCGGGAACCCGGTGGGTACGACCTCGCCCGGCGGGTCGCGGCCGCCGGGCACCGGATCGGGCACCACACCGCCACCCACACCGTGCAACTGGCTCCGCCGACGACCCGGAGGAGGCCGTGGCCGCCGAGATCAGCGCCATCGAGTCCGACATCGACGCCCTGTCCGGGGCGAGCGACACCACCGGCGAGCGGCTCTTCCGGCCCTACGCCGGCGGAGGCGTCCTCGGCACGCACGTGTTCAGTCCGGCAGCCGTGGACTACCTGCAGCAGCACCGCTACACGTGCGTGCTGTGGAACGTCCTGCCCCACGACTGGGACGACCCGACCGGCTGGGTCGACACCGGATTCGAGCAGACCGCCGGCACCGACTGGTCGGTGGTCGTCCTGCACGACATCGACACCGGTGCCATGCGGCGGCTTCCGGAATTCCTCGACGGCCTCGACGCCCAGGGCGCCGAGTTCGTCACCGAATTCCCCGGTTCGTGCGTGCCCATCAAACAGGGCCGGCCGCAATGGTCCATGGCCCACCTCACCAGCAGCCCCGATCACAGGCGACGGAGTTGATCAGGATGACCCAGACCCTTCCCGCCCGACTGCACCATCACGCGTGGATGGTCGAGGACCAGGAAGTCAATCGGCAGTTCTACGAGGACATCATCGGTTTGCCGCTGGTGGCCACGTGGAGCGAGACCGAGGAGCTGTTCGGCGCCGAACGCGTGTACTGCCACACGTTCTTCGGCCTCGCCGACGGCAGCGCCCTCGCCTTCTTCCAGTTCGCCGATCCGGAGGACCAGAAGGAGTTCAAGACCGACGTCAACTTCACCCCGATGCGCCACCTCGCGCTCAAGGTGGACCAGGACGTGCAGGACTCCATTCGGAAACGCATTGCCGACGCCGGATACACCGAACCCGACACGTTCGTCCTCGACCACGGATATTGCGTGTCGCTCTACATCAAGGATCCCAACGGATTGATGCTCGAATTCGTCGTCGATCACCCCGACATCGAACGGATCAACGCCGAACGGGCGAAGACCGCGCACGCCGACCTCGAACGGTGGCTCGGCGGCGACCACACCACCAACAACGATTTCCGCTGACGGGTCGACGATGCCACCGGGCCGGACCAAAGCCGACGCGCTCTTCACCCGCCTCCGCGGCGACATCCTGACCGGCGCACTGCAGCCGGGACAGCGCTTGCGGTACGGGCAGCTGTGCGAGCATTACGGCACGAGCATGGGTGTGCTGCGCGAGACGCTGGTCCGGCTCGCCGAACTGGGCCTGGTGCGCGGTGAGCAGCAACAAGGCTTCCAGGTGACCCCGCTGTCGGCGGCAGACCTTCGGGAACTCACCGACACCCGCGAGGAGATCGAGGGTCTGGCGGTCCGCCGCGCCATCACCGACGGCGACGTCACCTGGGAGTCCGAGCTGCTCGCCGCGCACCACCGGCTCGAACGCACCCCCGTCACCGGAGGCGACGGCGAGGCGGCCGATCCGCCCCAGGTCAGCGAGGACTGGGCCGAGGCGCACGCCTGTTTCCACCACACCCTGCTCGACGGGTGCGACAACCGGCGACTCAAGACCTACGCCGCGTCCCTGCGCGACGCCGCCGAGGTGTACCGCCGCTGGGCCTTCACGGTCGGCCACGACCAGGACCGCGACATCGCGGCCGAGCACGCCGCCATCCTGGAGGCGGCCCTGCAACGCGACGCCGACCTGGCCGTGGCGCTGCTCCGCGCGCACATCCGGCGCACGACCACCACGCTGCTTGCCGCGATGGAACGGCAGTGGCCGGACCAGGCCTGACCAGATTTTCGAGAATCCGACCGAGGTCCACCAGCCGAGGAGTCCGCACCCATGCGCATCGCCAACGTCGAAGGGCGGCTGACCCTGCTGACCGCCGGTGGGGGCGTCGACGTCGCCACCGCGTCGAACGGCCGGTTCTCCGCCGACCCGCAGGCCGCGTACGAGGCGTGGGACGAACTGCGCCACTGGGCCGCCACGTCGGGCGCGCAGGAGTCCACAGTGGACATCGATGCGGCGGCGTTCGGCCCGCCGGCGCCGTGGCCCCGGCAGGTGTTCGCCGTCGGCCTCAACTACCGCGAACACGCCGCGGAGGGCGGCTACACCACGCTGCCCGACGAACCGGTCGTGTTCACGAAGTACGCCAGTTCGCTGACCGGGCCGGTCACCGAGGTCGTGCTGCCGGAGGGGTCGGTCGACTGGGAGGTCGAACTGGTCGCCGTCGTGGGCCGCACCGCGCGGCACGTCGACGCCGGCCGGGCGTGGGACCACATCGCCGGACTGACCGTGGGGCAGGACCTGTCCGAACGACAGCGGCAGAAGTGCGGCCCGGCACCACAGTTCGGCCTGGCCAAGTCGCACCCCGGTTTCTCGCCGACCGGCCCGGTGCTCGTGACCCCCGACGAACTGGCCGATCCCGACGACGTCGCGATCGGCTGCGCGCTGGGCGGTGAGGAGATGCAGAAGGCGCGGACCTCGGACATGATCTTCCCGATTCCGCACCTCGTGGCGCACCTGTCGTCGCTCCTGACCCTGCTGCCCGGCGACCTGATCTTCACCGGCACGCCGGCCGGGGTGGGCGTGGGCCGCACGCCACAGCGGTTCCTCGCCCCGGGCGAGGAACTCGTCAGCTGGGTCGACGGCATCGGCGAACTCCGCCAACGCTTCACCTGACCGCCTCGCGTACTTGATCGTCGTGGAATCGGTAGGACCGACGTGGCGTTGTCGTCAGCATGAGTCTTGACGACGAGCGCATAGAGATCGTTCGCGACTACTTTCGCAAGATCGACGGCGGCGACCCGAGCGTGATGGACCTCTACACCGAGGACGTCGAGTTGTATTTCCCCAAATTCGGTTACGGCACAGGCAAGGCCGATATGGCGGAGTTCGCCCGTAGGCTCGGGCAGGAGCTCGGCTCGTTGGAACACGACATCGATGGACTCGAGATCATCGTTGCTGGTGATCGTATCGTCGTGGAGGGCCGCGAGTGGGGGACAACCGCCGACGGCAGGTCCTGGCCGGACGGGATCATTTCGACGGGCCGCTTCTGCAACGTGTTCACCTTCCGCGACACGCTGATCAGCAGCGTCCACATCTATGTCGATCCGGACTTCACCAGCAGCCACAGGGAGAAGGTCGATCAACTCCACCGTGGGTGAACTGCGGTGGTCGGGCGCGTCGTTAGCCGGCGCGGTCCTGGGCGTGGAGTGCGGCGAGCAGGTCGTCGCGAGCGCGGGCGATCCGGGAGCGCAGGGTGCCGACGGGGCAGCCGCAGATCTCGGCGGCCTCGGCGTAGCTGTAGCCGAGGATCTGGGTCAGCACCAGCGCTTCGCGGCGGTCGGGTTCGAGTTGGTCGAGCAGCAGCTGGGTATCGACGGCGGCCTCGAACCCGGTCGCCCGGTCGTCCCCGGTGGTCGGCAGCTGCTCGGCCACGTCCTCCCAGGTGCGGTGGGCGCTGCGGGGTCGCACCGTCTCGCGCCGGACGGTGTCGACGAACACCCGGCGCGCGATGGACAACAACCACGTCCGCGACGACGCCCGGCCCGCGAACCGGGGGAGCGCCGTCACCGCGCGCAGATACGTCTCCTGCGTGAGGTCGTCGGCGGTCCGTGGACCGTTCAGGTGCACGAGAAAGCGCCACACCTCGGCCTGGGTCGCTCTGACCCACGCCTCGAACGCGGCCCGGTCACCCCGGGCCGCGGCGATCGCCAACTCGGTCACCTGCTCGTCATCGCGCTGTGCACGAACACTCACGCTCGGTGACCCTAGCGTAGTCCGGCCCTGCCCGGGAACTGCCGATCCCGAATGTCCGACCATTGCGGTGTGGACTGTACGAATTATCGGGATGCACTGTCCGCGCGCCTGGACGGCGAGGACGAGCATCGGGACCCCGTGGCTCCCACCGGCGCCACGGGCGCGGGGGACACCGCGGCGGTGGATCGGCACCTCGCCTCGTGCGGGTCCTGCCGCGACTGGTGGGACCACAGCAACCGGTTGCGCCGCATGATGCGCCTGACGCCGGCGCCGGACGTGCCCGATCTGACCGACCGGATCACCGCGGTCGCCGTCCCGCCGCGGCGGGAACACTGGGGGCTGCGGATCCCGCTTGCCGTCGTCGGACTGCTCCAAAGTGGACTCGGATTGTCCCAATTGCTCGGTTCGCCCGACGGCCACGGGGCGGTCTCCGGCATGGCGGCCCACCTGGGACACGAGAGTGCCGCATGGAACCTCGCCATCGGGTTCGCCCTGCTGTGGGCGGCGCTGCGGCCCCACGCGACCACCGGCCTGCTGCCGCTGTTGACGGTGTTCACCGGCGTGCTGGGGGTCGTGTCGGTCGTCGACCTCATCGGGGGCGCCGCCACGGCCGGACGGGTCCTGTCTCACGGCATCGTCGTGGCCGGGGTCTGCCTGCTGGCGCTCCTGCGCCGCCGGGACCGCGACAACGGCCCCACCCCGGCGTCGGTGGAACCGGCCGCCGACACGGCGGGGCGCGCCGCCACCGGCGTGACGTCCGCGGCCTGACGTCAAGGGTTCTGTGACATGACTCCAAACCCCGCGCCGCCGTGAACTCCGGGCCCTGGCCCGGCGACCACTGCGACGGACCGCACCGGTGAGGAGGCCGTGTCGTGATCGATGCTCCGGTACTGCGTTGGCTGTTGACCCTGCTGTTCGTCGGCACGACCCTGTGGCACGCGGCCGTGGCCGTCCTGCCGCGCGTGCGCTCGGCCGTGCGGGTCGACGCCGTGTGTCACACGTTGATGGGCGCGGCGATGGTGGCGATGGTGTGGCCGTGGGGGATGGCCGTGCTCACCGTCCCGCAGACCGTCCTGTTCGTCCTGGCCTGCGGCTGGTTCCTCGGCCGCACCGTCGTCGGATCCGGCCACGACCACGCCGACGCGTTCGCCGTGACCCGCGGCGCGGGGGTGCATCACGCCGCGATGATGGCGGCCATGGCGTGGATGGTCGCCAGCATGCCCAGCCTGATGGGCGGACACGGATCCGGCGGCGGGCACCACCACCATGCGCTCGGCACGACCGCGGCGGTCGGGGCCGAGCCGGCCGTCCTGGCGGCACCGGCCGCGATGATCACCGCGAACGTCGTCCTCGGTGTCGTGTTCGTCCTGGCATGTCTGCCATGGCTCGCGCAGGCCTTCGACCTCGGCCGCCGACTGCCCGATCCGCAGGCACCGGGGCTGGGCCGGGTCGTCGCCGACCGCACCTGTCACGCCGGCATGACCCTCGGCATGGGCGTCATGTTCCTCGCCACCGGCGGCTGAACCACGCCGTGGTCATCCGATCGGGTCAGTTCCGGATTTCCGTGTGGCGCCCGGGAACTCGGCACCCGCTCCGCCCGACCTCCTCGCGTGTGGACCGGACGACGACAAGGACGGATGAACCGGTGAATCAGACGACGTACACGGTGGCCGGGATGACCTGCTCACACTGCGTGGCCTCGGTGACCGAGGAACTGACCGCGGTGAGCGGCGTCGAGCAGGTCGACGTCGACCTCGAGACCGCCCAGGTACGCGTGACGAGCGACAGGGTCCTGCCGCTCGAGGTCATCGGTCAGGCCGTCACCGAGGCCGGCTACGAGCTGGTCGGCTGAGAAGGAGAGAACCATGGAACACATCGCGACGTTCTGCGGGAACTGCGACTGCGGATGCCCGGAGCTGTACGTGAATCCGGACGCCGCCGAGGAGCGGCGGATCGTGATCACCGACGACTTCGGGCAGCGGATCGAGATGAGCCGCGAACAGCTGGCGGTGCTCGTGGCCGACATCAAGGCCGGCGCCGTCGACGGGGCGGCCGAACCGGTCACCGCCTGACGGGAACCGCCTGATGGTGGCCGCCTGACTGGAACTGCCTCAGGCGCTGCAGGGGATTCAGCCGGGCGTTCCCGCCCGCTCGGGACGCCCGGCGCGTCCTCGCCGTCCGGGGCGAACACCTCGCGTGGTTCGGGGAATGCCCACAACAGAAGCGGATACAGCGTGGCGGCCGTGCCGAGCGTGACCACCATGCTGATGTCCACGCCGCCGGCGATGTCGCGCAGCGGTCCGGCGATCATCGGGGTGTTGGCCGTGAGCAGACCGAGTGCGGTCGCGGGCAGCCACGCGCCCATCGCGCGCCAGTTCACCCCGCCGGTGAACCAGTAGCGCCCGCCCTTGCGGCCCTCGTTGAACACCTGCAGATCGTCCGGGTCGTAGTAGCCGCGCCGTGTGACGTAGCCGATCATCATGATCACCATCCACGGCGAGGTGGACAGCACGATCAGCGTGGCGAACGCGTTGATGCTGCCGACCATGTCGAGCGCGAACGTGCCGACGAACACCAGCGCCACGGCCAGGGAGCCGACGAGCAACGTCGCGCGCACCCGGCTCAGTCGTGGCACGAGCGAGCTGAAGTCCAGTCCCGTCCCGTAGAGCGCGGTGGTTCCGGTGGACAGGCCGCCGATGAGCGCCACGACGATCAGCGGGAACGCGTACCAACCGGGGGAGATCTGCGTGAGCCCGGTGATGTAGTTGTGCACGTCCGGCACCAGCGTGGCCGTGGCCAGTCCGAAGCCGAACGGCAGCAACGTGGCCACCTGGGCCACCAGCGGCGCCGCCAGCAGCGAGCGCGTGCTGTGGGTGGCCGGGATGTAGCGCGACCAGTCGCCGAGGAACGCGCCGAACGAGACGGGGTTGGCCATCACCGTCAACGCGGCGAGCAGCCACGTGGGCCAGAAATCGCCGAGTGCGTAGTCGCCCGTGCCCGCGTAACCCGGATCGAACTGCCCGCCGTAGGCCACGAACCCGAGCAGCATGATGAGGCTGCCCAACACCACCGCGACCCGGTTGACCAGCAGCATGAACCGGTATCCGTACAGGCACACCACGAGCACGGCCACGGCGATCACCCCGTAGGCGACGCCGCGCAGAACGGCGCCACCGTCCACACCGAACAGTCGGTGCGCGGCGCCGGCGACCGCGTCACCGCTGACCCATACCGAGATCGCGAAGAACGTCACCGCGGTCAACAGGGACAGCAACGAGCCCACACAACGCCCCACGACACCGAAATGCGCGCCCGAGGACACCGCGTTGTTGGTGCGGGTACGTGGTCCGAACAACGCCATCGGCGCGAGCACGAGTGCACCGACGAGCACGCCGGCCACCGTCGCGGCCGCCGCCTCCGCGAAACCGAGCCCGAACGCGATCGGCAGCGTGCCGAGGATGATCGTGGCGAAGGTGTTGGCGCCGCCGAAGGCCAGCCGGAACAGGTCCCGCGGGCGGGAGGTCTGCTCCCGCGGCGGGATCGGATTGATGCCGTGCTCCTCGACCTCGGTGACCCTGGCCGTGCTGCTCATGGTGTCCACAGTGTCCGTAATGCCGCTCAGTGCCGGCTCATGACGTGCTTGACGCGGGTGTACTCGGTCAGCGAGTAGGCCGACAGGTCCTTGCCGTGTCCGGAGTGGCCGAACCCGCCGTGCGGCATCTCCGGAACCAGCGGGCCGTGGGTGTTGAGCCAGACGCAGCCGAAGTCCAATGCGGACGACACGCGCATGGCCCGGCCGTGGTTGGCGGTCCACACCGACGACGCCAGCCCGTGGCGGACGTCGTTGGCCAACGCGATCGCCTCGTCCTCGTCGGTGAACGGCTGCACGGTGACGACGGGGGCGAAGATCTCCTCCTGCACGATCTCGTCGTCCTGCGCGGCGCCGGTGATCACGGTGGGGGAGAAGAGGAATCCGTGCTCACCGACGGCCGTGCCGCCGGTGCGGATCTCCGTGTGCGGGCCGAGCCGGTCGACGAGTCCCTGCACGCGCGCCAACTGGGCGGCGCTGTTGAGCGGTCCGAAGTCGACGCCCGGGCGCGTTGCCGCCGCGACGGCGGTCAGCTCGGCCACCAACGCGTCGTGGACGGACTCGTGCACGAGCACGCGGCTGCCCGCGGTGCAGTCCTGGCCCGCGTTGTAGAACGCGGCGTCGCAGATGCCGCGGGCGGTCTCGGCCACGTCGACGTCGTCGAAGACGACCAACGGTGCGTTCCCACCGAGTTCCAGATGGGTCCGGGTGAGGTCGGCCGCCGCGGTCGTGGCGACGTCGATGCCCGCGCGGGTCGACCCGGTGATCGACACCAGTTCCGTCGCCGGATGCGCCACCAGCGCGCGCCCGGTGTCCCGGTCGCCGAGCACGACGTTCAGCACGCCCGGCGGCAGGTGTCGGGCGGCCGCCTCGGCGAGCAGCACCGCCGTGCTCGGCGTGGTCTCCGCAGGCTTGAGCACGATCGTGTTGCCCGCGGCCAACGCCGGTCCGATCTTCCACGCCGCCATCATCAGCGGGTAGTTCCACGGCGCGATCTGCACGCAGACGCCCACGGGCTCCGTGCGGATGAACGAGGTGTGCCCCGGCAGGTACTCGGCGGCCGCCGAACCCTCCAGCAGTCGCGCCGCACCGGCGAAGAACCGCAGCGAGCTCACCGACTCGGGGATCTCCTCGTCGAGCACGACGGCGCGGGGTTTGCCCGTCTCGCGGATCTCCGCGTCGGCGAACGCCTCGGCGTTCCGCTCGATCTCGTCGGCGATGGCCAACAGGGCGCGTTGCCGGTCGGCGGGCGTCGCGCGGCGCCACGTCGCGAACGCCTCGGCCGCGGCCGTCATGGCCCTGTCCACATCGGACTCGGTCGAGTTGACCGTCGACCCGCACGGCCTGCCCGTCGCCGGGTCGACCAACTCCAGCATGGCGGTGCCGTCGGCAGGAACGGCCCGGCCGCCGACGATGTTGGTGAGCATTCACTCCTCCAGATGGGTGGGGGCGAACAGGCGCTGCTGCGCCGGCAGGACGACGACGTGCGGGCCCGGTGCGGCGAACGCGGCGGCGACATCCGCGCGCAGGGTGTCCACGGACGACACGGTGGCCGGAACGCCGAACGCCGCGGCAAGCGCGGCGAAGTCGGGCCGCGCCAATTCGGTGGCGGTCGTCTGTCCGAACGCACCGGTGAGGTACTCGCGCAGGATGCCGTAACCGCCGTCGTCGACCACGAGCCACGTGACGTCGAGCTCGTGCTGCACCGCGGTGGCCAATTCGGCGAGGCCGTACATCGCGCCGCCGTCGCCCGACACGGCCAGTGCGGGACCGCCGGTCGCCGCGGCCGAACCCAGGGCCGCCGGCAGACCGAATCCGAGCCCGCCCGCGCCCTGCGCGCTGTGCATCGGCGCGTCGTCGGGATTCCACGCCGACCACGCCCAGTACCCGAGGATCGTCATGTCCCAGAAGCTCGGCGTCCCCGGCGGCAGCGCGGCGCGGACGTCGGCGAGTACGCGCCGTTCGATGTCGAGGTCCTGGTCGTCGAGTCGCTGCCGCACGCGGGCGAGCAGGTCCGCGACGGCGGCCTCGGCGCGCCCGTCCGCCTCCCGCGGCGGCACCCGCTCGGCCAGTGCCGCGAGGGCGACCCGCGCATCGGCGTGGATACCGAGCGCGGGATGGTTGGCGCCGAGCACGCCGGCGTCGGCGTCGATGTGGATCACGCGCCCGCGCGGGGCGAACGTGCGGTAGTTCGTGGACAGTTCGCCGAGCCCGGACCCGACGACGAGCAGGGCGTCGGCGTCCTCGAGGAACTCCGTGGAGTACCGGTCCTCGAGCCACGACTGGCCGGACAGCGGATGGTCCCAGCCGAACGCCCCCTTGCCGCCGAACGTCGACAGCACCGGCGCGCGCAGCGCCACGGCGAGCGTGCGCAGCTCGTCCTGTGCGCCCGCGCGCACGACCCCGCCGCCGGCGAGGACCACCGGATTCCGCGCCGCCGCAAGGAGTTCCGCCGCGCGCTCCACGAGTCCGGGCTGAGGGTTCAGGCGGCGGGGTGCCGCGGGCAGCGAGGAGACCGGCGGGTGATCGGTCGGTTCGAGCAGGACGTCCTCGGGGATCTCCACCCACACCGGACCTGCGGGGCGCTCGCGGCAGCCTCCCACGCCTCGCGCAGTGCCGACGGGATCGCCGCGACCGACCGCACCACGTGTGTCGACTTGACGATGTCGCGGAACGCCGCCTGCTGATCGGGCAGTTCGTGCAGGTAGCCGTGCCGGCCGCCGCCGAGCCCGGCGGTGGGGATCTGGCTGCCGATGCCCAGCACCGGCACCGACGACGACCGCGCCTCCTGCAGGGACGCCAACGTCAGCAGCGCACCCGGACCGGTCGAGACGACCATGGGTGTGACGGCGGCGCGGGTGCGGGCGAACCCGTCGGCGGCGAACGCGAGGTTGTTCTCCACGCGGCCGCCGATCAGGCGCAGGTCGGGTGCCTTGCGCAGCGCCTCGAACAGGCCGAGCGCGTGCTGTCCCGGCAGACCGAACACGGTGTCCGCGCCGAGCGCGCGCAGGGTCTCGACGACGATGTCGCCCCCGATGCGGGTCATCGCTGCTCCTGCAGGGCCAGCAGGCTGACCAGGTCGTAGGCCACGTGCGAGGCGGCGATGGCGGTGATCTCGGCGTGGTCGTAGGCCGGGGCGACCTCGACGACGTCGGCGCCGACGATGGTGCAGTCGCGCAGCCCGCGCAGGATCTCCAACAGCTCCCGGCTGGTCATGCCGCCCGCCTCCGGCGTTCCGGTGCCGGGCGCGTGCGCGGGGTCGAGCACGTCGATGTCCACCGAGATGTACAGCGGCCGGTCGCCGACCCGTTCCTTGAGCGCGGCCACGATCTCCGGCACGCCGCGGTGCAGGACGTCGGCCGAGGTGACGATGCCGAACCCGAGTCGTTCGTCCTCGGCCAGGTCGGCCTTGCCGTACAGCGGGCCGCGGGTGCCGACGTGGCACAGCGCGTCCAGGTCGAGCAGCCCCTCCTCGGAGGCGCGGCGGAACGGCGTGCCGTGGGTGACCGGGGCGCCGAAGTAGGTGTCCCACGTGTCGAGGTGGGCGTCGAAGTGCAGCAGTGCCACCGGACCGTGTTCGGCCGCGGCGGCCCGCAGCAGCGGCAGCGCGATCGTGTGGTCGCCGCCGACCGTCACCAGTCGGCTGCCCGCCGCGGCGAACTCGCCCGCCCGGTGCTGCAGGGTCTCGACCGCTTCGCCGATGTCGAACGGGTTGAGCGCGATGTCCCCGGCGTCGGCGACCTGACAGGTCGCGAACGGCGAGACGTCGAGCCCGGGGTGGTACGGACGCAGCAGGCGGCTCGCCTCGCGGACCGCGGCGGGCCCGAAGCGGGCGCCCGGCCGGTACGAGACGCCGGCGTCGAACGGGACGCCGACCACGGCGATGTCGGCGTGGGAGACCTCGTCGATCCGCGGCAGGCGCGCGAACGTCGCGAACCCGGCGAAGCGCGGAACCTGGGACGAGTCGATGGGTGGAACGGGCATGCGATCCTCTCTGTCGCGGTGTTCTTCGGGTCAGCGTTCGGACGTACCGGCCAGTCGGCGTCGCCAGGTGTCCAGTTCGGAGTCGGGGGTGCGCGGGGTGGCGAGGCTGACCACGACGTAGGCCACCAGGCTGGCACCGAGTCCGAAGTAGATCGGTTCGGTGGCCATCAGTCCCTGCGTGATCATCGAGACGATCACCACGACCGTGCCGGTGACCATCGACGCCAGCGCGCCGGCCCGGGTGCCGCGCCGCCAGAGCAGCGCACCGAGGATCGCGACGAGCAGACCGCCGACGAGGATGTTGTAGGCGACGGTCAGTGCCGCCACGACGTCGCTGACGAGCATCGAGATCCCGATGGCCCCGAGGCCGAGCACGAGCGTCGTGATGCGGTTGGCCGCCACACCGCCACGCTCGCCGCTCGTGGTCGTGTCGCCCGAGTTCTCGCCCGTGGTGTCGGCCGTGGTGTCACCGCCGCGCCGGAGCAGTCGCGGCAGTAGGTCGCTGGTGGTCACGGTCGAGCAGGCGAGCAGTGCGCCGCTGGCGGTCGACATCAGCGCCGACAGGGCGGCGGCGAGCACGAGGCCGCGCACGCCGGTCGGCAGCAGGTCGTTGACGACGGTGGCGAACGCGTCGTCGGCGTTGCCCAGGTTCGGGTACAGCGCCTTGGCCGCCATGCCGATGACCGCGCCGGCGAGGGCGTAGACCACGCAGTACAGCGCCGAGGTGATGCCACCTGCCGTCGCGACCTTCGGACTGCGGGCGGTGAACACCCGTTGCCAGATGTCCTGGCCGATGAGCAGTCCGAAGCCGTACACCAGCACGTAGGTGACGATCGTGGCCCCGCCGATGCTGGTGAACGAGAAGAAATCGGCGTCGAGATCGGCCTCCATGCCGGAGAATCCGCCGGACGCGCTGAGCGTCATCGGCAGCAGGATCAGCAGGAAACCGATCGTCATGATGACGAACTGCGCCATGTCGGTCAGCGTGATCGACCACATGCCGCCGAGCGCGGCGTAGAACACGACGATGCCGCCGCCGATCGCCACGGACGCGGCCGTCGGCAGTCCGTAGAGGACGCTGAAGATCGTCGCGAACGCCAGCATCGAGGTGACGGTGAGCATGAGCGTGTAGCCCCACATCACGACACCCGAGATCGCCGGCGTCGCACCGCCGTAGCGCAGGTGCAGCAGTTCCGAGACGGTGGTGAGCTTCAACCGCACGAGCCGGCGGGCGAACACGGTGTGGAGCACCAGGATGCCGAGGCCGATCGTCAGCACCAGCCAGGCGCCGGAGATGCCGTAGGTGTAGCCGAGGCCCACCCCGCCGATGGTCGACGCGCCGCCCAGCACGACCGCCGACATCGTGCCCGCGTACATGACCCCGCCCAGGCGACGGCCCGCGACGAGATAGTCACCGCGCGTCTTGGCAAGGCGGAGGCTGTACCACCCGATGCCGATCATGCCGGCGATGTAGAGCGCGATCACGGCGTAGTCAGCGGCCATGGCGGCCTCCCTTCCCGGTTTCCGAAACCGTAGATGCGCGGATGCCGATGGTTGAATGGGATATTCCATCCCAATGTCGAGAGATTCAGGTTGAGATGAACAACGATGTATCGGTGCCGTTACGGGTGGTCCTCGACGACGCCGATCTGGCCCTCGAGCTGGTGCCGGAAACCGAGGGTCCCGGCGCCGTCGAGGCCCCGGTCCGCTGGGCGCACGTCAGCGAGCTGCGTGACCCCGCGCCGTACCTGCTGGGCTCCGAGGTGCTGCTGACGGCGGGGGTCAACCTGCCCGCGGCCAGGGCGGAGGTCGACGAGTACGTCCGCAGGCTCCGCGAGGCGGGCGTGACGGCGTTGGGCTTCGGGATCACGCCGACCGTGCACGACGAGCTGCCGCCGCGGCTGCGGCACGCGTGCGCGCGGCACCGGCTGCCGTTGCTGGTCGCGGCGCCGAGCACGCCGTTCCTGGCGATCAGCCGGGCGGTGGCGATGGCGCTGGAGGAGGCCCGGCACCGCGAACAGCATCGCGTCACCGAGGCCTGGGAGGCGTTGACCCGGTCGGCGGCCGGGGGACTGCGTGAGGTGGCGCGCGGACTGGCCCGGCGACTGTCTGGCTGGGTCGCGTTGGCCGGTCCGGACGATCAGCCCGTCGTCGAGGACGGTGCGCCGCGGCCCTGGCCGCCCGAGATCCGCGAGATGCTGGCCCGACTGCGGTCCGGGACCGGCATCCGCAGCGCGACGACCGAACTGCCCGACGGCACGGTCGTCGTGGGGCAGCCGGTGTACCCGCAGGCGACGGCGGCGCACCTGCTCGTGGTGGGCCGCGCGGCCCGCTTCTCGGCCGCCGACCGGTCGATCGCCGCCGCGGGCGCGGCGCTGTTGGGGCTCGCCGCGAACGCCGGTACGGAGGCCGCCCGGCTCGGCGCGGTGACGACGGCGCTGCTGACCGGCGAGGCGGCCGAGGACCCGTTGGCGGGCATGTTCACCGCCGACGCCTACCGGGTCGTCGCGGGCGTCCGCGCGCGAACAGCGCCGAGTGGCACAGACCCCGAGGCCGAGCACGGCTGGTTGCGTGCGGCGCTGGGGACGCCGCTCGTGCGACTCGAGAGCCACCGGTTCACGGCGGTCGCGCCGTCGGCGCCGGGCGCCGCGGCGGTCGACGACCTCGAGTCCCACGGCTGGCTGGTCGTGGCGGCGGCGCCGCGCCCCGCGCACCGACTGGCCGAGGCGCGCGGCGAGGTCGCCCTACTGCTGGAACGCGCACGCGTGCTCGGTACGGCCGTGACCGAGGTGGGCGAGGACCTGGCCGATCTCGTCTCCCGCGATGCCGGGGAGGGTTTCGCCGAGCGGATGTTGGCCCCGTTGTCCGCGCGCGGGGACCAGGCCGCGTTGGTGCCGACGCTGCGCACCTGGCTGGCCTGCCACGGCCGCTGGGATCGCGCCGCCGCCGCGCTCGGCGTGCACCGCAACAGCGTGCGGCACCGCATCGGCCAGGTCGAACGCGCGCTGGGCGTGGATCTGGCCGACCCCGACGTGCGGATGCGGCTCTGGTTCGCCCTGCGCTGGTCCGAGTAACGGCCGCCGCGGCTCAGTCGGCGGCGGGCGGCCGGGGCAGGATCACCGGGGCGCCCGTGCGCGGGTCGTCGATGACGTCGCAGTTGAGGGCGAAGACCGCGGCGATCGTCTCGGGGGTGAGGACGTCGGCGGGCGCGCCCTCCGCGGCGATCCGTCCGTCGGTGACGGCCACGAGGTGGTCGGCGTAGCGGGCGGCCAGGTTCAGGTCGTGCAGGACGAGCACGGTCGTGCGCCCGGGGCGCCCTGGGTGGTGGTGCCGTTGAGCCGCGTGAGCAGTTCGAGCACCTCGATCTGGTGGGCCAGATCGAGGTAGGTGGTGGGCTCGTCGAGCAGCATGACGTCGGGGTCCTGTGCGACGGCCAGGGCGAGCCACACGCGCTGGCGCTGCCCGCCGGACAGCTCGTCCACCGGACGGTCGGCCAGCTCGGCCACGCCCGTGGCCGCCATGGCGTCGGCGACGGCCGCGGCGTCGGCGTCGCTGAGGTGCCGGAACCAGCGCTGGTGTGGATGCCGGCCGCGGCCCACCAGGTCGGCCACCGTGATGCCGTCCGGTGCAAGCGGTTGCTGGGGCAGCAGGCCCAGCCGCTGCGCGAGGGTCTTCGGGGGTAGCCGGGCGATGTCCTGGCCGTCGAGCAGCACCGCGCCGCGGCGCGGGTTCATCAGCCGGGCCAGGCCGCGCAGCAGCGTGGACTTGCCGCTGCCGTTGGCGCCGATGATCGCGGTGATCCGGCCCGGCGGCACCGTCAACGAGACGTCGCGGACGATCGCCTCGGCGCCGTAGCCGAGCGTCAGGTCCGTTGTGGACAGTTCGGTCGCCGCGGTGGTCTCGGTGGCCGCGGCAGGGTTCGCGGTCGAGGTGGTGCTGGGGTTCATCCGGTGCGTCCGATCCGGTTGGCGCGGGCGAGGAGGTAGAAGAGCACCGGAGCGCCGAGGACTCCGGTGACGGCCCCGACGGGAAGCTCGGTCGGGGCGAAGGCCAGGCGGGCGAGCAGGTCCGAGGCGATGAGCAGCAGCGCGCCGACGGCGGCGGTCGGCGCGAGGGGGACCGGCTGGTGCGGAACGAGCCGACGAGTGATCTGCGGGGCGACGAGCGCGATGAACGCGATCGGCCCGGCCGAGGCCGTCGCCATGGCCGCCAGCACGACCGCGATGCCGATCAACGCGAGGCGGATGCGGTGGGGCCCTCCGGTGAGCGCGCGGGCGAGGTCGTCGCCGAGCTCGAGGACCCGCAGGTGCCGGCTCAGCACCAGCAATGCCGGCACGAGGATCGCCAGGGTGGTCCCGATGACCGTCACGTGCAGGGCGCTGCGGTTGGCGAGGCTGCCGGTCAGCCACGCCGCGGCGCTGATGATCTGGTGGTAGTTCGTCTGCGCCAGCAGGTAGGACGTCGCCGACGAGAGCATCGCCGCGATGCCGATGCCGACCAGCACGAGGCGGTAGCCGGTGAGGCCCTGTTTGAGTGCGATGAGGACGATCGCCGTGCCGGTGGCCGCCGCGCCGGCCAGCGCGCCCAGCACGAGGCCGGCTCCCGCGCCGCCCAGCACGGTCATCACCAACAGCGCCCCGAACGAGGCGCCGGTGTTGATGCCGATGATGTCCGGGCTGACCAGCGGGTTGGCGGCGATCCGTTGCAGGATCGCACCGGAGAGGGCGAAGGCGGCACCCACGGCCAGCGCCGTGACGACCCGGGGCAGCCGGTCGCCGACCACGACGTCGTACTCGATGAGCGTGCCGCCACCGCCGAGCACGCGCAGCGTGTCGGCCCACGTCAGCTCGAACTCGCCCATACCGAGCGACAGCGACGCCAGCGTCAGTGCACCCGCCCACGCGAGCACGGCCACGCGTGTCGAACGCAGGCTCAGACGCAGCACGACGGTGTCGGTGCCGCCACGCAGGAACACGGTGTCCCGTTGGGGCGTCACAGGGCAGCCACCTTCCGGTTGCGCACCAGATAAAGGAAGAACGGCGCGCCCGCGAGACCGGTCACGATGCCGACCTGCAGCTGCTCCGGTTGCACCGCCACGCGGCCGAGCACGTCGGCGGCCAGCAGCAGGATCGGGCCGATCAGCGCGCAGTAGGGCAGGATCCACCGGTAATCGGGACCGGCGATCGCCCGCGCGATGTGCGGTACGGCCAGGCCGATGAACGCGATCGGACCGGCGATCACGGTCGCCGCCCCGGCCAGGAGCAGCACCGACACCGCCGAGAGCACCCGCACGGCGACGAGGCGGGCGCCCAGACTGCGCGCCATGTCGTCGCCCAATGCGACCACGTTGAGGCTGCCGCTCGCCGCGAGCGCCAGCACGAAACCGACCAGCAGGAACGGGGCGACCGCCGACAGGTCGCCGCCGTCGGCGCGGGTCAGCGAACCGATGACCCAGAACCGGTAGTCATTGAGGGTCGCAGCGTCGAGCAGCGTCACGATCGTCGTCATCGACCCGACCATGGCGCTGAACGCCGCGCCCGCCAGCGCCAGTTTCACCGGCGTGGCACCGCCCTGGCCGAGGGAACCGAGGGTGTACACGAACGCGGCGGCCACGCCCGCGCCGGCGAACGCGAACCACAGGTACCCCTCGACCGCGGTCACGCCGAGCGCGAGCGCCACGACCACGGCCAACGACGCGCCGGCGTTGATGCCGAGAATTCCCGGACCCGCCAACGGATTGCGCGTCAGCCCCTGCATCACGCGCGGCGACGCCGAGCGCGGCCCCGGCCAGCAGGCCCGTGAGCGTGCGGGGAATCCGCACCTCCCGCACGACCCGGTCGACCTCGCCGGCGCGGGGGAGAAGACCGCCGTCAGAGCCTCGGTCACCGGTGCCGGATAGTTCCCGACCACAATGGACAGTACGCACGTCGCGGCGACGGCCGGCAGCAACCACAGCGGATGCAGCGGTGCCCGATTAGTGGACACCGCACCCGGGAGCGTCTCGGGCCGCGGGGCCCGCTGCGCGTTCGACACGGCCCGGTCAGTCGACAAGCTCGGGGTGGATCCTGGCGGCGACCTGCTCGATGCTGTGGGCGGCGCGCACACCGGCACTGCGGTCGGCGAACAGGAACGGATACACCGCCTCGTGCTCGACCGCCGTCAACCCGGCCAGCGCCGGATCGCGCAGCAGGGTGTCGACATCGGACTGTGCGTCCTTCTCGGTCAGCTGCGCATCACAGCACAGGTCGGTGAGGATCACGTCCGGGTCCCGCTTGAGGAGTTCCTCGACGCCGACGTCCATGTTGCGCTGCCGGGTCAGATCGCCGAACGCGTTGGTGCCGCCGGCCCTCTCGATGATGTGGGAACCGAAGTCCATGCCGCTGGCGATCCGGTAGTTTCCGTCCTCACCGGGGGACACGATCGCGACCGACGGACGGTCCGCGCCCGCGACGGCCTCCTCGACGGCGGCGATCCGCGTGCGGAGGTCGTCGACCACCTCCTCGGCCCGCTCCTCGACACCGAACAGCGTGCCGAGATCGCGCACATCCTCGTAGATGCTCTCGACGGTGACCGTGGCCGGATCGATCGACTGGTCGGTGAGCCCGTCCTCGCTGGGGCACACCGGCGACAGGATCCAGCTCTGCACGCCCAGTTCGCGCAGGCTCGCGCGCGTGCCGACGGAACTGTCCGGGCTCTCGTGGGCGAAGAACCCGTTGAAGCCCGACAGCACGAAGTCCGGATCGGTCTGCAGCAGGGCCTCCCTGCTCGGCAGACTCGGTACGTACTCGACCTCGGCCTGCTGCTCGGCGTACTCCGGCAGCACCTTGGCGTCCAGGAACGCCGTGCCGACCAGTCGATCGCTGACGCCCAGCGCATGGGCGAGCTCGATCGCCGGATGGTAGGCGGCGTAGATCCGCTCGGGCGGTTCGTCGACCGCCACGTCGATCCCGCAGTTCTCGCGGCTCAGCGCCGCCGCGCCGCCGGCTTCCTCCTGCCCGTCGGGCTCGGGTGGCGCGCAGCCGGTCAGGACCAGTGCGCACACGGACAGGATCGCAACGGAAATACGTGTAGACGGCGACATCGTCAGCCCGCCCCTCCAGCTCCTCGTGGATTCGGGTCGTTCGGTGCCGTGGCCGGTCTCCTGGCTGACGGGTACTACCGCGGATGCGTCGGCCTTCCCGGAACTCGCGTTCCAGTGGCTGCCGCCGAACCGGCGACGAATGACGCAGCGCTTCCCGAATCACAGTGGCGAGGGCCGCTCCGGTTTTCCACCGGATTCCCGTGCACCACGGCTCGACGAACCTAACACCCCGGCCGCCGGGTCGGGCTGTGTGTACTCCCACAGGCCAGGACCCAGCGGCCGCTTCCGAGGGGTGCTCACGCGGTGAGGCACGAGGTGGGTTGGGCCTCAGCCGGCTTCGGCGACCCGCTTGAGGTGGGCGAGCGTGGGTTCGGTGGAGGATTCGAGTTCGTCGGCGTGCTGCGCGCCGCCGCCCAGCAACAGGCCGGCGAACAGCTTGCCCATCGCGGTCAGCTGCCGCGGCACGCTGCGCCGCTGTACGAGCCGCGTGCCGCCGTCCTCGGTCAACAGTTCGAAGCTCCACCGGGCACCGCTGGTGGTTGTCACCCAACTGAGCCGGGACGGCGCGGCGACGTCGTCGATCACGTTGCGCGTGGGCCAAACCACGACCTTGCGCCGGTTCCAGCCGATGTACCACTGGCCCCTGCGCAGCCCGCCCGGTTTGACGGGCGTCATGGCCAGCAGCTCCGGACTCGCCGCCGCGAGATGGCGGAAATCGGTGAGCACGGCCCACACCCGCTCGGGCGGGGCGTCGATCAGCACCTCGGCGTAGAACTCCCGTTCGGTGCTGACGTCCCGTTCGGTGCTCATGCGCGCGATTCCTCCTGTGCGGCGGACTCGAGTCCGCGGGCCACGGTGTAGCGGTAGCCGGCCTCGGCCGGGCCGGCCTTCTGGTAACGGCGGTCGGAGGTCACGTCGTGCTGGTAGCCCAGCGCGTGGATGTCCGGGTTCTCGCCGAGCCTGCTGAACTGCGAGACCCACGTGCGGCTCAGATTGGTCTTGCGGAACCGCTCCGTGCCGCGCATCGCGGCCATGCCCGCGCAGAGCGCCTTGTGCACACCGGGCCACGCCGGGTCGGCGTCGACCGCCTGCTTCGTCATCGGCGACAGGCCGGCGGTGAGTACGTGCGGTGCGAGGATCCTGGTGGGGCCGGGGAAGTAGCGCGAGAAGCTGCGCGTCTGTCCCCGGTAGATCTCCCGCGCCGCCTTCGAAGGCTTGAAGGTCCTGCGCTCGAAGTCCTCCACCCACAGCTGGAACTCGTGGTACGAGCCGGGGATGTCGGTGATGCCCATACCCGTGCCGACGCCCTTCCAGAAGTTGTAGCGGGCGTACTTCTCCCGGTCGGTGAAGAACCCGGGCGCGCCGAGACCTTCGACGTAGCGGTCCGGTTCGAAGGTCAGCAGTCCCAGGATGTGCAGCTGCAGGTCGTTGTGCAGGCCGTTGACGTCGTGGTGGATCTGCTGGACACGGTCGAACACGGCCTGCGCGGCGTCGCTGCGGTAACCCTCGCGCATGAACAGGCCGAAGAACGCGAGCGTGTCGTTGTCGCGGTGGTGCGGGCGGACGATGCCGTCGCCGGTGCCCTTGCGGTAGCCCACGGTCGCCTCGGCGGGGTGGATCATGCCGCGCGCCGTGCCACCCGTGAAGGCGGCGTGCGCGAACATCGGCGGCACGACGACCTCGAGCGACAGGTGGGTGATCTCCACGTCGTTGTCCACCGGGTCGAGCTCGGTGATGAGCTTCCGGACATCGGCCACCGACATGGTCCGGTCTTCCCAGTACTCGGCCAGGGGCTGACGCCGCTCCTGCGCACCGGCCTGCGGGCCCGACTCCGACGACACCGACGACACCATTGACGACCACTCCTCGCCGCGTCCGTGCGGCACGGTTGACAGTAAACTTGAGTCTGACTCTAAATTGCTCGGATCGCCGCACGCAAGGCCGGGCACCGGACCCTCGACGGCCTACGGTGTGGCCATGTCCGGCTCAGCAGAGGATCCCGCCCCCGAACAGCGTGCCTCCGAACACGGGGCTGCGGCCCGGGATTCGGAACCCCGTGCCCGCGGTGCGCGCCGGCGCGCGCGTACCCGCACCGCGATCCTCGACGCCGCCGAGCAGGCGTTGGCCGACGCGCCCGATCTGAACGTCCGGATCGAGGAGGTCGCCGAGCGCGCCGGGGTGTCGGCGGCGACGATCTACCTGCACTTCGGTACGAAGGACGCCCTCATCGCCGCGACGATGCAGCGCCTGCTCGAGGTGGCGATGGAGGACCTCACGGCCGCCTACGCGGCGGAGGGCACACCCGCCGAACAGGTCGTCGCCGCGGGAGCGACGTATCTGCAACTGCTCGTCGACCATCCCGCGTTGGTGCGCTACCTGTGCACCGCCGGCACGCGGGAGACGGCCACCGCGTTCGACGTCGAGGTCGACGAGCGCATCGAGGAGCTGCGCGCCGCGTTCGAGGCGCGTATTCAGGCCGCCGTGGACGCAGGTCAGGCGGCGCCGCTGGACGCGCGACTGATGTCGTTCTTCCTCTTCGGCGCCTGGAACGGGGTCGCCGCACTGGCGCTCGGGGGCGCGCGGGCGAGGCTCAGTCCCGAGGACGTCGTCGCCGTCGTTCAGCAGGGGACGCAGGTGCTGGCCGCGGGCGGACTCGCCCAGTCGGTGGGCGAATAGCCCGCTGAGCTGCACATTCGTTCACGCCGACCACAATTCGGCCACGCCTGCTTGGCTCCACCTGTGACTTCGAGTTACAGTTACTTCAAGTAACGCCGATGGGGTCGTAGGAGGCGAATGTCATGGCGGACGTGCGCGCGGGAACGCGGAACACGGGTGGACACACCGGTGACGTGGTGAAGCCCCACGCCGACGCCGGGTTCTTCGGTCCCGGGTCGGTGGCCTGGAAGGTCTGGCTGTACCCGACGGCGATGCTGCACGGGTTCATCCGTGCCACGGTCATCGAGGAGTTGGACCCCTATCTGGTCGCCTCCGTCGACCACTCGGGCCAGGTCAAGCAGCGTCCGGCGCTGCGCTACGACCGGACGATGCAGTACTTCGCGACGGTGATGTTCGCCGACGCCAAGACCGTGCTCGATTCGGCCGAACTGCTCGTGAAGATCCACTCGCGGGCGATCGGTCCGGAGCCGGTCACGGGCGGGCAGTACGACGCGAACGACCCGGATTCGCAGCTGTGGATCCACATGACGGCGTGGCACTCGATTCTCTACACCTACGAGATGTTCGGTCCGGGCAAGCTCAGCGAGGCCGAGGAGGCCGAGTACTGGGAGGCCTGCGCGATCGCCGCGGCGTTCCAGACGATCGACCCCGAGGCGGTGCCGCGGAGCCGGGACGAGGTGCGCCGGTACTTCGAGGACTGGCGGCCGCGCCTGGCCGGTACCGAGGTCGCGCAGGACATGATGGACTTCATCCTCTACGCCAGCCAGTACCTCGTGCCCAAGCCCGTGCCCAAGGTTCTACGCCGGGTCGTGTCGCGGTTCGTCGGTGCCGGGGTGAAGGCGACCATGCCGCACTGGATGCGCAAGATCGGGGCGACCCCGCAGTCGCGCGTCATGGACAGCGTGATCATCGCGCTCACGCGTCCGGTGATGCGCCTGATGGCGCGCGGCAACCGGAAGTTGCAGCTGGATGCCCTGCGCCGGATCACGCCGCGTTCGGCCCCGGTCATCGCGCCGGCGCTGCTGGAGGTGCCGCCGACCTCGCCGAAGAAGTGGACGCCCGCCGAGGCGTACGAGCACTTCGAGATGACCACCCCCCGCAAGCAGTACGAGGCTGTGCGCGACGCCAAGCGCGAGCCGTACCGCAAGCACCACCACGAGCCGGTGCTGGAGTTCCAGACCACCCCGGCCGGCAAGGCGAGCTGAGGCTCCCCGGGACGAGGAGGCGACAACCATGGCGACGGGACGCGCGGCACGGATCGCGGCCGCCCAGACCGAGGTGGTTCCGCGCGCCGATGCCGGGTTCTTCGGCCCGGGCTCGGTGGCGTGGAAGGTGTGGGGCTACCCGACGTCGATGTTGCACGGGTTCATCCGTGCGACGGTGATCGAGGAGTTGGACCCCAATCTGGTCGCCTCGGTCGAGCACTCCGGTCAGGTCAAGCAGCGTCCGGCGTTGCGGTACGACCGGACGATGCAGTACTTCGCGACCGTGATGTTCGCCGACGCCAAGACCGTGCTCGACTCGGCCGAGCTGCTGGTGAAGATCCACTCGCGGGCCATCGGGCCGGAGCCGGTCACGGGCGGTCAGTACGACGCCAACGATCCGGATTCGCAGTTGTGGATCCACATGACGGCGTGGCACTCGATCCTCTACACCTACGAGGTGTTCGGCCCCGGCACGTTGAGCGAGGCCGAGGAGAACGAGTACTGGGAGGCCTGCGCGGTGGCGGCGGCGTTCCAGACGATCGATCCGGACACGGTGCCGCGCACGCGTGCCGAGGTGCGCCGGTACTTCGAGGACTGGCGGCCGCGCCTGGTCGGGTCCGAGGTCGCGCAGGACATGATGGACTTCATCCTGCACGTGAGCCAGCACGTCGTGCCGAAGCCGGTGCCGCGGGCGCTGGCCTGGGTCATCTCGCGGTTCATCGCAGCCGGAGTGAAGGCGACCATGCCGCACTGGATGCGCAAGCTCGGTGCGACCCGCCAGTCGCGGCTCATGGACGCCGTCGCGATCGGGATCACCCGGCCGCTCATGCGCCTCTACGGCCGCAACCGGAAGGCGCAGATCGCCGTGCTGCGCCGGACCACGCCGCGGTCGACGCCGGTCATCGCGCCGGCGCTGCTGGGCGTGCCGCCGGTCTCGCCCAAGAAGTGGACGCCGGCCGAGGCCTACGAACACTTCGAGATGACCTCGCCGCGTGCACAGTACGAGGCGCTGCAGGAGCGCACGCCCTACGACAAGCACCACCACGAGCCGGTGCTGGAGTTCCAGACCACCCCGGCCGGCAAGGCGAGCTGAGCCGCACGGCTGCAGCACGGGACACACGGAGGATGAGGTCGTCGTGAGCGAACGGATCACGCGCTTCGCGCGCGGCGACCTCACCTTCGACGTCGTCGACTCCGGGCCGCTCGACGGCGATCCGGTGGTGCTGCTGCACGGTTTCCCCGAACGTGCGAGGTCGTGGGACCGGGTGGTGCCGCGGTTGCACGAGGCCGGGCTGCGCACGTTCGCGCCCGACCAACGGGGCTATTCGCCGGGCGCCCGTCCCGCGGGCCGGGCGCGGTATCGACTGTCGGTGTTGGCCGACGACGTGGCGGCACTCGCCGATGCCATCGGAGGTCCGGTGCATCTGGTGGGGCACGACTGGGGTGCCGCCGCAGCCTGGACGCTCGCCGCGCGGAGGCCGGAGCGAGTGCGGACGTGACGGCCCTGTCGGTGCCGCATCCGAGCGCGTTCGTGCGGTCGTTGGCGGGCCGACAGGGGCTCAAGTCGTGGTACATGGCCTACTTCAACCTGCCCTGGATACCGGAGCGGGCCGTGAGCATGCTCATCCGGCAACTGCGGGCCAGCGGCATGACCGCCGACGACATCGACCGGTTCCGCCGCGACGTCGTCGACGAGGGCGCGTTGCCGGGCGGGCTGGCCTGGTACCGGGCGATGCCGTTCACCGTGCCCGTCGGCCGGGTCGGCGTGCCCACCACGATGGTGTGGAGCGACGGCGACATCGCCGTCGACCGCATCGGGGTCGACGCTACCGCAAACTGGGTCACCGGGCCGTACGAGCTCGTCGTCCTGAACGGCGTGACGCACTGGATTCCCACGCAGGCACCGGACGCGGCCGCCGAGGCGATCCTCGCGCGCGTGCAGTCGACCGTGTCCTGAGGCGCGGCTGCCTGCTTCAGAGGTTTTCCCTGGCGTCGTCGCGCAGCTGCGTGAGGGTGCGGCGGGTGCGTGCGGTGTCGGGCAGAACGGCCACCAACAACCCGGGGTCGTCGCCGTCGCCTGCGGAGTCGTTGCCGCGTTCGACGAGGCTGCGTACCCATTCCATGCCCTCGGCCAGTTCGGCGAGCGCGTCGGTCCGCCCCTCGCTGCGCACCCAGTTGCCCAGTGCCGACCGGTGGATGCCGTCGATGAGCGCGGCGAGTGCCACGGATTGGAAGTGGGGGCTGCCGGCCGGCAGGTGTTCGCGGAGGAACGCGCGCTGGCAGCGGACGTAGCGTTCGTTCTCGATGACCTCCCGATCGCGTAGTTGCGGCACGATGCGGGTCAGCTGGTAGCGGCGCACGGCCAGTTCGGGGCGGCGCAGGAAGTCCCGTAGCGATGCCTCGGTGGCGGCGATGACCGCCTCCACCGGGTCCACTGTGGGCGCCAGTTCGGCGAGTCTGCTCTCGACGAGGTGGATCCGCTCGGTGTGATCGGGGAACGCGAGCTCGTCCTTGCTGTCGAAGTACCGGAAGATCGTCCGCCGGGACACGCCCACGGCCTCGGCCACGTCCTCGACGGTGACGTTCTCGTATCCCCGCTCGAGGAACAGCCCCATCGCGGTCTCGGAGATGTCGTACTTCGTCTCCGCCGACCGCTGTGTCGTCGGGCGCGGCGTCGTCGGGCGCTGTGTTGTCCGGGGCTGCGTTGTGGGGTGTGGTGTCATCGGTGACCGGCTTTCGCGTCGAGCGGATCGGCTGGGCCGGCCGGGTGGTCCGGGTCGGCCGTGGCTGGTGCGTGGTTGCCACCCATGATGTCGTCGAGGGTGCGTTGGGTCTCCGGCCGGACGTCGACCTCGAAATACGGTTCGTAGGCCTCGCGCGGGGGCTTGGGGGTCCACAGGATCGCGGCGAGGACGCCGGCGCCGGCGACGCCGAGTGCGATGAGGAACGGGTTTCCGGCGCCCATCGCCTGCGCGATCCCGAAGGTGCCGAGCCCGAGGATGATGTTGGCGTAGGCGGCCATCCGGTTCATGCGCTTGGTGTAGAGGCCGAAGTAGACGACGAAGAAGAACGCCGCGCCGAATCCGCCGTAGACGTAGGTGAAGCCCATGGCCAGCAGCATCGGCGGGTTGATCGCGCTGAGCACGGCGAGCACGCCGAGGACGAGCACCACGATCCGCAGCTGCGTGCGGGTGCGGTCCGTCCCGCCGGCCGACGGGGCCTTGCGGCGGGCGAACGTGGCGTAGATGTCGGTGTGGACCGAGGTTCCGCAGTGCAGCAGCATCGAGTTCGCGGTCGACACGGCGGCACCGGCGAGCGCCACCAACGTGAGCGCACCGACGAGCGGATGCGTGTACTCGATGATGACGAACGGCATGATGTAGTCGGTCGTGCGGCCCTCGGGCAGGGTCGGCACGAGGGTCTTGGCGCCGAGTCCGATGACGATGAGCGGCACGAAGATCATGACGAGCACGCCGAGCGAGATCATCACCTGCACGACGGCGGTCTTGACGTTGCGCGGCACCATCATGCGCGTCACCCAGTGCGGCGCGACCGACGCGCCGAGCGAGTTGGCCACGAAGATCGACAGCAGGGCGCCGAAGCCGAACGTGCCGAGCGGGGTGAGCAGGACGCCCGCCTCCATCGGTGCCTCACCCTCGACCGCGGGGGCCGTGGACGTCTCGAGCGTCGCGACGATGGTGCTCCACCCACCCGCGGCGTCGAGGACGGCGAACGCGCCGAGCGTGACACCGGTGACGATGAGGACCGTGTTGACCGCGTCGGTGGCGGCCACCGACCAGAACCCGCCGAGGCTCGTGACGAGCAGGATCGCCAGGAAGGCGAAGATCGCGACCTCGTACGGCACCCCGGTGACGGTTTCGAAGACGATGCCGAAACCCACCACCTGCAGGTGGACGAAGATGAAGTAGCCGACGAGCATGAGCGCCGCGACGAGCACACGCAGACCGCTGCGGCGTTGCCGTGGTTCGTAGCGCATCTGCACGAACTCGGGGAACGTGCGCGCGGGAGTCTTCGGGCGGCGTACCTTGTAGGCGACGATCGGGATGAGCGCGGAGCCGAAGAACCAGCCGGCCACCCAGCCGATGATCGCGGCGACGCCGGTGCTGTAGAGGTAGCCGGGCACGCCCAGGACCGAGGCGACGCTAACCCAGGTCGCGGTCGTCGTGCCGACGCCGACCCACAGGCCCATGCGGTGCCCGCCGCTCGTGAAGTCGGCGTTCGACTCGACCTTCCGCAGGCTGATCAGGCACGAGCCGAGCAGGAAGGCGAGGTAGAGGACGAAGACGGTGAGGTACCAGGCGTTCACGAGCGCACCGCCTCGGCGTCGTCACCGGCACCGTGCGGTCCCGTTTCGGACGTCCGGGTTCCGTAGAGCCGTCCGCCGGCGCCCCACCGCCGGACACCGGAGCGTTCGACGCGCCAGCACAGCAGCGTGCCGATGACGAGGCCGCTGGTGAGCGCGATGACCCAGACCGCGATCGCGATGATCATGCCGACTCCCTTGTTGGCACGTAGTGTCAGGTATCTGACACGTGGTGCCAGACCTTGCCCGGGTGTCGGAGTCGTTGTCAACCCTGGGACGAGAGTCCTGCGCGGGCCGCGGGTCAGCGTGGTGGGTTGGCGCAGCTGGGGTTGAGCAGTGTGCGGACCTCGGGATCGTCCACATTGTCCTTCGTGATGATCGTCGCCCCGGTGTCGGTGGACCGGTCGGACGTGCCGTGCCGGATGGTCTCGACGGCCGCCTGGACCCCCTTGTAGCCCATGGCGAACGGGTTCTGAGCGATCAGCCCGGTCACGACCCCTTCGCGGAGCGCGTCGACCTGCCCCTCCGCGGTGTCCCAGCCGACGATCTTGATGTCCCCGGCCTTGCCCGCCTGCCGTACGGCCTCGGCGGCGCCGAGCATGCTCGGCTCGTTACCGGCGTAGATCCCGTCCAGGTTCGGGTTGGCGGTCAGGATGTCCTGGGTCACCTGCAGCGCCTTGTTGTAGTCGCTGTCGCTCGACTGCCGCGCCACCAACCGGAGACCCTGATGCTTGGCCAGGCCCCGCTCGAAGCCCTCACCGCGCGTGTCGTTCGTGCTCGTGCCGGGCTGGAACTCGACGAACGCCACGGTGCCGCGGCCGCCGAGCTGCTCGGCCAGCAGGTCCGTGCCCCGTTCGGCCGCCTGCACGTTGTCGGTGGCGTAGACCGGGACCTCCTTCGGCTGCGGCGTCGTGCCCGAGTCGATGTTGACCACCGTGGTGCCCTGGTCGACGGCCGTATTGCTCACATTGGACAGTGCCTGCGCGTCGGTGGCCGCGTAGACGAGGCCGTCGACGCCCTGGGCGAGGAAGTCCTGGAGCAGACTCTGCTGTCCGCTGACGTCGTCCTCGGAGGTCACCCCGTCCCAGTGCATCGTGACCTCACGATGCTTCGAGGCGGCACACTCGGCGCCGATGCGGACCTGCTCCCAGAAGTCGAACCCGATGGCCTTGGGTACGACCGCCAGCCGCAGCGCGTCCCCGGGCTCGGCGGCACCGGTCGGCTGCCGGACCTCGACACCGCAGCCGGCGGCGACCGTCAGGGTCAGTGTCACGCCGAGGGCGAGTAGCTTGCGCATGGTTACCCCGTATCGCCACTGAGTTTGCGCCGTTGGTAGCGGTCCCACCACACGGCGATCCAGATGATCACTCCGATGAGGACGTTCTGGTAGAAGGTCCCGATGTTGAGCTGGACGGCGCCGTTGCGAATGACCGCGACGAGGAAGGCGCCGATGAGCGAGCCGATCACCGTGCCGCGGCCACCGAACAGGCTCGCCCCTCCGATCACGACCGCGGCGATGACGTCGAGTTCGAGGCCCTCGCCGAAGTTCGGCTGACCCGAGTTGATCCGCGACGCGGCGATCATGCCGCCGAGGCCGGCCAGCGCACCGGACAGGACGTAGACCGACGTCGTGTACGACCGGACGGGAACACCGGAGAGCCGAGCGGCCTCCATGTTCGAGCCCATGACGTAGGCGTAGCGCCCCAGTTTCGTCCGGGTCAGCACGAGATACCCGGCCGCGGCCACCACGATGATCAGCAGGACCGGTATCGGGAACCCGCCGATCACACCCTGGCCGAGCAGGCGGAACGAATCGGGAGCGCCGAACACGGCGACCGCTCCCGTCGCGATCAGCACCAGCCCACGGGCCACACTGAGCATGCCGAGGGTGGCGATGAACGGTGGGAGGCCGACGACCGACACCAACAGTCCGTTGACCAGGCCGGCGGTGGCACCGACGAGGATGCCGCCCGTGATCGCCAGCGTCGGCGCGAAGCCGTACTCGGCCATGAGCAGCACGCCGACCACGCCCGACAGCGCCGCGACCGATCCCACCGACAGGTCGATGCCACCCGTGATGATCACCAGGGTCACGCCCACGGCCATGACCGCGTTCACGGAGGTTTGCGACCCCAGGTTGAACAGGTTGTCGGCGGTCAGGAACGACGGTGCGACGATCGAGAGCACGACGAAGACGACGATGAGCGCACCGGCCGCCGCGACCTGGGAGACCGCGCCGGTCATCCGGTCGGACAATCCCCGGCTCGTCCGTTGATCAGTCATTTTGGTCCTTTGCTCGGGTCGCGAGTGCGACGACGCGCTCCTCGGAGAACTCCTCCTTCGCGAGTTCGCCCGCGACACGTCCGCCGCGCATGACGAGGATGCGATCGCACATGTTGAGCAATTCGGGTAGATAGCTGGAGATGAACACGACCGCCTTGCCGTGACCGGCCAACCTGTCCATCTCGCGGAACATGTCCGCCTTGGCTCCCACGTCCATGCCGCGGCCGGGCTCGTCGAAGAACAGCACCTCGGCCTTCGTCTCGAGCCACCGCGCGAGGACGACCTTCTGCTGGTTGCCACCCGAGAGGGCCTGCACCGGACGGCCGACCCACGGGACCCGGATTCCCAGCTCGTCGCGCCGCCGGGTGGCGACGGACCGTTCGGCGCGGAGGTTGATGAGCCCGTTCCACATCGGTAGCCTCGCCATCGTGATGTTCTTGTCGACGCCGAGTTGCAGTGCCAGCCCTTCGGTCTTTCTGCTCTCGGTGAGATAGCCGATACCGGCGTCGATGGCGTCCGCCGGGCGTCTGATGTGGACTTGCGTGCCGTCGAGCGTGACTGTGCCGTGGTCGCGGGGGTCGGCACCGAACACCAGGCGGGCGACGTCGGTGCGACCCGCGCCGACGAGTCCTGCCATCCCGAGGATCTCGCCGCCGCGGACGTCGAAGGACACGTCGTCGACGACGTCGCGGCGGGTCAGGTTCCGTACCTCGAGCCGGACCGGGCCGGGCCGGGCGTGTTGGCGCGGATAGAGGTTGTCCACGGCGCGCCCGACCATGAGTGTGACGAGAGCGTTCTCGTCCAGTTCGGACACCGGCCGGGTGGTGACCACCGCGCCGTCGCGCATCACGGTGACGCGGTCACCGATCTCGAAGATCTCGTCGAGCCGGTGGGAGATGTAGAGCACGGCGATGCCGGAGGCGGTGAGGTCGCGGACGATCGCGAACAACTCCTCGGTCTGGTTCCGGGTGAGGGTCGCGGTGGGTTCGTCGAGGATCAGGACGCTCGCCTCGACCGCCAGTGCCTTCGCCATTTCGACCCGTTGCTGCGCCGCGGTCGAGAGGGCGCCCACCCGGCGGTCGGGATCGATGTCCGCGCCCACCCGGGACAGCAGGGTGCGCGCCTGGCGGCGCTGCCGGCCCCGGGAGATCCACCCGCCGCGTCCGGGTTCCCCGCCGATGAACAGGTTCTCGCCCACGGTGAGATCGGGCGCGAGCGCGAACTCCTGGTGCACCATCGCGACCCCGACGTCGCGGGCGTGCCCGGGGCCGCGGAACCGCATCGGCGTGCCGTGGAGCTCGATCACGCCGGAACTCGGCTCCTCGACCTGAGCCAGGAGTTTCATCAGCGTCGACTTGCCTGCGCCGTTCTCGCCGGCGAACACGTGGACCTCACCCGGCGCCACCTCCAGGTCGACGTCGTCGACCGCGTGCACCCCCGGGAAGGTCTTGCTCACCCGGTCGAACCTCACCGCGGGCGCTCGTGCCTCGCGTGTCACGGTTGCCTCCTCGCGATCGTCGTTGATCCGGCGAGTGGTCGGACTGCTGCGGAGTCAGGTCTGCTGGGCTGCTGCTCGCTGTTGCCGAGCCAGGAAGTGGGCGATGCCCCGCGTGGACTCGTAGAGCTGCCGGTATGCCTGGTAGTACTCGTCGTACAGGTCGTGCCGCCGCGGATCCGGCCGGACGGTGGCGACGACCGGGTTCCACGTGTCGGTGTCGTCGGAGATGCCGGTCGCGGCGGCCGCCAGCATCGCGTCGCCGTAGCAGGCGCCGACCGTTTCGCGCGCGATCTCCTGCGGTGCACCGGTGACGTCGGAGACGATCCGGGTCCACAGCCCGCCCCGGGTGCCGCCACCGACCGCGCGCAGGCGCGCGACGGAGCCGCCCGCGTCGGTCATGGCCTCGAGGTTGTGCCGGACGCCGAAGGCGATTCCCTCGAGCGCGGCGCGATACAGCTCCGCGCGGGTGTGCTCGAGCGTCAATCCGGCGACGATGCCACGGGCGTCGGGGTCGAACAGGGGAGTGCGTTCCCCCGCGAAGTACGGCAACAGCAGCAGGCCGCGGCTTCCGGCGGGAACCGCAGCCGCCTCGTCGACGAGGGCGGTGAAGTCGCCGCCGACGAGTCCGCGCAGCCAGTCGGTGACCGCGCCGGAGGTGGCCATGCCGGCCGCGAGCGTGTACGTACCGGGAAACGCACCCGAGGTCCCCCACAGCCCGCGGTGCGGGCGGGGATCGGTGAGGACCTGGACGAGGAACATCGTCGTGCCGTACATGACCATGGTGTCGCCGGGTGTGCGGACGCCGACACTGGTCGCCTCGGCCCAGGCGTCGATCGTGCCCGCGGTCACGGGAAGTCCGGCGGGAAGTCCCGTTTCCTCGGCGGCGCGTGGGGTCACCTCGCCGACGACCTCGGTCGGCCACACCAGCTCGGGCAGCGTGATGCCCGGTGCGATCCGGCCGGCCAGATCCTCGGCCCAGGCGCGGGCCCCCAGGTCGTAGAGCGGATCGGTCTGGCTGGCGGAATGATGATCGAGGACGTACCGCCCGGTGAGCCGGTGCACGAGGTACGACGAACACATGAGGAGTTTGTCGGTGCGCCGGTAGGCCTCGGGTTCGTGCTCGGCGAGCCACCGGATCTTCGGCCCGACGGCCTGCGAGGTGAGCACCGACCCGCCGCGTTCGAGCAGGGCCTGTTCGCCGATCTCCGCGGTGATCGCATCGATCTGCTCGGTCGCCCGGGTGTCCACTCCGTACAGAATGGCCGGACGCAGGGGAGCGCCGGACTCGTCAGCCGGCAGCAGGGTCGGTCCGATCCCGCTGACGGCGAGGCCGGACAGTGTGGCGTCCGGCCCGGCGGTGTCGGCGGCTGCGGACAACTCACCGGCCAGGTCCACGAAATCGGCCCACCACACGGCTTCCGCGTCGTGTTCCACCCACCCTGGACGCGGCATCGACACCCCGTGCGGCCGGCCGGCACGCGCCCGGATGACGCCGTGTTCGTCGACGAGCACGCCCTTGGAACTCGAGGTGCCGATGTCGATGCCGATGACCAGCCGTGTCATGGTGCCGATTCCCGGGTGAACTCGTCGACGGTGATGCCGAGCATGGCCGCGGCCGCGCGCAGGGTGTCGCGGTGGTCGCCGGGTACGGCGTGGATGTGGTTGGACCCGAAGCGCGTCAGGAACGTCTGCGCGGACGTGTCGATCCTGGCGAACGCGTGGGGCCACTCCGGTGTGGACGCGGTGACCAGACGGTGGGTCGTGTCGGTGTCGAAGAGCTGGAAGTCACCGCGCATCAGATGGAGCCGGTACTCGCCGTGCAGTCTCGTGAACCGTGCGAGCGTCATCTCGCCCGGTGCCGCGATGTGCTGGACCGAGGCGCCGCCTGCCGGGAAGAAGAACACCTCCGGATGCAGGGTGACGCCTGCCAGGTTCTCGGACGGATCGTCGCTCCGGGCGGCGTACCACGTGGCGTGCTGCCCGGAGTTGCACAGATCCCAGACGTCGAGGTCCGGGTGATAGTGGCGCACGTCGGCGAACAACACCGGAACCCCGGCGATGCGGTGGAGCAGCTGCATCGTGAGGGCACCATCCATATCGGCCTCGGTGGCGCAGATGTGCGGGTGCTTCGGACCGTTCCAGTCGTAGGGGTCGTTGAGGAACGCCTCGGTGACGTCCATCGTGGCGAAGTTCTCGGTGAGTTCGGGCTGAGCCTTGATACCGGAGAAGTCGATGGCGCGTTCGGCGATGATGTCGCGGACGGCGAGGTACGACCGGAGCTGACGTTCCAACAGCTCGGGCGTCAAGGCGCTGCCGTCGTAGCGCACCGCGGCGGCGTGCTTCTCCAGCCACCGGCGGGCGTGCGCGGCCTCGGCCGGATCCGCCTTGTCGGCGCGGAGGACCAGTTCGTACTGGTCGATCTCCTCGACGTCGATACCGAACAGACGCATCCACTGGTCGGTGTTGGCGACGGCGGTGTTCATGCCCATGGGACGGCCGCCGAAACGTCCGAACGTCGAGCCGCGCAGCGACGCCACCGCCGATGCCGCCGTGGCCTGCGAGGTGATCGCGGCGATCAGGTCGGGGGAGTCGGGTCCGCCGGCCAGCCGGGTATGCGCGCGGCCGATCTGGTCGAGCGCACCGCCCGCGGCGAGACTGCCCACGAGGCCGGGTTCGGTGGGATCGGTGCTGGCCACGAGGACGAGCGGACTGCGGGTCGCATCCGCGGCGAGCATGGTGAAGTGCGGGAAGGCCCAGACCGCGTAGTAGAAGACGGTGAGGTCCACGTCGGACGCGGCGACCTGCCGCGCCACGCTGGTGGCCGCCTCGTTGGTCGCCACGATGTCCCGGCCCTGCACGATCTCGTGGCCGGCGTCAGCCAGTGCTTCGGCGAGGGCGTTCTGCTTGCTGGTGATGAAGTCGGCGTTGCGCGCGTGCACGTGACCGCGGCCGTCGGAGATGCTCACCAGACCGATTCGTGCCATCGATCCTCCAGGTCGCATACGGCGATGGATGCTCAACTGGATTGTCCGGGCGGCGCCCACGAAGACCCTGGTCCTGTCGAGGCCACTGGGCGAGTAATCGTTTTCTTGAAGCTATGCCTCGTCACCCGGTAGTGTCAATAGGACGTTCGGATCCGATCGTCGGCGATCGGCAGGGGAGGAGCTGGCGTGATCACGATCAACGACGTGGCCGCCCGTGCCGGGGTGTCGACGGCGACCGTCTCACGCGTCCTCAACGGCAAGTCCACTGTGGATCAACGGCTGGCCGACCGGGTGCTGGCCGTGGCGAAGGAGCTGGGATATCGGCGGAACGGCCCCGCCCGGAATCTGCGCACCCGGTCCACGGCCGTGCTCGCGTTGGTGATCTCGGACGTCGAGAACCCGTTCTTCACCGCGATCGCGCGCGGGGTCGAGGACATCGCCCGGGAAGCGGGCTACTCGGTCGTTCTGTGCAATTCGGACGACAATGCCGAGAAGGAGGCCCGCTACGTCGACGTCGCCGTGGCCGAACAGGTCGCCGGTGTGATCGTGTCGCCGACGACCGTCGAAGCGAGCTTCGTCCCGCTGCGGGAAGCGCGCGTTCCGATCGTCGCGGTGGACCGGCCGGTTCCCGGCGAGCCGACCGACACGGTGCTGGTCGACAGCCGCATGGGTGCACGGGTGGCCACCGAGCATCTGCTCGCCCAGGGCTACACCGCGGTGGCGTGCCTGACCGGACCGCGGGGCGTGCCCACGGCCGACGACCGTGCGGCCGGCTACCGGGACGCGTTGCGTGCCGCCGGCCGAGGGTCGCGGCGGGCGGTCGTGGCGCGTGCCGAGTACCGGGCGTCGGGGGCGCGTGCGGCGGCGGCGAAGCTGTTCGGCAGGCGGGAACGTCCGGACGCGGTGGTGGTCGCGAACAACGCGATGGCCATCGGCGCGCTGGAGGCGTTGCGCGAACTGGGGGTGCGGCCGGGAACGGACGTGGGCGTGGTGACCTTCGACGAGGCCCCGTGGACGGCACTGATCGACCCACCGCTGACGGTCGTGGCCCAGCCCGCGTACGACATCGGCCGGCATGCCGCGCAGATGCTGCTCGAGCGGATCGCCGACCCGGTGCGGCAGGTGCGGACGGTGACGCTGCAGACCTCCCTCGTCGAACGTGCCAGCAGTCTGCGCGGCGACCGTGCGCGGTGACATGGCGGACGTCGGCTAGGTTGCGGGGTCGTGGACGGGACACAGCAGCACGGGGACTCGGAGAACGGGGTCCCGGAGCAGGGCGGAACTGCGGAGCGGCGACGGATCGTCGTCGTCGCGCACAATCTGCGTTCGGCACACAACGTCGGATCGGTGATGCGCACCGGGGACGTGTTCGCCGTCGAGGCCGTGTACGTCACCGGGTTCACGCCGTACCCGCAGCAGCCGGACGACGAGCGCGATCCGATCGTGGCGGCGAGGCAGACGCGCCGGTTGGCCAAGCTGCCGCCGGGGCCGAGCAGACGATGCCGCTGCGCCGGCACGACGACGTCCACGCGCTGCTGGATTCGTTGCGCGGCGAGGGTTTCACGATCGTCGGGCTCGAGATCGACCCGGCCGCGGTGGCTCTGGGCGAGTACGAGCCACCGGCGAACGTGGCGCTGTTGCTCGGCGACGAGGTCCGCGGGATCGCCCCGGACCTGCGCGACCGGTGCGACGTGCTGCTGGAGATTCCCATGCACGGCACGAAAACCTCGCTGAACGTCAGCGTCGCCGCCGGCATCGCGCTCCACGCACTGCGTGCGGCGTAACCCGACGGCTCAGGCCCGGCGTTCGATCGCGGCGTCGATGAGCCCGTCGAGTCGGGTGAGTGTGGTGGTGAGCTTCTCGATCTGGGTGCTGATGCGCGCATGTTCGGCGCGGAGCATCGCGATCTGGTGATCGGTGGTGGTGTCGGTGTCCATGCAGGGGATCAGCTCGGCGATCCGGCTGCTGGACAGGCCCGCGGCGTAGAGCTGCTGGATGGTGCGGACGCGCTCCGCGGCGTCCTCGGTGTAGGTGCGCTGCCCAGCCGGCGTGCGCTCGGGGACGAGGAGTCGCTGTTCCTCGTAGTAGCGCAGTGCACGAACGCTGACGCCGCTGCGTCGCGCGAGTTCTCCGATACGCACGGGCCCTCCCTGCGGTTTCGGCATGCGGACTTGCCCCTCACGCGGACGTGAGGTTCTAGCGTACGCGCCATGACGACATTCGACAGCGGCCAGCACACTCCGACCGATGCAGCTCGCAGCAGGCGGATCCATGGTGCGACAGCGCTCGTCACCGGCGCAACCGCGGATTGGGCCGTCATTTCGCCGGGCAGCTCGTGGAACGGGGCGCTCGCCGCGTGTACGCCGCGGCCCGACGGCCGGAGACGGTCGATCTGCCCGGTGTCGTGCCCGTTCGACTGGACGTGACCGACGAGGAGAGTGTGCGCGCCGCGGCCGCCGTGGCCGGGGACGTAACGATCCTGATCAACAACGCCGGCATCAGCCGTTTCACCAATCTTGTTTCCGGTGATCCGGCCGAGATTCGCGCGGAGATGGACACGAACTTCTGGGGCACGCTCGCCGTTGTGCGTGCCTTCGCCCCGGTGCTCGTGGCCGGTGGTGGCGGCGCGATCCTGAACGTGTTGTCGGCGCAGTCGTGGCATGCCTACCCGGGAACCAACGGCTACCACGCGGCCAAAGCGGCCCAGTGGGCATTGACGAACGGTGTGCGGACCGAACTGGCCGAGCGCGGCACGGTGGTCACCGGTCTACACCTGGGCGCTATCGACACGGACTTCAGCGCGGGTTACGACGGGCCCAAGGGCGACCCGGCTGCCGTCGCCCGTGCGGGTCTCGACGGGATCGAGGCAGGGGCGGCGGAGGTGCTCGCCGACGCATGGAGCGCGCACGTCAAGAGGTCGCTGGCCGGCGACCCGGAACGCCTGCAGGCCGAGATTCTCGGCGGGGCGGTCTGAGCCGGGCCCGGCGTTCCGATCGTTCCGTACGCGCCACGGCACCTGCGACAAGCCTCGCCCCGTGCTCGAGCACGTTTCGCCGGTGCCCGGCCGTGCTAGCCATGGCGCAGCGTCGGCGACCCGGCCGGGCGAACGGGATGGAGGTTGTCATGGTCTACGAGGATCACCGCGACCCCGCCACGGACGACCGGTCGGTGGCGCAGCTGGTCGAGGAGCTTTCCGCCGAGGTGAGCCGGCTCGTCCGGGACGAGTTGACCCTCGCGACGGCCGAGCTGCGCAGCAAAGGCATGCGGTACGGCCTCGGCGCGGGTCTCGGTGGTGCTGCCGCCGTGGCAGCGCTGTTCGGCGGAGCGACGCTCGTCGCCGCCGCCGTCCTCGCGCTGGCGTTGGTCGTGCCCGGATGGGCGGCCGCGCTCCTCGTCGGCGGGGGCCTGCTGGTGGTGGCGGGCGTGCTCGCGCTGGCCGGACGCCGGTCGGTGACCAAGGCGGGCCCGCCGGTGCCGACCGAAGCCGCCGAGAGTGTGCGAGCCGACGTGGCGAGTGTGAAGGAGTCGATGCGGCGATGAACGAACGCGACGAGTCGTCCTTTCCCAAGGATCCGCACCAGGCGCGGGTGGACATCGAGCTCACCCGCAAGGAGCTCGGTGAGACGGCACGGGCGCTGGCGTACAAGTTGGACGTGCCGAACCGTGCGAAGGATCTGGCCGCGGAGCGCACCGCCACTGTCCGCAGCCGGCTGCGGACAGTGGCAGTCGCGGCCGCGGCGCACGCGCAAGGTCGGATCGACCGCCTGCGGTCGTCCTCGGTGGACACCCGGGGCCCGGTCGTCGTGGCCACGCTCGCCGTGCTCGTGTGCGGCGGTGTGATCGTGTGGAGGGCGACCCGATGAAGATGCTGTACAAGGCGCTCAGTATCCCCGTCGGCGCCGCGGGTGGAATGCTGGCGACGACGCTGTTCGGGCAGGTGTGGAAACGCATCAGCGACGAGGACACCGCACCGCAGGCCACCGATCGCCGGTATCCCGCGTGGGAGGTCGTGCTCGCGGGTGCGCTGCAGGGCGCGGTGTTCGGCGCCGTCAAGGCGGCGGTGGACCGGGCCGGCGCCTCTGGTTACGAGCACGCCACGGGCTCCTGGCCCGGCGACGACCAGGCACGGGGCAGCTCTGCAGTCCGGTGAGGACGCACGGATCCGGCCCGTGGCCCATGTCCGTGTGGATCGGGCGGCGATCCCGCAGTGGTTCGCCGCCCGATCCACGTCGACGGGTGCTCACAGTTCCCATTCGGGCCGCCAGTCGGCATGCCCGGCGTAGACCGAGGCGATGAGCCTCAGCGTGTCGGGGTCGCCGTGGTCGGTGACCTCGCGGCGGAGGTAGGTCACCTTGTCGGGAAACGGGACCGGCGCCCGTTCCTCCTGCGCTGCCAGCGGGCCCGCCGCCAGGTGCAGTCCCTGTCCGTCGTCGGTGCGCATGATGCGGATCCGCCCGCGGCGCTCGGCCTCGTCCAGGTACGGCAGCAGCTGCTGGGCGTGCCGCTGTTCGTCCTCGTCCAGGCGGGTTCGGACGAATGTCACCAGGTCGTTGTGATCGTCGGTCATGTCCCTGGGCTTCCCCCGCACACGCGGCGTACACGTCGGATGCGGTGCCGGATGTGACGGATTTCGCCCGAAGTGTCCCGTGTGGATCGGTGAATCGGCACCGTCCTGTGTGAACCGCACGTGGACTGGTAACCCATGGCGGCGTCGAACCCGGAAGGCTGCGGAAGAGGGGACCACGACGATGCAGGCGCGACCGCGTGGACGCGGCGTGGCCGGTGCGCTGGCCTCCCTGGCGTGCGTCTGCACGTTGGCGGCCTGCGCCAGCTCGGCGCCGGCACCGCACGAACTGGAACGTGCGGGAGGGACGGTGTACTCGCAGGCACAGGTGATGGTGCTGGTGGCGGAGGCGGCGATGCGCGGGGACGCTCCCCGCCCCGCACTCGGTGTGATGCTGGACGACGCGGCCCAGACGCTCGACGACGAGCGGCAGAAGATCGCCGGTCTCACCGAGTCCGATCCGCGCACGCCTGCGCTGCTCCGGGTGGCTGGCCGCCTTCAGGACGCGATGCCTCCGCTCATGGCCGCCACCGAGTCCGGGGACCGCGGGCGGCTGTCCCGTCTGCACGCCGAACTGGAACCGGCGGCGACCCGTCTCGAGCGACTGGGGCTGTCGTGAGGAAGCTGATGACCCTGACGTTGGGGGTGCTCACCGCGATCGGCGGGTTCGTCGACATCGGTGACATCGTCGCCAACGCGACCATCGGCGCCCGCTACGGCCTCAGCCTGTCGTGGGTGCTGGTGCTCGGCGTGATCGGCATCTGTGTCTTCGCCGAGATGTCCGGGCGGGTCGTCGCCGCGTCGGGACGGCCGGTCTACGGGCTGATCCGCGACAAGCTCGGGCCCCGTGCCGCCTTGGCGAACCTCATCGCATCGTTCCTGGTCACCCTGCTGACGCTGGCCGCACAGATGGGCGGCGTGGCGTTGGTGATCGAACTCGCCAGCGGCATCCCGCACATCGTGTGGATCCTGCCGGTCGCGGTGCTGCTGTGGCTCGTGGTGTGGCGGGTGAAGTTCGCCGCGATGGAACAGGCGCTGGGACTGGCCGGACTCGCGATCGTCGCGTTCGCTCTGGCGCTCTGGTGGATCGACCCGGACTGGGCGGCCCTGGCCGGCCAGGCGACGAGTGTCGCGCCGCCCGCGGGTGAGCCGCTGCCGACCTACCTGTACTACGCGGTGGCGTTGTTCGCCGCGGCGATGACGCCGTACGAGGTGTTCTTCTTCAGTTCCGGTGGTGCGGAGGAGAACTGGCGACCCGAGGACATTCCGAGCCAGCGCGTGAACGTGCTCATCGGCTTTCCGCTGGGCGGGCTGTTGTCGCTGAGTATCGCCGCCGTCTCGGCGGCCGTGTTGCTACCCGCGGGCATGGACGTCGAGACACTCGGACAGGTCGTGCTGCCGATCGCACTGTCGATGGGAGTGGCCGGTACGGCCGTGGTGCTGTTCGGGTTCTTCATGGCCACGGTGGGAGCCGCGTTGGAGACCGCGTTGTCCTGCGGCTACATGCTCGCGCAGTACTTCGCTGGCCGTGGGGCAAGCGGCTGCGCCCGGTGCGGGCCGCACGGTTCCACATCACGGTGGCGCTGTGTCTGCTGGTCGGTGCGCTGGTGGTGCAGACCGGCATCGATCCGATCATGATCACCGAGTACTCGCTGATCTTCTCCGCGGTGGCGCTGCCGTTGACGTACCTGCCGGTGCTCATCGCCGCCAACGACAGCGACTACCTCGGCGAGCACGTCAACGGCAGGCTGAGCAACGGACTCGGGATCGCGGTGCTGGCCGTGGTGATCGTCGCCGCGGTCGCCGCGGTTCCGCTTCTGGTGGTGACGGGGATGGGCGCATGACCGACTGGCACGGACGGGAAACACTGGACCTCGGCACGGAGCTGATGGATCGGCAACTCGTCGACCCGCACGGCGTCTCGGTGGGCATGGTCGACGACGTCGAGCTTCGCCTGCGCGACGACGGACGGCTCGAGGTGGTCGCGCTCCTCACCGGCATCGCGACGTTGCAGCGACGGCTTCCACGGTGGATCGCGCGGCCGCTGGCTGCGGCGGCGGCGCTCGTCGGCGGGGCGGATCCCGAGCGACGCGTGCCCGTCGAGACGGTCACGGGCGTCGAGTCGGAGATCCGCCTCACCACCGCGGGCGCGGAGGCGACGGCGAACCCCGCGACCGACCGTGCTCGCCGGATCGTCGCGCGGATTCCGGGGGCGGGACATGCGAGCGGATGAGCTGCTCGGCGCGCCCGTGTACGACCGTGAAGGCCGACGCGGTGTGGTCATCGACGTGCGGGTGCGTGCCGACCACGAGCTCGGACGGGGCACCGTGCTGATGGTCGACGGGTTCGTGGTCGGCAACAGGGACTGGCGGTTGTTCGGCTACGAACGCATCGAGGAGCGTGGCCCCGCGCTGCTGCAGGCGCTGATCCGGTGGTTGCACCGCCACACCCGGTACGCCCCGTGGGACACGGTGGACCTGCAGGCTCTGGAGGCTGAGGGCCTGGAGGCGGCGACGGTGCAGCTGCGATGTCCGTGGACCGAACTCCCGAGGTTCACCGAGGTCTGACACGCCACCGGCGCCGGGCGATGGTGACCACATCGGACAGCGCTCGCGCGTCGGCGGCAGCGTGGACGAGCTCGTCGACACCCTGGGCGAGTGGATCCTGTGACAGCCTCTGCTGCGGCCGGGCAGCGTTTGGTGAGGAACGGTCGCGGGGGCACGGGTCATCCGGGTCCGTGCCGCCGCGCCAGCTCCACCATGCGTTCGGCGCCGTCGGTCCACGGCCGGCCGTGGCCGACCAGCACCGTCCGCGCCCCGGTGTCGGCGATCCCGTCCAGTGACTCGAGGGCCCGTTCGGGATCCGCGGTCGCTGCGCCGGAGACGATGCGCGGTCCGGTCGTCGCGCGATACGGGTCGAGCGTGACGACGGCGTCCCCGGCGATCACCGCGTCGCGGTCGGGAAAGTGGAAGGCGCAGTGACCCAGCGTGTGGCCGGGGGTGAAGACGACCCTGGGTCCGCCGGGCACCGTCAGCTGCTTCTCGCGGAGGCGGTGCACCTCGCGCACCGGCCGCGGCCACCAGGCGCGATTCCTCAGCAAGCCGGCGGCCAGGGGTAGCGCACGGAACTGAGTGGCCAGGTACGTGCTGACCGGGCGCGCGCGGCCGTACCGACGCGGATGACGGGTCAACGGGACGTCGTTGTCGTGCACGAGGACCGGAACGTCCAGTTCGGACCGGAGGCGTTCGGCGATGCCCAGGTGGTCGAAATGGCCGTGGGTGAGCAGGAGTGCCGTGATGTCCCGCAGGGGCCTGCCCACCTCGGCCATGGCGCCGCGAAGACGGTCCCAGGACGTCGGAAGCCCCGCGTCGACGACGGTGACGCCGTCGTCGTCCTCGACGAGGAACCAGTTGACGTGCGCGTGTTCGATGCGGTGGATACCGTCCGCGACGTTCGTCGTCAGCATGCCGACCTCCCGGTGCCGGGGGTGCGTTCGTGGTCGGGGGCTACCCGGACGAACGGAGAGCATGCGCGCCCCAATCGCTCGCCGGCGCGCGCGATCCCCGCGGACAGCCGTCCGCGGTGCGACGATGACGGCGGCGGGAAGGGTCCCGGCCCGCATCACCGGCCGCGGGCGGCGACCACCTCGTGCATCGGTGCCGTGCGCACCCCTTCCCGTTCGAAGCGGGCGCGGATGGCCTGGGCGATCTCGACCGAGTTGGGACGGTCGCCGTGCAGGCAGATCGTGTCGGCGTCGACGTCGATCGCCGTGCCGTTCACGGACGTGACGCCGCCGCGGAGGACGTCGATCGCCTGCTGCGCGCACGCCTCGGGGTCCTTCGCCTCCGGAACGGGCTCGATGATGATGTGGCCGTTGTCGTCGTAGTCGAGGTCGGCGAACGCCTCGCGCGCCACCGGAAAGCCGTCGGCCAGCACGCGTTCGGCGGTCGGCCCTGCCAACAGCACCAGCAGCAGGTTGGGATCGGCCTTGGTGATCGACTCGGCGATGGCGGTGGCCGCGTCCGGTTCGCGCAGGGTCAACCCGTACAGCGCGCCGTGCGGTTTGACGTGCACCAGGTCCACGCCCGCCTCGTCGGCGAACCCACGCAGCGCGCCGTACTGGTAGAGGCAGGTGTCGGCCGCGTCGGCGGGGCTCAGCGCCATAGCCCGCCGGCCGAACCCCGCGAGATCGGGAAACCCCGGGTGCGCACCGAGCGCCACCCCGTTGGCGGCGGCCAACGCCACCGAGCGGCGCATCGTCGCCGGATCGCCGGCATGCCAGCCGCAGGCGACGTTGACCGAGCTGACGTGGGGAAGCAGTGCGGCATCGTCGCCGAGTTTCCAGCGACCGAAGCTCTCGCCGGCGTCGGCATTGAGGTCGATGAGCGTCTTCATGGCCTGTCCCACCTTTCACGCGTCCTGTCACGTTAGGACACGAGGCGGATCGCCAGCCAGAGTTGCGCGCGCACATCGGGGGAGTCGAGATCGCAGTCGAGCAGCGCGGCCACCTTGCCCATCCGGTACCGCAGCGTGTGGCGGTGCACGCCGAGCTCGGTCGCCGCGGGGTCCCAGTGACCGTGGTGCGCGAGCCAGACGCGCAACGAGCGCACCAGTTCGCCGCGTTGCCGCTCGTCGTGCTCGCGCAACGGACGCAGCACCGCCTCGGCGCGGCCCACGACCTCCGGATCGGCGGCGTCGGGCAGCAGTCCGACGCCGATGTCGTCGAAGCGCACCACCGCGGCGTCCCGGCGGGTGGCCTCCGCCAACGCCTGCGCCGCCTGTCGGCGGGCGACCGGCAGGCCGCCGAAACCGGTCGGCGCCGATACCCCCAGATGCCGTGCCGAGGGCAGGTGTTGTGAGGCCGAGGCGACGGCGATCAACTGCCCGTCGAGCTGCCCGGCCACGAGGTCGGCCGCGGCACCGGAATCCACGAGCGTGGGCGAATGCCCCGACCCGGCCAGCACGACCACCGGCGGCTCGGGCAGCCGCAGCCCGAGCGGACCGGCGAGCTCGTCGAACGCGGCCCGCTGCCCGGACAACAGCAGCGTCAACGCGACCGTCCGCAGCCGCACGTCGGCCGCGGTCCGGGTTCGGGTCAACGCGATCGACAGCAGCGAGACCGCCGCGTGCGTGACGTGGTGGTCGACCGGGCAGAACGGCTCGGCCCGGCCGACCACGAGGAAGCCCGCCAGGGTGCTGCCGCCGCCCAGCGAATGCGCCGCCACGTGCTCACCGGCCGTCGACATGCCGATGCTCGAAGGCGGGCGCACGGTGCGGAGCCGGTCGAGGTCGGCGACCACGGAGGCCGTGCGTTCGGCCGCGTCCGCCGGCCGGGCGTGCACGACCCTGCCGTCGGGCTCGAGCAGCATCGCCCACCCCGCGAGCTCGACGGACAACCGGTTGATCACGCCGCCGAGGTCCTCGCCGTACATGGCGGCGGTCGTCAACGCCGTGCGGGCCGACTCGAACCGGTGCGTCTCGGCACTGCGGGCGTCGGCCAATGCCTGCGAGACCGCCTTGCCGATCTCGATGAACGGCGTGCGGTGCGGAACCTCGAGCACCGGCAACCCGGCACGCTCGGCCGCCGTCAACAACGTCTCCGGGATCGTGTCGTGGCCGAGCTCGATGCCGAACCCGAGCCCGGACAACCCCGCCGCGGCGAGTCGGCCGACGTAGGCGGCCTGCCCGTCGGCGCCGCGGGGCAACGCGATTCCGGTGGTCAGCAGCAGCTCGCCGCCGGCGAGGAACGGCGTGGGGTCGTCGAGTTCGCTGGAGTGCACCCACGAGATCGGCCGATCCGCGCCGCCGTCACCCGCACGCAGGGTCAACCCCAGCTGCGGGTCCCGGGTCAGCTCGCGCGCGGTGGGCATACCCAGCACTTTCGCACAGTTCGGCCAAGTCCGCGCCGTCGTTTTGTGCAGAGTGTCGATAGCGGGAACGTCGCCACGCGGTGCACCCTGATGTGATCGCCGACACAGGGAGGCAGGACGATGGCGGAGAAGATCCAGCTGCCGCCCCCGCGCTACGAGTACGGCGGGGACGAGTTCGTCTTCGTGGAATTGGACCAGGCCATGAGCCTGGAGGCGAACTTCGCCGGGATGGCCGTCACCAACGCCCTGCGTGAGGAGGGCATCGACGGCATCGTCGACATCTGCCCGTCGAACGCGTCCTACATGGTCCAGGTGGACCCCGACCGGCTCGACCCGCGCGAGCTCGTCGAGGAGCTGCGCCGGCTCGAGTCGACCGTCGGTTCGTTGCCCGACGACTACGTGCTCAAGACCCGCGTGGTGGACGTGCCGGTGCTGTTCGACGACCCGTGGACCCACGAGACGCTCATGCGGTTCCGCGACCGCCACCAGGACCCCGAGGCCACCGACCTCGAGTACGCGGCGCGCATCAACGGTTTCGACGCCGTGCAGGGCGTCATCGACGCGATGACCGGCGCCCCGTGGATCGTCACGATGCTGGGCTTCGTGCCCGGCCTGCCGTTCTGCTACCAGCTGGTGCCCCGGGAACGGCAGATCGAAGTGCCCAAGTACGTCCGTCCCCGCACCGACACCCCCGAGCGCACGTTCGGGTTCGGCGGCGCCTTCGCCGTCGTCTACCCGGTGCGCGGGGCCGGCGGGTACCAGATGTTCGGGATGCGCCGGCGCCGGTGTTCGACCTGTCGCAGAGCCTGCCCGACTTCGCCGACGACATCTGCTTCCCGAAGGCCAACGACGTCCTGCGGTACCGGGCGATCGACATGGCCGAGTTCGAGCAGACGCGCGCGGAGGTCGAGAACGGCACGTTCCGCTACCGGATCCGCGAGGTCGAGTTCGAACCGGCCGCGCTGCTGGCCGACCCCGACGCGGTCAACCGCGAGCTGCTGGAGGTGCTGTACCGATGAGCGACCTGCTGGTGCGATCCGGTGGTCTGTACACGACGGTGCAGGACACGGGCCGGTTCGGCTACTACCACACGGGCATGCCGCCCTCCGGTGCGATGGACGCCTACGCGGCGGTCGTGGCCAACCTGCTCGTCGGCAATCCCGACGGGGCCGGGGTGCTCGAAGGCACCTACATCGGCCCGACGCTGGAGTTCACCGACGAGCGGCTGGTGGCCGTCACCGGCGCCGACGTGCCCGTGACCGTCAACGACGAACCCGTCGAACCGTGGACCGCGGTGCGCGTCGGACCGGGCGACGTACTCGCGTTCGCCATGATCCGCGCGGGCTGCCGGGCCTACGTCGCGGTCAGCGGCGGCGTCGACGTGCCGGTATATCTGGGGTCGCGCTCGACGTACACGTTGACCGGCATCGGCGGCCACCACGGGCGCAAGCTCGTCGACGACGAGACACTCCCGCTGGGAGCCGCCACCGGATCGGGCCGCGCCGGCGCGGCGATTCCGCAGGATCTGCAGCCGGACCTGAGCGCGCCCGCCGAGCTGCGCACGGTCATCGGGCTGTGCTCCTACCGGCTCACCGAGGAGGCGCTGGCCTCGTTCCTCGACACCGACTGGAAGGTCACCAAGGACGCCGACCGGGTCGGCTACCGGCTGCGCGGCGGGCGGCTCGACTTCACCGAACGGCAGCAGCCCTTCGGCGCCGGCAGCGATCCGGCCAACGTCGTCGACCTGGGCTACCCGGTCGGCTCGATCCAGGTCCCCGGTGGCGACGAGCCGATCGTCCTGCTCAACGACGCCGTCACCGGCGGCGGCTACGCCACGATCGGCACCGTCATCTCGGTGGACCGCGACCGCATCGCGCAGACCAAGACCGGCGACACGGTGCGGTTCACCTCGGTGGACCTGGACACGGCGTTGGCGGCCCGACGGGACCGCCGGGAGCGGATCGAACGGGTCCGCCGCGAACTCGCACGGTAGGAGGCAGGAGCGAATCATGACGACGATCAAGGCCCAGATGCCGGGTGTGTTCTACCGGCGGCCCGCCCCGGACAAGCCCGTCTACGTCGAGGACGGTGCGCCGATCAGCGCGGGCCAGACCATCGCCCTGATCGAGGTGATGAAGACGTTCAACGAGGTCAAGGCCGACGCGGAGGGTGCCGCGGCAGAGTTTCTCGTCGAGGACGGGGACGAGGTCGACGTGGGTCAGGACCTCGTGCGGCTGGGTGGCACATGAGACGCGTTCTCGTGGCCAACCGCGGTGAGATCGCGGTGCGCATCATCCGCGCCGCGCACGCCGAGGGCCTGGAGACGGTCGCCGTCTACTCCGACGCCGATGAGCAGAGCCGGTGGGTGCAGCTGGCCGGCACCGCGGTGCACATCGGCAAGTCGGCCGCAGCCAAGTCGTACCTCAACTCGACCGCCCTGGTGGAGGCCGCGCGGTCGACCGGCGCCGACGCCGTCCATCCCGGCTACGGGTTCCTGTCCGAGCGGGCCGGGGCCGTCAAGGAGTTCACCGACGCGGGCCTGACGTTCGTCGGACCCGGCGTGTCGACGATCGAGACGATGGGCGACAAGGCGGCCGCCCGCGCGGCCGCGCGACGCGCCGACGTCCCGGTCGTACCGGGCAGCGGCCCGGTCGACGACATCGAGGCGGCCCAGGCGCCGCCGACGACATCGGTTACCCGGTGCTCATCAAGGCGGCGGCCGGCGGTGGGGGACGGGGCATCCGCCCGGTGTCCACACCGGACGAACTGGCCGACGCCCTGCCCGCGGCGCGCGCGAGGCGCGCTCGGCGTTCGGCGACGACACGGTGTACCTGGAACGCGCGATCCACGGCGCCCGCCACATCGAGGTGCAGGTCCTGGCCGATGCGGCCGGCACCGTGGTGCACACGTTCGAACGGGACTGCTCGGTGCAGCGGCGTCGGCAGAAGCTCATCGAGGAGGCTCCGGCTCCGGGGTTGTCGCCGCAGACGCGGACGGAGATCAACGAGGCCGCGGTCCGGTTGGCGCGCCAGGTGGGCTATCTGGGCGCGGGCACGGTCGAGTTCCTGCTGACGCCCGGCGGCGAGTTCTTCTTCATCGAGATGAACACGCGGATCCAGGTCGAGCACCCGATCAGCGAGGCGATCACGGGCGTGGACCTGGTGCGCGAGCAGTTGCGCATCGCGGCCGGCCGGCCGATCTCGTTCGCCCAGGACGAGGTGGAGGTCCGCGGCGCGGCCGTGGAACTGCGCATCAACGCCGAGGATCCGGACGAGGGATTCCGGCCGACCCCGGGAACGCTGTCGCGTATGGACCTTCCCGGTGGTCCGGGCGTGCGGGTGGACACCGGCTTCGTCGCCGGCGACCGCATCAGCCCGTTCTACGACTCGATGATCGCCAAGCTCGTCTGCTTCGGGCCCGATCGGGACACCGCGCTCGCCCGCGCTCGCCAGGCCCTGGCCGAACTGCGGGTCGAAGGGGTGGCCACGACGGTGCCGATCCACCGCCGGCTGCTCGACGAACCCGACCTCCGCGCCGGAGCCGTGCACACCCGGTGGCTGGAGGAACTGTTGCCGGATTCGACGTAGCCGCACGAGGTCGCCGGCCCGATCCCCACGGACACCGCACCACCGTCGGTTCGACAGCGTCAGACGCTTCTGCAGAAAGGGTGAACCATGACCGAGACCGAGGTCCGGACCACAGCCCGTCCGAATGTGGGAACTGCGGTCCCGCGTCGGGAAGATCCGCAACTGCTCGCCGGGAAGGGCAATTGGACCGGCAACATCGCCCCGCCGGGCACCGTGCACGTCGCCGTCCTGCGCAGTCCGTTCGCGCGCGCCCGCATCGCGTCGATCGACGTCACCGAGGCCGCGGGGATGCCGGGCGTGGTCGCCGTCTACACCGGTGCCGACCTCGCCGACGAGTGGGCCGGCATCCCGTGCGCGTGGCCGGTGACCGAGGACATCCGGATCCCCGAGCACCTGCCCGTCGCCGTGGACCACGTGCGGTTCGCGGGCGAGGCAGTTGCGGTGGTCGCCGCGGCCGACGCCGCCGCGGCCCAGGACGCGCTCGAGCACATCGACGTCGACTACGAGCCGGCCGACCCGGCTCTCGACGTGGAGGAGAGCCTCGCCGGTGGACCACATGTGCACGAGGAGTTCGGCACCAACGAGAGCTACACGTGGGAACTGGCCACGGGCGAGGTGGACGCCGCGTTCGCCGAGGCCGACGTGCACGTCGCGGAGCGCTACGTGCAGCAGCGGCTGCAGCCCACGCCGATGGAGCAACGCGCGATCGTGGCGGTGCCGGAACCGACCGGTTCGGGTTTCACGCTGTACTCCTCGACGCAGATCCCGCACATCCTGCGCAGCGTGCTGGCCGGGGTGTGCTCGGTGCCCGAGCAGGATCTGCGCGTCGTGGCGCCCGACGTCGGCGGCGGGTTCGGCGGCAAGCTCAACGTCTATCCCGAGGAATGCATCGGCATCGTTCTGGCCCGCCGGCTGTCCCGGCCGGTGAAGTGGGTCGCGGGCCGCACCGAGGACGGTCAGACGATGACGCACGGGCGGGGGCAGGTGCAGTACGTGGAGCTGGCGGCGCGCAACGACGGCACGCTGTTGGGCATGCGCGTGCGCATCCTCGCCGACATGGGTGCCTATCTGCAGTTGTTGACGCCCGGGATCCCGTTGTTGAGCGCGTTCATCTTCCCCGGCGTGTATTCGTTCGGTGCGTTCTCCATCGAGTGCAAGGGCGTGTTCACGAACAAGACGCCGACCGATTCGTATCGCGGCGCGGGCCGGACCGAGGGCATCTACGGCGTGGAGCGGGCGATGGACGCGCTGGCCCGCCGGCTGGGGATGGACCCGGCCGAGGTCCGCCGGCGCAACTATCACCCGCCGTTCGACAACGGCGCGGCCACGCCGGCGGGTTTGGAGATGGACTCCGGCAACTATCCGCTCGCGCTCGACAAGGTTCTCGACCTGGCCGGTTACGACCGGTTGCGCGCCGAGCAGCGCCGCCGGCGGGAGGCAGGCGAGCGGGTCCAGCTGGGCATCGGACTGTGCAGCTACACCGAGAACGGTGGCCTGTCGCCGTCGAAGATGACCGCCGCGTTGCGTCTCGGAGCGCCGGGGTGGGAGATGGCGAGCGTGCGCATGCTGTCCACGGGCGCGGTGCAGGTGGTGACGGGAACGTCGCCGCACGGCCAGGGGCACGAGACGACGTGGGCGCAGATCGTCGCGGATCGTCTGGGTGTGCCGATGGACAGCGTCCAGGTGGTGCACAGCGACACCCGGGCGGCGCCGTACGGTTTGGACACCTACGGTTCGCGCAGTGCCGCTGTCGGTGGCACGGCGGTGTATCTGGCGTGCGAGAAGGTCGTGACGAAGGCGCGCACGTTGGCTGCGCACATGTTGGAGGCGTCCGAACAGGACCTCGAGTTCACCGACGGCGCGTTCTCGGTGGCGGGAGTGTCGGGCGGTAGCAGTGTGACGATCCAGGAGGTCGCGGGTGCGGCGTACCTGGCGGCGGATCTGCCGGAGGGTATGGAACCGGGTCTGTCCGAGGAACAGTTCTTCGACCCGCCGAACTTCACCTACCCGTTCGGTACGCACATTTGTGTCGTCGATGTGGACACCGAGACCGGCCGGGTCACGATTCCTGAGTACTACGCGCTCGACGACTGCGGCACCGTGATCAATCCGGCCATTGTGGATGGTCAGATGCACGGTGGGATCGCACAGGGCATCGGTCAGGCGTTGTACGAGGACGCGGTGTACGACGACGACGGCAACCTCACGAGCGCGTCGATGGCCGACTACCTCGTGCCGGGCGCCCCGGACCTGCCCGACTTCACGCTCGACCACACGGTGACGCCGTCGCCGACGAACGCGCTCGGCGCCAAGGGTGCGGGGGAGTCGGGTTCGATCGCCTCCACACCCGCGGTCGTCAACGCCGTCATCGACGCGTTGCAGCCGTTGGGCGTCAACCACGTCGACATGCCGGTGACCCCGTTCCGGGTATGGGAGGCGATCACGTCGGCACAGCGGTCGTCGCGGTAGTGCTCATCGCAGTAGTGGGCGTAGGAATCGTCAGGAAGCGGTGGCGGTGGTGTCCTCGGTGCGTTCTTCGGCGGCGAGGGCACGCACCGCCGGCATCGTGATGAGCGCCGCCAGTCCGATCCCCAGTATGCCGCCGACGAGTTTGCCCACCAGCAGCGGCAGGATGAGGTTCGGTTGGAAGTTCGCTGTGAACGCCAGGTGGTCGCCCACCAGGAACGCCGCACAGACGGCGAACGCGATGCACAGCACCTTGTCCTTCGGCGGCATGTGCCGCACGAGGCGGAACAGGGCCAGTACGTTGGCCATGGCGGCCAGCAGTCCGGCGGTGCCCTCGGCGCTCATCCCGACGCGGCGTCCCAACGCGCCCAGCGGGCGCGCCAGTCCCTTGCGTAGGACGTACACCATGGGGAACGCTCCGGCGAGCATGATGCCGATGTTGCCGGCGACCTCGAGTGCGCGGTACTGGTCCTCGGCGTCGGCGATGATCGGATCGAATCCCCAGCCACCGAAAACGGCGGAGAACACGCCGGTGAAGTGCTCGATGATGCTCACGGCCAGCACGAGCTTGAGCAGCGCGTCGAGAATGCGTCCGAACCAGATGAACAGTCGGATCATGAGCTCGGGCGCGAACCAGAGTGCCGCGGCGAGTGCGACGACGAAGACGGCCAACGGCAGCAGGTTGAGCAGGATCGCGCCGGTGTCCAAACCCGACAGCGGTGCGTTCGAGGCGCTGTCGCCGGACACGTCGCCGCGGACGGTCGTCGACGTCGCGACGAGCATGGTCGTGGTGATGAGGACGCCGATCGGGATGGCCAGGACGCCGGCCATGACGCCGAGTGCCATGTACCGGTGGTCGCGGCGGTCCACCATGGCGAGGCCGACCGGAATGGTGAAGATGATCGTGGCGCCTGCCATGTAACCGACGACGCTGGCCATGATCCATCCGCCGGTGGTGGCGGCGGTCTCGTGGGCCAGTTGGTATCCGCCCATGTCGACCGCGATCAGACTGGTCGCGGCGATCGCCGGGTCGGCGCCGATGGCGTCGAACAGCGGGCCCGCGACGGATTCGACGAGTGCCGACAGGTAGGGGATGGCGGCCATGATCCCGGCGACAGGGATGAAGATGGCCCCGATGGAGTGCAGGCCTTCCTTGAATTCCTTACCGAGTCCGTGCTGGTCGTTGCGGATCGAGGCGACGGCGCCGATGATGACGAACGCCATCATGATGTAGATGACTACGTTCCCGAAGGACTCCATTGTCCTTGTCCTCTCCTCCCGCGCGGGGCGATGGCGCGCGGGGCGGCGATGTCACCGCAGTAGTGGGCGTAGGTGGTCGTTGAGGAAGGTTCCGTCGGGGTCGAATTCCCGGCGGACGGCGAGGAAGGTGTCGAATTCGGGGAACAGTTCGCCGAGCCGGTCGCGGGTCATGAAGTGGATCTTTCCCCAGTGCGGGCGGGCCTGGTACTCCTGCAGGCGTTGGTCGACGGCGCGCAGGAACGGCCAGTAGTCGGTGCCCGGCGCGCCGGACACGGAGATGACCATGGTGGCGCGCTGGTAGTTCGGGGACAGGTAGGCGTCGTCGCCGGCGGTCCAGCGCACCTCGATGGGGTAGAGCTGGTCGGGGAACTCGTCGAGCATGAGTCGGCGGATCTTGTTCAGCGCCTCGAGGCCGTGCTCGGCGGGCACCATGTATTCCATCTCGTGGAAGGGTTCGTCGTAACCGCCGGGGTAGACGCGGTATGCGCGGTCGGTGCGGTTGCCGACGTCGTCGGACACGATCCCGTCGGGTTCGGTGATCTCGACCTCGTCGTAGATCTTGACGTAGCAGTGGTTGCGCATCGGCTGGTCGGGCGGCGCGGGGAGTTGGTACAGGTCGACGGAGTGGTCGGCGGGGCACCAGAAGAACGAGAAGTGCCGGTGGTTGGCGATCAGTTCGTCCCAGGAGGATTCGATCTCCTCCCACGGCCGGTAGCTGATTTCCTCGGTGATGTAGTACGCGGGGGAGACGGCCAGTTCGACCTCGAGCATCACGCCGAGCGAGCCGATGGCGACCTGTGCGGCGCGTAGTTCGCGCAGGTCGTTCTCGCCGATTTCGACGATGTCGCCGTGTCCGTTGATGAGCCGCACGCCCGTCATGGCGGCGGACATGTTGGGCAGTTCGATGCCGGAGCCGTGCGTGGCGGTCGCGATGGCGCCGGCGATGACCTGTTTGTCGATGTCACCCTGGTTGGACAGGGACAGTCCGGCGTCCCACAGCGGGTCGCCGAGTTGGCCGACGGTGGTGCCGGCGAGCGCCGAGGCGCGCAGCCGCGCGGGGTCGGTGGAGGTGACGCCGCTGAGCCCGGTGAGGTCGAGCATGAGTCCGCCGGTGGGCACGATCGGGGTGAACGAGTGTCCCGTCCCGGCGACGCGCACGTTCATGCCCTGCCCGATCGCGTACCGCACCGCTTCGACGGCTTCGGCCTCGTCGCGTGGCCGCGAGTACATGGCGGCGGTGGCGGTGTGGTTGCCGGCCCAGTTGGTCCAGACCCGGTCGTAGCTAGTCGGCGCGGACAGCGGCGGCTCGGTCACGTCAATGCTCCGATCTCACGGTCGTCGACCGTGTGCAGGCGAGCGCGATCATGTCGTCGGCACCCGACTAGGACGTCCGAGCAGGCAACATAGATCAGCCTCGTGCGTGCTGACAAGGCCAGGTCAGAACGGTGGTGGGTCGTTGTGAACCGTACTGGGTCTTGTTCCGATCTATGTGATTCAGGAGGATCGGATTATGACCAGGAACAGAACGTCTTATACCCCGGAGTTCAAGGACCGGGCGCTGCGGATGATGGAAGATCACCGCAGAGTGCAGGAATCCTCGCGATGGAGGGCTGCTGAAGCCACAGGTGAGAAACTCGGCGTCTCACCGCACACGCTGCATAACTGGGCCAAGCAATCACGCAGGGATGCTGGGGAAGAGCCCGGTCCCTCCAGTGATGAACTCGATGAGCTGAAGCGGCTACGGCGTGAGAACCGCGAGTTGAAGAGAGCCAATGAGATCCTGAAGTCTGCTTCGGCGTTTT
>NZ_MKKE01000017.1 GCF_001942305.1 Saccharomonospora sp. CUA-673 | reverse complement strand
CGCCGGCGTCGCTCACTCATCGTCGTCGAGTCCTCCTGCGCCCATCATCGGGCATCGGACTCTCACAACAACCGGACCACCACCCGGGGATCAGGTCAGCCGCGGGTGTCCAGTACGATATCGCCGCGCATGTCGTGGGCGAGGTTGTTCCATGGCAACGTGGCGAATTCGGGCCATTCGGTCAGTACGAGTACCGCATCGGCGTCCGCGATCGCGACAGCGGCTGTCGCCGTGAGCGTGAGCTGATCGAGTTCCGGAGTCGCGGAGGCATTGATCGCGGGGTCGTAGGCGGTGACGTGGACGCGACATGCCGCCAGCCGCCGGCCGATGTGCAGGGCTGGGGAGTCGCGCAGGTCGTTGGTCGCCGCTTTGAAGGTGAGACCGAGCAGTGCGACCCGCGCGCCGGCGAGCGGCCGCGGCAGGAGTTGTTCGAGGAGGGTGACGACCCGTCGTTGGTGATGGGCGTTGGCTTCGATTATGGAGTGGATGAGTCCGAGTTCCGCTGGGGTGCGGGCGCCGGTCGATATCAGCGCGTGGACGTCTTTGGGGAGACATGGGCCGCCCCAGCCGGGGCCTGCGTCCAGGTAGGCGTTTCCGATGCGGGGGTCGTGTCCGATGCCGGTGCGGACGTCGGTGATGTTGGCGCCGATGTGTTCGCAGAGCTCGGCCAGGGTGTTGGCGTAGGTGATCTTGAGTGCGAGGAAGGTGTTCGCCGCGTACTTGATGAGCTCGGCGCTTGTCGGGTCGGTTTCGACGACTGGGGCGTCGAGGTTGGCGTAGAGGGAGGACAGGTAGCGGGTCGATTCGGGCTCGTCGGCGCCGATGATGATGCGGTCCGGGTTGAGCCAGTCGTGAATCGCGTGTCCTTCGCGGAGGAATTCGGGATTACTGATTATCGCGATGTCGGGCCGCGCGAGAATGGTGGCGAGTTGCCGTTGGGTGCCTGGTGGAACGGTGGATTTGAGTATGATCCGCCGGCCGGGCGGGAGGTGTCGACGCAGGTGTGGCAGCCAACTCCGGACGGCTGCGAGGTCGGCGGAACCATCGACGCAGGCTGGCGTTGGCAGGCAGAGGAAGACGGCGTCGGAAACGCCGATCCAACTCCCGGGGTCAGTGGAGAAACTGAGGTGACCGGTCTGCTGGTGTGCGCGGACCATCTCGGAAAGCTCGGGTTCGAGCAGGTCGATCTCCCCAGCTTGGAGCCGGTGAACTCGTGCGGCGTCCGCGTCGATGGCGTGGACGCGGTGGCCGAGGTGGGCCAGGCATGCTGCGGTGGTTAGTCCGACGTAGCCGGCGCCGAGGACAGTCACGGTTTCCATGAGGTGCGCTCCCGTCAATGCTCAGTGGCCGAGGTTGGCGAGGAGTCGGCGGCCGAGATCGACGAGGTAGTCGTCTCCGTGCTGGAGTCCGTGCGCCATGCTCGTGACGGCTTCGAGGGCCGTGACGTGGTGCAGCACGGCGGTGTCGCTGGTGTCCAGCGGGCCATAGCCGTCGAGGAACGCCTCGCGCAGGTCTGGCCGCTGGGGCCATATTCGTGTCGCGAGGCGTGCCAGGTCTCGAGCGGCGAGGTCTTCGCGGCTGTTCTCGAAATCGATGACGCGGGTGCGTCGGTCGGTGTGCCACAACAGGTTTCGTGGTTGGAAGTCCAGATGGCAAGGCGCGACGCGGGCATGCGTGGTTGATCGGAGAAGACGAAGGTGTTCGCGTACGAGGTGGGCGTCGTGCTGGGTGATGTGATGGCCGAGCCGAGCGAGCCAGTGTTCGCCACGGTCGGCCAAGTAGTCGGTGATGTCGCTGGCGGCGGCTTGAGCGGGAAGGGCATGCAGTCGTGCGAGGACGCGGCCAGCATCGCGATGCGCGTCGCGTTCGTCGTCGGGGCCTAACGATTGGGTGTCCAGCGGCGTTCCTGGGAGTGCGGTGATGACGATCCCGTGCAGCTCGGGTGCGACGGCGATGAGTTCCGGGACAGTCGAACCGAGGTGCGGTGTCCAGGCGCGGTACGCGTGCACCTCCCGCTCATGCAAGGACGGTGACCGGTGCAGCTTGGCGATGAGATCAGTGTTGTCGCCTCGCATTTTCACCACGGTGCCGGTGGCATGACCGAGCTGACCGGTAGCGATCTCTACGGGCGTGTGGAGCGCGGACTCCGCGAGGTCGCGGAGGTGCGCAAGTGCGTCGGATTCGTGGCTCACGTGGTCACCTCCATCGGTGAGCGAACGTGGTTGGTGTCGTTGTGGCCCGCCAGCATCCAGACGTCGTGCCCGAACGTGTTGCGGTGACGCTGCCACCGCGTCAGGCACGAATGACCGGTGATCTGTCCTGCCAGCTCGGTGTCGTCGAGCGGCAGTGGGAGGAACAACGCGAAGCTGGCTTCGATGGTTTCGCCATGAGCCGCGATGAGGACACGTTCGCCCTCGTGCTCGTCGAGGATTCCGCGGAGCGCGGCACGGCAGCGCGAGATGAACTCGTTCCAGGTTTCGGCCCCGGCGGCGATGGGCCGGTCCGGGTACCGCTGGGGCCTGCCGCCGAAGCGTCGCTTGATCGCCGTCCACGGCTGTCCGTCGGCCTCGCCGTGATCGTGGCCGCGCAAGGCGGGTTCGACGCGAGTTTCCAGGTTCAGCTGGTCCGCGAGGTGCGCGGCGGTTTCAACGGTGCGTCGTCGTGGACTCGTGTAGAGGGCGGTGATCGGAGCGGTGGCGTGTTCCTGTTTAAGGCGTGTGGCGAGCCGGCGGACTTGAGCGTGGCCCTGGTCGGTGAGGCCTGTGCAGGTCGCTTCGCCACCGACGATGCCGGCGACGTTGCAGTGGGCCTCGCCGTGGCGCGCGAGGATGAGTTCGGTGGTGACGGGCATGCGCTTATCGACTCCTTGATGGCAGTGGCTGCGGGAGGCCACGAGGACGTCACTAGCGGACCAGGGGCGGGTGTGTTTCCAGCTGTGGGTGTAGTGGCGGCCGATCCAGGGGGCGGTGAGTAGGTGGTGGAGTTCGGCCCACACTTGGACGTATTCCAGCGGGCATTCGGCCGCGCTGATTCCCATCGCCGTGCGGTAGGTCTCGAGTGTGTTGAGCACTAGCTCGCGAGGGAGGTCACCGAAGGTCATGGCGAGGGTGACGATGAATTTCGCGAGGTCGTATCCGACGGGGGCGAGTGTGAGGGTGTCGAAGTCGACCAGGACGGGACCGCGCGTGGGCGAGATGATCACGTTGCGTGGGTTGGCGTCCTTGTACAGGGCGGCGGGTAGGTCCGCGGCGAGCCAACGGTCGACGATATCGCTGGACAGTGGGCTCGACACGGACGCGAGCGCCGTACGCAGGCGGGCTCGGCGTGGTGGGGCGAATCCGGAGATCGTGTGCCCGCTTGGTAGGAGGTACGGCTGGTTCACGTCGACGCGGTCCAGCCCGGCGTCCCACGCGGCTCGGTGTACTCGCCCGAGCGCCTCGGCCACGACGACCGCGTCTCGCGGTGTCGCGGTGGGTCCGGCAACGAACTCGAATTCGACCGCGGTGCCGATGTTCTGAACCACCACGGGCAGATCCACGTCTGCGTCGAGCCCGACGAGCCATCGGTGGTGTTCGATGGCCGCACGGGCGCTGGCGGCGTCGCGGAACGTCTTGCGGAAGGTGCGTGGTGTCATGTCGCGCTCGCCACGACGTAGGTCACGGTGGACTCGGTCGTTACTCCGTGTCCCTTCAGGACGGAAGCGAACCGTTTTGCCAAGGTTTCCGGGTCATAGTGGGAGTATCTGGGGTTCGTCGCGAGGTACGCGGCGAGATGGTCGGCGTCAGCGAATCGGAACCGATGGCGGTCGTGACGCACGGCCTGGACTCGAAGTTCCTCCGAGACCACGGACTCCGCGTTGCCGCTGTGGAAGCTGTCATACAGCGACGACCGGCTGTGGGCGTCGGGGGCGAGCCCGGACGCGGCGGCAAGCTCGTCGAGCGTCGCGTAGCTGTCGGCGGATTTGGTGACGAGGATGGCCCGGCCGCCCGGGCGCAGACAGCGGCGAAACTACGCGAGCACGGTTTCCGGTGCTGGCGAGTGGTAGAGGCAGAATGCGGCGACGACGACGTCGCAGTCGTCGTCGGGCAGTGGAATGTCGTGGAAGTCGGCCGCGACGAAACCGACGCGCGCCGCGCCGTCGGGAACGTTGTCGCAGACGCGGCGGCGGGCTTCCGCCAACAACGCTGGTGACGCGTCCAGCGCGGTGACCTCGCGCGGCCACCATCGCCGCGTGAGGTGTGCTGTCGTCCCACCTCGTCCGCATCCGACGTCGAGCAGATGATCGGGGCCAACTTGTCCGAAACCCGCCATGACGCTCGCAACCGGTTCACCCTCGATCTTCGCGTCATGCAGCGCTGCGGTGCGTTGCGTGAGTCGGCTCGCGCCCCCGTAGAGTGCGTCACGGCGGCGTTCGTCGAGGAACGGGTTGGTGGATTCAGTCATGATCGGCGTGGGCCTGTGGAGAGGCTGGCGAGGTAGCGGCGCGCGGCGCGGCGGCTGGTGAGGGTGACGACGGTGCCCGCAGCGTGCTCGTCGAGCAGCGCCCGCACCTTCGGGCGCATGGTCTTGCGGTAGCCGAGGATGTACTTGACGAAGCCCCAGTTCAGGTTCCCGCGCAGGTGGCGCGACAGCTCATCCGAGCCGCGGTGCTGCCTGCGGCGCCTCAGGATGCCCCACAGACACACCAATGGGTGGATGTCAAGGAAGATCACGACGTCGGCTGCGGCGAGCCGGATGGGCATGGTCGAGGCGTAGTTGCCGTCGAGAATCCACTCCTCGCCCGCGACCAGCTGTCGTTGGACGGCTGCGAACTCCTCCTGACTCAGCGGGTTCCAGTCCTGGTCGTAATAGACCATGTCGAGGTGGGTCACGGGGAGATCAAGACGGGTGCTGAGTTGGCGGGCGAGGGCCGATTTTCCTGATCCGCCACAGCCACAGATGGCGATCTTCTGCACGGGGTTCCCTCCGGAATCGGGTCCGAGTGGGCGGTGTTGACGAGTGTTCACGGTGCCAGGCTTGTCAGCTCGGTTCGGGCAGCAGGCAAGAGCGCGTCGAGGTGATCGAGCTGGGTACTGAAGCGAAACAGCTCCAGCCGTGCGGCGCACGCCGTCAGTAGCTCCGCCCGATGCCGCTCAGGCATATCCATCAGTCGCGACACGCGGTCGGCCGTGTCACTGCCCGAGGTGACGTGAAGACTGGTCGGGACGAACCGCGCGGCGGACCGGATCGTGCCGGGAGTCAGAGGTAGGCATCCGGCCAGGACCGCCTCGAAGATCCGCTGTGTCATATGCCCGCGACGCGCATACCGTTCGGGCAGCAGCACGGTCGAGACCGCGTCACGGTAAAGGTCCTCGACAACGCTGAACGGAACTCTGCCGGCGAACCGCACGTGCGGCCACCGGTCGGTATCGGTCCACTTCCCGGCGACGCGGTGGGCATGCCGCGCGGCGGCCGGGGCGAAATAGGTGTCGAACGCGGCGTCGCGATCGTATTGGTTGCCGACGTACACCAACGGCCACTGCCGGGCGCGGCGGTGACCGCACGGGGGTCGAAGGAGTCGAGGACCTCGTCAGCGATCGGGAACAACAGACTGTGGGCACCAGGGCTGGGGTGTAGAGCCGGTTCGGCCACGGTGATGCTCGGGTGCCGGCGCAGGTGATCGTCGGCGGGGAGCCGTTGGTCTTTGTCCCAGAGGATCGTCGGCAAGCCCTGTTCGGCGTAGTGATCCAGCAGTTCCCGCTGACGATGCAGGTCACATGTGTGGCCCGGTTGGCCGCAGGGTGTCGTGTTGCGGCCGGGGATGGGCCAACGCCATTCGAGGACGAGCACGTCGATGTCGGGCAGTCCGTCGGCCCACGTGTAGGTCTCGCGTAGGTCGGTGCCCGCTTCGGTGAGGTCGCGGTTGGCTTGGAGGAACACGACCTGATGCCCGGCGGCGATCAGCCCGTCCATCAAGGTGCGGCGGTGGCTGCGCCCGCCGTCCGGGGTGTCGGTGACGCCGGATCCGAGGAAGCCCCAGAAGCTGTATCCGATGCGCAGCCCGGACGCGGTGGTGGTGCTCGTCATCGCGTCACCCACCGACCGTCGAGCAGGAGTGCGTCGATGCCGGACTCGGTCAGGCATTCCAACGCCATCTCCGGGGTGCCACAGATGGGCTTGCCCTTGATGTTGAGAGATGTGTTGATCAGCACGGGAACCCCCGTGATAGCCGCGAACTCGGTCAGTACCTCGGCCAACAGCGGATTCTGCTCGGCGTCCACGGTCTGTACGCGAGCGGTGCCATTGGTGTGCACGATGCTCGGGACGAGCTGCCGGGCCAGATCGGTCACGGGGGCCGCCATCGACATGAACGGGGACGACTGTCGCAGAGAGAAGTAGTCCGCGGCCTTGTCGGCGAGTACGACCGGCGCGAAGGGTCGGAATGGCTCGCGATACTTCACCGTCGCGTTGAGCCGATCGACCACACCAGGGTCAAGCGGGGAGGCGAGGATGGATCGGTGCCCCAGCGCCCGTGGACCCGCCTCGAGCCTGCCGGTGAACAGACCCACGATCTTCCCGTCGGCGAGTTCTCGAGCCAGCTTGCGGGCCGGGTTGTCCACGGCACGCACGCGCAGCCCGCTCGCAGCCGCAATAGTGGGGTCAGGGAAGCTCGGCCCGAGGTAGCAGCGCCCGCCACGCCGACCGGCAGCGTCCCCCGCGCCCGCACCCATTGGTCGATCGCGGCGCCGATGGCAGTGCCCGAGTCTCCAGGTGCCGGGGGAACCATCACCTCGTCGACCAGGTCGCTCTCGGCGATGCGGCCGATGCTGACGCAGTTCATTGCGACCCCGCCGCCCACACAGAGCGTGCTCTGACCAGTTTGGCGGGCCGCCTGCGAGGCGAGGTGGAGCATGACCTGCTCGGTGCGTTCCTGCAGGGCCGCGGCGAGATCACGGTGCACCGCCTCGACCGGTTCGTCGGGTCGGCGGGCGTGGCATCCGCGCTCGACGAACGCGCGCGTGATCCGAGGTGCTCTCCCGGACAACACGCGCAGGTGAAACAACGTCGGGTCTACGGTGAAGCCCGTCTCGGTGAGCCGCACCGCGTCGGAGAACAGGTTCCGGAATCGAGCCGGGTCGCCGAGCGCGGCCAGGGCCATCACCGTTCCTTCCTCGTCGCCGCGCCGCCAGCCGAGATGCTCGGTCACCGCACCGTAGACATAGCCAAGCGAGGCGGGATCGGACAGCGCTGCGAGTTGTTGATAGTGCACCCGCTCGCTGGAGGAATCCGCCAGGGCAATGCTGGTGGTGGCGGTTTCGCCCAGACTGTCGGCCACCAGCACGGCTGCCCGGGAGCGGCCCGAGGCGGCGAAGGCATACAACCCATGTGCCCGGTGATGCGGCACCGCGACCACACGCGCGCGCGGAAACCGAGCTCGAAGCTGCCCCAGGCGGTCGCGAGTGCGGTAGGCGACCTTCACGAACGAGCGCGCACGCGGTAGAGCACGCGCGGCGGTGCCACGACGCACCGCGTAGCGCGCCGAGGCGACAGCCGCAGGCAAGTACCGAGTGGGGACGAAGTTGTAGGCCACGACGTCGATGTCGTGAGTGGACAACCCGGCGACATCCAATAGCCACGCGATAGCGTGGGTTGGGGGCTCATCCCAATCGGGGGTGTAGGAGTTGGGGTCTGAAGCCGCCGGTCTCGAGCAGGCTTCGGGCGATGTAGTTGGTCAGGTTGCGGAACCCGAGTGCGGAGCCGCGCAGGTGTTCGAGCCGTCCGTTGAGCGCCTCGGTCGGCCCGTTGCTGGTGCCGGGTCGTTCGAAGTAGGCGAGCACGTCAGCGGCTCGCTTCTTCAGGGTCCGGCCCAGGGTGGTGAGCTCGGTGAGCACCTTGGGGACGCCGGCGCTGAGGTCGGTGATCAGCTTCTCCATGAGCTCGCGGCCACGTTGCCGGTCCTCGTGGCGATAGGCGGCGATCATGCGCTGGTAGACACCCCAGGTCGCCTCGACCTCGACGTGAGCGTCATCAACGAACAGCGCGCGTAGCCTGTCGCTCTGCTTGTCGGTGAGCAGGTCCGCGCCGGTGTGCAGCGTGCGCCGCGACTTGTAGAGCGGGTCGTCCCTGAACCCACGGTGCCCGTGGATCGCGAGTTGGACCCGGCGCCGGCACCTGTCGAGGGCGTCACCGGCCAGGCGCACGACGTGGAAGGGATCCATCACCGTGACCGCGTCCGGGATCTCCTCTGCAGCGGCGGTCTTGAACCCGGTGAAGCCGTCCATCGCGACCACCTCGACCGCGTCACGGAAGGCGTCGTCGCGGTCGGCGAGCCAGGTCTTGAACGCCGCCTTCGACCGGCCCTCGACCATGTCCAGCAGCCTTGCTGGGCCGGCGCCATCGCGAACCGGGGTGAGGTCGATGATCACGGTGACGTACTTGTCGCCACGCCTGGTGTGGCGCCAGACGTGCTCATCGACGCCAATGACCTTCACGCCCTCGAACCGCGTGGGGTCGTTGATCAGCAGTCGCTTGCCTTCGGCCAGGACCGCGTTGTTGGCGGTGTCCCACGCGACCCCGAGTCCCTCGGCGACACGTGCGACGGTGAGGTGTGCGACCACGATCCCTTCCAGCGCCCACCGCAGCCCGGTGCGCGAGAGCTTCGCGCGTGGCTCCGCCGCGGCGCTGGTGTCTTGGCGCCACACGTGTCCGCAGTCGGCACAGCGGTAGCGGCGCACTACAACTTCCAGCACGGTCGGTCGCCAGCCCAGCGGCTCGTGGGCCAACCGCCGGATCACGGTGTCACGAGCAGCGCCTTCGCTGCCGCACCGTCGGCACCACTGATCTGGTTCCACCACGCGGCACGCGAGGACCGCACGATCCGGCTCAAGTTGTTGTCCGGTCACGCTCAGACCGAGGCCGTCGAGTCGAGCGAAGGCGGTCAGGTCAGGGCGGCCGAAGCCGGCCGGCGGGGTAGCGTCGGTCACGTCGAGGTCTTTCGGATGGATGGCGTAGGAACCTCCGTCGTCGGGAGACCTCGACGTCTATCTGCGGAGCGACGCGCCCGGCCGACCTACACCCTCATCTGGGAAGACCCCTGAGACGTCTTCGCCGACGACGGGACCGCCGAGGAGGAGGGCGCGGTGAGCTAAAAGAATGGAGCTTGCTCGGCTTCGACGCCGCCGCAAGCTCCGGTGAAACGGTCGGTACTGGTCGGTCGTCGTCGGTCACCACCGGATGGCGGCGTCCCCCACGCTCGGCGTTTGCGCAGGTCAGCGGCTCGTTCGCCCAGTGGGCGCATCAAGCGATAGACGCAAAGCCGACGTGATTAGGTCGTCGGTTCGATTCCGACAGGCGGTTCGGTTCTGGTGGTCGCGCGATGCGCTGGCCTCACGGCTCTGCCCGACACCGACGTCGCTCTCCTCTGCGACGGACCCCTCGCCGGCTGAGCGCTCGCGGCCCGGCATCCTGTCCGTGTGCCGATAGGCCTCGCACCGCTCGGCAACGCAGCGTGGCGTTGCGTCGCGACCTGGCGACGGCTCGGCGGGGCGCGATCGTCTCGTGCGTTGGCGGACTACGGGAGCTTGGACGCGAGGACGTCGGCCGCCAGGATCTCGGGTGCTGCGCTGAGGAGGTGCTGGTTGGCCATCAGGGCTGCGACGATGGCGCCGTTGGCGTGGGCGTCGCGAGCGGCCTCGTCGTGGAATGCATCGAAGATCCAGAAGGTGTCGGCGTGGGTCCTGACCGCGAACCAGACAATCGTTCCTACTTCTTCGTTGGCGAGTGCGACAGCGCCGGCGAGCAGATCGGCGAGCGCGTCGTGCTGTCCATCGGCCGCGACGATCTTGGCGACGAAGGCATACGGAAGTGATGCGGGTGTTGACATGAGGGACTTTCCTTGAAGTCGTGGTTCTTCGTGGGACGAGTTCAGCGTATGACGAGCGAGGGCCGGTGGGTAGTGGCGTATACGGCAGTATTGCTATTGTTTACGTCATGCGTATCGGACTGATCGCGATCGACGGCTGCTTCGGTTCGGCGGTCGCGTCGGTCATCGACATCGTGCGGGTGGCCGACGGAGCCCGCGGCGATGTCGACCCGCGGATCGACCCGATCGAACTCGCCATCCTCGGACCGAAACGGCGAGTGACCACGACGGCATCGATGACCCTGTCGGTGGACCACCCGCTGTCGGAGTCCGCAGAGTTCGACGTGGTCGTCGTCCCTGCGCTTGGAACCCTTACGGCCGCCGCTACCAACGACGCCCTCCAGAGCCGAGATGCTCGTTCGGTCATCGCCTCGCTCGGGCGCCTCGACGAGGCGACCACCCGGATCGCCGCGGCGTGCACCGGCGTGTTCGCTGTCGCCGAGACCGGACGGATGCATCATCGGCGGGCGACGACCAGCTGGTTCCTGGGGCCGGAGTTCCTGAAGCGCTATCCGACCGTCGCCCTCGATCTCGACACCATGGTCGTGGTCGACGGGAACCTCGTCACCGCCGGCGCCGCGTTCGCCCACATCGACCTCGCGCTCTCACTCGTGCGATCGATCAGCCCCGACCTGGCCCAACATGTCGCCAAGCTCCTCATCATCGACGAGCGTCCGTCGCAGGCGGCCTTCGTCGCCTACGAACATCTCTGGCACGAGGACCCGATCGTCGTCGAGTTCGAACGCTTCGTGCGCGCCCGCCTGGACGAACCGTTCAAAGTCGCCGTCGTCGCGCAGTCGCTCGGCACCAGCCGGCGCACCCTCGAACGACGAGTCCGTGCGGCGCTCAACCTCACTCCGCTCGGCTTCGTCCAACGGCTTCGCATCGAACGAGCTCGGCACCTCTCAGCAACCACGGACCTCACCTCCGCCGAGATCGCGCTACGGGTCGGCTACGCGAACGCCGAGACTCTGCGCTCCCTCCTGCGCAGGGAGCGACGCCGTTCCTGACCTATCGCCATGCCTGTAGCCGGTGTCCTAGCGCTCGACTGGAACCACCTCTCAGCACGTCGCGTCGACGCTCCTGCGTCGCCCCTGGACGACCCACTCGACACGCCCGCAGCACAGGCCATGTGACGTGTCCCGGCTTCCCGGACGGTCGGGGTTGGGTGGCTGTGATGTCGCTGCGTTCTCGTCGAGGGGGGCAGCAGACTCGATCAGGGTCGACTGGGATGAGACGCGAAGGCGGTCAGGTCAGGGCGGCCGAAGCCGGCCGGCGGGGTAGCGTCGGTCACGTCGAGGTCTTTCGGATGGATGGCGTAGGAACCTCCGTCGTCGGGAGACCTCGACGTCTATCTGCGGACCGACGCTCCCGGCCGACCTACACCCTCATCTGGGAAGAGCCGCCAAACTCGCTAAGCAATATTGCTGATCCGGCGCGGACGAAGATCAGTTTCACGCAGTCATAGGCCACGGGCACGATGGGCCGGTGTATTGCTCGCGTTCGTGCGACGACCGGCCGGTCGAGATCGAACGTATCGAGGGCCGCCATCTCGACTCACCGGAGCTGCGACTCGTCCTGACGGCCAGCGCTTCCGGTTCCCCTGACGCGGAACACGTATGGGATGCCGGGATGCCTCACGGGCGGGCGCCGAGGCTGGCCTCAGCAGCAGGCTTTCACGGCGCGAATGGTGACTTCCAACACCCACTGAGTGCGTCCCGTGGTGCTGGAGGCCCGCCAGCTCGCGTCGCCAGAAGTTGAGGCGCGGAAGGTCACCATTTCCGTGGCAAGTGACAATGCTCTGACGATGATGTTTGAAGAGCGCATGCGACCGTGGTCCCTTACGACTTGACTAGTCGAGCGATGGCGTCGGAGGCTTCCTTGATCTTCTCCTCGGCCTGTGGCCCGCCAGCCTTGGCGGCGTCCACGACGCAGTGCTTGAGATGGTCGTCGAGCAAGCCGAGGGCGACGTTCTCCAGGGCGGAAGTCAGGGCGCTGATCTGGGTGAGAATGTCGATGCAGTAGGTGTCCTCATCGATCATTCGGTGGATGCCGCGTGCCTGGCCCTCGATGCGCTTGAGACGAGCCAGGTAGCGGTCCTTGTCATTGATATAGCCGTGGCTGGCTTCGGCCGTTGGCGTGGTGATGGTTTCCATCGTATTTCTCCTGTTTGTATGGTGTCCGCTCCGGGAGCTGACAGTGCTTATCTGGATGCCGCGCGGTCAAGGGTCTTGGCCGTGCTGGCCTCAGGCGTCAGGTCAAGGCGGCGCAGCAACTGGGCGTTGAGCGCGACCACCACGGTCGAGGCGGACATCAGGATCGCGCCAACGCTCATCGGCAGAACGAATCCGATCGGTGCGAGGACGCCGGCTGCCAGCGGGACGGAGATGAGGTTGTAGCCGGCAGCCCACCAGAGGTTCTGCTTCATCTTCCGGTATGAGGCCCGGGAGAGGTCGATGACCGAGAGCACCGAGCGCGGGTCCGAGCTGGCCAGGATGACTCCGGCGGAGCCGATGGCCACGTCGGTGCCGGCGCGATGGCGATGCCGACATCGGCCTGGGCCAGGGCCGGAGCGTCGTTGACTCCATCGCCGACCATGGCCACCTTGCGGCCCTCGTGCTGGAGTTCGGCGACCTTGGCGGCCTTGTCCTCGGGCCGGACCCCGGCGAAGACTCGGTCGATGCCAAGTTCGTTCGCGACGGTGTCGGCCACCGCCTGAGCATCGCCGGTGATCATGACGACCTGCGCACCGGCGGCGTGCAGCGCGTCGACGGCGTCACGGGACTCCGACCGGATCTCATCGGCCAACCGCAGGGCACCGATCACCTGACCGTCGGCGAGGATGTGGAGGATGATCGCACCCTCGGTGCGCCACTGATCGGCGACGGAGAGTTCGTCGAGGCCATGCTCGTTGAGGAGGTAGGGGCCGCCGACCTCGACCACCGTGCCGCCCACTGTCGCCTTCACTCCAACTGCCGGCGAGGAGGAGAAGTCGGTCGCCTTGGACACGTCCAGCTCACGGGCGCGCGCCGCCCCGACCACGGCCCTGGCGAGCGGGTGCTCGCTGTCGGTCTCGGCCGCTGCGGCCAGAGCCAGCACCTCGTCTTCGGTGTGTCCCTCGATCGGTTCGATCCCGGTGACGGTGGGCTCGCCCTTGGTCAGGGTGCCGGTCTTGTCGAACAGGACGGTGTCCACTGTTCGCATCGACTCCAGCGCGAGACGGTCCTTGACCAGCACTCCACCGCGGGCGGCGCGTTCGGTGGCGATCGAGACCACCAGCGGGATCGCCAGTCCCAGCGCGTGCGGGCAGGCGATCACCAGCACGGTGATCGTGCGCACCACCGCCGCATCCGGCATCCCCAGAACACTCCAGATCACGGCGGTGATCGCGGCCGCACCGAGTGCGAACCAGAACAACCAGGCCGCCGCCGTGTCGGCGATGCGCTGAGCGCGCGAGGACGATGCTTGCGCGTCGGCCACCAGTTTCTGGATACCTGCCAGGGCGGTGTCCTCGCCGATGGCGGTGACCTCGACCCGCAAGCCTGAATCGGTGGCCACCGTGCCGGCGACCACCTGCTCACCGGTCTCGCGTCGGACGGACCTGGATTCGCCGGTGACCATGGATTCGTCCATGCTGGCCGAGCCGTCGGTGATCCTGCCGTCGGCGGGCACCGAGGCGCCGGGGCGCACGATGACGATGTCACCGACCGCGAGGTCGGCCGGAGCGACTTTGACCACGTCGTCGCCGTCGACCTTCTCGGCCTCATCGGGCAGCAGGGCCGCCAAGGAATCGAGCGCGGAGGTGGTCTGTGCCAGGGAGCGCATCTCGATCCAGTGGCCCAGCAGCATGATGACGACCAGCAGCGCCAGTTCCCACCAGAAGTTCAGCTCATGATCCAGCAAGCCCAGGCTCGCGCCCCAGGAGGCGATGAACGCCACGGTGATCGCCAGACCGATGAGAAGCATCATGCCGGGTTGGCGGGCGCGGATCTCGGAAAGCGCGCCGGTCAGGAACGGCCGGCCGCCCCAGAGATACATCACGGTGCCCAGGACTGGGGAGACCCACCACACCCATCCGACGTCGGGGAGCTGGTAGCCCAGGAGGTCGGCGAACATCTCGTTGAAGCCCACCACCGGTACCGCCAGGACGAGCATGATCCAGAACAGTCGCCTGAACTGCCCGACGTGATCCCCGTGGCCTGCGTGACCGCCGTGGTCCTCGTGCCCGGAGTGGTGCTGGCCGGCCTGACCGTGATCGCCATGGTGGCCGGCGTGCTCGTCACGGTGTGCAGGGTCATGGTCTGCACTGCCATGATCGGCATGCTCGTGATGGTGTTCGGTGTGGCCCTCGCTGCCGGCGTGCTCGTCCCTGTGATCGGGATGACCCGAGTGCGTCCTGGGATGGCCTGGGTGTTTCTCGTGTGCCGCTGACGGTGTCTGCGTGCGGTGGTGGTCGGGGCGCATCGTGGTGCTCCTATCTGTTACCCCGGTACGGGTATATGGCGAGTGAGGGGGAACCCGGCTCGTCTTCGGTGGCGCACCGCACGAGCCGGGTTCCTCGCTCGTGGGGTGTTAGGCGGCGTCCACGTACCGGTCGGGGTCGGCGTCGAAGAGCGGCCCGCAGGAACCGCAGCACAGCCAGTACCGCTCACCCTTGTAGTCGCGGAAGAGGCCGGCGGCTTCGGCCTCGGTCTTCACGACGGGGGTGCCGACCATGACCGGGCACTCGGCCATGTCTGCGGCAGGGACCTGCGCGTCGGAGTCGGTGCTGGGCGCGTGGCCGCAGCAGCTTCCTCCCGCGGAGCCCGAGGTGTCAGCGAGGTTGAGGTTCTCATGTGCAGTCATCAGGTGTGTCCTTTCTCATTGGGTGATGACAGATGGATGGGTCAGGCGGCCACCGGCTCGCGGGCCGGTGCCGGGCCAGCAGGGGCCGGGTCGCTGACATCGTCGGCGCGGGCCTTGAAGGTCCGCAGCCTCAGGCTGTTCGACACGACGAACACCGAAGAGAGGGCCATCGCTGCCCCCGCGAGCATCGGGTTGAGCAGCCCGAAGGCGGCCAGTGGGATCGCGGCGGTGTTGTAGGCGAAGGCCCAGAACAGGTTCGTCTTGATCGTCCGTAGCGTGCGCCGGGCCAGCCGGATCGCATCCGCGGCGGCGCGCAGGTCGCCACGGACCAGGGTGATGTCGGCGGCCTCGATCGCCACATCGGTGCCGGTGCCCATCGCCAGACCGAGATCGGCCTGGGCGAGGGCGGGGGCGTCGTTGACACCGTCGCCGACCATGGCCACGACGTTGCCCTCGTCCTGGAGCCTTGCGACCACGTCGACCTTGTCCTTGGGCATGACTTCGGCGATGACCTGATCGATGCCGACCTCGGCGGCGACCTGCTCGGCCACGGCCTGGTTGTCGCCGGTCAGCAGCACCGGGGTCAGCCCGAGTTCCTTGAACTGGGCGATCGCTTGGGCGCTGGTGGGCTTGATCTGGTCGGAGACGACCAGCACACCGCGTGCGGCGCCATCCCAGGCGATGGCGATCGCGGTCTTGCCTTCGGCCTCGGCGGCCTGTTTCGCGACCCGGAGGTCGTCGCCGAGGTGGATCGACCAGTCTGCCAGCAGCGACTCCCGGCCGGCCAGGACGGCGTGGCCGTCGATGACGCCTTGGACGCCCTTGCCTTCGATGTTCTCGAAGGATTCCGGCGCCGGTAGGTCGCCGACCTCGGTGGTCGCTCCGGTGGCGATGGCTTGGGCGATGGGGTGCTCGGAGTAGTCCTCCAGGCCGCCGGCCAGTCTGAGCAGCTCGTCACGGTCAACCCCGTCAGCGGCGAACACGTCGGTCAGGGTCATCTTCCCTGTTGTGACGGTGCCGGTCTTGTCCAGGACGATCGTGTCGACCTTGCGGGTGGATTCGAGGGTTTCGGGGCCTTTGATGAGCACACCCATCTGTGCGCCGCGCCCGGTGCCGACCAGCAGGGCGGTCGGGGTTGCTAGGCCGAGGGCGCAGGGGCAGGCGATGATCAGCACCGCGACGGCGGCGGTGAAGCCGGCCGACAGGGGAAAGCCGGCGCCGATCCAAGCCCCGAGGGCCGCGACGGCGATGGCGATCGCGATCGGCACGAACACCCCGGAGACACGGTCGGCCAGTCGCTGGATCTCAGCCTTGCCGGACTGGGCGTCCTCGACCATCTTGGCCATCTGTGCCAGCTGGGTATCCGAGCCCACCCGGGTCGCCTTCACCACGAGTCGGCCGCCGGCGTTCACGGTCGCCCCCGTGACAGGGTCGCCCTCTGAGACCTCGACCGGCACGGATTCGCCGGTGAGCATGGAGGCGTCGATCGCGGAGTTGCCGGAGGTGATGGTCCCGTCGGTGGCGATCTTCTCACCAGGTCGGACGACGAACTCGTCGCCCACGGTCAACTCGTCGATGGAGACACGCTCCTCCTTCCCATCGCGCAGCACCGATACTTCCTTTGCCCCCAGTTCCAGCAGGGCGCGAAGTGCGGCACCAGCGCGACGCTTGGAGCGCTTCTCGAAGTAGCGACCCATCAGGATGAACGTGATCACCCCGGCGGCGACTTCGAGGTAGATGTTCCCGAGCCCGTCGGAGCGGGAGATGGTCAGCTCGAAGGAGTGGGTGACGCCGGGCTGGCCGGCGGTGCCGAAGAACAGGGCCACGATCGACCAGATCATCGCCGCGGTCGTGCCCACCGAGATGAGCGTGTCCATCGTGGCCGCACCGTGCTTGAGGTTCATCCATGCGGCCCTGTGGAAGGGCCAGCCGGCCCAGACCACGACAGGGGCGGCCAGGACGAGGGAGGCGAAGCCCCAGTAGTCGAACTGCAAGGCTGGGATCATCGCCATCGCGATCACTGGCACCGCCAGGACCGCGGCGCCGATGAGACGCTGACGTAGGGAACGCAGCTCCCTGTCCTCGGCCGAGTCGCCCTCATCCTCTGAACTGTCGGCGTGGCCCTTGGTACGTGCCGGAAGCGCGGCGGTGTAGCCGGTTTTCTCGACCTCTGCGATCAGGGCCTGCGGGTCCAGGTCGTCGGGGCCGGTGACGCTGGCCTTCTCGGTGGCGTAGTTCACGCTCGCGGTGACACCGTCGAGCTTGTTGAGCTTCTTCTCGATCCGGTTCGCGCAGGAGGCGCATGTCATGCCACCGATCTGCAATTCGATGCCGGCGACCCCGGTGCTGGTTTTCTCAGTGGTCATGGCCTTCTCCTTCCTGCTGCTCGCCACCCGTGCCCGGCTCCTGACCGGGACCCCCACCATCGGAGTGCCCGCCGTCGCTCTCGTCCGAGCCGGTGGCCGTATCGATCACCAGCGGGGCGGTGTGGACCTTGCCGTCAACCTGGAAGTCCAGGTAGAGCAGGTAGCGGCCCTCGGTGGGTGCGGTGGCCTCGAACACGATCTGTGGACCAGACGTCTGGCCGGCCTGCGGCTCGTCCCCGTGGGGGTGGACGTGCAGATAGGCGAGGTCCCCGTCTCGCAGCGCGACGAGGTGTCCGAAGGCGCCCAGGTAGGGTTCCAGCTCGGTGACTGGTTCCCCGGCCCGGGTGATGGTCATGGTCAGCTGCGTGGCCTCGCCCGCAGTGAGATCGCCCTCCACGCTGACGTCGAACCCATCGACGGTGGCCGTGGTGACCTCCTCGGTGGCCGGTGCGGGCTCGTAGTCGCCACCTACCTGCACCGAGGTCGACAAGGTCAGGCCTTCACCGGCGTCCGCGGGAACGAAGTCCGCGAAGATCCGGTAGGACCCGGCCGCCTCCCACTGCCAGGGGATCGTCCAGGCGCCGTTGTCGTTCATCTCGGGATGGACATGGCGAAAGTGCTGGCCGTCGGCGCGAACGGTAATCAGATGCAGTTCCTTTTCGTGCTCCAGCTCGAAGTCGGTCACCGGGCTCCCGTCCGGGCCGGTGATCGTCAGCGACAGGCTTCCCTCGGTACTGGTGTCGGTGGGGGCGGTCACGGCGGTGAGCTGGTGACCGTCCTGCGCGATGCCCAGGCCGAGGGGGGCCGTTTCGCCTGTGTGGCCGCCCTCGTGCCCGGCGGCGTCCATGGTGTCTCCTTCGTCGTGGTGGGTGTTCTGTGCGGTGTCTTCTGCCCAGCTCTGCACGGTCTCCGCGGGGATGACCGTGTTCGCCGTGAATCCAGCCACGGCGAACACGGCCACGAGGACCAGCCCGTACAGGCCCAGCCGTGCAGGTGCCTTCATCTCAGCTCCTGACAGCGGTGTATCCGGCCTCGTCGACCGCCGCGAGGACCGCGGCGTCGTCGACCGGATTGTCGGCGGTCACAGCCAGGCGGCCGGTGGTCGCGCTGACCTCGACGCCCGTGACGCCGGGGATCTCGGAGACCTCGGCGCGGATGGCGATCTCGCAGTGCCCGCAGCTCATGCCGCTCACCTGGTACTCGGTCGTACTCATGATTGAAACTCCTTCACTCGTGTACTACTTGGGCAAGATTATACCCCTAGGGGGTATAGGTCAAAGGTTGGCCATTTCGTCGGCGGCCTGCTGCGCCTCGCCGGTGGGGCGGACGTGGCGCAGACGGGTTGCGGCGATGATCGCGGCGATGCCGGCCACGACGGCAGATACGATTGCGGCCGTGTTCAGCCCGCCGGTGAACGCCTCCTGGGCCGCAGTCACCAATTGTTCACCGAGCGCTCCCGGCACCTCCCTAGCCGAGACCAGCGCGCCATCGATGCTGTTAGCGGCCGCAGCCGCGGCATCAGCGGGCAGCCCGTCCGGGAGCGTTCCCGAAATCTGATTTCGGTAGGCAACCACGCCGACACTGCCGATCAGCGCGACGCCGAGGGAAATGCCGAGATCGTTCACCGTGGTCGCCAGACCTGAGGCGCCACCAGCCTTCTCCGGCGGGACCGAACTCACCACCAAATCGGTGGTCAAGGCCATCGACGGCGCCACACCGGGATAGGTGATGACGAAACTGGCAATCACCAGTGCCAGACCCGTCCCAGCGTCGAGCTGGGTGAACAGGACGTAGCCGACGACCTGGGTAAGCAGGCCGATCGCGATCACATTCCCGGGCCGGAACTTCCGCGCGAACACCGGAGAGAGGGTGGAAATCACGATCAGTACCGCTGCTGCCGGCAGAATCGCGAACCCGGCCTGCAAGGGTGACAGGCCTTGTACCTGCTGGAGGTACTGTGCGAACAGCTGGTAAACACCACCCAGGGCGGCCGCGGAGAGCAGGAAGACTGCGAGAGCCCCGCTGACCGTCTTGTTGCGGAACAGGCGCACGTCCAGCAGCGGTTGCTTCGCGCGCAGCTGCCTGATCACGAACCACAGGCCGATCAGTGCACCAACCACCAGTAGTGCGATCGAGAGGCCCGCCGGTTGCTGTGTGGCGAACCGTTTGATGCCGTAGATGATCGCCAGCAAGGACGCCACCAACAGCAGTGCGCTGAAGAGGTCAAACCGCGCCGTGGGGTCGCGGTGCTCGGGCACGAGGAGTGGCGCACCGATGACCACCAGGGCCATGATCGGGACGGCCACCAGGAACGTGGCCTCCCATCCATACGCCTCCAGCAGCAGGCCGCTGAGCAACGGGCCGAGCGCGACACCAGCTGAAATGCCGCCGGCCCATATCCCGATAGCCACGCCGCGCTGTTTCGCGTCGGAGAACAGCACGAAGATCAACCCGAGCGTTGCGGGCAACATCATCGCGCCGGCCAGACCCAGGATTGCGCGCCAGACGATCATCAGCGACGGCTCGGTCGTCAGCGCGGCCGCGATGGAGACGACTGCGAACAAGACCGCGCCGATCACCATCAGGCGGCGTTTGCCCACCCGGTCTCCGAGCACGCCCATTGCGACCAGGAACCCGGCCATCACGAAGCCGTAGATGTCGAGAATCCACAGCAGCTCCGCGCTCGACGGGTTCAGGTCGGTGGCCAAGTTTGGTGCCGCCAGGAACAGGATCGTCAGCATCATGAACAGCAGGGTGGAGGGGATCACCAGGACCGCAAGACCCCACCACTGCTTGGCGCCGGTCCGTGCTGCCGGTGCGCTCGTGCCGCTCATGTCGCACCCCCCCCGGAGGCGTGTGTGTCGTACTCATAGCGCTCTGCTCCTCTCGTGTGTGTCCGTCGCCGATCCGGCGACGACACCGTAACTCAAGCATCGGTGTACAGGATGTAACAGCTACACTATCTCATACATTCCCATACGACTTGCGAGGTGGACGATGCCGACGAAGAAGGCTCAGGCGACACGGGGCACCCGTCGCGCCCCGGCGACAGCGAACCGCGCGGCCAACCAGCGGGCCGACGCCCAGCGCAACCGGGCGAAGATCCTCGCCGCGACCGTGACGGCGATCCGCAAGAACCCCGACGCCTCGGTCGCCGACATCGCCGCGGAGGCAGGGGTGGGCCGCATGACGCTGTATGGCCACTTCCAGACCCGCGCCGAGCTCATCGAAGAAGCGTTGGTGGACAGCCTTGAACGCGGCGAAGACGTGCTCAAAGAGGTGTCTCTCGACGGCGAGGCCGCAGCGGCGTTTCAGCGCCTGGTTTCGTCCAGCTGGGTGCTCGTCGACCAGTCCGGTGCTTTGTTGGCGGCCGCGCAGAAAGAACTTCCCGCAGCCCGCATCCGCGAGCTGCACGAGAAGGCCGAGGCGCGCATGCGCACCCTGCTGCTCCGGGGCCAGCGTGAGGGCGCGTTCCGCAACGACCTCCCCGTGACCTGGCTGCTCACCACGACCCACGTGGTGATGAACGGCGCAGCAGAGGAAGTCCGAGCAGGACGCCTCGACCCCGATGACGCACCCTGGTTCATCGACGCAATCCTGCTGCCAGCCTTCACCCAGGTCGCAAAAGAGACGGAGGACGCCTGATGACCTCGACAGTCGGAATCATCGGCGCCGGCGCAGCCGGAACCGCCGCCACGAAAGCCCTGCACGCTTCGGGCGTCGACGTCGAACTGTTCACCCGAACCGGCGAACAGCCTTCCAACCGGACCCTGGTCAACAAGGGCGTGGCCATCGGGCTACTGGAACCCCACCAGGCAGCGCTTCCCGATGGTGGGGTCGTGCCTACTGCCGATACCGTACGCGCCATCGACCCGCGAACCCGAGAGGTTCGTCTCGACTCCGGCGAGAGGCGAGCCTTCGACGCGCTCGTCATCGCCAGCGGAAGCCGGCCTCGCATCCTTGATGAGGAGATCATCGGCCGCGACGAGGCCGTGCGTACAGGTCGCCTGACCACTCTGCATTCGATGGCCGACGGCGTCCGTGTACGTGACCGCCTAGCCCACGCCTCCCCGGCGCGGGTGCTGATCCTCGGTGGCGGCCTGGTCGCTTCGGAGACCGCGTCACTGCTCACCGATGCGGGCCACGACACCGCCCTCATCGCCCGCTCACTCGTACCGGGCGCGAGCGCGATCGGCGAACCCGCCGCCCGGCGGCTGCTCGACCTGCATCAGCCCCAGCACGCCGCCTACCTCGGCCGAAGCGCGCGTTCGATCCGCACTCACTCCGATCGCGTCGCCGTCGTCCTCGACGATGGCACTCGCGTAGAAGGCGATCTCGCGATCGTCGCTCACGGCACCGCGCCTACCGCGCCGGCTCCCTGGACCGGACCCGAGGGCATACCTGTCGACAGTCACCTACGGTCTCTGCATGCCCCGGACCGGCGCATTTACGCCGCCGGAGGCGTGGCGGTGCACCACTATCCCGGGCACAGCGCTTATCGGATCGACCACTGGGACGATTCGACCGCCCAGGGAGCGCACGCCGCGCAGGCGCTGCTGCACGATCTCGGCATGGCCGCTGACCCCCGCACATACCTGCCGGTCTCCACTTTCTCCGTGCGCATCCACGGGCACACCCTCATTGGTGCCGGCCACCCCGCGCTCGGCACAAGCACACGTATCGTCTCGGCCGATCCGCTGCTGGTCGTCCATCAACTTGGCGAAGTTCCCGTCGCACTTACCGGGATCGACGCGACCCGCCTCGTTCACGAGTATCTTCCCGAGCTGCACGCACAGGTGGCGGCACGGCGGTGACCAAAAGTTGGCAACGATTGTGAACACTGGATGATCGGAGTTCCTGATCCAGTGTTTCTCCGCCCCGCGATGAGTCCGAGGCCAAGGGCGTCCGGAACAGTATCCTCGCGGTGGGCGAGGATGAAGACGCGGAGGGGATGGTCAGCTGCTTGCGAGCCAGCGTTGAGCGTCCTGCTGGTTCGCGAACACAACAGAGTCCCCTTCGCTGCCCTCGGGCACAACGCAGGTGCAGCCATCCACCAGTGGAGGGACACGCTGTTCACGTAGCGAGGTGGCGATGCCGTTCGCGAGTCCGAGCGGATCGTCGAAGCCGCGGTGTCGGAGCCTCCAGCGACACCTGGCCGCGAGGACCGAGTTCGGCACCCTATGGCTTCCTTGGCTCTCGGCGCGAGGTCGTCAATTGAGGATCGCGCGAAGCGCCGGGATCTGCGGTGCGAGTGCCGTAGCTGTGGGGGTCCTCTCCGGCGGCAGCCCCGGTGACGTGCTCGGCGTGGGAAAGGGCCTCGGCGAGAAGGCGATGCACGTGCGAGTCCGTAGCGGAGTAGTACGCGAACGTGCCTTCACGTCGGCTCTCCACCAGACCCGCAAGGCGTAACTTGGACAGATGCTGGCTCACCGCCGTTGGCGCGGCGCCAACGAGTTCGGCCAAGACATTGACGCTGGACTCGCCCTCAAACAGCGCCCACAGGATCTTTACCCGGGTGGGATCGGAGAGCATACGGAAAGTCTCCGTGGCGATCCCGGCGTGCTCATCGTCGGGCACAGGACGTACAGGCTCATCATGCACCGTGTCAGTATATCGCAACCTTGTTACCTGCGTAGGTGCGTAGGTACGATGGAAGGGTGGAACCGATATACGACGCCGATGACCATGGCCGAGGGCGTCGCCAGCCTCATGACGACGACGGCGTTCACGAACTCCGCCACCCGCACGTTCACGGTGGAGTGTGGGTCCGGGTCAAGCACGCCCTGGTACCGCACAGCCATGACCACACCGAGGCGATCCAGACCGCCGATGAGGCGACATCGGTGGGAATCCGCGCCGCCTGGATCAGTCTCGCCGGGATGGGCGCCACGGCGCTGCTACAGATCGTCATCGTGTGGCTCAGCGGATCGGTTGCTCTGCTGGCCGACACTCTGCACAACCTCGGGCATCTGGCCACAACGATCCCGTTGATCATCGCCTTCCGCCTCGGCCGCCGCGCCCCCACGCGGCGCTACAGCTATGGGTTCCGCCGGGCCGAGGACCTCGTTGGCCTCCTGATCGGTGCGGTGATCGCGCTCTCCGCCGGGCTCATCGTGTGGGAGTCGTTCCAGGCGCTGGCGACCCAGCGGGACATGACCCACCTCGGCTGGGTGCTCGCCGCTTCCCTCGTCGGGGCGGCCGGCAACGAAATCGTGGCCATCTATCGCATCCGGGCCGGGCGACGCATCGGCTCGGCGGCTCTCATCGCCGAGGGCCAGCACGCCCGCACCGATGCCTTGACCTCACTGGCGGTCGTCATCGGGGTCACTGGCGCCTGGGTGGGCGTGCCGTGGGTGGACCCGGTCATCGGCTTGGTCATCGCCGTCGTCATCGTGGCCGTGCTCATCAGCTCGATGCGCACGGTGGTGCGGCGGCTCATGGACGGCATCGATGCCGGCACCTTGGACCTGGTGGAGGCCACCGCGGCTGAGGTGTCGGGGGTCGTGTCGGTGGACCGGGCACGCGCCCGGTGGATCGGCCACCGCCTCGAAACCGATCTGGACATCGCGGTCGACCCCGCCCTGACCGTCGCGGCCAGTCACGGCATCGCCCACGGCGTCCATGACCGGCTGCGCCGACACGTCCCCCACCTGGATTGGGCCTCCGTGCACGTCAATCCGGCAAAGATGGCCCAGACACCGGATCAAGACACGGGCGCGCCCCCGCCCGCCAAGGGTTGACCCGCAGCTGGCACGCAACCGTGAGCGCACACGATTCGAGAGTATGCCGGAGCGAAACCTGATCCCACAGAACCGCTTCACCCCAAAGCTTGGACAAGAACGGACCCCGTCCTGCTGAGGGATCAACGCCTCGTGTCCATTGCACAGGGCTACGCCCGCGCCCAGTGGAACCTTCGACCCGGTGGCCCAGACTCCGCTGGGTTTACTGCGGAGGTCAGACGGTGGGGCGCTGCATTCGGCAGGCTCTTCGCTGATCTCTGGCTCAGCACCGACTTTCGCCGGGCAATCGGCTTCGAGCGCCACTCCTTCACAGGGTGGCGAGCAAGTCTTCCATCTCGCTGATCTCGGCTTGCTGGTCGTCGATGATCTGCTGCGCCAGCTCAAGCGCCTGGGGATTCTCTCCGTCATCTAGCTGGGTCTGGGCCATCTCGACCGCGCCTGGTGGTGGGCGATCATCAGTTCCAGGAAGCGTCGATCGAACTCGGTGCCGGACAGGCCTTCGAGTTCGGCCATGGCCTCTTCCTGGCTCATTCCCTCCATGTCCATCCCGCCATGGTCCGTATGGTCCATGCCATCCATCGGCATGGTGTCCTCACCCCACGCTTCCAGCCAGGAGGTCATCTGCTCGATCTCCGGTCCCTGGGCCGCAGAAATACCCTCGGCCAGGGGCCGGACCTCCTCCGAGGCGGCCTTCTCAACGGCCAGGTCGGCCATCTCGATGGCGCCCTCATGGTGGACGATCATCATCTGGGCGAACATGGTGTCGGCATCGTTGTGCGCCTGGTCGACCTGCCCGTCCGATGTTGTCGTCCCGGGAGTAGAGGTCGTCGTCTCGGAGGTGGCCGCCCCCGGAGTTTGGGCCGGGCCGGCGTCCTCGGTGGTGCCTCCGCACGCCGCGAGGGTCAGTGCCAGGGCAACGGCAGCGCCGATGGCGGGCAGTGTCTTCTTCTGCACAAGCAGTGTCCTCTCCAAGAACTCCATCACGTCATGAGGGCATGATCCACGCGCCGGTCACTGACCGCTCACGTCACGCGGTCGCCGGGCATGGTGGGACCTGCCCAGAATCAGTTAACGATATCAGCCCGCCCGGCTCCTAACCGACGCGGCCATCTTCATCGACTCTTCATCTACCTCGTGCCGTCAACCCGCGCGGCAGAGACTCTGACGGTGAATGTCGACCCGGCCCCGGGACCGGCGCTGGTGGCGGTCACGGTGCCGCCGTGAGCGCGGGTGATGGCCCGCGCGATCGCCAAGCCCACCCCGGAACCACCGTGAGCGCGGTCGCGGGCGGTGTCGACCCGATAGAACCGGTCGAACAGGTGGGGCAGGTGCTCAGCCGCGATGCCCTCACCGTCGTCGCGGACTTGCACACTCAGCCAGGGGCCGTCTCGGTCTGCGGCCAGCTCGACGTGCCCGCCGGCAGGGGTGTGCCGCAAGGCGTTATCGAGCAGATTGGTCAGGACCTGCCCGAGCCGGTCGGGGTCGACCTCCACCATTGCGTGGGCTGCTGCCGGTGAGACCTCGACGGTCAGTGCCACGCCGCGTTCCCGGTAACGGCTCTCGGCCTGCGCCCGGGCGGTGCTGAGCAGATCGGTGACGGCCACCCGGGTCCGGCGCATGGTCAGCCGGCCCTCCTCGGCGGTGGTCACCAGCGCGATGTCCTCTCCGAGCCGGGCCAGGCGGGTGACCTGGTCGCGCAGCAGGGTCACGGTTTCCTCATCGGCGTCGTGGACGCCGTCGGCAATGGCCTGGAGGTATCCGTCGAGGATGGCCAAGGGGGTGCGTATCTCGTGTGCGAGGTTGCCGAGCATCCGGGTGCGGGTGGCCTCGACCTCGGCCAGGTCGGTGGCCGTGGTGTTCAGCGCCTCGGCCAGTTCATCGAGCTCCCGGCCCATGCCCACATGTGGGACCCGAACCGAGTGCTCTCCCGAGGCCACCGCCCGGGCGGCGGTGGTAGCCGCCGTCAAAGAGACCGTCACCCGGCGGGTGAGGAACAGGCTCACCGCAACCGACGCCACCAGCGCCGCCAGCAGGGCCAAGGAGAGGGACAATGTGGAGGCGTCGCGGAAGGCCCACTCGGCGTGATAGACCACCGGCTCATCCGCTGCCTGGCCGGCGACCATGTGCTCGTGGAAGATCCGCGGGCCGAGGCTCGCGGCGACCAGCCACGCCGTGCCGGCACCGACCAGCACCACCGCGACGGTGGCCAGCAGCAGTCGAGTGCCCAGCCCCCACCGCTGCGCCTTCACCGCCCGGCGCCCATCCGATAACCGACCCCGCGCACCGTCTTGATGAACACCGGATCGGCCGCGTCGTCTCCCAGCTTGCGGCGCACGTGGCCGATGTGGACATCGACCAGGTGGTCATCGCCCACCCAGTCCGGCCCCCACACCTCCTCGATCAGCTCCCGGCGGGTGAACACCACCTGCGCCCGCGTGGCCAGGGCGGCGAGCACGTCGAACTCGATACGGGTCAGGTCCACCGGCGCACCGTCTACGTGCACCTCCCGCCCGGCCACATCCACCCTCAGCGCGCCGACCTCGATCACCGGCTCGTCGGCCTGCCGGGGGCGGCGCAGCATCACCCGGACCCGGGCCACCAACTCCTTAGGACTGAACGGCTTGATCACATAGTCATCCGCCCCGACCAGCAAGCCCTTGAGTCGGTCGGGCTCCTGCACCCGGGCGGTAAGCATGACGATGTAACAGTCCGAGAATGCCCGCACCGCCCGGCACACCTCGATCCCGTCCATCCCGGGCAGCCCCAGGTCCAGCACCACCACGGCGGGGTTCCACCGCCGCACCAACTCCACCGCCATCAGGCCATCGGCGACGCTTTCGACCGCGAACCCGTCGCGTTCGAGGTAGGCGCTCACCAGCCGCGCCAACGGCGCCTCGTCATCGACCACCAGCACCCGAGGCAGCTGGCGATCAGTAGTCATCACCGTCATGCCTCCATTGTCCAAGAACGGCACCCCACCCAGTGCCAGGTAGCCTCAATGCGACAGACAGAGGGAGCGCTGGGGACGATGCAGGACCAAGGGCCTGGGCGGGTAGATGGTTCCGATACGGCAGAATAGGGCGGGTGAGACGCCACCTGATCGCAGCGGCCGCCGCGCTCCTTCTGACCCTTGCCGGCTGCTCCAGCACCGCACCCGAGGCCGACCAGGCGCCGGCCAGCACACCTGTCATCACCACCGATCAGGCCGATTTCTTTGCCGCACACGACCTGGACGGCATGGACGGAACCCAGATCGTCGACCACCTCGACCGGGTACCCGTAACCGAGCGTCCGACCGACCTCATGGCCTCCGTGCGCGCGGACCAGCTTGTCCTCGCCGACGGCAGCGGGAGATCGCGGTCCCACTGGGCGAGGACCGGTTCTACCTGTCCGTTGCCCCCTACGTCGATGAGACCCATGAGTGCTACTACCACTCCCTGACCACCTGCCGCGGCGAGCTGGCCAACGAGGACATCGGCGTGCGCATCATCGACGAGACCGGCGAGGTCCTCGTCGATGAGCAGGTGACCACATTCGACAACGGCTTCGTCGGCTTCTGGCTCCCGCGCGACATCGAGGGCACCATCGAGGTCACCCACGACGGGCGCACCGGCCAGAGCAACTTCTCCACCAGCAAAGAGGGGGCCACCTGCCTCACCACCCTCCAACTCGGAACGTGAGGGGAGGGGACGATCTAGTCTGCCGCGATATCAGGCAGCCGTGAGGATGCGCCGCAGGCAGAACAGCCCGGACAGGCGCCCGAGGGCGGCTCTACCGCGCGGGTCGACCTTTCTTCATGGAACCTTCATGGGTTTACCCGCCGTGACGCCGTAGCGTCGGAAGGGCACCTGCGACGCCGCGGCACGCTTCGGCGTCGCACCCGACCAGACAAGGGAGCAAGCCATGAAGACCGCCGAGATGATGAACACCTACCCCGCGGAGATCAACCTCGACCGAGACCTACTCGCCCGCACCGTCGACACCCTGGTGGCGTGCGCCCAGGCATGTACCGCCTGCGCCGATGCCTGCCTGAGCGAGGAGATGGTGGCCGAGCTGCGCAAGTGCATCCGCACCAACCTCGACTGCGCCGACATCTGCTCCACCACCGCCCGCGTCCTGTCCCGACACACCGGCTACGACGCCAACCTCACCCGAGCCCAACTCCAGGCCTGCGCCCAGGCATGCAAGTCCTGCGGCGACGAGTGCGAGCAGCACGCCGGCCACCACGAACACTGCCGCGTCTGCGCTGAAGCCTGCCGGGCCTGCGAACAAGCCTGCAACGAACTCCTCGCGGCGATCGCATAACCCCTCGCCATCGCCCGCTCGCCGCCCCCATACGGTTCGGAGTAGCGGGCGGGCCTGCGTGACGAATGGCGGGCATCCCGAGGCGCCGACGGCGTATTTGCTCCTGGCAACATGCGCGATCGGGAGGCGGACACGCTCGTCAGCTCCGGCTCCTCCGTGGTCGTATCAACTCAGTCCTCCTGTCGGCGAGAGGCCCGTTGCTCATACATCACCAGCCTTCCCTCGCGTCCAGAGGCTGTGGGCCCGTGTGGTTCTCTCCTCGGGACGTGTGAGCCAACGCGTTGCCGCCGCTAGTTCAATAGATTTCTTGTGTCCTCGTCGGGCGCAACCTTGCGCAACCGAATGGCAACAGCGCTGGTCAAAGCAGCAATGACTGCTGCCGCAGAGTTCGGAATAGCCAAGGCGGTGTCACCGGACGCAATCCCGTAGCTGACCCACAGGCAGAACCCCGGCAACAGAAGCACCAGGTAGCCGATGGACACGTCGTCCGAGGAGCGTCGACCCAGCTCCTGCCTAGTTGGAGCAGTGGGGCGAGGGCCATGACCACGCCCCAAGAAGCGGCGGCCACGGCGAGAACAGTGGTGGGCATGGACACTCCAATCGCGAAGCGCTCATGCCATGGGACGACGCCCTCCCAGTGGAAAGGGGGCGCACGCGCCGTCGAGACGAACTCGTATCAACTTGACCCCTTCCACCGTGAGAGGTCCGCGACGCTCAGGACGGAGGAACGGCCCCGCCGGCTGCCACCCCGCCGACCACACTTCGGTCCTGGCGACGAATAGGCGAACCTCGCCGAGGAGTGGTCCTCTCGCCTCGGATGTTCAGACCCCTTCTTCGAGCCGCCACACCTCTTGCAGATCGAGGGCGAGCATTTCCGCGACATGTGACACGGCCACTTTTCTGCTTTGCCGTCGTCGGTCGCGACGTTCTCTGACGGGGCATCGCCGCACCCGTCCTCGCCAACCCCGTCGGAATCACCGACACTACCCGCGACCCGCTGAGACCGGCTCGCGATCCGCGATTCGTCAAGTTACGTCGCCTCGTGTGAAAGCCTGACCGGCGAGCAAGATGGTCGACACTGTCAGTCGACGACGGCGGCAACCGCTTCGAGTTCGACTAGCTGATCGTCGTATCCCAGCACCGTGACTCCCATCAGCGTGCTCGGCACGTCATGGTCTCCGAACGCATCGCGCACTACTTCCCACGCTGCAACGAGATCAGCCTGCGTCGACGAGGCACCGAGCACACGCGTCCTGATCACGTCCTCGATCGTCGCCCCGGCGGCAGCCAGAGCGCGCCGCATCGTCTCAGTGCACGCAGCCGCCTGCCCCGCATAGTTACCGACCGCTACGGTCTTCCCAGCCTGGTCCAATGGGCATGACCCGGCCAGGAAGATCAACCGAGCGTCCCTCGGTGCGGTTGCGGCGTACGCATACTCGGCGACATCGGACAGGGTCGAGGCCCGGATCAACTGTACAGAACTCGGCATGTCCCAATCCTCTCAGCCTGTCTGTGGGCGTGGCAAAGTCTCCGCAGTCGACGTCCCGCATGATGCCCGCACGCAGCTCGGTAACGCATATCCGCCCACAGGCTCTGTCGTTGTCTGCGCGCTCCGCAAGACCCGCCCGGATGGTCGGGAGGGGTCGTACAGGGTGTTGCGGTCGAGCGTTGCATGCGGCACAGGCAGCGCACATATACCAGGACGGCCGCCGCGCAGTTCCCCAGGTGGACTTCAAGGGTTGCAGCAATAACGAGACGCTGCGACAGCATATTGCGGGTTGCTACCGCTGGCAGCGACAGCGCCGCCAGGTGCATTGCGTTCGAGCAGCGTGCGGGGCTACCGATTATCGGTGCTCTTCGGCAAGGCCGTCGAGGAGTTCGCGCGCTTCGAGGGCGGCCATCAGTTGGGCCTCAGCGCTGGTCACGCCGAGGCACTCACGGATCGCTCGACTGCGTTCGCTCCTCTCCGCTGACTCGACGATGGGCTGAGGTTGTTCCGCAACTGCCGTCGCAGCAGAACAGAAGGCGCCAGCAGGCGTAGTGACTTGCTGTTGTAATCCCGCCGCCGGTCTCTGTTGACCGATTTTAGTCTTGGGGGACCACGATGATCTTTCCGGCGGCGTGTCCGGTCTCCACGGCCGCGATCGCCTGATCTGCCTGATCGAGGCCGAACTGGGTGTCGGAGTGGGGGTTGACCAGCCCGTACTGGATTACCTCGGTGATCTTGACCATGGCTTCATCCGTGCGGGTCAGGGACAGGCCGCCCAGCTCGGCGGCGGTGTCTGGGTCTGCTGCGGAGATGATCCGGGTTCGGTCGGGCACCAGGTCCGCAACAGCGCGCAGCGCATCGCCGCCGACGAGGTCGACGATCAGGTCGGGACCGTCGGGGATGGCCTGCCGCACCCTGTCGGTCACGCCTGGACCGGATTCGATGAAGACGCGCCGGTGGACTCGACCAGTTCCCGCTTGGTTGCGCTGGCCACACCGATGACCGTGAACTCGTGTACGCGACCGATCTGTGCGGCCATCAGTCCCACTCCGCCGCCGGCGCCGAGCAGCAGCAGGGTCTGTCCCGGTTCGAGTTCGACCTGGTGGGTGGCGTCATAGGCGGCGGCCGCGGCCACCGGGATAGTGGCGGCGTCGGTGAACGAGATCTCCTCGGGCTTGGCCACAGTCGTGGAGGCGCGTAGTAGTGTGTGCTCGGCCATCCCTCCCTGCCCAGGTGCCATCAGACCCAGCACCTCGTCACCCACGGCGAAGTCCTCGACTCCGTCGCCGACTTGAGTGACCACGCCGGCGGCTTCGCATCCCATCGGTGCCGGCAGGCTCCAGTGACGCCCCAGGTGGCCTTCCCGGATCTTCCAGTCCGCCGGGTTCACGCCGGCGGCTCGGACTTCGATGGCCACCTCCCGGCCCGGGGATGGGAGCAGGTCGGTCGATCAGCTGCTGGGCTTCGGGTCCGCCGTAGTCGGTGAAGACATAAACCTTCGACATGAATGGATCTCCTTCTGATTTGGACTGGGAGGGTGTCTCCGATGTCCCGCACGGGTTCCGTCGGGACGGTGTGGGTCAGGGCCGGGGCGGTTCGTCCTCACCGGCGGCTTCGGCGGCGTCGGCCTCCTCCCGGGTGGCGAATGCGGCGCCGGCAGCGTGCTCGGGGGGACTGTAGATGGTGTACAGCACCAGCGGCTGGTCCCCGGTGTTACGGAAGTTGTGCTGGGCGCCGGCCGGTACAGCGCACTGGTCACCGGCATCGATGGGGTGCGTGTGGCCGTTGAGGTCGGCTTCTCCGTTTCCGGAGACGAAGGTCAGGATCTGGTCGGTGTGTTCGTGGACCTCGTCTCCGATCTCGCCGCCGGGTGGGATGGTCATGACCACGATCTGGGCGTGCTCACCGGTCCATAGCACCTTCCGGAAGTCGGGGTTGTCCCTGGCCACATCCGCGATGGTGAAATGCTCGACGTTGTCTCCAAGGGTGAAGCTGTTTCCGCTCATGATTCGGTCTCCTCTGGTTCGTGTATTGATTTCGATTGCTGAGGTCTTTGAACTTCCCGGTGCCCGGTGCCCGGTGCCCGGTGCCCGGTGCCCGGTGCCCGGTGCCCGGTGCCCGAGGCCGTGCGCCCGCTGTCGCTCGGCTGGGGTCAGGCGGATACCTGCTCGGCTGCCTGTGGGGTGGTCCGCTCGCTCTTCGGCATGGCTGTGGAGCCTGGGGTGTTGCGCAGCAGTCGCATGGCGTTGGCGATGACCACCAGCACGGAGGCTTCGTGGACGAGCATGCCGATCGACATGGTCACCCCGCCGGCGAAGACGCCTGCCAGCAGCAGCACCACGGTGATCAGAGCGATCGCGATGTTCTGTCGCATCACCGACACGGTCCGCTTGGCCAGGCCGATGGCCTCCGGCAGTTTGAGGAGGTTGTCGCCCATGAGGGCGATGTCGGCGGTCTCCACGGCCACGGCCGAACCGGCCGCGCCCATCGCCACGCCGATGTTCGCGGTAGCCAGAGCCGGGGCGTCGTTGACGCCGTCGCCGACCATGGCGATGGTGTGGCCCTGACGCTGGAGCTGGGTGACCGCATCCAGCTTGTCCTCGGGCAGCAGGGAGGCGTGGATCTCGTCGATGCCGGTGGCCTTCCCGATGGCCTCGGCCACCAGCCGGGTGTCCCCGGTGAGCATGACCACCTTCTCGACGCCGGCGCGGTGCAGGCGGGCAACCATCTCGGGCGCATCCTGCCGGATCTGATCGGCGACGGCGACGACGCCGATCACCGTCTGGTCGACCGCGACGATCATGGGCGTTTTGCCGTCGGCGGCCAGGTCCTGAGCCGTCCGGGTCGCTTCGGCGGCGGCTTCGGCGATGCCGTACTGCTCCAGCAGCGGCGGGTTGCCGACCAGACGACCATCGACCTCAGACACGATCCCCTTGCCGGGGACCGGGGTGACGGTGCCGGGGACGCCCTGCGGGCCTGCTCCCTCGGCTTGGGCCGTCTCCAGGATGGGACGGGCCAGCGGGTGCTCGGAGCCGGCCTCGGCGGCCGCTGCCCAGCGCAGCACCTCGGTCCGCTCCAGCGCGGGGTCCAGGACGACGACATCGGTCAGCCGGGGCCGGCCCTCGGTGAGGGTGCCGGTCTTGTCGACTGCGACGGCGGAGATCTTCGCGGAGGTCTCCAGGAACTCGCCGCCCTTGATCAGGATGCCGTTGCGGGCCGCACGCCCGATGCCGGCCACGATCGCGACCGGAATGGAGATCACCAAGGCACCAGGCAGCCGATGACCAGCAAGGTCAGGGCCAAGACCACGTCACCGGAGATCAGGCCGGCCACCAGCGCCAGCACCATCACGGCCGGTGTGTACCAGCGGGAGAAACGGTCGATAAAAGCCTGAGTTTTCGCCTTGGCGTCCTGGGCCTCCTCCACCCGGTGAATAATGCGGGCCAGGGTGGTGTCCGCGCCGATGCCGGTGGCCAACACTTGCAGGAAACCGCCGCGGGAGACGGTACCTGCGAAAACCTGGCTGCCCTTGGTCTTCTCCACCGGAATCGACTCGCCGGTGATGGAGGCCTCATCGAGGGCCCCGGTGCCGGCGACGACCTGACCGTCCACCGGCACTTTCGCACCGTTCTTGACCAGTACGATCTCGCCCATCCTCACCTGCCCGGCAGGAATCTCCTGTTGCTCACCCTCGCGCACGACGATCGCGGAGTCCGGGGCGACGGCGACGAGTTCGGCCAGTGCCGAGCGTGTCTTGTTCAGTGTCGCGGCTTCCAGCGCGTGGCCGATCGCGAACAGGAACGTGACTGCTGCGGCCTCCCAGAAGTTGCCGATGATGACCGCGCCGATCGCGGCGACCGACACGAGCAAGTCGATGCCGATGACCCTGGCGATCAGCGCCCGAACAGCCTTCACCACGATCCCGTAGCCGGCCACCACGGCGGCAGCCAGCATGAAGACGTCTCCGAGGGTGAAGGCCCCGGCGGTGTGGGTGGCGTGGGCGCGGCGTCGACCCACCACTGGGGGCCGATGGTGATGTTGGCCACCCCTCCGCCCAGCCACTGGATGGCAAACGAGATGACGATGAGCACGCCGGACACGACGGGAACCGACCAGTTCCCATAGATCCATTTCTGGAGCCTGTTCACTTTCGGATACGACCTTTCTGGGCTTCGTGCCGGCGAACCGGCAAAGTGGAATGAGGCACGGCTGTGTGCGCCCCGGCCGTGGCGTCGGCTACTAGAACGCCGAAGGAGCGGCCTTGTAACCGGCCTTGGCAACGGCGGCGACGAGATCATCCACGGAGACGCGTTCGGCGTCGTGGTCGATCTCGATGCGGGCGGAGGCGAAGTGGACCTTCACACTCTCGACGCCCTTGAGGCGGCCGACCTGCTTCTCGATCTTGGCCACACAGGACGGGCAAGAGAATCCCTCGGCCCGCAAGACAGTGTGTGTGGTGGTGGAGGTGGTCATTGTGGCTTTCCTTTCGTGGTGGTGCCCCTCTTGACAACCCTCACGATAGGTTCGTGCCGCCCGGAACTCCTTGACGCAGATCAAGTGCGGGTCACGATTGCCGAGAAGCCTCTGTCAGCGTCGCTACGGTGCCGTCGATGCCGGTTCCGGTAAGCTTGCGCCATGCCCGAGGACGACTTGTGTGTCACTCGCGTGCCGATCTTCCAAGGACTCGCCCACGACCAGCAGCTGCACATCGCCCAGTTTGTCCGTCCGCTGCGCGTCGAGAAGGGCGAGATGGTCTACGGCCCCGGAGACTCGGTGTCGCGTCTGCTGGTCATGCACAGCGGACAGCTCAAGGTCAGCCACACAGCCACCAATGGCCAGGAACAAATCCTGCGCACGGTGACCGACGGCGACGTCGTGGGAGAACGAGCTTTCCTGACGGGCCACGGGGCTGCTGAAGGGAACTGTGACAGTGGTTTAGGCCGCCGGGGTGGCGGTGTGGCTCATGATGGTTTCGTATTCGATGGGGGTCAAGCGGCCGAGACGGGCTTGTCTGCGGCGTCGGTGGTAGGTGCGTTCGATCCAGGTCACGATCGCGATGCGGAGCTCTTCGCGGGTGGCCCATGTGCGGCGGTCGAGCACATTGCGTTGGAGGAGGCTGAAGAAGCTTTCCATGGCGGCGTTGTCGCCGGCTGAGCCGACCTGGCCCATCGAGCCGCGCATGTGGTGGCGCCACAACGCTTGCTGTAGTTTCCGGCTCCGGAATTGGCCTCCACGATCGCTGTGTAGCCGGCATCCGGCGACGCTGCCGCCCCGGCGGGCGACGGCTGACTCCAGCGCGTCGAGGGCGAGCTGGGAGGTCATGCGGTCGGCGATGGAATAGCCCACGATCCGGTTTGACCACACGTCTTTGACCGCGCAGAGGTAGATCTTGCCCTCACCGGTGGGATGCTCGGTGATGTCGGTCAGCCACACCTGGTTCGGCGCCTGCGTGGTGAACTCCCGGCGCACGAGGTCGTCGTGCGCGGGCGGACCGGGCCGGGCCTTGCGGCTGCGGCGTTTCTTACCGAACACGCACCACCACTCATTCGCCGAGCAGATCTTCCACACCGTGCGGTCCGACACCTCGACGCCCGTGGTGGTGATCTCATCGTGCAACAGGCGATACCCGAATTCGGGGTCCTCGCGGTGGGCGTCGAACACGGCGTTGGCCAGATACGCCTCGGTCAGTTCGGCGTCGGTGACCGGGCGGGCCAGCCAGGCATAGTAGTGCTGACGATGGAGCTTCAAAACCCGGCACGTCACCGCCACCGGCACCCGGATCGGGGCGTCCGGGGCGGCCAACTCCCTTACGAGCGGGTAGAGCCTTTTCCCGGCAGATTGCCCTGCGACAGATACGCCGCAGCCCGGCGCAATACCTCGTTCTCCTGCTCCAACAACCGATTACGCCGCTTGAGCTCCCGCAGCTCGGCCGCCGCATCCGACGACACGCCAGGCTTGGTGCCGTCCTCGGCATCGGCCGCGCGCAGCCACTTCTGCAACGTCATCGGGTGCACCCCGAAGTCGCTGGCGACCTGCTCGATCGTCACACCCGACTCGCGGTTGCGCGCGACCCGGACGACGTCCTCACGGAACTCACGGGGATACGGCTTGGGCACAGTGGCATCCTTCCACGCTCACCTCTCAGCAAGCGAACTCAGATGTCACACATCGCTTCAGCAGCCCCTGGCCCTCGGAGTTGCTGTCGCATCAAGCCACCAGGCAACGACTCTCTTCGTACCGGAGAACGGCTTCACCAGCCTGAACCTGCCACTACACCCCAACCGTGCCGGCGCCCTCTCAACCCGCTCCACGCACCCCGAGACCTTCCACCGCGTCAACACGCTTCTCCACACCCTCAGGCTGACCGTCTCGGTGACCAACCCGTTCGCCGACTACACCAAGGGCGAGGAGATGCGCCTCGTTGCCGACAGCCAGCCACCAGCAGGCTGGGAGCACACCGCTGGCTTGACCGTCTCGTGCAGCAAACTCGATGGCGCCCGAATCAAGGGCGGCAACTCCACCCTGAACTGCGGGCTGTGCTACGCCTGTGTCACCCGCCGAGGAGCCTTCATCGGAGCCGAAATAGACGACTCGACCATCTACTTGTCCGACAACCTCACTGGAACCGCACGAAGTGAACTCCTGGAGCGGAGATACAGTGACCGCGCTGCTATCAGCTACGCAACCGCCCGAGGGATCGACGACGATGCGATCGACGCGGGGACATGGCCTCCCGACGCTGACCTCGATGCAATCAGCGACCTTGCCGAACGCGGACTCGCCGAACTCGGGAAGGTGGACTTGACGTGACCAGCGCCGACCTTCCGGCGCTGGACGCCCACGCTCACATTGCTCCCGACGTCACCCGAGACCAAGTCACAGCCCTCGGCGACGCGGTCGTGTTCGCTATGACCAGAAGCCTCCACGAAGCTAGTCAGGTCAAGAACCGGCGCGATCACTCGCTCATCTGGGGGCTCGGTATCCATCCGGCAGTCGCAACCGCCCGAGCCGCCTGGGACCCAAAACGGTTCAAAGACCTCCTCCGCTCCTTCGCGCTAGTTGGCGAGATCGGCCTGGACCGCCGCGGAGGCGACTGGGCTAGGCAGTGCTCCATCTTCCAAGAGGTACTGACCATCGTGCGCAGGGAGCCCGTGCTGGTCTCCATTCACAGCTCCGGAGCGACAACCGAGGTCGTCCAGTACCTCACCGATGCCAAGACCCGCGGAGCGATCCTGCACTGGTTCAACGGAGATGACACCGATGTCAAGCGGGCGATCGACGTCGATGCATACTTCTCGGTCAACGCCGCCATGTCCGAAGATCAGATCCGACGAATTCCGCGGGACCGGGTTCTGTGCGAGACCGACTTTCCCGCACGCAAGGTGCGTTCGCGCAGACCAGCCGACACAGGACGCATCGAGCTGCTGCTGAGTCAGGCGTGGGGTACAAGCCCGCAAGAGGTTCGCGCAGTGACATGGTGGAATCTGCGCACGCTCAGCGAGCGCTCCGGCGCCATCGAGCGCCTACCCGAACCTGTCGCGGACACGCTCTTGTACCTATAGTCGGCGGCACACGCCGAGCGTGCCGCAACCCTGGAAGCCAGAGATAGGGTCCGCAAGTTCGGAGACCCCGCTCTGAGCACGCCGCAATTTCGCTGGCGAAAGCGCACAGCCATGAACAGGGTCGAGGGGGAGGTCTCATCGCTCACGCCCTTGTGGATCGCGGAGCAGTACCCCCGCAACGATCAGATGGTTTCGAACAGTCCCAGCCGAAAATCCGACGCGTGCGCCCACGCGTTCGAGAGACTCGCCGTCGGCATACCGCCGAACCATTTCCTGAACCTCCGCATCCGAGGGAGCCGTGCGACTAAGACGCACACCTCGCTCGCGCAACAGTGACGCCAGCCGCTGCCGACTCACCCCGACTTCCGTGGCTATCGTGCGCAGCGTCTCACCGGCCGCGTATTGAGCCTCTGCCGAAAGGAGCACCTCACCGCTGACCCTGGCCTGCTGCCGGACGTGAGACTCCTCGCGACGGACACCATGCCGCGAACGAAGACGGATTGCGCGATGCATCAAACTCAAGCGGGCCAGCGGCGGGGCAAGTTTCGACAAGCCTCCCGCTAGGTCCACGCATCGGAGGTCCGTGCCCGCGGAGGGCACGGACCTTTTGCGTTTCGCCCATTGAGTCTGGGGGCCGAGCCCCCAGGCCCCCACGGTGCTTGCTCCTCACCTTGCCGGCATGGGGGCGTTGGGTGGGGACCAGCGACCGGTGGTGGGGGGGCGCCTTGCCTCGCCTTCGGCTCGGCTTTGGCTTGCTTTCGAGTGTGCGTTCCGGATCTCGACGGCTTGGTTCCGTACCTTGTCGGTTTCGTTCCGTGCGTCGAGGTCTGCGTTTCGCACCTTGGGGTTGCGGTCAGTGTCGGGAGGGTGGGTTGTGGTGCGGGGGTTTTAGGATCCGGCTATGGGTGCTGGTGCGGGGGAGGGGGTGGAACTTCCTGCGGACGTGGTCGGCGAGCTGCGGCGGATCGCGGCCGCGTTGCTGGGCGACGTGACGGCGTACGCCGACGACATGCTCGCCTACATCGTCGAACGGGTGCCCGAAGCCAGCGCCGACGACGAACTCCGCGGCCTGACCCTCGGCTCGTGCTCGTCCAACCTCGAAGCGGCGCTGTCGATGGTGCGGCACGGCATCGACGTGCGCGCCGCAGCAGCACCCGTCACCGCACTCGAACACGCCCGAGCCATGGCCGCCCGCGGCTACAGCGTCGACGTCATGCTCCGCTTCTACCGCATGGGCCATGCCTACTTCACCGAACGCGTCCTGACCGGCATCACCGACCTCGTGCCCGACGCGCGCCTCGCGGTCGAGGTCCTCGGCTGCCTGCAACGCTACGGCTTCGCCTACATCGACCGCGTCTCCAGCGAGGTCGCCACCGAATACGTCGCCGAACTCGACCGCATCCAGACCCGGGCCCGGGCCGCCCGGACCGATGCGGTGCGCGCGTTGATCGCGGGCGACCCGGTCGACCTGCGCAGCGCCGAGCGCACTCTGTCCCACCGGCTCACCGGATGGCAGACCGGCTTCGTCTGCTGGACCGACCGCGACGACGTCGACCTCACCCGTTCCGGCGCAACCGTCGGAGCCCACCTCGGCTCGCCGCATCCGCTGCTCGTCCCGGACGGAGCCCGCGCACTCTGGGGCTGGGTCTCCACACCCGGCGCCCCCGACGTCACCGCGAACGACCTCACACCCCTGGCCGGACAGCTCCCCGAACCCGTCCGCGTCACCGTCGGCACGCCCGCCCACGGCGCAGCCGGATTCCGCGACACCCACGACCAGGCCCAGCGCGGCCGGCGGATCGTCGAACTGGGTGAGCGCCCCGCACAGGTCACCCCGTACGCCGACATCGCACTCGTGGACACCATGAGTGGCGACCTCGACCTGGCCCGGTCGTTCGTCGCCGCCGAACTCGGCGACCTCGCCGTCACCGGGCGGCGCGAGGACGAGGAGCGACGCGCCCTGCTCGCGGTCCTCGACGCGCAGGGCGGACTGGCCGCGGCAGCCGAGACACTGGGGGTGCACCGCAACACCGTGCTGCAGCGCGTGCGGCGCGCCGAGGAACGACGCGGCCGCCCGGCGAACCAACGGGTCGCCGAACTGCACGCCGCCCTGCGCCTGGCCCAGATGCTCGGCCCGGTCGTGCTCGCCCCGGTGCCGGACCAGGCCTGAGCTCCATGTGCTGCCCGCACACGGGCATGGGCTCGGCACCCCTCGCGGGCCCGCGTCCCCGGTTCGTACCTTCCCGGCTATGCCGCAACCACGGAGCACCGCGCCGCCGCTCGTCACGCGCTCCCCGACCCGGGCGAGAAGGTTCCGACGATCTCGTGGCCCATCGTGGCGATCTTCTGCGGAGCCTCGCACTCTTCGCCTTCTCGACGTGGGCCGTGTTGGGCGGCGTGCTCGCGGCGCCGCTGACGATCCTGCTCAGCGCGACCGCGATCTTCGTACTGTTCACCGTGTTGCACGACGCGGCGCACTACTCGATCAGCACGCACCGCTGGGTCAACGTGGCCTTCGGCCGGGTCGCGATGCTCTTCGTGTCGTCGCTGATCTCGTTCAAGTCCTTCGCGTTCATCCACATCGAGCACCACCGCAACACCAACGACCACGACAACGACCCCGACCACTTCGTCACCGGTTCGCCCTGGTGGCAGGTCCTCTTCCGGTTCCCGCTGATGGACGTTCCGTACCTGACGTTCCTGGTGCGCAACGCGAAACGCCGTCCCCGGGCCGAGCTGGTGGAGACGGCACTGCTGATGGTCGCGAGTGTCACCGTGATCGTCGCGTGCGCGCTGACCGGGCACCTGTGGACCCTGGCGGTGGTCTACCTGATCCCCGAGCGGGTAGCCATGTTCGTCCTGGCCTGGTGGTTCGACTGGCTGCCCCACCACGGCCTCGAAGGAACCCAGCGGGACAACCGCTACCGCGCCACCCGCAACCGCGTCGGCTCCGAGTGGATCCTCACGCCGCTGCTGCTGTCGCAGAACTACCACCTCGTGCACCACCTGCACCCGTCGATCCCGTTCCACCGCTACGTCGCGGCCTGGCGGCACAACGAGGAGGCCTACCTCGAACGGGACGCCGCGATCGGCACGGTGTTCGGCCGGCAGTTGGACGCCGACGAGTACCGCGAGTGGAAGCGGTTGAACGGCAAGCTGGGCCCGCTGCTTCCGGTGCGCGTGCCGAAGCGGTCCTCGGCGCCGGCGGCGGAGTTCCACCCGGTACCGGTCGCCGGCGTGGATCGGCTGACCGACGACAGTGTGCTGATCCGCTTCCATGTACCGGACCGGCTGCGCGAGAAGTTCGCCTTCGAACCCGGGCAGCACGTCACGGTCCGCACCGACCTCGGCGGTGAAGGGGTGCGCCGCACCTACTCCATCTGTTCCGCGGCGACCTCCGGCAGCTTGGAGATCGCCGTGAAGCACATCCCCGACGGCGTCTTCTCCACCTTCGCGAGGGAGCGGCTCCGCGCGGGGGACACGCTCGAGCTGATGACGCGACCGGTTCGTTCGGCACGCCACTCGATCCGCTCGCGCGCAAGACCTATGCGGCGATCGCCGCGGGCAGCGGGATCACCCCGATCCTGTCGATCCTGCGAACGACCCTCGCCGTCGAGACCGAGAGCCGCTGCACCCTGATCTACGGCAACCGCGACGCCGACAGCACGATGTTCCGCGCCGAACTGGACGAGCTGGAGGCGCGCTACGCCGACCGGCTCCGGATCGTCCACGTGCGCTCCCGCGACCCGCGGCACCCGGCGCACCTGCGCGGTCACGTCGACCGCGAGAAGCTCGACCGGTGGCTCGGCTCCGACCTGCCGGTGGGCACCGTGGACGCGTGGTTTCTGTGCGGTCCGGTCGAGATGGCGACCGACCTGCGCGACCTGCTCCTCGACCGCGGTGCCGAGCCGGACCTCGTTCATGTCGAGCTCTTCCACGGCTACCGGCAGCCCGCGGTCTCGGACGACTCCATGTCCGCGGAGGTGTCGGTGCAGCTGCGCGGCCGGCGGCACGAGGTGTCGCTGCGGGCCGGGGACACCGTCCTCGATGCCGCGCTGAAAGCCGGGCTGGACGCGCCGTACGCGTGCCTCGGCGGTGCCTGCGGCACCTGCACGGCGACGGTGCGGACGGGCTCGGTTCAGATGGAGCAGAACTTCGCCCTGTCCTCGGCCGACGTCGAGGCCGGCCACGTGCTGACCTGCCAGTCCCGGCCGACCACCCCGTCGGTCGCGGTCGACTACGACGCCTGACTCCGGTCACGCGCTCAGGTGTGGGTGATCGTGTACACGCCGAGTTCCGGGTCGCCCACCGGTGCGAGAGCCAAGCTGTGTGCGGCGGTTTCGGCTCGCAGGCCGTCGGCGTCGACGAGGTGCCACCGGTAGCTCACGGTGCGCTCGTCGAGTTGGGTGTCACCGTCGAGCGTGCGGTAGGTCATGAACCACGTCAGCGTCCCGTCGCCGGTCGGTTCCGCTGTGGCGCGGCATTCGTAGGTCAGCCTGCCCACCCGGGTCGTCGAGGCGACGGACTCGGGGACGGACACGGGTTCGGCAGGCGGTTGCAGGTTCACCACCGCGACACCGCCGCGGTCCAGGCGCTCGGCCAGCAGCGACCACAACACGTCCCGCTGCGCGGTGTCGAAGTGACCGAGCACGTTCATCGCGATGAACGCGGAGAACCGCTCCGGCAACTCGACGTCGGGGAACGACGACGGCAGGACGGTGACGCGCGTGCGCAGGTCCCCGTCGCCGTGCACGCGCGCCAACAGGGCGCTGCGCAGCCCCTGCGACGGCTCGACGGCGACCACGTCGGCACCGGGCAACGTGTGCGCGAGCAGCAGGGTGCCGTGGCCACTTCCCGCGCCGAGGTCGACCGCGGTTGTCGGGGAGGCCGCGGAGAGAACCTCGGTGAGCACGGGACGCAGCATCGTCCAGAACGGTTCGATGAGCAGGTCGATGAACTCGGCGGACTCGGAGTACTCGTCGTTCATGGGATCCCTTCGAAGGTGACGGTGTCCACCAGCGGGTCGCGGCGGAGGGCTTCGGCGGTGGTCCTGGCGTCGAGGACCTGATCGGCGAAATGCGTGCCGTGCTCGACGTTCTCGTCGAGCACGGCACGTACCACCAGTGCGGCGACGACACCGCTGAGGCGGTACGGATCGGCAGCGCGCAGGGTGACCGCCGCGTCGCCGGCGCGTGCGGTCAGTACGTAGAACGCCTCGTGGGTGCGCAGGTCTGCCTCGGCGGCGGCCGTCAGCGCCGCGGTGTGCTCGGCGAGGAACTCCGGATCGTCCGCCCACGCCATCGCCAGCGCTGTGGGGATCGCCTCCGATACGTAGACGGAGCGGAACGTCAGCCGGGCAGGGCGCAGCTCCTCCGCGAGTCGGATCCCCTCGACGGGAAGGAACGGCATGGCATCCACCGTGCCCGGGAACCCCGGCACGGTCACCCGTCTGCGAGGGGGCAGCGCGTGTCGCGCGACCACTCCGTCCCGCCACAGCGCTCCCGGCTCCCCGAAGTCCGGTCCGCGGGCGAGGAGGATGTCGGCAGCCGACGTCGGCGGTATGGGAACGGCGCCACCGACGTGGACCTCGACCTCGACGCCGGAGGTGGTGACCAGGCGGGGGAGCAGTCCCGTCAGCCCCGGCATGGCGCCGGCGGAGAACACGGCGATCCCGGAACTTTCGCCGAGCGCGCGATGGGCGGGCACGTCGCCCGCGACGTCCACGTACGCGGCTCCGGCCTCGAGCGCTGCGCGCGCGACGGTGTCGAGTACCCGGTACGACGGACCTGCGCAGTTCAGGACCACATCGGCGCCCGCGCAGAACGCGGCCAGCGATCCCGCGTCCGACAGGTCCACAGTGGATGTCTCCACGCCCGGGATCGGCTCCGCGCGCGCCGGGTCGCGCCCGCCCACCCGGACGCGGGCGCGGGAAGGCGGGCCAGGCGGGTCGAGGCGATTCGGCCCACCGCGCCGTGGCCGCCGAGAACGGCGATCCGAGGACTTCTCATAGCCCCTTTCCTTCGCTTTGGATAGCAACGATAATCGTTTTCACCAATACCCCACCAGAGGAGTGTGCGTGTACGACGTGATCGTGATCGGCGGCGGGCCCGCGGGGCTGAGCGCGGCGCTGGTGCTCGGCAGGCAACGCAGGCAGGTGCTCGTCGTCGACGGTGGCGAGGTGCGTAACGCTCCCGCCGACGAGATGCACATGTACCTCAGCCGCGACGGGTTCTCCCCGCACGACATGTTGGCGCTCGGCCGCGACGAACTCGCCGGGTACCCGGGGGTGGAGCGGCGCAGCGCGCAGGTCTCCGACGTCGCAGGGGCCATCGACGAGTTCACCGTGACGTTCGACGACGGTTCGGTCGCGAAGGCGCGGCGGTTGATCCTCGCGACCGGCCTCGTCGACGAGCCCTTCGATGTCCCAGGGGTGCGGGAGCGGTTCGGTAGCAGCGTCTTCCACTGCCCCTTCTGTCACGGCTACGAGACCACCGGCAAGACCCTCGCCGTGTTGGGGCGCGACGTTCCGCAGGTGATGCTGGCTCTGTACGTCGGCGACCGCTACAGCGATGACGTCGTCGTGGTCACCGACGGGCCGCACGAGTTGCCCACCGAGGTCACGGACCGGCTGGAGGCCCACGGGGTCGAGATCCGCACCGAAGCGCTGACGAAGGTCACCGGCGAACTCGACGGGCTGGTCCTGCACTTCGCTGACGGTTCGGTCCTGGAGCGGCAGGCCATGTTCCACCGTGCGCCCACCCGGCAGCGTTCTCCGCTCGCGCAGCAGCTGGGCTGCGAGATGTTCGACGACGGCAGCGTGCGGGTGGACGAGTTCCAGGCCACGACGGTCCCGGGCGTGTCCGCCGCGGGTGACATGGCCCGGCTGCCTGCGCTCCCGGACGCACTCACCCTGGTCAGCCAGGCCGCGGCGGACGGTGTGCGCGCCGCGGTCTGGCTGGAGCAGGGCATGTTCCGCGCCTCGCTGCAGAGCTGAAGACACGAGCGACTCAGACGTCCACCGTGTCCGGCCGGGCCGCCCTGGCCAGCCCGGCCACGGTGGGCGCGTCGAGGAAGTCCCGCACGCGGGCGTTGATCCCGTGTTGTTTCGCCAGAACGGCCAGCACGCGTACCGCGAGCAGAGAATCCCCGCCGAGCGCGAAGAAGTCGGTGGCCCGGTCGATGTCACTGACGTCCAGTGTCGACTCCCAGACTGCGGCGATCGCCTGCTCCGCGTCCCCGCGAGGAGGCCCTGGCTCGTCGCCCGCGTCCTGCTGTTCGTACACCCCCACCCGCGCGGTATCGCCCGAGGGGTCCGCCTCGACCTCGGCAGGGAGATCGACCGTGGATGACCAGGTGTTCGGGTCGGCGAGACTCCGGGCCATCGCGGCGAGTTCGTCGAACATCGCGTCGACCATGGACCGTTCGAAGAGTTCGTCGACCAACGAGAACACCAGGAACATCTCGTCGCGCAGTTCGAACATGCGCACCTCGAGTGCCACCTGCGGGGTTCGCAGTTGCTGGTCGTGATCGGCCATGTCGATGCGGCCGAGTGGGCCCGCGGTCTGCGGCACCTGTTCGCCCATCGCCGCGTCCATGCCGAGGGTGCTCTGGAACACGATGGGCGCCACCGGCCGGTGCGTCCCGCGGCGGCGGCCCAACTCACGGGCGACCTCGACACCGCTGATCAGGTTGTGCGCGGCGGACTCGCTGAAGCTGCGCTGACAGGCCGCGGCCAGCGCCCCGAACTCGGCACCCTCCGCGAGGTCGACCGGGATCAGCATCGTCGAGGCGAACGCGCCGACGATACGATGGACGTCCGGATGCAAGGGCAGGCGGTTGAGCTGGAGCGAGTTCAGCAACATTCGCCGGTGACCCGCCCTGCGGGCGAGCACGACGGCGTACGCGGTGAACATGGCCGCCGACGGCGTCACGCCGTGCGCTGCGCACTGCTCGCGCACCGCGGCCCACGTGCCGGGGTCGATGGTGACCTGGCGGGTGCCCATCAGCGCGGGCCGCACCTCGCGCGGGTCGGCCTGTAGCGGAAGTGCGGGCGGTCGGGGGAAGTCGTCGAGCCGGTCGAACCACCAGTCGCGGTCGGACTCCCACGCGTCGGTGTCGGGCAGGCCCGACACCGCGGTCACGTAGTCGCCGTAGTCGATCTCCAGTGGTGGCAGCATTGCATTCCAGTCCGCGACGAGCGTGAACAGATCGCGATAGAACACGTTCGACGACCAGCCGTCGATGATCAGCAGGCTGACGGCTGCGTGCAGGCGAGCCCGGTCGTCGGGAAGCAACGTGAGACACATCGCGACGCCGGGCCCGTCGACCGGGTTGGGGCCGGTCACCGACATCCGGCCGCGGACGTCGGCGAGCACGTCGTCGATCTCGGCGTCCTCCGAATCCCGCAGGTCGAGGACCTCGAGGTGCGGCACCGCACCGGGGTCGTCCTCGGCGAGGATGCGCTGCATTCCGTCCGGCAGGACCCTCGCGCGCAACGTCGGCTGGTGCCGCACGAGCCGGGCGAGAGCGTCCTGCAGAGCCTCGGCCGCCTCGTCCCCGTCGACGTCGTCGAGTCCGATGTCGACATAGTGATGCGCCGACGAGTACGACAGTTCCCAGCCGTCCTGCTGGCCGACGAAGTAGCCCTGCTGCAACGGAAGTAGTGGGAACGGTGCCGTGGGGTCGGCCCTGCGGGCGACGTCGACGGGGACGCCGCGGTCGTCGTCGGCGCCGGTGCGGCGGCGCTGTACGAGCTCGGTCAGCTCCGCGAGTGTCGTTTCCACCCGCACGTCCGACAGCGCCAGCGCGACGCCGAGCTTGCGGCGTACCAGCGCGGACATCCGTACCGCGAGCACGGAATCCCCGCCGAGATTGAGGAATCCCGTGTCCTGCGGAATGTCGGACGGTTCGAGGCCGAGCAGGTCGGCCCAGATGTCGGTGAGGGTTTCGGCAATCGTCGGTTCGGTCGTCGATTCGGTCATGGTCACCCCTGTTCGTCGGTGGAGCTGCGAGCGGTGAAGACGTGCTGGGCGAGGGCGGTCAGCGGGCTGGTCGGCTCGGGCAGCTCGATCTCGGTGCGGAAACCGTGTGCGGCCAGTTGGCCGAGCCACTCGTCGCGGGTCAGGAAGATCCGGTCCGTTCCGGCTCGGACATCGTCGGTACCGGGCCGAGGCATGCCCTCCCTCGGCGACATGAGGAACTGCATCGATGTCAGCGCCTGGTAGTGCTCGCGGCACGACTCGATCACCACCAGGAGACCGCCCGGGGCGAGCACGGCGTGCAACCGGTCCAGCAGCCTGCCGATGTGCGTGGCGTTGTGCAGGACGTTCGCCGCGAGCACCACGTCGAACGGTCCCGGTACGAGCCGGGCGTTGATGTCGGCGATGGCGTACCGCAGTGAGTCGCCGAAACGGTGTCTTCCTGCGTCGAGGAAGAACTGCGAAACATCCGTGAACAGGTAGTCGACGTCGAACCCGGCCAGTCCCGCCACGGCCGCGGTGGTCGTGCCGCCGACCCCGGCTCCCAGCTCGAGTACGCGCAGGGGAGCTCGGCGCCGGGCTTCGGCATGCAGGATCCGGCCCGCGGCCGCGTTGAGGTAGCGGTTGATCACGTTGTCGCGGTAGGCGCCGTCGGCCGCCGCGAGCTCGCCGTCGCGAAACAGCAGGGTCTGTACCGCGAGCTCGTCGGCCAGCAGCTTCGGCGCGTCGGCCAGCGCCGCGACGAAGAAGTCGCCGATCTCGGCCGGGTAGCCCAGTGCGGCGGCCGCGCCGGGAACGGTGGCGGCCGCCTCGTCGACGTCGCGGCGGCGAACAGGGTGCAGAGCGTGGAACAGCCCGGTGTCCGGGTCGCGCTGCAGCAGACCTTCCTCGCACAGCACCGTGAGCCAGCGGCCCAGTAGCCACCGGTGCCGGGGTGCCACCCGTACGCGGTCGGCGATCTGGTCGCCGCTGCGGCGGATACCCGGACGGAACGGACCGGCACGTCCGACGGCGCGGGCCATGGCGGGCAGCGCCGCCGTGTCGAGCGTCCGCATCGCCGCGGGCAGCGACGAGATGTCCACGTCGTCGACGGCGGCCTCCGCGGCAGCGGTCACCTCACTCCACATCGGACTCTCCGATGGCCACGTCGACGGGTACGGACGGGACACCGGCCCGGCGCAGTTCACGGCGGGCCAGTTCGGTGAGTCTGCGGCGGACGAAGGCCGCGAACGGTTCGTGTGCACGGCCGTCGCCGCTAAGATCGGTCGCACGCCAGGTCCTCGGGCCGGGGGTGGCTGCCTCGAGCAGGCGTGGGTCGTACGGATCGAGCGTCACGACAGCACTCAGCCGCTCGCGCAACTCGGCCGCGGTGGCCCCGCCCGGCCGCAACAGCGCATTCGGGATTCCCGTGACGACTCCGGGACCGGCGGCGAGGTGTTCGCGCGCCGCGTCGAGGGTCGTCCATTCCACGGCGTGCGGAGGCTCGTGGTGCTCGCCGCCGACCCGGAGCACGGCGTCGAAGCGGTACCGCGTCAATTCCGTGTCGGCCCGCATCGTCTTGGCATGCACGGCCAGCTCGACCTCACCGACCTCCTCGCGCAGTCCGCTTGCGATCCCGGCCAACAGCACCGGGTCGAACAGCAGCTCCTCGTCGCGGGCGGCACGGTCGGCCACCACGGAATCGGACACCGCGGAATCGGACACCGCGGCGCCGGCCAGCCAGCGGTGATGCTCGTGGAGCAGACCGCTGTGCCGCACGTCTCCGACGATCACGGTCCCGCCGGGTTCGACCAGCCGCAACGCGTCCTGCACGACGGCCCGCAGATAGGACACGTCGGGAAAACACTGGGTGACCGAGTTGATCAGCACGCAGTCCGGCCGTCCGGAGGGGAATCCGGCGTCGGTGAGCGCCTCGGCGACGCCGGATCCGAGCACCTCGTGTGCGGCGGCCCGGACGATCCGGGTGCCGTCTGGCGCAGAATCCGACAGCGCACGGACCGACTCCGCGGAGACGTCCGTGCCGACGTATCCGTCGAGCTGCGGCAACAATCGGTGCAACAGCATCCCCGTGCCGCAGCCGAGTTCGAGAACCCGCCTGGGACGCGCGGAGCGCACCACGTCGACGGTGTGCCGCAGCCAGTCCGTCATGTGTTCGACCGGATACGGCTCGCCGGTGTCGGACGCGCGCCAGCCGGAGAGATCGAGGTCGGCGCGGTGCCGTTCCGTGCCCTGTGCGTAGGTCAGGTCGTAGACCTCGCCCCACTGGTCGAGATGCTCGGCGATGAGGGCCCCCGGCTCGGGACGGACGGCGAGTGTCTCGGCCGCAGGACGCACGCGTATCGCCGTGTCGTCGCGGCACAACTCCACGTGTTCGACCCACGGGTGTGCGCGGAGCACGTCGGCGGCGCGGTCCGGTGCGGTCGCATCAGCAGCGGTCGCAGCGTCAAGGGGCGGATCGTCAGCGGGCAAGAGCGTCCTCCGATCGGTCGGGTCCATCCGTGTGGCTGTCGTCGAGTCGTCGCTGGTGCAGGCGCAACGTTCGATCGGCCCGCGCGGCGACGTCTCGGTCATGGGTGACAAGCAGGACGGCGAGGCCGTCGGCCCGCAGCCGGTCGAGCAGGTCCAGCAGCTCGTGGGCGGTCGCGGTGTCGAGTGCCGAGGTGACCTCGTCGGCGAGCAGTACTGCCGGTTCGGCGACCAGGGCGCGGGCGATCGCGGCGCGCTGGCGTTGCCCTCCCGACAGTTCTCGGGGCAGCAGGCGGTCCGAACCGGACAGTCCGACGGCGGCGAGCACCTCGCGGGCGCGGGTGCGTGCGGCGGCGCGGGGGAGCCCGTGTGCGAGGCGAGCCGCCCTCGCCACGGTGGTTCCCACTCGATATGCGGGGTTCAGCGCGTCCGCAGGGCTTTGGGAGATCAGTTGCACGGCGCGAAGCTGCTCACGGGTGCGCGCATCCAGGCGCGCGGGCAGGGGCGTGCCCTTCAGGTCCAGACCGCCTTCGTACGGATGGAGGCCCGCCAGGGCACGCAACAGCGTGGTTTTTCCACATCCCGACTCGCCGAGCACGGCCGTCAACTCCCCGGCGTGCAGCGCCAGGGACACGTCCTCCAGCAGAGGTGCTGACGCGGTGCGCGAGCCGTGGCCGGGAACGGTGAGCCCGCGGGCCGACAACACGGCCGACCGCGGCCGGTTCCGTGCCGGGGCAGCGGTTGTCGGAGCGGGGCCGTTGCTCGCGGCGCGGCCGATCTCCCCCAGGACGAGAACGTGGTCGGTGATGCGGTCGGTGAACTCCCGGTCGTGGGACACGACGATCGTGGCGGTCTCGGAGCGCAGGACGGTGAGCAGGTCCACGACGAGGTCGAGCGTGGCGCAGTCGAGCGCGCTCGTCGGTTCGTCGAGGATCAGCAGTCCCGGGCGACCCGCCACGGCACGGGCGAGTGCGACGCGCTGGGCCTGCCCGCCGGACAGCTGGTGCGGACGGCGTCGCCACAGTGCGTCCGCGTCGAGGCCGAGCAGCTCGAGCGTGGTCCGGATCGTCGTGTGGTCGGGTGAGCCGGGCCCTTCCGACACCAGACGGTGCACGGGCAGGGCGGGGTGCAACGCCGTCGCGGGGTCCTGGCCGAGGAATCCGACGACGCGTCGGCGCCACCGGCGTGCCGCCGTTCCCTGCCCAACCGTGCTTCCCTGCCACGAGACCGTGCCCGCCGTTCGGACCAAACCCTGCGGAAGCGCGTCGAGTACGGCGCGCAGCAGCGTCGACTTCCCACACCCCGACGGTCCGGCCACCGCGACGACCTCGCCCCTGCGCACCCGCAGCGACGTCGCGGGAACCACGGGTGTGCCCGCCTCGTCGTGGACGGTGAGGTCGTCGGCGATCAGTCCACCGTCGTCGTTCATGCCCGCTCCCTCGTGCCGGTCCGGTGCCCGAGGTAGGCGGCCGTGGCGGCTGCCCCTGCGGCTGTCACGGCCAGCGCCGCCGCGGGGACGAGCACACTCGCCGCGTTGAGGCCGGAGCCCGGCAGGTTCTCGTGAATCATCAGCGCCCAGTCGGCCTCGGGCGGAGCGGCGCCGAATCCGAGCAGGCTCAGCGCGGAGGCGAGCTGGATCGCCATGACGAACCGCATGCCGAGATCCGCCGTCACCAGCCCGCTCAGCGAAGGCAGGAGCTCGCGCACCAATAGCGTCGGACCGCGTTCGCCCAGGCCACGCGCGGCTTCGACGAACCCCGAGCCACTGAGGGCGCGGGTGGCATCAGCCGTGACGCGCAGCGTCAACGGAGCTCCACCGCACACGGTCGCGATGACCACGGCCGCAGGCCCGGGCACGGCGACGGCCACGACCAACGCGATCAGCAGTTGCGGAACCGCGAGCATCACATCGGCCGACGAGGCCAGTACGCGCGAGGCTCGGCCGCGCCACCACCCGGTGACGAGTCCGCCCACGACCCCGGCCGCCGTGGCGATCACCGCCGCCACCAGCGAGATCAGCACGAGGCCGGTGCCGCCGGACAGGACACGCGAAAGCACGTCGCGGCCGAGCGTGTCGGTGCCGAGCAGACCTACCTCGCCCGGCGGTGAGTACGGGGCGGCGACGACGGCCGCCGGGTCGTGCGGGGCGAACAGCGCCCCGCCACGGTGAGTGCGAGTGCCGCAGCGAGCAGGCCTGGTACCGCCACCAGCCGCCTCATCCCCGCCCACCCCTCACCAGGTCTGCGGCCGTGTTGCCGGCGATCACCACGCAGGCGCCGAGCAGGGCCACCGCCTGCACGACAGGAACATCCCTGGCGGCCACGGAACTGACGAGCAGCTCCCCGAGGCCGGTGTAACCGAACACGGTCTCGACGACGGTCGTCGCCGCGACGAGTCCACCCGCGATCACCGCCGTGATGCGGACGGTCGGGGCCCACAGCAGCGGGAGCAAATGCCGGGTGGCGACGTGCCAGGGCCCGATCCCGCGCAGGACGGCATCGTCCACGTGCGGCCGCCCGCGGACGTCGGCGACCACACCGGACAGCAGACCCGCGCCGTAGGCGGTGGCGGGAAGCGCCAGCGAGAGCGTCGGCAGGACGAGTGCTTCCGGCGCCGACCACGGGGACGCTCCCACGGGCAGCAGGGACACCCGCGGGAACCAGCCGAGCAGACCGGACAGCACCGCGACCGCCGCCGCGGCGACCACGACCTGGGGGACCGCCGCCGAGGCGGCCAGCACCCCGCCTGCGTACGAGCGCCTCGCTCGGGCGCCCGCCCACCAGGCGAGCGCGAGCATCAACGGAACGGTCACGGCGAGCGCACAGCCCGCCAGCGTCAGCGTGGCAGGAAGTCGCTGCGCGATCAGCGTCGTCACGGGCCGGTCGCTGAGCAGCGATGTCCCGGCATCGCCGCGTAGCAACGACCATGCCCACATCGCGAACCGTTCCCACACCGGACCGTCCAGTCCGGACTCCTCGCGCAGACGTGCCAGCTCGGCCGCGTCGGCACCGCCGCGGGTGCGGGCGAGCGCGGCGTCCCCGGGCAGGACGTCGGTCACCAGGAACACGCCGAGTGCCACCGCGCAGGTCGTGAGCACGGCACGCCCGATGGCTCGTCCCGCGACGACGATCACGGGGATTCGAGGCGAACCCGGTCGATGAACAGGCGCTGGAACCCCGGCCCGGTCGGCAGTCCGGACACCTCCGGCCTGGCCAGGTCGAGGCCGTCACCCGCGGCCCACACCACGTAGCCGCCGTCGTCGGCCACCTCCCGCTGCAGCTCGCCGAGCGCGGCATTGCGTGCGGCCTCGTCCTTCTCCGCCATGGCCTGATCGAACCGATCGCCCCAGCCGTTGCCGCCCCAGGCGGTCTCGTTGGTCGGCGAATCGGGCAACAGCGCGACCCGCGTCACGTCGAGGAAGGAGATACCGCCGAGATAGCTGACGTAGAACGGAGCCTGTGCGTAGACCTCGGTCCAGAAGGTGTCCTGTGACACCACGTCCACGGTGACGTCGATGCCGACGGGTTCGAGCTGGCGAGCGATCACCGTGGCGGCGTCGTCCATGCCGGGATACGCGGTGGTGGTCTTCAGCGTGAGTTCGAGACCGCCACCGTGGCCCGCGTCGGCCAAGAGCTGCCGGGCACGGTCGAGGTCCCGCGAGCGGTCGGGAACGTCCGGAGCGGTCGGGTCGCAGGGGTGAGCAGATCGCCGGCGAGTCGGCCCTGCCCGAGGAAAACGGTGTCGAGCAGCTGTTCGCGGTCGACGGCGAGTTTGATCGCCTCCCGAACCCGGTCGTCGTCGAACGGTGCCGTGTCGAGCCGCATCACCAGTGGGTAGACCGTCACACCCGGCCGGTGGACCAGCTGCAGCCCGTCCTGCTCCGCTGTCCGAGCGGCGGCCGGGTTGACACTGCCCGCGACGTCGGCCTGGCCGGAGGCGACGGCGTCCGCGCGGGCCTGCGGGTCGGCGATGGCGCGGATCTCGATGTGGCTGAGCGGTGGGCGCGTGCCCCACCAGTCGTCGTTGCGGACGAGCACCGCCGCCTCGGCGTCCCCGGATTCCATGCGGAACGGTCCGGACCCGGTCGCCGGCCGCCTGAAGTCCTCGGTGCCCTCCGGCACGACGAAGGTGGCCGATTCGAGCGCCTGGCCGACCTCGGCGAACGGCTTGTGCGTGACCAGGCGCAGGGTGTGGTCGTCGACCACTGTGGACGCGTCGAGATCGAACATGCCCATGCGCCCGTAGTTCTCCGCCGCCTTCTCGTGCATGCGGCGCAGCGAGAACAGCACGTCGGCCGCCGTCACCGGAGTGCCGTCGGAAAACACGGCGTCGTCGCGCAGCTCGATGCGCCACGTGGTCAGGTCGTCGTTCGGGGTCCACGACGTGGCCAGTCTCGGCTGCGTGCCGTTCTCGCCGGGCACGGTCAGCACGTCGTAGAGGAGGGCGAACCGCATGGCGTCGGACTCGTTGCCGAGACCGCCGTGCGGATCGTGGCTCGCCGTGGCGGGCGCTCCCACGGCCGCGTACCGCAGCGTGCCCGCCCGGCCCTGCCTCTCGGAGTCGGGAGCGCTGCAGCCCGCGGCCACGAAGGCCGCGACGAGCGTGCCTGTGCCGAGGAGGAACTGTCGTCGGTGCATCGGTGTCCTTGTCGGTGTGTCGGTTCGGGTGGGGGTTCAGTGCTGCGGACGCGGTGTCTCCGGAGGAGGCCCGGCATCGCCGGCATCGCCGGTGAGAGCACGGGAGAGCGCGGCGTTGAGTTCGGCGGCCACGTGCGGCAGTGCGGGGCCGCGGAGCATCGAGTAGTGGTGCGCGTCGATGTCCACGACGTCGCAGCGGTGGCGAGGTGTGCGGCCCAGCCGAGGTCGGGAACACCGGCGGGCACGTCGTCGACGCCCATGCCGACGCCGGAGTTTCGGGGCGAACGTCGAATCGCCCGCAACAACAGCACCGGGGTGTCGGCGTCGAGGCGTTGCGGCGTGTAGGCCGCGAGCGCACGCAGGTGCCGTGCGAACACGTCAACGCGGGTGCGTGCCGTGTCGTGGCGGCTCAGCAGCCGCTCGGCGCGCAGGCGCGCGTCGAGTTCCTCCCATGACGGGGCCGGATCCGCGCTGCCGAGCTCGGCGCCGGTGAACGCCTCGAGCGCTCCGAGATATCGCTGCACGAGCGTGTCGCGAACGACGTCGGGGCCGCCGTCGACGTCGGTGATGTAGCTCGGATCGTTCGAGTCGAGCATGGCAAGCAGGGCGACCCGGTCTCCGGTGCCGGTGAGGTTGCGAGCGACCTCGTGGGCGAGGTCGCCGCCCATCGACCAGCCACCGAGCAGATACGGGCCGTGGGGTTGGGCACGACGAATGAGGCCGGTGAACCGTGCGGCCATGTCGGCGACGTGCTCCGCGCCGCGCCCACCCGCGAGTTCGGGGTCGGTCAGTGCGATCACCTCGACGCGCTCGTCGAGTAGCCGCGCCAGTTCCGCGTAGCAGACGACATCGCCGCCCGACGGATGCAGCAGAAACAGGGTGTGTTCGCCGGCGCCCGCGCGAATCGGCACCGCGATGTCGTCGTCCGTGAGTCCGTCCTCGACGAGGCTTTCGCCGGTGGCACCGTCGTCGGTGAGGCCGTCGCCGGAGTCGTCGTCGACGGCACGTTCGTGGGCTGATCCGCCGCCTGCGGACGTCTCCTCCCACGGCTCGTCGAGGAGGGCGTGGACGCGGGATACGTAGTCGTCGAAGACCTTGTCCACCTCGGCCGACGGCAGGGCCGGTTCGAGGGTGTCCCACTGCAACAGCAGGCGGCCCCGCTGCTCGAGCACCTGATGGTCGAGCAGCGTCTGCGGGGTCTGGCTCAGCGCCGCCACCTGATGTCCCGCCCATTGCGGGTCGTGGTCGCCGCCGATGACGTCGTCGAGACCGAGCGCGCTGGTGAACACGACCGGAATCGGGCTGCGTTGCCCGTGTCGCACGGACTTCTCGGACAACACGTCCAGAGCCGAGAAGTCGCGGTGGTCGAGGTCGGTGAACAGCAGCCGTTGCGTGGCGCGGGCACGGTCGGCGAACGTGGCGGGCTCGGTGCGGTCGATCTCGTGCAGGACGAGCGAGGTGAAGTCGCCGACGACGCCGGCGACGTCGGGATGGACGTCCGGTCGGTCGAAGAGGGTGAGCACGACGGAGAACCGGTCGTCGCCGGTCCATGCGGCGAGCGCATCGGCGTACGCGGTGAGCAGGACGGCGGTCGGCGCGACGTGGTGGCGCGCCGACCGCTCGCGCAGCGCGCTCCACGCGTCGCCGTCGAGGGTTGCCGATCGCCGCACGAAACGCGGGTCCACCGCTTCGTGGTCGACCGGGAGGGACGGTGCTTCCGGTAGTCCGGCGAGTCGCCGGCGCCAGTAGGCCGCGGCGCGCTGCCATTCGGGTCCGTGGCGTCGCCGTTCCAGCGCGGCGACGCAGGCGGGGAATCCGACGCCGATCTCCGGAAGTTCGGCGTCCGGAGCAGTGTAGAACTGGCGGAGCTCGCGGTCGATGATCCACCAGCTGGCTGCGTCGCAGATCAGCACGTCCACGCCGATGAACAGCCGGATCCGTTCGCCGGGCAGCCGGGCGGCCTGGATCTGTACGAGTGGCCAGCGGTCCGCCGGTCCCGGCTGCCTGCTGACGCGTTCGCGCAGTCGCTCCAGGCGCTGTGCGCGGCGTTGTTCGGTCAGGTCGGTCAGGTCGTGGGTGCGGATCCGGTAGGGCGGTACCTCGTGGAGGATCTGGGCCCTGCCCTGGGGCGTGATGATCGTGCGCAGCAGCGGGTGGCGGGAGATGACCCGGTTCCAAGCGTGTTCGTACGCGGTGACGTCGAGACCGTCGCAGTCGTACTCGAGGTAGAAGTGGCAGGGAACGTCGCCCCATTCGTAGCCGCCGTCGCGGCCCACCCAGTACGCGTGCTGGACGCGGGTCAGCGGGAACGTGCCGTCGGCGTCGATGCCGTCGTCGACACTGCCCTCGGCGTCGCCGGTCTCGGGACGCGCGGCGTCGAGGGGGTCGGACACGGTGTGGCGGTCCGTACGACGGACGAGCGCGGCGAGAGTGGCGACCGTCGGGTTGGCCAGGACGTCGCGCAGGCGCAGTTCGACACCGAAACGATCCCGCAGCTCCGCGAGCATGCGGGTGGCCAGTAGGGAATGGCCGCCGAGCGCGAAGAAGTCGTCGTCGGCCGAGGCCACCGGGGTGCCGAACAGTTCACTCCACAGCGCGGCAACCGCGTTCTCGGTCGGATCCTCCAAAGAGGACTGCTCGGCGGATGTGGCGGCGCGGACGGTCGCCGCCGCCCTCATACGGGGTCCCAGTCCCGTGGACGAGACGGCCACGAGTGGTGGCGTGTCTGCCTCCAGCAGACGTGCGAACGCCGCGGTTCCGGTCGCGGCGTCGAGGGCATGGTCGAGCACCACGGTGCGTTCGCGTCCGAGCGGGCCGGCGCTCCAGCCGTCCCATACGGCGCTGACCCACCGGGTGGGACCGTCCGCGTCGGCGGCCGCCATGGCAATGCCGTCGAGGACCGCGTTCGCCGCTGCGTAGGCGCCCATGCCGATACCGCCGACCAGCGTCGTCGCCGACGACATGAGGACCACGACCCGCGGTCGGCGGTCGAGGGGGAGGACCTCGACACCCGCGCGCAGCGCGGACGCCCCGCCCGCCTTCGCACGTAACTGGTGGTCGGCGTGCTCACCGTGGGTGTCCCGCAGCGTCCGTGCGCCGTCGGTGGCGACCACGCCTGCGGCGTGCACCACCACGTCGAGTCCGTCGGCGGCGAGTTCGTCGAGCAGGGCCGCTGTGGCCTCGGCGTCGGCTGCATCGAGTGCGCGGACGTCGATGTCGGCGCCGTCGGTGGTGAGCTCGTCGAGCGCGGCACGGCGTGGGCCGTCGTCGGGCGTTCCGGACCGGGAGGTCAGGACCACGCGTCGTCCCGTCCCGGTGAGGTGACGTGCAAGGGTCAGACCGACGTCACCCAATCCGCCGGTGATGAGCGCCGTGCGTCGCCCGCGACCTGCCTCCTCGACCGGCTGCCCGTCGTCGCCCGGCGGATGCCACGGGACGAACGTGCGCGCGAGCCGTGTGCCGCCCCGGACGGCGACCTCGAGTCCGGAGCCGACGTCACCGGCGAGATCAGCCAGTTCGTCGGCGATCGCGCTCACCCCGCGGTCGTTGCCGGGCGAGGCGGGCAGGTCGAGGGTGCGCCACCGGAGTCCGGGCACCTCCTGGGCGAGGATGCGCGGCAGCACGCCGGCGGCCGCGGCATCGGGCACCGTGTCGTCCCGGTCGTCGAGCCGGTGGGCGCCCACCGTGACCTGAAGCACCACCGGAGCGGTGTCCGCACCGGAGAGCATGCGGGCGAGCTCGGCGTACGTGCTGACGGTCGAGGCCGCGGACGGCTCGCCGACCAGCACGACGCCGGCGAAGTCGGACGGGTCGGTGTCGTGTGCCAGGCATTCCGTGCCACGCGCGGTGAGGCCGGCGCGAACGGCTGCGGCGTCGACGGAGTGGCCCGATGTGTCCTCGGGCCCGACGACGAGCCATCGCCCGGCAACCTGCTGCGTCGCGTTCAGCGGGGGCAGCTGATGCCATCGGGGGATCTGGAGCGGTTCCGCCGTGCTGGGGCCGGAGCCGTCGCCGGAGTCGTCGGGGAACGATGCGGGGCGGTCGTCGGCAGGAGGGTTGATCCACAGTGGACGACGTTCGAAGGCGTAACCGGGTGCGGTGATGCGCCGACGGCTCCCGTGTTGGTGGGGGTCGAAGTCGACGGCGAGGCCGTGTGTCCACAGTCGCCCGACCGCGTCGTGGAACCCGATTGCATCGTCCTCGTCGGTGGGGAACGTCGCGATCGCGTCAACCATCGACGCGATCCGGTTGCGGCGCGCGAGTGTGGCGAGTGCACTGCCGGGGCCCGCCTGCACGACGACCGCGGGCGTTTCGTCGTCGGTGTCGCCGGCGGCGGCGTGCAGCGCCGAGGCGAACCGCACGGGTTCGCGCAGCTGGCGAGCCCAGTGGTCGGCGGTGAACAGTTCGTCGCCGGCTACCGATCCGGTCACGGTCGTGACCATCTCGGTGGTGAACGTGCGGCGCGGCAGATCCGCCGCGGCCGCGCGAACGGCGGGCACGGCCGGGTCGACCAGGTGGGAGTGCAGTGCGGCGTCGACGTGCAGTTCGGCCGCGCGCTCGCCGCATTCGGCGGCGAGCGCGGAGATCGCATCGCGGGGCCCCGACACGACGCACGCCTCCGGCGCGTTGACCGCGGCGAGGTCGACACCCGGATGCCGCGCGAGCAGGGCCTCGACCTCCGCTTCGGGTAACTGCAGGGAGAGCATGCCGCCGCCGGCGGCGCGCGGGAGGCCTCGGTGCACCGCACTGCCACGAGCCGGGCGGCATCGTCGAGGCCCAGAGCGCCGGAGACCACGGCGGCGGAGTACTCGCCGAGGCTGTGGCCCACGACGACGTCGGGTCGAACGCCCCAACTCTCCAGCAGGCGTGCGGTCGCGACCGATACGGCGAACAGAGCGGGCAGGCCGAAGCCGGCGTCGCGCACCCGCTCGACCGGAGCCGCACCGGTGATCGCCTCCCGGACGTCCGAGCCGAGCAATGGTGCCAACAGCTCCGCGCACTCATCCACTGTGGACCGAAACACCGGTTCTTCAGCGTAGAGCCGGGATCCCATGCCGCGGTACTGGCTGCCCGCTCCGGGAAAGGCGAACACGACCCGCGGTGGTGTGCCCGACGCCCGAACGGGCGCGACATCGCGCAGGGCGTCGGCTGCCCCGCCCGGCCGTACCGCCGCCGCGACGCGGTACGGCAACCATGCCCGTCCGGACTGCAGGGTGTGGGCCAGATCGGCCGATACGACGGAGCCGTCGGCGATGGCCGCAGCCGTCGCCGCCGCGGCGGACCGGGTGTGCGCCGAGGCGAGCAGTATCTGCGGGCGGTTGTCCTCGGCACTCTCTGGCGGTGCAGGCGGTGGGCCGAGCACGACGTGGGCGTTCGTGCCGCCGATGCCGAACGAACTGACGCCGGCGTGTTCGGGTCCGGTCCACGGCCGTGTCTCGGTCACCACGTCGAACGGGGATCCGTCCAGCGCGAGCAGTTCGTTGAGCGGCTCTGCGTGCAGCGAGGCCGGAAGCGTCCGGTGCCGGATCGCCAACGTGGTCTTGATCAGCGCCGCGATGCCCGCTGCGGTGTTGGCGTGGCCGATGTTGCTCTTGACCGAGCCGAGGCCGCACCATGCGGGGCCGGATTCCCCGAACACCCGCCGGAGCGCAGCGGTTTCCACCGGGTCTCCGAGGCGGGTCGCGGTCCCGTGGGCCTCGACGTAGCCGATCTGCTCGGGCGTGACCCCCGCGACGGCCTGTGCCTCCGCGATCACCCGGGCCTGCCCGCGCATCGACGGTGCGGTGAACCCGGCCTTGGCGGCGCCGTCGTTGTTGACCGCGGTGCCGTGGAGCACCGCGAGCACCGGGTCGCCGTCGCGGACGGCGTCGGACAGCCTGCGGAGAACCACGACTCCCACGCCTTGCGAATAGACGATTCCCGTGCCCTCGGCGGAGAACGGGCGCACCGTACCGTCCGCCGAGTAGATCCCGTCGGCGACGTGCAGATATCCCTGACCCTGAGGGACGATCAGCGAAACGCCACCCGCGAGCGCCGTGTCGCATTCCTCGTCGAGCAGCGACTGCGCGGCGAGGTGGACGGCGACCAGCGACGTCGAACAGGTGGTGTTGACCGCGATCGCCGGGCCCGTGAGATTCAGCCGGTACGCCACCTGCAGCGGCAAGTAGTCGGTGTGCGTCGACATCGCGGTCTGCAGGCTGCCGAGGGGATCGGCGCCTCCGCCCGTGGGACTCCAGCGTCCCGCGAGGTTGCTGGTGAGGTAGGCACTGTGGCCCGCCCCGGCGAACACGCCCACCGCGCCCGCACCGACGCCGCCGCCGTGGCCGGCCTGTTCGAGGCCCTGCCACGCGGTTTCGAGGAACAGGCGCTGTTGCGGGTCCATGAGCGCGGCCTCGGCCTCGGTCAGGCCGAACGGCACGGGGTCGAACAGGTCCTGCCCGTCGATCAGCCCGCCGACCGGGACGTAGTCGGCGCGCTCCCGCAGCGAACGAGGCACGCCCCGTCCGGCGAGGTCGTCGGCGGAGAACCGGGTGAGACCGTCGCGGCCGTCCACGAGTTGTCGCCAGAAGGTGTCCGCGTCGGGTGCACCGGGGAACCGGCACGCCACGGCGGTGATCGCGATCATCGGACCAGCTCCCGTGCCTGCGCGCGAGCCCTGCCTCGTGCTCGTCCCGTGTCCGGCAGCGGCGATGGCGGAGACTCCGGAGGCTCTGCTGTCGTCGATGGCGGTGTCTCTGACGTCGTGCCGTGCGGTTGTGCGGGCTGAGCCCCGGCCGCGCCGAGGTGGTCGGCGATGACGGTGGCGAGGTCGTCGGCCGTCGCGTTGCTCAGCAGGTCGACGACGGTCAGGTCGGGGTCGAGCTCCGCGCTGAGCCTGCGCTGTGCCTGAACGAGCGTGAGCGACGTCGCGCCGAGCTGGAAGAACGGTGTGGCGCTGTCGATGTCGGTGTGCAGGAGTTCGGCGAACACCCGTCGAACGGCGTCCGCGGCCCGCCGTCGCACTGCGGCGTCCGGCCGTGCGCCGGTGGTAGGCCCCGCTGTGGTGTCCGGTTCCGCAGACCGGTGACGCGATTCCGCCGCCGGCTGGGTAGGTACGGGGCCTGCGTGCCGCGGTTCGGACGCGTCGGTGGTCACGACGAGCTCGACGAGCACGCCGTCGCGCAGCCGGGCGTGTGCCTGAAGTCCGGTCGATGCAGCCGCCTCGATGAGTCGTCGGGTCTGTCGTGCGGCCGCGGCGAGCCCGTCCACCGGTGGCAGATCGCCGGTGCGCAGGACGAGCGTGGCCTCGAGTCCACTGTGGACCGCCTCGCCGAGTGCGGTCTCGAACGCGCCGGACGCTCCAGCCGTCGTTGCCGGGACGACCGACGGTGGAACGGTTGCGGATTCGGCAGGTTCCTCGAGGAGTGAGACGTCCGCATCGGTGGTCGTCACGTCCGATCGCCCGGGTTGAGGAGGCGCGACCGCGGAGCGGGTGTACGGGTTGGCCAGCGCGGCGTAGTCGATCTTGCCGTTCACGGTGACGGGGAACTCGTCCATGAGCACGAACCGGCTCGGCACCATGTACTCCGGGACGTGGGCTCGCAGCCGGGAACGCAGTTCCTGGTCGTCAGGGGTGCTGTCACCGTGGCCGACGACGTAGCCGACCAGTCGCGGTCGGTCGTCGGGGCCGGGCACCGACAACGCCACCGATTTGCGGATCTCGGGCAGCCGGTCCAGCACGGACTCGACCTCGCCCAGTTCGATGCGGTGTCCCCGGATCTTCACCTGCCGGTCGAGTCGGCCGAGGAACTCGATGGTGCCGTCGTGATGCCAGCGGCCCATGTCACCGGTTCGATAGAGCCTGCCGAGTTCCGGGTGGGTGATGAACCGTTCGGCGGTTTGGCGCTCGTCGCCGACGTACCCCCGAGCGAGACCGCCGCCGCCGATGTGCAGTTCTCCCGGCTCTCCGGCCGGTTGCGGGGCGCCGTTCTCGTCCAGGATGTGAAAGCTCTGTCCGCGCAGGGCACGGCCGTAGGGGATACTGCGCCAGGCGTCAGGCACCTCGCCGATGGGATGGCAGATCGACCAGATGGAACCCTCGGTCGCGCCGCCGAGACTCACGATCGTGGCCCCCGGCGCCAGTGCGCGGATGCGGTCGGGCAGGGTCACGGGAATCCAGTCGGCGGACAGAAAGACCAGGCGCAGCGATGCGAACGCCTCGTGGGCGAGATCGGGGTCGACCTCGGCGTACTCGACCAGCATCTCCATCAGTGCCGGCGCGGTGTTCCAGAGCGTCACGCGATGCTCGCGCATGAGGTCGAGCCAGTGCCCGGGATCTCGCTGCCGCTCCGCCTCGGGCAGTACGAGCGCGCCGCCGACGCCGAGGACACCGAAGATGTCGTGCACCGACAGGTCGAAACTGAAGGCCGACAGGGCCAGCATGCGATCGTCGGCGTGGAGCGGGAAGCGGTCGACGAGGTCGTCGATCGTCGTGCGTGCGGCGCGGTGCTCGATCGCGACGCCCTTGGGTTTGCCGGTGGAGCCCGAGGTGAAGATGACGTAGGCGAGCTCATCGGCGGCCGGTGTGCGGCGGCCGGCCTGGGTGGATTCCCGAGGGACGGCGTGGGGGCTCGCGGCGATGCTGCCGTCGGGTCGAAGCTCGTGCACCGTGACCGTGTCCGGCCATGCGTCGGCGTCACCGTCGGAGACGAGGGCGTGCCGGATTCCGGCCTGCTCGCACACCGACGCGATCCGGTTCGCGGGCCACGACGGCTCGACGGGTACGTAGCCCGCGCCGCTCGCGCAGATGCCGAGCATGGCGGCGATCTGCGGGGCGCCCTTGTCCGCCGACACCGCGACCAGGTCGCCCGGGCCGAGTCCCAGTTCGGCCAGCGCGGCCCCGCTGCGGTTCACCACGGCGGCCAGCTCCCCGTGGCTCATGGCCCGGTTCGGCGCAAGCAGCGCATCGGTGTTCGGGCTCCGCTCGGCGGCAGCGCGCAGCGGGTCCGGCAGTAACGGTCCCGCCTCGGGGAACGGCGTGACATCGAGCGGTTCGGTGGGAAGGAACGACGGGTCCCAGCCGAGCAGGCGATCGGTCCACGCCTGCGTATCGGTCGCGAGTCTGCGCAGAAGTCGCAGGTGCGCGGCGAGCATGCCCTCGACGAAGCCGTCCGGGAACGCTCCTTCCACGGTGTCCCAACAGAACGTGAGCGTGCCGCGCTCGACGTAGACGATGTGGTCGAACAGCACCTGCGGCGTCTGCGAGATCCCGAACACCTCGTCACCGAGCCAGTCCGCGGGGTCGTCGGCGGTGTCGAGTCCGAGCCCGCTGGTGAACACCACCGGATACCGCGGTGTCGTCTCCCCGGCCGCGCGCAACGCCTCCACGCCGGAGACCGAACGGTGGTCCATGTCGGTCCAGAACTGCCGGTTGGTGCGCCGGGCGTGGCCCGCGAATCCGTCCCACGTCGTGAGGTCGAGCGACGGCATCTGCACGAGGACGGTCGAGGTGAAGTCTCCGAGCACGGATGCCAGCTCGGGTTCGTCCGGGCGGTCGAACAACGTCGCGTTGAGACAGAACGGTTCGGTCGCACCCCAGCTGTGGAGGGTCAGGCCGAAAGCAGCGAGAAGGAGGCCGGTGGGACTGAGTCCGTGTTCGGAGGCGCGTGCGCGCAGCTGCTGCCACTCCTGTTCCGGCAAGCGGGCCTTCGCGCGGGTGAAGCGGTGCCCGCGCAGATCGTGTGCGTCGTCGGTCGCGGGCAGGACGGGGCCGGGTGGCAGTGTGTCGACCCGGGCCGCCCAGTACGCGAGATCACGCTGCCTCCGACCCTGCTCCTCGGGGTCGGATTCGCGTCGTCGCACGATCTCGGCGAACGTCGTCGGCTGAGCCGGCAGTTCGACGTCCGGATTCTGGACGAGTGCGCCCCATTCGCCGAGCAGCCGCAGCCATCCGGCGAAGTCGACGGCGAGGACGTCGATGCCGAGTTGCAGTCGTGTGCGCCCGTCGGGAAGGAGAACGGCGCCGAGGTCGAACAGCGGCCAGACATCGGTGGGACGTACCTGGTGCGAGCGCTCGTGCCGAAGGTTTTCCGCTCGCTGCTCGGCATCCGCGTGCGGCAGGTGCCTCAGGTCCGTGACGTCGATGTCGTAGTGCGGGACGTCGTCGAGCACGTGTTGGCGTGCGTCCGTGCCGACGACCATGCGCAGCACCGGGTGTCGCCGGACCAGCCGGTTCCACGCGGACGTGAGCGCTTCGAGATCGGCTTCTGCGGGCTGCTGGGGCGTGCGGTCGTACTCGCGGTAGAAGAACGTCGCTACTCCACCCAGGGGGAAGGCGGGCTCGCGGCCCACCCAGTAGGCGGCCTGGATCGGGGTGAGCGGGAACGAGTCGCCGGTCGACGCGGAGGTCGCTGAAGCCTCGGCTGTCTCCGGGGCGCCCTCGTCGCCGTCCGGGTCGGTGATGCCGTGGGCGACCGAGCGGATCGTGGCTGAGCCGAGGAAGGCGGTCAGGGGCAGATCCTGGCCGAAATCCTCACGCAGACGACGACGCAGTCGGACGGCCGTGAAGGACTCGAGGCCCAGTTGGGGAAGGGGAGTGTCGGCATCGAGCGTTCCGGGCGCAGTACCGAGCACCTCTTCCGCCGCCGCTGTCACATCGTCGAGGTCGATAGGTGGCACCGACGGCGTCGAGCTCATGATCCTCCTTGCGCCCACGAACAGTCATGGAAACGAAAATCGTTTCCATTATTTCGGGATCTAACTCGTCCGTGTCAAGGTCAATTACTGGCTGTGCGCGTCAGTCAGGTGCCTGGCTATGCCCCGCGTCGGGTCGAGCTCTGCCTGTCGGCAGGGGTTTTGTCCTGCCAGGGCGGCAACCGTGGTGGTGAGGACGCTCTACGCAACGTGAGTTACGCAGGGCGGAGTTCGCGGGTGAGGGTGCGTGCGCGTCGGAAACTGATCGTGCGGTGGCGACGGAACGTGTCGACTCAGGGGCCGTCTTCGGCCAGGTAGACCTTGTTGGCGAAGACGTCCAGGGTGCTACGCAGTCCTGCAGCGCCGCCTTGGCCTCCGCGCCGCGGGCGGCGTCGAGCGAATCCCGGAGCTGGACCTTCTCGAACCAGCGCCGGAGCTTCGTGAGGTCCTCGTCGTTCTCCTCGAGCTCCGCATAGGTGAACTTCTCGGCCGCCGTCTCCTTCTCGATCTCGGCCAGGAAGCCGCGACAACGGTCGATGATCTCCTCGTACTCCTCGTCGCGCGCGGCGTTGTAGGCCGCGACGACATCGGGATTGCCGGCCAGCACGTCGCAGCGCATCAGCTGGGCCGAGCCGCCCAGCTCCTCGATGTGCTTGCGCAGCGACCGCAGTGACCGTTCGTGCACGGGCGAGTCGGGCAGGACGGCCACCGAGTTCTGCAGGTACACCGCTCCGGCGGCCTTCAGCTTCCGCCACACGCTCGCGCGCAACCGTGTGGGTTCGCGGGGGATGCGGTAGACGAGCAGCAACCACCCCTGCCCCGTCTCGTGATCGGAGAAGTCCATGGTCACCTCCGACAGCGTGCCATCTCGCGGCGGCGCATGTCTCGTACGGCGTTGCACTCAGTTGCGGGGCCGGGCCGCCGGAACCTGCCGGTGCGGTTTGACCGCGAACGCTGCCGCCGCGACCAGGAGGGGCAGCACGGACAGCACGAGCAGGGCCTGCTGGTAGGAATCCGACCACGTTCTGGCCAGCGCGAGCACGACCGGACCGAACGCGGACGTGCCGATCACGACCGAATGCACCGCCCCGCGCAGCGCCGCGAGATGCCCGAGCCCGAAGGAGTCGCCGAAGGCCACCCCCTTCAGGGTGCGCACGGCACCCGTGCAGGCGCCGAGCGCCACGCCGTAGGCGACCGCCGTCCAGCCCGGACCCACCCACCCTGCGGTGAGCGTGGTGAGTGCGAGCGCCGCCATCATGGTGACGACGAGTGTCCGGTCGCCGATGTGATCGGCCGACCAGCCAACGAGGAGGCTGGCGAGCAGCCCGGCGATCAGTTGCGGGACGAAGTTCGCGGCGGCCTCGGTCACGTTCAGACCACGTTCCCCCAGCAGCGAAACCTGATGAAACATCAGTGCCGTCGTGATCAGGCTGCACACGCCTCCGCCGCTGAGCACGACCCAGAACACCGGTGTCCGGCTCGCGTCCCGCAAGGTCCAATCGGCAGCGGATTCCCGTGCCGGCGTCCCGGACTCGGCGTCGTGGCCCGGTGCGAGGTCGGCCTCCCTGCCGGAGCGGACGCGGCGCGGAAGCACGAACAGCGCCGCCGGAATGGTGATCGCGAGAACGGCCCACCCTTGCAGCTGCAGGACGGTGCGCCAGCCCAGGTCACCGATCAGTTGCTCGAGTGCCAACGGCGCCAGTGAGATCGCGGAGGTGCCGATCGCCGTGACGATTCCGGTCGCCAGCCCGGTGCGCCGTTGCAGGTACAGGGCGACCACGGTGGTCGCCACGAGGCTCAGCGCCGCCTGCCCGCCGACGCGAATGCCGACGAACGCCGAGGTCAGGCCGACGAACTCGGTGACGGTGCCGGCCGCGAGCAGCGTCGCACCGAAGCAGAGTCCGATGGCCGCCATGACACGGCGCGGTCCGAAGCGGTCCAGCAGCTTGCCCAGCAGCGGAACCACCAGCGCACCGGCCAGCGAACCGATCGAGTAGGCCAGGGCCACCGATGAGTGGGACACGCCCAGCGAGGTGCTCAGCGGGTGGACGAACAGTGCGATGGCCGCGGTCTGCCCCGGGGCGGTCATGGCCAGCGCCACCGAGGCCGAGCCGACCACCCGGGTCCGGTAGCCGGCCGGACCCCGGTGCCCGCTCCTCGCGCGCGCCGATGTGGACGGAGTGATGCCGATCGACACGAGACCTCCCGCGCGTGGTGGTGGGAGGGCGGTCAGGGCTTGAAGAACGAGGAGTCGTGGGTTTCACCGAGCGCTGCGCGCCCGATCGTGGCGAGGACGTGGTCGTCGTTGTCGTGACGTGCGTAGAAGGTGAGGTCGCGCAGGATCCGTTCCACCGGGCTGGGACGAACCAGGCTGCGCGCCCCGCAGGCGCGCACGCAGTGCTCGACCGTTTCCAGCGCGAGATGTTCGACCAGATGGCGTGCGCTGCCGCCCGCACGCCGCGCCCCGGCGCGCCGGCCGCTGTCCCAGAGCTGTGCGACGTGGGCCAACCACAGGTGGGAGGTCTCGATGTTGACCTTCATCGAACCGGCTCGTTGCTGCACGTAGGGGTCCGCGGTCTTGTTCTGCCGGGTCAGATACTCGAGCGCGTAGTCGAAGGCGCCCTCGGCCGCGCCGAGGAAGCTGGCCGCGTAGTGCGGGGTGAAGGCGCTCTGCCAGCCTCGTGCAGGTAGGCACCGGGTGCTCCGACGAGGTTCTCCTCGGGCAGGAACGTCTCGCCGAACTCGACGACGTGACTTGCCGTGGCACGCATGCCGATCGGGTCCCACCACGATTCGTCGACGGTGACGGTGGGATCGGAGAGGTCGCACGCCAGCAGGAGCAGACCGTCGGGCGGGGCGTCCGCGTGCCGGGCACCTCCGGGCCCTGCGGTGTTGACCAGCAGCAGGGCCCAGTCCGCCCCGGTCGAACTCGTCGCGAACGCCTTGGTCCCCTCGAGCACCCAGCCGCCCTCGACGGGGGTGATGCTGGTGCCGAATCGCGTACCTTCACCGGGCTTGCGCGCTTGCGGTTCCCCGCTCCACGCCACCCACTTCTCGCCCCGGTGGACCACTCCGTCGAACCAGCGCTGCTGCTGTCGTTCGGAGGCCAGTGCGTGCAGGAGCACGAGCGAGTTGGCATGACCCTCCCAGCACCGGCCCAGCGAGAGGTCGGCCTTGGCCAGCTCCTTGGTCATCAGCCACAACGTGAGTGTGTCCCCGTTCAACGGGCCGAGCCCCAGCCCGCCGTGCTCTCGTGGGACCGCTGCCGCGTTCAGGCCCGCGGTGGCCAGATCGTCGAAGTCTTCGCCGGGAAAGGTGCCCGCGCGGTCGTGCTCGTCCGCGCGCTTGGCGCACTCCCGTGCGACCTGGGCGACCTGTTCGAGCAGTGCGCGGCTGTCCGGACCGAGGCTCTGCAGCCACGTCGCTTCCGAGCTTGCGAGGTCCACGCTTGATCCTTTCTTCCTGCTGTTCGGGGAGTCACGTGCCGGGAGTCAGCGATGCCGGCGCCGCACGGTCTCGTCGTGCGATACGGGCGGCGTGCAGCAGCGCCCGCGTCTGTTCGGTGGGCAGGTGCCGGCCGGTCATGAAGTGGAACTGGCAACCGGCGTCGGCGAGCAGTACGTCCCACCCGTCGATGACCGTGAGTCCGCGCTCGCGGGCGGCCGTGACGACGGAGGTCTCCTCGGAGCCGTAGACCATGTCGACCACGACCGGGTCGTCGACGAGCTCGACCCGGAACGGCACGTGATCGGTCACCGGTGTCGCATGCACGAGCACCGCACAGCCATCCGGGCGGAACGCATCGAGGGGTGTGAAGTCGAGACCGAGCGCGTCGGCGACAGCCCGGCCGCGGTGGGGATCGCGGTTGACGAGCACCGGGTCGGCGCCGCATGCGGCCAGCGCGAGGGCGGCGGCGCGGCCGGCACCGCCGCAGCCGATCACGGCGCCTTGCGGCCGGATACGGGAACGCCGACGTCGGCCAACGCCCTGCTGATCGCGGGACTGTTCGACGTGTCGCCGAACCAGGAATCGCCGCGCCGGACGAGCGAGTTCGCCGACCCCGACCTACGCGCTGCGTGGCTGGTCGTTCGCGCCGTGGTGAGTGCCGCCTCCTTGTGCGGGGAGACGACCGTGACGGCCCCCAGGGGAAGGCCGATTTCGGAGAGACCCGAGTCGGCGACCTCGTTCCAGAAGGAGGAGAAATCCTCGACCTGGAACGGTACGTACAGCGCCGGGACGTCGAGTGTGCGATAGCCGGCGTTGTGCACGCGGGGTGATACCGATTTCAGGACCGAACGGCCGACAATTCCGTTGACGGAGTGCACGGGACGCAGGTCCGGAAAACCGTAGTCCGCCACGAGCCGGCCGACGGTGGGCACGGCGGCGCCGCCGTCACCCACGGTGCCGAATACGACCGGCGCACCGAGCCGGGGAGCCAGCAGGCGACTCCAGAAGCCGGCGGGCCCGGTCCCGAACGCCGTGACATCCGAGCGTGCCACGTCGTGGAGGAACCGCAGTGGAGCCAGCGCCTGTTCGGGCCGCGACACGTCGGTCGTGAGGAGGTAGAGACCGGCGCCGACCGTCGCCATCCGGTCGAAGCGATCGCGCAACACGGCGTGGTCCGCGGCGGTCCCGTGCCAGGAGATCCGGCGCTGTGGCACCGGAATGCGGTCCAGCACTTCCGGAATCAGGTCGCGCTCGGCCTCCAGATCGACGACGTCGTAGTGCTCGGCGGCGGCGAGCAGCCGGGCGTGCCGTTCCTCGGCCGAGCCGTCGAAGACGCCGCCGTGGTCCCGGCTGCGGAGGCAGTACACCAATCGGCCGCGGATGTGATTCCGCACGTGCGCTGCGACCTCGCCCACTAGATCCGCACGGATCTCGACCAGATCGGCCCGGTGCCCGAGCGTGTCCGACTCGACGTCCGCAGGCGACAGCGGCTCGGTGACTACCGCGTTGATCGCAGCGGTGGGCCACGGTGGTTCCGAACTAGTGGCGCGTAGCAACATCGCCTCCCGGTTTTGCGGACAGCAGAAATCGGTCGGTGCATTTTTCGGCGGCATGCCCGAAGTGGTCGCACACATCGCCGGAGGAAATGTTCCGAAACGATGGTGAGTCCGTTTCGTCGTTTCTCGCATCTGCCGTAAATATGTTGATCGACTGCCGTGGTCGCATCAATGGTCGAGTGACGGGCGGTTTACCGTGCGTGACGGCCGGGCGGATTCGTTCAACGGGCGGTCTTTGTGGTTCGGTTTCGAAGTCGAAATCCGCATTGGACCGGCAGGTGTGCAAAAAATGTAACCGCGGTTAGGTCAATTGTGTGGCGACAACAAAGTCGGACCGCAAGAGGGCTTCTGCTGCCGACCGTGTCGTCCGCGCCATGGGCGCGCGGAGGGCTGTTCGACCGTGCTCGCTTATGACGGGCTTCATAGCTACTGGGTAGTAGGTTAGAGTCGGGGCGGACGATCCTTGCGGTGAGGAGTGCAGATGACGGCAGGCCCGGCGGAGCGCTATCCCCACCTGTTCACGCCACTCGACCTGGGCTTCACCACGCTGCCCAACCGGGTGCTCATGGGCTCGATGCACACCGGCCTCGAGGACCGGCCCAAACACGCGGGCCGACTGGCCGAGTTCTACGCCGAACGCGCCCGCGGCGGCGTCGGGCTGATCATCACCGGCGGATACGCCCCCAACCGCACGGGTTGGCTGCTCCCGCTCGCCGGGAAGATGACCAACCGGCGCGAGGTCGACCGGCATCGCGCCATCACCACCGCCGTGCACGACAACGGCGGCCGCATCGCCCTCCAGCTGCTCCACGCCGGCCGCTACGCCTACCACCCGCTCAGCGCCACCGCCTCGCGATCGAAGGCGCCCATCACCCCGTTCCGGGCACGCGGGATGACCGGCCGCGAGGTCGCCCGCACCGTGGACGACTTCGCCCGGGCCGCCGTGCTCGCCAGGGAGGCCGGCTACGACGGCGTCGAGATCATGGGCTCCGAGGGCTACCTGATCAACCAGTTCCTCTCCGAACGCGTCAACCGCCGCACCGACCGGTGGGGTGGCACGCCGGCCAACCGGCGCCGGTTCGCCACCGAGATCGTCCGCAAGACCCGCGCCGCGGTCGGCGACGACTTCGTCGTCATCTACCGCCTGTCCGTGCTGGACCTGGTCGACCAGGGACAGACGTGGGAGGACACGACCGCCCTCGCCAAGGAGATCGAGGCCGCCGGCGCCACGCTGCTCAACACCGGCATCGGCTGGCACGAATCCCGCGTGCCGACCATCGTCACCTCGGTGCCCCGCGCAGCGTTCGCCGACCTCACGGCGCGGGTGCGCGACGAGGTGTCCCTGCCGGTCGTCGCCTCCAACCGGATCAACATGCCGGAAACCGCCGAGGAGCTGCTGGCCCGCGGCGACGCCGACATGATCTCCATGGCGCGGCCCTTCCTCGCCGACGCCGACTGGGTCGCCAAGGCCGCCGACGGGCGCACCGACGAGATCAACACCTGCATCGGCTGCAACCAGGCATGTCTGGACCACGTGTTCGCGCACAAGACGGTGACCTGCCTGGTGAACCCACGAGCCGTCCACGAGACCGAACTCGTGCTGAGCCGCACGCGGCGGGTCAAGCGCGTCGCGGTCGTCGGCGCCGGACCGGCCGGTCTGGCGGCCGCGACCACCGCCGCCGAACGCGGACACGAGGTGACCCTGTTCGAAGCCGCCGACGCCATCGGCGGCCAGTTCCGGCTCGCCCGCCGCATTCCGGGCAAGGAGGAGTTCGCCGAGACGCTGCGCTACTTCACCCGGCGACTCGAGGTCCTCGGCGTCGACGTGCGCCTCGGCCACACCGCGACCGCCGACGAACTCATCGGAGGCGACTGGGACGACGTCGTCCTCGCCACCGGCGTGACCCCGCGCGCGGTGACCATCCCCGGCAGCGACCGACCCAACGTGCACAGCTACGCCGAGGTCCTCACCGGCGCCGTGCAGGTCGGCCGTCGCGTCGCCGTCGTCGGAGCCGGCGGCATCGGCTTCGACATCTGCGAGTTCCTGACCCACAGCGCTCACAGTGCCGAGATCCACGACCTGGAGGTCGGGCAGGAGGCCCCGTCGCCCGCGGCGTGGATGCGCGAATGGGGCGTCGACCCCACGGTCGCGCGGCCCGGCGGGCTCGCGGTCGCCGAGCGGCCGGAACCGCCGCGGCAGGTGTATCTGTTGCAGCGCAAGAAAAGCCGCGTCGGCGCCGGCCTGGGGAAGACGACCGGCTGGGTGCACCGCAAGACCCTCAAGGAACGCGGCGTCGAGTTCGTCCCGGGTGCCGCCTACTCGCGCATCGACGACGAGGGTCTGCACGTCACCGTCGGCGACCGTTCGCGACTGCTCGAGGTCGACGACGTCGTGATCTGTGCCGGCCAGGAGCGCCGCCGGGAGCTGTACGACGACCTGGTCGCCGCGGGGGTGAGCACGCACGTCATCGGCGGCGCCGACGTGGCCGCCGAACTCGACGCCCAACGCGCCATCGCCCAAGGCACCGACGCGGCGGCAACCCTGTGACGGCTGCCGTGTCAGCACCCCACGTCGCCGTGTCAGCACCCCACGCGGGCGTGTCAGCATCCTGCGTCGCCGTGTTGGCATCTCGTGTGCGGCCGGCGCGGGCGGCCCGGATACGCTCGGCGCATGGCACTGTCGGTACGGCTCGCGGCGAGTGACGATCGGCCCGCGATCGTGGAGCTGCTGCGGTCCTGTCACGAGGACGTTGTGGCCGAGAACGAGCGCGGCACGCAGGGATTCGTGCAGGGCGACTGGGACGAGTCGATCCTGGCGGAGCTGGCCGGCGGACCGGGGATCTTCGTCGCCGAGGAGAAGGACACGATCGCCGCGGTCGTCCTCACCGCCGACGGTGCCGATCGGGAACGCTTCACCGGCCCGGCCCGCCGCACTCTGGACATGACCAAGAGCCTCGAGGGCCCGGTCCTGCTCTACGGCCCGGTCGTCGTCGCCCCGACGTTCCGCGGCCGGGGACTCGTCCGCACCCTGCTGTCCGGGATGTCGCTCATGCTCGCCGACCGATACCCCACGGCGGCGCTGTATGTCGACAACACCAACGAACGCGCGCTGCAGGTCCACCGTGGACTCGGCATGAAGAAGCACAGCCGGTTCACCCTCGACGAGCGCGGCTACACGGTCCTCACGTTCGCGCCCAACGACTTCCACCCCCGCCCGGTCAAGAAGCGGAAGTGACGCCGGCTCGCCGAGCGTTGCGGTCACGGCACGAGGACGACCTTGCCCGTGGTCGTGCGGTTCTCGAGCGCGCGGTGTGCGTCGGCGGCGCGGGCGAGGGGGAACGTCGATCCGACGACCGGGACGCGGCGGCCGTCGGCGGCCGCGGCGAGGGAATCCCGTTCGAACGTCTGCAGCCGTTCCTGCATCCACGGGCCGAGCAGGTCGCGGACCTCGGCCGTCCCCGGATAGTCGTCGCGATCGCCGCTGAACCGGACCATGCGCCCACCGGCGGGCAGAGCGGCGTGGAGACGTCGGCCGATGTCCCCGCCGACCCCGTCGAGCACGACCGTGAGACGCGGTTCGGCGGCGACGAGCTCGTCGAGCCAGCCGTTGCGCCGGTAGTCGACGACGGTCTGCGCGCCGAACCCGCGCGCGACCTCGAGCCGGTCTGCGCCGCCCGCCAGGCCGACGGCCCGTGCGCCGGCGCCGCGCACGCCCTGCAGCAGGACGGCCGCCATCCCGCCCGCCGCGGACGTGACGGCCGCGACGTCGTCCGGTCCGATGTCGCCCGGTCCAGCACGGCCGCCGCCGTGCGCCCGGTGCCGATCGCGGCGACGCCGGTGCGCGTGTCGACCCGTCGGCAGTCGGTAGAGCCGGCCGACATCGGCGACGGCGAGCTCGGCGTACCCACCGCTGCCGCCGGGGCCGAGGTGGGTGACCACGGTGACGCCGATCCACGCCGCGTCGACCCCCTCGCCGACGGTGTCGACGACCCCGGCGACCTCGCGTCCCGGGGTCATGGGCAACGTCGGTTCGTGCCCGGGCGGGAAGCCCGTACCGGCGCGGAGCGCCCCGTCGAGCCGGTGCACACCGGCCGCCGCGACCCGGATCCGCACCTGCCCACCGGCGGGAACCGGGTCGGGCACCTGCTCGAGGCGTAGGACGTCCGGACCACCGAATTCGTGCTGTCTGATCGCGTGCATGAGCCCACCGAACACCCTCCAGTGCACTCGAGGTCAACGGCCGGCGCGCGGCCGAACGGTGCTCGGGGGAGCTCGGCGTACCGGCCAGTCGATACCACTGAGGGTTTCTCAGCGATGCGATGGCTACTCTGGAGTGGTGAGCATGGAGATCGGGACGAGTGGGTCGGTAGGGGAGAGCGCGGCACAGGAGGGTGCGGTGCTGGACAAGCAGGCCCCGGAGGTCACGGCAGGCGATCGGGCGGCCGGCGATGCCACCCGCGAGACGCCCCGTGACGCCACCCGCAACGCGGCACCGGCCACACCCGAACCCGCATCCTTCTCCGGCAAGCCCGCGCCGGGGAAGGCCGCCCCGGCGACCCGGCGTGCCAGGGCGTTGTCGCTCGTGGCCGGTCTGCTCGCCGTGCTGGGCATCTTCGTGCTCTTCCGCTCGATGCTGGCGATGACCAACCTCTTCGTGACGCACGCGGGTGAGCTCGACCCGTTGTCGCGGGCCATCAGCTACTACGTGTTCGTCGAGCACGCCGTGGAGACGTTCAACGCGACGCTGATCGCGGTGTCCGTGGCCACCGCGACGATTCTGCTCGGCATGGCGCAGCTGCGCGTCCGGCTCGGCGTTCCGGCGCTGTCCTGGTTCGCGGTCTGGTGCGTCGGCCTGGTGCTCTGCGTGGTGTTCCCGGTCGACAACTCGCCCTACGTCGAGACCGTGTCGGGCTGGATCCACCAGTTCGCCGGCGGTTCGCTGTTCATCAGCTTCCCCCTCGCCGGCTACGCGCTGGCCAAGCGGCTCGGCACGCAGCCGGACTGGGCCCGTACCGGTCGGGTGGTCCGCAAGTTCGCCGTGACGACCACCGTGATCGCGTTGACGTACCTCGCGATGCGCCTGCCGGACATGCTGCACTGGTGGGAGTTCCCGGCGGCCCTCGACTGGCGCGCCCTGGGCGGGCTGGCCCAACGTTCCATGTTCGCGGTCGCCCTGGTGATGCTCCTGGTGTTGGCCGTGCAGCTGCTGCGCGTCGCCTGGCGGCACCGCCGGGCGGCCGTTCCCGCCGAGAGGGTCGGGCAGACGCCGTGACCGTGCTGGCCATCGTGTTCGCCGTACTGGGCGCGGCATGCAGCGCGGTCGGCGTCCGATGGCAACACGACGGCGTGCGCGCCGAAACCGGGGGCGGCGGGCTGGCCCTGCGCAATCTCGGCGACCTGGCCCGCAACGCGACCTGGTTACGGGGCTTCGGCATCCTGTTCTGCTGCGCGGTCCTGCAGATCCTTGCGTTGACGTTCGCCCCGGTGACGGTGGTCGCGCCGATCGTGGTGCTGGCGTTGCCGATCATCGCCCTGCTCAACCCGCGCGGACTCGACGTCGCCGGCTGGCTGGCCGTCGCGGCCACGACCCTCGCCGTGACCGTGTTCGTCTGGCGCACCGCCGACGAAGCGGTGCACGACGCCGTCCCGGCGAACGCGGTCCTGTGGGCGGGAGCGCTCGTCGGCGGGACCGCCGCCGTGGCGGTCCTGGTCGCCACCATGACCAGCGGACTGGCGCGTTGCGGCGCGCTCGCCACCGCCGCGGGCCTGGCGTACGGGCTCGTCGTCGTGTTGGTCCGCGACGTCACGTACGCGGTGCGCACCGAGGGGCTCGCCGCGCTGCCGGTGCTGTCGCTGCTGGGGCTGGCGGTGGCGTTCCTCGCCGGTTCGTGGCTGGTGCAGCTCGGCTACGCCAGCGGCCCACCCGACCTCGTCCTGGGCGTGCAGACCCTCGTCAACCCGGCCGTGGCCACCACCATCGGGATCGGCCTGCTCGGGGAGACCGGCGGCATCGACGCGGCGTTCCTCGGGACCCTCGTCGGCTGTGGCGCCGTCGCCGTCACGGGCGTCGCCGTGCTCGCCCGCCACCACCCGGACGCCGCCGCCTACCGCGCCAGGCTGGCCACCGAACGGTCCTGACGCGGGTATCGCGTCGGCGCCCGTCGGCCTCTATGTTCGTAGGGTCAGCTGATCAACGTCCGCGACCCCACCGTGCGGGTCGACCGGGTGTGGAAAGGACATCGACGTCTTATGGATCTGGAGCTGTCCGACGAGGACCGCGCATTCCGGGATGAGCTGCGGGAGGTGTTCCTGCGGGACATCCCCGACGACATCCGCCGGCGCAGTGCGCTGGGGATGACGACGCGCGACGACATCGTCGCCAGTCAGCGCATCCTCAACGCCCGCGGCCTCGCGGTGCCGCACTGGCCGGGCGAATGGGGCGGCCGCGACTGGACGCCGACGCAGTCCCACATCTACGCCTCCGAGATGCAGCGTGCGGGGGTTCCGCAGCCGCTGGCGTTCAACGTGAGCATGGTCGGGCCGATCATCGCCGAGTTCGGCAGCGAGGAGCAGAAGAACACGTTCCTGCCCGCCACGGCGAATCTCGACATCTGGTGGTCGCAGGGCTTCTCCGAGCCCGAGGCCGGTTCGGATCTGGCGTCGTTGCGCACGACGGCGCGCCGTGAGGGCGACGAGTACGTCCTCAACGGGCAGAAGACGTGGACCACGCACGGCCAGTACGGCGACTGGATGTTCGTGCTCGCCCGTACCGACCCCGACGCGCCGCGCAAGCAGCAGGGTCTGTCGTTCCTGCTGCTCGACCTGACGACGCCGGGCATCGAGTACCGGCCGATCAAGCTCATCGACGGCAGCGTCGAGGTCAACGAGTTCTTCTTCGACAACGTGCGTGTGCCGGTCGAGAACCTCGTGGGCGAGGAGAACAAGGGCTGGAGCTACGCCAAGTTCCTGCTCGGCAACGAGCGCAACGGCATCGCACAGGTCGGCACGAGCCAGCGCATCTACGCCGATCTCGCCGCGGCGGCCGCGTCGATCCCCACGGACACGGGGGTGCTCGCCGACGACCCGCAGTTCCGCACGTCCATGCACCGCGCGAAGACGACGTTGCTGGCGTTGGAGGCGACGCAGATGCGGGTGACCGCGGCGTCGGAGAACGGGCAGGCGAGTCCGGTGTCGTCGTTGCTGAAGATGGAGGGCACACAGGTGATGCAGGACCTGACGGCGCTCCGCAGGCAGGCTGCCGGACACGATTCGCTGCTGTTGGAGGCCGGGTCGCCGCTCGCGTCCGACGAGGCGGCGAGCGTGGCCGCGGCCCAGTATCTGAACTACCGCAAGCTGTCGATCTTCGGTGGTTCGAACGAGATCCAGCGCGGCGTGATCGCGAAGACGATTCTGGGACTCTGAGGGGATTTGTGCGATGAAGCTGGAACTGAGCGAGGACCAGAAGCTGTTGTTCGAGACCGTCGACTCGGCGGTCGGCCGCGGTTACGCCGGTGGTGGCCGCGAGGAGGCGACGACGTCGGAGCGCGGGTGGAACGACGCGGTCTGGACCACGTTGGCCGAGATGGGCATCGCGGGTCTGGCGGTGTCGGAGAAGCACGGCGGCGCGGAGCGGGTCCGGTCGAGGTGTACGCGACGCTCGAGGCGTTGGGTAAGCATGTCGCGGCGGAACCGTTGCTGGATGCGGCTTTCCTGCCGTCGTGGTTGATCGCCGCGTTCGGCACCGACGAGCAGGTGGCGGAGTTGTTGCCGGCGGTCGCGGAGGGGACGCCGTTCGCGGTGGCGCATGCCGAGCCGGGCCGCGCGTGGGGTGCGGCGCCGTCGGTGACGGCGTCGGCCGGTGCGGACGGCGCGGTGACGTTGACGGGCGTGAAGTCGCCGGTGCGGCATGCCGATCAGGCGGCGACGCTGCTGGTCACGGCGGTGGCGGACGGTGCCACCGGGGTGTACGTCGTCGACGCCGGCGCGGCGGGGATGACCCGCACCGACGGGCGTAGCGCGGATTGGAGTCGGGCGGCGCAGGTCGAGTTCGCGGGTACGCCTGCGGTGCGGCTCGGTGGTGGTGTCGGTGGTGTCGATGATGCGGCCGCGTTGCGTGCGGCGTTCGCCCGGGCGCGCGTGGCGGTGTTGGGTGAGGTCGTGGGTCTGATGGAGACCGGCCTCGCGTTGACGGTGGAGTATTTGAAGACGCGGAAGCAGTTCGGTGTTCCGTTGTCGACGTTCCAGGCGTTGGTGCATCGTGCGTCGGATTTGTATGCGCGGGTCGAGTTGGCCCGGTCGATGGCGCTGTGGGCGACGGCCACGGTCGAGGCCCACGACAGTGGCGCCGTCGGGGCCGACGAGTTCGATTCGGTGGCCGACGATGCGTTCGTGTTCGTGGGTGATGCGGCGATCGAGGCGGCCGAGGAGATCGTCCAGTTGCACGGTGGCATCGGCATGACCTACGAATCGACCGTTGCGCACCACGCGGCACGGTTGACGGCGATCACCGAGAGCTTCGGTGGTGTCGCCGCCGCTCGTCGCCGGGCTGTCGCGTCGGATGCGGTGTTGACGCCGCCGAGTGCGTTGGTGGGCAACGTCGCCGCGGATGCGTGAATGACGGACGAGCTGTGGGCCGTCGAGCCCGAGCCGGTGGGGGCTCCCGAAGCGGCGGCGCTGCTTCGGGAGTTCCACGCCGACGTCGCCACCAGGCGCCGGTTGTCGCGTGAGGGCACGCGCGCGTCGGGCTCGGAGCTCGAGCGCGAGTTGGCGGAGCTGTCGACGGACGACCTGGAGCCGCCGGACGGCGTGTTCCTTGTCGGCAGGTGCGAGGGTGACGCGGCGGGCTGCGCCGGTGTCCGTCTGCTCGGCGCGCGTACGGCCGAGCTGATCGCCGTGTTCGTCCGTCCACTGTGGCGGCGCAGCGGCGGCGGCCTGCACCTCCTCGCCGCAGCCGACCGGGCCGCCGTCGACCTGGGCGCGGAGCGCATCGTCGTGCAGGCGCGCGCCGACCTGGTCGAGGCGCAAGGCCTGTACGTCAAGCACGGTTACGGCGAGGTCCGGCCCGCGACCGCCGAGTCCGACGCCTGGTACGGCAAGGACCTGCCGTAGTACGGCGGCGGTGAGCGTTCGGGACGGGCGCGTTGTCGGTTTCGGACGATCGGGGTTCGAGGACGGTTTCGCGTTTGTCGGTGTAGGTCACGCCGAGGGGTGTGGTGATCGACGAGGTGCCGTGGACGGGGTCGTAGTGGTGGGCCCAGCCGGGTGCGTTCTTGAGTCGGTGGTGTTTGCGGCAGCGTGGTGCGGCGTTGTCGACGGCGGTTGAGCCGTTGTCTTTGGCCCACTGTTGTTGGTGGTCGAAGTCGCAGTGTCGGGCTGGTCGTCGGCACCAGGGGACGATGCACATGCGGTCGCGGACTTCGACGACCTTGCGGATCGTCGAATTCGGACGATACGACGATCGGCCGAGGTCGACGGGGCTGCCGGTGGCGGGGTCGCAGAGCACCTTGCGCCAGACCGACTTGGGGTTGGTCATGATCTCCCGCGCGTACGCGGCGGGGATCGGTCCGATCCCGTCGATCGATGCCCCGGTCTCCGACATGGAGAGCGCCGTGTCGATGGGCATGTGCACGTAGACCATCGCC
>NZ_MKKE01000016.1 GCF_001942305.1 Saccharomonospora sp. CUA-673 | reverse complement strand
GGCGATGGTCTACGTGCACATGCCCATCGACACGGCGCTCTCCATGTCGGAGACCGGGGCATCGATCGACGGGATCGGACCGATCCCCGCCGCGTACGCACGGGAGATCATGACCAACCCCAAGTCGATCTGGCGGAAGGTGCTGTGCGATCCCGCCACTGGCAACCCGGTTGACCTGGGCCGATCCAGCTATCGTCCGAATTCGACGATCCGCAAACTCGTCGAGGTCCGCGACCGCATGTGCGTCGTGCCCTGGTGCCGACGACCGGCCCGGCACTGCGACTTCGACCACCAACAACAGTGGGCCAAGGACAACGGCTCGACCTCAACCGACAACGCCGCGCCCCGGTGCCGCAAACACCACCGACTCAAGAACGCACCCGGCTGGATCCAGGACTACGACCCGGTCCACGGCACCTCCTCGGTCACCACACCGCTCGGCGTCACCTACACCGACAAACGCGAAACCGTCCTGCCACCGCGTTCGTCCGAAACCGACAGTGCGCCAGATCCGAACGACGACCCACCACCGTTCTGAACGGGCCCCGAACCTGGATCGGCCCCCGAAGCGCAGTGCTCCGGGGGCCGACCGTCGGGCGTCACGAACTCAGGTGCCGACCACGCCGCCGTCCTTCTTACGGATGACGACCGTGGCCGAACGGGGACGACCCTCCGGGTCGAAGTCCGGCCAGTTGCTGACCAGGCGCGGGTTGTCCGGCGTCGGCGCGCCGCCCCACGCCTCGGTGTCCTCGCCCGGGTGCTGGACGTTGACGAACATCGTCCGCTGATCCGGCGTCGTGATCACACCGGTGATCTCGCAGCCACGCGGGCCGACGAGGAAACGGCGGATCTCCTTCGTCTCCGGATCGGCCGCGAGCATCGCGTTGTTGGCGATGTTGTCGTAGCCGCGCTCGGCGAGGTTCTGCGCCGAATTAGAGATGTCGGTCTGGATCCACAACCGGCCGTCCGCGTCGAACCACAGACCGTCCGGCGAACCGAACATGCTGTCCTCGTCGAGGTCTACCTGCTCGTCGTAGGCCGGGTCGCCGGCCAAGAGAAGATGTCCCACTCGAACGCCGTGCGCTCGGACGGCTTGCCCCGGTGGTCCTCGCGCCAACTGATGATGTGGCCGTACGGGTTCGGCGTCCGCGGATTCGCCTCGCCCTCCCAACCGGTGCCGTTCGTCAACGTCACGTAGACCTCGCCCGTCTTCGGGTGAATCGCCACCCACTCCGGACGGTCCATCTTCGTGGCGCCCAACGCATCCGCCGCCAGACGCGTACGGATCAACACGTCCGCCTGGTCCTCCCAGCCGTTCTCCGCCGTCAGCGGACCCCGGCCGAACACCAACGGCAACCACTCACCGGAACCGTCGTCGTCGAACCGAGCCACGAACAGAGTGCCGTGATCCAACGGGCTCTTGCCCTGCGCCTGCAACGCGCGCCACGGCTTCTCCGACACGTACTTGTAGACGTAGTCGCCGTCCTGGTCGTCACCGCTGTAGGCCACGACATGCCCGGCGATCTCCGTGAACGTCACGCTCTCGTGCTTGAACCGGCCCAACGCCGAACGCTTCACCGGAGTCGCATCCGGGTCGAACGGGTCGACCTCCACCGGCCAGCCGAACCGGTTGAGCTCATTGCCGTTCAGAGCCACGTCGAACCGCTCGTCCACCTCGTGCCAGCGGTAACCGAAGCCCTCGTTGTCGATGCCGTAGCGCTCCTCGACCTCATCCGGCTTCCACGACGCGTCCTCCGTGCCGAAGTAGCTGTTGAAGTTCTCCTCGGCCGCCACATACGTGTTCCACGGCGTCACACCGTGCGAACAGTTGTTCAACGTGCCGAGGAACGCGTTGTTCGACTGCAGTTTCGGGTGATCCGGCGTCACCGGGCCGCTGATCGTCATCGGCGTCGTACCCGTCACGCGACGGTTGTACGGCGAATCCGTGACCTGCCACGTGCCGTCGATCTCCTCGATCTGCACCAACGCCAGACCGTGCGCCTCCAAGGCCTTGTCGACCTTGGCCTGCGTCATCTCGTCGTCGCCGTCCGGGTAGATCAGATCGGTGTCGATGTACTCGTGGTTGAGCACGAGCAGCCCACGCCGGTTGCCCGCCGGCCCGTTGCCGATCGGGAAATAGTGCATCCCGTCGTGGTTCATGCCGATCTGCTCGGCCTGCTCCGCCGCCGTGTTCGACGCGTCCTTGCGCCACGCCGGGCCGTCCGGGCGCACCGGTGTACCCCACGGAATCAGGACGTCCGCGGTGTAGCCCTCCGGCACCGTGAACGCATCCGCATCACTGGTCGGCACCGCCTTGAAACCCAGCAGCCGGCCCGCCCTGGCCGCCGATGCCGCAGCCGGCGTCGTCGTGCCCGCGTTGGCCAGGCCGCTGCCCGCGCCGAGGAAGCCGACCGCCGCGGCCGCCGCCGTACCGCGCAGCACACCCCGCCGCGACAGGCGCACGCGCGCGACGTCACTGAACGGGCGATTGTTCGAAGGATTCGAGCTGTGGTCGTCCGGGTCGCTGACGACGTGGTCCTGGTTCGCCATGAACGCCTTCCGCATCGGTGGTGGGATTGTGTCTCGTTTCGGGCGATTCGCACTGTAGGTGCGGCTGACACCGGGACAGTACTGTTTCGGCGAACGATTGGTATCCCCCGAATGAACGCGAAGCAACTCGCGATGGGCGTCCATGTGCGCATCCGTGCATGAGACGCACGGAGGCGAAGGCTGGGGTCGAAGGTGTCAGCCGTTGAGGACGACCGCGACGATGCCGGCCAGATGGGCCAGTCGGGCGACCTCGGCCGCACGGAACATGGGCCCACCCGGCCGCCCCACGAGCAACACCAGATCGGGCTTGCCGAGCGGCGTCGCCGCGAGCTCGGTGCCGAGCTCGCGCCACATCTCCGGGATCCACGGCTCGTCGCCGTCGAGGATGGTCGCCCGTTCGAGTGGCAGCCACGGGATGTCGGCCAGCCGCGTCTCCGGGGCCGCGCCCGACGCGGCGAGCCGCTCCACCCCGCCGTCCGACGTGCGGTGCACCACCAGCGACCAGCCCGCGTGCATGATCTTCGGGACCCCGTCGGCGAGCACCGCGAGCCCGTTCGCCGGATGCGCGGCGACCTCCTCGACCAGCTCGAGCTCACTGTGCGTGTCGAGCACCCCGGCGTACGGGCGCACCGCGTCGACCTCGACGCCGTCGACACTCTCGGCCGCCGTGATCAACGCGTCCGGCAGTCGGTCCGACGGCAGGTCCACCACCAGGTCGTCGATGGCGATGCCGTTCCGCCGCTCCACGACGTCGACGCTCAGGATGTCCGCACCCGCGGTGCCGAGCGCGGTGGCGATCGCTCCGAGAATGCCGGGGTTGTCCGGCAGTTGCACACGGATCAGGAACGACACCGCGTCTCTCCCTTCGTCGCCGCTCGTCTGCCTCGGGTCGTCTGGCACCCGGCCCGTCCTCGTCGCGGACACCGGGCCGGGCAGAGCGGTGATTGTTGCAGAACACGCCGCGCGGATATAGCCGCCGGCGGGGCGCCGCACAGCGTGTCGGTCACCTCCACTGTGCCAGCGTCGCCGTGACCGCCCGCCCGGCCGAACACCGGTGTCCGCTTCGCCATAGACTTCGCGGGGAGAAGAGACGAATTCCGCAGGTCGGCGATCCTGCGGTCCGACGCATCCCATCGGAGTCAGCTGCGTGTCGAACATTTCCCGCGACGAGGTGGCGCACCTCGCGAAACTGGCCAGGATGGCCGTCACCGAGGAGGAGCTGGACACCTTCGCAGGCCAGCTCGACCAGATCCTGGACGCGGTGGCGAAGGTCGGTGAGGTTGCGGGTGACGACATCCCGCCGACGTCGCACGCGGTGCCGCTGACCAACGTCTTCCGCACCGACGAGGTCCGCCCCGGACTCAGCCAGGACGAGGCCCTGGCCGGCGCGCCCGCCACCGAACAGGGACGTTTCCGCGTCCCGCGCATCCTGGGTGAAGAACAGTGAGCGGAGGAACAGTGAGCGATCTGACCAGGCTCACCGCGGCCGAGCTCGCGGACAAGATCCACACCGGTGAGGTGTCGGCCGCCGAGACGACGCAGGCCCACCTCGACCGGATCGCCGCGGTCGACGGGGACGTGCACGCGTTCCTGCACGTCGACGCCGACGGTGCCCTCGAGGCCGCCCGGGCCGTCGACGCCGCCGTCGCGGCCGGTGAGCGGCCCGCGTCGCCGCTGGCCGGCGTGCCGCTGGCGCTCAAGGACGTGCTGACCACCAAGGGCGTGCCCACCACCTGCGGGTCGAAGACGCTCGAGGGCTGGCTGCCGCCGTACGACGCCACCGTCACGCGGCGGCTGCGCGAGGCCGGCGTGCCGATCCTCGGCAAGACGAACATGGACGAGTTCGCCATGGGCTCGTCCACGGAGAACTCGGCGTTCGGCCCCACCCGCAACCCGTGGGACCTCGACCGCATCCCCGGCGGCTCCGGCGGCGGCTCGTCCGCGTCCCTGGCCGCCTACGAGGCGCCGCTGGCCATCGGCACCGACACCGGCGGCTCGATCCGCCAGCCCGCCGCGGTCACCGCGACCGTCGGCGTGAAGCCCACCTACGGCGGCGTGTCCCGCTACGGGCTCGTCGCGTTCTCGTCCTCGCTCGACCAGGCCGGCCCGTGCGCGCGCACCGTGCTCGACGCGGCGCTGCTGCACGAGGTGATCGCCGGCCACGACCCGATGGACGCCACCTCCATCGACGCGCCCGTGCCGGCCGTCGTCGACGCCGCCCGCGAGCGCCCGCGGCGATCTGAGCGGCGTGCGCGTCGGCGTCGTGAAGGAACTGTCCGGCGAGGCTACCAGGGTGGCGTGCTGCGCTCGTTCGAGGCCGCCGTGGCCCAGCTGAAGGAACTGGGTGCCGAGGTCGTCGAGGTCTCGTGCCCGAACTTCACCTACGCACTGCCGGCCTACTACCTCATCGCGCCGAGCGAATGCTCGTCGAACCTCGCCCGGTTCGACGCCATGCGCTACGGCCTGCGCGTCGCCGACGACGGCAGCCACAGCGCCGAGGAGGTCATGTCGCTGACCCGCGAGGAAGGGTTCGGCGCCGAGGTCAAGCGGCGCGTCATGCTCGGCACGTACGCGCTCTCGTCCGGCTACTACGACGCCTACTACGGCTCGGCCCAGAAGGTGCGCACGCTCATCACGCGCGACTTCGCCGCCGCGTTCGGCAAGGTCGACGTGCTCGTGTCGCCGACGACGCCGGTCACGCCGTTCCCCATCGGCGAGAAGGTCGACGACCCGATGGCCATGTACCTCAACGACATCTGTTCCATCCCCGCCAACCTCGCGGGCAACGCCGCCATGAGCGTCCCCAGTGGACTGTCCGATGAGGATGGCCTGCCGGTGGGTCTGCAGATCATGGCGCCCGCGCTCGCCGACGACCGGCTCTACCGGGTCGGCGCCGCCTACGAGGCGGCGCGCGGGCCCGTGCTCGACAAGCTGGGGGAACTGGAGGCCGCCAAGTGACCACCACGGTTGAACTCATGGACTACGACGAGGTCATCGAGCGCTTCGACCCGGTGCTCGGCCTCGAGGTGCACGTCGAGCTGTCGACGAACACGAAGATGTTCTGCGGCTGCGCCAACGTCTTCGGCGGCGAGCCGAACACCAACGTCTGCCCCGTCTGCCTCGGCCTGCCGGGCGCGCTGCCCGTCGTCAACGGCACCGCCGTCGAGTCGGCCATGCGGATCGGACTGGCGCTGAACTGCGACATCGCCGAATGGTGCCGGTTCGCCCGGAAGAACTACTTCTACCCGGACATGCCGAAGAACTTCCAGACCTCGCAGTACGACGAGCCGATCGCCTTCGACGGCTACCTCGACGTCGTGCTCGACGACGGCGAGGTGGTGCGCGTGGAGATCGAACGCGCCCACATGGAGGAGGACACCGGCAAGTCGCTGCACGTCGGCGGTGCCACCGGCCGCATCCACGGTGCCGAGCACTCGCTGCTCGACTACAACCGCGCCGGCGTGCCGCTCATCGAGATCGTCACCAAGCCGCTCGTCGGCATGGGGGAGCGGGCACCCGAGGTCGCGCGCGCCTACGTCACCGCGCTGCGCGACCTGCTGCGCGCCATGGACGTCTCCGACGTCCGCATGGACCAGGGATCGCTGCGCTGCGACGCCAACGTCTCGCTCATGCCCAAGGGCAGCAGCGAGTTCGGCACCCGCACCGAGACCAAGAACGTCAACTCGCTGCGCAGCGTCGAACGCGCCGTGCGGTACGAGATGACCCGGCACGCCGCGATCCTCGCCGACGGCGGCAGCATCACCCAGGAGACCCGGCACTTCCAGGAGGCCGACGGCACCACCGCCGCCGGCCGCGCCAAGGAGACCGCCGAGGACTACCGGTACTTCCCCGAGCCCGACCTCGTGCCCATCGCGCCGTCGCGCGACTGGGTCGAGCAGTTGCGCGGCACCATCCCCGAGATGCCGTGGGAACGTCGCAAGCGCATCCAGACCGACTGGAACCTCACCGACGAGGACCTGCGCGACCTCGTCAACACCGGTGCCATCGACCTGGTCGCCGCCACTGTCGACGCCGGCGCCGACCAGGCCGACGCCCGCAGCTGGTGGGTGCAGTACCTCAACCAGCAGGCCACCTCGCGCGAGATCGAACTCGCCGACCTCGCCATCACCCCGGCCCAGGTTGCGCGCGTCATCGAACTCGTCGGCTCCGGCGAACTCACCAACAAACTCGCCCGCCAGGTCGTCGACGGCGTCCTCGACGGCGAAGGCGCACCCGACGAGGTCATCGACAAGCGCGGCCTCAAGGTCGTCTCCGACGACTCGGCCCTGCTCGCCGCCGTCGACGAGGCCCTCGCCGCCCAGCCCGACGTCGCCGACAAGATCCGCGGCGGCAAGGTGCAGGCCGCCGGCGCCATCGTCGGCGCCGTCATGAAGGCCACCAAGGGTCAAGCCGACGCCGCCCGCGTCCGCGAGTTGATTTTGGAGAGGGTCGGGGCTTGAGTTGCGGTGCGGGTAGGGGAACCTGAGTGGTTTTCTCGCTCCGGAATCGCCTTCTCATGAATGTCCAATTCACCACGGCGGCGCTGTCCTCGCGAGAAAACCACTCAGAACCCCCGGCGGTGCCGGCTGCGTAGGCGGTCGCAGCGGCGGCTCGCCCGCCGTTGCAATGACCTCGCCCGCCGTTGCAATGACAAGGGCGCAGATTCGGATCTGGGTATGGAGGAGCTGTAATGGCTCGGCCTTCGTGGCGGGAGCTCGGTGGGCTTGCGGCCGCCGTGCTGGCCGTCGTGTCGTTGCTGTTGCCGTGGACCGGGTTGTCGTCCGGCAATCCTGAGGTGCAGGCCGCGCTCGGGGAGCTGCCCGCTGAGGACGTGGACCGCTCGGTGTGGCGGGCCACGTTCCTCGGCTGGTTCCCGCCGCTGCTCGTCGCCGCATTCGGACTCGTGGTCGCCGCGTTCGGGCGGATCGGCACCGCCCGAACCGGCGGCCTGCCGCAACTGTGGCTCATCGCCGCCGGCGTGGCGACGCTGTGCACCGTGTTCGCGTGGATCTTCATCGCCTGGCAGTTCAGCGGCGACGAACGCGCCATCCTCGACATCGGCGGCGTGTCCGTCGACGCGGCCGTCGGCCGCTACCTGGGCGTGGTCGCCATCGTCACCAGCCTCGTGTTCGCCGTCCTGGACGTCCGCGCACTCCGCGCCGAAACCCGCCGCGCCGCACCCCGCCGCGGGCGCCACACCCGCTGAGGCGGCGGTCAGTCGCGGCCGGAACCGCCTGCCGGCTGGCGGACGATCAACACCACGCGGTCGTCGCTCGACACCGGCTCGCCGCCGTCCTTGTTGACCGTGCCCGCGATGGCCACGTCCGCCGAGGCCTGCGTCAACGCGCCGATCCGGCCGTAGCTCGGACCGTTCTCGCCGTCCATCGTCACCTGCGGTTCGCCGCCCACGGCGCCGTCCTGTGTCAACGGCAGGTTCTGTACGTTCGCGTCGGACTCCGTGCCCACCGCGACCGAGTCCGACCAGTCGGTGCAGCCCGTCACGCCCGGCTTGTCCGGCCAGGTCCACACCGCCGTCAGCTCGCCGCCGTCGGCGTCGTCCGGCAGCCGGTACAACGCGTCCTCGTCGGCGGTCCGGTCGGTCACCCACGTCCGCGAACCGTCCGCCGTCTGGCACAGCCCGCCCGGTTGTGACATCCCCGAGGCCACCACGCGCGAATCGCCGTCGACCGGCTGACCCGACCCGTCGATCCGCAACACCTTGCCCGCCAGCGAACGCGGCTGCCGGGACTGACCAGGATCGCCCGCGTTGCCCGTCGCCACCAGTAGCGAACCGTCCGGCGACGCCAGCAACGCCCCGGCGTTGCCGTCCTCGCCCTTCGGGATGCCCGTCAACACCGGCTTCGGCGGCTGGCCCTGCGCGAACCGCACCACACGGTTGTCCTCGCCGGTCGTGATGTACGCGTAGACGAGCCGGTCCTCGGCATACGTCGGCGACAACGCCAGCCCCATCAGACCGCCGTCACCCGACGCGTCGACGTTCAGCTTCGCGTACTCGTCCTCCTGGCCGTTCGAATCGACCAACAGCACGCGGCCGCTCTTGCGCTCACCCGCCAACGCCGACACGACCTGCCCGTCACTGGGCATCGCCGCGACCGCCGACACCGTGTCCAGGCACGTCGCGATCACCGCCTCGTCGTAATCCGTGCACCCCTCCGGCGGCGGGACCTCCGTCTGCTCCTGCTGCGGGGTGCTCGGCACGTCCGGCGTGGCCGCCTCCGGCAACTCCGGCTGCGGGCCCTGCTCGGGCGTCAACTCCGGCGCGGCCGACCACTGCTCACCGGCGGCCTCGTCGGCGAAATCGGCGCACCCGGACAGCACAAGAACGCCGCTGACGGCAATCGCCAGCGGCCACGACCTCCGAAGCGGTCGGGTATGCACGGTTCCCGAGCGTAGGTGGGCCGCCGTGAGCCTCGAGTAAGCGGGTCGACCCCGGTTGTACAGGATGGGGGACATGGCGATCACGGTTCTGGTTCCCGACGACGAAGGCATGACAGCGCTCCGCGAGGTCGACGGCGTGCGACCCGTCCGATACGAGCCCGGGCAGCCGCTGCCCGAGGAGGCCGCCGACGCCGAGGTGCTCGTACCCGGCTTCGGCGTCACCGAGAAAATCCTTTCCGACCTGCCCAAACTCCGGCTCATCCAACTCCGCAGCGCCGGCGCCGAGGAGTGGATCGACATCGTCCCGCCCGGCGTACTCCTGTCCACCTGCCGCGGCGCGCACGGCGGCAGCACCGCCGAATGGGCCATGGCCACCCTGCTGGCCCTGTACCGCGACCTCTCCGACTTCGCCGACGCCCAGGCCCAGGGCACCTGGCGGCCCCACGGCACCGACACCCTGCAGGACAAACGCGCCCTGATCATCGGAGCCGGCGACGTCGGCAGGCAACTCGAACGCCGCATGAGGCCGTTCGACGTGCGCGTCACCATGGTCGGCATGACCGCACGCCAAGGCGTGCACGGCGTCGACGAACTACCCACCTGCTGCCCGACGCCGACATCGTCGTGCTGCTCGTGCCGCTGACCACCGCCACCCGCGGGATGGTCGACGCCGAGTTCCTCGCCGCCATGCCCGACGGGGCCGTACTCGTCAACGCCGCTCGTGGCGCCGTCGTCGTCAACGACGCGCTGTTGGCGGAGGCCGGGCGGTTGCGGGCGATCCTCGACGTCACCGAGCCCGAGCCGTTGCCTGACGGGCATCCGTTGTGGAGCGCCCCCGGCGTGGTGATCACGCCGCACTCCGGTGGGTTCGTGCGCGGCCGGTTGGATCGATCCTATGCCGTCGTCGCCCGGGAACTGGGGCGGTACGCCGGCGGCGAACTACCGGAGAACCTCGTCCGCGGGGAGTACTGAACGCCGGCGCCGTGTCAGCACCCCACGTCGCCGTGTCAGCGTTCTGCGTCGCCGTGTTGGGCTTCTGCGTCGCTGTGTTGCGCCGTCGGGGTGAACACCGCCGAACTGTCGACCAACGTCGGTTGTTCGCCGCGGCGGTGCTGCTTCTCTGTCAGCCGCTCGCCACCGACCCTGCTGTCAGAGAGGCCCCCGATGTCCCCGGCAGACCGCGCCCGTCCCGCCCAGCCCTCGCCGTCAAGACCGCCCTCAAGACCATCGTCGTCACCGTGCTGCTGCTCGTCTCGCCCATGGCCGGCATCGCCCACGCCGAACCGCCCGCCGCGCTGCCCGCCGACGCCGCGGCGGACGACCTGCGCTGGCAACCCGCCTTCGACTACGACACCGACGGTTGCTACCCCACACCCGCCATCGGACCCGACGGCACCCTCACGCCGGCCTCAACCCCTCCGGTGCCCTCAACGGCAACTGCCGCGACCAATCCGATTTGGACAACACCAACTCGTACTCGCGTTCCACATGCGACGGCGACTGGTGCGCCTACCTCTACGACCTCTACTTCGAGAAGGACCAAGTCGTCCCCGCGTCGACGCCTTCGGCCACCGCCACGACATCGAACACGTCGTCGTCTGGGTCCACGGCGACACCGCCGAATACGTGTCGGTGTCCCAACACGGCGACTACGCCACCCATCCCGCCTCCGACGTCCAATGGGACGGCACCCACCCCAAGATCGTCTACCACAAGGACGGCGCCAGCACCCACTGCTTCCGCATCGCGTCCACAGGCGACGAACCCCCCGAGAACCACTACGGCACCTGGCAATACCCCGACCTCGTCAGCTGGGACCACTTCCCGGAGCATCCGCGACACGCTCGTGGCCGCCGACTTCGGCGCCGCCGGCCTCGCGATCTCCGACGGCGCCTTCGAATCCAACCTCGAGAAGGCCAAACCGGACAACATCCCCTTCGACCCCCACGCATGACCCGACCGTCACCGCCGAGACACCAGGAACCGATCGGGCATTCACCCGACCGGACCGCCGATGCTCTACCCTCCGCGCGTATGAGCACACCCGACGAGCCCACGACCAAGTTCGACGCCAGCGGCTACGGCGCCGGTGGCTACGGTGCCGGCGGCAGCGGCGGCGCGTTCGACGATTCCGGTTTCACCGCCGGGCCGACGAACACCATCCTCAGCGACGTCGAGGACAACGGCCCCGAGCCCGACCGCTGGCACGCCGGACTCGACATCGGCCTGCTCGTCCTCCGACTCGGACTTGCCGCCGTCATGGGCGCCCACGGCCTGCAGAAACTCGTCGGTCTCTTCGACGGCCCCGGCATCGGCGGCTTCGCCGAGGCCCTCACCGGCATGGGCTACACCAGCCAAACCACCCTGCTCGCCTGGATCACCGCCTTCGCCGAAACCGGCGGCGCGCTGCTGCTCGCCCTCGGCCTGTTCACACCCCTCGGCGCAGCCGCGATCCTCGGCGTCGTCGGCAATATCGTCTTCACCAAGTTCCAGCTCGGTACCGGCTACTTCGACGTCGAGTTCGACATCGTGCTCGGCGTCATGGCGCTGACCCTGTTGTTCACCGGCGCCGGCCGCGTCTCCATCGACAAGAACACCCCCTGGCGCCGCAAGCCCGGTGCCTTCGGCGCCGTCGGCCTCCTCCTTGCCGCCGCAGCGTCCACAGTGGTCATCGTCATGTTCCGCTGACCACCAACCCCACCCGACACAAAGGCGCCGCACCGGTTCCCCGGTGCGGCGCCTTGTTCATGGCCCCACGGAAGTTACGGCCTCAGTTGCGGCCTCACTGGTTGATGTCGCGCACCGCGCCCCGGTCCGCCGAGGTCGCCATCTTCGCGTAGGCCTGCAGCGCCATCGTCACCGGACGCTGCCGCTCCACCGGCTGCCACGGCCGCTCACTCGCGTCCATCTTGGCCCGCCGTTCGGCCAGCACCGCATCGTCGACCAGCAGCTCCAACGAGCGCTCGTGCACGTCGATGCGGATCCGGTCGCCGTTCTCCACCAGGCCGATCACGCCACCCGCGGCCGCCTCCGGCGAGATGTGGCCCACCGAGATGCCCGACGAACCGCCCGAGAACCGCCCGTCGGTGATCAGCGCGCACTTCTTGCCCAGGCCCGAACCCTTCAGGAACGCCGTCGGATGCAGCATCTCCTGCATTCCCGGACCGCCCGCCGGGCCCTCGTAGCGCACCACGATCACGTCGCCCGGCTGGATCTGCTTGCCCAGGATCGCCGACACGGCCTCCTCCTGGCTCTCCACGACGCGCGCCGGACCCTCGAACGTCCACAGCTCCTCGTCGATGCCCGCCGACTTGATCACCGCGCCGCTGGCGGCCAGGTTGCCCTGCAGCACCGCCAGACCGCCGTCCGCGGTGTAGGCGTGCTCGAGTCGCGGATGCAGCCACCCGCCGCGTCGGTGTCCAACGAGGACCACCGGTTGTCGGTCGAGAACGCCTGCGTCGTCCGCACCCCGCCCGGCGCGGCGTGGAACATCTCCACCGCCTCCGCCGACGGCGACTCGGCGCGGATGTCCCACGTGGACAGCCACTGCTCGAGCGAGGGGGAGTGGATCGACGCAACACCCGTGTTCAACAGTCCGCCGCGGTACAGCTCGCCCAGGATGGCGGGAATTCCGCCGGCCCGGTGCACGTCCTCCATGTGGTAGTCCGAGTTCGGGGCCACCTTGGACAGACACGGCACGGAACGGCCGATGCGGTCGATGTCGTCGATCGAGAAGTCGACCTCGCCCTCCTGCGCGGCCGCGAGCACGTGCAGCACCGTGTTCGTCGAGCCGCCCATCGCCATGTCGAGGGCCATGGCGTTCTCGAACGCCTCCTTCGACGCGATCGTCCGCGGCAACGCCGTCTCGTCGTCCTCGCCGTACCAGCGCTTGGCCAGCTCCACGACCGTGGTGCCGGCGTCTCGAAGAGCGCGCGCCGCGCGGCGTGCGTCGCCAGCGTCGAACCGTTGCCCGGCAGCGAAAGGCCCAGCGCCTCGGTGAGGCAGTTCATCGAGTTCGCCGTGAACATGCCCGAGCACGAACCGCACGTCGGGCAGGCCGAACGCTCGACCTCCGACAGGCCTTCCTCGTCGACCGCGTCGTTCGCCGATGCGGAGATCGTCGTGATCAGGTCGCTCGACGGGTGCGCCACGCCGTCCACGACGACCGCCTTGCCGGCCTCCATCGGGCCGCCCGAGACGAACACCGTCGGGATGTTCAACCGCATCGCGGCATTCAGCATGCCGGGCGTGATCTTGTCGCAGTTCGAGATGCACACCAGCGCGTCTGCCTGGTGCGCGTTGACCATGTACTCGACCGAATCGGCGATGATCTCGCGCGACGGGAGCGAATAGAGCATGCCCGAGTGGCCCATGGCGATGCCGTCGTCGACCGCGATCGTGTGGAACTCGCGCGCGACGCCGCCCGCCTCGCCGACCGCCTTCGCCACGATCTCGCCGAGATCCTTGAGATGTACGTGGCCGGGGACGAACTGCGTGTACGAGTTGGCGATCGCGACGATCGGCTTGCCGAAGTCGCTGTCGGTCATCCCGGTCGCACGCCACAGGGAACGCGCCCCGGCGGCATTGCGGCCATGGGTGGTGGTGCGGGAACGCAGAACAGGCATGGCCTCAGGTTACGCCCGCGTTCCACCGCCTGGACGGGAGGTCGTGCGACATGCGGTGATCGGCTCAACGCGTACCCGCAATGTGGGAAACGCCGTTCGCACGCCGGTGTCGCCATGCGCACCAGGCGAGGCAGCACACGGCCACGCAGGCGCCGTACAGACTGCGGCCGCCGGACTGAACGAGTGCCGCGGCCATGACGACGAGCAGCGCCGCGTTCGAGACCGTGCGCACGGTCAGCCCGTACAACCGCACGTAGCCGACGATGCACACCGCATAGATCAGGACGAACACCGCGCTGCTGGCGGCCAGCGCATCCACCGTCAGGCCGTGGTTCGTCAACAGGACGGCGAACGTCACGGAGAACAGCGCGCCCATCGTCACCACCGGAGCGGGGGTTCGGCGGGGAAGAGTGCCGTCGGCCGCCGCGAGTCGCAGCAATGTGGTCAGTCCGCGGACCCAGGCGACGGCATTGATGAGCATCGCCGACACGGCCACGACGGCGACGACCGCGCGCACCGGCGGGGATTCGGCGATCTGCAACAGGCCGGCGACCGGGTCGACACCACTGCGGGCGACGCTGAGGGCGACGGTCACGGTCAGTGCGACGGCGAACGTGCCGTACAGCCCCAGCGCCGCCACACTCACGGGCAGGAAATCCCGGTGGGGTGCGCGCAGTTCGCGGGCCAGGAACGTCAGGTTCTCGAAGCCGACGAAGGCCCAGAACGCCAGCAGCACGCCGGGCAGCAGGACGGCCGTGGCCTCCGCGCCGGGGATCAGGTCCAGTGGTTCGGGCCGAGACCGGTTGCCGAGTGTGCCGAGTAGAACGAGCGCGAGGCCGGTGAGCGTCAGCGCGGCACTGCCCACGAGCTGGGTCCATTGTTTGGCGCTCGCGCGACAACACTGATCAGCAGGGCGGTGCCGAGCAGCGCCACCGCGACGACTCCGGTCGCACCGGGGATGCCGAGTCCGCGTTCGACGTAGCGGCCGGCCACGATGCAGCCCGTCGGCAGGCCGACGACAACGACGAACAGGAACATCAGGGGCACGGCCCGGCCGACCGGGTCGCCGAGGCCGCGCGTGACCAGAGCCTGCAGTGCGTCCCCGTTCGGGGACAGCCGCACCGTGTCACGGAACATCACGAGCATCGGCACGCACAGCACACCGGCGACGAGCCAGACGAGCAGGCTGCTGGGGCCGGCTTCGGCGTAGACCGCCGACGGCAGGCTGAGGATGCCCGAGCCGGCGATCGAGCCGAACGCGAGCGGAATCGCGGCGGCCCTGCCCAGCCCGCGGCGTCGGGTGTCGGTCATACGACGAGTCGACTAGAATGACAACATGTTGTCAAGTGGGAACGCGTCGCCGGCCGGTCGATCCGATTCCGCGGCGGCCAAGGCGGCGGCCTATCGCGCGTTGATCGCGGACGTGTACGAGCTGGCGGCGGTGAGTCGGCGGATCAGTGAGGCGGACGCGGCGGCGCGCGACGTGACCGTCGCGCAATGGCACGTGCTCAGCGTGCTGTCCGGTGGTTCGGCAACGGTGCCGGACATCGCGTCCCGGCTCGGGCTCACCCGGCAGGCCGTCCAGCGTGTGGCGGGCGAACTCGTGACGGCCGGGCTGGCCGAGCGGCGCGACAATCCGCAGCACGCACGCTCATCGCTGTATCGGGCGACCGGCGCGGGGCTGGGCAGGCTCGAGCAGTTGATCGCCGATACGGACGCATCGCGGGCGGGTGCCGTGTCGGCCCTGTCGCTCGAGGAGCTCAACGCGGCCCGCAACACGCTCCGCGGCGTGCTGGCTGGGCTCGCCGGCGAATGATCCGAAGGAGAGTGCCTGAGATCAGGCCGGGCTCGTCGGCCGCGCGACGTCCTTGGCCTCGGAGTCGCTGTCGGAGTCGGTGCCGCCGTCGGTGCTCAGGGCGCCCGACGGGTCCGGCACGCGGCCGTTCGACAGCAGCGACAGCACTGGCACATGGTGCAACCGCGCGTGGGGGAGCGACACGGTCTCCTCGCCGGAGGCGCCCGTGACGACCGCCCGGATGCGCGCCTTCTTCGTGACCGCCAGGCTCGACAGCTCGTCCCACGGGATGTGCCGCGACGAGGTCAGCGTGTAGGCCCACATGCCCTCGGGCGTGACCACCGTGCGGACGCGGACCACCCACACCGTCAGCGCGACCGGCAGCAGGTACAGCGCCTGCATGCCCGGCGCCGTGAACGCCAGCGGCGTGATGCAGAACAGCAGCAGGGGGAGCGTGATGAGCGAGGCCAGCGGGATGCGGAACACGGCCCGCCGCTGCTTGCGCACGACCGGCTCGTCCTGCTCGTCTCGCCGGTCGGTCACCGGCTGTTCCTGGGTCTGGCCCGATTCGTCTGCCACACCACGATGGTGCCACCGAACGGCTCCGATCCGGCATTCCGGGCCGGTCCGACGTGCCCGGGACCACGAGCCGGCCGGATCGGGAGCACGGCGCGCGGCGGCCGGACGGTCGCACCGGGTGTCCGCCGAGTGGGCCAACATTCCAGTATCCGGAATCACCATCCCGCAGAGTTGACACTCGTCCACGCGGCCGACTACCGTCACCGGCGTGACACCGCAGAAGATTCTCGTACTTCCCAAGCGCGTTGATGTCGAGGACAACGCTTAGGAAGTCCTCTTCTGCATCGACGCGCGACCCTCGTACGGCCACCCCGGTCGGCGGGGGTTTTTTGATGTCATGGACCGGAAGCGACCGACGCCAGGGCATCGACGAGCGCACCACCGACATCAGCACCACGACACACGCCCAGCAGCACCGACAGCACGGACACAGCCGAAGAATCCAGCAGTACCGCACTCAGGACACGAGGCAGAATCCATGACAAGCGCGACGTCGCGATCGGAATCCGGCTCCGCCGGTGACACCGGCGCCTCCCAGGCGTCCCCGAAGCCCGCCCCGCCGAACGGACCCGTTCCGAGCGGCGCCCGTCCGAAGCCTGCCCCACCCGCAGGAACGCCCGTCCGGGTGACCGGTGCGCAGTCGCTCGTACGCGCGCTCGAAGCCGTCGGGTCGGAGGTCGTCTTCGGCATTCCCGGCGGCACGATTCTGCCGGCCTACGACCCGCTGCTCGACTCGACGAAGGTGCGCCACGTCCTCGTCCGGCACGAACAGGGCGCCGGGCATGCCGCCACCGGTTACGCGCAGGCGACCGGCAAGGTCGGCGTGTGCATGGCGACGTCGGGTCCCGGTGCGACCAATCTGGTGACGCCGCTGGCCGACGCCAACATGGACTCGGTGCCCGTCGTCGCGATCACCGGGCAGCAGACCCGGCCGCTGATCGGCACGGACGCGTTCCAGGAAGCCGACATCTGCGGCATCACGATGCCGATCACCAAGCACAACTTCCTGGTCACCGACCCGGCCGACATCCCGCGGGTCATCGCCGAGGCGTTCCACCTGGCGAGCACGGGCCGTCCCGGCCCGGTGCTGGTCGACATCCCGAAGGACGTGCTGCAGGAGCAGACCTCGTTCTCGTGGCCGCCCGAGATGCACCTGCCCGGCTACCGGCCGACGCTGCGCCCGCACGGCAAGCAGGTGCGGGAGGCGGCACGGCTCATCACGCAGTCGCGCAGGCCGGTGCTGTACGTCGGCGGCGGTGTGCTCAAGGCAGAGGCCTCGGAGGAGCTGCGTGAGCTGGCCGAGCTCACCGGCATCCCGGTGGCCACGACGCTGATGGCGCGTGGGGTGTTCCCGGACTCGCACGACCACCACGTCGGCATGCCGGGCATGCACGGCACCGTCTCGGCCGTCGCGGCGCTGCAGCGTTCGGACCTGCTGATCGCACTCGGCGCGCGGTTCGACGACCGCGTGACGGGCCGGCTCGACTCGTTCGCCCCCGAGGCGACGGTCGTGCACGCCGACATCGACCCGGCCGAGATCTCCAAGAACCGCAAGGCCGACGTGCCGATCGTCGGCGACTGCAAGGAGATCATCCGCGAGCTGATCGACGCGGTGAAGGCCGAGCACGACCGCGGCGACAAGGCCGACCTGGACGCGTGGTGGACGCAGATCAACGCGTGGCGCGACACGTTCCCGGCCGGCTACGAGTGGCCCGAGGACGGCACGCTCTCGCCGCAGTACGTCATCGAGCGCATCGGCGAGCTGGTCGGCCCGGACGCCTACTACACGGCGGGCGTCGGCCAGCACCAGATGTGGGCGGCGCAGTTCATCAAGTACGACAACCCGCGCACGTGGATCAACTCCGGCGGGCTCGGCACGATGGGCTTCGCGGTGCCCGCGGCGATGGGCGCGCAGTTCGGTCAGCCGGACAAGCAGGTGTGGGCCATCGACGGCGACGGCTGCTTCCAGATGACCAACCAGGAACTCGCGACGTGCGCCATCGAGGACGCGCCGATCAAGGTCGCCGTGATCAACAACGGCAACCTGGGCATGGTGCGCCAGTGGCAGAACCTCTTCTACGCCGAGCGCTACTCCAACACCGACCTCGGCACGCACAAGCACCGCATCCCGGACTTCGCGCTGCTCGCCGAGTCGCTGGGCTGCGCCGGACTGCGGTGTGAGACCAAGGACGAGGTCGACGAGGTCATCAAGCAGGCGATGGCGATCAACGACCGCCCCGTCGTGATCGACTTCGTCGTCGGCAAGGATGCCCAGGTGTGGCCGATGGTCGGACCGGGCGCCAGCAACGACGAGGTCATGGCCGCCAGGGGCATCCGTCCGCTGTTCGACGACGACGGGGTCAACGACAGTCCGGCCGAGGGTGGCATCGTCCCGGACCGGGCCGTCACCGACAAGGCCGGCGGCAGCGCGGCCGACAGTGACGGCGACACCGACGGCGACACCGCCGCCGCACACGCGCGAGGGGAGCAGAACGAGTCATGAGCATGCACACGCTGAGCGTCCTGGTGGAGAACGTCCCCGGCGTGCTCGCCCGCGTCTCCGGTCTGTTCTCCCGGCGCGGCTTCAACATCGAGTCCCTCGCGGTCGGGCCCACGGAGAACCCCGAGGTGTCCCGGATGACGATCGTCGTCGCCGTCGAGGAACAACCGCTCGAACAGGTGACCAAGCAGCTCAACAAGCTCGTCAACGTCATCAAGATCGTGGAGCTCGACCCCGCCAGCTCGGTGCAGCGCGACCTGCTGCTCGTGAAGGTGCGGGCCGACGCCACCGTGCGCAGTCAGGTCCTCGAGACCGCGGAGATGTTCCGGGCGAAGGTCGTCGACGTCTCGCCCGAGGCGCTCACCATCGAGGCCACCGGCCCGCACGACAAGCTGAACGCGCTGATGCGCATGCTGGAACCGTACGGCGTGCGCGAGCTCGTGAAGTCCGGCATGGTCGCACTCGGCCGGGGTGCCCGGTCGATCACGGCCAGCCAGGCCCGCTAGGACACGCAGACCGGTGCGGCGCGTGCAGGCGGCGTGGGCCGCATTCGAACCAGACACAGTGATGGAAAGGAAGTACTGACCCTCATGTCAGTCGAAATCTTCTACGACGACGACGCCGATCTGAGCATCATCCAGGGCCGCAAGGTCGCCGTCATCGGGTACGGCAGCCAGGGCCACGCGCACGCGCTGAGCCTGCGCGACTCGGGCGTCGACGTCCGGATCGGCCTGGCCGAGGGGTCGAAGTCGCGGGCCAAGGCCGAGGAGGAGGGCCTCCAGGTCGGCACGGTGGCCGAGGTGTCGGCGTGGGCCGACCTCATCATGATCCTCGCGCCCGACACGAGCCAGCGCGCGATCTACACCGAGTCGATCGAGCCGAACCTGTCCGCGGGCGACGCGCTCTTCTTCGGGCACGGCTTCAACATCCGCTACGACCTCATCAAGCCGCCGGCCAATGTGGACGTCGCGATGGTCGCCCCGAAGGGCCCCGGCCACCTCGTGCGCCGCCAGTTCGTCGACGGCAAGGGCGTGCCGGCCCTGATCGCGGTCGAGCAGGACCCGACCGGTGGCGGCCAGGCTCTCGCGCTGTCCTACGCCGCGGCGATCGGCGGCGCGCGCGCCGGCGTCATCAAGACGACGTTCACCGAGGAGACCGAGACCGACCTGTTCGGTGAGCAGTCGGTGCTGTGCGGCGGCGCGTCGGCGCTGGTGCAGACCGGCTTCGAGGTGCTGACCGAGGCCGGTTACGCCCCGGAGATCGCCTACTTCGAGGTGCTGCACGAGCTCAAGCTGATCGTCGACCTCATGTACGAGGGCGGCATCGCGCGGATGCGCTACTCGATCTCCGACACCGCCGAGTACGGCGACCTCACCCGCGGTCCGCGCGTGATCACGCCCGAGGTGAAGGAGAACATGAAGGCCGTGCTGGCCGAGATCCAGGACGCACGTTCGCCCGCGAATGGGTCGGCGAGGACGAGGCGGGTCGCCCGAACTTCGCCAAGCTGCGCGAGAGCGGCGAGACGCACCCGATCGAGGAGACCGGCAAGAAGCTCCGCGGCCTCATGTCGTGGGTGGACCGCCCGATCACCGAGACGGCCTGATCATCCGGAGGGACTAACCCTCAGCGGGGCCACGCAGGCCCACTTTCCAGGGACGAACCCCCAGGACGTGTGAGAACGTCTTGGGGGTTCGTGCTGCTCACGGCTACCGTGCCCGAAATGACGCGGGGATCTGACAGCACCGGGCCCGACGGCGCCGGTCCGGGGGACAGCAGCACTCAGGGGGACAAGGCGGGGTTGGCCGCGGCGCTGGACCTGGAGTCGGCGCCGTGGTCGCGGGTTCGGCCTGCCGGCGGGAACCTCGAGTACGCGTTCGTGCCGCACACCGACGGCGTGACCTACGTGGCGCTGCGGTACGCCGATCCGGAGGGCGCCGAGCCTGTCCTGGTGTTCACCCCGTCCGAGTGGGACGCGTTCCTGGCCGGCGTCCGGGACGGGGAGTTCGACCGGCCCCCGGATTGATCCCCGGCAGGGCGCGCCGCGCGTGTCCGGCCGGCCCGTCGCGGAAGTGACCGGACGAACGTAACGCCGATTCCACCTCGTCTGAACTGCGGAAACGCCGACGGGATTCGGCTCGATCGCGCCGAATCGACACTCAAGCATTGCGCCGGCGTTAACCCCGGCGGATAGACTCCGCCTGCTGAGGCCACAAGGACGTGACCTCGAACACGCCGGCCCACTCTGAGCAGTTGCATCTGGCCAGGCGCATACGAACTCCTGGGCAGTTGCTGCCGGAGCAGGGCGGGGTGTCTTCCAGTGAGTCGAGCTACGAAAGGCGCATCGTGACCACTTCCACCAAGCCCGTCGTCCTCCTCGCCGAAAAGCTCGCTCCCTCCGCGGTGAGCGTCTTCGGGGACGAGGTCGAGATCCGGCACGTGGACGGAACGGACCGGCCCGCACTGCTCGAGGCGGTGAAGACCGCCGACGCGCTGCTCGTCCGGTCCGCGACGCAGGTCGACGCAGAGGTACTCGCGGCAACCGGCTCGCTGAAGGTCGTGGCGCGTGCCGGCGTGGGCCTCGACAACGTCGACGTGCCCGCCGCCACCGAGCGCGGCGTGCTCGTCGTGAACGCGCCGACCTCCAACATCGTCTCCGCCGCCGAGCACGCGATCGCGCTGCTGCTGTCGGTGCTGCGCCGCGTGCCGGCCGCCGACCAGAGCCTGCAGGGCGGGGAGTGGAAGCGCAGCTCCTACACGGGCGTCGAGCTGAACGGCAAGACCGTCGGCGTGGTCGGCTTCGGCAAGATCGGCCAGCTCGTGGCGCAGCGTCTCGCCGCGTTCGACACGAAGCTCCTGGCCTACGACCCGTACGCCTCGGCCGCGCGCGCCAAGCAGTTCGGCGTGGAGCTCGTCAGCCTCGACGACCTGCTCGCGCAGGCCGACATCATCACGGTGCACCTGCCGAAGACGCCCGAGACCAAGGGCATCATCGACGCGGCCGCGCTGTCGAAGACGAAGAAGGGCGTCATCGTCGTCAACGCCGCGCGCGGTGGTCTGCTCGACGAGGCGGCCCTGGCCAAGGCCGTGTCCGACGGCCACGTCTCGGGTGCGGGCGTCGACGTGTTCGAGTCCGAGCCGACCACGGAGAGCCCGCTGTTCGGCCTGCCCAACGTCGTGGTGACCCCGCACCTGGGTGCCTCGACCGCCGAGGCGCAGGACCGCGCGGGCACCGACGTCGCCCGCTCGACGCTGCTGGCGCTGCGCGGCGAGTTCGTCCCGGACGCCGTCAACGTCGCGGGTGGAGCGGTCACCGACGAGGTGCGTCCGTACCTGCCGCTGGCTCAGAAGCTGGGCACGGTGCTGTCGGCGTTCAGCGCCAAGGCGCCGCAGTCGGTGTCGGTCGTCGCCTCGGGTGAGCTCTCCGGCGAGGACGTCAGCGTCCTGCAGCTGGCCGCGCTGCGCGGGGTGTTCTCCGGCGTGGTCGAGTCGCAGGTGACCTTCGTGAACGCGCCGCGGCTGGCCGAGGAGCTGGGCGTGCAGGTGTCGGTGACCACCGAGCCGGAGAGCCCGAACTACCGCAGCCAGCTGTCGGTCCGCGCCGTGCAGGACGACGGCACCGCGCACACCGTCTCGGGTTCGGTCACCGGCAAGGACGAGGTGCAGAAGCTGATCGAGATCGACGGCCGGCACTTCGACATCCGCGCCGAGGGCACGATGCTGCTGATGGAGTACCCCGACAAGCCCGGGATCATGGGTCGCGTCGGCACCGTGCTCGGCGAGGCGGGCATCAACATCGACGCCGCGCAGATCAGCCAGACCACGAACCGGTCCGACTCGGTCATGCTGCTGCGCGTGGACCGGTCCGTCGACGAGGCGCTGCTCGACCCGATCGGCGCCGCCGTGTCCGCGCGGAAGATCCGCTCGATCACCTTCGACTGATGCCGTGTCCCTTCCCGGCGCCGGTCGGCGTCGACCGTTCCGGTGTCGGGAAGGTCCGAACCATTACGTTCGGGTAAAGCGATACGGAAGATACTGTCCGTTTTTGCCCCCGATGGGGTTAGCTGGCTGACCAACGCGATAAGCGCACTGTCAACCTCGGCAACCCATCGGGGGCACATTCATGAGACGTTGGCGAATCCGCCTGGCGGCCGTCGGCTCGGCGACCGTGCTCACCGCGAGCCTCGCGGTGGGCACCGTGGCCGCACAGGGCTCCTCGCTCGAACCCGTGCCGCCGGCATCCGGCGACGAGATCGACGCGCCCGCCGGCGGGGTGTCCCCGCGGCTGGCCGAGGCGCGCGGTGAGATCTCCGCCTTCGTGGAGGTGGCCGAGGAGGCGGCGATCGACGCCTTCAACGCCGAACGGGCCAACGGCGAGCGCGCGGCCGCCAACGCCGGACAGCGCGCCCGCGGCGCCGCCCTCGAGGCCGTCGAGACCGTCGTCGGCGGACTCCGGACCCTCGATTCGGGCACGCGCCTGCTGGGCCGCACGGCCAACGCCATCCCCGGCGCCATCGTCAGCGCCGACGCGAGAACCTGCGTGAGCTCGCCGAACGGCCCGACGTCGTGTCCGTCAAGCCGATCGTGCCCAAGCACCACCACAACACCGGGGCGAACCAGCTGACGAAGGCCATCGACGTCTGGCAGCAGACCGGCACGTACGGCGAGGACGTCAAGATCGGCATCATCGACAGCGGCATCGACTACACGCATGCCGCGTTCGGTGGTCCGGGCACGACGGAGGCCTACGAATCGGTCGACCCGACCGTGGAGGCCCCGCCGGAGCTGTTCCCGTCGGAGAAGGTCGCCGGCGGCATCGACCTCGTCGGCGACGACTACGACGCCTCGGGCCAGAACGGTTCGCCGGTGCCCCAGCCGGATCCGAACCCGCTGCCCTGCATGGCGCACGGCACGCACGTCGCGGGCACGGCGGGCGGCTACGGCGTCGAGGCCGACGGTTCGACGTTCGACGGCGACTACTCCGAGCTGACCCCCGAGGCGATGGACGACATGCTCGTCGCGCCGGGCAGTGCCCCGAAGGCCGAGCTGTACGACATCAAGGTGTTCGGCTGCGAGGGCTCGACCGCGGTCACGGCCCAGGCGCTGGACTGGGCTCTCGACCCGAGCGGCGACGGCGACTTCTCCGACAAGCTCGACATCGTCAACCTGTCCCTGGGCAGCGACTACGGCGCCCCGGACGACCCGGACGCCGACTTCGTCCGCAAGCTCGTCGACAACGACGTGCTGCCGGTGATGTCGGCGGGCAACGGCGGCGACCTGTACGGCGTGGGCGGCAGCCCCGGCAACGCCCCCGAGGGGCTGGGCGTGGCCAGTATCCGCGACTCGTACGTGCTGCGCGACGCCGTCGAGGCGACCGCACCGTCCGATGTGGCCGGCGACGTGCCCGGCCAGTTCAGCCAGTCCTACACCGGTTACGACGAGCTCGACATCACCCGCACCGTCGTGCGGCCCGGCGAGGACAACGCCGACGGATGCGCGGAGTTCTCCGCCGAGGACGCCGCCGCGGCCGACGACGCGATCGTGTGGCTCGAATGGGACGACAACGACGAGACCCGCGCGTGCGGTTCCGTCGAACGCGCCGACCACGCCGAGGAGGCGGGCGCCGCAGGCGTGCTGTTCACCTCGGGCGAGGAGCACTTCGGCGCCGCCATCGCCGGTAACGCCGACGTCCCGGTGTTCCAGTTGACCGGCTCGGCGACCGAGCAGCTGCGCGCCGCGGCCGAGGCCGGCACGCTCGAGCTGCGGATGACCGGTGAGGGTCGCACGTCACTGCCCACAACGGACGAGTCCATCGAGGACACTCCGAGTTCGTTCACCTCGCGCGGCGTGCGCGGCCCGACGGTCAAGCCCGACCTGGCCTCGCCCGGCGACACGATCGCATCCGCCCTCATGGGCGGCGGCACCGCCCCGACCGTCATGTCGGGCACTCGATGGCCGCACCGCACGCGGCCGGCATCGCGGCGCTGGTGCGGGAGACCAAACCGGACTGGAGCGCCACCGAGGTCAAGAACGGGCTGATGAACACGGCGGTCCACGAGATCACCGCCGACGGCACCGTTGTCGGACCGCAGCGGGTCGGCACGGGACGGATCGACGCCGCGGCCGCGGTCGAGGGCGACGTGCTCGCCTACTCGCTGCGCGATCGGGACGCCGTGAGCCTGTCGTTCGGCGTGCTCGAGGTGGACAGTCCGACGGTGGAGACGAAGATCGTCCGCGTCGAGAACAAGGGTGACGAACCGGCGCGCTATTCCGTCGGCTACGACGCCTCCTCGACCGTGCCTGGCGTGTCCGTCGAACTGTCGAAGGACGCCGTGGACGTGCCTGCGGGCGGCACCGCGACGCTCACGGTGCGGCTGCGGGTCCAGGACCCGGAGGCCCTGCGCAAGACGATCGACCCGACGCTCGAGCGCGAGCAGCTCGACGTCGCCCGGCAGTTCGTCGCCGAGGAGGCCGGACGTCTGGTGTTCACGCCGCAGGGCGACGGCTCGCGCCTGCACCTGCCGGTGCACGCCGCGCCCAAGCCCGCGGCCGACCTGAAGCACTCGCGGTCGGTCACCCTCGCCGGCGGCGAGGGTGAGGTGACCTTCCGCGGCCGTGGTCTCGACCAGGGCGAGGGCGCCGAGGCGTACCGCTCGATGGTCAGCATCATGGAGCTGCACGCCGAATCGCGGCCGCTGCCGCCGTGCCGCGGCGAGGAGCCCAACGGAGAATGCGTGATCAACGGGACGGCCAAGGGCGGCGACCTGCAGTACGTCGGCGCCACGTCCGTCGGGGAGGGCGAGAACGCGTTCGTCGCGTTCGGACTGTCCACGTGGGGCACCTGGACCAACCTCGGCGGCAACACGATCCCGTACGTGCAGATCGACGTCGACGGCGACGGTGAGGCCGACTACGAGACCTACGTCGGCAACATGCCCTCGACGGATGTCCTGGTGGCGCAGACGGTCGACCTGTCGGACGAGTCGGTTGTGGACGTCCAGCCGATCAACGGCCAGTTCGGCGACGTCGACACGAACGCCTTCGACAGCGACGTCGCGGTGCTGCCCGTGTCGATGACCGCGCTGGGCATCGACCCGGACGCCGAGTCGCACGAGATCTCCTACACCGTCGGCACGTTCAGCAGCCGCTACGGCGACCCGGAGACCGGCGACATCGACCGGCTGGCCGAACCGGTGACCTTCGACGCGGCCGCGCCGGAGTACGCCGTGAGCGGACCGGACGGTGCGGCGCTGTCGTACGTGGCCGGCCCCGGCCAGAAGTTCACCGTGACCCGCAACGCCGGGTCGGCCTCGGCGGGCAGCGCCGAGGGACTGCTCGTGCTGGGGCACCACAACGAGTCCGGCGACCGTGCGTCCACCGTGCGGGTGCACGCGCCGGGCCACGGCGCCGGTCGGGCGGACACGGCCGGCTGACCCGGCCGAGAGTCCACCGGTCGGGGGACCGCGGACGTGTCCGAATACGACGTTGGGGTGGTCGTGGGTCGACAGTTTGTCGACGCCCGGTAACCTGCCGTCGCTGGCTTTGGATGCGAATGGGGTACCCGCGGTCGGTGGGGCCCGACCTGACGGAGGTGTGTGGATGCGGCTCGCTGTGATCCCCGGTGACGGGATCGGGCCCGAGGTGGTCTCCGAGGCACTGAAGGTGCTCGGGGAGGTCGTGCCGAACGCCGAGACGACCAGCTACGACCTCGGTGCGTCCCGCTGGCATTCGACCGGCGAACTGCTGCCGGAGTCGGTGCTCGGTGAACTGGCCGAGCACGACGCGATCCTGCTGGGCGCGGTCGGCGACCCGAGTGTGCCCAGCGGCATCCTCGAGCGCGGTCTGCTGCTGCGGCTGCGCTTCGAGCTCGACCACCACGTCAACCTGCGCCCGGGCCGGCTGTACCCGGGTGTGGCCGGTCCGCTGGGTGACCCCGGCGAGATCGACATGCTCGTGGTCCGGGAGGGCACCGAGGGCCCGTACGCGGGCAACGGCGGCCTCCTGCGCAAGGACACCGAGCACGAGATCGCCACCGAGGTCAGCCTCAACACGGCCTTCGGCATCCGGCGGGTCGTGGCCGACGCGTTCCGGCGCGCCAACGAGCGTCCCCGCAAGCACCTCACGCTCGTGCACAAGACCAACGTGCTGCTGCACTCCGGGTCGTTGTGGTCGCGGATCGTCGAGGAGGTCTCGCTCGAGTACCCCGAGGTGTCGGTCGCGTACTCGCACATCGACGCCGCGACGATCCACATGGTCACCGACCCGAGCCGGTTCGACGTGATCGTCACCGACAACCTGTTCGGCGACATCATCACCGACCTCGCGGCCGCCGTGACCGGTGGCATCGGACTCGCCGCCAGCGGCAACCTGGACATCTCCGGGCGCAACCCGAGCATGTTCGAGCCGGTGCACGGCAGTGCCCCGGACATCGCCGGGCAGAACGTGGCCGACCCGACCGCCACCGTGCTGTCGGTGTCGTTGCTGCTCGACCACCTCGGCGAGAAGGAGGCGGCGCGCCGGATCGAGGCGTCGGTGGCCTTCGACCTCGCGACGCGCGACCAGTCCTCGCCGGGCACGACGACCGCGATCGGCGACCGGCTCGCCGCACTCGTCTCGTCCAACACCGCGCGTCCCGCCATGTGACACACGCGAGAGAAGGCGCCCCGACCGCCGGTCGGGGCGCCTTTTTCGTACCTCGGGGCCGTCCGGAATGTGGACGCATTGCCCACTGGTTGGACGAGGCGGCGCCGGGTGTGGCATGATTCGGCCCATGCACACGTTTCGCGTGATCATTATTGGCAGGCGCGCCGGGTAAGTGCCCTTTCGAGCACCCGGCGCGCAGACCTCTCGCATCCTCAAGCGGGGGGTCTTTTTTGATGATCAACCGCGGCCGGTTCGCCGCCATCCGCGAAATCTCGAGCCCAGCCCGACACCTTCTTCCGAGGAGAGCACCCCGTGACCCGCACGGCACCGGCCGGCACCCCGCTCGGCGACGACTTCCACCTGTACGACACCACGCTGCGCGACGGCGCCCAGCGCGAGGGAATCTCGTACTCGGTGGCCGACAAGCTCGCCGTCGCCCGACACCTCGACGAACTGGGCGTCGGGTTCATCGAGGGCGGTTGGCCGGGCGCGATGCCGAAGGACACCGAGTTCTTCGCCCGCGCCGCCGCGGGGGAGCTGAAGCTGGAACATGCCGCGCTCGTCGCGTTCGGATCGACCCGCCGCGCCGGGGTGGACCCCGCCGACGATCCGCAGGTGCGCGCCCTGCTCGACTCGCAGGCGCCCGTCGTGACACTGGTGGCCAAATCGGACGTTCGGCACATCGAGCGCGCGCTGCGCGTCGACGTCGACGAGGCCTGCGCGATGGTCGCCGACACCGTGAAGTTCCTCGCCGGCGAGGGCAGGCGCGTGTTCCTCGACGCCGAGCACTTCTTCGACGGTTACGCCCACGATCCGGACACCGCGTTGCGGGTGCTGGACGCGGCGGGCACGGCCGGGGCCGACGTCGTCGTCCTGTGCGACACCAACGGCGGCCAACTTCCCCTCGGCATCGCCGAGACCGTGCGCGACGTCGCCGAACGCACCGGACTGCGCCTCGGCATCCACTGCCAGGACGACACGTCCTGCGCCGTCGCCAACAGCATCGCCGCCGTCCAGGCCGGCGCCACCCACGTGCAGTGCACCGCGAACGGCTACGGCGAACGCGCGGGCAATGCCGATCTGTTCGCCGTCACGGGAAATCTCGTGGCGAAACTGGGAATGAACGTCCTTCCGGAGGGCCGGGCCGCCGAGTTGACCCGGGTGTCCCACGCCCTCGCCGAGATCGCCAACATCGCACCCGACACCCACCAGGCTTACGTCGGGTCGTCGGCCTTCGCTCACAAGGCGGGGCTGCACGCGAGCGCGATCAAAGTGGACCCGTTGCTCTACAACCATCTCGACCCGGCGACCGTCGGCAACGACATGCGCGTCCTGGTCACCGAGATGGCGGGTAAGGCGAGCCTCGAGCTGAAAGGCGCCGAACTCGGCGTCGACCTCGCCGGCAACCCGAAGGCACTGAGCGCAACGGTCGACAAGGTGAAGGATCTCGAAGCGGGCGGCTGGTCGTTCGAGGCAGCCGACGCTTCGTTGGAACTGTTGATGCGGCGCGAGATCGCCGACACCGACGGCGTGGAGGCGGCGACCCCGCCGTTCACGCTCGAGTCGTACCGCGTCGTGCTCGACCACCGCGTCGACGGCGAGGTCGTGTCGGAGGCGACCGTGAAGGTGCACGTGGCGGGGGAGCGGGTGATCGCCACGGCCGAGGGCAACGGCCCCGTCAACGCGCTCGACGCGGCACTGCGCACGGCGCTGCGGCCGCACCTGCCGTGGCTCGACGAGATGTCGCTGTCGGACTACAAGGTGCGCATTCTCGTCAACCGGCAAGGCACCGGCGCTGTCACCCGCGTGCTCGTCGAATCGTCCGACCGCGAACGCGAATGGACCACGGTCGGCGTCCACGAGAACATCGTCGAGGCCAGCTGGCTGGCCCTCTGCGACGCCCTCGCCCACAAGGCCCTGCGGGTCTGAACCGCCCGCCCGCCGGAGGTTAGGCCCGCCCGTCTCCCACCACCGCCCAAACGGAGACGCTTCGCGCCGCTGATTAGGATGGGAACCGTGCGTTTGGCTCGGATTGCTCACCCGGAAGGTGTCGCCTTCGTCTCCGTGGACGGCGACGGCGACAACAACGACACGGCGGCCCCGAAGGTCTGGGAGATCGCCGACCACCCGTTCGGCACGCCGAACTACACCGGGCGGAAGTGGCCGCTGGCCGACGTCCGGATGCTGGCCCCGATCCTGCCCACCAAGGTGATCGCCGTCGGTCGGAACTACGCCGACCACGCCAGGGAGATGGGCAACGAGGTCCCGGCCGAGCCGATGATCTTCCTCAAGCCGTCGACGACCGTCATCGGTCCGAACGCGCCGATCCGCAGGCCGAAGCAGTCCGAGAAGGTCGACTTCGAGGGTGAGCTGGCCGTCGTCATCGGACAGCCGGTGAAGAACGTGTCCGCGGCGCAGGCCATGCAGGCCGTGCTGGGCTACACGGTCGCCAACGACGTCAGCGCGCGGGACTTCCAGGCCTCCGACGGACAGTGGGGCCGGGCCAAGGGCTTCGACACGTTCTGCCCGATCGGACCGTGGATCGAGACCGAGCTCGACGCCTCCGACCTGGCGATCTCCACGACGGTCGACGGCGTGACCAAACAGGACTCGCGGACCTCGGAGCTGGTGCACAAGATCCCCGAGCTGATCGAGTTCATCTCCTCGGTCATGACGCTGCTGCCCGGCGACACGATCCTCACCGGCACGCCCGCGGGCGTCGGCCCGATCGTGGCCGGCAACGAGGTGAGCGTGACGATCGAGAAGATCGGCACGCTCACCAACCCCGTTCAGGACGCCTGAGACGGAGCCCTGCGCGCGAACTCCGGGGCACGCTCCGGCCGGATGCCGATGCCGATGAGGTAGGCCGGCACGACCGACGCCACCGGGAACCGGCGCATCAGCACCTGCATCGGCTTCGGCGGGCCCAGCCGCCGTCCCTCGACGACCGGCGCGGCGACCAACCGGTGCATCACGCGTTGCAGGGTCTGCACCGCCACCGTCGGCAGCAACCTCCGGCGGCGCACCCGGGCGAGTTCGGCCGTCGTCGGCCCGCTTCCGCTCGGCGTCGGGACGTCGCGCCGCGTCTCGGCTTCGCGCAGGGCAGCGGCGAGCAGGCGGGCGGCGGCGACCGCGTCCTGCACCGCCAGGTTGATCCCGACCCCGCCCATCGGGGACATCGCGTGCGCGGCGTCCCCGATGCACAGCAGACCGTCGGCGTGCCAGCGCCGCAGCCGGTTGAGCCGGACGTCGAGGTGCTTGACGTCGTCCATCGACTCGATGTCGCCGGTCCGGTCCGCGACGTACGGCACGATCTCGGCGACCTCGCGGCGGAACGCCTCGACGCCGCGCTCGCGCAGCTCGGCGTCGGTGCCCTTGCGGCCCAGGTAGGCGAGCTGGTGGAACCCCTCGCGCGGGATGTCGATGACGAACCGGCCGGAGCGCATCGTGGGCCTCAGCCCCGTGCGGGCGCCGTCGGGCTCACGCCCCACGCGGAACCACCACGTGTCGAAGGGCACCGGGTACTCCTTCGGCGTCCACCCCATGTCGCGGCGGGCCAGCGACCAGCGGCCGTCGGCGGCGACGGTCAGCGCGGCGCGCAGCTCGCCGGGCCCGTCGGCGTCGCGGTAGCGCACCCCCACGACGCGGCCCCTCTCCCGGAGCAGTCCGGTGACCTCCGTGTTCATCCGCAGGGTGAACGCCGGTTCGCCCGAGCCCGCCTCGGCGAGCAGGTTCAGCAGGTCCCACTGCGGCGTCAGCGCGATGTAGGGGTGCTTGGTCCAGCGGCGCAGCCTGCGCAGGTCGCCCACGACCACGTTGGTGCCGTCGGCGGCCGGGAAGGCGATCTCCTCCACCCGCGTCTGCGGCAGCGCCGCGAACTCGGCGCCCAGGCCGAGCTCGTCGAGCAGCGTGATCGTCGACGGGTGCACCGTGTCGCCGCGGAAGTCCCGCAGGAAGTCGCCGTGCTTCTCCAGCACCGTCACGGCCACGCCCGCGCGCGCGAGCAACAGTCCGAGCACCATGCCCGCGGGTCCGCCGCCCGCGATCACGCAGGTCGCCTGCCGGGTCCGCCCGGACCGCGCTGTCTCCGCTGCCGCCATCGTGACCACCTCGTCGTATCCGATTTCGGGGAACGGGCCCCTGCCCGGGGTTGTTATTCAACGGTCGTTGAATACATCGACAGGATGCGCTCGAACAGCGGCGAAGTCAACAGCGCTAGGCTGGTCGGGCTATGACTGAGACCAAGCCCGCAGCCGTTCGCGCTCGCTTCTGCCCGTCGCCCACCGGCACACCGCACGTGGGCCTCATCCGCACGGCCTTGTTCAACTGGGCCTTCGCCCGCCACAACGGCGGGAAGCTGGTGTTCCGGATCGAGGACACCGACGCCTCGCGCGACAGCGAGGAGTCCTACGAGGCACTGCTCGACGCGCTGCGCTGGCTCGGCATCGACTGGGACGAGGGCCCCGGGGTCGGCGGCGAGTACGGCCCGTACCGGCAGAGCGAGCGCGCCGACGTCTACCGCGACGTCGCGGCGAAGCTCCGCGAGGCGGGCGAGCTCTACGAGTCGTTCTCCACCAACGAGGAGGTCCAGGAGCGCCGCAAGGCCGCCGGACAGGACCCCCAGCTCGGGTACGACAACCACGACCGGCATCTCACCGACGAGCAGAAGCAGGCGCTGCGCGCCGAGGGGCGCGAGCCCGTGCTGCGGCTGCGGATGCCCGACGAGGACCTGTCGTGGAACGACCTCGTGCGCGGCGAGATCGAGTTCAAGGCCGGCACCGTGCCCGACCCGGTCCTCGTCCGCGCCAACGGCGCACCGCTGTACACGCTGACCAACCCGGTCGACGACGCGCTGATGCGCATCACCCACGTGCTGCGCGGCGAGGACCTGCTCCCGTCGACGCCCCGGCAGATCGCTCTGTACCGCGCGTTGCAGCGGGTGGGTGTCGCCGAGTTCGTGCCCGAGTTCGGCCACATGCCCTACGTCATGGGCGAGGGCAACAAGAAACTGTCCAAACGCGACCCGCAGTCGAACCTGTTCAACTACCGCGACCGCGGGTTCGTGCCCGAGGGGCTGCTGAACTACCTGGCGCTGCTCGGATGGTCCATCGCCGACGACCGCGACATCTTCACCGTCGACGAACTCGTCGAGGCGTTCGAGATCACCAAGGTGAGCGCCAACCCGGCTCGCTTCGACGTCAAGAAGGCCGAGGCGATCAACGGCAACCACGTGCGCGCGCTCACCCACGAGGACTTCACCGCACGCGTCGTGCCGTACCTCGTCGACGGGGGAGTTCTGCCCGCCGAGCCGACCGCGGCGCAGCGGGAGACGCTCGCCGCCATCGCACCGCTCGTGCAGGAACGCGTCGCCGTGCTGTCCGAGGCGGTCGAGCTGCTGCGGTTCCTGTTCATCGACGAGGCCGAGTTCGCACCCGAGGAGGCCTCCGCCACCAAGGCGCTCGGACCCGATGCCGAGCCGGTGCTGCGCGCCTCCATCGAGGCGCTGGAGAACCTGTCGTCGTGGGAGTCGGCCGAGATCGAACAGGCACTCAAGGACGCACTCGTCGAGAACCTCGGTCTCAAGCCCCGCAAGGCCTTCGCGCCCGTCCGCGTCGCTGTGACCGGACGCACCGTGTCACCACCGTTGTACGAATCGATGGAATTGCTCGGCCGGGATATTTCACTCGGACGGCTGCGTAACGCGCTTCCGGGCAACTGAGCGTAGGGAAGCTGGACCGAAACAGAACGGTCCATATCACCTCGTTAGCAGAGTCGAGCTCGCGCAAAACCCCCTAGCCTCGCGTGGGTGGCTTTTGCGCTTGGCTCCCCGACAGCTCCGCAAACCGTCGCCGGTCCACGGCGTCCTGATACCGATGTCTGGGCACCTCCCGAACTGCGGGCGGTGTTCCTCGACATCGACGACACGCTGATCGACTTCACGGCGACCGGCAAGCGCACGCTCGCCACCCTGATCGGCCGCGACGACATGTGGGCGGCGTGGGAACGGGTCACGGACGAACACGTCGCCCACGTCGTCGACGGCCGGCTCGAGTACGCCGACATGCACACCCGGCGCTGCCACGCGTTCCTCTCCGGCCTCGGCATGGACGTCACGCTCGACGAGGCCGCCGACTTCGAAGCCCGGCGCAAGGCCCTGCTGAACCGCTCCTGGCGCCTGTTCGACGACGTCCTCCCATGTCTCGAGTGGCTCACCGCCGCCGGCGTCCAGCTCGCGGCCGTGACCAACGCCTCCGGCGCCCACCAGCGCGACAAGCTGGCCGCGCTGGGCCTCGCCCGCTTCTTCGACCACGTCGCCATCGCCGGCGAGATCGGCGTCGCCAAACCGGACGCGGCCATGTTCGAGTACGTGTGCCTCCAGCTCGGCTGCGACCCCCGCGAAGCCGTGCACGTGGGCGACAAGCTCGCCACCGACGCCGTCGGCGCCGTGACGCCGGTCTCGGCGGCGTCTGGCTAGACCGGGCGGGTGAGGACGCCGAGCTGCCCGCCGGTGTGCACCTGCTCACCACGCTCACCGAACTGCCCGAGCTGCTCGTGTCCGAGTTCGTGCGCGTCGGCGTCCCCGCGCCCCGCTGAGCACCGCATACGCTCGGGGAGTCGCCGTCGCCGCCGTCCGGGCGTCGATGGGGGACCCCGGCTGACTGTGGCCACGCAGCGTGGTCTATGCTTTCTTCAACAACGCGATACGGACCCGGCCGCCACTACGGTGTCTCGGCACTGCAGTGGACTAGGACGCTGCGGCGAGCTCGGACGAAGTATCCGTTGGGGTATGGTGTAATTGGCAGCACGACTGATTCTGGTTCAGTTAGTCTAGGTTCGAGTCCTGGTACCCCAGCTGAGAAGCGAACAAACCGGTCTGGTAAGTTCTCTTCCAACACAAAAGAACAAGCCCCCGTCGTCTAGCGGCCTAGGACGCCGGCCTCTCACGCCGGTAGCGTGGGTTCGAATCCCATCGGGGGTACGAGAAAAACGGGAAAACCCTATCTGCGGAAAGCGCGGATAGGGTTTTTCTCGTTGTGCCTTGTGGGGGCGCAGCCCCACACCCCCAGCCCGGCGGGCTTCGCCCCCGGACCCCCTGCCTGTGGTTGCGTTTCGTCCGGAAGTTCCGTTCGCTCGCTCGGCCTGCGGTCGAGGGGTGGGGTGGTGCTCCCGAGGGCCCCATAGTTGCGTTGAACGCGACTATTCTTCCCTTCGCAAGCTTGCGCGCCGATGGTGCACGCCAGGGGAGCGAGGGGAACATTCGTCGCGTTCAACGCGACCATAGGGCCCTTGGGAGCTTTTGGGGCCCTTGGGGGGTTAGAGGCGGTCTTGGAGGTTTTCGGCTGCTTCCAGGAGGTCGCTGGCCCAGCGGGCGCCCGGTTTGCGGCCGATGCGATCCACCGGGCCGGACACCGAGACCGCTGCGACTACCGCCCCGGACGAATCCCGGACCGGGGCCGACACGCTCGACACACCCGGCTCGCGCTCGGCGACACTCTGCGCCCACCCGCGCCGACGCACCTCCAGCAGCGTCCGCTCACCGAACACCGCCTCGGTCAAGATCGCCTGCTGCGTATGCGGATCCGCCCACGCCGTCAGCACCTTCGCACCCGAGCCCGCCGTCATCGGCATCCGCGAACCCACCGGCACCGTGTCCCGCAGCCCGCTCGGCGGCTCCGCCGCCGCCACGCACACCCGCTGCACCCCGTCCCGGCGATACAACTGGACGCTCTCGCCCGTCATGTCCCGCAACTTGGGCAGCACGACCGCCGCCGCGTCCAACAACGGATCCGCCGTACCCCCCGACAGCTCCGCCAACGCCGCACCCGGCCGCCATCGGCCGTCCGGTCCGCGCCGCAACAGCCGATGCGCCTCCAGACCCACCGCGAGCCGGTGCGCCGTCGCACGAGGCAGCCCCGTCTCGGCGCACAACTCCGCCAAGCCACACGGCTGGGCCGCGGCCGCCTGCAACACCGCGACCGCCTTGTCCAAGACGCCGATTCCGCTCTGCTGAGCTTCAGAGTTATGCTGTCCCACACAGCGATACTACAATCCCGAAGTCTGGGACGTCCAGATTTTGGGACACACGGCCGGGAGTTCACCACCCGGTCGACCAGTTCCCAGCGACGGTCACGAAGGAGCCCTGATGGCGGAGAAACGGGGTCGCACACTCGCGGAGAAGGTGTGGGACGAGCACACGGTACGCCGTGGCGAAGGCGCGGAGCCCGACCTGCTGTTCATCGACCTGCATCTCGTGCACGAGGTCACGAGTCCGCAGGCGTTCGACGGCCTCCGGCTCGCCGGCCGGACGGTGCGCCGGCCCGATCTCACCATCGCCACCGAGGACCACAACGTGCCGACGGTCGACATCGAGCTGCCGATCGCCGACCCGGTGTCGAAGACCCAGGTGGACACCCTGCGCAGGAACTGCGACGAGTTCGGCATCCGGCTGCATCCCATGGGCGACGCCGAACAGGGCATCGTCCACGTGATCGGCCCGCAGCTCGGCCTCACCCAGCCCGGCACGACCGTGGTGTGCGGCGACAGCCACACCTCGACGCACGGCGCCTTCGGTGCCATGGCCTTCGGCATCGGCACCTCCGAGGTCGAGCACGTGCTCGCCACGCAGACCCTTCCGTTGCGCCCGTTCAAGACCATGGCGATCAATGTCGAGGGCACGCTGCGCCCCGGCGTCACGGCCAAGGACATCATTCTCGCCGTCATCGCGAAGATCGGCACCGGCGGCGGGCAGGGATACGTGCTCGAATACCGCGGCAGCGCCATCGAATCGCTGTCGATGGAAGCGCGCATGACGATCTGCAACATGTCGATCGAGGCAGGCGCGCGCGCCGGCATGATCGCGCCGGACGAGACGACGTTCGAGTACCTCAAGGGCCGTCCCCACGCGCCGCAGGGCGAGCAGTGGGACGAGGCCGTGTCCGCATGGCGGGAGCTGCGCACCGACGCCGACGCCGAGTTCGACGCCGAGGTCACCGTCGACGCCGACACACTCACCCCGTTCGTCACGTGGGGCACCAACCCCGGCCAGGGGCTCCCGCTCGGCGAGACCGTGCCCGACCCCGAGCAGATGGGTGACGAGAGCGCCAAGTTCGCGGCCGAGAAGGCCCTGTCCTATATGGATCTCGTCCCCGGCACGCCGCTGCGCGACATCGCCGTCGACACGGTGTTCCTCGGCTCGTGCACCAACGGCCGGATCGAGGACCTGCGCGCCGCCGCGGACGTGCTGCGCGGCAAGAAGGTCGCCGACAGCGTGCGCATGCTCGTCGTGCCCGGCTCCATGCGCGTGCGCAAGTCGGCCGAGGAGGAGGGCCTCGACAAGATCTTCCTCGACGCGGGTGCCGAATGGCGCCAGGCGGGCTGCTCGATGTGCCTCGGCATGAACCCGGATCAGCTCAAGCCGGGTGAGCGCAGCGCCTCGACCTCGAACCGCAACTTCGAAGGCCGACAGGGCAAGGGCGGCCGGACACACCTCGTCTCGCCGCTCGTGGCGGCCGCCACAGCCGTGCGCGGCACGTTGTCCTCGCCCGAAGACCTCTGACCCCCGCCGGCACCACCACATCAACGGAGTCATCAGCATGGAAGCGATCACCGAGCACACCGGCATCGGCGTCCCCCTGCGCAGGTCCAACGTGGACACCGACCAGATCATCCCGGCCGTCTACCTCAAGCGCGTGAGCCGCACGGGCTTCGAGGACGGCCTGTTCGCCGCCTGGCGCGGCGACGAGCAGTTCGTCCTGAACGTCGAGCCGTTCAACCGGGGCAGCGTCCTGGTCGCCGGACCGGACTTCGGCACCGGCTCCTCGCGTGAGCACGCCGTGTGGGCGCTCATGAACTACGGCTTCCGGGTCGTCATCTCGTCCCGGTTCGCGACATCTTCCGAGGCAACGCCGGCAAGCAGGGTCTCGTGGCCGCGCAGTGCTCGCAGGACGACGTCGAGCTGCTGTGGAAGCTGCTCGAGAACGAGCCCGGCACCGAGGTCACTGTGGACCTTGCCGAGAAGACCGTACGGGCCAAGAACTTCAGCGCGCCCTTCGAGATCGACGACTACACCCGTTGGCGTCTGATGGAGGGGCTCGACGACATCGCGCTCACCCTGCGGCACGCCGACGCCATCGCCGAGTTCGAGACCACACGTCCGGCTCACAAGCCCGTGACACTGCCCGCCGCGGCGGGCTGACGGCGCGCTCCGGCCCCAGGACAACTGCAGAGATTCCCTGTTCAGCAAGGGAATTCGACCCGGCCCACCGGCCGAACACCCGACACCAGACGGCCACGCGGATACCGCTCCCGGCGGACCTTATCGCTCGGGGATCCCCCATCCGATAAGGAAGAAATCCGCGTGCCGTTTGGAATTTGTGCTGCGTAGGTAATACCGTGTGCGCATGTCGGCCGGTGTGGCCGGGTAACACGTAGTTCTTCTTGGAGGACTGGAATGGCCAACAAGGCCCAACTCATCGAGGCGCTCGGCGAGCGCCTGGGCGACAAGAAGGTCGCCACGCAGGCCGTCGACAATCTCGTCGACATCATCATCCGGACGGTCAACAAGGGCGAAAAGGTGAACATCACCGGCTTCGGTGTGTTCGAGAAGCGCGCCCGCGCAGCCCGCACCGCGCGCAACCCGCGCACCGGCGAGACCGTGCGCGTGAAGAAGACGAACGTTCCGGCTTTCCGCCCGGGCACCACGTTCAAGGACGTCGTGAGCGGCACGAAGAAGCTGCCGAAGGTCACGAAGGCCAAGCCGGCCGTGTCGGGTACGACCGCCCGCGGCACGACCACCCGCGCCACCGCTGCCACGTCCACGCGCAGCACCACGACGCGTTCGCGGGCCACCACCGCCACGCGTGCCACCGCCACGAAGGCGGCCCCGAAGACGGCGACCAAGTCGACGACCACGCGGGGCAAGACGACCGCGGCGAAGTCGACGGCCTCGAAGGCGACGGCCGCCAAGAGCACCGCCGCCAAGAGCACGGCCGCGAAGTCCACCGCCACCAAGGGCAAGACGACGGCGGCGAAGAGCACCGCGAAGGCTGCTCCGAAGACCGCGGCGAAGTCCACCGCATCCAAGGCGACGGCTTCGAAGTCCACCGCCTCGAAGAGCACGGCGTCCAAGGCGACCGCGGCGAAGAGCACGGCCGCCAAGAGCACGGCGAAGAAGACCGCCACCAAGGCGGCCCCGAAGACCGCTGCCAAGACGACGAAGGCGGCCGCGAAGCCGGCGACGAAGACCACCGCCAAGGCCTCCACGGCCAAGGCCTCGACCGCCAAGGCGTCCGCGGCGAAGAAGACCACCGCGAAGAAGAAGTAAGCACACCTCTTCGTCGGCGGCATTCCCGCCGTATCCGCGAACGGGCCCCGCATCCGCTGTCGGAACACAGTGGATCGGGGCCCGTTCGCGTGGGAATGCCGTATACGGCCCTGAGTTGGCCTGTGCGGCCTACGCGGCCGTCGGCGTAGGCAGGGCGCTGGAAAGGTAGGTCGCGTCCACGAGACGGCCGTCAGCGTCGAAAGTGAGCTGCCAGAGCGAACCCTTCTTCGCCGTGACCCCGTCGGCCGCGACCGCCGGCGGATTCGCCCGGGGCGTGACGCCGTCCCGGACGGCGAGCGTTTCGACGATGTACGGGATCACCCCGCCCTGACTGGACAACACGGGAGTGCCGCCCTCCGCGGCGAGCTCGCCGATCCGCTCGATCGGCGCGTCCGGGTCGGCGGCGTAGCTGCGTTCCGACAGCGCATCGTCGTGCACCACCTCGACGCCGATGTCGTCCGCGACGCCCTGCACGGTGTGCACACACCGCAGCAGCGGCGCGGACAGGACCCGGTCCGGGCCGAACGTCGCCAGCATCTCCCGCAGCGCCGATGCCTGCCGCCGGCCGGCATCGCTGAGCGGACGCAGATCGTCGTCTCCCGCCCAGTTCTCCCGTTTGCCCGCCTTCGCGTGGCGCACCAGCAACACGGTCGTGGTCTCCGTCGGACGTGCGGCGAACTCCTTCACGACCTCGACGTCCGAGTCGTAGGACAACAACTCCCGCGCCTCGGACGGGGAGTGCCAGCGCAGTTGGTCCACTTCGTCATTCGGGGTGAAACCGCGCGCCACTTCGTCGCCGGCGCGGGCGGCGAAGTAGTCGACGGCTTTCCGGCCGCGCGCGATGCGGTATTCGACCCGTTTCAGGAAAGCGCCCAGAACGGCCGCGTGGCCCGTTTCCTCCTCGAGTTCCCGGACCGCGGCGACGGGCGCCGTTTCACCCGGGTCGAGGTGGCCTTTCGGCAGTGACCAGTCGTCGTACCGTGGCCGGTGGACAACGGCGATCTCGACGTCGGTGTCGTTCGAACCCGCGGGGCGCCACAGCACGGCGCCCGCGGCGTGCGAGGCAATGCGGTCGGCGGTTGTCGTGCTCACCCTTGTGCTCCGTGTTTGCGTAGCGATTCGACTTGATGGTCACGGACATCGGTCGTGTCCGCGGGCGAGGGGTGCCATTCGCCCGTCGGGGACAGGACCCAGCACCGGGTGTGCGGGTCGAGCTGCGAGTTGAACGTCTCGTCCAGCTGGTCGGCCAGCTTCGGGTCCCGCACCTGCACGAGCGCCTCGATCCGACGGTCGAGGTTGCGGTGCATCATGTCGGCACTGCCGATCCAGTACGTCCCGGCGCCGCGGAAGTGGAAGATGCGGGAGTGCTCCAGGAACCGGCCGAGGATCGAGCGCACGCGGATGTTCTCGCTGAGCCCCTCCACGCCGGGCTTGAGCGCGCAGATGCCGCGCACGATGATCTCGACCGGGACACCGGCCTGCGACGCGCGGTACAGCCCGTCGATGACCTGTTCGTCGACCAACGAGTTGCACTTGAGCCGGATGCCCGCGTCGACGCCCTGTCGGGAACGTTCGATCTCGTCGGAGATCCGCTCGAGGATGCCGCGCCGGATCCCGTTGGGAGAGGTCAGGATGTTGCGGTACGTCGCCTGGTGCGAGTAGCCGGTCAGGACGTTGAACAGGTCCGTCAGATCGGCGCCGATCGCCGGATCGGCCGTGAACAGACCCATGTCCTCGTAGTGGCGCGCCGTCTTCGGGTTGTAGTTGCCGGTGCCGATGTGGCAGTAGCGGCGGATCGTCGAACCCTCCTGGCGGACCACGAGCGCGACCTTGCAGTGCGTCTTCAACCCGACGAGTCCGTAGACCACGTGCACACCCGAACGTTCGAGCGTGCGCGCCCACGTGATGTTGGCCTGTTCGTCGAACCGCGCCTTGATCTCCACCAGCGCCACGACCTGCTTGCCCGCCTCGGCCGCGTCGATCAGCGCGTCGACGATCGGGGAATCGCCCGACGTGCGGTACAGCGTCTGCTTGATGGCCAGCACCTTCTCGTCGGCGGCGGCCTGCTCGATGAACCGCTGCACACTCGTGGAGAACGAGTCGTAGGGGTGGTGCACGAGCACGTCGCCCTCGCGCAGGGTCGAGAAGACGCTCTTCGGCGTCTCCCGTTCCCCGAACGCGGCCGGCGTCGCCGGCACGAACGGCCGGTCCTTGAGGTCCTGCCGGTCCACCGACAGCAGCTGGGTCAGACACGACAGGTCGAGCAGACCGGGGACCTCGACGACGTCGCGCGGATCCACCTCCAGTTCCCGCAACAGCAGTTCGAGCATGTGCTCGCTCATGTCCCGCGAGACCTCGAGGCGCACCGGCGGACCGAATCGGCGCTGCGCCAGTTCGCGCTCGAGCGCCTGCAGGAGGTCCTCGTCGCGGTCCTCCTCCACCTCGAAGTCGGCGTTGCGCGTCACCCGGAACGCGTGGTGCTCGATGACCTCCATGCCCGAGAACAACTCACCCAGATGGGCGGCGATGAGCTCCTCGAGCGGAAGGAACGTCGCCGAACGGCTGTCGCGCTGCGGTTCGGTGCGCACCAACCGTGGGACGTTGTTGGGGACCTTGACCCTGGCGAAACGTTCCGTGCCCTCCTGCGGATCGCGCACCGTGACCGCGAGGTTCAGCGACAGGCCCGAGATGTACGGGAACGGGTGCGCCGGGTCGACGGCGAGCGGGGTGAGCACCGGGAAGATCTGCTCGCGGAAGTATCGGGAGAGCCGCTCGTGGTCCGAATCGTCCAAATCGGACCACCGAACGATCCGGACGCCCTCCTCGGCCAGCGCGGGCCGCACCCGGGACTCGAACGCGTCGTTGTGCCGCTGCACGAGCTCCTGGTTGCGCTTGGCGATGTGGATCAGCTGCTCACGTGGGGTGAGACCGTCCGCGCTGCGCACGGACAGGCCGGTCTCGTCGCGGCGCTTCAGCCCAGCGACCCGGACCATGTAGAACTCATCCAAATTGGACGCGAAGATGGCCAGGAACTTGGCCCGCTCGAGCAGCGGCTGCGATGCGTCCTCGGCCAGCGCCAGCACCCGGGCGTGAAGTCCTGCCACGAGAGCTCCCGGTTGAAGTACCGGTTGTCGGGCAGCGCGTTCGGCCCCTGCGCCGTGGGCGTCGGGGCGGGGGGTGCGGCGGGCAGCGTGTGGTTCGCCGCGTCGCCGGCGGTCGGCTCCGGCGGCGGTTCGGTGGTCGCCCGGCGGGATTCCGGAGAGCTCGCGGGCGTGGTGCTCTCGTCCATGGTCACGCCGGCATTGTCCACCAGTTTTGCGGATTCGTGGACCCCCGGTGAGGTGTTTCGCGTCGGTTCGACCGGAGTTCACGACACCGGGTCACAAACTGCTCAGGGGACCGGGCACGCGTGGGCGAGCAGCCCCGACGTGTGCCTCCCCACACCGACGGTGCGGGCGCGGGCGAGGTCGTCGGCCGTGTCGACGTCCGAGCGCAGCGAGTCGCCGGGAGCCGTCAGCGGCCGGGCCCCGGACGCGGTGTGGGCCGCCGCCGAGCCGGCGCCGAAGCGCGGCGCCAGCGGCCGCCCCGGCGCCGCCAGCAACAGCGTCGTGCCGGTGCCGAGGTGGTCGGCCACGAACGCGCGCCTTCCTTCCGCCTCGGCGAGCGCGGCCGCGAGGTCGGCCGACCGCAGGGCGGGCAGATCGGCCTGCAACGCACCGACGACCCGCGGGCCGTGTCCGTTCGTACCGTGGCCGGTCGCGCCGTGGGCGGGTTCGGACAATCGGAGCTCGGCCGCGCGCAGGGCGGCGTTGAGGTCGGCGGCGCCCCCGTCGTCGACGACATCGGCGCCCAACTCGCGCAGCGTGGTCACGGCCTCGACGTCACTGGTCACGACGACGACCCGGTCCACACCCGGGGTGGTCACGGCCGCCGCGACGGTGTCGGCGGCCAGCGCGAGGACCACGGACGCGTGCGGGGCTGCGCCGAAGGCGCCGCGTAGTCGGGACTTGCCGGCGCCGGGCGGTTTCAACGGCACGAGGAGGGTGACGGCCACGAGACCATCTTCCCGCATCATCGCCGGTCGGTGCCCATGGGAGGATCGGTGCCGCCCCGGCGAGGAGTGGGCCTACGAGGAGGAGTCTTGGCTGATCGGGAGAAGGGCGGCTTCTGGGTCGGTGCGGCGGCGGCGCTGTTCTACCCACTGACCTACATGAGCAGGAGGGACTACCGCGGTGCGGAGCGGATCCCCGCGCGCGGGCCTGCGTTGTTGGTGATGAACCACGTGTCGCACCTGGACCCCGCGGTCGATGCGGTGTTCGTGCACCAGAACAGGCGGGTGCCGCGATTCCTTGCGAAGGACAGCCTGACGCGCGTGCCGATCTTCGGCCGCATCCTGGTGGGCGCCGGTTCGATTCCCGTGGCCCGCGGCACCAGCTCGGCCGGCGACAGCCTCCGCGCGGCGCATCGGGCGCTGCAGGAGGGCAAGGTCATCGTGATCTACCCCGAGGGCACCATCACCAAGGACCCGGAGTTCTGGCCCAAACGCTCCTACCCCGGCGTCGCCCGGCTCGCGCTGGAGAACGACGTCCCCGTTCTGCCGTGCGCGCGCTGGGGTACGCAGCAGGTGTGGAACGGCTACACCAAGAAGTTCCGGCCGCTGCCGCGCAAGACGGTGGTGCACGCGGTCGGCGAGCCGGTCGACCTGAGCGCCTACCGCGGCCTTCCGCAGACGCCGGAGCTCCTGCGCGAGGTCACCGATCTGCTGATGGGCGAGGTCACGACGTTGCTGTCGGAGATCCGCGACGAGCAGCCGCCCGCCAAGACCGGTGGCGATGCCTGAGATGTCGAGTTCGGTGCAGTCGGTCGCCGTGCTGGGGGCCGGATCGTGGGGCACGACGTTCGCCAAGATCCTCGCCGACGCGGGCCGCGAGGTGACGATGTGGGCCCGCAGGCCCGAGGTGGCCGCCGAGATCGCCGGTGAGCACGCCAACTCGGGGTACCTGCCGGGCATCGACCTGCCCGCCAACCTGACGGCGACCTCGGACGCAGCGGAGGCCGTCGACGGTGCCGACGCCGTCGTGCTCGCCGTGCCCAGTCAGAGCCTGCGGAGCAACCTCGAGCGGTGGCGCGACCTGCTGCCTGCCGACACGCCCCTGGTGAGTCTGGCCAAGGGCGTCGAACTCGGCACCCTCAAGCGGATGAGCGAGGTGATCGGCGAGGTCGCCGGCGTGCCCGAGGAATCGGTCGTCGTGGTCGCCGGTCCGAACCTGGCCAAGGAGATCGCGCAGGGCCAGCCCGCCGCAGGGGTGTTCGCCTGCGGCGACCACGACCGTGCCGTCGCCGTGCAGGAAGCGGCGTTCACCTCGTACTTCCGTCCGTACACCAACAGCGACGTCGTCGGCAGCGAACTGGGCGGGGCGTGCAAGAACGTCATCGCGCTCTCGTGCGGCATGGCGGCCGGCCTCGGCTTCGGCGCCAACACGATTGCGACGCTCATCACACGCGGTCTGGCCGAAACCGCGCGGCTGGGCGTGAAGCTGGGCGCCGACCCGATGACGTTCGCGGGTCTGGCCGGCGTCGGCGACATGGTCGCGACCTGCGCCTCGCCCCTGTCGCGCAACCGCACGTTCGGCGAACGGATCGGCAGCGGGGAGACCATCGAGCAGGCGCAGGAGGCCGTCGGCGGGCAGGTCGCCGAGGGTGTGATGTCGTGCCGCTCCATCCGCGATCTCGCCCGGCGGGCCGGTGTCGACATGCCGATCACCGACGCGATGTACCGCGTGTGCCACGAGGGCCTCGACCTCGCGACCGTCGGCGCCGAACTCCTGGGCAGGGAGCAAAAACCCGAACGCATGTAACCGCCCCGCCGTGTCAGCACCCCACGTCGCCGTGTCAGCGTTCCGCGTCGCCGTGTCAGCACTTGGCGTCGCCGTGTTGGCGTTCTGTGTCACTTCGTGGGATGCGCTTGACGCCATCGGTGGTCGCTGGTTCTCTTGCGGACGTGCTGACGCAGAACGTTTCCGCCGTACGGGGGCCGGTCACCGGCCGCCGCGGTACGTGCTGCGCGCCTTGCTGTCGCTGTCGCCGGTGAATTCCGCTTCGTAACCCGCGCCGACACACTCTTTTCCGACAGCAAGGATTCGCACGTTCATGTTCGCCGTTCCCGAGAACACCATCGCCCTGCCCGAGACCGCGGGCCGCCTGGCCAAGCACCCGGTGCGGATCGCGCTCGACTACGCCGTCGACCGCGACCGCTGGCGCACCTCGCTGCGCTACGACCCGGACCACCGGTTCGCCACGTTGATCGACCGCACCGACGGCGACGAGGTGTGGCTGCTGAGCTGGCTTCCCGGGCAGCACGCCGTGATGCACGACCACGGTGACGCCGTGGGCGCGTTCACCGTCGTGTCCGGACACCTCACCGAGTCGGTGACGCGCCGCGCGCCCGCGGGCCGGGTCGTGACCGAGGTGCACAACCTCGCGCAGGGCCAGTCGCGCGTGTTCGGCCCCGGCTATGCCCACGAGGTCCGCAACGACGGCCCCGACCCGGCGATCAGCATCCACGTCTACCGCGCCGCGGGCCGCACCACGCGTCCCGTCCACGTCGACCCGTTCACGGCCGAGGTCCGCCCCACCTGACGGCTTGCCGGCCGTACCCGAAACGCCAACACGGCGACGCAGAACGCTGACACGGCGACGTGGGGTGCTGACACGGCGGCGGGGTTACGGGGTTCGAGTGGTGACGTGGGGTGGGGCCTTCACGTCGGCGGGTACATAGGCGGCCGACGTCGGCGGGTCGAACACGGTGCGGACGCCGATCACCCCGGCCCACACGTCGTCGCGGTCGACGTCCTCGGGCTGCTCGCCCGGGTCGTCGTCGCGCAGCTTCACCGACGCCTCCTCCAGATCGAGCGCCAGCACGGTGACGCCCGCCAGTTCCTTCGCGCTCGGCCGGCGCGCGTAGTCCCACGAACCCGGTGCGAGGTGTTCGCTGATCACGTGCAGCGCGTGGTCGCGTTCGTCGTCGCCGGTGAGCGTGCGCGCGCGGCCGTGGATCATCGCGCAGCGGTAGTTGAACGTGTGGTTGTTCAGCGAGCGCGCGTAGACGATCCCGTCGAGAATCGTGACCGTGACGCAGATGTCCACGCCGCTGCTCGCGGCGCGCACATTGCCGGACCCGGTGGAACCGTGCAGGTAGAGGGTGTCGCCGTCGCGGCCGTAACCGGTCGGCACGCACACCGGCGATCCACCGGAGACGACGGCGACGTGGCAGAGCAGACCGGCGTCGAGCACCGAGTGCAGATCGGCGCGGTCGCCGGAGGCCCGCTCCTTCTTACGCGTCAACGTGCTGCGCGGTGTGGAGGACAGCGGTGTGGAGGACGGACGGGACGGTGTGGTGGGAGTGCTCGAGGACATGCCGATGACGATGCCGCACACAGTGGCATGATGAAATGTCCACAACGGCGCTGAACGAGGAGTCCACTTTGCGGGGAATCGGCGGAACAGGGGGCGGACGTGTCGCGCGGTGACGTCGTGCCGCGCGGCGACACGGCGCTGCCGGTGACGCTCGATCGCGACTTGCCCGCGCCGCTGGCCGTGCAGTTGGCGGACGCGCTCCGCGAGTCGGCGTCGTCGGGGCATCTGCGGGGCGGTGACCGGCTGCCGTCGACGCGAGCGCTGGCCGACCGGCTCGGCGTCAGCCGCACCGTGACGGCGGCCGCCTACGAGCAGTTGCACGCCGAGGGCTGGATCGTCGGCAAACACGGGTCGGGCACGTACGTGACGACGTCCCCGCCGACGGCCCGCCCGGAACACCGGTCCGCCGCGGCCCGCGACGAGCTGCCGTCGGGCCGGCTCGCGTTGCTGCCCGGCGTCCCGTGGGCCGAGGGGCTCGACCGGTCGGCGTGGCGCCGGGCGTGGCGGGCGGCCTCGGACACCCCGCCCGCGGTGTACCTCTCGCGCACGGGACTGGGGGAGTACCGCGAGGTGATCGCCGAACATCTGTTGCGACACCGGGGTCTGGACGCCGACACCGAATCGGTCCTCGCGACGGGCGGCACGACCGCGGCGGTGGTCGAACTCGCCGCGGCCGTGCTGCGGCCCGGCGATCTGGTAGCCGTCGAGGAACCCGGCTACCAGCGGGCAGTGCAGGCGTTCTCCCGCGCGGGCATGCGCGTCGCGGGCGTGCCGATCGACGACGAGGGCCTGCGTACCGACCTGATCCCGCCGGGCGTGCGCGCCGTGTACTGCTCGCCCGCGCACCAGTACCCGATGGGCTGCCGGATGAGCGCCTCGCGGCGCGTGGAGCTCACCGAGCTGGCGCGCCGGCGCGACTTCCTCGTCGTCGAGGACGACTACGACGGCGAACTGCGCTACGACGTCGCACCGTTGCCGCTGCTCGCCTCACTGGCCCCGGACGTCGTCGTGCACCTCGGCACGACGAGCAAGATCCTCACGCCGACCCTCGCGCCGGGTGGATGGTCGCGCCGCCGTCGGTGACGCAGGCCGTGCTGGAGCACCGCGAGCTCACCGGAACCCGGCCGTCACCGGCGGGACAGCAGGTCGTGGTCGAACTCGCGCGGCACGGCGACCTCGGTCGGCATCTGCGCCGGCTCCGCAGGGAGCTGTCGGACCGGCGGACGGTGCTGGTCGAGGCGTTCGGCCGGGCCGGGGTCCGCGTGCTCGGCGACGACGCGGGCGCGCACCTGGTCGTGCCGTTGGGGTCGGCGACCGACGAGCGGGAGCGGATCGCGGCGGGCAAACGCCGGGGGGTGCTGTTGGACGGGCTGGCGCGGCACTTCGCCACCGCGCCGACCGCGCACGGTGTACTGGTCGGCTACGCGGGGTGTTCGCGCGCCGAGCTGGGCGAATGCGTGCCCACTCTCGTCGAACTGACCCGGACCCCGCCCCGGTAGGGTGGCCGCCTATGAGTAGCGGCAAGACGCGCGTGGCCGTGGTGTTCGGCGGCCGCAGCAGCGAACACACGATCTCCTGCGTGTCCGCCGGCTCCGTGCTGGCGAACCTCGACCCGGAGCGGTTCGAGGTCGTCCCCGTCGGTATCACCCCGTCGGGGGGTTGGGTGCTCGGCACCGACGACCCGACGGCGCTGCAGATCAAGGGCACCGCGCTGCCGTCGGTCGACGACGGGCAGGCACTCGTGCTCGCCGGCGACCCGACGAGCAAGAGCGTCGTGAGTGTCCAGCCCGGACGCGAGGCCGAGGTGCTGTCCGAGGTGGATGTCGTGTTCCCCGTGCTGCACGGCGCTTTCGGCGAGGACGGCACCATCCAGGGACTGCTGGAGATGGCCGACCTGCCCTACGTCGGGGCGGGTGTGCTGGCCAGCGCCGCGGCCATGGACAAGGAGTTCACCAAGAAGCTCCTGTTGGCGGAGGGGCTTCCCGTCGGTCCCTATGCGACAGTCCCGCGTGGACAGTCCACTCTGCCCGAGGCCGACCGGGAACGCCTGGCACTGCCCGCATTCGTCAAGCCCGCCCGCGCGGGCTCGTCGGTCGGCATCACGCGCGTCACCGACTGGTCCCAGGTGGACGAGGCGATCGCCGTGGCACGCCGGACCGATCCGAAGGTGCTCATCGAGGCGGGCATCTCCGGACGCGAGGTGGAATGCGGCGTGCTCGAGTTCCCCGACGGCCGCGTCGAGGCCTCGCTGCCGGCCGAGATCCGTGTGCTGTCCGACGATTCCGACGCCTGGTACGACTTCGAGACCAAGTACCTCGGCGAGGACGCCGAACTCGACATCCCGGCCAAGCTCGACGACGCCGTCATCGAGCGGCTGCGTGCCTGCGCGGTCGACGCGTTCCGCGCACTCGACTGCCAGGGCCTGGCACGCGTCGACTTCTTCGTCACCGACTCCGGTGAGCTGATCATCAACGAGGTCAACACGATGCCGGGCTTCACATCGACGTCGGCGTACCCGAAGATGTGGGCCGTGACCGGCGTCGACTACCCGACACTGCTGGCCACGCTCGTCGACACCGCGATCGCCCGCGGCACCGGCCTGCGCTGAGGCGCGGGCGGCGGCTCCCGGGCGGCGGCTCAGAAGGTCAGGGGAACCTGGCGCAGTTCGGCGTCGGCCAGGTCCGAAATCCGTTGCAGGGGCCCGGTTCCCGTGCCGTCGGGAACTGTCACGGCCAGGTACGCGGGCCGGTCGACGGCGTACCACGTGGCGCTGCCCTCGCCGGGCACGTGCAGCCACTGGACGCCGTTGATCTGCCGCAGCGTCGCCGTGCGGGTCAGCTCGGGCGGACGTTCGAGGCCGCAGCGGAGCACCACGGCCTCGTCGTTACCGCCCCACGCGGCGGTCGCCTCCGGTGCCGGTTCGGCCAGCTCGCGCCGCTCGAGCTGCTCCCCGGAGGAGGTCAACGCCTCGGGCGCGGCCTCGATGATCTGCCGGCACTCGTCGGTGTCGGCCTCCGGCGCGGGAATCGACACGACGGGCAGCGGCCCGTCGTCGTCGGACCCGTCGTGCGCTGCCGGACCGGCGCCCTCATCGCCGCCCCGCGCGAACATGCCGATCGCGCCGACGGCCACGGCGAGGGCGGTCGCGAGGACCGCGGCGCCGATGAGCAGCTTCCGCGGCGGCGCTCCATTGTCCGGGGAGCCGGTATCCGGGGAGCTGCTGTCCGGGGAGCTGCTGTCCGGGGAGCCGTCGGACGGCGAACCCTCGTCCGGGGGAGTGCTGTCGGGGGACGTGCGGTCGGTCAACGGGACAGGTTCACCACCGGACAGGTGAGCGTGCGGGTGATGCCGTCGACGTTCTGGACGTTGGCCACCACGAGCTGACCGAGATCGTCGACGTTGTCGGCCTGGGCGCGCACGATGACGTCGTACGGACCGGTGACGTCCTCGGAACTGGCCACGCCGGGCAGCGCGGCGATCTCGGCGGCGACCGACGCGGCCTTGCCGACCTCGGTCTGAATGAGGATGTATGCGTGCACCACGGCGCGTCCCTTCGTCCGAATGGGCCCCAGCGGCCTCAAGATAGGTAACGTCGCTGCAACGTACCGCAGGCGGGGCACCGGAGGTGTTGTGTGGAGGGACGGGACACAGACAGAGCCGGGGTCGGCGGCACGGTCGCCGACGTCGGCGAGTTCGGGTTGATCCGGGAGGTCGTCGGCAGGCAGCAGCTGCCGAAGGGCACCGTGCTCGGGCCGGGTGACGACGCGGCCGTGGTCGAGGCGCCCGACGGCCGCGTGGTGATCACCACGGACGTCCTCGTCCAGGGCGTGCATTTCCGGCTCGACTGGTCCACGCCCGAGCAGATCGGACACAAGGCGGCGGCCGTGAACCTCGCCGACGTCGCCGCGATGGGCGCGCGGCCGACGTCGCTGGTCGCCGGGTTCGCCTGCCCCGCCGACACCGACGCCGCCGTGGCGGCCGCCATCTCCGACGGCATGTCCGCCGAGGCGGAGCGGGCCGGTGCGGGCATCGTCGGCGGTGACGTGGTCCGCGCGGACCAGCTGGTGCTGAGCGTGACGGCGATCGGCGACCTGGGTGGCCGCGAGCCGGTGACGCGGTCGGGCGCGCGGCCCGGCCACATCGTCGCAGTGTGCGGCCGGCTCGGCTGGGCCGCGGCCGGATTGGCCGTGCTCGGCAGGGGATTCCGCTCGCCGGTCGGGGTCGTCAACGCCCAGCGGGCGCCCGAACCGCCGTACGAGGCCGGCCCCGTGGCCGCCGACGCCGGCGCGACTTCCATGATCGACATCTCTGACGGGTTGCTGGCCGACCTCGGGCACCTCGCCGAGGCGTCCGGCGTCGGCATCGACATCACGTCCGAATCGCTCGACGTGGACCGCAAACTCGTCGACGTCGCCGGCGCGCTCGGCGCCGATCCGCTCCGCTGGGTGCTCACGGGTGGGGAGGATCACGCGCTGGTGGCGACGTTCCCGTCGTTCACCGACCTTCCCCAGGGCTGGCGGCAGATCGGCACCGTGCTGATGCCCGACACGGGCGTGACCGTCGACGGAAAGCCCTACGACGGCGAAAACGGCTGGGAACACTGGCGCTGAATCGGGTTACATGGACGGGTGGACATTCGCACGCTGCCCTTCGACCATGTGGACTCGACCAAGCTCATCGAGCTCGTGCAGCAGGAGTACGTCACGCGCTACGGCGACCCCGACGTGACGCCCGTCGACCCGGCGGAGTTCGCCGCACCGCACGGGATCTTCCTCGTCGGCTACCGCGGCGACGAGCCGATCGCGTGCGGCGGCTGGCGCCGGCACGACGAGGACGAGGGACCGCTGCGCGCCGGTGACGCCGAGATCAAGCGCATGTTCGTCGTCGAGGCGCACCGCGGCAACGGCCACGCCCGCGCGATGCTCGCCGCCCTCGAACGCACCGCCGCCGACGCCGACTGCCGGCGCATCGTCCTCGAGACCGGCACGCGCCAACCCGAGGCGATCGCGTTGTACCGTTCGGCGGGCTACCGCGAGATCGACAAGTTCGGCGTGTACGCCCAGGACGTCCTCAGCGTGTGCATGGCGAAGGAACTGGAGTAGCTCGGCGATGGCGATCTACGCACTCGGTGCGCTCGAACCGGACATCCACCCGGACGCGTGGGTGCATCCCGACGCGACGATCATCGGTGACGTGCGACTCGGACCCGAGGCGTCGATCTGGCCGCAGACGGTGCTGCGGGCCGACAACGACCACATCGAGATCGGCGCGCGGTCCAACGTCCAGGACGGCTGCGTCGTGCACGTCGCGAAGGGACAGCCGACGATCCTCGGCGCGGGTTCGGCGATCGGCCACAACGTGCACGTCGAGGGCGCGACGATCGGGTCTGGTTGTCTCATCGCGTCCGGATCCGTGGTCCTCAACGGCACCGTCGTCGAGGACGGCGGCGTCGTCGGCGCCGGTGCGGTCGTGTCGTACCGCGGGCACGTGCCGTCCGGGCACATCGCGCTGGGCGTGCCGGCGAAGACACGGGAGAACACCTCGCTCGGCACCGACGCGATCACCCGCGTCGTCGACGGCTACGTCGAGCGCGCGCGGCGGTTCCGGACGGAGCTGCGCAGGCTGGACTAGCGGGTCGATAAGGTCCCGGACTGTGACTTCAGCGCGAGCACTCACCGACGTCGTCGACGCGGGCTGGGCCCAGGCACTCGAACCCGTCGCGGACAAGATCGGCGCCATGGGCGAGTTCCTGCGTGCCGAGATCGGCGCGGGGCGGACCTACCTGCCCGCGGGCGAGCACATCCTGCGGGCGTTCCAGCAGCCGCTGGCCGACGTGCGGGTGTTGATCGTGGGCCAGGACCCGTACCCGACGCCGGGGCACGCGATCGGCCTGTGCTTCGCCGTGGCGCCCGACGTCCGGCCACTGCCGAAGAGCCTGGTCAACATCTACAAGGAGTACGTCGACGACCTCGGCCATCCGATGCCGTCCAACGGCGATCTGACGCCGTGGACCCGGCAGGGTGTGCTGCTGCTGAACAGGTCGCTGACGGTGCAGCCGGGCAAGCCGAACTCCCACCAGGGCAAGGGCTGGGAGGACGTCACCGAACAGGCGATCCGCGCGCTCGCCGCACGTGACCAGCCCCTCGTCGCGATCCTGTGGGGCAGCAACGCCCGCAAGCTCAAGCCGCTGATCGGCGCCGACCGGTGCATCGAGTCGGTGCACCCGAGCCCGCTGTCGGCCCACAACGGCTTCTTCGGCTCACGGCCGTTCAGCCGCGCCAACGAACTCCTCCAGGCGCAGGGTTCCGCACCGATCGACTGGCGCCTCCCGTAACCCACGCCGTCGTCGTGGGGTGCCAACACGGCGACGTGAAGTGCTGACACGGCGTCGCAGGATGCTGACACGGCGTCGTGGGGTGCTGACACGGCGCACGGAGAGGGCCCCGGGGATCTGTGATCCCCGGGGCCCTCGAAAACTGTGGTTCTGAGGCGTCAGCCCCGAACGACCTTGCCCGCCTTCAGGCAGGACGTGCACACGTTCATACGCTTCTTCTGGGAAAGCCCGAGCTTCGCGTGCACGGTCTGGATGTTCGGGTTCCACCGGCGGTTCGTCTTCCGGTGAGAGTGCGAGACCGACTTGCCGAAGCCCGGCCCCTTGCCACAGACGTCGCACACGGCAGCCACGTCGAACACTCCTCGAGAAAGTAGGTAAACACAATCCGCCCGGGAATGCCGGGCAACTCGACCAGGGTAGCCGGTGCGTTCTCCGCACCTGAATCCGGGTCGATACGCTCGCCTTCGATCCGACGAGTTCCCGGCTGGAGGGTACGCGGTGCAGCACTGGGACGCGGCAGCCGTGCGAGCGTGGGCGGGCGCTGCGTGCGCAGCCTCGAGGAACTGCGCACCGAGATCGACGGCATCAACGTCTACCCGGTCGCCGACTCCGACACCGGTTCGAACCTGCTCCACACGATCGCCGCGGCGAACATCGCACTCACGGAGCGTCGCGACGTCACCACCGCGGGACAGGCGCTGCGGGTGCTGGCGAGCGGGGCCGTCGCGGCGGCGCGCGGCAACTCCGGGGTGATCCTGTCGCAGTTCCTGCGGGGCCTCGCCGATGCCGCCGGCGACGCCGCTCGGCTGGACGGCCCGGCGCTGGCCTCCGCTCTCCGGCGGGCCGACGAGCTCGCCACCGGCGCCGTCGCCCGGCCCGTCGCCGGGACGATGCTCAGCGTGCTGCACGCGGTCGGAACCGCCGTCACCAGCAACAACGACGGCAACAGCGACGGCAGCCACGGCAGCGCGACCGGCTCTTCCCGCGACGGAGAAGTGGGCACGCTGGACGACGTCGCCCGCACCGCCGCGCGCACGGCGGCCGAGGCGCTGGCCGAGACGCCGCGTCAACTGGCCGCGCTCGCCGCCGCAGGGGTCGTCGACGCGGGCGGCCGGGGCCTCGTGGCGGTGTTCGACGCGCTCGCCGCGGTCGTGGCGGGGGAGGCCGCGCCGGAACACGCGGTCACGGTGCCGTCCGTGGTGCCGGCGCCGCAGGCGTGGGAGGTCATGTACCTGCTGTCCGATCTGCCCGCCGACGCCGAGGAATCGGCGCTGCTGCAGCTGCGCAGGGACCTGGCCGAGCTGGGTGATTCGGTGACCGTCGCGGGCGACGGCGACGGCAACCACGCCGTCCACGTGCACTGCGGCGACATCGGTGCCGCGCTCGAGGCGGGCCTGCGGCACGGGCGTCCGCACCGGGTGCGCGTCGAACCGCTCATGACCCCCGCCCCGCCCGAGGGCGCGGCGGGCGATCGGGCGGTGGTCGTCGTCCTGCGGGGGCGGGGCGTCGTCGACCTGGTCGCCGGGGAGGGACTGCCCGTGCTGGCCGCCGACGACGATCCGAGCGTCGAACAGCTCCTCGGGCTCGTCGGCGAGACCGCGGCGGGCCACGTCACGGTCGTGCCGGGCGAGGTCGACCTGACCGCGGTCGCCGAGCGCGCGGCCAACCATCCGGTGCTCGCCGACCGCGACGTGGTCGTCGTGCCGTGCGCCTCGCCCGTGCAGACGTTGGCCGCGCTCGCGGTGCACGACCCGGAGCGCCGCGCAGGCGCCGACGTGGTGGCCATGGCCGAGGCCGCCGCGGCCACCCGGCGCGGCGACATCGTGATCGCCGGCGAGGACGCGATCACGTGGGTCGGGCACGCGCACGCGGGCGACGTGCTGGGGCTGGTCGACGGGGAGGTCGTGCGGATCGGCGCGCCGGACCGCATCGTGGAGACCGCGCTCGAGGTGCTGACGCGGATGCTCGCGGTCGGCGGGGAACTCGTCACGGTGCTGACCGGCGTCGACGCGCCCGACCGGATCGAGGAGATCCTGACCGAGCATCTGCGTGCCGCACATCCGGAGGTCGAACTGGTGTGCTACTACGGTGGGCAGGCGGATGCGGTGCTGCTGATGGGCGTGGAGTGAGACCGAGAAGGCGGCGGTGAGACCGGGATGGTGGCGGTGACATGACGACGACGGGCGACAAGCTCTCCGTGGTGCTGGGCGCCAAGATGGCCAAGGCGCTCGAATCGTCGCTGAACCTGCGGACGGTCGCCGAGCTGCTGCGGCACTACCCGCGCCGGTACCAGCGCCGCGGTGAGCTCACCGACATCGGCGGGCTCGAGATCGGCGAGCACGCCACGGTGATGGCGAAGATCGAACGGGTCGAACGGCGGCCGATGCGGGCCCGCAAGGGCAGCATCCTCACCATCCACCTCAGCGACGGCAAACGCCGGCTGACGTGCGCGTTCTTTGGCAACGTCGGCTGGCGTGAGCAGCACCTGCGCGCGGGCAGGAAGGGCCTGTTCGCGGGCAAGGTGTCGCAGTTCCGCAGCGAACTGCAACTGTCCAACCCGGAATACGAGCTGTTCGAGCAGGACGACGACGATCCGTCCACGGTGGACGGATTCGCCAACCAGATCATCCCGGTGTATCCGGCCGCGGCGGGCGTCGAGTCGTGGAAGATCGCCCGTGCGGTGCGGCAGGTGCTCGACACGCTCGACACCGTCGAGGACCCGGTTCCCGAGGTGCTGTGCGCCGAGCTCGGGCTGACCGATCTGGACACCGCGCTGCGCCAGGTGCACCTTCCGGAGAGCTGGGAGCGGCTCACCACGGCGAAACAGCGGCTCAAGTGGGACGAGGCGCTGTCCATCCAGTTGATCTTCGCGCAGCGCCGCCGCAACGAGGTGAGCGAACCCGCGCGGGCCTGCCCCCGCGTCGACGGCGGGATCACGGCGGCGTTCGACGCACGCCTGCCGTTCGAGCTCACCGAGGGGCAGCGGGAGGTCGGCGAGACGATCGCCGCCGACCTGTCGGTCGAGCACCCGATGAACCGACTGCTGCAGGGCGAGGTCGGCAGCGGCAAGACGATCGTGGCGCTGCGGGCGATGCTGCAGGTCATCGACGCCGGCCGGCAGGCCGCGATGCTCGCGCCGACGGAGGTGCTGGCGGCCCAGCACGCCCGGTCGCTGCGCGAGCTGCTCGGCGACCTGGGCACGGCGGGCGAGCTCGGCGCCGCCGAACACGCCACCAAGGTCACGCTCCTGACCGGGTCGATGGGCGCCAAGGAACGCAAGAAGGCGTTGCTGGAGGCCGCGAGCGGGGAGGCGGGCATCGTCGTCGGCACCCACGTGCTGATCCAGGACCACGTGACGTTCGCCGACCTGGCCCTGGCGGTCGTCGACGAGCAGCACCGGTTCGGCGTCGAACAACGCGACGCGCTGCGCACCCGCGGCGCCGAGGGCACCAGCCCGCACGTGCTGGTCATGACCGCGACGCCCATCCCGCGCACCGTGGCGATGACCGTCTACGGCGACCTGGAGACCTCGGCGTTGCGGCAACTGCCGTCGGGACGGTCGCCGATCTCGACCACGGTCGTGCCCGTCGCCGAGAAGCCGAACTGGCTGGACCGGGCGTGGAAACGGATCATCGAGGAGGTCGGCAACGGGCGGCAGGCCTACGTCGTGTGCCCGCGGGTGGGGGACGAGCCGCCGGCCGACACCGGGGGCCGCAGGCCGCCGCTCGCGGTGCTCGACATCGCGCCGATGCTCGAGGAGGGCCCGCTGCACGGGCTGCGGATCGGCGTGCTGCACGGCAAACAACCCGCCGACGAGAAGGACGGCGTCATGCGGGCCTTCAGTGCGGGCGAGGTGGACGTGCTGGTCGCCACGACCGTCGTCGAGGTCGGCGTGAACGTGCCGAACGCGACGACGATGGTGATCATGGACGCCGAGCGGTTCGGCGTGAGCCAGCTGCACCAGCTGCGCGGCCGCGTGGGTCGTGGTTCCGCGGCGGGGCTGTGCCTGCTCGTGACGGAGATCCCCGAGGGCACGACGACGCGGCAGCGGCTCGACTCGGTCGCCTCCACGCTCGACGGGTTCGAACTGTCGAAGCTCGACCTCGAACTGCGCCGCGAGGGCGACATCCTCGGCGCGGCGCAGTCCGGCACGAAGTCGGCGTTGAAGATGTTGTCGCTGCTCGACGACGAGGACGTGATCGCGCAGGCACGCGGCGTCGCCCAGCGCGTCGTCGACGCCGACCCCGACCTGGCGCACAGTCCGGGCCTGGCCCGCATGGTTGCCGACGTCGTCGACGCCGACCGAGCCGAATACCTCGAGAAATCCTGACCCTTCGGGCGAACCGCCCAGCGGGCGTTCCGGGATGTGGGCAGGTGTTCCCAGGAGGCGGGAGCGGGTAACGTGCGTCCCGACCGATCCGAGGACGGAAGGACCGGGAATGTTCCGGAAAGTGCTCGTCGCCAACCGCGGCGAGATCGCCATCCGCGCGTTCCGCGCAGCCTACGAACTGGGCGCAGGCACCGTGGCGGTGTTCCCGCGCGAAGACCGCAACTCGCTGCACCGGCTGAAGGCCGACGAGGCGTACGAGATCGGCCAGCCGGGCCACCCGGTGCGTGCGTACCTGTCGGTGGACGAGATCGTCCGCGCGGCGCAGCGCGCGGGTGCCGACGCGGTCTACCCCGGTTACGGCTTCCTGTCCGAGAACCCCGACCTCGCGCGCGCCTGCGAGGAGGCCGGCATCACGTTCGTCGGCCCCGACGCCGAGACGCTGGAGCTCACCGGCAACAAGGCGCGCGCCGTCGCGGCGGCCCGTGAGGCGGGCGTGCCCGTGCTGGGTTCGTCGGCGCCGTCGGCCGATGTCGACGAGCTCGTCGCCGCGGCCGAGAACCTGACGTTCCCCGTGTTCGTGAAGGCCGTCGCGGGCGGCGGCGGCCGCGGTATGCGGCGCGTTGAGGACCCGCCCCACCTGCGCGAGGCCATCGAGGCGGCCTCGCGGGAGGCGGAGTCGGCGTTCGGCGACGCGACCGTGTTCCTCGAGCAGGCGGTCGTCGAGCCCCGGCACATCGAGGTGCAGGTGCTGGCCGACGGTCAGGGCAACGTCATCCATCTCTACGAGCGCGACTGCTCGGTGCAGCGCCGGCACCAGAAGGTCGTCGAGCTGGCCCCCGCGCCCAACCTGGATTCGCAGCTGCGGGAGCGGATCTGCGCCGACGCGGTGAAGTTGGCCCGGCAGATGGGCTACCGCAACGCGGGCACCGTCGAGTTCCTCGTCGACCGCAACGGCAACCACGTCTTCATCGAGATGAACCCGCGGATCCAGGTCGAGCACACGGTGACCGAGGAGGTCACCGACGTAGACCTGGTGCAGTCGCAGCTGCGGATCGCCGCCGGCGCGAGCCTGCCGGACCTCGGCCTGGCGCAGGACGCGATCTACCTGCGCGGCGCGGCGATGCAGTGCCGGATCACCACCGAGGACCCGGCCAACGGGTTCCGCCCGGACACGGGCATGATCAGCGCCTACCGCTCGCCCGGCGGGTCGGGTATCCGGCTCGACGGCGGCACCGCGTTCTCCGGCACGGAGATCAGCGCCCACTTCGACTCGATGCTCGTCAAGCTCACCTGCCGTGGACGGACGTTCGAGACGGCCGTCGGCCGCGCGCGGCGCGCGCTCGCCGAGTTCCGCATCCGCGGGGTCGCGACGAACATCCCGTTCCTGCAGGCGGTGCTGGACGACCAGGACTTCCAGTCGGGCAACGTGACGACCGCGTTCATCGAGCAGCGCCCGCATCTGCTGACCGCGCGCCACTCGGCCGACCGCGGCACGCGGCTGCTGACCTATCTGGCCGACGTCACGGTGAACAAGCCGCACGGTCCGCGGCCCACGCTGATCGACCCCGAGGAGAAGATCCCCGCGGTGCCCGACGGCGCGCCGGCGGCCGGGTCGAAGCAGAAGCTCGACGAGCTCGGCCCCGAGGGCTTCGCGCGGTGGATGCGCACGTCGGGCACCGTCGGCGTCACAGACACGACCTTCCGCGACGCCCACCAGTCGCTGCTGGCCACGCGCGTGCGCACGAAGGACCTGACGGCGATCGCCCCCGCGGTCGCGCACACCCTGCCGCAGTTGCTGTCGGTGGAGTGCTGGGGCGGCGCGACCTACGACGTCGCCCTGCGGTTCCTGGCCGAGGACCCGTGGGAGCGCCTCGCGCTGCTGCGCGAGGCGATGCCCAACGTCTGCCTGCAGATGCTGCTGCGCGGGCGCAACACGGTCGGCTACACGCCGTACCCGACCGAGGTCACCGACGCGTTCGTCGAGGAGGCCACGGAGACCGGCATCGACATCTTCCGCATCTTCGACGCCCTCAACGACGTCTCGCAGATGCGGCCCGCGATCGAGGCCGTGCGCGCGACCGGGAAGTCGGTCGCCGAGGTGGCGCTGTGCTACACGTCGGATCTGTCCGATCCCGGCGAGCAGCTGTACACATTGGACTACTACCTGCGGCTGGCCGAGCAGATCGTCGACGCCGGTGCGCACGTGCTGGCCATCAAGGACATGGCCGGTCTGCTGCGCGCGCCCGCGGCCGAGCGGCTCGTGACCGCGCTGCGGCGCGAGTTCGACCTGCCCGTGCACATCCACACGCACGACACGGCGGGCGGGCAGCTGGCCACGTACCTCGCGGCCATCCGCGCCGGCGCCGACGCGGTCGACGGTGCGGTCGCCTCGATGGCGGGCACGACCTCGCAGCCGTCGCTGTCGGCGATCGTGGCCGCCACCGACCACTCCGACCGGCCCACCGGGCTGGACCTGCGCGCGGTCGGCGACCTCGAGCCGTACTGGGAGACGGTGCGCAAGATCTACGCCCCGTTCGAGGCGGGCCTGGCCTCGCCGACGGGCCGGGTCTACGACCACGAGATCCCCGGCGGTCAGCTGTCCAACCTGCGCACGCAGGCCAAGGCGCTCGGACTGGGCGACCGGTTCGAGGAGGTCGAGGCCATGTACGCCGCGGCCGACCGGATGCTCGGCCACATCGTCAAGGTCACGCCGTCGTCGAAGGTCGTGGGCGACCTCGCCCTGCACCTGGTCGGCGCCGGGGTCGAACCGGCCGAGTTCGAGGCCGAGCCCGGCAAGTTCGACATCCCCGACTCGGTCATCGGCTTCCTGCGCGGCGAGCTCGGCGACCCGCCCGGCGGATGGCCCGAGCCGTTCCGCACCAAGGCGCTCGAGGGCCGCGGTGAGGCGCGCGGTGAGGTCACGCTGTCCGAAGAGGACCGCGAGGCGCTGACGAAGGACCGGCGCGCGAGCCTGAACCGGCTGCTGTTCGCCGGCCCGACGGCCGAGTTCGAGGCGCACCGGGAGTCCTACGGCGACACGAGCGTGTTGCGGAGCAAGGACTTCTTCTACGGTCTGCGTCCCGGTGAGGAGTACACCGTGGACCTCGAGCCCGGGGTGCGGTTGTTCATCGCGCTCGAGGCCGTCGGCGAGGCCGACGAACGAGGTATGCGCACCGTGATGTCCACATTGAACGGCCAGATGCGCCCGATCCCCGTGCGGGACCGGTCGGTCGCCACCGACGTGCCGGCCGCCGAGAAGGCCGACAAGAACGACCCGAACCACGTCGCGGCACCGTTCGCCGGCGTGGTCACGCTGCAGGTCGGCGAGGGCGACGAGATCGCCGCGGGCGACACCGTCGCGACGATCGAGGCGATGAAGATGGAGGCCGCCATCACCGCGCGACCGGCGGCACGGTGCGGCGGCGCGCCATCAACTCCGTCCAGCAGGTCGAGGGCGGCGATCTGCTGATCGTCCTGGAGTAGTCGCCTCCTCCGGCCTCAGACGAGCGCGGCGGTGATCTCGGCCAACGTCTCGTCGAGGTCGGTGGTGCACACATGTCGGCGGTCGCCCGCGGGCTCGAGCAGTCCGCGGGCCTCCGCCTCGTGCAGTGCCGCCAGCTCCGCGGCGAGCAGCGGGGGCAGGCCGGCGTCGACGAACGTCGGTTCCCACGTCTTGCGGGGGAGGACGACGACCTCGAGTTCCCGGCCCAGGCGCAGGCCGAGCCGCCGGGCGACCTCGCGTTCGGTGTAGCGCGGCCCGTCGAGGTGGACGATCTCGCTCGCCCCCGAGGATCCTGCTGCGCCTGCCGGATTGGTGAGCGCGTCGGCGACGACGGCGCCGATGTCGCGGGTCGCGACCATCGTGGTGTCGACGTCGGCCGACGGGGCGAACACCGGGTGGATCCCGGCGCCGGTGGAGGCCGCCATGGTCGTCTCGACCTTCTCCTGGAAATGCGGCGACCGTACGGACGTCACCCGCACCCCGGTCTCGCCGAGGGCGCCTTCCAGGTGGTGCAGCCAGCGGATCGGGCCGGTGCCCTCGGCGTGCTGGGCTCCCCACGACGACAGGGCGACGACGTGCGGGACGCCGCTGCCTGCCACGCGCCGGCGATGGTGTCGGCCATCCGGCGGTGGTCGGCGTCGGAACCGCTCGGCAGGGTCGGCAGCAGGACGAACGCGCCGTCGCAGCCGCGCAGCGCCGTCGTCAGCGCGGCGCGGTCGGTGAGGTCGGCGACCGCGCCGGTGGGTCCGGCGTTCACGGGGTTGCGGACGACCCGGCGGACGGGCAGGTGCTGCGCCTGCAGGGCGCGGGCGGCGGCGCCGCCGACGTGTCCGGTCGCTCCGGTGATGGCGTACATGGCAGGTCTCCGATCTCTGGGACGTCTCGAATCGTTGTCTCGAGTGGCTGTCTCCAGAGTCGCCCGCGGGGCCGAGACGATCCATGCGTGAATCGCTCGCAGGCATATCGGATCGCCTACGCTGGCGGTGTGGATGCGTTGGCGGATCTCCTCGCGGGAGTGCGGGCGCGGTCGGCGGCGTTCTGCCGCACCGTGCTCGAACCGCCGTGGGCGCTGCGGATCGCCGACGGCGCCCGGCTCGCGCTCGTGACAACGGTGCGTCGGCACGCCTGGATCGTGCGACCGGCGAGGTCGGGAGCGGCGACGGTGAGCCCGGCACCGATGAGTCGGGTGGTGCGGACCCGGTGCGGCTCGACGAGGGCACGGTCGCGGTCGTGACCGGGGCCGGTCCGTACGTCGTCGCCGACGAGATCGACACCTCGCGTCGGTGGTCGTCGGCCCCGGCAACCGGCTGACCACAATGGACGGCACCGACATCACCGAGGAATTCCTCGCCGGTTCGCGGGAACGGGAGTCGGCGGGCGGTTCTGTCATCGTCAGCGGCACCTACCAGGTCACCGGGGACGTCGGGGCGCGGCTGCTGGCGGCGCTGCCCGGCATCGCATGCGTCCCGGCCGTCGACCTCGGATCGCCGGTGCTGGACCTGCTGATCACCGAACTCGACGTCGACCGTCCCGGCCGGCAGGTCGTGCTCGACCGGCTGCTCGACCTGGCCCTCGTCGAGACCGTGCGGACCTGGATGGACGCCCAACGCGGCGCCGCGCCCGGCTGGTTCCGGGCGCAGAGCGACGCGGTGGTCGGCCAGGCGCTGCGGCTCGTGCACGACGAGCCCGGTGCACAGTGGACGGTGTCGAACCTCGCCGCGCGGTGCGGGGTCAGCAGGGCCGCGTTCGCGCGACGGTTCACCGACCTGGTGGGCACCCCGCCGATGGCCTACCTCGCCGACTGGCGCATGACGGTCGCGGCCGACCTGCTGCGCAACACCGGCGACACGGCCGATGTCATCGCCAGGAAAGTGGGTTATGCCAACGCGTTCGCGTTCAGTGCCGCGTTCAAACGACACCGCGGCATCTCGCCGCGCGAGCACCGGCTCGTCGCCGGAGGAGGAGGGTGAGCGTGCGGATCGTCGCGTTCCCGCAGTGGCAAGGGGCGACCTGGGACGGCGCGTCCGACGTGCTGCCCGCGGGATGCCGCGCCCTCGCGGGCCTGGCGGGCGAGGTGTTGGACGTCGCCGTCGAGCATCCGGACGTCCCGGCCGCCGCATCGCCCACAGTGGACGGCATCGCGCACCGCGCGGCGCTGGTGTCCTGGCGGGACACCGCACTGTCGCTCCTCGGCCCCGGCGGGCCCGTGCTGACCATCGGCGGTGACTGCGGGGCCGATCTCGTCCCGATCGGCTTCGCCCGCGCACAGCACGGACACCGGCTGGTGACCGCCTGGTTCGACGCGCACGCCGACAGCAACACCGCCGCGGGATCGCCGTCCGGCGCGTTCCACGGCATGGTGCTGCGAGCCCTGCTCGGTGAGGGCGACGCCGACCTCGCGGCGAGCCCGGCGCTGGAACCCGGCCACGCCGTGCTCATCGGGACCCGCGCCTTCGACCCCGACGAACGCCGTGCCGTCGACGCCGGTCTCCTGCGGCACGTCCCGCCGCCCGCCGACCCGGCCGCGGTGCGCGAGGCCGTCGGCGCGGAGACCGGCGGGCCCGTGTATCTCCACGTCGACGTCGACGTGCTCGACCCCGAGGAATGGCCCGGCGGGCACTACCGCGAACCCGGCGGGCTGACCGTCGACCAGCTCGTGGCCGGCATCGACGCGCTCGCCGACCAGCACGTCGTCGGCGCCGGACTGACCGAGTGCGCCACCACCGACGGCGCGTTGCTGCGGCGCCTCACCCCGGTGATCCAGGCGCTCGGGCGGGCGCTGGGTTCATGAACGCCGTGTGTGAACGCACCGGCAGGCCCGGCCGTGAATGCGGGGTGTGCGCGCCCGCCGTTGGTGGTGGGCTGTCCGGGTGAACGCCGTTGGTTCCCGCCAGTCACGGCCCTTCCACCTCACCGTTTCGTGTGGTGTGCTCCGTTCCGACCCTCCGATGACGTAGGGAAGGGAGCTGTGAGGAGCCCGTGAGAGCTCACCCTGTCGGCCCACCCTCCTCCGAGGTGCCCGCGCTCAAGGGCCTCGGCGGAATCATGCGCCCCGAGCTGGAAGACGTCGCCGGGGAGATCATCGCCGAGATCCGGGCGGCCGTGCCCGAATACCGCGGCTCCCTCGAAGGCCCGTACGGACGCGGTATCCGGGAGGGCGTGCGGCACGCGATCACGCTGTTCGTCGACCGGCTCGGCGAACCGGCCGCGGCGTCCACGGCGTCGCGCACCTCGGTCGCCAGCGACGGGCACGAGGTGCACCGCCGGATCGGCCGCCGCGAACTGCGGGAGGGCCGCAGTCTGGACACGTTGCAGCTCGCCTATCGCATCGGCGTCCGGGTCGCGTGGCGGCGGATCATGCTGGTGGGCAAGCGAAGCGGCTTCTCGTCCGCGGTGATGTCGCAACTGGCCGACCGGATGCTGGCGCTGATGGACGAACTGTCCTCGGTGGCACTCGACGGATACCGCGCCGCTCTGGCCGAGACGTCCGACCCCGCGGTGGCCGCCCGCTGCCGGTTGATCCGCCTGCTGCTCCGGACCGACGGCACGGCCCGGCGCGGCGATCACCATGGCCCCCACGGTCACCGCGACAACCACGACGAGCTCGTCGAACTCGCCTCCCGCGCCGGATGGCCGCTGCCCGAGATCGCGACCCCGCTCGCGCTGCGCGGACCCGTGCGCGCGGCCCGCGACCTGCCCGATGAGGTCCTCGCCGACCTGTCCGGCGCCGCCCCGTGCCTGCTCGTGGCCGGTGCGGTGACCGATGACGACGTGACCGCCCTGCGTGATGCGGTCGGTGGCGCGGCGGTCGGCGTGGGCGCCGGCGTCGAGCCCACGGCGGCGGCCGACTCGCTCCGTTTGGCGCGGCGCGCGCTGTCGTTGGCCGGTGACGGGAGAGTGCCGGCCGGTGATGTCGTGTGGGCCGAGCGCGTGCTGCCCGAACTGCTGCTGCGCGGCGGGGACGCGGTGACGGCGCAACTGCGGCGCCGACTGTTCGCGCCCCTCGCTGCGATGACCGAACGCCGGCGCGCACGCACCATCGAGACGTTGCGCGCGTGGTTCGACGCGCAGGGCAGCGTCCACGCCGTGGCCGAACGGCTCGGCCTGCACCCGCAGACCGTGCGGCACCGGGTGCGGCGCATGGAGGAGGCGTACGGGGACCGCCTCCGCGACCCGCGGGCGCGGTTCGAACTCGAGGCGGCCGTGCGGAGTCTGCCCGACTGGGCGCCCGAAACATCCGAATCGGTGGATCTGCCGGATGCTGTCGGCCGGTGACAACGACGCGGCGAAAACGTGTGACCGCGGTGAGTGCGAACGCGGTCCGTCCGGTCCGTTCTTGGTTCCGGTGATCAACGCGGCCTAGCGTCGATCGCGGGCTATCCGCAGGTAGCAGTCTTCAGCCAACGGAGGATGGAGTTCTATGCGCAACCGTATGCCTGGCCTCGTCGGAGGTATCGCCGTGTCCGCCGCGATCGCCCTCGTGGCGGCACCCGCCGCGTTCGCCGCTCAGGACATCACCGTCACCAACCCGAACGAGGACGGATCCGTGTCGGCCAGCGCCGACGGGAGCACCCTCAGCAACGTCGACTCGGGCACCGACGTCACGTGCTCGTCGTCGTCCGGCGAGGGCGAGATCCCGAGCGGCAGTCACACCGCGCCCGCACCCATCGGCGACCTGTCGGTCAGCTTCGACAGCTGCACCGGCCCGCTGGGCAGCGTCTCGGTGACGCCGAACGCGCAGCCGTACCAGCTGCACATCGGCTCGTACGACAGTGCGAGCGGGGTGTCGACCGGGTGGGTCGGCGAGGTCAACGCCAGCATCTCGACGTTGACGTGCAGCTTCGACGCGGTCGGCAACGCGCCGGGCGAGTACGACAACGCCACGGGTCAGCTGACCGTCACCCCGGACGTCGCGCTGCCCGACGGCGTCGCACCGCTCGAGGCCACGAACACCAGCGGCTGCCTCGGTCTGGTCAGCGACGGCGACGCCCTCACCCTCGAGGCCGTGTACGACATCACCGACCCCGCAACCCCGATCACCATCGGCTGACCCCGTTCAAGAAGCACCCGTGGGCCCCATAGTCGCGCTTGTCGAACACTGCCACGCGGAGCGTGTCCGTTTGGGTGGTGGTGGGAGACGGGTGGGAGCGACTATGGGGCCCACGGGTGCATGTGCGGTGCGGGTCAGAGCGGGGGGTGGCCGACCGGGATGAGCATGGTCGGGATCTCGGACTCGGGGACGCCGAGGAGCTCGGACAGTCCGGCGTCGTCGAAGTCCGACACCGCGCAGCACGCCAACCCGAGTGCCGTCGCGACGAGGTACACGTTCTGCACCGCGATCCCCGAGTCCACATGCATCGTGCGGTAGTGGCGCAGCGGCTTGTGCTCGTAGGCCACCCGCATCCGCGTCGTCAGCGCGATCGTCACCGGCGCCGCCGCGAACTCGGGCTGCCAGTAGATCTGCTGCAGCGGGCGCACCGGGTCGGCGATCGTGAGCCGCGTGAGCTCGTGCGCGATCGCCTCGTAGCGGTACACGCCCGGTTCGAGGATGTCGGTCCCGCGGATCAGCACGTACGCCCGCAGCACGTCCAGTCCGTCGCCCGACGGCGCCATGCCCATCGGGTGGTTCTCCGAGCCGTAGGCCGGTTCGAACCGCTGCACGCCGAGCGCGAACCGGAGCAGACCACTCAGCGCGCCCAGGTCGAGGTCGTGGTGGGCGAACACGTCCCACGACCGGCGGCGCACCAGCGTCTTCACCAGATCGGCGCGCGGCGGTTCCACGTCGGGCAGCGGGATGCGGCGGATACCGGGCAGCGGGTCGGGGGAGGGCGGGGTCTGCCCGTTCAGCAGGCGGTGCACGGCCAGGGCACGCTGCACCGTGTCCTCGGTGTTTGCCGCATCGACGGGCGTGCGGTCCCGGTCGCCGGCGGCGTACTCGGCGTGCTCGGCGTGCTCGGAGTACTCGGGGTATTCGGGGTATTCGGAGTGCTCGACGTGCCGGGTGTACGGGTCGTGCTCGTCGTCGGGGAGGGCGTGCGCGGGTGCCCTGCGGACGGGGGCGTCGGCGGGAACGCCTTCGGATTCGGGTAGCCACTCGGAGTGACCGACGACGGGCTCGTCGTCGTACTGCCCCACCCAATCGTGGCTCAGTGGCTCACCCATCGCATCCTCCCCATTACGCCCTGGTCACGTCCGGTGCACGCCAGAACGCATGGTAACCGCTTCGAGTGAGAAGTCAGCCCCGCGAGTGACGTAATGTGCCCGGCGGAACGTCGTCGAGGACCGCGCGGCCGGGGTCAGCCGGCGAGGCGGCGGTAGGTCTCGCCGAACGGTCCCGACATGTCGACCGAGATCTCCCGGTCGGCGACCGACGTCACCTGCTCGGCGCTGCGGTCGCCGTCCCACCAGAACGTCGACGGCGTGATCCGGCGCCGTTCGTCGTACTCGAACTCGCCCGCCGCCTGTGCCGCGAGGTTCTGGAGCCCGTCGTGGACGCCCGCATCGCGCGGCACGTACAGCAGCAGGACATGCGACGTCGGACAGGCGAACAGGGCGCCGTGCTCGAACGTTGCCGCGCCGGTCAGTCGGGGCAGGACGTCGGGCAGGATCAGCGCCGCCGTCCCGGCGTGCGGGCCGCTCACCACGAGCAGGTCGCCGTCGAGGTGTTCCGGGGCGGCGAACTCGACGGCGTGCAGGTTGTCGAACGCCGCGGCCGCCAGCTCGTCGGCGTCGCAGGCCGCCACCGTCTCGGCCGGGAGGTACGTCACGTCGTCGCCGGCGCCGCCCTCTGCGCTGCCGGTCCGTGCGGTGCTGATGTAGACGGTCGCGGCACCGGGCAGGGACTCGGTGGCGTAACCCCGGTACGGCTCGGCGTCCGCGGTGGCGGCGGGGACGAGCCGGGGCAGGACCGTGCCGAAGTCGATCATGACCTCGTCACCCTAGTGGGGGACACGCCCGTCCGGAAGGGGGCCCTCGGGAGCTGTGAAGCGGTCGGGTCAGCGCCAGTCGTCGTCGGAGGCGAGCACGGTGAGCTGCTGGGTCGCGCGGGTGAGCGCGACGTAGAGCACGCGACGTCCGGTGAGCGACTCGGTGATCAGCTCGCTCGGCTCGACGAGCACGACGGCGTCGTACTCGAGCCCCTTCGAATCGAGGCTGCCCACCACCTTGAGCCGGTCCTCGCCCTGGCCGGCGAGCCAGCGTTCCACCTCCGGCACCCGGTTCATCGCGCAGATCACGCCGACGGTGCCGTCGACCCCGTCCAGCAGTTCCTTCGCGGCCGAGTGGACGGCGCTCTCGCGCGTCGCCTCGTCGACCCGGCGGACCTCCGGGGTCAGGCCTGTCTTGCGCACGGCGTTCGGCAGGTCCTCCGGCGACGCAACCGCGGCCCCGGAGCTTTCCGGGGTCTGCTTGTCGACGACGACCTCGGCCGCCAGGTCGAAGATCTCCGCCGAGTTGCGGTAGTTGGTGCGCAGCGTGAACCGGCGGTGGGCGGTCTTCGTGCCGAAGGCGTGGGTGCGCGCCTGCGCGGCCTCGGCCGGATCGGGCCACGAGCTCTGCACCGGGTCGCCGACGATCGTCCAGCTCGCGTACGCGCCGCGCCGGCCGAGCATGCGCCACTGCATGGGGGAGAGGTCCTGCGACTCGTCGACGACGATGTGCGAGTACTCGTCGTAGTGCGCCGGCTTCGCCGCACGTTGACGCGCGGGATCGTCGGAGTCACGCGTCTGCGCGGCGTCCAGTTCGATCTCCTGGGCGCGCTGCTTGCGGCGCTTCGGCGGGGGACCGGCCAGCACGCGCAGCTCGTCGAGCAGCGCGACGTCGGCCACGGTCCAGTCGTCGCCCTCGCCCCGCAGCGACGCCGCGAGCAGGCCGATCTCGTCGGCGTTCAGCACCTTCCGCGCCGAGCGCGCCAACTTCTGCTCGTCGCCGAGCCACCGGAGCACCTGCGCGGGATACAGCACCGGCCACCACGCGACGAGGAAACGGTGGAAGTCGATCCGTTCGCCGACGTCCTGGATCACGTCGGCGCGTTCGAGGCGCGGCCCGCCCGCCTTCGCGTTCTCCTCGGCCCGGTCGGCGAGCGCCTCGAGCAGCGTGTCGGCCGCGCGCATCCGCGCGCGGTTCGGCGGTCCGCCCGCCGAGTGCACCTTCTTGCGCACCCGCTCGAGCTGCTTGGTGTCGAGCTTGAGGACCTCGCCCTTGTAGACGATCCGCAGTTCCTCCGGTGCACCCGGAGGCGTGTCCCGCAGGGCCTTGAGCAGCACCTTGCGCATGCGCAGCGAACCCTTGATCGCCGCGAGCGGCGCCGGGTCGTAGCGCGTGGCCTGCATGCCGTCGAGCAGTTCGCCCAGCGAGCGCAGTTCGACGTTGGTCTCGCCCATCGACGGCAGGACCCGCGAGATGTACGTCGTGAACACGCCCGACGGGCCGAGCACCAGCACGCCCGCGCCGCCGAGCTGCTTGCGGTAGCGGTACAGCAGGTAGGCGGCCCGGTGCAGCGCCACGGCCGTCTTGCCGGTGCCGGGGCCGCCGGTGATTTCGGTGACGCGCGCCACGGGGCGCGGATGACCTCGTCCTGCTCCTTCTGGATGGTCGCGACGATGTCGCGCATCTTCTCGCCGCGCGCCCGGCCGAGTGCCGCCATGAGCGCGCCCTCGCCGACCACGGGCATCCCGTCCGGGACCGACTCGGGCATGAGCACGTCGTCGTCGACGTCGAGCACCTGTCGCCCGGAGCAGCGGATCACGCGGCGTCGCACGACGTCCATCGGCGCCTCGGCCGTGGCCTGGTAGAACGGCGCCGCCGCCGGGGCACGCCAGTCGGTGACGAGGTTCTCGAAGTCGCCGTCGCGGATGCCGAGCCTGCCGACGTACACCGGTTCGGTGGTGGTGTGGTCCAGCCGGCCGAACACGAGACCCTCGTACTCGGCGTCGAGCGACTGCAGCGTCTGGTTGGCGTGGAACACCATCATGTCGCGCTCGAACAGCATCGAGGCCTGCTCGAAGACCGCCTCGCGCTGCGCGCCGTGGCCGATCTCGTAACCCTTCGCGCGCATGTCCTCGGCTTGCCTGCGGAGCTCCGCGAGCCGGGTGTAGACCCGGTCCACGTGGGACTGCTCGATCGCGATCTCGGCCCGTCTGACCCGAGGTTCCGACACTGACGCGCTCCTGGGTGCAAAGTCGCCGGGAAGGGGAAGAACGACAATACGCGAATCGGCCCCCTGGAATCACGAGGTCCGGCCAAGAGTCACACTCGCCACGGCTTCTACGATCGTGGCTGTGACCAGGATCGTGTCGGGCCGCGCCGGGGGACGGACGTTGCGGGTTCCGCCGCGCACCACGCGCCCGACCTCGGAGCGGGTGCGCGAGGCGCTGTTCAACGCGCTCGAAACCGCCGGTGACCTCGACGAGGCCCGGGTGCTCGACCTGTATGCCGGGTCGGGCGCGCTCGGGTTGGAGGCGCTCTCGCGCGGCGCGTCCGACGTGCTGTTCGTCGAGGCCGACCGCCGTGCCGCGCAGGTGCTGCACGCCAATGTCGAGACCGTCGGTCTCGGCGGCCGGGTGCGGCAGGGCAAGGTCGAAACGGTCGTCGCCGAGGGGAGTGCGAGCCCCTACGACGTGGTGCTCGTCGACCCGCCGTACGCGCTGCCGTCCGAGACGCTCGCCGACATGCTCACCGACCTCGTCGACGGCGGTTGGCTGGCCGAGCGCGCGCTGGTGGTCGTCGAGCGGGCGGTGCGCGACGGCGAACCGGCGTGGCCCACGGGGCTGGAGTCCTTCCGCACCAAGAAGTACGGCGACACGGCCCTGTACTGGGGCGAGCACGTGGGTCGGCCCGGCGAGGGTGAGCAGCCCCGCTAGGGTGCGGCGCATGCGGCGAGCGGTATGTCCCGGCTCCTACGACCCGGCGACCAACGGGCACCTCGACATCATCGAACGCGCGGCGAACCTCTTCGACGAGGTCGTCGTCGCCGTCCTGATCAACAAGAGCAAACGGGGCATGTTCACCATCGACGAGCGCCTCGAGCTGCTGCGCGAGTCGACGAAGGGCCTGTCCAACGTGCGCATCGACTCGTGGCACGGCCTGCTCACCGACTACTGCCGCGACAACGGCATCCAGTCCATCGTCAAGGGGCTGCGCTCGGTCAGCGACTTCGACTACGAGCTGCAGATGGCGCAGATGAACCGGGAGATCTCCGGCGTCGAGACGCTGCTGATGTCGAACAACCCGGCCTACAGCTTCCTGTCCAGCTCACTGGTCAAGGAGGTCGCGACCTACGGCGGCGACGTGACCACCATGGTCTCTCCGTACGTCCACGAGCGGCTCCTGGCGAAACTGGCCGAACAGGACTGAACCGGGCGGACCGGCACGCGCGGGCGGAATCGGGCGAGCACGCCGCACGCGTCGTGCCTGGTTGGCGGCTTGACACGCCCGGCCCCGCTCGGTCACCGAAAACTCGCCGCCGGACCGGCACACTGGAGGCGGCCACGATCGGTTTTTGAGGGAGTTGCCGTGTACCGGGTGTTCGAGGCGCTCGACGAGCTCGTCACGATCGTCGAAGAGGCGCGGGGTGTCCCGATGACCTCGAGTTGCGTGGTGCCGCGGGGTGACACGCTCGAGCTGCTCGACGACATCCGCGAGGCGCTGCCCGCCGAGGTGGACGACGCGCAGGACGTGCTCGACAAGCGCGACGAGATCGTCCAGACCGCGCGCACCGAGGCCGAGACCACGGTGTCGACCGCGAACGAGCAGGCCGAACGCACCGTGTCCGAGGCCGGCTCCGAGGCCGAACGGCTCGTCGCCGAGGCCAAGGCCCGCGCCGAGCAGCTCGTCGCCGATGCCCAGGCCGAGGCCGAGCGCACCGTGTCGGCCGGCCAGGCCGAGTACCACGACCTCACCGAGCGGGCCCGGGCCGAATCGGAACGCATGATCCAGGCCGGCCGCGACGCCTACGACCGTTCCGTCGAGGACGGCCGCGCCGAGCAGGCCCGGCTCGTCTCGCAGACCGAGGTCGTGCAGGCCGCCCACGGCGAGGCAGGACGTATCGTCGACGAGGCGCACGCCGAGGCCGACAAGCAGCGCACCGACTGCGACGCCTACGTCGACGGCAAGCTCGCCGAGTTCTCCGAACTCCTCTCGAGCACGCTGCGCACCGTCGACTCCGGCCGCAACCACCTCCGCGGCACCTCCGGCGGCTACAACGGCGCCGGCACCGCGACGGGCTCGACCGGCGGCCGCGGCTTCTACGACTTCCAAGCCCACTGAGGCGCTGACGCGTGATCACCGGCCGCGGGGCGGGGCTCCGCGGTGCTCGCGTACGCTGGACGGACGCGCCCGGGGGAGGTACGTCCTCCACATGAAGGCGGCGAATCCGAACGCCCCCGATCCCGAGAAATCCGATGTCTGACGAACGCTCCCCGAACGCCGGCGACGACCGCGCGACCGACCGCGGCGGCGCGCGCGCCGACCGCAGCCCGTGGGTGATCGACACCCACGAGCTCGGCCGTCGCCCGGGCGCCAGCAGGCCGCTGCAGCTCGACGTGCCCGTCGACGTCCCGCTCGGCGTTCCCGACGTCGTCACCGTGCCGACCGACGCCGCGATCGCGCTCGACCTGCTCCTCGAATCGGTCGTCGAGGGCGTGCTGGTCACCGGTTCGGCCGTCGCGCCGACCACCGGCCAGTGCTCGCGCTGCCTCGACCCGATCGCCGACGAGGTGTCCATCGACGTCACCGAGCTGTTCGCCTACCCCGACTCGACCACCGACGAGACGACCGAGGAGGACGAGGTCAGCCGGGTCGTCGACGACCGGATCGACCTCGAGCCGGTCGTGCGGGACGCCCTCGTGCTCGCGCTGCCGCTGGTCCCGCTGTGCAGGGAGGACTGCGAGGGCCTGTGCTCCGAGTGCGGCGTGAAGTGGGCCGATCTCGAGCCCGGACACGGGCATGAGACGATAGACCCTCGGTGGGCCGCGCTCGTCGACCGGCTGCAGGACACCGAGGCGCCGAGGACGACTCGGCCACCCGCGATGATCAGGCAGGCGAACGATCGGACGGCTCGGACGGGTGACGTCTTAGCGTCGCTCGCGTCCAACCCCAGAGTTTGAGGCAAGCAGCTCGCGCATGCGCGGGCAGATTTTGATGAGGAGAACCAGCCGTGGCTGTCCCCAAGCGGAAGATGTCGCGCTCCAACACCCGCGCCCGCCGTTCGCAGTGGAAGGCGACGCCGGTGCAGCTCGTGGAGTGCTCCAACCGCGCCTGCAAGGCCAAGAAGCCGCAGCACATCGCCTGCCCTGAGTGCGGCCAGTACGCCGGCCGGCAGGTTGTCGAGCCGGCCTGAGGTCCGCGAGATGGGGGGTAAGGCGCCGGCGGGCCCGGCAACAGATCCCACACCGCTACTCGACGCGCTCGATGTCACCTTCGACACCGAGCTGTTGACGCTTGCGCTGACGCACCGCTCGTACGCCTACGAGAACGGTGGTCTGCTGCCGAACGAGCGGCTCGAGTTCCTCGGTGATGCGGTCCTGGGCCTGGTGGTGACCGATCACCTGTATCGCAAGCACCCCGACCTGCCGGAGGGCCAGCTCGCGAAGCTGCGCGCCAGCGTGGTGAACATGCACGCGTTGGCCGGTGTGGCGCGCGAGCTCGGCGACGGCGGTCTGGGTGCGCACCTGCTCCTCGGCAAGGGCGAGGAGCTCACCGGTGGGCGCGACAAGGCGAGCATTCTGGCGGACGGGCTCGAGGCCGTCATCGGCGCGACATACATCGCGCACGGCATCGAGACGCGCGGGAGCTCATCCACCGGCTCTTCGGCAAGCTTCTGGAGGAGGCGCCGCTGCGCGGTGCGGCCTGGACTGGAAGACGAGCCTGCAGGAGCTGACCGCGTCCTCCGGCCTCGGCGTGCCCGAGTACCGGGTCGAGGACACCGGCCCCGATCACCGCAAGGAGTTCACGGCGACCGTGTTCGTCGGCGGCCGTGACCTGGGCAGCGGTAGCGGCACGACGAAGAAGGAAGGCGAGCAGAAGGCCGCCGAGACGGCGTGGCGGGCTCTGTCGGCCGAGCTCGATCTCGGCGAATCGTCGTCGGACTGACGCGGGGTAGCGGGTGCCCGAGCTCCCCGAGGTCGAGGTCGTCCGACTGGGCCTCGAACGCCACGTCGAAGGCCGGTCCATCGCATCGGTCGACGTTCTGCATCCCCGCGCTATCCGGCGCCACGTGCCCGGCGCGGACGATTTCTCCGCCCGGCTCGCGGGCGTGACCGTCACGGCCGCCCGTCGGCGCGGCAAGTACCTCTGGTTGGAGCTCGCCGGCGGCGAGGCGATGCTGGCGCACCTGGGCATGAGTGGGCAGATGCTCGTGCAGCCCGCGTCGGCGCCCGACGAGAAGCATCTGCGCGTGCGGTTCCGGTTCGCCGACGGGGGTCCGGAGCTGCGGTTCGTCGATCAGCGCACGTTCGGCGGTCTGGCGCTGGACGAGCTGGTGGACGCCGGCGGCGCGGCGTTGCCGGCGGCGCTCGCGCACATCGCGCGCGATCCCATGGACCCTGCGTTCGACCTGGACGCCGCGGTGGCGGCGCTGCGTCGACGCCGCACCGAGGTGAAACGCGCGCTGCTCGATCAGACCCTCGTGTCGGGTATCGGCAACATCTACGCCGACGAGGCGTTGTGGCGCGCGCGGCTGCACGGCACGAGGCCCACGGAGCGCCTCACCCGCGCCCGGGCGCTCGAGGTGCTCGGCGCGGCCTCCGACGTCATGACCGATGCCCTCGCCGCGGGCGGCACGTCGTTCGACGCGCTGTACGTGAACGTCGACGGTCGGTCAGGCTACTTCGAACGCTCGCTGAACGTCTACGGCCGCGGCGGCGAGCCGTGCCGGCGTTGCGCGAGCCTCATTCGCCGCGAGGCGTTCATGAACCGCTCGTCGTACTCCTGCCCGAGGTGCCAGCGACGACGCTGACTCGGGCCGTCCTATCCCGTGAGTCACACCACGACCCAGTGGCCTGGACCACTGTCACGACGTCCTTCAGCAGCCCCTTCGGCCGGGCTCGGCCAGGAGCACAGGAGCGGGTGTCGAGAGGAACGACACAGGAGGAACGAGTGGGTCAATTGGTACAATGGTGTGGATGTTTGCTCGTTCTCACTACTGCAGGTCGGCGTTCACCCCGACCTTCTGGCTGCTCGCGCACCCAGGCACGAACGGGTACATCTCATCGTGGGGAGCGATCCTTGCCGGGGCAGCCCCTGGTGTCGATGCTTTAGCATCGGCCGAACTTCGTTTGACGCTTCGCGAGGACGATTCTGACTAATTCGGCTCGATGGACGTCTGTCCGTTCGACCACGAGGTGGACCTTTGCTGCTCGCATGCCTTGCGATCGTTCTACTCTCCTGTGCACTTGCGCTCCCGCTGACGCATCGCCTCGGCCGTAACTCCGGCTGGGTTCTCGCGGCCCCGCTGCTCGTCGCGGCCGGGCTGCTGGTCGCCGTTGCCGAGCCGGCCGGTCCGGTCGACGAGGTGTGGCCGTGGATGCCGACCCTCGGTGTCGACTTCGCGTTGCGGCTGGACGGGCTCTCGCTGCTGTTCTCCCTGCTGGTGCTCGTCATCGGCGCGGGCGTGCTCATCTACTCGACCCGCTATCTCGGCAGCAACGGCCGGCACGGCTCGTTCTACCTGCTGATGACGGTGTTCGCGCTGGCGATGTTGCTGCTGGTGCTCACCGACAACCTCGTGGTGCTGTTCGTGGCGTGGGAAGCGACCACGTTGTGCTCGTTCTTCCTGATCGCCCGCCCTGGCCCGCATGCGCGGGAATCTGCGATCCGCACCTTGCTGGTGACCGCCGCCGGTGGCCTCGCCCTGCTCGCCGCGGTCGTCGTCGTCGCGGTGGGTACGGGGACGACGAGGATCAGCGCGGCACTGGCAGACCCGATCTGGCACGAGAATGCCGGGTTCGTGGTGGCGGTCGCCGCCCTGGTGGCGGCAGCAGCGTTCACGAAGTCGGCGCAGTTCCCGTTCCAGGCGTGGCTGCCGGACTCGATGGTGGCCATCACGCCGGTGTCGGCGTACCTGCATGCGGCGGCGATGGTCAAGGCCGGCATCTACCTCCTGCTGCGCTTCTCGCCGGCGCTCGCCGGGGAGCAGGTCTGGTCCCTACTGTTGATCTCCGCCGGCCTGATCACGGCATTGTTCGGGGCGGTCGCGGCGCTGCGCCGGTACGACCTGAAGGAGCTGCTGGCCTTCTCCACGGTGAGCCAGCTCGGACTCCTCGTCGCGATGATCGGCGTGGGCACCCCGGCGGCGTTGACCGCCGCGTTGGTGCACACGGTGGCTCACGCGCTGTTCAAGTCGGCGCTGTTCATGCTGGTCGGAGTCATCGACCTGCAGGCAGGCACGCGCGACATCCGCAAACTCGCCGACCTCCGGCTCCGGATGCGGTCACGGCCGTCTCGCTCGCTCTCGCGGCCACGTCGATGGCCGGTGTGCCGCTGCTGCTGGGCTTCATCAGCAAGGAGCTGATGCTGGACGCCTTCTTCGAGATGCCCGGCCCGGCATGGGTCTCGGCGCTCGTCGTGGCCGGCGGCGTGCTGACATCGGTGTTCACGTTCGCCTACTCGGGACGGATCGTGCTCGGTGCGCTCGCGGGCCGCTCGGGGCGCCTGGTCCCGGAGGGTGCGCCCGCGTTCCTGGCCGTGCCCGCCATCGCCGCCGCGGCCGGACTGGCCTTCGGCGTCGTTCCGTTCCCGTTGGACTCCTGGATCTCGTCCGCCGCGACGGCGACGATCGGCCAGGAGGAGTCGGTGTACCTGACGTTGTGGCACGGGCTGACCCCCGCGCTGGCAGCGTCCGTCGTCGTCATGCTCGTCGGTACCGCCCTCGTGCTCGCCCGGCACCGCGTCCAGGCGGTCATGGCCCCGCTGGCGCTGCCGATCAGCGGGCTGGCGGTCGTGGATCGCCTGCGCGCAGGCACGATCAGCCTCGGCGTGGTCGTCGGAGGATGGGCCGGCAGCCGGTCACCGCGGCTGCACCTGGCGATTCCCCCGGTGTGCTTGGCACTGTTCGCCCTGATCGGGGTGTTCGTCCTGCGGGACCTGCCGCCCGTCGTGGGGGAGCCGTCCCGTCCGACGGACTGGGTGCTGGTGGCGCTCGTCGTCGTCGGCACGCTCGGAGCGGTGCTCGCCCGCACGAGGATCGCCGCGATCGTGGTCCTGGGCGTGGTCGGGTTCACGATGACGCTCTGGTACTTCGCGCTCGGTGCCGCCGACGTCGCGATCACTCAGCTGCTCGTGGAGATCCTCACGGTCTGCGTGATGGTCCTGCTCCTGCGCCGCCTGCCCCTTCGATTCCAGCGGGAGAAGAAGCGCCCGCGCATCGTCGCCGCGGTCGTCGCGGTCGGGGCCGGTGTCGCCACCACGCTGGGCGTGTGGGCGTTCACCGGGCGACGGGAGATGTCCGAGGCCGCGGCCTACTACCTTCGGGAGGGCGAGGAACTCACCGGCGGCGCGAACATCGTCAACACGATCCTCGTCGACTTCCGCGCCCTGGACACGCTGGGCGAGCTGACCGTGCTCGGTGTCGCCGGAATCGCGATGGCCGTGCTGCTGCACGGCCGGCGACCCGCTCCCACGCGCAGCGCCCACCTCGACACCTCGACACCGTTGGCCGACGCCGCGGTGAACTCGGTGTTCGTCCGGTCGATCACCCGACTACTGGGTCCGGTGATCATCGCGCTGTCGATGATCCTGCTTCTCCGCGGCCATCAGGAGCCCGGAGGCGGCTTCAACGCCGCCTTGATCGGCGGGGCGGGATTCGCACTGCTCTACCTCGCCGCGCCGTCCGACACGTCGGCGCGGGTGAAGTGGCCGTACATGGTCCTGATCGGTGCCGGGGTCGCGATCGCCACGGCGACCGGGTTCCTCGGCTACGCCGACGGTTCGTTCCTCAGGCCCCTGCACGCGGAACTGTTCGGCATGAAGCTCACCTCCGCGCTCGTGTTCGACGTCGGGGTGTACCTCGCGGTCATCGGTGTCGTCCTGGCCGCGTTCAACCTGCTCGGGCGGCAGCGTCGCGTCGTCCATGACGACGAACCGACCATGATCAAGGAGGTGAGCCACCGATGACCATCGCAGTCGTATCCGGCGTGCTGGTGGCAGGCGCCGTCTATCTGTTCATGCAACGAGAGATGCTGCGGGTGATCCTCGGGTTCGTGCTCCTCGGGCACGCCGCGAACCTCGTGTTCATGGCCGCAGGCGGGACCGACCGTCGTGAGGAACCGTTCGGCACCCCTGCCGACACGTCGGCGGTGGCGGACCCGTTGCCGCAGGCGTTCGTGCTGACCGCGATCGTGATCGCGTTCTCCATCACGATCTTCATGCTCGTCCTCGCGGTCACCGGCACCAGCGGCGACGACACGAACGATGGCGCCACCGACGACGACAGCCCCGACGACACCAGCTCGGACAGCGTCGACAGCGCAGACAGTCCTGACAGTGCCAACAGTGCTGACAGCGCCGGCAGTGCCAACAGCGCCGACAGTGCCGACGAGGCCGAGGAGGTTCGCGCATGATCGAGCCGCTTCTGCCTCTGCTGGTCGCGGTTCCCCTGTTCACGGCGGGCCTGCTGACGCTGGTCGGTCACCAGCCCCGGCTCCATGCCGTCGTCACGATGGCGGTGCTGGTGGCGTCGACGGCGTCCGGAATCGCGCTCGTGGCGGAGTTCGCCGGGGGCGGCGCCTCCGCGCACGGCGTCGGGCTGTGGCCGTTCGGCATCGCCATCCCACTCGTCGCCGACATGTTCAGCGCGCTCATGCTCACCGTCACCGGCCTGCTGTCGGTCGTGTGCGTGTGGTTCGCGCTGGCCTCCGAGCGGGCGAGCTCCCGGTACTTCGGTCCGCTGATGCTCGTGCTGCTGGCCGGTGTCAACGGGGCGCTGCTGACAGCAGACCTGTTCAACCTGTTCGTGTTCATCGAGGTCATGCTGCTGCCCTCGTACGGCCTGTTCGTGCTCGCCACTCGCGGCGCGGCACCGTTGCGGCAGGCCGCAGGCGCTCGCCTCTACGCGACGTTGAACCTGCTCACCTCGACGGTGTTCCTCGCCGGCGTCGGCTTCGTCTACGGCACCGCCGGGACCGTGAACCTCGGCGAGCTCGCCGGCGCCGCGCAGGCCGACGACAGGGTCGGCTACGCGATCATGGTCTGCCTGTTCGCCCTCGGCATCAAGGCCTCCATCGTGCCCGTGCACGGCTGGCTCGCCCGCGCCTATCCCGCCACGTCCCCGGCGGTCACCGCGTTGTTCTCGGGCCTGCACACGAAGGTCGCGATCTACGCGATCTATCGCATCTACGCGGTCGTGTTCGACGGCGACAGCAGGTGGTTGTGGATCGGCGTGGCGGTGTTCTCCGCGACGATGGTCATCGGCGTTCTCGGCGCTGCCGGTGAGACCACGACCCGGTCGATCCTGGCGTTCCACATGGTCAGCCAGATCGGCTACATCCTCCTCGGCGTCGCATTGTTCACCGAGGTCGGCCTGACGGCGGGCATCTTCTACCTGCTGCACCACATGATCGTGAAGGCCTCGCTGTTCCTCTCGACCGGCGCGATCGAGGTTCGCTACGGAACCGGCACCATCGGTGCCCTGTCCGGAATGGCGAAACGGGAACCCGTGCTGGCGGTCGCCTTCTTCATCGCGGCACTGTCGCTTGCGGGGCTTCCGCCGTTCTCCGGGTTCGTCGCGAAGTACTCGTTGATTCTGGCTTCGCTCGACGCCGGGGAGATCGCCGCGGTCGTCATCATGCTCGTCGTCAGCATCATTACGCTGCTGTCGATGCTGAAGATCTGGTCAGGCGTGTTCTGGGGCAAGAACTCGGAATCCGAGGACGCGCCGGCGGGAGGCGGGGCCGTGCTCACCGAAGCCCCACCCCGCGTCGAGGCGCGCCTGGCAGCACCGGCGGTAGTGCTCGCCGCGATCACCCTCAGCTTGGGAATCGGGGCCGAGCTCCTCCTCTCGTTGTCCGAGACGGCGGCTGCCGGTTTGCTCGACCCGTCCGCGTACCTCGAGGCGGTGATCGGCTCATGACCTGGCTCAGCTGGCCCTTCCGCATGCTCGGCTTCACCCTCTGGTTCGCCCGGGCGCTCGTCGTCGCCAACGTCCAGGTGCTGCGTGACAACCTCACGCCCGCGCAGTACTCGACCCCTGGCATCGCTCGATACAGCACCCGGTGCGAAACGGACGGGGAACTGACCCTCCTGGCCGCGCTCATCACGCTCACGCCGGGAACGCTCACCCTGGGCACCGAGACCACCGCGGAGGGGCGGCGCGTGCTGTACGTCCACGCGATGTACGCCGAGGACGCGGACGAAGCGCGGTCCGAGCTCGGCGTTATGGAACAGCGGATGCTGCGTGCTGTCCGCAGGAAGGGAGGCACCACATGACCGTGGCCGCCCTGGGCATCGTGCTCCTCGCCGTCGCCTGCATCGCCTCCACCTACCGGATGCTCGCCGGCCCCACCGAAGCGGACCGCGTCGTCGCCGGCGACCTGCTCCTGTTCGGGGTGGCCGGCATGATCGCCCTGTTCGGGATCCGCGCCGCCAGCACCTACACGTTCGACATCGTGCTGATCACGTCACTAGTGGGATTCCTCGGCGCGCTGTCACTCGCCCGCGCACTCACCAGGGGGAAGCGATGACCATCATCGGTGACGTCTTCATCATCGCCGGGGCCCTCGTGTTCGTCACCGCGGCTCTGGGCATCATCCGATTCCCCGATGCCTACACCCGGATTTCCTCGCTGGGCACTGCGGCGGGATCGGGATCATCTTCGTCGTGACCGGTGCGCTCCTGCACCAGCCCACGATCCCGGACGTCGTGAAGGTAATCCTGATTATCGCGCTGCAGCTGGCGACCTCCTCGGTCGGGAGCATGTCGATCGCGCGATCCGCCTACCTCGTGCGCACCCCGCTGAAACGCAGCTTCTACAACGAGCTCGCCGACTACAGCGACTCCGACGGCGACGAAGGGAAACGGTCCTGACGGCGGCTCTCACTGGGTCGACGGCAGCACAGCGGCAGCGACGACGGCGTTGGTGATGACCGCGTTCACCACACCGGCGACTCCGGCCGATGCCGCCATGGCACTCCAGTCCGCACGTTCGAGCTCCTTGGCGCGCGTGTAGACGTCCCCGCTCCACGGGATCTCGCGGTGGAACTGCGGTAGCGTGCCGCTCGCCGAGATCAGGGCGATGCTCGCCCCGATGCGCGGTTCGGGCGCCGTGCCGTCCACGAGTGCGGACCGGACACGCTCCATGAGCTCGTCGCGGCGCCGGCTCGTCAGTGTGTACTTCGTGGACGGCAGGATTCCGAGCACCCGTCGCCGTTCGCGGCCGAGGTCGCCGCGCTCGACGAGGCGGTCGAGGACGGGGCCCCGCAGCTTGGGGCCGACGAGGGCGACGGCCGTGTGCACGTCCCGTGGCTTGGGCGTGAGGGCGGAGTGCGCCAGGGAGAGGATCGCGTCCGATCCGTCGTCGTCGCCCGTCGCCACGACCTGGCTGGACCCCGCGCGCTGCGTCACGTCGAGCAGCCCGGTGCGGGCAAGGTCGGTGAGGGCGGCGCTGCCGAGCACGTAGTGCAGGACGTTCTCGCCCGCGATCGCGCCGCTCGCCGGCTGGTGCAGCAGGAGCATGACGTCCTCGGTCAGGAGCGGCTCCGGCGCCATCGGCGGCGCGTCGCCGATGGCGTTCGGGTGTTCCGGGGTCTGTGCCACGGCTGCCTCATTCCTTGTCCGACGGTGCAACCGTCGTGGTGTACCGGGCGGCGGTGGTGCGGACGGCCTGCGGACGGATTCGAAGCCCGAACCCGCCTGAGCGCGCCGCGCCCAACCGGCGCCGGTGGGCGTCAGGCTTCATAGATGTCGCGGGCTGTGGAGAAGACGGTGTGCGCGATGTAGGGGTTGCGCAGGTTCCTGGACTGGACCAGGTCGACGGGGTGGCCGATGATCGCGTCTGCGTCGAGCGCGAGGTCTTGGGCCATGTGCCCATCATCCCACCTGCGGTGCAGCGATGTCGACGTACACGCCGCCGAGTCGTCGCAGGTGGTGAGGTCGACGTCGTCAGCTCGAGGCCGTGGCCGATCCGCTGCCGCTGGACGTCGGATCCGACGACGACGAACCCGTCGGTGTGGGTGACGGGTCACTCGTGGGGGACGTCGTGGGCGGGGGCTCGGACGACGGTGGGCGGGGGCGTAGTGCGGTCGGCGAACGGGCCGTCGACGACGCCGCT
>NZ_MKKE01000015.1 GCF_001942305.1 Saccharomonospora sp. CUA-673 | reverse complement strand
CGCCGCTCCGCCTGGGATGGCGCCGCCGCCTCCGGATGCGTCCCGCTCCGCCCGCGCCGCCTGCTCCGCCGCCGGGGGTTCCGCCGGGCCGAAGCCGCTGCCGCGGGTCCGCCGCCGCCGACGGGGCCGAAGGCCGGGTGAGTTGCGCCGGGGCCGCCCGGGGCGCCGGGGTTGTTGGGGCCGTATCCGGGACCGCCGGGGATGCCGCCGCTGGGGTAGTTGGCGGCGGGCGGTGTGCCGGTGGACGGGCTGAGGCCGGAGGATCCGGTGGAGTCGTTGGGCACGGCCGACGGGGTGGGGCTGATGCTGCCGGTCGAGCCGCCGCCGATGGGGCTGACGGATCCGCCGCCGACGGGGCCACCGCCGCCCGGGATGCTGCCGCCTCCGCCGCCTCCGCCGCGTTCTTGTTCGATGTCGACGAGGCCCGTCCCGCCGTCGTCTCCTCCGCCGCGGTCGAACGAGCCGAGGTCGCCGCCGAATTCGCCGAGCTTGACGAAGCTGCCGTCGACGTCGTGGCCGGCTTGGAGGGTCGCGGTCTCGTGGGTGGAGTAGGTCTCGCGCGCCCGGTCGACGGTCGCGTTGTATTCGGCGAGGTCCTTCTCGGCGCCGGTCTGCCAGGGGGTGACGGTGCTCCAGAGCCCGGTTTCGGGCTGTTCGGCGGGGATCTTCGGGAGGCGCTGCTTCACGCTGTCGAACGCGCTCGCGTTGGACTGGTAGAAGGACTGGTTGGTGCTGTACACGTCGGCCGCGGCGTCGGCGGCCTTGCGGCCGACCGAGATCCGCTGCCGGGCAGCATCCGCACCGGCCCCGCTCCACGCGCTTTCCAACGCCTGCAGCATTTCGGAGCCTCGCTCGGCAGCGTTGCCGTGAGTTCCGGACAGGTTGCCCATCCCGGACGCGGCCGACTGCCACGAGCTGGCGTTCCCGTTGTGAATCTCCTCGACAATCTGCTGGATCGTCATACTGTTACCGAAGAACGGAAGCGTATGCTCGAGCTGGACACGGAGCTTCTCATCGTCCAGATCATTCGACTGCTTGTCGCCGAATAAATTCCCCATGATTCATCCCCCCGCGTTGTTCTTCAGGTTTTCGACAACAACCTCTGCCACTTTGGCCGCAACTTCGCAGGAATCCGTTCCGGAGTTCGCCGCGTCGTATCCTGGGACTCCATCGACTCCGACGGAGTACTCATCAGAAAGCCCGACGACAACCTGGCACCCAGTCTCTCCTCCTGCGTCACCGAACTCGACCGCAGGGAAGCCGCCTACTGGGTCAATCTCCTCGAAATGCTCCACCTGCTGTGGGGTGTGCGCATAATTCGCGCTCAACCCCTCCTTCTGCACGGTATGGAATCGGACCTGGACGGATGAACCCTGCCCAGGATTTGACCAACGGCAACCGGGTCCCACTTCGTCCAAGTCGGAATGCGCGCCTTCGGCCTGCGCCCCGAGGATCATCTCGACCTCGTCAGGAGCCAGCACGTCGCACGGCGCACCCTCCAGCACTGAGTCCGGCAACGGGTTCGACACCACCGGCGCACCGCTGTGCGGCAACTCTGCCGACCCGTCGGCCACATCCGATTCGGGCGCGGCCTCGGAGGACTCCACAGGAGCTTCCGGCGCAGGTTCAGCCTGGCCGTTCGATTCCTCACCACACCCGGCGAGCATGACCAGCACTGCACCGGTTGCCAACCCGGCGACCAACCTCTTCGTCACAGCCACCCCTTGCGCGCTCCGCCACCGTTGGACGTGATGTCGCCCTTGGCCTGCTCGTCGGCCTCTCGGTACTCCGCCAACGCCTTCTGCAGCGACTCGTGCAGGTTCCGCCAGTAGGCATATTCGGCCTTCACGTGACCGGCTCCCAACATGAGGGCTTGGTTACCGATACGGTTGAAGCCCAGACTGGCCGGGTCCTGAGCCGGTGGCGGCGTCCTACTGAGATCACGAGCCTGCTGCAGTGCTTCTTGGAAGTCGTCAGCGATCTCGCCGGCGACGCGGCAGATGTGGTCGGCGTTCTCGGGGTCGAGCTCGAACTGGCCGCTGGCCGTGCCACTCCCGGCTAGGCCCAGACCGGCTCCGATCTTGAAGTCCGTGGACTTCCAGGGCGTGACCTTCTCCAAGAAGCTCTGGTCCTGCTGGCCACCCCGGATACCGTGCTTCGCCACGTCGACGTTCCCCCTTGGTCAGTCGTGTCCCCTACGAGCGAGACGCAAGCTCACCGTAGTCAATCACAGACCGTACGACGCCGGAACCCGGCAAATGGTTCCGAAAACCCCACGGCAGGCACCGCCGACAACCCCCAACCAGCGAGATCAGCTGGCCCTCCGCCAACCTCCGCGCGCAGCCCGGTGAGGTCTGGACCCATGCACAGCGGGTCACCACCGAGCGCCAACTACCGTCCACCTGAAAAGCGGGCGGCCGCTGAATGGCCGGCAAGCACGTCCATACCGCCGACCATGGGCCTCGCCGACTCAGCCCACGGCGTTGGTGCCCAGGTTCTCGACGACAAGCTCGGCGACCTTGGCCGCCGGCTCACACGGATCCTGACCTTCGGCGTTGGCTTCTACGGTTTGCGCAACCGAGGCTCCCACTGCATAGTCATCGGCTAGCCCCACAACGACTGTGCACAGGCTATCGTCATGACCCGTCTTGTACTCGACAGCCGGAAATCCGGAGACCGGGTCGACGGCTTGGAAGATCTCCATCTGAGGTTGGGTATTCGCGTAGAACGCGCTCAACCCTTGACCCGTCTCGGTCGCATAACCGATGTCGAATCCGGCGCCGGCACCATCGGTCCAACGGCATCGAAGGCCGGTCTCCTCTTGGTCGGCCCGTTCCCCCTGCGCCTGTTGACCAAGAATCGTTTCGACCTGCTGCGGCGTCACCGCATCACACGGATCCTGCGGCAACGCCGACTTAGGCAACGGGTCTGCGACCGCCGGGGCGCCGCTGTGCGGCAAGTCCGACGAGCCTCCGGGGTCACTTGAGTTCGGTTCCACCTCCGACGACTCCGCGGCCGCCTCCGACGCTGGCTCCGCCTGGCCATCCGAGCCCTCAGCGCAACCGGTCAGTACCAACACGGCACTGGTCACCAACCCAGCAACAGCACGCTTACTCTTGTCATCCCCCAGCGTTGTTCTTCAGATTCTCGACGACCATCTCGGCCACCGTGACCGTGGCCTCGCATGGGTCCTGCCCTTCCGCTTGGGCGTCGTAACCCAGTTCGGCACCGATAGACACGGCGTACTCATCAGCCAGCCCAACGACGACCTGACATCCGGTGTCCTCGCTGCCGTCGTTGAACTCCACAGCCGGAAAGTCAGCCAGCGAATCGATCGCTTCAAAGTGCGCGGCTTGCTGTTGGGCGTTCGCGTATGAAGCACTCAATCCCTGCTTCATCACCGTGTGAAACCGAACCTGAAACGCTGAAGTCTGCTCTACGTTGCCCCAGTGGCAACCAGGTCCCAGCTCGTTCAGGTCGGAGGCTCGGCCCTCCACCTCCGCGCCGAGGACCATCTCCACCTGGTCAGGCGTCAGTGCGTCGCACGGGTCTCCGGCGAGGACCGACTCGGGCAACGGGTTCGGCACCGCTGGGGCGCCGCTGTGCGGCAGCTCCGACAATTCTCCGGCATCACTCGACTCCGGTGTCACCTCCGACGACTCCGCTGCTACTTCCGACGCTGGCTCCGCCTGGCCATCAGAGTCCTCAGCGCAACCGGTCAGTACCAACACGGCACTGGTCACCAACCCGGCAACAGCACGCTTACTCATGTCATCCCCCAGCGTTGTTCTTCAGATTCTCGACGACCATCTCGGCCACCGTGGCCGTCGCCTCGCATGGGTCTTCCCCTGCATCGTGGGCGTCGTAACCGAGCCCGGCAGCTGTTGATACGCCGTACTCGTCAGCCAGCCCCACCACAACATGGCACTCGCGCTCTACGTCGCCGCCTGATAGCTGACGGCAGGGAATCCCGCCAGCGAGTCAATAGCTGTGAAGTTATCAACCTGCTGCTGGGCATTCGCGTACGAAGCACTCAGCCCCTGACGCATCACGGTGTGGAAGCGAACTTGGAAACCTGATCCATCATCGACATTGGCCCAGTGACAGCCAGGGCCCAACTCGTCCAAATCGGAGTCTCGTCCCTCTACACGCTGCCCCAGGATCGTCTCCACCTGATCGGGCGGCACCACGTCGCACGGGTCGCCGGTCAGGACCGACTCCGGTAGCGGGTTCGGCACCGCTGGGGCACCGCTGTGGGGCAGGTCCGTCGCATCGTCGGACTCACTCGACTCCGGCATTACCTCCGACGACTCCGCTGCCGCTTCCGGTGCCGGTTCTGCCTGGCCGCCGGCGCCCTCGGCACAGCCGGTCACCAACAGCAACGCGGCACCGGTCGCCAGGCCCGCCAGTACACGTTTCCGCACAGCCACCCCTCACGCTTGTGGAACCCGGCAAAAGTACCGAACCCCCACGCGCCCGCGCGCTCAGCTCCCACGGCCGCGTCGGCGACGTCGGAGCCGGCTACAGCGGTCCAGCAAACCAAGATAGATACGGTTGCGTAGCTACGAGTCCGTATCTATCTTCAACGTATGAACCTCGCTCCTCGACATACGTCCCGGCGGCGCTCGAAGGCCGACGTACGCGAAGCCTGCCGCGCGGCGGTCATCGCCGAGGTGACGGATCAAGGGTTGGGCAGGCTGTCGATCGAAGGCGTGGCCCGGCGCGCCGACGTCGCCAAGACCTCGATCTATCGGCACTTCACCTCGGTCGAGGACCTGTTGCTGGACGCCCTGGCCGACGCCATGCCCGTCGAACAGGTCTCCGTGGACGGCAACGCGCTGCGCTCGGATCTCCTGCGCTCGCTGGAGAAACTGGTGGAGTGGCTCGGAGGTCCGCACGCTCCCGCCGTCGCGGCGATCCTGGCCGAACGCCGACGCAGGCCCGACCTCGTGGAATCCCTCTACGCACGGGTTTTCGAACCCCACGGCACCCGGTTCACCCGCACCGTCATCGAGCACTACGCCGCACGCGGTGACGTCGACCCGCGATTGATCACCCCTGTCGTCGTCGACCTCGGCGAGGCACTGGTGCTCAAACACCAGCTCGACACCGGGGAACTGCCCGACACCAAGGCGCTCGCCGCGATCGTCGACGAGGCGATCCTGCCCGCGCTCGGCCACCCACGCCCACCCGAGGAAGGACCTCCGAGATGACCTCCACCCCGCCGGACACCGCCACGCGCCCGCCCACCACGCTGCACGTCGATTGGGCCGTCGCCACCGGCAGATCGCAGACCACTCTCACGACGCACCTGTGGACGCGCCGCAGCTGCGGCGCGGTTCGCCGATCCACGACAAGGCCTTCGACGCCCTGCGCGGTCTTCGCGTGGACCTCGCTCGTTTCCTGCCATGGTTCAGTCATCCCCGGCTGGCGGTTCCCGAACTGACCCCGCCGCGCGACGACACGACGTCGTGGAACTTCGACCTACTGGACCCGTTCGTCGAGGACTTCGTGGCGGCCGCGGAAGGACGTCCGGTCGTGGCGAACTTCGCGACGATCCCGACCTGGATGTTCGTGACGCCCGAGCCGGTCCCGGTCTCCGACGACCCCGACGAGATCCACTGGGAGTACGAACAGGGCACCGAACTGCGCGACCCCACCTGCGCCGAGGTCGCCGACTACTTCTACCGGCTGGCCAGCTGGTACATCGCGGGCGGATTCACCGACGAGCTGGGGGTGTGGCACGAGTCGGGTCACCGTTATCGGTTCGCCTACTGGGAAGTGCTGTGCGAACCCGACGTCGGACACCGGCTCTCGCCCGAGACCTACACCCGCCTCTACGACGCGGTGGTCACCCGGCTCGCCCCGCTCGACCCGGAGATGAAGTTCATCGGACTCTCCCTGAGCCACGTTCATCCGCAGCCGGAGTACTACTGGCACTTCCTCGACGCGGACAACCACGCCGACGGGGTTCCGATCGACGCGTTCTCGTACCACTTCTACGCCCAGCCCGAGATCGTCAATCCGTTCGGTGCCAACGGAAACGCACCGTACGAACACTGGCGGGACATCTTCTTCGCCCAGGCCGACGCATTCGTCGACCAGGTCCGGCACATCGATGCCGTCCGGCGGCGGCTTGCACCCGCTGCCGCCACCCACATCAACGAACTCGGCACCTTCCCGCCCGCACCCATGGATCCCACCCCGGACTTCCCCGCGGAGTACTGGGTGCTGAGTGGTTCGGTCCAGTCGTACCTCTGGGCCAAGCTCGTCGAGCTCGGCATCGACCTGGTCGGCATCGCGGAGTTCATCGACTACCCCGGGATGAATCCGGGCATCAGCCTCCTCGACTGGGAGACCGGGGAGCCGAACGCGCGCTACGACGCGCTCGCACTGCTGCTCAGGCATTTCGGCCCCGGCGACACGCTGGTCTCCACCGCCGCGACCGCCGCGTACGGATACCCCGACCCGCGCGTGCACGCCCAGGGCTACGCGAGCGCCGCCGGCGACCGCAAGATCCTGCTGATCAACAAGACGGCCACGCCTGTCCCCGTAGCCATGCCCGAGGGCGCCAGGACGTTCCAGCTGGAGCAGGTCGGCGTCACCGCCGGCAGGCAACCGGCGGCGATCGACGACGGAGTCGCCGTACTCGACGCCCACGCCACCGCCGTCATCTCCTGGCCGAAGACACAGGCGGCACCCGGCGAACTCGCGCGGCAGGACTGAGACATGACCGATCGCGCGAACTCACCCGACCTGGTCGCGTCGTGCGCATACGCGGCCATGGCCGTTGCGCTGCCGACCGCACTGTGGCGACTACCGGTGGCGGCGGGGTTCCCGCTCGGGACACCGGAGGCCTGGCGCGACGAGCAACAGATCCCCGGCACGGGAACCTGGTACCTGCTCGGACTGTCGCTGGTCCAGATCGCGGCCATCGCGTGCATGGTGGCGCTGACGGTCGATCCCGCACGGCTGACGCCGCGTTGGTTGCGTGGGCGCCGGGGACGCCTCGTCCCCACCGTCGTCGGCACGGCGGGCCTCGCCGGTGCGCTCGTCCTGACCCTGTTGGTGACCATGTCGGTGATCGCGTGGGACAAGGTGGATCCGTTCGGCGGCGCCGACTACGACGGGTGGGCCTGGCTCTGCGCCGCGTGTTATCTGCTCGCCGCGCTCTGGCCGCCGCTTCTCGGCGCGGCGTCCATCGGCTACCTCGTCCGGCATCGCAGAAGCGTTCCGGGCGGGCGATGACCACCGGTCGACCAGGCTCCGGAACGTGAAAAAGCCGCCCCGACCGGGATCGGGGCGGCTTTCTCGCTGTGGCCAGGGCCGGGGTCGAACCGGCGACCTTCCGCTTTTCAGGCGGACGCTCGTACCAACTGAGCTACCTGGCCGTTGGCTGTACACACTACCGCACGTGCACACCCGACCCACCGCCGGGGTCCACGCCGACGAGCGACGGTCCGTGGGCGTGGCCGGCACTGTGGGGCAACAAAAAGCGGGTCCGCCGTGACGACGAACCCGCTCTCCTGCTGCGACCCTGACGGGACTTGAACCCGCGACCTCCGCCGTGACAGGGCGGCGCGCTAACCAACTGCGCCACAGGGCCATATTATGTTGTCGGTACTCATCGTACCGCCGTACTCCCAACGGGATTCGAACCCGCGTTGCCGCCTTGAAAGGGCGGAGTCCTAGGCCGCTGGACGATGGGAGCCCGGTCGGCTCCGGTTTACCGACCGACCACGCTCTCCAGGTCACTTCCCGGGAGCGATGACTAGTTTAGGGTACCTGCCACCCCGCCGATACACCGGGGGTCACTTGGATCCTGACCTGCGGCAACGGTCGATCCCACCCACTCGCAGCGATCATCCGGAACCGGCGCCCTGCGCCGACCTCGCAGCGCGCACGCTGCGCGACGACTCGGACACGCTGACGCACCCGCGGGTTAACGGAAGCCGAATCGAGCACTACACGCGGGCGAACGGGTGCGCAATCGTTTGCCTGGCCATCGCCCGCCCACTAACTTGACTAGAGCCTGTCCAGGTGCACGACCAGGGGGTGTGCACCTGGACAGGGCAACCTTCGGACAACCCGCCGCCGGCACACCGCGCCCGCCACACGCACGGGGCGTGGACGCTAACGCTGCACCGGCGTGTTGCCGTCGTCGTCGGGAGTCAGGCCGAGCATGTCGAGCAGCTGCGCGCAGTCCTCGACGTCCCGCGAACCGGACGCCACGGCCATCCGCGCCCTGCGGACCTGATCGTCGGACACCTTCGGCGCCTCCGCGGGCGCCGAACGCTGCCCCGGCAGGCCCCCGACACCCGAGAGCTGCTCCCCGCCGTCCTGCCGGAGGAGAAACTGCCGCACTTCCACCGATCCGCTCATGGCTACCTCCAAGGGGCCGGCCGGATTGAGCTCGATCAACCTGCGCCGAGGCTAGCCACGCGACGACCACAACCCCAGCCCCCCGCAGAGTGAAGTCGCAGTCACGGGACGAAGTCATCCGGCGCGGCCGGGGGAACCCACGCGGACCAGAACGGCCCTTTTGCTCGACGCCGAAGCGAATGTCAACCCCTCATGATCAACCGCCACTCGAACCGCCCAACGTGAACGCGACACCACCGGCCGGTGACCGCTCGGCCGCATTTTTCTCGCATGCAAACCTCGCCAGCCGGCGCCGAATCGTGCAACAATCGAGGTGCTGACGCACCCCCGGTCAGCGCCTGTGGAGATCCCCTCCGGCCCCCGCGCTCCTCCCCCCTGGCGCGGGGGCCTCTCCATCTCCACAGCCTTGCGAGAACCCGCGAATTCGCAGCTCGGAACCACTTTTCGGACTACTCCGCACGGCGGTTGCATGATCATTCGAAGAATGGTCGACACACCCGCGGACGCCCAGCAAACACGGCCCGTATCGGCCCCGCGGAAGATCCCCACAGGTTATGCCCACACGAACGGCGCATGACTACTCCGAACAGCAGAATGACCACTCGCAATGGGTGACATGGCGTGTCGACAGCCACGTCGGACGGCCCCGACGAAACACAACCGTTATCGTGGCCGGCGTGCCTAAACCAAGTTTCGGACGGCTCACGGGCCGCGGTAAGTCCGGCGACAGACGTCGCGACGACGACACCCCGCCGCGCTCCGGCTCCGCACCGGCCGCCCCCGACACCGCCGACGACGGCGCCGAAGACCAGGAGCTCTCCAGCTACCTGAAGGCGCTCGCCCCGGACAACGACCTCGAAAGCACCGGCTCCGGCCGACGCTTCGGCGACGCGCAGGTCTACCAACTGCGCATGACCCACGCCGCGGGCGAACAGCTCAGCGAGGTCGCCGCCGCCCGCAACACCTCCCCGCAGGCGCTCGCCCTCGAATGGGTCCTCGAACGCCTCGCCTGGGAGGCCGGCCCCACCGGCGACCAGCCACCGGCCCAGCAGGCCCCGGCGCCCCAGACGCCCGCACCGCAGGCGCCCGCGCCCCAGACGCCCGCCGCACCGGCGCAGCGCCCCAGGCCGGGCTGCCGGGTGCGCCCCGCCCCGAGGAACACACCGACCCGCATCTGCGCCCCGTCGCCGGCGGTCCCGCAACGCAGGCCGACCCGAGTACCGACGAGCACTTCTTCGACCGCACCGGCTGGGACGACCCCCGCCGCTGACCGGCGCGGGGCCCGAACCCCCGCCCGGACAACAACCGCATACACAAGCGAGCCCCCGGCGACCATGTCGCCGGGGGCTCGCTCGTCAGTCAGTGAAAGTCAGTCGGTGACGCCTCAGAGAGCGCGAACCTTCTGAGCCTGGGGGCCCTTCTGACCCTGGCCGACCTCGAACTCCACTCGCTGGTTCTCCTCGAGCGTGCGGAAGCCGCGACCCTCGATCTCCGAGTAGTGGACGAACACGTCGCCCTCTCCGCCGTCCTGGGCGATGAAGCCGAAGCCCTTTTCGGCGTTGAACCACTTCACAGTGCCTTGCGCCACCGTTTACTCCTCGTTGCTGTTGAGCTGGACCCCGCCGTGGCGGGGTCCCGGCCGATCCGGGCGGTTCCAACGAGGTTGTTGCGAAAGAGCGCATGTCCGTCTCACGCCCCGCGTTAGAAGTTCCGCGAGTGTGAAGCCACGAACACGCAAAACAACGGCCACCTCGCAGCCTACCCGTCTGCCGCCGTTTGGCCAGCCCCACGGCGCCGGTTGGTCCGACCGGGCGGATCACCGGCCGGCCGCGTTTCGAACCGGTCCACACCGGCGATGAGGTCTACGGGGCGGATTTACCCGCACAAGCGGCGATCAGACGTGCCCACCGAGTCACCGACGGGTACGCGCACCGAACAGCGGGACGTGACCGTCATCACTATTCTCGACGGGTCCCGGCGACTCCCGGCAGCCGCCGGCCGGGCCGCGACGGGCGGACGAAGGGCGGGTCGACGTGTCGACGAAACGGACATTCCGGCGGGTCAGGCCGGTCGCGCTGGTGTCGGCGATGCTGCTCGCGCTCACCGCGTGCACCGGCGGCGAGGCCGCCCCGCCCACCCCGCAGCCCGCGACGCCCGCCCAGGTGTCGCTGCAACCCGGCGACGGCGCCCGCGACGTCGAACCCCGCGACAGCGTCGGCGTCACCGTGCGGCACGGCACGCTCGACGACGTCGCGCTGACCAACCCGCAGGGCAAGCGGGTCGACGGGGAGCTGGCCGACGACCGCACGTCGTGGACCGTCACCGAGCCGCTCGGCTACGACCGGACCTACACGTGGTCGGGCACCGCCACCAACGACGACGGCGAGACGACCGAGGTCCGCGGCTCGTTCCACACCGTGCAGCCGGACCGCACGGTCGGCGCCCGCACCAACGTCGGCCCGGGGAACACGTACGGCATCGCCATGCCGATCTCCATCACCTTCACCGAACCGGTGCGCAACAAGGCGGCCGTCGAACGCGCCCTGTCGGTGGAGACGTCGGCCGACGTCGAGGGTTCGTGGGCGTGGCTGGAACTCGACACCGCCGTGCACTGGCGGCCCCAGGAGTACTGGCCGCCGGGCACCGAGGTGTCGCTGGCGGCCGAGCTGTACGGGCTCGACCTCGGTGACGGCGCCTACGGCGACAACGACCTGCACTCCGACTTCACCATCGGCCGCTCGCAGATCGTCCGCGCCGACACGCAGTCGCACCGGATGCAGGTGTTCGTCGACGGGCAGCAGACCGCCGACTACCCGGCCAGCTTCGGCCTCGAGTCCGATCCCGGACGCGTCACCCGCAGCGGCATCCACGTCGTGATGAGCAAGCACCCCAAGTACTTCATGAACAACCCCGGCTACGGCTACGAGGACTTCGAGGTCGACTGGGCCGTGCGGATCTCCAACAACGGGGAGTTCACGCACGCCGCGCCGTGGTCGATCGGCGACCAGGGCAACACCAACGTGAGCCACGGCTGCATCAACCTCTCGCCCGAGAACGCCCGCGAGTACTACGAGCTCGCGCAGACGGGCGATCCGTTCGAGGTCACGGGCAGCTCCGTGCCGCTCGGCCCGCGCGACGGCGACTACCACGACTGGAACTACCCGTGGGACGAGTGGACGTCGATGTCGGCCCTCTCCTGATGAACACAGCGCCGGACACTGCGGGGTTGGCCACAGACGCCCCGACCGGCGGGTGCCGGACGCATCGCGGCGGATAGCTTGACCAGGTGAGCACACGCACCGAGAACTGGCCGCCCCAGGACGCCGACGCCGTCGAGCCGCACCCCGACGCCCCGGCGCCCGGCACGCAACTGCCCGAGCACTACTCCGAGTGCTTCGGCTGTGGGCACGAGGTCGAGACCGGTCTGCACCTGACCTCGACCGTCGCCGACGACATGTCCGTCGTCTCGACGTTCACCGTCAAGAAGGAACACCAGGCGCGCCGGGCCTGGCCCACGGTGGCCTGCTGGCGTGCGCGTTCGACGAGGCGCTCGGCTCTACCGTGGGCAACCTGCTGCGCACGCCCACCGTCACGGCGCGCCTCGAGACCGACTTCGTCCAGCCCGTTCCGGTCGGCTCGACCCTGCACATCGCCGCGAAACTCGACGGCAGGCGCGGCCGCAAGACCTACGTCAGCGCCGAGGGACGACTCGACGCGGCCGACGGCCCGGTCGCGCTGCGTGCGCGGGCACTGTTCGTCAGCGTCGGCGTCGAGCACTTCACCAAGCACGGCGACCCCAACGCGCTGGCCAAGCTGCGCGAGTCCCGAGAGGCCGACGGCGGGGACTGGGACGTCAATCCCTGATGTTCATCATCGTCCTGGCGCTCCTCGCCGGAATCCTGCACCTCTACCCGTGGAAACGGATCGTCCTCGACAACACGACCCGCGGCACGACGCCCCGCCGCATCGGCAACGTGGCGTTCGTGCTGCTGCCGGTCGTGATGGTCACCGGGCTGGCGACCGGCACCCGCACGGACCCGACGATCGCGCGGTGGTTCGCCTGGCCGGGTTACCTGTGGATGGCCGTCGGGCTGTATCTGCTGTTGGGGTTGCTGGTGCTGGAGATCCCGCGCCTCGCGCTGCGCCGGTGGGCCCGGCGGGCCGACGAGCAGCAGCCGCGGGACGGGCTGTCGCGCCGCGCGCTGATCGGCCGGGGTTCGGCGGTCGCGGCGGGTGCGGTGGCCGTGAGCATCGCCGGGTACGGCGTGTCCGTCGCGATGGGACCGCCGACGGTCACCCACCAGCCGATGCGCGTGCGGCGCCTCGACCCGCGGATCGGCGGGCTGCGCATCGCGTTGATCAGCGACGTCCACCTCGGGCCGATCATCGGGCGGGAGTACGTGCAGCGCATCGTCGACATCGTCAACGAACAGGAGCCCGACCTCGTCGCGATCGCCGGTGACCTCGTCGACGGCACCGTCGAGCACCTCGCCGACGCCGCCGCACCGCTGGCGCAACTGCGCAGCACGCACGGCACGTTCTTCGTCACCGGCAACCACGAGTACTACGCCGGCTACCAGGAGTGGGTCGACTACCTGCCGCGGCTCGGCATGCGGGTGCTGCGCAACGAACACGTCGACATCACCCACGGCGGCGCCGCGTTCCACCTCGCGGGGATCAACGACCACACCGCGTACCAGTTCCAGGACCCCGGCGACGTCGAGGCCGCGGTGCGCGGACGCGACCCCGAACAGGCCCTGGTGATGATCGCCCATCAGCCGCGCGACATCGACGAGGCCGCGGCCCACGGCGTCGACCTGCTGCTGGCCGGGCACACCCACGGCGGACAGCTGACGCCGTTCGAGATGGCCGTGACCCTGCAGCAGGGCGCCGTGTCCGGTGCCTACACGATCGGCGACACCCGCATGTACGTCACGCGCGGCGCCGGCTTCTGGGGGCCACCCGTCCGCGTCGGCGCCCACCCGACATCTCCGTCGTCGAACTCCGCCCCGACGAGTAAAAAGCTCCCAAGGGCCATAGTTGCGTTGAACGCGACCATTCTTCCCCTCACGCCGGTGATGACGCGAAGGGAAGATTAGTCGCGTTGAGTGCGACCATGGGGCCCTCGGGAGCTTCAGGTCAGGGTGCGGGGGCGGAGTTCGTTGGCCTTGTCGACGAGGTCGATGCGTTCCTTGGTGGTCGTCGCGAGCCGGGCCAGCGAGCGGTAGCGGGATTCGAGGCCGAAGCGCAGGTCGCGCTCGCGCAGCGCGCAACCCAGCACCGGCGCCCCCGAGGTGCCCTCGCCGTTCGACCTCACCCAGCCCAGCGCCGATTCCAGCACGTCGATGGACAGTCGCGTGTTGCGTTCGCGTCGAGGTTCAGCCGCTCCAGCCGCCTGCTCGCGTCGACGAGATCGGCCTCCGCGAGCGGTTTCGACGGCAGCGGCGTGATCTTCACCTTCGTGGCCGAGACCTGCGCCGCGACGTGGTGGGTCGACGACACGGGCACCGATTCGAGCACCTCGATCGCGCTCTCACGGGCGCCCTGGGCGAGGTAGACGCGGGCGAGACCGAACGCGGCGCTGACGTACGACCGGTCGGTGCGCCACACCATCTCGTACAGCCGCGATGCGGTGAAGTACTCGCCGACGGCCTCCGCGCTGAACGCCATCGCCAGCTTCGGCGCGATCTCGCCGGGCAGTTCGTCGTAGACGGTGTCGAACGCGACGTGCGCGACCCGCGGCCGCCCGCCCGCGAGCTCGATCAGCCCGCGGTACCAGTCGATCCGCCAGTCGTGCGGGAAACCGGCCTTGATCGCGAGGTACTGCGCTGCCTGCAACTGCCGGTTGGCCTCGGACAGCTCGCCGAGGTCGATCCGCGCGCGCACCACGCGCAGGCGCACCTCGATCGACTCGCGCGGCGCGATGGCCAGTGCCTCGATGGCCGTGCGCGGATCCGCGCCGAGCGTCGTGGCGAGCACGCCCGCGCCGACGTCGTCGGTGTCGATCTGCGGCACCGGCAACCCGGACACGACCTCGCCCGGGTCCGGCAACGCCGAGTCCTCGCCCGGTTCGGACACGACCATGGACACACCGAACGTGTTGGTCTCCGGGCCGAACACAGTGGACTGTCCGGGACGCTGCTTTCCCGTGCCCAGCGCGAGGATCTCCCGCAGCACACCGGTCAGCTGGTCGGCCATCTCCTCGGCGGAGACGAACCGGCGCGCCGGGTCGGCGTGCGTCGCCCGGCGCAGCAGCCGGTAGTACGAGCCGAACAGCTTGAACAGCGGCACGTCGTCCTGGCTCGGCAGGGTCGTCTTGAACTTCGTGGTGTAGCCGGTGAATTCGAAGCTCAACACGGCGAGCGTGCGGCCGACCGTGAACAGGTCGGAGGCCACCGACGCCCCGTCCGACGCGAGTTCCGGCGCGCTGTAGCCGCTGGTGAAGAACAGGGGGCTTGAGTAGTCGTCCATCCGCCGCACGGCGCCCAGGTCGATGAGTTTGAGCTGCTCACCGGTCTGGATCACGTTGTCGGGCTTGAGGTCGCAGTACAGCAGCCCCTGGTTGTGCAGGTAGCCGAGCGCCGGCAGGATCTCCAGCCCGTAGGCGATGACCTGCGCGATCGGCAGCGGCTCGGCCCGGCCGCTCGCCTTGTGGTGGTCCAGCGCGAGCTGCCGCAACGACTGCCCGCCGACGTACTCCATGACGATGTAGTCGGTCGGCCGGCCCGTGTCCGGGTCCGGGTGCTGGACGAAGTTGTAGATCTTGACGATGTGCGGGTGCTCGACCTCGGCGAGGAACCGCTTCTCGTTGACGGCGGCCGCCATCGCGGTCGCGTCGCCGGTGTTGATCAGTCCTTTGAGGACGACCCAGCGGCCGTCGACGTTGAGGTCGCGCGCCAGGTAGATCCAGCCGATACCGCCGTAGGCGAGCGCGCCGAGCACCTCGTACTGGCCACCGACGAGGTCGTTCGGCTGCAGTTTCGGCACGAACGAGAACGGCGTGCCGCACTTGTCGCACGTGCCCTTCGCCGTGCCGGGACGTCCGTCCGAACCGCGCCCGACCTTCGCGTTGCAGCTGCCGCAGAACCGCTTTCCCTCCGACACGACGGGATTGCTCAGCACCGCCTCGGCCGGATCGCGGTACGGCACCTGCGGCACCTCGACGAGACCGGCGCCCAGCCGGCCGCGGCGCGAGGTGCGCGAGGACGTGCGGCGTGAGGTCCGCGACGAGGTCCCCCGGCCCGTGCCGGACCCGGTGCCGGACCCCGTTCCCGATCCTGTGCCGCGGCCGGTGCCCGACCCGCTTCCGGAGCCGGGCCCACTGCCCGAACCGCTCCCGGGTCCGCTCCCCGGAGCACTGCTCGGGCCGCTGCCGGGGCCGTTGGTGTAGGCGCTCGGCGCGCTCATCGGACCGCTCGAGGTCTCGGGTTCAGAATCCGGCCGGTTGCCCGGATTCCGCGGCGGCATGACGAGCTCCGTGCCCGGCGCGTGCGCGAGCACGCTCGTCATCGGGTCCTGCGCCTCCGCCTCGGCGTGCGGCTGCGGGAGCTCGGCGGCCTGCGCCGGCTCGGCGGTGTGTGCGGCCTCGCGGGCGTGTGCGGCCTCGCCGGTGTGTGCGGGCGGCTGCACGGGCGGGACGTACTGGGTCCGCGGCTCACCGTCCTGGTCGGGCGCGTCGTCCGCGTCGGGTTTCGCGTGCCGAGGGCGGCGGTTCTGCCCCTGTTCGTCGGTCACTGCTGGCCTCCTCGCCGCGCGCTCACCGGTACACCGGCCGCGGCGGACTCATGTTTCCCAGTACCTCGCCCAGACCCCAGTGTGCGTAGCGCGCCCGCCACACGTCCTGGCGGACGCCCTCGAGGCTGGCGTTGACGAACCGCACCATGTCCTCGTTCTGCTGCGGAATGCCGACGCCGTAGAGCTCCTCCGACAGCGGCGGTCCCACCACGCGGGTCGACGGGTCCTCGGCCGCCATGCCGGCGAGGATCGTGTTGTCCGTGGACACCGCGTCGACCTGGCCCTGTTGCAGCAGCACGTGACAGTCGGTCCAGTTCGCGGCCTGCACGGGCGCCGGCTGCGGATCGGCCTCGGTCAGGTTGTCGACCGACGTCGAGTTCTCCGCCGCGCAGACGCGTTTCCCGCCGAGGTCGGCGATGCCCTGGATCCCGGACTTCTCCCGCACCAGCACCCGCTGCGCCGCTTCGAAGTAGACGGTCGAGAACGCGACCTCCTGCATGCGTTCGCAGGTGATCGAGTAGGTGCGCACGACGATGTCGACCTCCCCGTTCTTGAGCACCTCCTCGCGCTGGCCGGAGTTGATGGCCCGGAACCGGATCGGCGGGTCGTCGGTGTCGAAGAGGTCCTTGGCGATCTCCGTGGCGACGTCGATGTCGAAGCCCTGCAGCTCGCCCGTGTGCGGATCGCGGAATCCCCACAGGTTCGTGCTCTGGTCGACACCCGCGATGAGGTAGCCACGCTTGACAATGTCGTCCATTGTGGACCCAGGACGGATGGTGTCGTCCGGCCGCAGGCTCGCCCGCGGGTTGCACTCGGGCGCCGCCGGCCCGGAGTTGTCGACCTGACCGGACATGTCGGTGCCGGCAGGAGTCGGACGTTGCACGTCGCCCACCGGCGCAGGGTCGACGGGCGGCCCCGGCGAGCCGCATCCCGCGAGGAGCGCGGCGGCGAACACGAGAGTCAGCCAGTTCCTGAGTTTCATCAGCGATACTCCCGAAGACGGTCCCGAATGCCGAGCAGCGCGCCGAACATCGCCACCACGGCGAGCACGCCGAAACCGGGCGCCAGCAGCGTGAGGGCGCGGGAGGCGTTCGTCGTGTCGTCGACGAACACCTGCCTGCTCTCGGTGATGCCCTTCGCGAGGTCGCCGTCGAGGCGCGTGAACGCCGCCGTGGCACCGTTCTCGTCGTCGGACTCGATGGCGAGGTCGACAGCCTCCTCGTACCTGCCGCCGTTGTCGAGGTTGCGGATCTGGCCGTGCACGTCGCTCCACGCCGACGCGCTGCGGATCGCCGCATCGACGTGCTCGGCGGACGGCAACCCGTCGGTGCCCTCCCTGGCCTGGCCGAGCAGGCCGCTCTCACCGTCCGAACCGGACAATTCGCTGACGAGGGAGCGGTACTCCTCCTCGTGGGCGGTGCCGCTGCCGCGGGCCAGCAGCGTCAACGTCTCGTCGGCGCGGGCCTGCAGCGCCACGATGCGGGCGCGCACGAGGACGTCGGCCTGCTCGGAGCCGTTGGACTTGCCGCTGGAGACGAGGATGCTCTGGATCGTGACGGCCACCGCCAGCCACAGCACGGCCAACCCGACGGCGGCGGTGGCGACGACGAGACCGACGTTGAACAGCCGGTTGGTGCGGCGGCGCAGGTAGACCTGGGTGGCGATGAGCGCCCCGAGCAGTCCCAGCGACAGCAGCGCCGTCGCCCACGGGATCGACCCGGCGGTGTCCTGCTCGTCGACGAGCCGCTCGGCGTCGACCCGGTACAGACTCTGCGCGGCGGGCAGGATCTCCGAGCGCATCAGCTCCGAGGCCTCGGCCAGGTACGCGGCGCCGATCGGGTTGCCCTGCCGGTTGTTGGTGCGCGCGGTCTCGACCAGACCGGTGTAGACGGGCAACTGCCGCGACAGCACGTCCACCGGGTCGGCGGCCTCGGCGATGCCGGCGGAATCGCCCGAGGCCTTCGCCAACGCGGCGCCGGCCCTGGCGATCGCGGTGTCGTAACGCTCCTGGAGGGCGGCTTCCTCGTCGCCGGTGTTGAGCAGGGTCGCCGCCGCGGTGGCGTCCGCGTCGGACAGCGAGCGGTACACCTCCTGGGCGGCGGCGGTCAGCGGTTCACGGTGCTCGACGAGGTCGTCGGTGGTCGACTTGCGGAAGCCGAGCTCGGCCGTGGCGACCACGCCGACGAGCAATGCGAGTGCGACCAGTCCGGCGCTGATCAGCGTCAATCTGCCCGGTGTCGTCGCCGCCGATCGGCGTAGTCCGCTTACTCCGGCGCTCGGCAGCTTGACCAGCCAGGCAAGCCCGGACCGCCCCGCGCGCGGCTCCCCCGTCGGTTCCGGCTCGGGCTCCTGTTGTCGCCCGTCCGGACCGTGACGCGTCACGGTGCTCGTCATCGTCCCTCCACCCAGTTCGCCTGCCGCGCCCGACCGTAGCCGAGCCGCCTCGTGCACTGGTCGGAGACCGGCACAACAGACGACGATTGTGGGCAACTCGTAGCGCCCACCGCGCCCGCAATCGGTCACCTCCACCCGAACTGCTCAACCCCGGTGACGCTCCGCACCCGACGAGAATGCTCCCGGACGGGGAGGTCAGGTGTGGGCCAGGCGGGTGAGGCGGGACGGGGTCGGCCAGCGGACCTTCGTGGCCCAGCCGAGCTTCTCGAAGGCCCAGATCAGCCGCGCCGAGATGTCGATCTGTCCGCGGAGCACGCCGTGCCGCGCACAGGTCGGGTCGGCGTGGTGGAGGTTGTGCCACGACTCGCCGAACGAGACGATCGCCAGCGGCCAGAAGTTCGCCGCCTTGTCCCTGCTGGTGAACGGCCGCTCGCCGAGCATGTGGCAGATCGAGTTGACCGACCACGTCACGTGGTGCAGCAGGCCGATGCGCACGAGCCCGGCCCAGAACAGCGCCGTCACGCCGCCCCACACCGACCAGGTGATCAGCCCGCCGAGCACCGCGGGCAGCAGGAAGCTCACCACGATCCACAGGGGGAACAGGCGGTCGACGGCGCGGATGTCCCGGTCGCCGACCAGGTCCGGCGCGAACCGCTCGACGTTGGTGACCTCGCGCTGGAACAGCCATCCCATGTGCGCGTGCCAGAAGCCCTTCGCCAACGCCGCGGGCGAGGTTCCGAACAGCCACGGCGAATGCGGATCGCCTGCCCGGTCGGAGAACGCGTGGTGCCTGCGATGGTCGGCGACCCAGGTGGTCACCGGTCCCTGCGCGGAGAAGCTGCCCGCGATCGCGAGCGCCACGCGCAGCGGCCGCTTGGCCTTGTACGAGCCGTGCGTGAACAGCCGGTGGTAGCCGGCGGTGACGCCCAGTCCGCTGACGACGAAGAACGCCGCGCCGAGCGCGATGTCGACCCAGCTGAGCCCCCATCCCCACGCGAACGGCACCGCGACGGCGATGGCGATCAACGGGGCGAGGACGAAGACCTTGACGGTGATGTGTTCGGGCAGCGACGTGCGCCCGGAGATGATCGGCTTGGGGCGGCGGGAACCGGATTCGGTTTCCGCGGCGGTCTGACCTGAGGACATGCACACCTCGAAAGACGTTCGGGCAGGATGCGGACACGATTCGGATGAATTCGGATGAATCAGCCGACCCCCACGCGGCTGCGAGGACAGGCCCGTCTGCACGGGCCGCGATCGCCGGGCGGTGGGGGCTCCGATCTCTCGAGGTCGTCGTGGTTGGTGCCCAGCCGTCTGCCATCGACGCTACCCGAGGACCCCACTGCGGGCCATGACCCGGAAAGCCGCAACACTGGGTCGGCCGGGGCCGTCGTAGACTACCGGCGGTAGTAACTGTGGAGGTCCGGTGATTACTGGTTATGCGCTCGCGGTGTCGGGCGGGGCGGCTGCCGTGGCGGTGTGGGCGTTCGTCCTCGTCGCACTGAACCGTCCGCCGGAGAAGCCGCTGCTCATCGGCATCGGCGTGATCGAGGCGCTGCTCGCCATCCAGGTGCTCATCTCGATCGTCATGCTGATCGCCGGCGGCGAGCCGGGCAGCCTGGTCACCTTCCTGGCCTACCTGTTCGGCAGCCTGCTGGTGCTGCCGCTCGGCACGGTGTGGGCACTGGCCGAACGCACCCGCTCCAGCACGGCGGTGCTCGGCGTGGCACTGCTGACGGTGCCGGTGCTGATGCTGCGCATGGTCGAGGTGTGGGGCGGCGCCAGTGCCTGAGTCGACGCAGACCGAACGTCCCGCGACCGCCAGCGGCCCCGGGCGGGTCCTGATCGCGATCTACGCGATCTTCGCGATCGCCGCGACGTCCCGCGCCGCGGTGCAGATCGCGACCCGCTTCGACGAGGCGCCCGTGCCGTACGCGCTGTCGGCGTTCGCCGCGGTCGTGTACCTGATCGCGACGTTCGCCCTGGCGCGCACGGGCCGGTCGTGGTGGATCGTGGCGCTGGTCGCGTGCTCGATCGAGCTCGCAGGGGTGTTGATCGTCGGCACGCTGAGCGTGCTCGACCGCGCCGCCTTCCCGGACGCCGCGGTCTGGTCGAACTTCGGTATGGGCTATCTGTTCATCCCGCTGGTGCTGCCCGTCATCGGGCTGCTGTGGTTGCGCCGGACCCGGCCGGCCTGAGGCGCCTCACCCCGGCTCCGGTCCCGCACCTCAGCCCGCCTGCCCCAACAGCACGAGCGCCGCGGCGGCCGCGACGACCGCACCGACTCCGACCGCGATGCGTCCGCCACCCGGGAACGGCCCGGTGCGCAGCAGCTGCACGCCGTACGGGACGAGCACCGCACACAGTGCGACGCCGATCGGTATCGACGTCGCGCTCGTGCCCTTCAGGATGCCGACCACCAGAAACGCCATCACACCCAGCGCAGCGCACTGCACACCGCCGAACGTCCTGGCGCGCCAGGCGCCGACGGCGAGCACGAGCCAGCCCACGAGATTCGCCGGGTTGACCGTCGCCAGCACGTAGAACGCGGGGTAGGCGCCGTCGACGACGTCGTGGGCGGTCGCGTATCCCTCCAGCTCGACGAGCTGGAAGGCCAGGTGGTCGACCCCGGCGAAGAACAGCCGGGTGCCGAGCCCGAGGACGGTCAGCACCCCGCCCCACAGCGCCCACGCCGGTGCGTGCACGCCGATGCTGCTCGCGAGCGCGATCACGGCCGGAATGAGGAGCAGTACGCCGAGCGTGAACAGACTCGTCGACCAGGTCGTCAGCACCGGATGCTGCTCGTAGCCGCGCAACTGCCCGGGATAGAAGAAATCGAATCGGACCCGCAGCACCATGCCCGCGAGCAGCAGCAGGGGCGCCAGCACCGCGGAGACGCCCCCGACCCAACGCCCCGGAATCGTCGCCGTGGCGGCGGCGCCCAGCTGGTCGGCCGGGGTGAGCGCGGGCCGCAACCGGCCCGGCAACGACCGCGTCCACTGCCACTGCCGATGATCACGGGTCATGTCGGCACCCTAGCGATGCAAGCGGCTGATCAGACCCACATCGACGCGATCACGACGTTGATCAGCGTGGCCGCGCCGAGGGCGTGGAAGATGTTGCGGTTGGCATCCGGCCTGCGCCACAGGATGTGCGCGAGCACGAGCACCGCGACGGCGATGAGGAGCTTGACTCCGAGCTTCATGTGGATGGGCTCCGGGCCGGCGACGCCCGCCGACGAGATGCCCGCGAGTGCCAGTCCGGTGACGACCTGAACGCTCGCGCCCCAGAGCATGATCTTGCCCGTCTGCTCGGCGGCGGAGCCGATCCAGCGGGCGACGATGCCGCTCACGAGCAGGGCCATGCCCAGCAGGTGCGTGACGACGAAGAGGTTGTAGACGATGTCCATGCGCGGACTTTACTACAGCACGTCGTAACCACAGGTTGTGCGTCGTCCGAATTGCCCGTGAACGCCGAGACCGGCGCGGGAACCCTCAGTAGAACGGGACGGCGAACAGCGACAGCGACACCACGAGCCCACCGACGGCGATGACGCAGGCAGGCGGCCACGTCAACGGCAGCCGCTGCTGCTCAGGGGCCCGCAGCCGCTGGATACGCGCCTGCACGGGGCCGTTGGCCACCGGCATCGCCCCGGCCGGGGTGCCCGCGGAGCCGTTGGCCTTGAACCGCTCGAGCGCGCTGGCCAGCGGCTCGCGGCCGCCCGCGCGCACGGCGCGGTCATCGGCGCACATCTCGACGAGCAGTTCGATCGTCGAGCACACCCGCGTCAGCAGCGCACTGCCCGGCAGCAGTCGGCGGAGCGCCTGGAACGGCTGGATCACGAGGTCGTGGCGTTCGCGCGCGTGGGCGCGCTCGTGCGCGAGGACGGCGCCCAGCTCGGCGTCGCTGAGCATGTTCCTGGCACCGGCGCTCACGACGATGTGCGGCGTGCGACCGGGCAGGCAGTACGCCACGGCGACCGGGTGGTCGACGACGAGCGCGTCGGTGTCCTCCCGCGCGACGAGCTGGAGCAGCAGCCGGTGACGCGCCCGCGCACGGGCCGTGCTGCGCAGGCACAGCAGCTGATTGACGAACACCCAGCCGCCGACGGCCAGGCCGAGCGCGACCGCGCCGAAGTGCCAGATGTCGAGCTCGTAGAACCGCCACGGCAGCTCGAGAGCGAGCGCCGGCAAAAGGCCACGGCCGAACGGTTCCAGTCCGAACGACAGCAGCGCCCCGACGAGCGACACCACCATGGTCAGCGAGGTGACCTGCCACAACACGAGTGCGGCGCGCGGGTGCGCGTGGGTCCAACGGCCGCGCAGAAGCCAGATCGCCACGAGCACGGCCGTTGTACCCGCAACGAGGTGGTGCGCGGCGAGGGTCACGGTGACTCGCCCCGCTCGAGGGCCTTGCGCAGGGCGTCGGCCTCGTGGTTGGTGACCGACTGGGCGAAGCGCACCAGTGCCGAGTCACGGTCGCCGGTCATCTCGAGGGCCTCCAACATCAGCTCGGCGACGTACTCGTCGCGGCTGGCGGCCGGCGCGTACAGCCAGGCGCGACCGGAGCGCTTCCTGTGCACGACGTCCTTGGCGGCGAGCCTGGTCAGCACGGTCATGACCGTCGTGTACGCCAGGTCGCGGTCCGACAGTTCCTCATGGACCGAGCGCACGGTGGCGGGTTCGCTCCGCGCCCAGAGCACTTCCATCACCGCGCGCTCCAGTTCACCCAGCTTCGCCACGTCCACCCTTTCGCCGAAAGTCCATCGAAAATTGAACCACGACAACAACCCGTGCGGCTGCGAGTTGTGATCCTTTCGGTGCCGTTCCGGTTTGGGACATTTTAGGTCGAAATGTCAGTTTGGACGAGGGGCGGGTGCGGTGAACGTGACCGGATCGAGGGGTTGGCCCGCCTCGTACTGGTCGTTGAACAGCTCGCGCCCCTCGGCGGTGAGCGTGGCCGGCACGTCCCGCCAGACACGCAGACCCGCGTCGACCTCCGGTTCGCCGGGCGCGAGATCGGCCAGCGGCATGCGGCGGGCCGTGTCGGGCCAGTGCTCGATGTCGACCACCGTGAGCCGCGCGGCACCGCCGGCGTCGAACTCCACCCACGGACTGTGCACCATCACGTACATGAGGCCGCCGTGCCCCGCGAGCCGCACATCGCCCCGGAACCGCAGCACCTCGGACGTTGCGGGCTCGGCTTCGGCGGCGTCGGGCTCGAAGTGGAAGAAGCTGCCGTCGACGACCGAACCACCGTCCTTGGCGCCGCAGCCACCGTCCCGCAACCTGGCCACGTACGCCACGAAGCTCCGCTTCAGCCCCCATGTCAGCCCGGGCTGCGGATCACCCACGCGACCTCCTCGTCACTCCGGGTAGCCGACGTCAAGGCTCCCGAGGGCCCGATGGTTGCCATCCAGTGCTGCCGCGCGTCAGCGCGCCGTTGGGGGGCGGTGGTCGGGCGACGGGTGGGCGCGACCATCGGGCCTCGGGAGCATTTTTCACGTGGGGCGGGACGTTACGGGATCACGCTGGGGAGTGACCAGGGGTTGCGCGTGGGCTCACGCGGCGTCACGCGGTGCCGACGGCGTCCTGCAGTTCGGCACCCGCGGCGGTACGGGCGCAGTGCGCGCAGCAGAAGTACCTGCCGTCGGCCGACACCCCGTGCCCGATCACCCGGCATCCGCAGTGCTCGCACACCGGTGCCAACCGGTGGATCGCGCATTCGAACGAGTCGAAGACGTGCACACCCCCACCACGGGTGCGGATCTCGAACGTCATGTCGTAGTCGTTGCCGCAGACCTCGCAGGTCGTCATGGTTCGCTCCTTCGCCTCGGCTACGGACACGCATAGGCGTTCCCGCATGTGTCGGAGGAAAACGTGGCGGGTCAGCCGGCCGGGTGGCGCGAGCGCGCCAACCGCGAGGGCCACCAGATCGACGGTCCGATGTTCACGGCCAGTGCGGGTACGAGCAGTGACCGCACCAGCAGCGTGTCGACGAGGACGCCGAACGCGACGATGAAGGCCAGCTGGACCATGAACAGGATCGGCAGCACGGCCAACGCGGCGAACGTCGCCGCGAGGACCACGCCCGCCGACGTGATCACCCCACCGGTCACCGCGAGCGCCCTGAGCGTGCCCTCCCGCGTGCCGAGCGCGAACGCCTCCTCGCGCGCCCGCGTCATCAGGAAGATGTTGTAGTCGATCCCGAGCGCCACCAGGAACACGAATCCGAACAGCGGGACCACCGGATCCGCGCCGGGAAAGCCGAGAACGTGGTTGAACACCACCGCGGACACGCCCATCGTCGCCGCGAACGACAGCACGACCGTGCCCATCAGCAACAAGGGCGCGACCACCGAACGCAACAGCAGACACAACACGGCGAACACCGCGACCAGCACCGCCGGGATGATCACCGTGCGATCGCGTTGCGAGGTGTCCTGGGTGTCGAGCAGGACCGCGGTCTCGCCACCGACCTGGGCATCGACGCCGCGCCGGTCCTCGATCGCGGCCCGGACGTCCCGCACGATCTCGACCGCCCGTTCGGAGTCGGGCGGCGGCTCCAGCACGGCGTCGATGCGTACCCGCTCGCCGGCGGTCGCCGTCGGCCGCACGGACGCCACGCCGTCGACTCCTCCGACCACCGACACGACCGCCCGCGCGTCGGCAACGGTCGTCGTCACGATCGTCGCGCGCCGGTACCTCCGGGGAAGTGCCTGCCCAGTGCCTGCTGACCGGCGGCCGAGTCGACGTCGGTCAGGAAGACCTCCGACTGGGCCGTCCCGCTCGCCTGGAGCTGGCCGACGAATCCGGCTCCGACGGCCAGCAGCAACGTCGTGCCGATCCACAGGACACGCGGCCGCCTGCCCACGAACCGGGCCACGCGGTTCCACACGCCCGCCCTGCGATGCGATGCCGTCGGCCGGAACGGCCAGAACGCCACCCTTCCCGACACGGCCAGGACGCACGGCAGGAACGTCATCGCCGCCAGGAAGGCGGCTCCGACGCCGATGGCCGCGACCGGACCGAGCCCCTTGTTCGAGTTCAGGTCGCTCAGCAGTAGACACAGCACGCCCAGGACGACGGTGCCTGCCGACGCGGCGACGGGTTCGACGGTCGCCCGCCACGCCCGGCGCATCGCGGAGAACCGGTCCGCGTCCTCGGCCAGCTGCTCCCGGTATCGCGCCACCAGCAGCAGGGCGTAGTCGGTCGCGGCACCGAACACGAGGATGAACAGGATGCCCTGGCTCTGGCCGTTGAGGGCGAGCACGTCCGCATCGGCCAGCAGATAGACGACGAGACCGGCCAGTCCGAGCGCAAGCACTGCCGAGAGCAGCACCATCAGCGGCAACAGCGGCGAGCGGTAGACGATCAGCAGGATCACCGCGACGACGGTCCCGGCGACGAGCACCAGCAACCCGTCGATACCTCCGAAGGCCTCACCGAGGTCCGCGGCCTGCCCGGCAGGCCCGGTCACGTACACCGCGAGCCCACCCGGGCGCCCCGCATCGGCCCGCTGGCGCAGCTGCTCGACCGCCACGTCCGGCTCCCCCGTCACCGGCACCACGAACTGGGCCGCCCTGCCGTCCTGCGAGGGGAGCAGGGGCGAGGCGTCCTGCCCACGCAGCTCGTCGAGGAACCTCCGGTCGGGGGCGGTCAGTCCGCCATCGCGTTCGCCGACCACGATCGCGGGGGCACCGCCCCGGTCGCCGCCGAACCGGGGCAACAGCTCCGAGACCGCCGTGGACTCGGCGGAGGCAGGCAGGAACGACGTGTTGTCGGTCCGGGCCACGTCGCTCAGCTGGCCCGCGTACGGACCGCCGATCCCGCCGACGACCAGCCAGCCGAGGATCGCCACGGCGGGCAGGAGAACGCGGGCGGCGAACCGTCGTCGGGAGGAATCCACTCGGCAGGGCTACCCGCGTGTTCTACGCTCACGCGCCATGAACGCCACGAGCACGTCCAGCGGATCGCCGGAGTCCGCGAAGGCCACGCTGCACCGTTACCTGCAGCAGGCTCGCGACACGCTGCTCTGGAAGCTCGACGGCGTGAGCGAGTACGACGCACGCAGGCCCCTGACGCCGACGGGGACGAACCTGCTGGGCCTGGTCAAGCACGTCGCAGGGGTCGAGTTCGGATATATGTCCACGGTGTTCGGCCACGGCGAGGGCGCGCCCGCGTGGCTGGACGGCACCGACCCGGACCCGCACGTCGACATGTGGGCGCGGCCGGACGAGTCCCGCGCCGACATCGTCGCGCTGTACCGGGCCGCGTGGGCGAACACCGACGCCGCCGTCGCGGCGCTCGACCTCGACACCGAGTCCCGCGTGCCCCACTGGCCCGACCATCGGAACCCGGTCACGCTGCACCAGGTGCTCGTGCACCTCATCGCCGACACGCAGCGGCACGCGGGGCACGCCGACATCCTGCGCGAACGCATCGACGGGTCGGCCGGCTACACGCCGTCGGCCACGAACCTGCCCGAACACACCGAATGGGACGCGTACGTGGCGAAGCTGGAGCAGGTCGCGGCACGTTTTCGCGACGAACGGACCCTGTGACGCGCCGCTGCCACCTGGCGCGGTGACCATCCGGACTGCCCGTCCTCACCGAGCTCGACGACGTCATGTTCGGCGGAGTGGCCCGCGAATCCTGACCGCCGTCAGGGGGTGCGGACGTGGACGAGGAAGTACACCGGACGCTTCTGGGGTAGGAGCTGGCGGTCGTCCTCGTCGACCATCTTCCAGCGCACCTTGCAGGTCGTCGGCTCCGCGGCCGCGCGCGCCGTCACGGGCACCCGCACCGTGTCGCCGGGCGCGGTGTCCGGGATCTCGACGCGCACCGGCGTCTCGCAGTAGCGCGGACCCGTCGCATTCTCCATCCGCGCCAGGTACCGACCTTCCCAGTGCACGCTACCGGCGTTGAGCAGCTCGAACGTCCGCGTGAACTGCTCGTTCGGCGCGACCACCGCACCATCTGGATGCCGAGGTCCGCCGCCAACGCGCTGTCGTCACCCGCGTGCACCGGCTCGGTCAACGACCCCGCGTCCTCCTGGGCCCTGGCCTCGCGTCCGGAGTCCTCGTCGTCGATCATCCGCACGGCGACGACGACGCCCACGGCGACCAGCACCACGGCCGGCACGGCCAACCACCGCCGCCACCCGCGACGTCCCGCCGCCCCGGGTGCATCCACCGCGGACGGCTCGACATGCTTCGGCTCGACATGCTTCGGCTCGACATGCTTCGGCTCAACATGCTCCGGCTCGGCGGCCCGCGGTTCGACGGCCGGAATCTCGCCGGCCAGAACGGCCCTGGTGTGTTCGTGGCGCTGCTGCCATTCGGTCTCGTCGCCGCCGCAGGCCCGGACGAACTCCCGCACCGTCTCCCACGGTTGCAACCGGCGGCCGGTCACCGTCAGATGCAGCGTCGCGTGCGAAACGGCACCGGACCGTTCCGCCATCTTCCGAAATGACGGATTCCCTGCCTTATGCCTTAACTGTCGGAGTCGCGCCTGCAATTCCTCGAGCGCGACCGGATGCGCGCCAACGGGTTCGACCGGGCCGGTGGCTTCAACCCCGGAATCGGACATCTCGGAATCGGACATGGCTGCTCGGCCTCCCTGGAGAGTGTCTGCCGATTCGACGCCGCCGCCGACGATTCGGTTTCCTCGAAGTCCGAAGCACCCGGCAGACGACTCGGACAGCTGTCAGACGGTGTCAAACGGCGTACGAAGAATCGTCAAACCGGCTACGCATGGCGCCCCGCTGCGGCAGTCTTCTCGCCGGTAGCCATTCCGCGATCCTCCGGGTCCTGTTCCACCGAAATCGGGTCCGGCGGTCGCGGTCACGACCATGCGAGGAGAACCATGAAACTCCGCAAGATCGCCGCCGCGGTGGGCGCCATCGTGGTCACCGCGAGCGCGGCGCTCGTGTCCGCGGGCGCCGGTCAGGCCTCGGCGGCCCCGGCGTTCAAGATGCCGTTCCCGTGCGGGTACACCGCCACCGCGGCGACCTGGCAAGGGCACAGCCCGGAACTGTCCGTCGACTGGCAGAAGTCCGGAATCACCGGCGACGCGGTGCTCGCGTCAGCGGGCGGCACGGTCACCCGGGTCGCCGACACGGGGAACACGAGCTACGGCAAGTGGATCGAGATCGACCACGGCGGCGGCTGGACCACGCGCTACGCGCACCTGTCGGCGCAGTCGGTCAGCCAGGGCCAGAAGGTCAGCACCGGCACGAAGATCGGCTCCGCGGGCGCATCCGGTGGCGTCACCGGCCCCCACCTGCACTACGAACAGCTGCTCAACGGCGCCGACCAGAAGGTCGTCGTCGACGGAAAATCGGTGCCCTACTACGGAAAGACCGACTTCACCAGCAAGAACTGCGGCGGCGGCGGTGGCGGTGGGAATCCGTACACGCCGAAGGAGGTCTGCGGATCCGGGTTCTCCGTCATCAACGAGAAAGGTCTCGGCGGGGCGGGCCGCGTGTACCTGATGTACAACTCCGGCACCGGTCAGAACTGCGTCACCACGGTGAAGAACACGAAGATCGGGTCGAAGAGCCCCGCCTCGGCACTGCTCGAGGTGCAGGGCGGCGACCGCAAGACCGACAAGGGCGAGTTCAGCTATTACGCCGGTCCGGTCAAGCAGCAAGCCGCCGGGAAGTGCGTCAAATGGGGCGGCTCGGTCGGCGACAAATCGTTCACCAGCGCATTCCAACACTGCGGATCGTGAGGAGGCCGGACATGCGCAGGCTGACAGCGACGGTACTGGCCGCGGCGATCGCGGCCGTGGGTCTCGGCGGGGCGGCGACGGCCGACGAACCGCGGGCGACGGCCGGTGCGGTGAACATGGAGAAGGTCGTCAAGGCCGCCATGTGGGATCCGTACAAGCCGAACTCGTCGATCACCCCGGGCGCGGGTGACTCGGTGAAACGAGTCGAGAAAGCCCTGGCGGACAAGGGAATGCTCGCCGGCAAGTACGTCGACGGACACTTCGGCACCAGCACGGTCGAGGCGTACGCGAAGTACCAGCGTTCGCTCGGCCACTCCGGACTGGACGCCAGCGGACTGCCCGGCAAGGGTTCGCTGACGAAGCTCGGTGCGAGCGGCGGATTCGACGTGACGCGCACGATCGACGTCGGCGGGAAGGTGACGATCGGGTCCGGCCAGGTGCTCAACCGGCGCACCCTGGCGATGATCGAGGAGGCCGAGAAGCGCTCCGGGATCGATCTGACGATCACGCAGGGCTCGTACACCGGGTCGAACCCCGACTCGGCGGGCACGCACGACGGCGGCGGCGCGGTCGACATCTCCGTGCGCGGCATCGACGCGACCAAGGCGACGAAGACGTTGCGGCAGGTCGGTTTCGCCGCGTGGCACCGCACCGCCGACCAGGGCGACTGGGCGCCGCACATCCACGCCATCGCGATCAGCGACACCGCCATGTCGCCGGCCGCGCAGGCTCAGGCCGGCGACTACTACCTGGGCAGGAACGGCCTCGCGAACCACGCCCCCGACGACGGCCCCAAGGTCGAGAAGGTGACCTGGGAGGAGTACCGCCGCTCCCAGTAGCCGCCGCGTTCAGCGGACGTAGGTGGCCAGGTGTTCGCCGGTGAGAGTTGCACCAGTGGCGACGAGGTCGGCGGGGGTGCCCTCGTAGACGATCCGCCCGCCGTCGTGGCCCGCGCCGGGGCCGAGGTCGATGATCCAGTCGGCGTGGGCCATGACGGCCTGGTGGTGCTCGATGACGATCACGGACTTGCCCGAGTCGACGAGCCGGTCGAGCAGTGCGAGCAGCTGGTCGACGTCGGCCAGGTGCAGACCGGTCGTCGGCTCGTCGAGCACGTACACGCCGGCGCCGTCGGTCAGGTGCGTCGCCAGCTTCAGCCGCTGCCGTTCGCCACCGGACAGCGTCGTGAGCGGCTGGCCCAACGTGAGATAGCCGAGTCCGACGTCGTCGAGGCGGGTGAGGATCTTGTGCGCCGCTGGCACCTTCGCCTCGCCCGAGCCGAAGAACTCCGCCGCGTGGGCCACCGACAGCGCGAGCACCTCGCTGATGTCCTTGCCGCCGAAGGTGTACTCGAGCACGTCGGGTTGGAACCGTTTGCCCTCGCATTCCTCGCAGGGCGTCGACACTCCGGCCATGATCGCCAGGTCGAGGTAGAGCACGCCCGCGCCGTTGCAGTTCGGGCACGCGCCCTCGGAGTTGGCGCTGAACAGTCCCGGTTTCACCCCGGTGGCCTTGGCGAACGCCTTGCGGATCGGGTCGAGCGCGCCCGTGTAGGTCGCCGGGTTGGAGCGCCGCGACCCCTTGATCGCGCCCTGGTCGACGATCACCACGTCGTCGCGTCCGGCGAGCGAACCGTGCACCAGCGAGCTCTTGCCCGACCCGGCCACGCCGGTGACGACGGTGAGCACGCCGAGCGGGATGTCGACGTCGACGCCGGTGAGGTTGTGCAGGTCGGCGCCGCGGATCTCGAGCGCGCCGTCGCCGGTCCGCACCGACGGTTTGAGCGCCGCACGGTCGTCGAGGTGCTTGCCGGTGAGCGTGTCACTGGCGCGCAGTTCGTCGACGGTGCCCTCGAAGCCCACCGTGCCGCCGTCGGTCCCGGCGCCGGGGCCGAGGTCGACGACGTGGTCGGCGATCGCGATCGTCTCGGGTTTGTGCTCGACCACCAGCACCGTGTTTCCCTTGTCCCGCAACCGCAACAGCAGGTCGTTCATGCGCGCGATGTCGTGCGGGTGCAGGCCGATCGTCGGCTCGTCGAACACGTACGTGACGTCGGTCAGCGACGAGCCGAGGTGCCGGATCAGCTTGGTGCGCTGCGCCTCGCCGCCGGACAGCGTCCCGGACGGCCGGTCCAGCGACAGGTAGCCGAGTCCGATCTCGACGAACGAGTCGAGCGTCTGCTGCAACGTCTCCAGCAACGGGCGCGCCGCGGGTGCGTCGAGCCCGCGGACCCATTCCGCCAGGTCGCTGATCTGCATCGCGCACGCCTCGGCGATGTTGATGCCGTCGATCTTCGACGAGCGCGCCGTGTCGTTGAGCCGCGTCCCGCCGCAGTCCGGGCACGTGGTGAACGTGATCGCCTTGTCGACGAACGTCCTGATGTGCGGCTGCATCGCCTCGCGGTCCTTCGACAGCATCGACTTCTGCAGCTTCGGGATGATGCCCTCGTAGGTGAGGTTGATGCCGTCGACCTTGATCTTGGTCGGCTCCTTGTACAGCAGGTCGTCCAATTCGGACTTACTGAACTCGCGCAGCGGCTTGTCCGGGTCGAAGAACCCGCAGCCGATGTAGATCCGCCCGTACCAGCCCTCCGCACCCCAGCCCGGGATCGTGAACGGGCCCTCGCGGAGGGACTTGGAGTCGTCGTACATGGCGCTCAGGTCGAAGTCGGTGACCCGGCCGGTGCCCTCGCACGCCGCGCACATGCCGCCGAGGATGCTGAACGTGCGCTTCTCCTTGACCTGCTTCCCGCCGCGTTCCACGGTGATCGCACCCGCGCCGCTGGCCGAGGCGACGTTGAACGAGAACGCCTTCGGCGACCCGATGTGCGGCTCACCGAGCTTGCTGAACAGGATCCGCAGCATGGCGCCGGTGTCGGTGGCGGTACCGACGGTCGAGCGCGGATCGGCGCCCATGCGTTCCTGGTCGACGATGATCGCCGTGGTGAGCCCGTCGAGGACGTCGACGTCCGGCCGCGCGAGCGTCGGCATGAACCCCTGCACGAACGTGCTGTAGGTCTCGTTGATCATCCGCTGCGACTCGGCGGCGATCGTCGCGAACACCAGCGAGCTCTTGCCCGACCCCGACACCCCGGTGAACACGGTGAGCCGCCGCTTCGGCAGTTCGACGGTGATGTCGGCGAGGTTGTTCTCGCGCGCGCCCTGCACGCGGATGAGGTCGTGACTGTCGGCCGGGTGGGTCATCGGTTCTCCGCGAGGTCGATCGGACGGGTCGGGGCTGGTCGGGTCGGGGTGTGTCAGGGCTTGCCAAGGTCGAGCCGGAAGCGTCGTCAGCGGCGGGTCAACCGCACGACGGGATACACGCGATCACTCTTGCGCTGGTACTTCGCGATGCGCGGCTGAGCCTCGGCGATCCGCTGCCACGCCTCCTCGCGTTCGGCACCGTCGAGGACCTGCGGCGTGACGTCGACGGGCGACTGGCCGTGCCATTCGACGGCGACCGCGTCGGGACGGCCGGTGACGTTCGCGAACCAGTCCGGGTTCCGGCCGCCTCCGCCCGATGCGACGAGCAGCCAGCTGTCCTTGTTGTCGGGGTCGCCGTCGGCGAACCATGCGAGGGGCGTCTCGCGCGGTTCACCGCTTCGGTGGCCGACGGTGTGCAGGATCAGCAGGTCCATCCCCATCGAGCGGCCGCCCTTGCGGCGTATCCGGTTCGCCGTGGAACTGTTCGCGCGCCGCTGGAGCCACCGCGACAGCCCGCTCGGGCCCGCGTTCTTCGTCGCCATCGCCTGCCTCACCCCGCCTGCTGGATGCGGATCATGGTGCCGGCGGGGTCGCGCAGCGCGCAGTCGCGAATGCCGTACGGCTGGTCGATCGGCTCCTGCACGACCTCGACGTCGCCGCCCTGCTGGACCTTCGCGAACGCGGCGTCGACGTCCGGCGTCGACAGGTTGATCATGGCGAACGTGCCCTTGGCCATCATCTCCTCGATGAGGCGCCGTTCCTCGTCGGTGAGGCCGGGCGTCGAGGCAGGCGGGTAGAGCACGATCGACGTCCCCGGCTGGCCGGGCGGGCCGACGGTGATCCAGTGCATGTCGCCGTACTCGACGTGGTTGCGGACCTCGAAACCGAGCACGTCGCGGTAGAACGCGAGCGAGGCGTCGGGGTCGGCCAACGGGAGCATGGCCTGGGCGATAGTGAGATCTGTGCTGGTCATGGCATCAAACTAGGTCCTGTGCGCGCCGAGCGCTTCTCGATTCCTGATCGGTCGCGTCACCTGCTTGGCCACGCACGCGGGCATCCCCGCGGTCGCGCCCGCCTGCTCCGACCGATATCGACTCGGCGACATGCCGACCAGTTCCCGGAACCGCGTGCTGAACGTGCCCAGCGAACCGCAGCCGACCGCGAAGCAGACGTCGGTGACGCTCAGATCGCCGCGGCGCAGCAACGTCATGGCGCGTTCGATCCGGCGCGTCATCAGGTAGGCGTACGGCGACTCGCCGTAGGCCTCGCGGAACCGGCGGCTGAGATGGCCCGCCGACATGTGCACGCCGCGGGCCAGCGCCTCGACATCGAGCGGCTGGGCGTACTCCCGGTCGATCCGGTCGCGCACCCGCCGCAGCGACGCGAGCACCCGCATGCGCGCATCTGCATCGGTGGTCACCGGACAAGAGTGCCATGAACCCCCGACACCGCGGGTCCGTCAGTACCCCGGGGACTCCTCAGCGCCAGAGCCTCAGCGCCAGGGCACGTCGTCGAAGATCGCCGCCCAGTAGTGCGGCAACACGCGGTGCAGCGGGAGCCAGGTCGGCTCGGCCGGGTCGGCGCGCGTCGGCACCGCGACCACGACGTTCGGTCCGTGCGCCGCCAGTCGCTCCCGGCACACCCCGCACGGACTGAGCACGAGGAACCGGCCCGGTGCCTCGCGCGCGAGACACACCGACGCGACGACCGTCCGGCCCAGCCGGAACGCCGCCGTCAACGGTTCGACCTCGTGGCACAGCTCGACGGCCGGGTTGACGACGTCCGGGGCGGTTCCGGTGTGGATCGTGCCGTCGTCGAGCAGCATCGCCGCCGCGCCCCGCTCGATCTCGTCGGCGAAGCGCGTCTCGATGAGCTCCCGGCACGCGGCGACCGTCGAGGCCAGTCGCCGGGGGTCGGGAACGGTCGAGGTCACGCGCGTGACGGTACGACACGGCCCCCGGTCGCCACCACGAAAACGGGACGAATCGGGCCGTTTCGAGTTTTTTCGCGGCGGTGTCGATTCGCGGGGGTGCCCGTTCGACCTTGTGGTGAGAAGCTCCACCAGGGGGCTTCACAGCGAAGGAGCCGACGATGAAGTTCATGCTGATCATGCGGGCCACCGACGAGACTCTCGCCGCCTACGAGAACGTCGACTTCAACGAGGTCATCGCCGTCATGGGCAAGTTCAACGAGGAGATGATCAACGCGGGGGTGATGATCGGCGGCGAGGGCCTCGACCCCCAGGACCAGGGCGTGGTCGTCGACTACTCGGGCGACACCCCGGTCGTCACCGACGGCCCGTACGGCGAGACGAAGGAACTGTTCAACGGATTCTGGATGCTCGAGGTCGCCTCCAAGGAGGAGGCCGTCGAATGGGCCAAGCGCGCGCCGATGCAGGGGCCGGGCAGCAAGATGGAGATCCGCCGCGTCTCGGAGATCGACGAGTTCCCGCAGGACAACGAGTGGATCCAGAAGGAACGCGGCTGGCGGGAGCAGCTCGGCCAGAAGTGAGCCTCGGGTGACCGAGCACGTCGAGGCCAGGCGCCGCGTCGAGGCGATCTGGCGGATGGAGTCGGCGCGGATCGTCGGTGCGCTCACCCGCTACACCGGCGATTTCGCGCTGGCCGAGGACGTTGCACAGGAAGCCCTCGCGGAGGCGCTGGTCCACTGGCCCCGCGAGGGCGTTCCGCGTGACCCCGTGGCGTGGCTGCTGACGACCGGCCGGCGCCGGGCCGTCGACGCGTTCCGCAGGCGGTCCGCGTTCGACGAGCGACTGCCCGACCTCGCCGCGGCCTCCGGTGTCGACATGTCGCCTGACGGGGGCGGCTCCTCGGGGAGCGCCGCGGGTCCCGACGACTCCTCCGACGACGACGACGTGCTGGCGTTGATGTTCACCTCGTGCCACCCGGTGCTCTCGCGCGAGGCGCAGGTGGCGTTGACGTTGCGCGTGGTCGGCGGTCTGACGAGCGACGAGATCGCGCGGGCGTTCCTCGCCCCGACGGCCACCGTGCAGGCGCGCATCACGCGCGCGAAGAAGACACTGTCGGCGGCCCAGGTCCCGTTCACCGTGCCGCCGGACGACGAGCTCGGCGCGCGGCTCGGATCCGTGCTCAGCGTCGTCTACCTGATCTTCACCGAGGGGTCGTCGGCGAGCTCGGGCGACGCGTTGATCCGCATCGACCTCGCCCGCGAGGCGCGGCGGCTGGGCCGCGTGCTGACGCGCCTCATGCCGGGCGAGCACGAGGTGCACAGCCTGTCGGCGCTGATGGAGCTGACCGCCGCCCGGTTCCCCGCGCGCACCGACGCCGACGGCGAACCCGTGCTGCTCGAGGACCAGAACCGCCGGCTGTGGGACTCCTCGGCGATCCGCCGCGGACGGGCGGCGCTGGCGGCGGCGACGCGCATCGGCCGCGGACTCGGGTACTACGGGCTGCAGGCGTCGATCGCCGAATGCCACGCGGTCGCCCCGTCGGTCGCCGACACCGACTGGGACCGGATCGTCGTGCTGTACGAAGCGCTGGGCAGGCTGGCGCCGTCACCGATCGTGGAGCTGAACCGGGCCGTGGCGGTGTCGATGGCCCGCGGCCCCGCCGAGGCGCTCGACATCGTCGACGGTCTCGCCGACTCCGACGCCCTCGCCCGCTCGCACCAGCTGGCCGGCGTGCGCGCGGAACTGCTCATCCGGCTCGGCCGCGTGTCGGAGGCCCGCACGGAACTCGACCGCGCCATCTCCCTCTGCGCCAACCCCCGAGAACGCACCATCCTCCGCCGCAAACAAACCACCCTGTAACCGCCGCCGCCGTGTCAGCGTTCGGCGTCGCCGTGTCAGCGTTTCGCGTCGCCGTGTCAGCACCCCACGTCGTCGTGTTGGCAATCCACGTCGTCGTGTCAGCGTTTCGGGCGCGGGAAGTGGACCGCCAACTCGGCGACGTTGTCGAGGTACTCGGGGTCGATCTCGCCGTGGACCGGTTCCGTTTCGGCAATCACCGTGGTCTGCCGCATCCGCCGGGAGTCGTAATTGCGGCCGGTCCATTCGATATCGCCCGCCCCGACCACATGTCCCGGCAGTGGTGAGACGTTGCCGGTGCCGTACACGTCGGCGATCCTCCGCAACCGCGCGGCCTGCGCGGACGTCGGCATCCGAACCCAGGAGATCGACACGACCATGCGGTTCCCGTGCTCGTCGTCGAGGGTGAACAACGACCGGTCGAGCGACCGACACGGATTGCGGATCAGGAAACGTTGCACCTCGCCGTACGAGTTGATGCCGCATTCGAGGGCCCGCTCGACCTTCCGCGCCGGCCGTTTCAGTTTCAGGTGCCGCAGCGCCTGCGCCGGTCGGCCCTTCTTCACCGCCTGGGTGCTCTTGGTGAACGCCTGCGGGCTCGCCTGCGTCATTCCCGCCTTCATCGACATCCCACCCGTACCGGCCGTCATTCCACCGGTCACCGGTCCGTAGGCGACGACGGCCGTCACTCCCACGACGGCGACGCTGCGCTTCTTCGTCCAACGACCCTTCGAATCTCGAGGCTGATCCGGCCCGCCCACGTCCACCTCCCCAGCTCGACAACCGCCCGATCATGGGTGAAGCACTCGGAACCTCCAAGATCGCATTTCGATCTTCACCGGAACGGCGCAGTTCTTCCGACGTGGATCGCCAACGAACCGACGCAGATTGCTGACACGCCCGCATGGAATGCCAACACGGCGACGTGAGTTGCTGACACGCCCGCATGAGGTGCTGACACGGCGGGGGTCGTTTTAAACCTCGGTCACGCCAACGGAGCAATCTCGGGGCGTGCCGGGAAAGCGTGGCGGATCGTCGGCGAGCGGGCGGTTTCCAGGCGTGTTACAACCATTCTCGAGGTCCAATCCAGTGCCCTTTCGGGTGGGCGCATTCCGCACCGGGGCCGGGGCCGTGGGATCAGCGAAAGGGGACGGCCAACGTGTCTTCCGGTCGGAAGCCCGCTCGAACGACGCGGCGTGGGCCGCTCGCGCTGCTCGGTGTCCTGGCGTGTGTCGGCATGATGCTGATCCCGCCGCCTCCGACGGCCGCGCAGACCGGGAACACGGCGATCGTGCGCGCCTACGTCGGCGACATCCGCACCGGGCCGAGCACGATCGGACCGCTCCAGGGCGCCGAGTTCGGACTGTTCCCGACGAGTCCGGAGGCGAGCATCGACGACAACGACGGGTTCACCAGGCAAACGCCGTTGTTCAGCTGCACCTCCGACGCCCAGGGCTGGTGCACGTTCACCGTCGACACGGCGCAGTTGCCGCAGAATCGCCGGCTGTGGCTGGCCGCGACGGGCGCCGACGGCGGGCACTACGCGAACCCGCAGTGGCAGACCGGTCCGCTGCTGGGTAACCAGAACGACATGCGCTCGATCCGGCACGTCTTCCAGACGCCCGTGATCGTGGCCGGCCAGACGTACTCCTCGTACGGCGCCGACCGCAACTGGATCACCGACCCCGGCCTGCAGACGAGCCCGCAGAGCAACGTGCCCGAGTTCCAACGCCGGACCGCATCCGGTGGTGTCATCCCGATGTCGCGGGAGAACCCGCCGATGAACGAGGACTGCGGGCTGAACGTGGCGCTGGTCGTGGACCTGTCGAGTTCGGTCGGCGACAACGTCGAGCAGATCAAGGACGCGCTGGACAACTTCGTGACGTCGTTGCGCGGCACTCCGTCCAAGGCGGCGCTGCTGACGTTCGGCACGGACTCACCCGCGGCCGGCTACGACGGCAACACGGGTCTGCTCCCGGTCGCGACGAACTCCGACAACCAGGCGTTCCGCGATCTCTACGCCGACTGGGACTCGCCCGGGACCAACTACACGAACTGGGACCGGGGTCTCGCCGAGGTGGCGGAGGCCAACGAGACGGCGGCCGCGGACCAGCAGTTCGACATGGCGATCATGCTGACGGACGGCAACCCGACCGTGTACGGGCCCAATCCGGTGGGCAGCCGCGGACCGAACGACCCGGGCAGCGGCTACACCCGTTTCCGCGAACTGGGCAACGCCAACGCCTCGGCGAACCTGGTCAAGAGCCAGGGCACGCGGATCATGGCGGTCGGTGTCGGTGCCGGCGTCTCGACCGAGGGCGCCGCGTACAACCTGCGCACCATCTCGGGTCGCACCGGCTACGACGGCACGAACATCCACGAGGCCGACTACTTCCAGACGCCCGACTACGGCGAGGCGGCCGAGGCGCTGCACGGCCTGGTGCTGGGCAACTGCGCGCCCTCGGTGTCGGTGGTGAAGCAGATCGTGCCCTACGACGGGACGATCGACGACGCCTACACCCCGAACAACCCGTGGACGTTCGCCGCGGAGACCAGTTCCGGCACCGTCGAACCGGCGACCGCGCAGACCGATCCGCAGACGGGTGCGACGAACTTCGACCTCGAGTTCGACCCCGGGCCGGTCGACGTGGGCATCACCGAGACGCAGCAACCCGGCTACGAGTCGATGCCGCAGGAGACGGCGTGTGTCAACAAGGCGACCGGCGAGGACGTGCCGGTTCCGGTGACACCCGATCCGGACAACCCCGAGGCGTTCACGATCGAGGACATCGGGATGCACGGGTTCATCTCGTGCACCGTCTACAACAGAGCGCCGGACTTCACCGCGGGCTCGGCCGTCGTGCACAAGCAGTGGGAGGTCACGACGACCACCGGCCCGGACGGTGAGACCAGCACGACCAGCTACAACCACGGTTCGCAGCCGCCCGGGCTCACGGCGTCGCTCACGTTGGACGGCCCGGACGGTGCGCCCGCGAGCGCGCAGCCGTGGAGCGTGAGCCGCGAGGGATACAGCGTCGCCGACGACGGATCGGTGGCGGTGAACGAGAACGTCGGGATCAGTCCGACCAACTGCGAGTTGACGGGCAGCAGCATCGCGGGCACGGGCACCGACGGCACCGACATCACCCCGGGAACGCCGGCGAACATGCCGCTGCAACCGGGCGTCAACGAATGGACGATCACCAACGAGGTGGAATGCCACAGCCGGCTGCGCCTCACCAAGGTCGTCCACGGCGGCGAGCTCGACCCGCAGTGGTGGCAGCTGCAGGGCATCGGCCCGGACGGCGCGCTGCCCGGGCCGAGCGGACGCACCGAGACGGCATGGGCCGACGTGACGCCGGGCGCGGTGTACCAGCTCGCCGAGCAGGCCGACGAGCCCGAACCCGACGGACCCGCACCGCACGACGTCGTGCACTACGTGCAGAACGACCAGCGCACGCAGCCGTTGGAGTTCCCGCAGTCGACGGGTTCCTGGGGTTGCACGCAGACCACGGGCTCCGGTGGCGGCGCGTTCTCGACCGACAGCGAGGGTGCCGTGGCGGTGCCGCTCGGTGAGGACGTCGAATGCACCGCCGTGAACATGACGTCGACGATGAACGTCGTCAAGGTCGTCGAGGGCGGCGACGCGCAGCCGGAGGACTTCACGTTCCGATTGAGCCCGCGCGACCCGGTGCCGCCGGGCGGGCACGACCACGACGTCCCCGGTGGCGGCAACCAGCACGTGCGGCCGAACCAGCCGTACGCGATCGCCGAGGTCGACGGCCCGGACGGATACCTGCTGCACGACCTGACGTGCCGCACCGGCGTCACCCGTGCCTACCAACCGCTCGACCCGAACAACTGGCAGCTCGCGCCGGGCGGGCGAGCCGTGTGCACGGCGGTGAACCGCATGCTGTCCGAACTGACGGTGGAGAAGATCGACGCCGACGACTCCGATCCGTTGCCGGGCAGCGAGTTCGAGCTGTACCGCGACGTCGACGGGGACGGCGAGGACGGCTACACCGACGACGCACCCGATCCGGACGACGAACTCGTCGGCAGCTGCTCGACGGGCGAGGACGGCCGGTGCGAGGTCGGGGAGCTGGACTTCGGCGACTACTACTGGTTCGAGCGCACCGCGCCGGACGGTTACGACCTGCCCGCGGACCGCACGAGCGGCATCATCGCGGTGGACGCCGAGAACGCCGGCGATCCGCACGTCACGACCGTGACCAACAGCCGTACCCCCGATCCGACACCGACCACGACCCCGACGTCACCGACCACACCGACGTCGCCCACGTCGCCCACCACGCCCACGACACCGACGACACCCACGTCGCCGACGTCTCCGACCACGCCGACCCAGCCGCCGACGACCGGTCCGACGGACCCGACGGACCCGACCGGGCCTCCGGTGCCGACGGGGGCCGATCCGGGGCCGCCGCCCGGTGACCAGGGAGCGGTGCCGCCCGGCGGTCCACACGGGACCCACCCGGACGGCGCAGCGGGGGAGGACAAGCTGTCGCAGACCGGCGCGAACATCGGAGTGCCGCTCGCGCTCGGCGTGGCGTTGCTGGTGGCCGGTGCGGCACTGACGGCCCTGACCAAACGCCGCCGCAACGGCGAGTAAGAAGCCCCCGTGGGCCCCATGGTCGCTCCCACCCGTCTCCCACCGCCACCCAACCGGACACGCTCCGCGTGGCAGTGTTGACCAAGCGACATGGCCCTTGGGAACTCCTCGTGCGGGGCCGGGTGAAGGCCGGAATGGCTCCCGCATGGGAATCGCCATGGGCGGGGTGCGTATTACACCTCTGACCTGCGATTTTTCGCACTTTTGCGGGCTGGCGCGTGGGCCTGCGGACATGGCACATTCGGGGGTGCGTTGGGCCACGTCCCCCAGCGCCGAGGGTCTCTCCCGGCAATCCCATAACTCGCGAGTGCGGCAGCGTTATGCGCCGAGGCGTCGAGTCCTTCGCCAATGGGACGGCGAGCGCGGTTCAGGAAGGAGGTGTCACGATGCGAGTGATCTACACCGCGATTCGTCGCTATGTCGCCGAGCTGAACAGGATTCAGGATGTCGGCCGCGGCTTCGTTCCGTACCGGGGCGAGTCGGCCGGCCGCTGACACGCCGGCATCACGGCATTCCCTTGCTGGCAGGTCCGGCGTTCACACGCCGCGGTCGAACACCGGACCTGACCAAAGCCACAGAGCCACAGAGAAACCCATCGAGCCCGGGCCCCGAGCGGCCCGGGCTTTCGTGTTTCCGAAACTTTTCGGCGACCCCTCGCGCGGGCCACCCACTTGGCGTAGGCTGCGGTTGACGGCGCCGCCACGGCACCGAAAATCGCAGGTCACAGCGTTCTGAGCCGCTACTCGAAGCGGCCGCTCCGCGACCTCCGCGAAGATGAAGGCCCTTTCACGACAGCTTCACCGACGATTCAGCGCCGGGCCACAAGCTTGTTGTCATGGTCGAGTTGACAGGCAGCGGCGTGTTCACCCTCGCGGTGTTCGGTGTCGCGGTCATCGCGTGGATGACGGGAAAGCTGGACGACACGTTCGTCGGGCTTTCCGCTGCCGCCGTGCTCGTTTTCGGCGGGATCGTCCCGTCGGAGGAGCTGTTCGGCGCACTCGGCTCCGAAACCATCTGGCTGCTGATCGCCGCGTTCATCCTCGCGGCCGGGCTCACGAGGACGGGCCTGCCGACGCGGTTCGCGATCATCCTGTGCAGCAAGGCCACCTCGGTCCGCGGCCTGGCGCACCTGCTCACCGCGGCGCTCGTCGTCAGTGCGCTGGCGATCCCCGCGACGTCGGGCCGGGCCGCGCTGGCGCTGCCGATCTTCCTGGCACTGGCGGCCACCCTGGCCGACCGGCCCGCGGTGGTCCGCGCGTTCGCGCTGCTGTTCCCGACGGTGATCCTGCTGTCGGCGGCCGCGACGATCACCGGCGCGGGCGCCCACCTGATCACCAGCCAGCTGCTCGAGCAGAGCACGGGCAGCGGCATCGGGTACGCGCAGTGGCTGATGCTCGGCTTCCCGTTCGCGGTGGTCAGCTCGCACCTCGCGGCCGAGATCGTGCTGCTGGTGATGACGCGTCGGGCCGACCGCCGTGAGCGGATCGTCCTCGACGTCGACCGCCTCGCCGAGCACACCGGCATCGACGCCCGCGCCCCGCTGACGTCGGAGCAGCTGCGCGCGGTGACGGTCCTGGCGTTCGTCATCACGCTGTGGTGCACCGAGGCGTGGCACGGCATGTCGCCGGCGCTCGTCGCGCTCTTCGGCGCGATCGTCACGACCGCCCCCGGATTCGGACTCACCGCCCTGCCGAAGGCGCTGTCGACCGTGCCGTGGTCGCTGCTGCTGTTCATGGTGACGACCGCGGTGCTCGGCATGGCGCTCACGACGTCCGGTGCGGCGGAGTGGCTGGGCCAGTCGCTGCTGTCCGGCATGAACGGCGCGGCCGCGTTCCTCGTGGTGGTCGTCATCGTCAGCGCCGCCGCGCACCTGGTGCTGCAGTCGCGTTCGGCGCGCTCGTCGGTGCTGATCCCGCTGCTGATCCCGCTGGCGATGGCCGCAGGGCTCAACCCCGTCGCCGTCGCGTTCGCGTCCACGGTGGCCGCGGGCTTCTGCCACACCCTGCCGTCGTCGGCGAAGCCGGTGGCCATGTTCGCCGCCGTCACCGACGCCCCGACCTACCGCAAGTCCGACCTGCTGCGGATCTCCGCGTTCCTCGGTCCGCTCACGGTCGCCCTCGTCCTGGCATTCGCGCTGGCCGTCTGGCCGGCCATGGGCCTGTCGCTGCAGGCCCACTGAGAGAAGGAGACACCACCATGACCACGACCATTCCGATGCGTTTCGTCATCGCTCCGAGCGGCTTCAAGGAGTCGCTGGACGCCGAGTCGGTCGCGGCGGCCATGGCCGCGGGCATCCGTCGCGTGCTGCCGGGCGCGCACGTCGACACGGTTCCGCTCGTCGACGGTGGTGAAGGCTCCGCGAAGACCCTCGCGGCGGCGACGGACGGCGAGATCGTCCCGGCGACGGTGACCGGTCCGGTCGGCCGCCCCGTCGAGTCGCATTTCGCCGTGCTGGGCGGACCGGCCGACGCGCCGCGCACGGCATTCGTCGAGATGGCCGCGGCCGCCGGCCTGCGCCTGGTCCCGAACGACGAGCGCGACCCCGGTTACACGACGACCTACGGTGTCGGCGAGCTGATCACGGCCGCCCTCGACGCCGGGTGCCGCCGGATCCTCGTCGGCTGCGGCGACTCCGGCACGTCCGACGGCGGTGCGGGTGCGCTGCGCGCCCTCGGCGCCCGGGTGCTCGGCCCGGACGGCGAGCAGGTCGCCGACGGCGGCTACGCGCTCGCCGACGCGATCGACCTCGATGTGTCCGGTGTGGACCCGCGGCTGGCCGAGACCGAGATCCTCGTCGCCTGCAACCAGCACAACGTGCTGACCGGCGACAACGGCGTCGCGCGCATCTTCGGCCCGCAGAAGGGCGCGACCGAGGAGCAGGTCGGTCTGCTGGAGAAGGGCCTGACCCAGTGGGCCAAGCTGATCGAGTACCGCTGCGACCGCGATGTGCGCACCGCTCCGGGCACCGGCGCGTCCGGCGGTCTCGGCGCGGGCCTGGCCGGCGTGCTGGGCGCGCGGCTGCTGCCCCGTTTCGACGTGCTGCTCGACCACGTCGACCTCGACAGCAAGCTCGCCGGCGCGACCTGGTGCTGACGGCCGAGGGCGCGATCGACTTCCAGACCCCCAACGGCAAGATCCCCGCCGAGGTCGCCCGCAGGGCGAAGCTGCGCGGCAAGCCGGTGATCGCGCTGGCCGGCACGATCGGCCGCGGCGCGCGGGCCACACACGAGGCCGGCATCGACGCCTACACCGGCATCCTGTCGGCTCCGGTCGCGCTGAGCGAGGCCATGGAGACCGCGGAGAAGCTGGTCACCGACGCCACGGAGCGCACCCTCCGGCTGATCCTGGTCGGCAGCTCTCTGTGCGCCTGACCCACACGCCCGCCGTGTCAGCAATCCACGACGCCGTGTCGGCACAAAGCGGCGACGCGGAATGCTGACAGGCGTTAGTGGAGTGCCCGTTTCGACCGCAGCTGCGTGACGACGGCCAATGTGGACATCACGACGACCACGGCGAGTCCGACCGCGATCGGCGGCAGCGCATGTCCGAACACCAGTCCGACCACGCCGATGACCAGCAGGGCCGCCGCGGCCAGATACCGTTCGCGGGCCACCGCGCCGGTACGGGACCGCAGGAACAGAATGTTTCCTGCCAGGTAGATCAGCGGGCCGCCGACCGTCGTCAGCACCAACGGGGCGTCGGTGTGGTCGTGGCTGATCCGCAGCTCGATCGACACTGCGACGACGATCGCGCCCGCGACCATCAGCGCGTGGGCGTACGCGAACGCCGACCGCAGCGCGCTGGTGCTCTCGTCGCCGTGGCTGGCCTGCGTGTCGTGGCCGGCGAGCGCAAAGTACGCCCACCACATGACGAACAGGCCCACGAACCCGAACAGCGAGGCGAGCACGGCGCGGACCGTGATCTCCTCCATGCCGTACAGCGTGTTGCCCATGATGAGGATCGACTCGCCGAGCGCGATGATGAACACCAGCCGGTTGCGCTCGGCGAGATGTTCCGCGTCGGTCGCCACGTGTGCATGGGTGCGGATCCGAGCCCGGGGAAGCGGAAGTCGAACCGCGGCCCCGAGACGTCGATCAGCAACGCGATCGCCCAGACGATCAGCCGCGGCACCGTGTCCAGGAACGCACCGGCGAGGAAGAGCACGCCCGCGGACGAACTCCACGCGAGCAGGTTCGTGTAGTTCTTCGCGAGCACGTGCCCGCGCATCGCGACCGCCATGAATGCCGCCCTGCCGACCTGCGCGGCGACGTAGCAGGCGGCGAACAACAGTCCGTCCTCGGTGAACGCGTGCGGCAGGGCCAGCGCCATACCCAGCGAGGCGAGCATGAGCAGTCCGTTGAGGACCCGGACGAGACCGCTGCGCGGGTCGAGCCAGTTCATCGCCCACGCCGAGTAGTTCCACGCCCACCACACCGCGCCGAACAGCACGGCGAACTCGACGAAGCCGAGCCACGTCAGGTGGTCCAGGAGGGTGTGCGAGACCTGGATGATCGCGAAGACGTACACCAGGTCGAAGAACAGCTCGATCGGAGCGACCTCCGACCGTTCGCGCCCCTCGGGCCGCAGTAAGCGGGGCCGTACCACCTGCGAGTTCACGACGAGTCCTCCCGAGAACGTCGACCATGCCGCGCGGGATTCTAAGCATGGACAAGGACGTTCTGCCCGGCACGCGACGTGCCGCGTGCCGGGCAGAACCGTTCAAATAGGACTATTCCGGTGTAACGCGCGCGCCGTGTTGGCGATCCACGACGCCGTGTTGGCACAAAGCGGCGACGCGGAATACTGACACGGCGACGTGGGGTGCTGACACGGCGACGTGGGGTGCTGACACGGCGTTAGTGGAGGCGGTTTCTCGCCTCGCGGTGGGCGTCGTTGACGGCGGCGCCCGCGGCCAGGTGGCGTCGGTGGGGACGCGTTCCGTGCCGTCGTCGGTGGCGCGCCAGCTCGGCGGTTCCGCCTGCCCGCCGAGCGCCCACGCGGCCTGCCGCGCCGCGCCGACCGCCACGTGCTCCATCTCGGGCGGCACCACGACCGGCACGCCGAAGACGGCCGGGGCGACGGCGCGCACGGCCTCCGACCGGGACGCGCCGCCCGTCAGCAGCACGCGCCGCACCGGAACGCCGTGTTCCCGCAGCGCATCGAGGCCCGCCGCCAGGCCGCACAGCATGCCCTCGACGGCGGCGCGCGCGATGTTCGCCGGCGTCATGTTCGCCCGGCGCAGGCCCACCAACGATCCGGTGGCGTCCGGCAGGTTCGGCGTCCGCTCACCGTCCAGATAGGGCAGTAGCGTCACCCCGTCGGCACCCGGCTCGGCCGACAACGCCAACGCGTCGAGTCCCTCGAGGTCCGTGCCCAGCATCGTCGCCGTCGCGGTCAGTACCCGCGCGGCGTTGAGCGTGCACGCCAGGGGCAGGAAACGTCCGGTCGCGTCGGCGAAGCCGGCGACGACGCCCGTGCCGTCGGCGACCGGCTTGTCGGCCACGCCGAACACGGTTCCGCTGGTGCCCAGCGACACCGCGACGTCGCCGTCGGCGAGCTCGAGGGCCAATCCGGCGGCCATGTTGTCACCCGTGCCCGCGGCGACGAGCACCCCGTCGGCGGTGTACCCGGCGGGTTCGGCGGGGCCGAGCACCCGCGGCAGTTCCAGTTCCCTGCCGAACGCGTGCACCAGCAGATCCGGACGGTACCGACCCTCGGCCGGCGAGTAGTAGCCGGTGCCGGAGGCGTCGCCGCGGTCGGTCGTGGGCTCACCGGTGGCGCCGAGCAGCTGCCACGTCAACCAGTCGTGCGGCAGCAGCACGCGGCGGACGCGTTCGGCCGCTGCCGGTTCGTGCTCGGCCAGCCACCGCAGCTTCGTCACGGTGAAGCTGGCCAGCGGCACCGAGCCGACCGCGTCGGCCCACGCCTGCCCGCCGCCCAGTTCGTCGACGAGCTCCTCGGCCGCGGGCGCTGAGCGGACGTCGTTCCACAGCAGCGCATCGCGCACGACCTCGCCGTCGTCGTCGATGGTCACCATGCCGTGCTGCTGACCGGCGACCGCGACCGCGCGGACGTCGTCGAGCAGTCCGTCGCCCGCGGTGCGCAGCGCGCGCCACCACTCGGCCGGATCCACCTCGGTGGCGTCGGGATGCGCCGCCTGCCCGGTGCGCACCACATCACCGGTGGCGGCATCGATGACGACGACCTTGGTGGACTGGGTGGACGAGTCCACCCCCGCTACCAGCTCGCTCACGGTGTCAGACGTCCCTTCTGCTCGCGGCCGCCGACCCCGTGCTCACTGTCCGGACAACCGTTGTCCGGACGCCGGGTCGAAGGCGTGTACCTCCCCAGTGTCGCGCAACGCGACCCGAACCGTCTCGCCCAAACGGGGTGGGGTTCGGCCGTCGGCGCGCACGACCACGCGGTCCGGCTGCCCCTCGAGCGCCCCGTGCACGTAGGCGTCGGCCCCGAGCTCCTCGACGAGCTCGACCCGCAGGTCGAAACCGTCGTCGCCGGCGCCCACCAGTGTCAACGACTCGGGCCGAACGCCCACCGTCACCTCGGCGAGGTCGGTGCGCACGGGCAGGCCGAAGCTCAGGCCGCCGAGCTTGACGGTGCCGCCGTCCACGCCGACCGTCAGCAGGTTCATCGCGGGCGAGCCGATGAACCCGGCGACGAACACGTTGGCAGGGGTGTCGTAGAGCTCGCGGGGCGCGGCGCACTGCTGGAGCAGGCCGTCGCGCAGCACGGCGACCCGGTCGCCCATCGTCATGGCCTCGACCTGGTCGTGCGTGACGTAGATGGTGGTCGTGGCCAGGCGTTGCTGCAGGGCGGCGATGTTCGCGCGCGTCTCGACGCGCAGTTTGGCGTCGAGGTTCGACAGCGGCTCGTCCATCAGGAACACGGCGGGCTCGCGCACGATCGCCCTGCCCATGGCCACGCGCTGTCGCTGACCGCCGGACAGCGCCTTCGGCTTGCGGTCGAGGTACTTGGTCAGGTCGAGCAGCTCGGCCGCCTCGTCCACCTTGACCTTGATGTCCGCATTGGACACACCGCGGAGTTTCAGCGAGAACGCCATGTTCTCCCGCACGCTCATGTGCGGGTAGAGCGCGTACGACTGGAACACCATCGCGATGTCGCGGTCCTTCGGCGGAAGGTGCGTGACGTCGCGGTCGCCGATCGAGATCGTGCCCTCGTCGACGTCCTCGAGACCCGCGGCCATCCGCAGCGCCGTCGACTTGCCCGATCCGGACGGCCCGACGAGGACGAGGAACTCGCCGTCGCCGACGCACAGGTCGAGCCCGTCCACGGCACGGACGGCGTTGGCACCCGGGTAGATCCGGGATGCGCCGGCGTACTGCACTTGCGCCATCGGTAACTCCTTTACTTGACAGCGCCCATGGAAAGGCCGCGTACCAGGTGGTTCTGCGCGAACCAGCCGATGATCATCACGGGCAGCGAGGCCAGCAGCGCGGCCGCCGACAGCTGCGCCCAGAACAGGCCCTCGCTCGTGATGAAGCCGACGAGGAAGACCGGCACCGTGCCGGCCTGGGCCGCGGTCAGGTTCACCGCGTAGAAGAACTCGGTCCACGAGAAGATCACGCAGATCAACGCCGTCGCCGCGATACCGGGCGCCACGACGGGCAGGATCACGCGGTACAGCAACGTCGGCAGGCTCGCGCCGTCCACGCGTGCCGCCTCGATCATCTCCCGTGGCACCTCGAGGAAGAACGAACGCATCATCCACACCGCGAGCGGCATGTTCATGCCCGCGTACAGCACGATGAGCGCCCAGACGTTGTCCAGCATCCGGAAGTTCTGCGAGATCACGTACAGCGGGATGATCGCCGCGACCACCGGGAGCATCTTCGTGGACAGGAAGAAGCCGAGCGCGTTGGCCGTCTGCTTGATCGGTGCGAGCGACAGCGCGTACGCCGCGGGGATGCCGAGCAGCAGCACCAGCAGCGTCGAGGACACGGTCACGAACGCCGAGTTCGCCAGGTACGGCAGGAATCCGCGGTCGAGGATCGTCGTGAACTGGTCGAGCGTCGGCGTGAACGCGAACGTCGGCGGATCGGTCGCCGCGTCCACCTCGTGCTTGAACGAGGTGACGACCATCCAGATCACCGGGAACACGAACAGCAGCGCGAGCACCCACGTCACCGCGGTCAGCGCGCCGCGGCCGAGCCGGTGCGCGGCGGAGCCTCGGGACCTTGCCGTGGAGGACTTCGCCGCGGAGCCGCGGGACCTGGAGTCTTGGGACACTGTGGACACCATCGTCACTTCACCCCGCGGGAGACGTCGAAGGTGCGGAACATCAGGCGCAGCGCGAAGGTCGCCACGATCAGCGTCATGATCACCACGATGACGCCCATCGCCGACGACTGTCCGACGTCGAAGCCCTCGAATGCCCGTTGGTAGATGTAGAACGGCAGGTTGGTGCTCGCCGTGCCGGGGCCGCCCTGGGTCATCAGGTAGATCGCGTCGAAGCTGTTCACGATGTAGATCGCGCCCAGCAGCACCGCCAACTGCAGGTACCGCGACAGCTGCGGCAGGGTGATCGACACGAACGTGCGCCACCGGCCCGCGCCGTCCACCTGCGCCGCCTCGAGGACCTCGCGCGACTGCGCCTGCAGTCCGGCGAGGATCAGCAGCATCATGAACGGCGTCCACTGCCAGGTGATCTGGGCCATCACGGCGGCGAGCGGATAGTCCGACAGCCAGTCGACCTGCACGCCCAGCGCCCAGTTCAGCAGGCCGTAGGTCGGGTCGAACATCGTCGTCTTCCACAGCAGCGCCCCGGCCGCGGGCAGGATCAGGAACGGCGTGATCAGCAACGTCCGGACGACGCCGCGGCCGGGGAACGAGCGGTCCAGCAGCAACGCCAGGCCCAGTCCGAGCAGCATCGCGACGAACACGCAGACCACCGTCAACAGCACGGTGTTGACCAGTGCCTGCAGGAACACCGAGTCGCTGAAGACCGCGACGTAGTTGTCGAACCCGACGAAGTGCTGCGACCCGGGGCGCACCATGTTCCACGACTGGAACGAGTTGAACACCGTGACCAGGAACGGGATCTGGGTGACGGCGATCGTGAACAGCAGCGCCGGCAACAGCGGCGCGCGCCGGCGCCAGCCCTCGGCACGTTCCCGGCTGCGCACCTCCGACGGCGGTTTCTCCGGCCGCTCCGGCGCCGGCTGCAGAGTGGTCGTCATCGCTCACTCTCCTGATAGGACCTGCCGACGACCTCGGCGTACTCCTGCGCCTGCTGCAAGGCGTCGTCGGGCGACTTCTGGCCCGCGATCGCGGCCGAGAGCTGCTGCGACACGCGCGTGCCGAGGTCCTGGAACTCGGGGATGCTCAGGAACTGGAGTCCCTCGTACGGCACGGGCCGGGTCATCGTGTGGTCCTGATCGGCCACGCTGATCGCGTCGAGCGTCGGCTGTGCGTACGCCTCGGCGGCCTCGCGATACTCGGGAATGTCGTATGTGGACAGCCGGCAGCCGCTGGGGACCCGGTTCCAGCCGAACTCCTCGCCGACCGTCTGCACGAACTCCTTGCCGGTCATCCAGCGCAGGAAGTCCCACGACGCCTGCTTGTTGTCGGCGACCTTCGGGATGGCCAGCGACCACGTGTACAGCCAGCCCGCGGCGTCGGTGTCCTTGCGCGGCGCGGGAACGTACCCGGACTTGCCGACGACCTCACTGCTCTGCGGGTCCTCGTTGGTGCCGGCCATGACCGTCGCGTCGTACCACATCGCGGCCTGCCCACGGCCGTAGCGATTGCCGCACTCCTGGAAACCGGCCGACGCGGCGCCGACCTGGCCGTGCTCGCGGACGAGGTCGACGTAGAACTCCCACGCCTGCCGGAACTGCGGCGAATCGAGCTCGGCGTTCCAGTTCTCGTCGTACCAGCGGCCGCCGAAGGTGTTGACCACGGTGTTGAACGGGGCGAGGCTCTCGCCCCAGCCGGGCAGGCCGCGCAGGCAGATGCCCGAGACGCCGCTGTCGGGGTCGTGCAGCTCCGCGGCGAACTCCTGCACCTGCTCCCACGTCGGGTTGGCCGGCATCTCCAGGCCCGCCTCGGCGAACAGGTCCTCGCGGTAGGCCAGGAACGACGACTCGCCGTAGAACGGCACCGAGTACATGTCGCCCTGGTGCGACAGCGAGTCCTTGATGCTCGGGATGAAATCGCCGTCGTCGTAGCTCGGATCGGCGTCGATGTAGGGCTGCAGGTTCTCGAGCCAGCCGTTCTCGGCCCATTGCGGCGTCTCGTAGTTGCTGATCATCACGGCGTCGAACTCGCCGCCCTCGTTGGCGACCGATGCGGTGATCTTGGCGCGTGCCTGGTTCTCCGGCAGCTGCACGAACTTCAGGTCGATGCCCGGGTTCTCGGCCTCGACTGGTGCGACAGCGCGACCGCGTCCTCCATCTGCGGGTTCGACACGATCGCGATGACCAAGGTCTGGTCGCCCGCGCCGAGCGCGCCCGCGCCCGCGCAGCCCGCCGCAGGCAGCACCGCCGTCAGCAGGATCGCCAGCCGCGTCAACACCCCGCGCGGTCGCCCGGACCGGCCGCTGCTGGTGCGCCGGTTGTGGTTAGGCATCGCCGCCTCCGGGCAGCACCTGCGTCTTCAGTCCCTTGCCGCTGCGCATCAACTCCAGCGCCTCGGGGAACCGTTCGAGCGGGAGGCTCTCGGTGAGCAGCGACGTCGTGTCGATGGCGCCGGTGGCGACGAGGTTGAGCGCGGCGCCGTAGCTGTGCAGCACCGCCATCGAGCCGACGATGGTGATCTCGTCGTTGTAGATGCGGAACGGCGACAGCGATACGCGCGCCTCCTCGGGCGCGACGCCGAAGACGAGCAGTCGTCCGCCGCGGCGCAGCGAGTCGAACGCGGCCTCGATCGCCGGCGCGGCGCCGGTGCAGTCGACGGCGGCGTCGAACTTCTCGTCGTCGAGTTCCGCGACGTCGCCGACGACGGCCTCGGCGCCGAGTTCGCGGGGCCGGGCGAGCCGGTCGGGGTTGCGGTCGACCATCGTCACCGCGGCGCCCGCGCGCTGCAGCAGCTGCTGCAGGATCAGGCCCATCGTGCCCGCGCCGAGCACGAGGAACCGTTCGCCCGCCTCGACGCCGATGCGCCGGACGCGTGCACCGCGCACGACACGGGCTCGACGAGCGCCCCCTCTTGGAACGTCATGCCGTCGGGCATGCGGTAACAGGTGTCGGCGGGCACGGCGACGTACTCGGCGAATGCACCGTCGACCGTGTCCCCCGTGGCGCCCCAGTTGGCACACAGGTTCCCGTGGCCGGCGCGGCACGGACCGCAGTAGCCGCAGAACAACGACGGGTCGACCGCGACGCGGTCGCCGACGACGAAGCCGCCGGGCGCGTTCGCGCCCACCTCGACGATCTCGCCGGCGAACTCGTGTCCGGGGACGATGGGATACGGCGACGGCGGGAAGTGGCCGTCGGCGATGTGCAGGTCCGTCCCGCAGATGCCGCACGCGCCCACGCGCACGACGACGTCGCGGTCACGGGGTGTGGGATCGGGGACGTCGCCGACGCGGACCGAGCCCGGCGTATCGATGATCGCGCTCGCATGAGGCGCCACCCTCCTGATGCTCGAGCGACAGTGCTCTGCGGGTGAGGCGTGCTCGCCGGAGCGCTCACGGGGAGCGCTCACCTGTCCACCCGGCCGAGTTCTTCCACTCGGCCGATGCGGATGCGATGCTCAGCTGAGCAACTCCGCTCACTGTCCAAGACTCACTGCCTGGGTACTGACTGACAGGTGCATTCAAGGCTCGGGAGGTCGGTTAAGTCAATGTTTCCATGCGAACTTCGCGATAGATTGCTCATATGAGCACCAATCGACGACGTGGCCCGTCCGGACCGGCCGCGCTCCTGCAGGCCGCGGCGATCGGCCGGCGGTTCTATGTGCAGGGGGCGTCCAAACTCGAGATCGCGGAGGAGTTCGGGATCAGCCGCTTCAAGGTGGCGCGCATCCTGGACAACGCCTTGGCCAGCGGATTGGTGCGGGTCGAGTTCGACCTGCCGCTGCCGCTCGAGCGACGTTGTCGGACGAGGTCGCGCAGGCGTACGGCCTGCGCCGTGCCCTCGTGCTCGAACGAGCAGGAAGCACGGAGATCGAGCTCAGGAAGCGGATCGGCGCGATGACGGCCGACCTGCTCACCGAGATCGTCACCGAGGACGACGTGCTCGGCGTGGTGTGGGCCCGCACGGTGAACGCGATGACGAACTCGCTGCGGAGCCTCGCGCGGTGCCCCGTGGTGCAGCTGTGCGGGGTCTCGTCGCGGATCGACGCACGCGAACATTCGGCCGACCGGTCGGTGGAGACGGTGCGGCAGATCGCGGCGGTCTCGGGCGGCGAGGCGTTCCCCGTGTTCGGCCCTCTCGTGCTGCCGGACCACCGCACCGCGCACACGTTGCGCCAGCAGCCGGGGATCGCCGAGGCGTTCGAGCGATTCTCGCGCATCACGACCGCGGTGGTCAGCATCGGCGCGTGGCGCTCCGGTCAGTCCACTGTGTACAACGTGCTCGGCGAGCAGCAACGGGAGGCGTTGGCCCGCAAGGGCGCGATCGCCGAGGTCGCGGCGCGGCTGTTCGACGCCGACGGCAACGAGCTGTCCGGCGACCAGGGGCATCACGTGCTGGCGATCAGCGTCCCCGAGCTCAAGCGGGTGCCCGAGGTGATCGCACTCGGCGGCGGCGAGGAGAAGGCCGACGCCATCGCCGCGGTCCTCCGGTCCGGCATGGTCAACACCCTGATCACCGACGCCGGCGCCGCGCAACGCCTCGTCGAACTCGCCTGAACCGGACGCTCGTCGGCCGGGGGTCAGAAGTCGACCGCGTCGGCGACGTCGGCCTCGTGCACGTGGCGGACGTCGTTGCGGGGCGGAGGATCGGCGAACTTCGCCGCACCCGACTCGTTCAGCACGTACAGCCGTCCATTGTGGTCGGTGATGCCCTGGGTCATGCTGGGCGCGCGGTAGCACCGGGCCGTCGGGTCGATCTCGGTGGCGCCCTCGTCGACCGTGTAGATGTTGCTGCGGTTGGTGCGGCCGTACGAGGTGCTGTAGATGAACGTGCCGTCGGCGACCGTCATGCCCTGCGTCTTCATCGGCACTCGTACTCGGTGCCCTGGGTCAGCGTGCCGTCGGCAGCGACCGAGAAGGCGTGCATGACGTCGCGGTCGACGTCGTTGAACTTGCCGGAGTACAGCGTCGTGCCGTCGGTGCCGAGGAACGAGGCCGCCGGCACCTCCTGCGCCTCGCCGACCTGCGTGAGGTACGGGGTGCCGCCGGCCTGCAACGCATCGCCGAGTTCGTCGAGGTCGTACTTGCGGATCCGGTCGGAACCGCGGCCCGACACGAACGCCCAGTCGTCGACCACCGCGAGCCCGCCCACGTGTGCGCCGGCGATGGCGACCGAGCCGACGTGCTCGCCCGAGTCGGCCTCGATGCCGTGGATGCGCGCGTCGGCACCGTCCTGATAGGCGGTGACCAGCAACAGGTTCGTACCGCTGCCGTCCCAGTCCGCCCAGTGGCCGAGGCCCTGCGGGGTGAAGTCGTCGTCGAGGTGCGGGATCTCGGCGCCCTGCGAGTAGCGCTCGTCGTAGATCTCCGACGCCGATTCCCCGGGATAGAACGGATCGCTGCCCATTTCGGTCTCGCACGAGATCGCCTGTGCGGATGCGGGTGCGGTGGTGGTGTGGGTGGGCGCGGGTGCGGCGGTCGCTGCGGTCGGCGCGAGGCCGCAGGCCAGGGCCGTGCCGGCCACCAGAGCAAGGGTCTTCCGAGTGCCGGTCATGTCATCTCCCAGGCGTGCCGAAACCGGACAGGCCCCCGATGCTCCCGCCTCACCACCGCACCCACAACTCAATTGCGCCGAACGTGAGTTATCCACAGGGTCTGTGGTTGTCCACATTTCTGTGGACAACTCGCCGTGGATGGAGGCGCCTAACGCAACCGAGGGCCTTGGTTGCGCCTAACGCGACCAAGGGGCCTCGGGAGCAGGAAAATCAGACGGTGATGGATACCTGGTGGAGGCCGGGGCCTTCCGCGGAGACCGCGGCTTCGCCGTTGCCCGTGCGGTGCAGGGCGCGGACCGTCCACGAGCCGGGCGCGGCGTAGAACCGGAAGTCGCCCTCCGGGGAGGCCTGCACCTCGCCGACGAACTCGCCGTCGGCGTTGAGCAGCCGCACGTACGCACCGCCGAGAGCGCCCTCGGCACCTGTCACCTTGCCCGCGACGACGACCTGGTCGCCGGTGTCCTCACCGGTCACCACAGCGGTCTGCGCGGGAGCGCCGCAACCGTCCGACATGTCACTTCCCTTCGTTCGCGCCGGTCTCGACCGGGACGCCGACCAGCGAGCCGTACTCGGTCCACGAGCCGTCGTAGTTCTTCACGTCCTGCAGGCCCATCAGCTCGCGCAGCGCGAACCACGTGTGGCTGGAGCGCTCGCCGATGCGGCAGTAGGCGATGGTGGCCTTCGACGTGTCGAGGCCGGCCTCCTCGTAGAGCTCCTTGAGCTCCTCGGCCGTCTTGAACGTGCCGTCCTCGTTGGCGGTCTGCGCCCACGGCACGTTCAGCGCGACGGGATGTGGCCGCCGCGCTGCGCCGACTCCTGCGGCAGGTGCGCCGGAGCGAGCAGCTTGCCGGAGAACTCGTCGGGCGAACGCACGTCGACCAGGTTCTTCGTGTTGATCGCGTCGACGACCTCGTCGCGGAAGGCGCGCAGGTTCAGGTCCTGGTCGCTGGCCTGGTAGGTCGTGGTGGCGCGCTCCGGCACGTCCTTGACGAGCTCGCGGCCGTCCAGCTCCCACTTCTTGCGGCCGCCGTCGAGCAGCTTGACCTTGTCGTGGCCGTAGAGCTTGAAGTACCAGTACGCGTACGCGGCGAACCAGTTGTTGTTGCCGCCGTAGAGGATCACCAGGTCATCGTTCGAGATGCCCTTCGACGACAGCAGCTTCTCGAAACCGGCCTTGTCGACGAAGTCGCGACGAACCGGGTCCTGCAGCTCGTTCTTCCAGTCGATCTTCACGGCGCCGCGGATGTGGCCACCGTCGTACGCGGTCGTGTCCTCGTCGACCTCGGCGAACACGACACCGGAGGTGTCGAGGTTCTCCTCGGCCCACTGCGTTGTGACCAGGACGTCTTCACGGCTCATGGAGCGGCACTCTCTTTCTTCTTTCTCGGTGGCCTTGTCTTCCGGCCTGCTGCCTTGTGTGTCGTGTGCTCGGGTGTTGTCCAGGAAGGTGCTCTAGGAAGCACTGCCCGCTCGCGGCGCGAACCGTTTGGCCAGCAGGTACATCTCACAGCCCAGGCAGAAGTTGAACACCGCGTTGAGCAACGCGGCGAACAGTGCGAGGGCCGTGGCGACGACGCCGAGCGCGAGCACGCCACTGGCATACCCGATGGTTCCCACCAGCGCGAACGCGAATCCCACCGCCTGGGCGAACCGGAGGGGTGCGACGTCCTCGCGTTCGTCGGTCGGCTGCAACCGCGGCGCCACGAGCACCCGGTACAGCACCGCGTACGGGGCGGGCCGCAGCCCCACGAACGCACCGATCGCGAACACCACCGTCTGGGCCGCCAGCAGCGGCCACCACCCGGTGGCCAGCACGATCACCAGCACGGCCGACGTGACGGCCGCGGCGAACCGGGGACCGCGCGGATCGACCTGCTGCGGGGCGGACATGACACCTCCTGGAATCGCCGGCCCGGGTCGGCGCCGGCGGTGGTCGATCAGGTGTCGCCGAGCCTACTCAGGCTCCCTCGGCGCGGGAACCGTGTTCAGTCTGTGGGACGAGACGTCTCGGCCAGGGCCGGTTCGAGGGCGTCGAGCAGCGCATCCTTGCTCGGCACCCCGGACACCCTGAGCAGTTCGGCCCCGGTGGCCGAGTAGGCGATCGTGGTGGGCGTGCGCAGCACGCCGAGATCGCGCGCGATCTCGGGTTTGTCGGTGACGTCGAGGTCGACGTGGTGCAGGCCGGGAGTGTGTTCGGCGACGTGACCGAGCAGGGCCCGCGTGTGCCGGCAGGGCGCGCAGAAGGTCGTCGAGATCTGCACGAGCGTCACCGACCCCTCGGCCAGCGCCCCGCGCACCTCGGCGGGAACGTCGGAGGCCGGCACGGTCGTCGGCGTCGTCCCGGTCGTCGAGGTCGCGGTCATCCGTACCCTCCCGTTGCGCGCACGCAGCAGCAGGCCCACGCCCACGGCGGCCACCACGGTGACCAGGGCCGCGATGAGGCCCCACTGTCCCGTCACGAGCCCTCCTGCCTGCCTCGCCCGCGGGCTACCGCGTGATCGCCGCGTCCCCGAAGACGACGTCCTTCGCGTTGCCCTTCACCGTGATGCTGTCGTTGCCGACCTCGACACCGGTCGGGGTCACCGTGAACGGCAGGTCGCCGGTGTTGATGTCGGCCTCGAAGCTCGGCAGCAGCTGCTGCTGCACAGCCTGGGGAACAACCGTCGTCTCGCGGTCATTCCCGAACTGCAGGCGCTGCGGCGTGATCTCGACGGTCGTGCCGGACAGGCGGATCATGGCGAACGCGTAGATCTCCAACTCCTGGCCGGCGAGCTTCACCTTGCCGGACAGCCGGATGCCGGCCGAGGCGTCGTCGTTGTCCTCGCCGTCGGCGCCGACCTCACCGTTCTCGCCGTTCGAGTCGCCGCCGGTGTTGGCGGAGTCGTCGCCGTCGGTCTCCTGCGCCTGGGCGCCCGCGCCGTCGCCGTGACGCACGTACGCCTCGCTGGACGGCGCGATCCGCAGGTCCTCGATGTTGTCGAGGGGGCTGATCTGGTTGATGTCGCTGGCCTTGAGCGTCACCTCGCCGTCGACCTCGCCGATGTTGACGTTGTCGACATTGCCCTCGGTCAGGTCGGTCAGCGGAGCGTCGACGTCGCGCAACTCGGCCTTGACGTCGACGTCACGCAGCATGTCCTGCACCGGCACCGACTTGGCCTCCACCGTGATGCGGCCGTAGTTGCCGCCGATGGCCTGGGTGAGGAACGGGAAGCCGTGGATGCCGACCTCGGGGGCGTTCTCGACGCCCAACTGGTCCTTGCCCTGCTGGGAGACGGTGTGCTCGGCGAACGTCGCGGCGCCGAAGTCGACGGCGACGAGCACGCCGACGACCAGCACCAGAACCGTGATGATCCGGCGCACGCGTCGTCCGGAACGGCGCTTGGACGGCTGGGGCTGCTGGGACACGGGGTCACTCACGGCGGGTCTCACTCGGCTTCTGTTCGGCTCAGCGCGTACGGGGCTCTGAGCAGGGGACTCTAGGGGTAACCGGGGGCCGGCGGCCGACCGGCCGGGGATGGGCGGGTAACCGGATCGTGAACTCCCCATTGTGTGATGCCGGTTTCACGGCCGCAGACACCTACGTCCCGGTGGGGTTATTGTCACCGAAGACCTGCCCGGGGTGTCCTCGAGGCGATCGAAAACTGTGAGGCGGTGGCGATGAGCCTGGACTTGCTGGTACTCACTGCGGAATCCGACGCCACCTCGGTGCTTCCTGCTCTCGACCTGCTGCCGCACACGGTACGCGTGCGCGCTCCCGAGGTCACCGCGTTGCTGGACGCAGGGCACCGGGACGTCATCCTGCTCGACGCGAGAAGCGACCTGGCCTCGGCCAAGAGCCTGAGCCGGCTGCTCAAGGGCGCGGGCGACGAGGACGCCACGACCCCGGTCATCGCCGTCGTCGGCGAGGGCGGACTGGTCGCGGTCAGCTCCGAGTGGCGCACCGACGACATCCTGCTGCCCACCGCCGGCCCGGCCGAGGTCGACGCACGGCTGCGCCTGGCGACCACCCGCGACGGCGGCACCCCGCAGGTCGACGCCGAGCTGCGCGTCGGCGATCTCGTGATCGACGAGGCCACCTACACCGCGCGCCTGCGCAAGCGCACCCTCGAACTGACCTACAAGGAGTTCGAGCTCCTCAAGTACCTCGCCCAGCACGCGGGCCGTGTCTTCACGCGCGCCCAGCTGCTGCAGGAGGTGTGGGGTTACGACTTCTTCGGCGGCACCCGGACGGTCGACGTCCACGTGCGACGGTTGCGCGCCAAGCTCGGCCCCGAGCACGAGCAGATGATCGGCACCGTCCGCAACGTCGGCTACAAGTTCGAACGCCCGGCGAAGTCGAGCGGTCCGACCAAAGGAGGCAACCCCGGCGCAGGAGGGCCCGCCTCGCCCGCCGGCCTCACCTTCGCCGAGTCCGACGACGTCGGCGAGTACTCCGGGCGCTGACACCGAATCGGCCGACCCCGCAGCCGCGCCCCGCATTAGCCTGGCGGACATGGAGCTGGAATGGGTCGACAAGGTCGCGGACCTCGGTGAGGCGCGCACCGCCGCGGTGCACGCGCTGCTGACCGCCGCCCGGGACATCGACGGCAAGCCCGAGATCGAACCCGGCGGACCACTGCCGGGCGAGTTCGACGGCGGCCGGATGCTGCTGGCCACGGCCGGCGACCGGGTCGTGGGCGTCGCGCACGTCGACGTCGGCGGGGACTCGTTCGGCAGGAAGGTCGCCGAGCTCGTCATCCACCCCGACCATCGGCTCACCGGTCTCGGCGGCGCGCTCGGGGAGGCGCTGCTGGCCGAGTACCCGCGCAACCTGCGCCTCTGGGCGCACGGCGACCAGGCGGGTGCGGCGACGTTGGCCGAGCGGTTCGGGCTCGCCCGTGCGCGCGAGCTGCTGATCATGCACGTCGACGTCGAGGGTGCGGACTGGCCCGAGCCGACGCTGCCCGACGGCGTCACGCTGCGCACGTTCCGGCCCGGCGTCGACGAACAGGCGCTGATCGACGTCAACGCCAAGGCCTTCGACTGGCACCCCGAGCAGGGCGCACTCACCGTGGCCGAGCTGACCGCGACCGAGTCCGAGTCGTGGTTCGACCCCGACGGGCTGTTCCTCGCCGAACGCGACGGCACGGTCATCGGCTTCCACTGGACGAAGGTCCACCCGCCGAACCCGGCGAAGTTCGGCGGCAAGGCGGCCGGCGAGGTGTACGTCGTGGGCGTCGACCCGGCCGCGCAGGGCGGCGGGCTCGGCCGCGCGCTGACCCTCGCGGGCCTGCGTCACCTGCGCGAACGCGGTCTCGAGCAGGTGATCCTCTACGTCGAGGGCGACAACGAACCCGCCGTGGCCGTCTACCGGCGGCTCGGTTTCACGCCCTACGAGGTCGACGTCCAGTACGGCACCGCCGACACCGTGTGAGCTGTCACGAACGGCCTCCGACGGCGAGCGCGGTGGTAGCGTCGCGAGCGGCCAGTCGCACCCACGCACGTGGGTCAGGGAATCCGGTGCGAATCCGGAACTGACGCGCAGCGGTAAGGGCGACGGCCGGGACAACGCCAGCTCTGACCTGGTGAGCCACTGGACGCCCGCGCGGCGCCCGGGAAGGCGTTCCGGCCGGACGACCCCGAGTCCGAAGACCTGCTGGCCCCGGTTCGCCGACGAACCGGCCCCCGGTCCGATTCGGGCTCCGCGCATGAGCCCTCGACGCCCAAGGAACACCGTGCCGATCCGGTCGCTCACCGCTCGAACCGTCCCCGCCGCCGCGCTGACGCTCCTGCTGGCCGCCCCACTCGCCGCCTGTGGCGCGGGCCCGGCCGAGGACCGCGAGGCCGCCGCCGAGGGCTATCCGCGCACCATCGAGAACTGCGGCCACACCACCGAGGTGCACGAACCGCCGCAGCGCGTCGTCGCCCTGAACCAGGCCAGCACCGAACTGCTGCTCTCGCTCGGGCTCGGGGACCGCATCGTCGGCACGTCGATGTGGACCGATCCGGTGCTGCCGCACCTGCGCGAGGCCGCCGACGACCTGCCGCGGCTGGCCGAGAACATGCCGTCGTTCGAATCGGTGCTCGAGGCCGAACCGGACTTCGTCGCCGGGTCGTTCGCCGCCACCCTCGGCCAGGGCGGGGTGGCCACACGCGAGCAGTTCGACGAGCTCGGCGTGCCCAACTACCTCTCGCCCACCGACTGCGGCACGAAGGACAACGAGGCCGCGGGAGGCGACGGGGCGCGCACCGCGCCGTTGACCATGGACGTGCTGTACGGCGAGATCCGCGACCTCGCGCAGATCTTCGACGTCGAGGACCGCGGGGAGCGGCTCATCGACGACCTGCAGCGCCGCCTCGGCGCCATCGACGTCGAGGCACCCGACACGTCGATCATGTACTGGTTCGCCAACTCCGATTCGCCGTACCTCGCGGGCTGCTGCGGAGCGCCCGGGATCATGACGAAGGCCGTCGGCGCGCAGAACACGTTCGACGACACCCACGCCGAATGGCCGCAGATCAACTGGGAGAACATCGCCGACCGCGACCCCGACGTCATCGTCCTCGGCGACCTCACCCGGCGTTCGCAGACCGCCGAGTCGGCCGCCACGAAGATCGATTTCCTCGAGTCGCACCCGGTCACCAAGGACATGACGGCCGTGCGCGAGCAGCGCTACGTCGAGGTGTCCGGGCAGTCGCTGAACCCGACGATCCGCACCGTCGACGGCGCCGAGGAGCTGGCCGCGAAACTGCGCGAGTTCCGCATGGCCGAGTGACGCGCGGGACGACGATGACGATCAAGGTGCGCCGGACTCCGGGCGGGACGGCTCCGGGTGCGGCGGGTTCGCCGGAACCCAGCCGGTCGGGGCTCGCGGTACTGCTGCTCGGCGGGAGCGGTCTGCTGCTGCTCTCGATCGCCGTCGCCGTGACGATCGGGCCCGCGGACATCGGCGTCGGCGACGTGTTCACGACCGTGCTCTCGCGCCTGGGACTCGCCGATCCGACGCTGTCGGTGCTGCGCGACGGCATCGTGTGGGACCTGCGTATGCCGCGGACGCTGCTGGCCGCCGTGTGCGGCGCCGGGCTCGCGGTGTGCGGCGTCGTCATGCAGTCGCTGCTGCGCAACCCGCTCGCCGATCCGTTCGTGCTCGGCGTCTCGTCCGGCGCGTCCACGGGTGCGGTGCTCGTCGTGGTGCTCGGCATCGGCGGCGGCGTGCTGTCGATGTCGGGCGGGGCGTTCCTCGGCGCGGTCGCGTCGTTCGCGCTGGTGCTGACGTTGAGCCACACGCTCGGCGGAACGACCGACCGCGTCGTGCTCTCCGGTGTGGCCGTGATGCAGCTGCTGTCGGCGTTGACGTCGTTCATCGTGCTGACCTCCGCCGACGCCGAGACCACCCGCGGCGTGCTGTTCTGGCTGCTCGGGTCGCTGGCCAACGCCGGCTGGTCCGAGGTCCTCATGTGCGCGGTCGTGCTCGCCGGGACGCTGCTCGTGTGCGGCGCGTACGCACGCTCGCTGGACGCGTTCGCCTTCGGCGAGGACGCGGCGTCGACGCTCGGGGTCGCCGTCGGGCGGACGCGCGTGGTGCTGATGTCGGTGACCGCACTGCTGACCGCCGTGCTGGTCAGCTCGGTCGGGGCGATCGGCTTCGTCGGACTCGTCCTGCCGCACGCCGCACGGCTGCTCACCGGGCCCGGGCACGCGCGGCTGCTGCCGGTGAGCGCGCTCGCCGGCGCGGTACTGCTCGTGTGGGTCGACACCGTCGCCCGCACCGTCCTCGAACCGCAGGAGGTGCCGGTCGGCGTCGTCACGGCGTTGATCGGCGTGCCCGCGTTCGTGCTGATCCTCTACCGCTCGCGAGGTATCCGATGAGCGGCGGCGCACGTGGGGACGGGCCGCGCGGTGATCTCGCGGCGGAGGGTCTCGCGGCGGATCGGGTGTCGCGGCGGCTCGGCGGCGAGCTCGTGCTCGACGGGGTGAGTCTCACGCCCGCGACCGGGTCGACGGTCGGCGTTCTCGGGCCCAACGGTTCCGGCAAGTCGACATTGCTGCGCGTGCTGGCCGGCGTGCTGACGCCGACGTCCGGGGTCGTCACCGTGGACGGCCGCGACCTGGGCGACGTCGGCAGGCGCACCCTGGCCCGGCGGGTGGCCGTCGTCGAACAGCACGCCGACACGCAGATCCCGTTGACCGTGCGCGACGTCGTGGGCCTCGGCCGCGTGCCGCACCGGCGGGCGTGGCTGTCGGCCTCGGCCGACGACGAGGCCGCCGTCGCCGAGGCCCTCGAGCAGACCGGCATGACCACCAAGGGCCGGCAGCGGTGGCAGACGCTGTCCGGCGGCGAACGCCAGCGCGTGCAGATCGCCCGCGCGCTCGCGCAACGTCCGCGGGAACTGCTGCTCGACGAACCGACGAACCACCTCGACGTGCAGCACCAGTTCGAGCTGCTCGACCTGCTGACATCGCTGCCCGTGACGTCCGTGGTCGCACTGCACGACCTCAACCTGGCCGCGATGTACTGCGACGACATCGTCGTGCTCGACCACGGCGTCGTCGTCGCGGCGGGCAGCCCCGCGGAGGTGCTGACCGAGGCCCTGATCCTGCAGGTCTACAGCGTCAAGGCCGAGGTCACCACGAGCCCCGAGGGCCACCCGCACGTCCGCTTCATCCGCACCTGACCCGCCGTGTCAGCACCCCACGACGCCGTGTTGGCACCCCACGACGCCGTGTTGGCACCCCAGGGCGCCGTGTTGACAATCCGGGGCGCCGGGACGTGACGTCACCGTGCGCGAAACGCCAACACGGCGTCGCCAGATGCCAACACGGCGACGCCAAGTGCTGACACGCCCGCGCAGGATGCTGACACGGCGGTTTGTCAGCCGAAGCGGCCGGAGATGTAGTCCTCGGTCGCCTTCTGGTTCGGGGTGGAGAAGATCTTCGTCGTGTCGTCGATCTCGACGAGCTCGCCCGGCTTGCCCACGCCCTGCAGGTTGAAGAAGCCGGTCGTGTCGCTGACACGGGCAGCCTGCTGCATGTTGTGGGTGACGATGACGATCGTGTAGTTCTCCTTGAGCTCCAGCATCAGGTCCTCGATGGCCTGCGTGGAGATCGGGTCGAGCGCGGAGCACGGTTCGTCCATCAGCAGCACGTCGGGCTGCACCGCGATCGCACGCGCGATGCACAGGCGCTGCTGCTGACCACCCGACAGGCTCGAACCCGGCCGCGGGAGGCGCTCCTTGACCTCTTCCCACAGGTTGGCCGACTTCAGCGATCGCTCCACGACGTCGTCCATCTCGGACTTCTTGAGTCGCGTGTTGTTGAGCTTGAGCCCGGCGGCGACGTTGTCGTAGATCGACATGGTCGGGAACGGGTTCGGCCGCTGGAAGACCATGCCGATCTGCCTGCGCACGTTGACCGGGTCGACGCCGGGGCCGTACAGGTCGTCGTCGTCCATGACGACCGACCCCTCGACCCGTGCGTTCGGCACGAGCTCGTGCATGCGGTTGAGGGTGCGCAGGAACGTCGACTTGCCGCAGCCCGACGGCCCGATCAGCGCGGTGACCGACCGCGGCTGGATGGTCATCGACACACCCTGCACCGCGAGGAACTTGTCGTAGTAGATGTCGAGATCCTTGACCTCGATGCGCTTAGCCACAGTTACTTCCTAATCTTTCCGGGCGCTTCCGGGCCGTCAACGGGTCTTCGGGGCGAACAGCTTGGAGATGATGCGGGCGATGAGGTTGAGCAGCATCACGATGATGATGAGGATCAACGCCGCGCCCCAGGCACGTTCCATCGCGGCCTCGGCGAACAGGCCGGGGTTCTGATACTGGTAGTACGAGAACACCGACAGGGTCGTCATTCGCCCGTCGGTCGGGTTGGTATTCATCGCATCCGCCAGGCCCGCTGTCACGAGCAGTGGCGCTGTTTCGCCGATGACGCGGGCGATGGCGAGCGTGACGCCGGTGGCGATGCCGGCCAGGGCGGTCGGCAGGACGACCTTCACGATCGTCCGCCACTTCGGAACCGCCAGTGCGTACGAGGCCTCGCGCAGCTCGTTGGGCACGAGCTTGAGCATCTCCTCGGTCGACCGCACCACGGTCGGGATCATCAGCACGCTGAGCGCGACCGCACCGGCCAGGCCCATGCGGACGCCGGGACCGAAGATCATCACGAACAGCGCGTAGGCGAACAGACCCGCGACGATCGACGGGATACCCGTCATGACGTCGACGAAGAACGTGATCGCCTTGGCGAGCTTGCCCTTGCCGTACTCGACCAGGTAGATCGCCGTGAGCAGGCCGATCGGCACCGAGATCGCCGCGGCGAGACCGGTGATGATCAGCGTGCCCATGATGGCGTGGTAGATACCGCCGCCCTCGCCGGCGACACCGGCCATCGAGTGCGTGAAGAACTCGGCGTCGAAGCGCTCGACACCGTTCGAGATGACCGTGACGATCACGGAGATCAGCGGCAGCAACGCGAGCAGGAACGCACCGGTCACCACGGCGGTGACGAGCCGGTCCTTCGCCTTGCGCGGCCCCTCGACGGTGCGCGACCAGACGTAGATGACGACCGTGTAGGCCAGCGCCGCGAACACGGCGCTGCCAGCGACGGTCCAGTCGGCCGCGAAGTACAGCAGCAGGCCGAGCGCGACCGCACCGACGAGCAGGCCGGTGCCGGCTCCGCGGGGCAGCTGTCCCGCCGTCAGCGGCACCCCGCCCAGCGGTTCGTCGAGGTCCGGGCCCGGGCCGGAGGTCGTGGTCGAGGTTGACATCAGTTGGCTCCGGAGAAGTCTTTGCGCCGGTTGATGATCGCGCGGGCGGCCATGTTCACGACCAGCGTCAGGGCGAACAGCACCAGACCCGAGGCGATCAGCGTGTGCATGCCCAGCCCGGTCGACTCGGGGAACTGGAGCGCGATGTTCGCGGCGATGGTCGGCGGGTTGTCGCTGCTGATCAGGTTGAACGTGATGCCACCCGAGGCCGACAGGACCATGGCGACGGCCATCGTCTCACCGAGCGCGCGGCCGAGACCGAGCATCGACGCACCGATGATGCTGGAGCGGCCGAACGGCAGCGCCGCCATGCGGATCATCTCCCAGCGCGTCGCGCCGAGGGCCAGTGCCGCCTCCTCGTGCAGGGCCGGCGTCTGCGCGAACGCCTCGCGCACGACCGCGGTGATGATCGGCAGCACCATCACGGCGAGCACGATGATCACGACGAGCATGGTGCGGCCGGTGTTCGACGGCGGGCCCTCGAACATCGGGATGAAGCCCAGGTTCTGCGACAGCCACGTCGTGGGCGACACCGTCATCGGCGCGAGCACCTCGATGCCCCACAGACCGAAGATGATGCTGGGCACCGCGGCGAGCAGGTCGATGATGTACCCGAGGGCCTTCGCGAGGCTGCGCGGTGCGTAGAAGGTGATGAACAGCGCGATCGAGACCGCGAGCGGCACCGCGATGAGCAGCGCGAACACCGCGGAGATGATCGTTCCGAACAGGAGCGGCCAGATGTAGACCGCGAGTCCCTGACCGCCGGGGATGGTCTCGGGGTCGGCGATGATCGCCGGCCACGCCTCGGTGAGCAGGAAGGCTGCCACACCGGCGAGCACCACCAGGATGAGCGCACCCGAGCCGGTCGAGATGCCGGCGAAGATGCGGTCACCGGGCCGCTGCGGTACCCGGGTTTTCTTCCGGGGCGGGGCCTCGGTACTGGAAGCCACGTTCTATCCCTTCCGTTCTTGTGTTCGGCCGCCGCCGTGATTCACGTAGGTCTCCTGACACGCGTGTGTCCGGGTGGCCGCCTCGTCGTCGAGGCGGCCACCCGGACTACCGGCACGTTGAATAGTCGCAGCTTGGTGCTGGCGGCTACGGGTGGATCAGTTGCCGCCGCCGGCGGGGGCGATGGCGTCGACGGCCGGCTGAACCTGCTGGCGAAGCTCGTCGGAGATCGGCGCCGAACCGGCGGTCTCCTGCGCGGCCTGCTGGCCCTCTTCGCTGATGGTGTAGTTCAGGTAGTCCTTCACCATGTTCGCCTTGCCCTCGTCGTCGTACTGGGCGCACGCGATGACGTAGGAGACCAGGACGATCGGGTAGGTACCCGCCTCGGTCGTGTCGCGGGCGAGGTCGAAGGCGAAGCTGTGCTCGCCCCGGTCACCCTCGGCGCGCTCGGAGACGTCGACCACCGAGGCCGCGGCCTCGGGCGAGTACTCGACGAACTCCTCACCCACGCCGACGTTGACGCTGTTGAGGTCGCCGGCCTGGCTGGCGTCGGCGTAGCCGATGGAGCCGTTGCCGTTCTGGACGGCCTGGACGACACCGGCGGTGCCCTGCGCGGCCTCGCCGCCCTGGACCGGCCACTCGTCGCTGACCTCGTGCGGCCAGTCCTCGGGCGCGGCGGCCTCGAGGTACTCGACGAAGTTCTCGGTCGTACCGGAGGCGTCCGAACGGTTCACCGGGCTGATCGCGGTGTCCGGCAGGTTGGCGTTCGGGTTGTCCGCCTGGATCTCCGGGTCGTTCCAGTTGGTGATCTCCTGGTTGAAGATCTTCGCGATGGTGGCCGGCTTGAGGTTCAGCTCGTTGACACCCTCGACGTTGAAGACCACGGCGATCGGGGAGATGTAGGCCGGGATCTCGACGAAGCCGCCCTCGCCGCAGCGCTCCTGCGCGGCCTGGACCTCTTCGTCGTCGAGGTAGGAGTCCGAACCGGCGAAGTCCGTGCCGCCGCTGATGAACTGCTCACGGCCACCGCCGGAACCGACCGGGTCGTAGTTGATCGAGCCCTCGTTGTTCTCGAGGAACCCGGTCCGCCAGGCGGTCTGCGCGGCTTCCTGGGCACTGGCGCCGGCGCCGTTGATCGTCGTCCCGCCACCGCCTCCTTCCTCGTTGGCGGCGCCGCACGCGGCGATACCGAAGGCGAGGGCGGCCGTCGTCGGCAGCACCAGTGCGCGACCCAGGGTGGAACGCTTCACGATTGACCTCTTCCGGGATTCAGGGCGGCCGCCGTCCGCGAGCCACCCGCTCGGGGTTACTGCGTCGAACCGTATGGGCGGGACATGACACCGCTCCATGAAGCAGATGAACGCGATATGAACGAGGTGTGTCGCAGGCGGAACATCACGACGACATCACCGTGGGGTGACCGGCGGCTGTCGGCCGCCGGTTCCCAGGTCATACAGCACGTGTCCAACGCATGATCCGAGTGGATGAAGCCCAGTTGATCAGATGTCGCTGCCACTGTGATTTGGCATACGCCCAGTGACGACGAAGAGCATGCGGCGGGCCACCGACACCGCGTGATCGGCGTAGCGCTCGTAGAACCGGCTCAGCAGCGTGAGGTCGACGGCCGGCGAGACGCCGTGCTCCCAGTCGCCGTCCATGATCACGGTGAAGAGGTTGCGGTGGATCTCGTCCACCTCGTCGTCGTCGCCCTCGAGGGCCTTCGCGGCCTCGGCGTCGTCGCTGCGGACGACGGCCTCGAGCTGCCGGGCCAGGCGCACGTCCACCTGACCGAGGCGCTCGAACGCCGGGCGCACCTCCTCGGGCAGCACCGGGTTCGGGTGCCTGCGCCGGGCGGCCTTCGCGACGTGCAGCGCGAGGTCACCCATGCGCTCGATGCTCTCCGCCGCGTGCAATGAGGCCACGACGATCCGCAGATCGGTGGCGACCGGCGCCTGCAGGGCGAGCAGGCCGTAGGCCTTCTCCTCCGCGGCCGAGCGCGCGTCGTCGACCTTCACGTCGTCGGAGATCACCTGCTCGGCGAGCGCGAGGTCCTGCTCGAGGAGGGCCTTCGTCGCGCGTTCCATCGCCTCGGCGACGAGTTGGACCATGTCGCCGAGCTGGCCGCGCAGATTGTCGAGTTCGAGGTTGTAGGCATCCCGCATACGGCCGACTCTACGGCCCGCGATGGCCTAACGCCGAATGCGCATGTGAACCGTCCGTGAACCCGCCCTGACGTCTTCGTGAGTGCTGACCTGCGCGGGGATGTTGCCGGCCCGATCTTGCTCAACTGCCGCTCACCCGACGGGACCAACTCCGGCCTACTAGGAGACGGCCCCCGCCGCGGGCTGTTCGACGGCACGCTGTTCGTCCGGATCGCCCGACTCCGGTTGGTCCGGTTCCTGCCCGGGCAGCGGCGTGTTGTCGATGATCGCGTCGAACAGGGCACGTGAGTCCTGTTCCAACAGCACCTCGTTGCCGCGCTCGTTGGACTCGCCGACCGTCGGGATCGTCAGGAACTCCACGGCACCGGCGTCGAATCCGCGCATCGACTGGGCCAGGGTCAGCATCTCGTCGACACCGATGTTTTCGCCGTACGTCGACGCGGCGAACGCGTTGACGAACCGGGTCAGCTTGTCGGTGTCGAACAGGACGTCGCTCGAGAGCGTCTTCGTCAGCAGCGCCGACAGGAACTTCTGCTGCCGTTCCATGCGGCCGTAGTCGGAGAACGTCGGGTCGCTGTACACCTGGCGCGCCCGCACGAAGCTCAGCGCCTGCTCGCCCCGCAGCTCGACCGTGCCGTGCTCGGCGACGACGTCCCCGAGCACGCGTCGACGACCGGTTCGTCGATCTGCACCGGCACACCGTCCACCGCGTCGACCATGTCCTTGAAGCCGTGGAAGTCGATGCCGACGAAGTGGTTGATCTTCATGCCGGTGAGGTCCTGGACCACCTTGGTCACGCATTTCGGCCCGCCGACCGCGTACGCCGTGTTGATCTTGATGGCCTCGTTGGCCGGCGCCGTACCGCCGTACTCGCCCGTCTCGGGGTTCCAGCGCTCGCACTCCGGCCGGGAGATCTCCAGGTCACGCGGGAACGACACGACGACGGCGCGCTCCCGATCCTCCGGGATGTGGGCGACCATCAACGTGTCCGAACGCGCACCCGCCACCGCGTCGGTGTCGCCGATGTTCTCCTCTTCCTCCGCGCCCTCCCGCGTGTCCGAGCCGAGGATGATGAAGTTCTCGTCGCCGATCTGACCGGGCAGGATGCTGTCGGAGTTCTCGTCGAGCGCGGCGATCTGGTTGAACTTGGACTCGAACCACGTCTTCGCGCCCCACGCCACGCCCGTTGCCAGGAAGACGAGCGCCGCGAGGGTCACCGCGCACACCCTCGTCGCCAACCGCGCCCGGTCGTTCTTGCGCTGCTTCTTCTCCTGCAGGCGCGTGCGGGCGGCCCTGGTCTCGGCGTCGTCGGTGCCGGTTTCGTGGTGGGCGGCGCTCTCGGGGTCGTCGGTGTCCTTGGCGTCGTTGTCCCTGTCGGCGTTGTTGTCGTCGTCGCCGACGGCCGATCCGCGGTTGCCGATGGTCGACGTGACGACCGCCTGCAGGCGCGTGCGCGTGTGGTCGAGCCGTGCGGCGAGTTTCGCCTTCTTCGCGCGCCGCTCCTCCTCCTCGGCCTCGAGTTCGTCGTGGGCGGCCGAGAAGCGGGCGAGCGTGTTGTCGATCTTGCGCTTGTACTGCGTCTGCTCGTCGACCGGCTCCATCTGGTCGGTCATGGTGAGCCGGTCGCGCCGGGCGTCCTCGTCGGGCCGCGGACTCAGCGGGCGACGCGGACGCGGCGGTGCCGGCACGGGCGCGGCCCCGGAGTGGGACGCGGCGGCGACGTCCCGCGCGGGGCGTCGTCGTGGTCCGGGCGTCGTGGTCCGGGACGTCGTGGTCCGGGACGTCGTCGGGGTCCTGACGGTTGCCGCCCAGCGCGGCGCCGACACCCGCACCGGCAGCGGCGCCGCCCAGCATCGCTGCGACGGCGCCGGGCGCGATCGGCGGCTCGTCCCGTTCGGGCTCGCGCGGCCGGGGCTCCCGCGGACCGCGCGGCCCGGGTTCGCGGACGGGCTGTTCACGGGCCTGCGGGTGCCGTACGTCGTGCGCATACGGGTCGCGGACGGGCGGGCCATCGGCCGGCGCGGGGTGCGGCCGCGGCCGCGGCCGCGGAGGGCGAGGTAGCCCGTTCGGACCCGGCGCGTTCGGTCCCCGGCCGTTGGGGCTCTGGCCGTTCGGGCCCTGGCCGTTGACGCCGGCACCGTTGACGCCGGCACCGTTGACGCCGGCGCGTTGGGGCCGGCGCGTTGGGGCCCGGGCGAGGGGGCCGTGGGCCCGGCGGGACGCGCGGGGCCGCCGGAGTTCCCGGCGGGACCTGTTGGGGACCGGAGTGCTGCGGCTTCCGCGGACCGGGCGGCGGCGCGGGCGCGGCACCGTCCGGACGGCCGCCACGTCCCGGCGGCGGGCCCGGGCGCGGTTTCTGCGGCGGCCCCGGGGGCGGGCCCTGCTGGGGGCTCGCCTGCGGGGCGGTGGGGCAGGCCGGGCATCGGCGGACGGCCGCGGCGGAGCGTCCGGACCGCGCGGCGGAGCGTCCGGACCGCGCGGCGGCGCGTCGGGTCCGGACCGGAGTGCGTCGGGTCCACGCGGGGGTGCTGCCGGCGGGCGCTGCGCGTCGACCGGCCTGCGGGGAGGTGCGGCAGGCTCGGGAGGCGCCGGGGGCTGCTCCGCGAACGGCGCGAACGACGCGGGCGGAGCGGCTGGGGCGGGTACCGCGCGGGGCGCCGGGCGGGCGTCGGGTGCGGGCGAGCGGGGCGCCTCCGGACGCTGCTCCGGTTCCGGGCGCTGTCGGGGCTGCTGGGCTTGTTCGGGTTGTCGGGGTTGTTCTGGTTGTGCGGGTCTGCCCACCGGGGCGGGGCCGGACTGATTGCCGCCGCGCGGTTGCGATTCGGACATCCGCGTCGGCGCGTCGACGTCGGCCGGGTTGATGCGGGCCGCGCGCGCCTCGGTGCGGTCGATCTGGCCGGCCGCCGCGTACGCATTCTTCCGGTCGAGACCACCCGAGCCGGGCGCACGCCGTTGCCCGCGTAACCGTTGCCGTTGCGGCCTGCGCCGTTGCCGTTCCCGTTGGTGGCGTTCCCGTTGGTGCCGTGGCCGGCGCGTCCCGGCTGCGGGGTGTATCCGGTCTTGGCGAGGAGTTCGGAGACGCTCGTGCCGCCGTCGGCCTCGAGGGAGCGGCGGCGTTTGCGTTCGGAGTTCGCCCGGTTGCGTTCGGCGCGGGCGCGCCATTCGGCGATCTGGTCGGCGGCGATCTGGGCATGCCGGGAGGAGGGCGTGTTGTGGTCGTCCGACACGCACACTCCTTCCCCATGAGCCTGGTCAACGCATTGGCGCGACGTCCCAACACGGTTGCCGGCTAGATCGTCTCGGTGGCAGTGAGCGTTATCGTACGGACGTCCCTCTTTCGTGACGACACCAAGCCGTGAACTTTTTACTCAGCGTTGCCGCAGTTCGGACGAATGGTCGCACTCAGGTGACGTGGGTGATGCCGTCCTTACGAAGGCGTCGCGGGGATATGCGCACTCTGCGTACGCAGCAGCTGAACCTCGCCGCCGCTGGAGAACGCCACCGAGTTGCGACCCCCTCGTTTTGCCTGGTACAGGAGCCGGTCGGCGGCGCGGAGGGCGCTGTACGGATCGCTGTCGGCGGCCGCGACGCCGGCGCTGACGGTCACGGCCAGCCCGGGCCGCACCCGCGACCACGGATACGCCTCGACCCGGTCCCGCGCGCGGTGCACCACGCGGACGGCCACGGCCGTCGACCGCGCGGGAACGGCCAGCACGAACTCCTCCCCGCCGTAGCGGGCGCAGAACGCGCCGGGCGGCAGCGTCTGCCGGACGATCCGTGCGACCTGCCGTAGCACGCGGTCGCCTACGTCGTGCCCGAAGCGGTCGTTGATGTCCTTGAAGTGGTCGAGATCGATCATGGCGAGCGCGGCGGAGCCGAGTCCGGGCAGCACGCGGTCGAGGTAGCGACGGTTGTAGGTGCCGGTGAGCGCGTCGGTGAGGCTCTCCCGGCGCAGCCGTTCGACCTCGTACTGGGGCGCCGCGACGGGAGCTGTCGTGGGCACGGTGCGGGCCTGCGCCTGACTGACCTGCAGTTCGCGGGCCTGCAACTGACGGGCCTGGTGCAGGGCGGAGCGCAGCTGTTCGTAGGCGCTGCGCCAGTCGCCCTGCTCGGCGTACGCGCTGGCCCGCGACTCGTGCGCGGCGAGCAACGTGGACGGGTCGGCGTCCCGGGTCTGCGCATGCTGCGTGCGGGGCCGTGTCACCACGTCACCTCCGTCGATCGATCCCCCATGCACTGGGTGTCGACAGGAGGGACGGAGCGCTTGAGCGACATACACCCGCGGAACACGAGAATCGCTCGGGAGGACGAGTCAGAGCCGGAACAACCGGGTGAAGACGGCGAGGAGTTCCTTCGGTCCGGTGACGGCGACGAGCCCCTCGTCGAGCGCGGTGCCGGCGTCGACCTCGCCGGCGAGCACGGCGCGGATGGCCGGTCCGCTCTCGATGACCAGATCGGGCTCCGCCTCCGGTGCCGCGCCGACGCCCGCGGTGAGGACCCCCGCGGCGACGTGGGCGTGCACGACGACGTCGCCGAGGCGCAGTTCGAACCGCACGTCCGACTCGGTGGCGGCGGCGCCGGCCCGGAACGCCGAGCGCAGGGCGATGACCATCGAGTCCGGGGTGACGATCTCGTCGGGCCGCGGGTCGCCGAGCGACCGGGCGCCCCAGCGGCCGAGGGCGAGCACGACGTCCTCGAGGTCGGCGCCGTACTCGGTGAGTTCGTAGACGACCGAGCCGTCGGGCCGGGGCAGCAGGCGGCGCTCGACGATGCCCGCGGCCTCGAGTTCCTTGAGCCGGGTCGACAGGACGTTGGTGGGGATGCGCGGCAGGCCGCGTTTCAGATCGGTGTAGCGCTTCGGCGACACGAGCAGATCGCGGACGATGAGCAACGCCCACCGCTCGCCGACCAGTTCGACCGCCCGAACCAGCCCACAGAACTGTCCGTACTGACGCTTGCCCACCGGCCGATCCTACCCGCCCCTACACCAGCAAAACCACACTTGCAATTCCGCACCAGCGCGCCGTGCGATGCCGGTCAGCCGCCGGAGTGCATCATGTCGGCGCCTTCGGGGACGCAGGGGTCGTCGGGGTCGTCGAGCCAGCCGTGGGGCAACGTGACCTTGCCGGGCGAGCCCTGCCTGCCACGCGGACCGAGCGCGTCGGCGGGGAACGGCGCGTCGTGGTCGAGCCGTTCGATCAGGTCGTCGAGCTGCTCCAACGACGACACCGTCGCGAACGACCGGCGCAGCTCCGATCCGACGGGGAAGCCCATGAAGTACCAGGCCATGTGCTTGCGGATGTCGCGCATGGCCTTGTCGTGCCCGTCGTGGGAGATGAGCAGCTCGGTGTGCCTGCGCAGCACGCGCGCCACCTGGCCGAGGTTCGGCGCCTCCGGCGCGGGCCGCCCCTGGAACGCGGCCTCGAGCTCGCCGAACAGCCACGGCCTGCCGAGGCAGCCGCGGCCGACGACGACCCCGTCGCAGCCCGTCTCGCGCACCATGCGCAGCGCGTCGTCGGCGGTGAAGATGTCGCCGTTGCCGAGCACCGGGATGCTCGTGACCGCTTCCTTCAGCCGCGCGATCCGGGTCCAGTCGGCCTGGCCGGAGTAGCGCTGCGCGGCCGTGCGCGCGTGCAGCGACACCGCCACCGCACCTTCGGCCTCGGCGATCCGCCCGGCGTCGAGGTACGTGTGGTGCTCGTCGTCGATGCCGACGCGGAACTTCACCGTCACCGGCACGCCCGCGGGCTCGGCGGCCTCCACGGACGCGCGCACGATGTTGCCGAACAGCTTCCGCTTGTACGGCAGCGCCGAGCCGCCGCCCTTGCGCGTCACCTTCGCGACGGGGCAGCCGTAGTTCTGGTCGATGTGGTCGGCGAGCCCCTCGCCGACGATGATCTTCACGGCCTCGCGCATCGTCGCCGGGTCGACGCCGTAGAGCTGCATCGACCGCGGGTACTCGCCCGCGGCGAAGGTCATCATGTGCATCGTGCCGGGGTGGCGTTCGACGACGGCGCGCGCGGTGATCATCTCGCACACGTACAGGCCGGCGCCGTATTCCTGACACAACTGGCGAAACGCGACATTCGTGATGCCCGCCATCGGTGCGAGCACGACCGGCGGGTCGACCCGATAGGGGCCGACCTGCAGCGCAGGCGTCGTCATGGTGGCGGTCATACCCCCCAGGTTAATGGCCGCCGTGTCAGCACCCCACGCCGCCGTGTCAGCATCCTGCGTCGCCGTGTCAGCATCCTGCGTCGCCGTGTTGGCATCCTGCGTCGCCGTGTTGGCATCTCGCGTCGCCGTGTTGCGGATCGGTGCCGCCGTGATGGACCCTCGGGAGATCACGACGGCGGCCGCCCCGACGGCCCGCGGATCAACCTAACGGTGTTCACAGGGCATTGTCCGCGGATTACCCGCACCGACAATTCCCGTTTCGCAGAATTTCCCCCACTACCCCGAACAGCCGCCGGTGAATTCGCTCGGTAATAGTATCGATCACCGATCGGAGCTATCCCGGCGAGAATAACGGTGGCTATCTTCGCTCTTGTGGGCACGCAATGTGCACGCCCACGGCGAACGAGGACATGGATTCGGGGGGCCACAGATTCGGGGCCGAAGATGGAGCGCCACAGTGAATTCTTCTCGGACATCTTCGACGAGTCCGAGCAGTACGGGCCGCTGACCGGCCGGACGGGCGACGAAGCCCCATCGATCCCACACCAGGCCGACCGGGAAGCTTGGGACTACCACGTGGAGCGCAAACACGCGGAGACGACGGTGTTGACGGAGGCCGTCGCCGCGCAGGTCCGCGCACTCGAATCGGTGCTCGTGGACGCGCTCGCGCAGCCACCGTTCGACTTCTCCCGACTGCGGCGTTCGTTCGAGCCCGTCGAGTTCGCCCCCGATCCGCAGTTGACGGCGCACACGTCCATGCCGGACTGGGACGACTATCGCCCGCCGTCGTCCACATTGGATCGCCTGTTCCCCGACGGACGGCGAAGGGCGCTGCGGAAGGCCCGTGCGCGGTTCGAGGCCGACCTCGCCGAGCAGAAACGGCGCGAGACCGACCGCCGTAGGCGACTGCGGGACGCGCGCGCCGAGCACGACGCCGCCGAGCACGCCCGCGCGCAGGAGGTCGCCCGGCACAACGTGTACGTCGACGAACTCGAGCAAAGGGTGCGTGAACTCGATCCGCACGCGGTCGCCGAGTACTTCACCCGCGTCGCGGAGGCGCATCCCGTTCCCGCCCACGTCGCGGGCGCCGTCGACATCTCGTACGACCCGGAGGCAGGCGGCTGTTCGTGGCGCGGATGCTGCCGGACGTCGACGTGATCCCGGACGTCACCGAGTACCGCTATCTCGCCGCCCGCGACGAGATCGTCGCCGATCAGCGGAGCACGGCCGAGATCCGCTCGCGCTACGCCGCGCTCGTGGCGCGGCTGGTGCTGCGCACGATGCGCGACGTGTTCGAGGCGCATCCGCGCAGGGTGGTCGACGAGGTCGTGGCCAGCGGGCACGCGCGCACGCGCGACAAGGCGACCGGGCAGCCGTCGGCGCCGTGCCTGGTGAGCGTGTCGGCCACACGCGGGGAGTTCTCCGACCTGGTGCTCGACCGGCTCGACCCGACCGAATGCCTCCGCCACCTGCACGCACGCGTGTCGCCGCATCCGTGGGACCTGGAGGCGGTGCGGCCGATCTTCGAACCGGACCTGTCGGACTACCGCATGGCACCGCCGCGGGACGCGTCCACCGAGGCGGCCGCCGACCTCGACGGCCGGCCCGTGCTCACGCACCTGTCGCCGACGGACTTCGAACATCTCGTGCGGCAGTTGTTCGAGGCGATGGGCATGCGCGCGTGGACGACGCAGGCCTCCCACGACGGGGGTGTCGACGCGGTGGCCGTCAACGAGGACCCCGTCGTGGGCGGGTTGTGCGTGGTGCAGGCGAAGCGCTACCGCTCCGCGGTTCCGGCGGACGCGGTGCGGTCGTTGGCGGGGGTCGTCGACGACCGCCGCGCCAACCGGGGCGTGCTGGTGACGACGTCGTGGTTCGGCCCGTCGGCCCACGACTTCGCCCGCCGGAACGGCCGGATCCAGCTCATCGAGGGCGGCGAACTCAAGCACCTGCTCGCCGAGCACCTGTCCCTCGACGTCACCACCGGCGTCCCCGGCGCCCCGGACGACGCGGCCTGACGACCGCGCCGCCGGGAAGCCGTGCTCAGAGGTCGACGTTGATGCAGGCGAGGCGTTCGCCCGCCTCGCCGGCCTCGCCCGGGTGGGTCGAGGTGTGGTGCTCGTGGATGATCACCGAGCCGGGACGGCGCTCGTCGTCGTACGGCCAGTCCACATGCGACTTCGCGAAACCGTTGCCGTGCGCGGACGTCGTGAAGTCGAGCCACACCTCGTTGTCCGGGTTGGCGTACTCGGGGTCGGTCGAGGGCTGGTTCGGGTCGAGCTCGTGCTGGTAGTGCGGGCCGGCGTCGGCGCCGTCGGCACCGCACGGGTGGTCGTGCACGTGGGCGCCGTAGTGGCGGTCGGGCACGAGGCCGCGGACGGCGAGCTTCGTGGTGGTACCCGGCCCGTCGGCCGACAGGGAGAACACCGAGGCGTGCGCACCGCTCGGCACGAGCTCCTCGTCGTACGTCGTGGCGGTGGCGCCGTCGGTGTAGGGACCGAACGTGCCGTGCGCGAACGCGACGGCCGCCTGCTTCGACGAGTGCGACCGCTCGGCCGATTCGGCGGCGGTCGCCGTGCCGGCACCCACGAGGGCAACGGCGGACGTGAGGGCGAGGACAGCAGGGAGTCGTTTCATGGCCTCGTCCCTAACGCGAACGCGTGATGCGAGGCAAGGCGCGTCACACGGTCGTGGGATCCCACTCCGTGACACGGCCGCAGCCGGTGCCGGCGCGGCGGTCGTAATCTGGCCCGTGTGACTTCGGAGAACACCGCCGCGCCGGCCTCGAATCCGGCCGGGAGCAGGGATCGGACGTGGCTCGTGGCGATCGCGGCCGCACTGTGGGGCACCGACGGGCTGCTCCGCCTGCCGCTCGCGACGGACCTGCCCGCGAGCACGGTCGTGTTCTGGGAGCACCTCATCATCGTCGCGGTGCTGGCGGCGTTCGTCCCGCGCGCGGTGCGCGCGCTGGCCCGGTGCGGCCTGCGGGAACGGATCGCCGTGCTGATCATCGGCGGTGGTTCGTCGGCGCTGGCGACGGCGTTGTTCACGGCGGCGTTCCAGACCGGCGACGCCATCACGCCGTTGGTGTTGCAGAAGCTGCAACCGTTGTTCGCGATGTTCGCCGCGTGGGCGGTGCTGGGCGAACGGCTCCGCGGCGGGTACGTCTTCTTCGCGGCGCCCGCGGTCGCGGGAGCGTGGCTGCTGGCGTTCGCCGACCCGCTCGACGTGCACGTCAGCGCCGCTCGCGCCGCGCTGCTGGCGCTCGGCGCCGCCGCGCTGTGGGCCGCGGGAACCGTGCTGGGGCGCATGGTGTCGACCCGCATGCCGTCACGTGACGTGACCACGCTGCGATTCAGCGTAGGACTTCCCGTCGCGGCGATTATCGTTGCGGCTCAAGGGAACCCTTTCACGGTGGGCTGGGAGAACGCACCCGGGCTGCTCGGGCTCGCGCTGATTCCCGGCCTGCTGGCGCTCAGTCTCTACTACGTGGGACTGCGCGCGACGCCCGCCGCCCGCGCGACGCTCGGAGAGCTCGCCTACCCGGCGACGGCCGTCGTCATCGGTGTGTCCTTCTTGGACGAGACGATGAGTGCGACACAGTGGATCGGGCTCGTCCTGGTCGTGTCGACGGTGACGGCACTCGGCTGGCACGAACGGCGGGCGCGACGCGACCCCGTGGTCGCCCCGAGCGACCCCGAACCGGTGCCGGTGGGCGGACGCGAGTAACCCCTGGAAGGAGGCCGCCCGTGCGTGGAACGACCCGAGTCTGCCGCGAGGACACACGCGCCGTGGACACCGACGGGGAGTCGCACCATCAGCGGCTGACACGCAACATCAACGAGCTGCTCGGCGAGTTGCGAGTGGCGCAGGCCGGGGTGCAGATCCTGTTCGGCTTCCTGCTCGCGGTGGCGTTCACGGCGCCGTTCCGCGACGCCAGCGGGTTCGAGAAGACCGTGCACCTGGTGACCGTGTTGTTCGCGGCCGCGGCGACGGCGCTGCTCACCGCGCCCGCCGCGTGGCACCGGATGCTGTTCCGCGCAGGACGCAGGCCGACAATCCTGCGCGTCGGGAACCAGCTGGTCATCGCGGGACTGGCCTGCCTGGCCGTCGCCGTGACGCTCACCGTCGGGCTCATCGCGAAGGTCGTCTACGGCCCGATCCTGATGGCCGTCGCTGTCACCGTCGTCGGCACCCTCTTCGCCACCCTCTGGTTCGTCATCCCCTCCCGCCTGTAGCGGGCTCGGGCCGCTCAGTCCTCTTCCGTGAGGTAGGGGTGGAGGCCCCGGGTGTCGGTGTAGCGGGGGTCGGGGGTGAACCAGGTGATGACGTCGCTGTCGAAGGCGTCGAGGTCGGAGATGTCGTAGAGCTCCTCGTGCGCGCCGTCGGGGAAGGCGTAGTCGTCGAAGTGGGCGAGGATCTCGGTGACCCGCTCCTCCGGGACGGCCTCGGCGAGGTCCAGTTCGAGCTCGGCCCGCGACTTGACGACGTGCAGCGCGAGCGCCTCGGCCACGCACAGCGGCGCCGTCCACTCCTCCTGGGTGAGCCGGTAGCCGAGGATCGCGGTGGTCACGAGCAGCTGCTTGGCGAACAGCACCGTGTACTGGTCGGCGAACTGCTGGGGCAGCTCGTCGAGCACCCACAGCGCCTCGACGTCGACGGCGGTGGCGTCCTCGTCCTCGAGCAGCTGGATGTCGCCGAACAGCTCGTCGGTGACCATCTCGACGCCGTGCATGATCGCGCCGGCCACGTAGCGCGCCTCGTTCTCGGTGACGTCGCCGCCGTCGGTGTAGCCGAAGGCGTCGAGCTCGAACGCGGTGAGGTACTGGGAGGCGTCCAGCAGCCGTTGCCTGCGCTCGGCGAGTTCGGCCTGGTCCTGCGGGTCGATCTCGATGACGCCCTCGGGTTCGGCCGACGCGGCGAGCGCGCTCTCGAGCTGGTCGTCGGTCGCGGTCACGGCGCAGTGCTTGACCTGCCACCCGCGGAGCAGCTCGGTCTCCTCGAGCAGCTGTTCGAGCACGGCCCTGGTGGCGTCCTCGGCGAACACCAGCGCGGGCGCGTCCAGCAGCCAGCTGACGTTCGCGCCGCCGAGGTGGGCGTGCACGGTGTGTTCGACGGGCGTGATCTCGACACCGTCCGGCCCCTCGATCCCGGCCAGCCGGGACAGCCGCGTGTCGAGCAGCGCCACCACGCCGACTTGCTGGAGGGCGTCCAGGTCGGGACCGGATTCCGGGGCGGTGAGCTCTGCCGACAGTTGGTACTCCACGGCGTGCAGTGTGGCACGACACGGGCCGCGTCAGGCCATCAGCTCCAGTTTCGCGAGCTCTCCGCGGCCCGTCACGCCGAGCTTCGGATACGCCTTGTACAGGTGGTAGCCGACGGTTCGCGGGCTCAGATACAGCCGGGCGCCGATGTCGCGGTTGCTGAGCCCGTCGGCGGCGAGCGCGGCGATGCGCCGTTCCTGCGGGGTCAACGTCTCGACCCCGGCCCGCTCGACCCCGGCCGAGCTGCCGTCGGAGCCGCGTGTCTCTGCGGCCGGTTCCGACGAGGCCCCGGCGGCGCGCAGTTCGGTGCGGGCCCGCTCGGCCCACGGCGCGGCGCCGAGCCGGTCGAAGGCCGACAGGGCCGCGCGCAGGTGCGCCCGCGCCCGCGCGGGCCTGCGTTGCCTGCGCAGCCATTCGCCGTGGACGAGTTCCGTGCGCGCCTGTTCGAACGTGCCCGCGTGTGCGGCCTCGACGAGCGCGGCCTCCGGGTCGGCCTGCTCGAGCAGTGCCCTGCTCCGGTTCGTCACCGCCCGCACCCAGCCACTGTCGGACGCATCCGACCAGGCCACGAGGTTCGCAAGCGCTTGCGGGGCGACGTCGCGACCGACCGGGGAGGTGTCCCCGTCCCGGGCCACGGCCTCGACGAGGTCGGGCAGCCGGAACAGGCCGAGGACGCCGGCGTCGACGGCGCACGCCATCCGTTCGACCGCCGCGCTCGCCCGCCCCGCACCCAGGTCGAGCATCGCGGCGGCGTGCTCGGCGTCGACCGGGCCGGCGTCGGCGGTGTGGTCGGCGACGCGCCCGCGGTCGCCGCGCAGTCCGGCGACCAACGCCAGCACCCCGGACGCCTCGGCGATGCCGCGGCGCTGCCCGATGGACGTCGCGGTGGCCAGCGCCTCCTCCGCGGACGCGACAGCGCCGTCGAGGTCGCGAGGTGCAGTTGCGCCCGCGCGAGCACGGTCAGCGCACCGGGCAGGACGCCGCCTGCCGCGTGCGTTCTGGCCTCGGCGACCAGGTCGAACGCCTCCGCCCTCGCCGTGTCGTACCGGCCGAGCAGCGCCCACCAGGACGCCCTGCGCGTGCGCACGCGCAGGTTGAGCTCGAGGTCGGCGCACTGTCCGACGGCCGCGCAGTCGACGTCGAGCAGCTCCCGCAACGCCTCGACGGCCTCGCGTGGACCGCCGCGGACGGCCGTGTCGAGCAGGCGCACCCGGCCGACGTGGGCCACGCCGAGCGCCTCGGCGAGGTCGGCTGCCTCGCCCGCCCGGTCGAACTCGCCTGCCGACCACGCCGTCTCGACCGCCGCGAACAGCAGCTTGCCCGCGGAGCCGGGCGCCCCGCCCGCGAGCCGTTTCGCGGCGGCGACCAGCGTGTGGTGGGCGTCGATCGGCCGGTTGTCGTCCTGCGCCAGTTCGGCACGCACGATCGCCGACCACGTCGCGTCCTCCGGGTCCGGCAACAACGCGGACGCCTGGTCGGCGAGGTGCCGGGCGCGTTCCGGCTGTCCCGCGTCGGCCGCGGCGCGGGCGGCGGACGTCAACCTGCGGCCCTCGTCGCGCGGCGCGGGCGACAAGCGGGCGGCGCGTTCGTAGGCGTCGGCGACAGCGGACATGCCACCGCGCATCCTGGCCTGGTCGACGCCGTCCTCCAGTTCGGCGGCGACGGACTCGTCGGGCGTGGTCGTCGACGCGGCGAGGTGCCGGGCGCGCCGGTCGGCGTCGGTCTCGGCGCTGAGGACGTCGACGAGCGCGCGGTGCGCCTCGAGCCGGCGCGTGAACGGCGCGGCGCGGTACACGGCCGGGCCGATCAGCGGGTGGCTGAACCCGAAGCACCCGTCGGTGAACGCGACGAGTCCGGCGTCCTCGGCGACACGCAGGTCGTCGATGCCCGCGCCGAGTTTGCCGGCCGCCGCGAGGATGGCGTCGGTGTCGCACGTGTCGTCGACGGCCGCGACGAGCAGCACCGTGCGTGCCGCCCCGGGCAGCGCGTCGAGGGCGGCGGCGAAGGGACCCGCATCGACCGGACCGTCGGTGCCGATCTCCCGCAGCGCCGCCGGGATCCCCCACGACGCCGCGATCACCGAAGCACGCCGATGGGGCGGCAGGTCCGTCTCCTCGAGGATCCGGGTGGCCGCGGCGTCGTCCACACCGGACAGTCGTAGCTGCGGAATCCCGCCCGCGGGCTGCGAATCCGTTGCCGCCACGAGGATTCCGACGCGTTCGCCCGCGAGCCTGCGGGAGACGAACAACAGGGCGTCCGTCGACGCCGCGTCCATCCACTGCAGATCGTCGACGAGCACCAGCACCGGCCGGCCGGCAGCGAGCCGGCTCAGCAACTCGAGCAGCGCCACGCCCACGGCGAAACGCTCGCCAGGGTCGCGGCCGGCCAGCACACGGCGGAGCGTGTCGGCGTGCGCGGCCGTGTCGATGCCGGGGTCGGTGTCGGTGTCGGTGTCGGTGAGGTTCGCGACGTCGGCGGCCACGGGACGGAGGAGCTGGTGCAGACCGGCGTAGGGGATCGACATCTCGGCCTCGGCGCCCGCTGCGCGTAGGACGAACAGGCCGTCGCACTGCTCGCGGCATGTGCGAGCAGCGCCGACTTCCCGATACCGGCCTCCCCGCGCAGCATCAGGGCCTGCCCACCCCCGGTTCGCACCTCGCCAGCATCCGGTCGATGCGGCCGAGTTCGTCGTCGCGTCCGTGCAGTCGCGTGAACGTCATGGGCACGAGCCTGCAACCTCGAGCATGGTCGAGGTCAAGCATGTCACGCGTACGGGCGGTTCGACCGCGCGTCCCGCAGTGCCCGTCCCCACCAGTCGAGCTGGTTGAGCATGCCCTTCGCGGCGGCTGCGGTGGACTCGGCGTCGCGCGGCGTGCCGTCGTCGTCGAAGCGGTCCCAGAAGTTGTGGAAACTGACCGTGTCGCGAACGGTCATGGCGTGCAGTTCGGCGAACACGGTGCGCAGGTGCTCGACCGCGCGCAGGCCGCCGCCCATGCCGCCGTAGGCGACGAACCCGACGGCCTTGGTGCGCCATTCGTCGTGGAAGTAGTCGATGGCGGCCTTCAACGGCGCCGGGTAACTGTGGTTGTACTCGGGTGTGACGACGACGATCGCGTCGGCGTCGCCGAGGCGGGCGCCGAGCGCGTCGACGTCGGCGGACCGTCGAGCGAGTTCGGCAGGTCCAGGCCGGCGAGGTCGACCAGGTCGACGTCGAACCCGTCGTGCTTGCGAGCCTCCCCGGCGAACCACGAGGAGGGCACCGGCCCGAACCGGTCCGTCCGCGTACTCCCGATGACAACGGCCAGCCGAAGCCGGTCACGACCACCCGTGGCGCCGGCGGTGTCGTTGCTGGTGTTGGTGTCGTGTGCGCCGGTGGCGCTGATGTCGTTGGTCATGGCGTAGACGCTAGGAACGACCATGACCGGCCGGCATCTGTCAACCGACCGGCGCCCGACTGACACCCCCGTGTCAGCACTTCGCGCCGGGCGTGTCAGCACCCCACGTCGCCGTGTTGGCGTTCTGCGTCACCGTGTTGGCACCCCACGACGCCGTGTTGGCACCCCGAGGTCGGCGGTCAGCGCGCCGGTGCTGCAGCGTGGACCACCCGCGGACCACCCCACAAGCGCTGCGACGCGGGGCGGCTAAGCTGGGGCCGGCAGGGCCGTTAGCTCAATTGGCAGAGCAGGGGACTTTTAATCCTCGGGTTCTGGGTTCGAGTCCCAGGCGGCCCACCGAATCCCCTCCGATCACCTGGGCTTACGCCGAGAGCGGATGGATGCGCTCGAGTTCGTCGCCGAGTGCATCGCGAGCGGTCTCGCGGTCGTAGAGCTCCTGCAAGCCCGTCCAGAAGCCCTCGGACATGTTGAAGAAACGCGACAGGCGTAGTCCGGTGTCTGCGGTGATGCTGCGCCGTCCGGCGATGATCTGCGACAGGCGCGCCTGATCGACCCCGATCTCCTTCGCGAGTCGATACGCGGAGATGCCCAGCGGGTCGAGGAACTCTTCCTTGAGGATCTCGCCGGGGTGCACCGGCGGCATGGTGGTCATGGCTCTCCCTAGTGGTAGTCGACGATCTCGACGTGCTCAGGGCCGCTGTCGGTCCAGGTGAAGCAGACGCGCCACTGGTCGTTGATGCGGATACTGTGTTGCCCTGCCCGGTCCCCGCGTAGTTGTTCGAGGCGATTGCCGGGTGGAACTCGCAGGTCGTCGAGCTGACCCGCCTTGTCGAGCATCGCGAGCTTGACCCACGCCCGGCGTCGAACGTCGGGCGGAAGCCGGGTGTCGCGACGGTGCCAGATCTTTTCGGTGCGCTTGTTCGCGAACGATCGGATCATGACACCCTACTTGTGCGCCTCACAAGTGCTAGCGTACATCGATACTAGTGGGACGCACAAGTACGCACGAAGCCGGGCGCCGTGTCCCTACCGCCCACTTCAAGATCACCGCGTTCGAACCCGCGGACTTTGCATCCTCGGGTTCTGGGTTCGAGCACGTGGCTGGGCTGCGATCCATGACTAACGGCACTGCTTCCGTCGGCGGCGTTCGCCCTAACGTCAAGTGGACCCAACCCTTTGGAACAGATCACCGATGACTACTGACGCTCTTCGCCGTACGCCCCTGGCCGCCCGACTCTTCGCCGTCTTCGCCGGCACCGTCGCGATCTGGGCGCTGATGAGATGGGCGAGCAGCACCTTCGGCGACGACGAGTTGACCATCCCCACGCGGATCATGAACGCGGTGCTGGTCTGCGGCCTGGCCGTACCGATGGTCATCGCGGCCCGGCGCTACCTGGACCGTCGTCCGCTCGCGGGCCTCGGGTTGGACAACCCGCGCAGGGCTTGGCGGCCGTTCCTCGTCGGCGTGGCAGCGTTCGCACTGCCCTCGGCACTCGGTCTCACCGCCGCGCTGGCGACCGGGTGGGTGGACCTGCAGCCGCAGGTCCCGTGGTCCACGATCCTGGGCTGGGCGGTGCTACTGATCGTCCTCGTCTTCGTCTTCGAGGCACTGCCCGAGGAACTGATCTTCCGCGGCTACCTCCAGCGCAACCTCACCACGGTGCTGCCGCCGTGGGTTGCCGTGATCGGCCAGGCCGTCCTGTTCACCGTTTTCGGCACCGGCCTGTGGGTGGCCTCCGAGGGGTGGGGCGTCCTCACCGAACGCGGGATCATGTTCTTCGCGGTGGCCGTGGTGCTCGGCCTGCTGCACATCCAGACCGGCAGCCTGTGGACTCCGATCGGGTTCCACCTGGCGTTCCAGGTCGTGGCCCAGAGCCTGCTCAGCGACCGCATGACGACCAGCAACGAGAACGCGTTGCTGCTGGCCGGCATCGCCAGCGCCTTCGTCCTCGCCACAACCGTGGCGGCGTTCCTGGGTCAACGTGAGGACGTCAACTGGTCCCGCCCCGAACCGGAGTGAGACTGTCGGGGACGCCCCTTACGGCCGCCAGGGCGCCGTGTGGACGATGGCCTGGGTCGACGCGGGTTTCCCGTGCTGTGACGGTGAAACCCGCCCGCTCGATTCGCCGGGCCAGGGCGTCGACCGGCCAGTAGTACGCCGTCGCCACCGCGTGGTCGAACGGTGCCGACTCGGGGCCCTCGAAGAAGCCCACCAACAGTCCACCGCCCGGTTCGACGCAGCGCGCGAACTCCGTGAGGATCACGTCGACGTGCTCCGGCGGTGTGTGGATCAACGAGTACCACGCGAGGATGCCCGACAGGCTCGCATCGGTCACGGCCAACGACTCGCCGCTGCCGACGGTGAAGTCGACGTCCGGGTAGCGGCTGCGGGCGTGCTCGACGAACTCGGGCGTCGGGTCCACACCGGACACCGACAATCCCCGTTCGTGCAGCCACTGCGTCCACTGTCCGGGTCCGCAGCCGACATCGAGGATCCGCCCGGAGCCGAGGTCGTCCGCCCACGCACCCACGAACGCGCGGTCCGGCTCGGCCAGCGCATCGACGGTGCCGAGGAGGTCGATGTACTCCACGGCCCGGTGGCCATACGCCCGGCTCGTACGTTCGGTCGACACGACAAGCATTGTCCCGCACGCGCCGTCACGGGAGGTGAGGGGCGGGGTTTTGTGGGACGATTCTTCGCGTGCGAATGTCCATCTTCACGCCCAGCCACACCGCGACGTACCTGGACGGATGCCACCGGTCGGTCATTGCGCAGACGCACCGGGACTGGGAATGGATCGTCCTGCTCAACGGATCCGCCGAATGGGAACCGCCCGAGCCCGATCCGCGTATTCGGGTGGTGCGCGGTGAATCCACGGGAAACGTCGGCGCGGCGAAACGGGAGGCCTGCGCTTTGGCCGCCGGCGAGGTTCTCGTGGAACTCGACCACGACGACGTGCTCGCCTCGAACTGCCTCGAGGAACTCGTGTCGGTGTTCACCGACGACCACGAGGCCGTGTTGGCCTACTCCGACTTCGCGCAGATCAACGCGGACGGTTCGGCCAATTACGACAAGTTCAACCTCGCCATGGGCTGGACGTATGCATCGGACGATGTCGACGGCCTGCGCGTCAACCGGTGCCACGCCCTGGAACCGAGCCCGCACAACGTGTCCTACATCTGGTACGCCCCGAATCACGTGCGCGCGTTCCGCCGCTCGGCGTACGAGAAGGTCGGCGGTTACGACCCGGCACTCGAGGTTCTCGACGACCAGGACCTGATGATGCGCCTCTACGAGATCGGCGATTTCGTGCGCATTCCGCACTGCCTGTATCTGCAACGGATCCACGAGAGCAACACCCAACGCGACAAACGCATCAACAAACACATCCAGACCGACACCGTCGCCCGATACCACCGCGGCATTCGCACACTCGCCACCGCGTGGTCCCGGCGGAACGGACTCGCCGCACTCGATCTGCGCGTCCCGGAATGGCCGGGCGAACCGGCCGACGACCTCACTCCCGTCGACATCGACCCACAGGAACCGCGACTTCCCTGTCCCGACGAATCGGTGGGCGTCGTCGTCGCCACCGAACTGCTGCAACGAATTCCGGACCGCCGCGCGCTGTTCGAGGAACTGCACCGCGTGCTCGTCCACGGTGGACTCGTCCTGACCACCACACCCAGCACCGATGGACGCGGCGCGTTCCAGGACCCGACGCACGTGTCGTTCTGGAACCAGAACAGCTTCTGGTACCTGACCCAGCGGCAACTCCGCGACCGCGTGTTCCCCGGCTCGTCGATGCGGTTCCAGGTCAGCGCCCTGCGTACGTACTTCCCCACCGACTTCGACAAGACCCACAACATCGCCTACGTCGGCGCGAACCTCCTCGCAGTCAGGAGCGGCCCGCGCCACGGCGGACCGCTCCTGAGTTGAGCCGTCAGTTCACGCGCTGCACGTTGATGCTGCCCGTGATACCCGCGAGGCCGCTGTTGTGCGTCACGACGGCGGCACCGTTGTAGAGGTTCAACGTCTGGACCGAACCCACCGTGATCGTGATCGAGTTCGCCACCAGGCCCTCGATGCCCGCCTGCGTACCGGTCGTGGACTTGACGCGCGAACCCGGGACCTCCGTACCGGCGAGCGTCAGGTAGGCCGACACGATCTCCGACGACGCCTGGCCCGAACCCGACGCGTCGGCCTGCCACGAGTAGTCGATCACATAGGTGCCGGGCGCCAGGCTGACCCCGCCGCCGACCTGCGTGACACCCGTTCCGTACACCGACGCGGCGGTCACCATCGGGACCACCGAGTTGGCCCCGTTGCCGGCGGTGGACGTCGTGTAGAAGTAGCCGCCGGCCGGCTGCACGCCGGGCCCCTGCGGACCCTGCGCACCCGGGGCACCCTGCGGACCTGGCTGGCCCGTGGCACCCGTCGCACCCTGCGGACCGGGCGGACCCTGCGGGCCGGCCGCACCCTGCGGTCCGGGCGGACCCACGATCGACGCACCGTCGGCACCCGGCGTACCCGGAGCACCCTGCGGGCCCTGGGGACCCATCGGCCCGGTCATGCCGGGCGGCCCCTGCACACCCGAGTCACCCTGCCCACCTTGCGGACCCTGGAGACCCTGCGGCCCCATCGGCCCCTGCGGACCGGTGGCACCGTCCGCGCCATCGGCGCCCTGCGGACCCTCGGGGCCTTGCGGACCGTCGGCACCCTGGGCGCCGTCCGCACCCTGGGCACCCTGCGGGCCCTCGTCGCCCTGCGGTCCCTGCGGGCCTGCCTCGCCGTCCGCGCCGTCGGCACCATCGGCTCCCTGCGCGCCCTGGGGACCCGCGTCGCCCTGGGGGCCCTGCGGTCCGGTCTCACCGTCGGCACCGTCGCACCCGGTGCACCCTGCGGACCTGCCTCGCCCTGCGGACCTCGGGTCCGGCGGGGCCGGCCGGGCCTGCCGGTCCCTGCGGACCGGTCGCACCCG
>NZ_MKKE01000014.1 GCF_001942305.1 Saccharomonospora sp. CUA-673 | reverse complement strand
GGTGGTTGCGTTGTGGGCTTTGGTGGGAGCCTTTGCTTCGCTCGGCCTCAGGCGTGGTTCGGGTTGGCGGTTGGTTGTTCGTCGAACTGGTGTTTGGTATTATGGGGTTGTGACCAGCGTTGATTCCCTTGCTCGTTCTGTGCAGTCGCTTCGTTCGCGGCGGGCACGGATTGATGCTGAGGAGATGAGGGTGCTGGCCTCGCTGCGCCGTCGGACGAAGCTGAGCTGCCGTGGTTTGCCGAGTCGTTGGTGCCGGAGTACCGGGCCTCGCGGGAGGTTGTGCTGGGGCGGGTGCATACGGCGGTGTCGTTGGTGTCGCGGATGCCTCGGCTGCTGTCCCTGATGGACGAGGGGACGGTGGAGTATTACGCCGCCTCCCGGGTTGTTGATGTGACCGGTGTGTTGTCCGATACGCAGGCTCGTGAGGTCGACTTGTTGTTGGTCGACAAGCTTTCCTCGGCGGCGGAGACGATGTGGTTGCCGCACAACTTGGTGCGTGCGGTTCGACGGCTCGTTGACAAGGTTGATCCTGCGGGGCGCGTTGAGCGGGCTCGCAAGGCTGACCAGGGGCGCAAGGTCACGCTCGAGCACGGCGAAAACTGCCAGTCCCGGCTCGTTTCCACGATGCGGTCCGAGGTCGCCGCGGCTTGCTATGCGCGGGTTGATTCGCTGGCCCGGCAACGTAAACGCGACGGGCACAAGCGCACCCACGATCAACTACGGGCTGACGTGGTCGCCGACCTGCTCCTCGGCAACGACCCGGGCGCGAAGGCTCCCGAGGTGTCTGCGGTGGTCTACGTGCACATGCCTGTGGACACGGCGCTGTCGATCTCCGAGTCCGGGGCCGAGCTCGACGGCTACGGTCCGATCCCCGGCTCCATCGGCCGGGAGATCGCGACCAACTCCAAGAGCGTCTGGCGGAAGGTCCTCTGTGATCCGGCGACGGGCGATCCGGTCGACCTGGGCCGGTCCCGGTATCGACCCACGGCCACGATCCGCGAGGCCATGCGGGTGCGGGACCGGGAATGCGTCATCCCCTGGTGTCACCGACCGGCCCGCCACTGCGACACCGACCACGACAAAGAATGGGCCCGCGACCAAGGTCCCACCTCACTGGCCAACCTGACCGCCCGCTGCCGCCGACACCACCGCATGAAACACGCACCCGGCTGGCTCAGCCGCCACGACGTGGCCCGCGCACGGATCTCGATCACCACACCCCTCGGACGCACCTACACCCACAGCCGCGAGCCCGTCCTCACCCCGCACCCACCACCCGACCCCGACCCGCCACCGTTCTAGCTCATCGCGCGCCAGGTGGCGTCAAAGGCGCGTGCGAGATTTCCGGGCGCCCCGGGCAGGCAGTGGATGGTGGCCGCGCCGTCGGCGTAGGCCACGACCCGGCCCCGGCCTTCGACGTCGACAATCGAGAACGGTTTGCTGCGCCGGTGCACATCGTCGACCGTGCCGCCGACGTACACCTGGTGGATGCGCTCGCGCGGTGCGCTGAGCAACGCGTCCAACTGCTGGGGGACACCTGCGCGGGAGGCGAACATGTGGTGGTCCGCGCCGCGCTCATCGAAGTCACCCCGCGGGACGTGCAGCTCGGGCACGGACGCGATCGGATACTCGGGAAGTTCGGCGACGAACTCGTTGACGAGCCGGCGGTCGTCGAACGACGCCAACGCCGCCGTCTCGCCGCGGATGTGCATCCCGACGCCGTCGCCGCCGGAGACGGCCAGGCCCAACCGGTGGTCGCGGGCGGCGTCGTGGACATCGGTGCTCCAGCAATACAGCTCGCGGCTCGGCGTCGACAGCACGTGCAGCGCGGTACGGAACTCCGGCGTGAGCAGTTCACCCTTGGCCAGGCCCCGCTGCTCCAGCTCCTGCAGCACGCGCCGGGTCGCCTCGGCACGATCGGCCTGCGGGACGTACATGTTCGACTCGTCCAGCAGCGGATGCGGCGGTCCGACGTCCGCGAGCTCCCAGGCGCGGATCAGGACTTCGCGGGGCAGCAGGACGGGCTTGTCGAACAAGCGGGTCATGTGGGTTTCTCGCCGATGGTCGGCGGCGTGACAACCTTGCCCGTGGTCGGGTCGCGCAACACCTCGCCCTCCTCCTCGACGAGCGAGAACGCCTCGTCAGTGGGCACGACGTACTTGCGCTGATGATCCTCGTCCTGCGCACCCTGGCCGCGACCCGCTCCGCCGCCCATCGCACCCCCGACAGGCATCGCACCGCCACGCGCGCCCGCGCCGCCCGACGCACCTGCCGCGGTGCCCGCGCCGCCGGTGCTGCCCGCGCCGGCGGCTCCACCCGGTGGCATGCCGCCGGTCATGCGTCCCGAACCGGCGCGCCGGAACCTGAACCACCACCTGCTCCCGCGCCGGAGCCGCTGCCCGCACCGCCCGCACCGGGCATGCCGACCCGGCCGCGGCCACGGCGCCACCCGCACCACCGCCGACCCGACCCGTTCCGCCGCCGGTCCCGCCACCCGCGCCCGTACCGGTGCCGATGGGCCCGACGCCGGTCGTACCCGCCCCGGGGCCCGCCGGACCGGAGCCCGGCGCGGCCGTCCCGGGGCTCGGGTAGCCGGGCGTCCGGGGTTTTGCACCGACGCGGCCGGCGGGCGGGCGGAGTCGGGGGAGGTGTAGCCGGACGTGCCGGTGCCGTCACTCGGCGCGGTGCCGGTCTGCGGGCCGTTCGGCTGCACCGAGCCACCGGTGACCGGACCGCTCTGGTCCGGACCGCCGCTCTGCACCGGGCCGCTCTGGACGGGGCCGCTGCTCGGCACGGGCCCGCCGGTCTGTACCGGCCCGCCGGTGGGGCCGGTGGGCCCTGTGCCGCCGCGGGGCTCGTTGATGTCGATGACGCCCGAGCCGATCGCGCCGCCGGAGCGGTGTTCGAAGCCGTCGGTGGGGGTGAACGCGCTCCAGTCGAACGGTTTGCCGCCGTAGTCCTCGACCAGCGAGCTCTGGGCCTGGGTGGACGACGTTTCGAAGCCGTCGTACATGTTCTTGACCTGCATGAGCTTCTGGTTGCGTTCCTGGATCCGCGCCTCGGTGTCGGTCGCCCACGGCATGACGACGTCGACGACGCCGCGTTCCGGCGCCTCCGGGATCTCGGGCAGGTTCCGCTTGAGGTTCTCGAAGCTGTGCGCGTTGCTCTCGTGCAGCTCGGCGTTGGTGCGGTAGGCGTCGGTGGCCTGCGTGGTGACCTTGGCGGCGGTGCGCAGCGAGTGCGCGGCGAGGTCGGCGCCGGCGCCCTCCCACACGCTCTCGAGTGCCTGGAGGATCTCGGTTCCGCGGCGTTCGTGCTCGGCGCCCCGTTCGACGAGTTCGTTGGCCTGGCCCGAGGTTTCCTGCCACGTGCCGGGGTCGCCCTCGCGGACGCGACGCGCGAGCTCGTCGACGGGTATGGCGCCGGTGCCGTCGAATATCCGACTGGCCACCTCGCGGATCTCTCCGAACATGCTCACGGTCGCTCCACCTCCCCGGGCATCAGGCCTTGTCCTTCAGATTGTTGACGAGCATCTCGGCGACCCGATACGTCGAATCGCACGGATGGGTGCCCCGTTCCCGGGCCTCCACGCTGGATGCGAGGTGCACGGTCACCGAGTATTCGTCGGAGATACCGACTGCCATGCTGCATTCGTCGTTGTTCTCGGTGCGTTGATACTTCACGGCCGGGTAGCCGGCGACAGGGTCGGTCTCCTCGAAAACGTCCTGCTGCGGCCGGGTATTGGCGTACGTGGCGCTGAGGCCCTGACCAGTCTCGGTGACGAAGCCGATCTGAATAGCCGCGAAGTCCGTTTGGGCGCTGTTCCAATCACAACCCGGCCCGGTGGCGTCGAGATCGGCTCGTGAACCACGGGGCGTTCCGGAGCCGAGGGCCATGTCGAGTTGTTCCTGCGTGAGGGCATCGCACGGGTCGCCGTCGAGGACCGACTTGGGGAGTGGGTCGGTGACCGCGGGTGCGCCGGAGTGCGGCAGGTCTGTGCCTGCGTCGGCGGAGCCGTCCTCGTGCGGCGTGGACGTGGCCTGTCCGTTGCCGTCGGGTGCCGGGCCGGCCTGGCCGTCCTCCTCGGCGCACGCCGTGGCCAGGAGTGCCACGGCGGCCAGTGCTGCGATCGGCAGCAGTCGTGCACGCATCACGCGAATCCCTTGTCCGTGTCGCCCTGGTCGCCGCCCGCGTCGTTCACGTCTCGGCCCGCTTGTTCATCGGCTGCCTGATACTCGCCGATGGCCTTGCCGACGCGCTCGGCGAGGCCCCTGTAAAGCTGCCACCGTGCCTCGGCTTGATCGACAGAGATCTCCCACGATTGAACCGCCGCTTTGGTGAATGACAAGCTCGCCGGGTCTTGTGCTGGCGGTTGAGCATCGCAGAGGCGTTGCGCCAGTTGGTAGTCGCTCTGCATGTTCTCAGCCAGCTGCACGAGAGCCCGGTGGATGGACGGGGCCTCGTCCGGATCGAGGCGGAAACGGCCCATCTCGCCGCCCGGCGGGCCGAGGCTGCGTCCGACCACGAACTCGGCATTGAAGATCGATCCGATGGCGCCGGCGTCGGCCGCCTGTCCGCCGTTCGCGTCGCTGTCTGCCATGTCGTTCCCTCCCCGAAACCGATGACCATGGCGTAGCCGGGCGTGCAGCACGATAGCGCCCTCCGGAGCTGAGTGTAGCGGCGCGACCACCACCGGGTGACGAAACTCCGAAACCGCTCACGATCGAGCGGGTTCAACGGGTGCCGAACCTCGTTGCGGCGGCACGCCCTGGTCTGGGACGTCACGCTCCGCAAGGCGGTTCCACCGGCCAGGTGGGACCGCCCCACGGCCGGGCCAGTTCGCTTGCCTTCACCGCCCGCGGCGGCCTTATTCCTCGGCTGACGCGTCGGCGATTGGTCCGGACCGTCGGTGGCGAGCGGTCCGAAATGTCAGGGGGTGCGGGCAGGCTGGCCCGCGATGCGACCCCGGAGCGACTCCACCGATGGCAGCCCTGACCGCGGCCCCCACAGCCGTGCGGCCCGTGACGGCCGTGCGGTCGGTGCTGCCCGCCCGAGCGGGACGAACGGGGCGTCAGCGGGGTGGGCCCGGTGGACGCGGGTCGGGGCGGCGGTGCTCGATCTCGTCCTGCCCGAGGACTGCGCCGGCTGCGGACGGCAGGGGACCGTGTGCTGCGCGGACTGCCTCGCCGTGTTCGACCAGCCCGAACTCGTCGCCCGCGGCGCCGAGACGCACGCGCTGACCCGGCATCGCGGCACCGCGCGCACCCTCGTCGTCGAGCACAAGGAACGCCGCCGGCGCGGCCTGACCCGTCCGCTCGGCGACGCACTGGCCGCCGCCGTGCCGCACCTGCCCACCGGCCGGCCCGACCCGGCCGGCACGTGGTGGCTGGTCCCCGTGCCGTCCCGGCCCGGAGCGGCCCGGCAACGCGGCGGACCGCACCTGCTCGGCCTGGCCCGGCGATGCGCGGCGTCCATGCAGGCCGTCGGCATGCCCGTCGCCGTCGCACCCGCGCTGCGCCTGTCCGCCGGCGCCAAGGACGCCGTCGGACTCGACCGCGCCGGCCGCGCCGCCAACCTCAGCGGCCGCCTCCACGTCCGCCCCGAAGCCTGCCCACCCCGCGGCACCCCCGTCGTCCTGCTCGACGACGTCGTCACCACCGGCGCGACCCTGTCCGCCTGCCGCGCCACCCTCGCCGCCGCAGGCATCCCCACCAGCGCCGCCCTCACCCTGACGTCCGCCTGACAGAACCACCCCGAACCGCGGGGGTGACACGATCGGGTGACGGGGAACCTGCGCGGCGGGGTCGGTCGTTGTCCCGACATGAGGAGCGCGATCGTCACCCCCGGTCAGACGGACAGGTGCCTGTTCGCGGGTGGACATGCACCGTTCACCCCAACGTTGCTCCGAACGAGACCCCGCAGGGGGTTGCACACCGCGTCACGGCTTCGCTCGGTGACCGCGATTCACCGTCCGACGTCCCCCGCACCGGGGGCTGTTGTCGAAGCCGGAACCGGGCTAATGTGCACCGCTAACAGCAATTCCCGGCAACTGGGAGGTGGCCTGTAAATGTCTCCGGCGTCGGTGGAAAGCTGGAATCCCCGGAATTGATCATCCACGCGTTCCGAATGGGATCGTGATCAATTCCTTCTCCCCGGCGCCCGTGCTCACCGCAAAATGTCCACAGGGTTCGTCGACTCGGACCCAGACTCCGCAATGGACTCGCAGTCCGCGAGGGAGGTCGCGTATGGATATCGTCGTCAAGGGCCGTAACGTGCAGGTTCCGGACCACTACCGCGAGCACGTCAGTGAGAAGCTGGGACGCCTCGAGCGGTACGACCGCAAGGTGATCCGTTACGAGGTGGAACTTTTCCACGAGCCCAATCGGCGCCAGTCGAAGAACTGCCAGCGCGTCGAAATCACCGGTAAGGGCAAGGGGCCGGCCATGCGGGCCGAAGCCAGTGCGGGTGATTTCTACGCCGCACTCGACGCCGCGGTGAGCAAGATCGAAAATAGGATGCGCCGGGCACACGACCGCCGCAAAGTGCATTACGGACGTCGCGCACCCGAATCGGTGGCCGAAGCGACCGCGGGCGGAGACGGCCGCGTCACCGGCGGGCCGGCCACCGCCGTGCTGGACGCACCCACCGAATCCGAGTCCGACATGGCCGGCATGGGAGCGGCCGCCGACATGACCGCGATGTCGCCGAGCACCGACGGCACCATCCGACTGCCGTCGCAGCGGCACGGCACCAACGGCTCGCGCCCGACAGGCGACACCGACGACATGGCCTACGACAGCGATGTCGCCGACGACCTCGCCGACGACTACGGTCCCGGACTGATCGTCCGGGAGAAACAGCACTCGGGCGTACCCATGACCGTCGACCAGGCGTTGTCGGCCATGGAACTCGTCGGACACGACTTCTACCTCTTCAACGACGCCGACGCGGGTAAACCGAGCGTCGTCTACCGCAGGAAGGGATTCGACTACGGCGTCATCCGCCTCGCTGACGCCCCCGGGTCGGCGACCGAGCCGATGCGGCGCCGGCAACCGACCTGACACGACGGACAAGACAGATCCGACATCGATCACCGATCCGGCCCGTGCGCACCACCAGCGCACGGGCCGGATCGCCGTGCGAGACCCGTGAGCTGCGCGTGAGCCGCGTGTGAGGTGCCCGTGAACTCGCCGGGCCACTTTCGTCGCGCCGGGGTCGAAATCCGCCGCCCGAGGCTCCCGCGACGCCACGCCGTGTGCACCGGGCACCGCATCTTCCCTACGATGGGCAGTGCCGCGTGGCCGTGCACACCCCACAGCGCCACGAACCAACTAGCACCAACGAGCGAGGTCGACCCGGATGCTTCTGAACCGCCTGCTCCGCGCGGGCGAGGGCAAGATGGTGAAACGGCTCAGCCGTATCGCGTCGCACATCAACACCCTCGAAGACGACGTCACAGGCCTCTCCGACGCCGAACTGGCCGCCAAGACGGACGAGTTCCGCAAGCGCAACCAGGAGGACGGGGAGTCGCTCGACGACCTGCTGCCGGAGGCATTCGCGGTCGCGCGGGAGGGGGCACGCCGGGTCCTGGGGCAGCGGCCCTACGACGTCCAGCTCATGGGTGGTGCCGCCCTGCATCTCGGCCAGGTCGCCGAGATGAAGACCGGTGAGGGCAAGACGCTGACCTCGGTCATGGCCGTCTACCTCAACGCCATCTCCGGCAAGGGCGTCCACATCGTCACCACGAACGACTACCTCGCCAAACGTGACGCCGAGTGGATGGGCCGTGTCCACCGCTTCCTCGGCCTGACCGTCAGCGCGATCGTCGCCGACCTGCCGCCGTCGCAGCGCCGCGAGGCCTACGCCTGCGACGTCACCTACGGCACGAACAACGAGTTCGGCTTCGACTACCTGCGCGACAACATGGCCTGGAGCCTCGACGACTGCGTCCAGCGCGGCCACAACTTCGCCATCGTCGACGAGGTCGACTCCATCCTCATCGACGAGGCGCGGACCCCGCTGATCATCTCCGGTCCGGCCGACCAGTCGTCGCGCTGGTACGTCGAGTTCGCGCGCATGGCGCCGCTGATGTCCAAGGACGTCCACTACGAGGTCGACGAGCGCAAGCGCGCCGTCGGCGTCACCGAGAAGGGCGTCGAGTTCGTCGAGGACCAGCTCGGCATCGACAACCTCTACGAGGCGGCCAACACGCCGCTGGTCGGGTTCCTCAACAACGCCCTCAAGGCGAAGGAGCTCTACCAGAAGGACAAGGAATACATCGTCCGCAACGGCGACGTGATCATCGTCGACGAGTTCACCGGCCGCATCCTCGCCGGCAGGCGCTTCAACGAGGGCATGCACCAGGCGATCGAGGCCAAGGAAGGCGTCGAGATCAAGGCCGAGAACCAGACGCTCGCCTCGATCACGCTGCAGAACTACTTCCGCCTCTACGACAAGCTCGGCGGCATGACCGGTACCGCCGAGACCGAGGCGGCCGAGTTCCACCAGACCTACAAGCTCGGCGTCGTGCCGATCCCGACGAACCGGCCGATGGTCCGGGCCGACGAGGCCGACCTGATCTACAAGACCGAGACCGCGAAGTTCGAGGCCGTCGCCGAGGACATCGCCGAACGGCACGAGAAGGGCCAGCCCGTCCTGGTCGGCACGACCAGCGTCGAGAAGTCCGAGCACCTGTCGAAGCTGCTGCTCAAGCTCGGCGTCGCGCACGAGGTGCTGAACGCCAAGCAGCACCACCGTGAAGCGTTGATCATCGCCAAGGCCGGTCGCCGCAGCGCCGTCACGGTCGCCACGAACATGGCCGGTCGCGGTACCGACATCGTGCTCGGCGGCAACCCCGACATCATCGCCGACGAGACGCTGCGCGATCGCGGCCTCGACCCGGTGGAGAACTCCGAGGAGTACGAGGCCGCGTGGCCGAAGGTGCTCGAGGAGGTCACCGCCGACGCCAAGGCCGAGGCCGACGCCGTCCGCGAGGCAGGCGGCCTGTACGTGCTGGGCACCGAACGGCACGAGTCGCGCCGCATCGACAACCAGCTGCGTGGTCGATCCGGACGTCAGGGCGACCCCGGCATGTCGCGGTTCTACCTGTCGCTGGGTGACGAGCTCATGCGCCGGTTCAACGCCGCCATGGTCGAGACCGTCATGACCCGGCTCAACCTGCCCGACGACGTGCCGATCGAGCACAAGATGGTCAGCAAGGCCATCAAGAGCGCTCAGACGCAGGTCGAGCAGCAGAACATGGAGATCCGCAAGAACGTCCTCAAATACGACGAGGTGCTCAACCAGCAGCGCAAGGTGATCTACGCCGAGCGTCGCAGGGTCCTCGAGGGCGAGGACCTGCAGGATCACGTGAAGAACATGACCCGCGACGTGGTCACCGCCTACGTCGACGGCGCCACCTCCGAGGGCTACGCCGAGGACTGGGACTTCGAGAAGCTGTGGACGGCGCTGAAGACGCTGTACCCGATCTCGCTGGACTGGGAGCAGCTCGTCGAGGACGACGAGGACATGAGCCCCGACCGGCTGCGGGAACTCGTGCTCGAGGACGCCGAACAGGCCTACGCCTCGCGCGAGGCCGAGCTCGAGACCACCGTCGGCGAGGGCGCCATGCGCGAACTCGAACGCCGCGTCGTACTGTCGGTGCTCGACCGCAAGTGGCGTGAGCACCTCTACGAGATGGACTACCTCAAGGAGGGCATCGGCCTGCGGGCGATGGCCCAGCGCGACCCGCTGATCGAGTACCAGCGGGAGGGCTACGACATGTTCATGGGCATGCTCGAATCCCTCAAGGAGGAGACCGTCGGGTTCCTGTTCAACCTGCAGGTCGAGCAGGCCGACCAGAACACCAACAACGGCTCCGCGGCCGCCCCGGCCGCTGCCGAGAGCCCGGTCTCCGGAGGCTCGGCAGCTGGTTCGGCTTCCGGCTCGGGCGCGGGCTCCGGTTCCGGCCGGGGGAACTCGCAGGGCCGGCACGCCCGGCCCGCACCGCCGCAGCCCACGGCCGACCGCGAGAACGCCCCCGCCGCGCTCCAGGGCAAGGGCCTCGACGGCGCTGCGCCGCAGGCGCTGTCGTACTCCGGTCCCGCCGAGGGCGGCGGGGTCGAGTCCCGCGGCGCGGCGGAGTCGAAGTCCAAGGACGCCGCCGGCGGCGGATCGCGTCGCGAACGTCGCGCCGCTGCCCGGCAGGAGGCGAAGAAGAACAAGAAGTCCGCGAAGAAGTAGCGGTTTCTGCGTGAGTGCGGGGCTGCCGGAATCGTCCGGCAGGCCCCGCACTCATATGTGAAGACAATTCACGGTGGCGTATTCGGGTCGGTCACCGTCGCCGAGGCGCCGGCGGCCGGCCGCGGCCCGGGTCGAGCACCGTGAACTGGGCGCACCGCCACTGCCGCGCGCGCCGCTCGAATCGCGCCGTGATGGCGATCAGTCGTGGGCCGTGCCACGTCGTGGCCGCGACCTCGAGGGAATCGTTCGACGTGCGACACAGATGTGCCGATCGCAGGTGATGCCGCGGGAGCCTGCGCCCCTGTTCCGCGCGCAACCTGCCGGCCAGTGCGGGTGTCAACCAGTCACCGAGCTGTGCGACCGTTCGATGTCCACTTCGGACGTCCAAAAGGGCGTTCAGTACCTGTTCCACCTGGGGGCGGGACAGGTTCTCCCGTGGCCGGTTCGTCGACCGCCCGCTGCGGCGGGTGCTCGTGCGCGGGTTCGGAATCCCGCCGGGCGTCCGCGGTCGGGCGGTGTCGAGTTCGGCCCCGCGCGGCCGGTGCGGCTCGTAGTCGTCAAGGATCCCGATATCCGGATGTGTGTGCTGAGTAATCATACTCAGGCCCCCTCAGGTGATTTCGCGTATCACCGGGAACGGCTCCCGGTGTGCTTTATCCATAGATGTCGACGAATGGTCCGCGGATTCATCTGATGACCGATTTAACGGATTCGGGTGAAAAATGCGCGAGCGGTTGCGGAGGCTAGGCTCGGGTTGTGCCGAACGACTCCGGAACCGACCACCCCACGCCCGGCCCGCCCTCGGACGCCGACGGCGCGTCGCGGGCGCAGCCGTCGGCGATCGTCGTCGACTACGCCGGGGTGCTGACCGACGTGGACGCCGACCGGCTGTTCGACCTGCTCGACCGTGCGCGAGACCGGGGGCTGCGCACGGCGCTGCTGTCCAACGCGGTCGGAGGTGGGGAGGTGCGCAGGCGCCTGTCCTGGTGGTTCGACGCGCTGGTGTTCTCCGGGGAGGTCGGGGTCGTCAAACCGCAGCGCGAGATCTTCCTGCTCACCGCCGAGCGGCTCGGCGTGCCGCCGGAGGCATGCGTGTTCGTCGACGACGCACCGGGCAACGTCCGCGGCGCCGTGGCCGCCGGCATGGTCGGCGTCCGCCACACCTCGGTCCCCGACACCCTCGACGAACTCACCACTCTCCTGCCCGGTTTGTAAGTACTCCCGGTCAGGGGGTCAGGCCTCGGCGGACCAGGTCGAAGCAGAGGACGGCCGCGGCGGCCGAGACGTTGAGGGACTCGGCGTCGCCGGGCATGGGGATCGACAGCCAGCTCGCCACGTAGTGGGCGACCTCCGGGTCCACGCCCTCGGTCTCGCCGCCCAGCACGAACGCCGACCGCGCGGGCAGGTCGGCCTCGAACAGGCCGGTCACGGCGTCGGACCCGGAACTCGTCGACGACGAGCCCTCCGAGCCGAGCGCGTACACGGAGTAGCCCGATTCGGTGAGTTGCTCGACCGCGTCGAGCGCCGTGGCGCAGCGCAGCAGCGGCGCGCGGAACGTGACGCCCGCCGAGGCCTTGATCACCAGCGGGTCCAGTGTCGCGACCCCGCGGCGCGGCACGACGATGCCGCCGAGGCCGGCGGCCGTGGCGGTGCGCAGGATCATGCCGACGTTGGCCGGCGTGGTGATGCCGTCGAGCACCAGCACCGGAGTGGGCACCGGGTGCTCGCCGAGCGCGTGGTCGAGCCGGCGCATCCGCGGCGCGACGACGTCGGCCAGCACCCCTTGGTCCTGTTTGCCGTTGCCGGCCAGCACCTTCACCCGGTGCGCACTGGCCCGCTGCACCGGCACGCCCGCGTCCTTGGCAGCGCGCTGGATCTCGGCGGCGCCCGGCCCGCCCGCGGAGTCGGCGAGAATCACCTTGTCGACCTCGAGCTCGGGGTCGGCGAGCGCCTCGAGGACGGGCTTGCGGCCGTAGACGGTCAGGAAGCGGTCCTTCGGCGACACGGCGCCCGCGTCGGTCTTGCGGCCCCGGTCGTGCTCTCGGGTCCGGTCGGTGTTCTGGGGTGCGGTCGGGTCGGTCACGCACCCGAGTTTTCCACGCCGGCCCTTCGCACCACGTTCCACGCCACCTTCCACGCCGGACGCGGCCGGCTGTGCCAGGATCGAACCATGCTCGACCGCCTCTCGGCGCTGGACGCCTCGTTCCTGCACGGTGAACAGTCGTCGACCCCCATGCATGTCGGCAGCGTCGCCGTGCTCGAGCGGCCACGCGAGGGCTTCGACTTCGACGCCGCGGTCGAGATCATCCGCCGCAGACTGGACTACCTGCCGCGGTACCGGCGGCGCCTGCTGTCGGTACCGGGCAACCTGGCGCGGCCCGTGTGGGCCGACGACGTCGACTTCGACCTCAACTACCACGTCCGCCGGTCGGCGCTGCCCGCTCCGGGAACGGACCAGCAGCTGTTCGAGCTGGTCGCGCGGCTGATCCAACGGCCGTTGACCGGGAGCGGCCGCTGTGGGAGGTGTACTACATCGAGGGTCTCGAAGGCGACCGGGTCGCGCTCGTGACGAAGACGCACCAGGCCCTCGTCGATGGCGCCCGCACGGTCGACATCGCCCAGGTGCTGTTCGAGGAGGCGACCGAACGCAAGGCCGGTGACCAGGCCGCGGCCGAGCAGACCGCCGAGTGGACCCCGCGCAGGCCGCCGACGTGGCCGAGCCTGGTCGCGGGCGCGGTGGGTGAGGCGGCCTCCAGCCCGGGCGACTTCGTGGAGAACGTGCGGTTCCTGGCCGGCGGCATCGCCGCGGGCGTCGGCCGCACGGCGCGCAGCGCGGGGACGGCCATGTCGGTGGCCGAACTGCTCGGCGGGTCCAATCCGACCGCCGCGGCCAAGCGGCTGAACTCGCGCGTCTCGGGCGGCCGGGTGTTCGCCGGGGTCCGCACCGACCTCGACACGTTCAAACGCATCCGCTCGGCGCGCGACTGCACCGTCAACGACGTGATCTTCACGGTGCTGACCGGCGCGCTGCGGCAGTGGCTCCAGTCGCGCGGGCACGTGCGCTCCACCGCGTCGGTGCGGGCGCTCGTGCCGACGGCCATGCAGTCCGACGACGCCGAGTTCTCCCCGGCCGAACTGACCACCAGCCACATCGCGCCGCACTACATCGACCTGCCCGTCGGCGAACCCGACCCGCTGGTGCGGCTGCAGCACGTCAGCCACGCCATGTGCGAGCAGCTCAACCCGACGCGGCCGGTGAGGGCGCGGTCGATGGTGAAGATGGGCGGCTTCGCACCGGCCACGATGCACTCGATGGCGGCCCGGGTGGCCGGTGGTGCGCCCCGCGGCGGGTTCAATGTGCTGATCGCCAACACGCCGGGACCCCAGGAGGCGTTGTACGCCGGTCCCGCGCGGCTGTCGGCGATCTACCCCGTGCTGCCGTTGGCGAAGGACCAGTCGCTGGCCGTGGGCGTCACGTCGTACCGTGGCGACGTCTACTTCGGACTGAACGGGGACCGGAAAGCCATGCACGACGTCGATGTCCTTGCGGACACGATCGAGGAATCGCTGGAAGAGCTGAGGGTGACCAGATGGTGAGGGTGTACGTCCCCGCGACGATCGGCATGCTGCGGCATCTCGTCGACGAAGGACAGCTGACACCGGTGCGGGGGACGGCGTTCTCGCTGACGCCCGCACTGCGGGAGGCCTACGTCAGTGGGTCGACCGAGGAACTCGAGTACGCGGCGTTGCTCGACGCGGCCCGCGCCTCGCTGCGGCTGCTCGGAGCCGACGGCGAGGGTGCCGGTGCGGACGAGAAGGAGCCGCCGCGCCGCGTGGTCGTGGCCGCCGAGCTCGACGAATCGGCCGTGTCCGTGCGCCCCGACCTCGACAGCGCGGTGGTGCGGGTGTCCGGGTCGCTGACGATGGACGACATCGCCGCCGTGCACGTCGACTCGGCGGACGCCGAACAGGCCGTGCATGCCGCGGCCGAGGCGATCGACCGGGCCGACCTGGGCGACCTGGACGCCGAGTTCGTCCTCGGCGAGGCCGAGGACCACGAACTCGCCTGGTATGCCCCGCAGGAACTGCCGTTCTTCCTCGAACTCATGTGACCCGTTCGCGGCGTGGCCGGACGTCGGCATGTCTGCGCCGTCTGCCGCTGCCGCCGGGGCCGTCCCAGCGGCAGAATTGTCTCCCAGCACCGCCCACAAGGCAGTCAGGAGAGGAGACGCTCGATGACGAGCAACGGCAGCCTCACAGCAGTCACCGCCGTCCCGGAGCCCGCCAACGAACCGGTGCACACCTACGCGCCCGGCACGAGTGAACGCGCGAGCCTGCAGCGCCGGATCGCAGAGCTCGAAGGCCAGCAGACCGAGCTCACCCAGACCATCGACGGCCGCAGTCGCATGGCGGGCGGGGCGCGGTTCGACGTCGTGCAGCCGCACGACCACGCCCACGTGCTCGGCGTCAGCGCGCAGGCCACCGCCGAGGACGTGGGCGATGCCGTCGCCGCGGCCAAGCGCGCCGCACGCGAGTGGAGCGAGCTGCCGTTCGACGAACGCGCCGCGGTGTTCCTGCGCGCGGCCGACCTGCTCGCCGGGCCGGAGCGCGACACGATCAACGCCGCGACGATGCTGGGACAGTCCAAGTCGGTGCAGCAGGCCGAGATCGACGCGGCGTGCGAGCTGATCGACTTCCTGCGGTTCAACGTGCACTATGCGCGGCGGATCCTCGCCGAACAGCCGAACTCCGTGCCCGGCGTGTGGAACCGCATGGAGTACCGGCCCCTCGACGGATTCGTCACCGCGATCACCCCGTTCAACTTCACGGCCATCGCCGGCAATCTGCCGAGCGCGCCGGCGTTGCTGGGCAACACGGTCGTGTGGAAACCGACGCCGACGCAGCAACTGGCCGCGCACCACACGATGCGGGTGTTCGAGGCGGCCGGACTGCCGCCCGGGGTGATCAACATGGTGACCGGCGACGGACAGGCCGTCAGCGAGGTCGCGCTCACCGACCCGGGGTTCGCGGGCCTGCACTTCACCGGCTCGACCGCGACGTTCAAGAAGCTGTGGACCACGATCGGCGCCAACCTCGACACCTACGGCTGCTACCCGCGGATCGTGGGGGAGACCGGCGGCAAGGACTTCATCGTCGCCCACCCGAGCGCGAACGCCGACAAGGTCGCCGCGGCCCTCGTGCGCGGGGCGTTCGAGTACCAGGGGCAGAAGTGCTCGGCGGCCTCGCGGGCGTACCTGCCGCGTTCGCTGTGGGACGGCGGATTGCGCGAGCGGATCGCCGACCTGACCGCCGGCGTCACCTACGGCGACGTGGCCGACCTGGCGAACTTCGGCGGCGCGGTGATCGACGCGCGCGCGTTCGCCAAGCACAAGGCGCTGCTGGCGAGCGTGGCGGCGGACCCGGAGCTGGAGGCGCTGGTCGGCGGCGGCTGCGACGACTCGGTCGGCTACTTCGTCGACCCGACGGTGCTCGTCACGACCGACCCGCGGCACGAGGTCATGTCCACCGAGTACTTCGGCCCGATCGTCGCCGTGTACGTCTACGACGACGCCGACTACGACCAGGCGCTGCAGCTGTGCGACACGACCGCCGGCTACGGGCTCACCGGCGCCGTGTTCGCCGACGACCGCGCCGCGATCGGCCAGGCGCATCGCGCGTTGCGGTACGCCGCGGGCAACTTCTACGTCAACGACAAGCCCACCGGGTCCATCGTCGGTCAGCAGCCCTTCGGCGGCTCCCGCGGCTCCGGCACGAACGACAAGGCCGGCTCGATGTTCAACCTGATCCGCTGGACCAGCCCCCGCGCCGTCAAGGAGACCTTCGACGCCCCCACCACCATCACCTACCCCCACATGACCTGACCCCCGAGGCACAGAAAAAGCACCCAAGGGGCCCATAGTTGCGTTGAGTGCAACTATGGGGCCCTTGGGTGCATCAAGGGTGAGTGCTGTGCCGGGGTGGGTCAGTTGCCCGGGACGGGGGCCGGGGCTTGGCCCTGGCCTTCGCCCTGGCCCGGTGCGGGGGCTTCCTGCACCTGGTCGGCGGGCGGTTCCTCCACGTTCACCGGGGCGCCCCAGTCGCGGTAGTTCATCTCCATGGTCATGCCGTTGGCGGCCATCGGGTTGTTGCCCCCGGCGCCGGACTGCTCCATGGCCTGCTTCATGAGCTCGCTCATGTCCATCGTGATCTTCACGGGCAGCTCGTCGCCGTTGAGCCAGAGCTCCATCGGGATGTTCGCGTCGACACCCTGGAGCTGCTGGGCGGCCGGCCCGGCCATGGCGCCCATCTCCTCGGCCATCTTCTGGAAGTCGAGGTCGACCGTGTAGTGCGTCGTCGGCTCGCCCTCGAGGTTCGCCCGCTCGCTGCCGGTGATCTCGCCGGCCTGCTGGACGAACTCGAGCAGCCGCGTCGGGTCGTTCATCTCGGCCGCCTGCGCACCGCCCTGCTGGCCGGCCATCTCGGACATGTCGGCCTTCATGTACTGGCCCTGGGGTCCGGCCTGCATGTACATGGTCTGGCCGATCATGATCGTCTCGATCTGCTGACCGCCCATGTCCATGGTCATCTTCACGCGCTGCTCGTCGCCGAACTCGCCCTCGCCCTCGTAGGTCATCTGTTCCTGACCCATCGACACCGTCATGTCGAACTTGGCGGTCTTCTGGTCCGAGGTGTTCTGCGACGCGGCTTCGGCGAGCGCACCGGCGTCCTGGAAGAGCTGGCCGACGGAACCGGAATCGCCGCCGTTGCCGTTGCCCCCGTTGCCGCCGTCGGCGCTCTCCTCGCCGCCGCCGCAGCCGGCCAGCACGAGCGCGAGCGCCGCCGCGCCCGCGGCCAAGGATGTCTTTCGCATTCCGATCCCCACCGTCTGTTGTGCCGTGTCCGGGCCCGGGGTCGTCGTTCCCGCAGGTCGGCCGGATCGGCGCGGTGTGCGCGCCGATCGCGACGGGGACGGCCCTGCCCGAGGTACGTCCGCACCGTACCGCCCGTGGGGTGGTTTCTCCGTGGCGCGAAACGGACGTACCAGCGGTTCGGTCGTGGATCGGGTGCCGGATGTCCGCTCAGTTGGGCAGGCCGGTGGGCATCTCCATGACCTGGTCGGCGGGCGGCTCGGTGATGTCGACCGGCTCGCCCCAGTTGTCGTAGGTCATCTCCATGCCCGCGCTGTCGGGCACGCCCTCGGCGCCGCCACCCTGCTGCTGCGCGACCTGGCCCATCATCTCGCTCATGTCCATCGTCAGCTTGACGGGCAGCTGGTCGCTGTTGAGCCAGATCTCCATCGGCATGGTCGCGTCGATCTCCCGCAGCTGCTCCGGCGGAGTCTCGCCGGTCAGGTCGGCGAAGTCGTCCATCATCTTCTGGTAGTCGAGGTCGACCGTGTAGTGCGTGACCTGCTCGCCGTCGAGGGTCGTCTCCTCGCTGCCGGTGATCTCACCGGCCTTCTCGACCCATTCCATGGCGGTGGCCGGGTCGTTGTACTCGAGCATCGCCGCGGCGGCGTCGCCGTCCTCGGCCAGGTCCATCTTCATCCACGGCCGATTCGGGTCGCCGCCCATCTCCGCCGGCATCTTCGTGTACGTCGTGGTGCCGATGCTGATCGTCTCGATCTGCTGGCCCATCATGTCCATCGTCACCGACGCGCGGGAGTCCTCGCCGTCGTGGATGCCCTCGCCCTCGCCGGTCGCGGTCACGCCGCCGATGTCGGTGGTGAGGGTGAACGTGTACGACATCCGGTCCGCCGTGCTCTGCGTCGCGGCGCCGGCCAGCTCCTGCGCGTCGCCGAACAGCGATCCCGCGGCGCCGCCACCCCCGTCGGCCCCGTCGCCTCCGCCTGCGCCGTTGCCGCCGGCCGTGTCGTCGCCACCGCCGCACGCCGCGAGCAGGAGTGTCGCCGCCGCACCGGCGGCCAGAGCCGTCTTTCGCATGAAATCCCCTTGGTAGACGTCGTTGTCCCCGATAGACGTCGGAACCGGGCAATCCGTTCCTGCGGGACGAAGGTCACGTCGGGAACGCGGGCGCAGGGGTGCTCAGTCGCCCAGGCCGGCGCGGGAGGCCAGCAGCCTACGCAGCGACGTCAGGCGCGCCGCCGCGGACGGGACGTCGTCGAGCACGCAGTCCGGGTCCTCCGGCGCGCCGAGGTGTCCGCAGCCGGGTGGGCATTCCTCGGCGGCCTCGGCGAAGCCGGCGAAGGCGCCCACGATGTCGTCGGGGGTCACGTGCGCCAGGCCGAACGAGCGCACGCCCGGGGTGTCGACGACCCAGCCGTCGGAACCGGGAAGGGGCAGCGCGATCGCGCTGACCGACGTGTGTCTGCCCTTGCCGACGGCGCTGACCTCGCCCGTGGCGAGTTCGGCGTCCGGCACCAGCCGGTTGACCAGGGTCGACTTGCCGACGCCCGAATGCCCGACGAGCGCCGACACCCGGCCCGACAGCCGCTCCACGAGGGCGTCGAGCTCGCCGTCGTGGCGGGTGACGACGGCCGGGACCTCGAGGTCGGCGTACTCGGCGACGAGCGCCTCGGGGTCGGCCGGATCGGCGAGGTCGGCCTTCGTCAGGCACAGCACCGGTTCGAGCCCGCCCGTGTAGCAGGCCACCAGGCAGCGGTCGATGAACCCGGTGCGCGGCGGCGGATCGGCCAGCGCCGTGACGATGAGCAGCTGGTCGGCGTTGGCGACGACGACGCGTTCGTACGGGTCGGTGTCGTCGGCGGTCCTGCGCAGCACGCTCGTGCGGTCCTCGACGCGCACGATCCGGGCCAGGGTGTCCGGCGCGCCGCTGACATCGCCGACGAGGTGCACCCGGTCGCCGACGACGATCGGCGTCCTGCCCAGCTCACGGGCCCGCATCGCGGTGACGGCACGCTCCGGATCGCCCCCGACCGCACACCGCCACCGGCCGCGATCCACCGACGTCACCATCGCCGGCGTGGCGTCGGCGTGGGTGGGGCGGCGCTTGCTGCGCGGTCGGCTGCTCTTGCCGGGACGCACGCGGACGTCGCTCTCGTCGAACCTGCGCCAGTCGCCACGCGCCACGGACGTCCACCTCTCGCCGCCGGTTCCTCGGGTGGGCGCCCGTGTTGCCGGACCCACCCCGTGCGCGTAATGATCCCCCATCGTGTTCGCCCCGCTCGCACGGCCGTGCCAGGCTGGGGCGAGGACTACCGACGAGGCAGGGAGACGCCATGTGCGGGCGTTATGCGGCCACCAAGAGTCCGGCTGCGCTGATGGAGGAGTTCGAGGCCGCCGACGGCACGCAGGGCGGCGCGCCGTCGGAGAACTACAACGTGGCGCCGACCAAGAACGTCGTGAGCGTCGTCGAACGCCATCCCCGTGACGACGACGGCGAGGTCGACACCGAGGCCCCCGCCGAACGGGCGCTGCGCGTGATGCGCTGGGGCCTCGTGCCGTTCTGGGCGAAGGACGCGGCCATCGGCAACCGGATGATCAACACGCGGGCGGAGACGGCGGCCGAGAAGCCCGCGTTCCGCAAGGCTCTGACCCGGCGCCGCTGCCTCATCCCTGCCGACGGCTGGTTCGAGTGGAAGGTCGGCCCCGTGCCGGAGGGTCAGCCGAAGAAGAAGGCGCCCAAGGAGGCGTTCTTCATGACCGATCCCGGCGGCTCGTCGCTCGCCTTCGCCGGCATCTGGGAGACCTGGCGCGACCCCAAGGGCGACGAGGACGCCCCGCCGCTGGTCACGTGCTCGATCATCACGACCGAGGCGCGCGGACAGCTCACCGAGGTGCACGACCGGATGCCGCTGATCATGACGCGCGACCGCTGGCACGACTGGCTGGACCCGGACCGCACGGACGCGACGTCGCTGCTCGAACCGCCCGGTCTCGACGTGCTCGACGCGCTGGAACTGCGTCCGGTGTCGTCGCTGGTGAACAACGTGCGCAACAACGGTCCGCAGCTGCTCGACCGCCTCACCCCGCAGCCCACCGACCTCGACGCGCCGTCCACGGACGCGGCCGCCGACGGTGCCCTGTTCGACGTTCCGGACACGCGATGACGACCGCCGAGATCGACACCCCGCACGGCCCCGCGCGGGCCGAGCTGCACTGCGCCGACGAGGGCGTCGCGGGCCTGCTGCTCGGGCACGGCGCGGGCGGCGGGATCGACGCGCCCGACCTGGTCGCCGTCGCGGGCGCGGCGCGCGCGGCCGGGGTGCACGTGGCGCTGGTGGAACAGCCGTACCGCGTGGCGGGCCGCAAGGCGCCCGCACCGGCGAAGCAGCTCGACGCGGCGTGGTTGGCGGTCGTCGACGAGTTGTCCGGCCGGTGGTTCGAGGGGCTGCCGCTCGTGTTCGGCGGCCGCTCGTCGGGGGCGCGCGTGGCATGCCGCACAGCGGCCGAGGGCCGGGCCGACGCCGTGCTGTGCCTGGCGTTCCCCGAGCATCCGCCGGGCAAGCCGGAGAAGTCGCGCCAGCCCGAACTCGACGACGTCGAGGTGCCGACGCTCGTGGTGCAGGGGGAGAAGGACCCGTTCGGCCGGCCCGAACCCGGCCCGCGGCGCGACATCGTCATGGTCGCCGGCGATCACAGCCTCAAGGCCGACCTCGACGGTGTGTCCAGGGCGGCCGGCGAATGGCTCGGCCGCGTCATCCGTCCGCTCATCGCGTGAGCGGGACCTCGCTCCGACCTCGCTCCGACCTCGCTCCGACCTCGCTCCGGTGGGTGGTTCTCGGCGCCGGTTCAGGCGTGGGCGGCGATCGGGGCGACGACGGCCGAGGTGACGGCGATCAGGTCGGCGGGGGCGAGTTCGATCTCCAGTCCGCGCCGGCCGCCGGAGACGAGCACCGTGTCGAAATCCTGTGCCGAGACGTCGACCACCAGCGGCAGACGCGAGCGGTGACCGAGCGGAGAGATGCCGCCCACGACGTACCCGGTCGCCCGTTGCGCGTCGGCGGTGTCGGCGAGCCTGGCCTTCTTCCCGCCGGCCGCCGCGGCGAGCGCCTTGAGATCGAGTTGCCCCGTGACCGGCACGACCCCGACGGTGAGGTTCCCGTCGACGGCGGCCACCAACGTCTTGAACACCCGCTCCGGTGCGACGTCCAGCACCTCGGCCGCCTCGAGCCCGTACGAGGTGTGCCGCGGGTCGTGCTCGTAGGTGCGCAACGTGTGCGCGATCTTCCGCTTCGTCAGCAACGCCGTCGCCGGGGTGCCCTTACCTGCCATGCGCAGCAGGTTAACGACCCGCCGCGGCCGGGCACCCGACCGGCGGGAATACCCGATCAGGGGTCGTCGTTGCAGGTGGTGTGCCGACGATTCTGACCAGACCCGAGAGCGCTCGACGCGTACCCTCGGACGAGACATACGTGCCGTCGGTGGCGGGTAGCCACCTGGTCGCCGATCTGGAAGGGAACGGTTTGCCGAGCACGCAGAACTCTGCAGAGCCCGCAACCGCCGAGACAGCCGAGGGCGCCTCCGCCGAGGTGGAGCAGCCCGAGGTCGAGCAGGAGCGCATCGCCCGCTTCGAGCGGGACGCGATGCCGCTCATCGACCAGCTGTACTCGGCCGCGCTGCGCATGACGCGGAACCCGGCCGATGCCGAGGACCTCGTGCAGGAGACCTACCTCAAGGCGTACTCGGCGTTCGCGTCGTTCAAGAAGGGCACCAACCTCAAGGCCTGGCTGTACCGCATCCTGACCAACACGTTCATCAACGGCTACCGCAAGCGGCAGCGACAGCCGCTGCAGCAGCCCACCGAGGAGATCACCGACTGGCAGATCGCCCAGGCGGAGAGCCACACGTCGAGCGGACTGCGCTCCGCCGAGGTCGAGGCGATGGACAAGCTGCCCGACACGGACGTGAAGGCCGCGCTGCAGCAGCTGCCCGAGGACTTCCGCCTCGCGGTTTACCTCGCCGACGTCGAGGGCTTCGCCTACAAGGAGATCGCCGACATCATGGAGACGCCGATCGGCACCGTCATGTCGCGGCTGCACCGTGGTCGGAGCCAACTTCGGAACCTGCTTGCCGACGTCGCCACCGAACGTGGTTTCATCCGCTCCTCGACACGGGAGGTGGCGGGCCGATGAGCACCCTCGAACAGCCGGAACAGCACTCCGGGGACCAGCCGGACCAGCACGCGGACCAGGACCGGGACGTGTGCTGCGACGAGGCGCTGGCCGAGATCTATCTGCTCCTCGACCGGGAGTGCAGCCAGGAACGTGACGCGGAGCTGCGCAAGCACATCGAGGACTGCCCGCCGTGTCTCGAGGAGTACGGCATCGACGACCAGATCAAACAGCTGCTGCACCGCAAGTGCGGTGGCGAGCAGGCCCCGGTCGACCTGAAGGAGCGGCTGCGCGCGTCGATCCACAAGACCGTGGCCGAACGCGGCGGCGTGTTCAGCGAGACGGAGCTGACCATCGAGCAGGTCCGCGGCCGCACCGAGGGCCGCTGAGCCGTACGCGAAACGCCAACACGGCGTCGTGAGTTGCTGACACGGCGACGTGGGGTGCTGACACGGCGACGAGAAGACCCCGGCCACTTCGATCGAAGTGCCGGGGTCTTGCCATTGCACCTGGAGGGCCGCTCGGGGCGGCCGGCGACTCAGGTGTTGGGCTTCTTGCCGTGGTTCGCTTTGTTCTTCTTGCGATCGCGGCGCTTACGTGCACGCTTCGACATGATCAATCCTCCATGACTTGCTACTCCCAGTGTCGCACGAGCACGTCGGGCGATCACGTTCACCCTGGATGAGCCACGGTGGGCGGCCGGGCGCGTGGGAGTATGGCGGAGCGGATCACGACCGGGTCCGCGTCGGATTCGGACGAAGTGCGGTGGTCGATAACCGATGTCCACGCTTGCGGAGCTGTTGGCCGACAACACCGGCCTGCCCGGGGAGGCCGTCGACCACCTGCAACTGGTGGTCGCCGAATGGCAGTTGCTGGCCGACCTGTCGTTCGCCGACTTCCTCATGTGGGTACCGGTCGTCGGTGCCGAGGGCGATTTCGTCTGCGTCGCGCAGGTGCGGCCCACGACGGGTCCGACCGCGCACCCCGAGGACGTCGTCGGTACCCGGTTCACCTCCGAGGAGCACCCGCAGTTGGCGCGGGCCGCCCGCGAGCTGCGGCTGTGCCGCGAGGAGGAACCGCACTGGTACAACGACCTGCCGATGCGCAGGGAGGCGATCCCCGTCCGGTTCGGCGACCGCGCGGTCGCGTGCTGAGCCGCGATTCGAACCTGGCCTCGCCGCGCGTGCCGAGTCCGCTCGAGATCGCCTACCTGGGCAGCGCCGCGGATCTGTGCCAGATGATCGCCGACGGCACGTTCCCGAGCCCGGACGGCGGCACCGACGTCCACACGAGCCCGCGCGTCGGCGACGGCCTGATCCGCGTCGACCAGCACGGCACTGTCGTGTTCGCCAGCCCCAACGGCCAGTCGGTGTATCACCGCATGGGATTCGAATCGGAGCTCATCGGCGCTCGCCTGGCGCCGTTGACGCGGTCGCTGATCCGCGACCCGTTCGACGCGACGGAGATCTCGCACCGCATCCTCGACGCCATCGGCGGCAAACCGAGCAGCCGGGCCGAGGCCGAGTCGCGCCACGGCGCGGTGGCGCTGTTCCGCGCGCTGCCGTTGCGCCCGGCGGGCAGGCCGGCCGGCGCGCTCGTGCTCGCTCGCGACGTCACCGAGGTCAAGCGCCGCGACCGGGCGCTGATGTCGAAGGACGCCACGATCCGCGAGATCCACCACCGCGTGAAGAACAACCTGCAGACGGTGGCCGCACTGCTGCGCCTGCAGTCACGGCGCACGCCGAGCGGCGAGGCACGGCAGGCGCTCAGCGAGTCGGTGCGGCGCGTGTCGTCGATCGCCTTGGTGCACGAGGCGTTGTCGATGTCGGTCGACGAGAGGGTCGACCTGGACAAGCTGTTCGACAACGTGCTGCCGATGGTCGGCGAGGTCGCGACCGCCGAGGCCCAGGTGAAGCTCTCGCGCAGCGGGTCGTTCGGCATCGTCGCCGCGGAGATCGCCACTCCGCTGGTGATGGTGGTGGCCGAGCTGGTGCAGAACGCCGTCGAGCACGCGTTCACGCCGGGCGGCCCGGGCGAGGTGGAGATTTCGGTGGAACGGTCGGCGGGCCGGCTCGACATCGTCATTCGTGACGACGGACGCGGATTGCCGGCCGGATTCTCGTTGGAACGCGCCGACGGTCTCGGTTTGCAGATCGCGCGGACGCTCGTGGAATCCGAATTGCGCGGATCGTTGTCGCTGCGCGGTGGCCGGAGCAGCGGTACGGAGGCGACGCTGCGGGTTCCGCTCAACCGCCGGGGTTGAGCGGAAGACCGGGACTCCGCGGTGCTACCGAAAGTCGAAAGGCGCACCCCGAACATGCTTGAGGGCCGGCACCCGAAACGGGATGCCGGCCCTCAAACCTTTTGCCTCGGCCCCAGTGGGAGAACGCATTCTGCCTACCGGGCAAAAGGACAGGTCGTGATACCTGCGGTGAACGACTCAGGCGTTGCTGCGCTGGCCGATCTGTGCGCGGCGACGCTTGAGCGCGCGACGCTCGTCCTCGTCCATGCCGCCCCACACGCCGGCGTCCTGGCCGCTGGCCAGGGCCCAGGCGAGGCAGTCGGCGGCGACGGTGCAGCGGTGGCATACGGCCTTGGCTGCGGTGACCTGGGAGAGAGCGGGGCCGCTCGTTCCCACGGGGAAGAACAGTTCCGGGTCCTCGTCCCGGCAGGCTGCGCGGTGGCGCCAGTCCATCGTAGAGCTCCTTCAAAAGACGCGGGGATACCGCGCCAACGTCGTGGCGGTCGTTTTTTGGGGTGCTTGTGAATGCTTTCACGAGTCCCCGGCTTCGACAAGTGTTTTCAACGGATCGGTGAGTCAGGTCACCTGCCCGAAACACCGACCTGACCTGCGGCTTTACCTGTTGGCAACGCCATCCGTCGATCGAACTTTGCGGCGAGTGGAGCCTCTGCGTCGATGAGCGGCAACACCGGGTTTGCCGGAGGTGATCAGCTGCTGCTGTTCACCGCCCGCGATCAGTCATACCGCGACGGTGAGCGCCTGCGGGACGCTCCGGAACTCCACCCTGGTCCGTCTTCCGACCAGGTCTCCGTCGACCTGAAAGTGTACGGGTTTTTCGGCCGTCACGCAGACGAATGACAGATCGTCGCTGCGTACGAGGTTGCGGCCGCGGTGCTTGCCGCGGCGCAGGGCCTGGTTCAGGTGCCGGGCGACGGTGCCGAGGCCCATCGTGCGAAGCGCGAACAGGCCGAGTCCGGTGTCGAACGAGCAGCCGGTGTTGAGGTGGACCGGACGCGACCCCAGGTAGCTCCACGGGTCGGTGTTGGACACGAACACCGTGCGCGTATCGGCCGAGTCCTCGCCGGGGACCTCGACGGTGAGCGCCGGCCTGCCCTTCGGCGGCCGCAGGTACGCCGACACGGCCGTCCTGGCGTAGAGGGAGGGACTGGCGCGCTTGCCGCGTTTGGCGTCGACGCCCGCGACGACGTCGGCGTCCCAGCCGAGGCCCGCGTTGAAGGTGAACCACCGTCCGTCGGCGTTGCCGAGCCCGACGCGGCGGCGCGTGCCCGTCTCGACGGCGTGCAACAGGCGATGCGTCGCCTCGACCGGATCACGGGGCAGTCCGAGTGCGCGCGCGAAGACGTTCGCCGAACCGCCGGGCACCACGCCGAGCGCGGGCGCGGGCGGCGTGCGGCCGGTGAGACCGGAACCGCGCGAGCCACCGGAGACGCGGTCGACCGGGCGGTTCGGCGCCGGCCATGAGGCCGTTGACGACCTCGTTGACCGTGCCGTCCCCGCCGTGTGCCACCACGAGACCGACGTCGCCGAGCTCCCCGCGCGCGGCCTTGCGCGCCACGGTCATCGCGTGCCCGCGATGCTCGGTCTCCACCACCTCGAGCTTGACGCGGCTCGCCAGGGCGTGTGCGAGGACGTCACGCCCGCCCTGGGAGGTGGCGGTGGCCTGCGGATTCACGACGAGTACTGCGCGCACTCGTTCAGCCTAGGTGAACCTCCGGCCCGCTCTGCTCGTTGCTGCCTCCAGCTCACTCGGGTTCGCGCGCGAACGCGCCACTGCCACCGCGACGAGTGCACCCCGGACGACCGCCGGCTCATCGACGACACCTGAATCCTTGCCCCAACCCCGGGCGGCGGAAAACGGCCGTCCGGGTGGCATACCCTGGGAGGCGTTCACGCACGGTCACGTCCGAGGGGAAGGCCACCCGTGGCGCTCGCCGACAAGATCTCTCCCGCGCCCCGCGAGGTCCGGTATGCCGGACTGCTCACGGCGCTGCCCGGTGTCGGGCTCCTCGTGATCGCGTTCATCCTCGCGGTCACCGGCACGAGCGAGGATCTGATCGCCGAGGTCAGCTACTACGTCATCCTCGGGGTCGCGGTGCTCGCGTGCGCCGTCGGACTGCTGCTGGGCAAGACGTGGGCGCGGTCGCCCGCCCTGGTGGTGGCGATGATCCTGATCGGCGTCGGCTGGTACGCCACCGGACCGTCGGACCAGTCGGGCTACGGCGTGCCGATCATGATCGCGGGCGTCGTGGTGATCGTGCTGCTGTTCCGTCGTGACTCGCGTGCCTGGGTCCTCGGGCTGCGTCCCGACGAGACCGAGGAGGAGGCCGCGCGCCGCGGCGGCATGTCCGGGCGCGCCGCCGAACGCGAACGCGACGAGTTCTGAGCCGCCGAGTTCCGGGGCGCCGAGTCCCGCGGAGCCCCGGTCCCGGTCAGCGGGCCTCGTTCGCGAGCGCGCGCAGCGGGTCGTCGGTGAGGCGGTAGACGGTCCACTCGTCCATGGCCTCGGCGGCGAGGGACTCGTAGAACTTCCGCGCCGGATTCCAGTTCAGCACCCACCATTCGAGGCGCGCGTAGCCACGGTCGACGCATTCGGCGGCCAGCGTCGCCAGCAGGGCCTTGCCGAGCCCCGAGCCGCGGTGCTCGGGCAGCACGAACAGGTCCTCGAGGTAGATGCCGTGCACGCCGCGCCATGTGGAGAAGTTGAGGAACCACAGCGCGAACCCGACGACCTCACCGTCGATCTCGGCCACGTGGCCGTAGAGCGCGGGCTTGTCGGCGAACAGGGCGGCACGGAGCTGGTCCGGCGTCAGATGGCATTCGTCGGGCGCCTTCTCGTACGCCGCCAGGGCGTGGACGAGCGCGACGACGGCCTCGGTGTCGTGGGGACGGACTCGGCGGATGGTCACCGCTCCATGATCGCACCGGTGGGCGGTGGGGGTGGAGCGCTCAGGCCGGCGGGACGTTGAGGTGGCGGATCTGCGGGGCGCCGTGCTCGTGGCCGAGCACGGAGATGCTCGCCGGGTCGACGCGGAAGTGCTCGCCGGCGGCCACGTCCAGGCCGAGCCAGCGGGCGATGACGACCCGGGTGAAATGGCCGTGGCCGATCAGGACGACCTCGCCGTCGGCGAGCGCGCCGCGGATGCGGTCGAGGACGCGGTCGGCACGCGCGCCCACCTCGGCCGGGGTCTCGCCGTGCGGGGCGCCGTCGGTCCACAGCGACCAACCGGGGACGGTGCGCCGGATCTCGGCGGTGGTGGTGCCCTCGTAGTCGCCGTAGTCCCATTCGGCGAGCTCGGCGGACTGCTCGTCGACACCGATCCCGACCAGCTCGGCGGTGCGCACGGCGCGCTCGCGCGGACTCGACAGGACGAGCGCGGGGTCGTCGCCGCGGTGCAGCAGGGCGTACGTGCGACCCGCCGCGTGTGCCTGCCGCTCGCCGACACCGGTGAGCGGCAGGTCGGTGCGGCTCGTGTGCCTGCCGGTGGCCGACCATTCGGTCTCGCCGTGCCGGATGAGCAGAAGGCTGTGTTCGGACACGGGTGCACCGTAGTCCGCGCAGGCGGTGGGGGCCACGGAGACGAGTCCGGCGGTGTCGGGCGGCGGGGTGACCGATGGTGTTACTCATGGGTAATATCTGCCGCATGGGTTCTGTGGATGCGGCGGCGAGCACGGCCGTGAACGCGACGTACGCGATGTGGCGCAAGTTCTCGGGCTCGACGCTCGGGCGCGGCGTGTTCTCGACGGCGATGTGCCTGCGCGTGCCGTACTTCCGGACGGTGCTGCCGATGGTGCGCGACATGCGTCCCGGCCGCTGCGAGGTCGCCGCGCCGAAGTGGTGGGGCGTGCACAACCATCCCTAGTGGGCACGTTGGGCCTCACGAGCATGAGAGGCCCCCCACGTGTCCCAACTGTCCGCAGCGCTCGTCCGCGCCTACCGCCGCCCACACTCGCGACTCACCCGTGACCGGCGATGGATCATCACCCGGCTCATCTGCTACCCGATCATGGCCGCGGCCGGCGTCGTCGCCGTCATGGGCGCGGCCGACCCGTCGATCTTCACCGACATGATCGTTGACGGCGTGCGCGTGCGGGTGCACGAGTGATCGCCGCGCTACGCCGACTGTGGGCCCGCGTGCGCGTGTGGCTGGCCACCGACCCGCCCGACCGCGGCGACCCCGACGACCGGGTGTGGTGACACCTCGCCTGGACGCGCTAGTCGGCGGCCCATTCGTAGGACAATCCGTATCGGTCGGCTGGGACCGTCATGTCGTTGACCTCGAGCGGCGTTCCGTCCTCGCGGTAGGCCACGCGCGTCACGGTGATCACGGGCGTCCCGGATTGCAGTTGCAGCGTCGACAGCTCGTCGGGTGTGGGCATCCGCGACCCGACGTGCTCGGCATACGTCCCGATGGCGTGGCCGGCTTCCTCGAGGCGGGCGTACACGCCGCCGGCGCCCGTGTCTTCCTGCTCGGCGGCCGTGCCGCGGGTGAACACGCGCGGCAGGCGCGACACGGCGAGCTGCACGGCCTGTCCGTCGGCGCTCATGACGCGGTCGCGGACGGTCACCTCGGCGCCGGCCTCGAGGGCAAGGATCCCCGCGACGCGGTCGTTGGCCGGCTCGAACCGCACCGTGACAGTCGTCGTGGGGGTGAATCCCTGCTCGGCGGCGTCGGCGAGGAACGCGCCCTTGTTCTGCGCTCGGGCGGCGCGGGATAGGCGTGTGCGGGCGAGTCGTTGAATCTGGGCAGCGCGGCGGACAAACACGCCGCGCCCGTGCTCGGCCACCACGACACCTTCGGTGCGCAGCAGGTTGACAGCGTCGCGGATGGTCGGCCGCGACACGCCGTAGCTGTCGACGAGCTCGCGTTCACTCGGTAGGCGGGCGCCGGCGGTGAGCTCGCCCGCGGCGATGCGCTCGCGCAAATCGGCCGCGACCTGCCGAAACGCCGGAACACCACTCGTTCGATCCACCATCACCCGCATTGTTCCACCCGTACGGACGTGTTGACCACTTGCCGGGGGTGTGCCACTGTCCAACTGGTAATGACGTGTTGACCAGTTGGCGGTGTGGACGTGAGTAAGGCCCGATACCGCGTGGTGATGACGCTGCTCGCACTGACGCTCGCCGGTGTCGTGTGGGTTCTGGCCATGCTGATCGCGAGCGCACCGTGTCCGTGCTGGTACTGACAGCAAGCGGAAGGAATGGTTTGCTATGGCTGGACCACCGATGAAGACGTGCCCGACGTGCTACGGCTCGGGACTCGCACCGAACCGGAAGGATTTCTGTGGGACCTGCGGGGGAATTGGCGAAGTCGCCGGCTGACGAAACCTGCGACCTGTGCCAGGGCACGGGCACGATGTCGTGGCAGCAGCCCTCGCCGGATGGGTCGGTTCTGCGCACGATCGAGATGGACTGCCCGAACGGTTGCGGCGCCTCGTGGAAGCATCCGCACGCCGAGCGGCATCGGGTAGTCGATCAGCCCGACGACCGACCGGCCCGCGTGCGCGGCCGTGTCGACGAGTCGCAAGAGATCGGCGCCGACTTCATCCGGCAGGCCCTGGCGAACTGGGGTTTCAGCAACCCCCGATGACACACCGAGACAGCCCCCGCACCCCCAGCCCCGGGAGTGCGGGGGCTGTCCCCGTTGTTGGTCAGTAGGCCGGCGGCCGGCTCGAGCCGAGCAGCAGCCGGGCGAGCCACTGCGGCAGCCGCGGCTCAACCCAGCGCACGAGCGCGTACACGCCGGCGAGGGCGGCCGGGACGATCAGTTCATCGGCGAGCCCGCCGAGCGTGTCGGCGAACTCGGCAGGCAGGCCGAGCCCGACGAACCACGCCACGAGCGCGGCCCACAGTGCGGGCACGACGGTGCGCACCCACGAGGTGAGGCGATCAGACATGGGCTTGCCCTCCATCAGATCGGCGCCACGGTCAGCGACCACGACGTGTCGGACGCGTAGCCAACGTCGATCTTGCCGACGTCGGGCGGGATCACCAGGCGCAGCGAAGCGTGCCGGTGCACCCACATGTTCCGGCCGAGCGGACCGACCCCGCCGGGGTTGGACGTCGACGCGCCCCACCGCGCGGCCGCCTGGTTGGCGTTGATCGTCTTCCACGTGTTGATCGTGTCGATGTGCACGCCGGCCGCTTCGCCCTCGCCGGGGCTGATCAGCAGCTCGCGTTCCCGGCCGACGAACGGCACGGGAACGGCGCGCCACGCGACGCCGTCGGCACCGCCGGGGCGGAGCGTCCCGCCCGGGTCCATGGGTACGTGCACTGCAATCTCCTCACTATCGGTGTTGCCCCTCGCCAGGTAGTCAGCGACCCGGTTCCGGAACATGTGCATGTTGATCCCGTGGGGGTCGATCTTCCGCGCCGGCGCGATCTCCTTGTGTCCGCGGACGCGCTTCGGTGGCTTGCCGAACTCGCGCACCAGCTCGCGCGCACAATGCCTCGTACGCCTCGAGCTGGCGGCGTGGCCACGGCTCGCCGACGCCGTCGTTACCGGCCTCGATCCCGATCGCGTGCTTGTTGCCGTAGATCAGCGGGTTGATGTTCGCGCCGGCGTGCCAGCAGCGGCCGGCCGCGACGACGTGGATCGTGCCGTCGCGCCGCAGCGCGTAGTGCGACAACGGGCCGGCGAGCTTGCTGTGTCCGTCGCGGATCACGGTGTTGAACGTGCCGGGGTCGTGGCGTGCGGCGTCGTGGTGGGCGATGACTGATCGCACCTTGCCCATGCCGCCGTGGCCTCGGTTTCTCCAGCCGTTTTCTTCCACGACGGGGAATCCGGTACGGCGCGCTACGTCTGCGAGCTGGTGAAGCCACGCCATATGTCACCCTCCGATCGCGGGCACGAGTTGCGCGACCGTGCCGCCGCCAGCGCCGGCCCCGACGGCGACGATCAACGCCCACCGCTCGAGCTTGCGCAGCCGTTGTTCATGGTCGGTGCGCTGGTCGATCAGCGCGTCGAGCTTGGTCTCTATGCGGGCGAGTCGTTCAGACATCCCTTCGCCTGCCGTGGTCATGTCTCACCCCTGCGGGATCACGAGCGCGATAATCCGGCCGTTGTCGAACGACAAGTCGGTAGCCGTGTTGCTCGAGTCGGTCCAATAGTTCTGGGCGCGCACGGTGATTCCGGCGGCCGGGTCCGACGTGGACAACATGTGGATAGGCGAGAAACCGGCGCGGCGGGTGCTTGCCCCGCCGCCGGACTGGTCGACCGCCGGGCTGCCCCACGCGTAGGACGAGCCGCCGTCTGTGGAAATACCGATACGCATGCGGAACTGCGACCCCGCGTCGTCGTTGGTCGCGTTCCCGGACCCCCACGCCATGATCAGGACGGGGCCGCCCGGGTTGGGGAACGTGATCAGGCCTCCCCAATCGTTGTAGGTGGCGCGCGTCGGGTTCCGCACCTGCGGTAGCGCGATGGTGTCGGCGTACGGGATCAACAGCTCGCGCGCCTGCCGGTTCTCGGTCTGCGCGGCCTCGAGCTGGTCGTCGACTGCGTTCGCGAGCGCGCCCATCTGGCCGGCCCGTCGGGCGGGTCGGTCAGATCGGGATACGGAAACCCGTAGTTCGGTGTGCTGGGCATCAGGGGAACACCTCCTCTTCCGGTTCCCCGAACTTCGCCTGGTAATCGGCGTCCGACATGATTTCGAACTGCATCCCGATCGAGTCCCGGTGTTCCTCGGCGTAATACGGCGCACTCACAATCCACCCGCCGGGACTCACCCGAAGAAATTCAGGCTCTACAAAGGACGACGGGACGAGAAACAAGCTCGGCCCCTGGGACGACTCGGGGGACGCCTCGTAACACACGTGGTACCGCGCGAATCCCGCCCCGCCGAGCGCGGCCTGTACCTCGTCGGCGTTGTCTCCGTTCCACTGAATCGCGGTATACTTCGGCTCGTTGATTTCCGGGTTCTGTACAGGCATAGCTGGTTCCTTCCTAGAATGGGATAACGGTCAAAACGCGGTTGTTGATCGACGTCGTTTGATTAGGCGACCGATCGGACCGGTAGAGACAACTGAACGTGTTCTGCCCCTGCTCCAGCCCATCCGCAGCAGTGACCAACGTCGTGGCCGAGACAGTCGACTCGATACCGCCCACGCCCTTCAACCACGCGTTAGTGACGGCCGTGCCTGGCGGCCGGCTCGACGCTCCGGTGATCTGCACAGCCTGGTCGATTCGCCCCCACTGTGTGATGACGACGTCGCCGGAGACCACCGCCTCGAAACTGTGGATGACGAGCGCGCGCCGGGACGAACCGATATAGACGGTGACCTCTGGTCCGGGCGCCTCAGCCTGCGTGTAAGAGTCGCTCCAGATCTGCTGCCAATGGGGCACCCGGTCCGACGCGATGCGCTCGCCGGCGCCATATCCCGGTTCGCGCACCTTGCCCATAATGAAGTACTGCGTGCGCATCCGGAGGACGATCACCACGTCGCCCGGCACGTACGCCTGCGGCGCGCCCGTCGACAACACCAGCACGTTGTTGAACACCGTGCCGGCGATCTCCACCGTGTTGAGCCCGGTGATTTCGTCCCACGACTGGATCACGCCCGTATGCCAGCCCACATCGGACGATTGCGCGGCCTGCTCGAGCCGCGGCACGAGCACCGACGCCATGTCTCTAGCCATTGCTGTCACCTCGTCGTTTGAGTTTCGTCGTCGCGGACATGCCACCGTCGGCGAGCAGGCCGAGACTGATCGACTCGAGCACGTGAACCCCCTCGTCACCGGCCGGCGACACCACGCGCACCGGGTCGAGCACCTGCAACGCCGGATTCGGCACCGCGGTCAGATCCATTTCGTGCGGCAGGCCGGTCGAGCGCTCGAGCATCGACTGTGCCGCGTCGCGCGCCTGCTGCACCGTGGTCACGAACGACGACGCGTAGAACCGCGGCACGTGCCCGAACGGGCCCTCCCAGTAGGTCGGCGAATCGGGGTCCATGTCGTAGGCGGCCGCCGACACCGGCGGCAGCTCGCCGACCTCCTCGCCGCGCGCAACTACGGCGTTGTACACGCCGTCTCGGTTCAGCGCGCGGGACATGGACACCATGACGCCGCGCTCGCCATAGTCGACCTCGACGACCGGCACGTCAGCCGGCGGGGGCGACTCGACCCGCAACCGGCCCTCGTGATCCCAATACATGACCTTGCCGTGAGCGTCGGCGAGGTCGGCCAGGAACCCGTACCGGTCGTCCTCGACCACGTGCGCCGAGCGCAGCGTCACCGACGCGTCGAAGTCGAACACGATCTCGGCGTCGGGGTAGACGTCCCGCACCAGGAAATCGAACACCGACTCGACGGTCGAGCCGCCGCCGAACTGCATAGGCCACAACGGACGGGCGTCGATAATGCCGGCCATACGGTCCGACCCCGCGACACGCACCCGGCCGCGCGGCGCATCGTCCTGCTCGACGGACTCGATCCGGAAGAAACCCTGCGACACCCACTCGCGATCACCGTTGCCGAACACGATCCCGCGCTCGACGAACAGCTCGTTACCGTAGGGGGTGAGCATGTCGCCCACGCGCGCAGTCCACGACGACCCGTCGGTCGTCAGGTCGACGGTGGCGCGCACGTCCGCGGTCGAGTCCTGCTCGACCTGCCCGGCCACGATCGGGATTTCGACGCCGTCGGGGTCGACGCCGGTCTGCCCGGGCGGGCACACGCGGGCGCGGGCGCACATGCGGTGCGACCCGCGCACCGCGTCGAGAAACGCATCCGACACCGGCCTCACGGCACGATCACCTCGTCGGGGTCGCCGATACGCTCGGCCACCGATTCCCATGTGTCCTCGACGTCGATCAGCTCGTCCCACGTGGCGAACGTGTCCACGATGGACTGCCACGTTACGGTGGCGCCGACGATCGACGGGGCCGGCGCGGCGACCTCGGTCAGTGGGAGGGTGACGTACCGCCGGCGGGCGCGCGGGGTGCGCCGGTCGATCTCGTACTCGCCCACGACGGCGTACATGCTGCGGGGCACGAGGCAGTCGGGCCCGGACGGCACGTGCACGAACACCGGGTCGCCCGACGACATGACGGTGTCGAAATCGTCGGCGTCGTGCGGGTTCGGGAACGTGATCGTCAGCTCATAGCGGCGCGAGCCGCGCACGTCGGTCACCGCGACCGGCATCGTGCGGCCGACGACCTCGAACGTGCCACCCCGCGCCGGCCGCGAGATCGCCGACCAATCGGTCACCGTCACTTGCCGGTTCAGGAACGGGCGCGCAATGTTCTTGATCCACACCGTCGACAGTGGCGGGGTGATGTCGGTGGTCTGGGTCGAGACGATCAGCGGGTCGGACTCGTGCCGCACCGACAGGTCGGCGAACGACACCACCACGCTGTCGCTCGTACCCTCGCCCCGCGCGCCGCCGAGCGCGACCGGGCCCGGTTCGGTGTGGACGGTGTCGGTGGTCTCGACCTGCCACTCGGCCGGCTCGTCCTCGCCCTGTAGCCACACCTTGCCGCGCAGCGTGTCGCCGACGACCGCGAACCGCACGCGAAACTCGGACTCGTCCTGCGGGTCGTAGGGCGCGAGATACGACTCGGGCATCGGCAGGTCGCCGCCGGCCACATGCCCAATCGACAGTTGCACGATGGTGTCCACGCAATACAGGTGCGCGAAATAGTGGTCGTCGGGCGAGTAGAACCGCGCGCCCAGATAGGCGGCGTGCGCGTCGTCGCCGGGCGCCTCGCTGAACGACACATCGACCGTGATGTCGGCGTCCGCGGTGATCAGGTCGAGCGTGGCCCAGTAGTCCGTGCCGGCCTCGGCGACCGCGACCGTGCCGGCCCCGTCGGCGACGTCGAACGCCGCCGCGTCGGTGGTCGACCAGTCCTGCCCGCCGTCGGCCGTTCCCCACCCGTCGGACACCGTCCGGTCGAACGTGTCGACGGTGGTCGTGCCGAGCACCGACGCCCGGTACGTGTTCGGGACGTTGCCGGCGAACTCGTAGTCGTCGAGCCGCGCCATGCCGGCCGACACCCCGACGGCGTCGCCACCGCGCACCGTGCGCCACCGAATCCCGTCGGTGGAGCGCTCGAACCGCACCTGTTCGGCACCGTCGGGCAGCTCGTCGACGACGAGCCGCACCCGGCCGAGCCTGTCGTCATAGGTCGCTGTGAACGTCACGCGGCACCCCCAGCGCCGGCGCGGACCCGCCGGCGGGTGCGCCTGTTGTCCTCGTCGATCTCCTGCCGCACCACGCGCACAACCTCGCCGCCGACCTCGACGTGCACCTCGACGACCTGCGGCCCGCCGCCGAGCGCGTCGGCGGTCGCGCCGGCGTTGACCACGCGCCCGGTTCGGCCGGGCATGAACAGCTCGGGCCCCTCCTCGCCCACGAGGTGCATTCGACCGGACCGGGCCGTTCCACCGCGGGCGAGATGGGGGATGCTCGGAATGTTCGGGATCGACGGGACACCGACCGCGCCGGACACGCGGTTAACGCCGTTGATCAGTCCGTTTATCGCCCCGATCGCCGAGTTAAGCAGGCTAATCACGCCGTTGAGTGCGCTACGGGCACCACTGCGAATACTAGCCCACACGTTCGAAATAGTATTTCCGACGGATTGGAACGCAGAACCGAGCGAACTACCCGCCGAGCGGAAAGCGTCGAACACCGGTCTAATTACGTTGTTCCAAGCCCATTGCGCGGCGCGCTGGATCGCTTCCCACGCGCCCGTGACGATGTTCCGGAACGTCTCAGAGTTGTTCCACGCGTACACCAGGCCGGCCGCGAGCGCCGCGAGCGCGGTAATCACGATACCAATCGGGTTGGCGCGCATGGCAGCATTCAGCGCGGTCTGCGCGATCGTCGCCGCGGCCATAACCGCCCGGTACGTACGCAATCCGATATAAGCGACCTTGACCGCCGCGGCGAGACCGGCGATCGTGCCCGTGACGAGCAGGATCGCCTGCGGGTTCTCGCGCATCCAATCGCCGACCTGCGTCAGCACCGGCAAAAGGTGGTTTTCCATCGCCGGGATGATGCTATCGGCGATCACCGACAGGAACGGTATCGCGAAATTCTGAATGAGGCCGGCGCCGACAGTCTTCAAATCGTCCATCGCCGCGGCGAACTTGGTCGACGCGTCGATCGCGTCGCCGTCCATGATGATGCCCAGGTCGTGCGCCTTTTGCGCAGCCTCGTCGAGCGACATCGAGCCGTCCTCGAGCGCCGGCATCAACTCCCTGGCCATCTTGGTGCCGAACACCTCGGCCGCCGCCGCGGACCGCTCGGCCGGCGACTCGATGCCCTGCAAGGCGGCGATGGTCTCGCGCATCACGACCTCGGTGTCGCGCGCCTTGCCGTTGGTGTCCTCAACGGACACGCCGAGATTCGCGAACGCGTCGGCGTACTTCTGGTTACCGTCGATCGCCCGCCCAATACGCTGGTTGAGCCGCCCGACCGCACGGTCGAGCCTGTCTTGCGACAGGCCGTTCTGCTCGGCCCAGTAGCGCATTTCCTGCAACGCGTCGGTGGTCACGCCGAGCTTCGGGGCCGTGGTGGCGATCTCGTCGCCCGCCCGCGCCGTCTTGGTGACCGCGCCGGCGATCGCCGCGCCCATGCCCACCAACACGCCCGTGGCGACTTTGTTCATCTTCTCGAAGCCACGTTCCCACCGGCTGAGCTGCCGCTCGCCCTGCTTGGTCGCGTCCTCGAGACCCTTCGTCGACCCGTCGAACCTGATGCGGATGTTCCGCACGCCGAGCGCCATCAGCTACCACCGCCTATGTCGTCGGCGGTGAACCGGCGTTCGATCTCGTCGGCGACGTCCTGCCACGCGCGGCGGATGTCGGCCGACTGGTTCTCGGCCACAGGGAAGAACCAATACCCCTGCTGCCCGTTGTGCGGCCGGAACTGCGCGAGACTGTTCGACCCGAACTCGGCGCCGAACAGGATCTTGTACGCCGGCGCCTTGTTCCGGCCGACCCGTTTCGACCCGCCGACCTGTAGCGAGGGCAGACGGTCGCGGCGCGCCTTGATCGTCGACGCCATAAGCGCCGCCTGCGGCGAGTCAGACTGCGCGGCCTGCCGCGCCCGCGTCGCGAGCGTCTCGGACAACTTCTGCGACCGGTCCCGCAACTCCTGCGATGCCTCTTTCGGGAGACGACGGAACGCGCGCAGCGTCTCGCGGGCGCCCTCAATGGGCATGTTCACCGTGAGCGCTGTCTTACTCATCGCGTGCCCTTCACCCCGAGTACTGTCGCCCCGACCGGTCGGTCGGGGCCCTGCTGCTGCGCTTGCTGCGTTCCTGCTCGTCGGCCCGTTCCCTGAACAGCTCGAGCGCGGTCGCGATCGCCGGGCCGCCCTCCTCGACCCACACCGACGGGGGAATACCTGTTTCGATCGCCAGCGCGACTAACGCGCGGTTCAGGCTTCCCCGTGGGTAGGGTCCTCGTCCTCTCCGTCCTCGGTGAAGTCCAAGACGTTGAGCTCGGCGAACTCGGCCATGGTGCCGACAAACAGCCGCTGACGGCGGGCCGCCTGATAGGCAATCTCGTAGTTGGCCGCCATGGTCGGGTTGTCGCGCAACGTCGCCAACGAGCGGCCCTTGCCGGTCTTCTCCCACACGTAGATGTCACGGGAATCGGCGGTGACGCGGTACTCGTCGCCACCGTCCACCGGCTGCACCTTAAACTCGAACATCAGAACGTACCCTCGTCTCCGTTGTCGCCGCCGTTACCGCCGTCGCCGTTGTCGCCGCTGCCGACCCGCTCGAAATCCGGGACGCCGACGACCTCGAGCGTCACCTCCGTCATTTCCGTTTCGCGCGCCTCACCGCCGGCCGGCCCCGGACGCAGACGAACCTGACCGGTCCACCGCACGTGCTCGGCCGGAATGTCCGGGTGGTGGTCGAGGGTGAACTCGGCCTGCTCGCCGGCGTGCTCCCACAGGAATGCCGAGATTCCCTCCGACCTCCAGTCTGCGTAGAACGTCAGCTCGAGCGTGGGCTCGGGCTCGGGGTCCTCGATGAACTCGCCGTCGGGACAGAACGCGTAGTTGCGCTCACCGTCGCCGATACCGGGGTCGAGGTTCCACGACTGCACCTGGCACTCGAACTGTGTCCCGTCGATCGAGAACTCGATCTGCTTTAGCTTCCTGTGGTGCACGCTCATAGTGCGACCTCCACCGTTAGTTCGTAGCTGGGTAGGTTGTTGCCGCCGGCGTCGAACACACCGGGGTTGGCCTCGGTAACGACCGCGTCGCGCACGTGCTCGTCGATCGCTGCGGCCACGACCGGCACCAGTTCCCACAACCGCGACACCGCGCGCTCATCCATCGCCGCCATGACGTAGACGACGAACGTCGCCGACGTCGGCCCGCCGCATATGCCTTCCCACGTGAGCCGCGGCGGGCCCACGAGCAACGCCGGCGGGTCCGCCACCGCACCCGCCGGATCGCGGTAGACCCGCGCCCCGTCGACGTGGCGGAGCGCGTCCTCGAGGGCGGTAGCCGCCTGCTGCACGCTCATCCGACGCGCGCCCGTGCGTGCCGCCCGATCCGCAACAGACGGGCGATGTCGGGGTCGTTGGCCACGACCGTTGCCGTGCCCTGTTCGGACATGGACACCATGCCGTCGGGCGAGCGCCGGCGGGTGTTCCACCGGCGGGCGAGCATGAGCGTTCCGAGACGCACGTCAGCGGTCGGTGCGGGCAGATCGGACGCCGGGTCCTGGTCGAAGTTGAAGTCACCGCGCCGCACACGCTCGACGAACACCTCGGCTGCCTCGAGGGCAGTCTCGAGGCGCTCGTCGTCGCGCGTGTCCGACTCGTCGATGTCCATCTCGGCTTTCAGGTCGGCGAGCGTGAGCCACCCGGGCATGGTCACCGCCCCCGTCGCAGCTCGTGTTCCGGGACGAGCCCGTCGGGCGTGGGGATCATCCACACCGGACGCCGCCGGCGCGGCCGCGCGGCCGGCGCCGGCTCGGCCGGCTCGGTGGCCGGCGCCTCGTCGACGACCGGCTCGTCGTCAGGGGTCACGGCCGGCGCGGTGGCCGGCCGTGACCTCTTCCGCGTCGCCATGATCAGGCCCCGCCGCCGTCGCCGCCGTTGTCGCCGCCGTTGTCGCTCGGCGCGTAGGTGATCTCGCGGACGCCGTCCTCACGGGTGCACGCAACCGCCTTGTAGCCCCACACCCCAACGTCGACGTACGCGACGCGGTACTGGAACTCCAACCGGTTGGGCGCGCTTGCCCAGCCGTGCACGTCCTCGCGGTTGTACAGGAACGAGGAACCGCCGCCGGCGTCGTTGAGCGCCCACGCGGGCACGCCGGCGAGGCCACCGACGGCGATCGACCCGAAGAACGCATCCGCGGTGCCGTCGGCGTTCGACGGCGACAGCACGGGGAACATGGGCCGGCCGTTGCCGTCCTTCGCGCCCGCAAGCGCGTTGTAGAGCTCGCCGTGCAACTTGAAGTCACGGAACCGGTTACCGCCGCGGACGAACTGGAGCGCGGCGAGCGCCTGCTTCAGTTCGTCGGTGAGCTCGACGTCGGACCCGGTGAGGGCGATCGTCGCGACCGACAGGTCGGCCAGCATCGACGCCGCCGAATTCTCGAGGCCCTCACGGTAGGCGCGCACGATCTGCCGCCACAGGATGGACGAGAGCTGCGGGTTACCGCCCTGGTCCCACGTCTCCCGGGTGATCTCAACCTTGCCGGACACCGCCTGCGGCGTGATCGTCTGCGACGTCGTCGTGAACGTGCCCGAGTCGGGCTCGGTGCCCTCGGTGTGCTCGTTGACCAGGTTCGCCGAACTCTCGAACTTCGGCAGCACGAACGGCGTGTTGTCGCTGATCGAGCCCTTGTTGATCGAGTCCCAAATCGGCGTGACGTAATCGAGCTGGTCGACGTACATGTCGGGCCGCTGCCGCGCCGGGTTCAGCGACTCGACGTCGCCAGTCTCAACCGAGAAGTTCGCGCCGATCCACTCCTCGACGCGGGCGCGCGCCTCGTCGTCACCCTTGGCGCCGGCGATCATGTCCGAACTGAAATCGTGCTGGCCGCCGATACCGTCGAACCGGTACAACGGCTCTTCGTTCACGCTGAACTTCTGCTGCTCGCGGCCGGCCGGGTCGACGAACGCCGGCCCCGCCGTGTTGGCGACCTCGTCGGCGATCTTCTGCGGCAGCTCGGCCTGAACCTGGCCGAGACGCTCGACCGCGCCGGCCATGGCCTCGACTGCGCTCGTGAATGCGGCAGCGTCCGGCCCGGGGGCCGGCGCCTCGTTCTGACCCTCGTCGGGCTTATACACGTGTGTGTCCTTTCTGGACGCTGCGACACCCGACACGCGGGCGTCGTCGAATGCTGGGCTACTGGTGATCGCGACGCCGGCGAGCCGAGCACGCGACACGCGCCGAACCCCACCGTCGTCACCGGTGCGGGACCACTCGACCCCGCCCTCGTCGAACTCGGCCTCGATCGAGAAACCGTCGAGGATTCCGTCCTCGGCGAGCGACAACACGCGGTCGCCGTCCTCACCGCGGGCGATCTTGAAGGTGCCGACGAGGCCCTCGTCGGTGACCTCGAGGCGCCGCGCCACGCCGACCACGTCGAACCGGGCGTGTTCGCGGTTGAGCTTCACCCGCGACACCTCCGACCACGACAGCGAACCGCGGGCGAACGTGTAGGCCGCGCCGGCGGACCGGGCGACCTTGCCCCACGGCACGAGCAGACCCTCGACGGTGCGCCGCTCACGGTCGACGCGGAACTCGGCGTCGACCGGCGGACCGTCGAACGCGATGCGCTCGAGCCCGTCGTCGGTGTCGTCGGCGAACTGCGCGCCGCTCGTGTGTGACATGCGTGGTTCCTCCACTTGGCGGCGAACGCCCGGCCGCCGCACGGGCGCCACGGGCCGCGGCTCGACCGGGATGTCGGGCAAACCTTCCATCGCGCGCACCTCGGCGACCGACACGACGCCGTTCTGTAGTCCGGTCTGGTATGTGCCCCACCGCGTAGTGGGGTCGGCGCGCATGTAGTCGTCCAACTTGAACGCGACACGCTGCCCCCTGCGAGTGACGTCGTTCATCGACAGGCGGTCGGTGATCGCGCTCATGAACGGCGACAGCACGTCGTTGATCCGGTCGCGCCGACGGTCCACAGCGGACTGATAGGTGCGCGACGTCGTCGACACCTGCAAATCCTCGGAGTCGAGGCCCATCACGTTAGCGATCTCAACCGTCGCCTGTTTCTGCATTTCGACGAGCTGCAACTCGGCCGGCGACGGCATGTCCACGGTGTTGTACTTGAGCGACGCCGGCACGTACGCGGTCGAGCCCGCGCGGCGAGCCTCGCCCCACGCCGTGAGAATCTCCTCGATCTCCTCGTCGGTCGTCGGGTCGGCACCCTCCAACGGGGTGAAGTACTCGACAGGCCGCGGGTTCCGCGCGTACATCGCCGACGCACGCTCGAACACGATCGCCCGACGAATCGCACGCGCGGCCGCCGTCAGAATTCCGGGGTTGGGCGAGTCGAACCGGATCATGTCCCGACCGCGCACCGGCTCGCCGTCGACCCACAGCACCGACTCGCCGGGGTACAGACCCGACGGCAGGCGCCGCGGCGGCGCGCCGGCGGGCGGGTTGACCGACACCCGGTGCGCGTTGACGAACTCGGCCGACCGCGGGAACCCATCCGCCAGCCGCGACCGCACCCGCCACCACGCGACACCCTCGAGGAGCAAGTCCTCGACCGTCTGCGACATCGTGACGATGTTGGGCACGGCGTCGTCGATCTGCTCGAGCAACGGCGTACGCGTCTCGGTGCGGTCGGATGCCTTCGTCACCAACGGCAGCGTGGCGATAGAGCAGATCATGTTCCGCCCGCGCAGCACCGCGGGCACCGTGAGCGCCCGGTCACGCGCCACCGGCACATTGGACAGTTCGCGGCCCTCGCGGGTGATCAGATCGTCGATGGGGGACGTGTGCAGGTCCCACGAGAACGACACGTGCGGCTCGGGGGCCGGCGTGTCTGGCACGCCGGCCCACCTCAGCACCGTCCGCACGAATCCCACACCGATAACTATAACGGTATAGAAATACCGGCGTCCACTGTGGCCGCCGGCGTGGCGCTACCGAGCGACGATCACCCGCGGCCGCCCCGCCGGACGAGGCAACGTCAACGCCGCCTGAACCGCGCCGGCCGCCGCGTACACCGCCGACACGTGCCCCGCCCCGCGACGAGCGAACCGCCACCCGTCGCCCTGGTCGAGCCGCTGCGCGTTCATCACGTGCGCGTCGAGCATCGGGTCCGCCGGATGCAACACGCGGCCCGCAGCGACCAAATCAGCGAACGACTGACACGTCTCGGCGACCTTCTGCCCCGTCAACTCGACGAGCTCGAACGGACGGCCCGGCCGCCGGCCCTTCCGGTTCCCGCCGGCCGGCGCAAGACGGTCACGACGGATCACCGCGCCGAGCGCGGCCGCCGGCCCCGACGGGAACCACGCGAGCGCCCGCGGGGCGATCCGGTCGAGCAGCTCGTCGAGCTCGTCGCGCGCGGCGTCCGTCGAGTCCCACGCGGCGACCGGCTCGACACGCACCCGCCCGTCGCCGGCGTCCGCCGCCGCCAGTAGCGCCACGTGCGCCCCGTCCGGTGCGACGTCGAGCCCGACGGCGACCCGGTCGCGCGCACCCTCGAGGGACCCGCCCGGGTCCGCGCCCGTGCTCCACCCGCCCGGGTCGACCGCCGAGTCGAGCACGTCGACCCGCTGGCACAGCACCTCGGTTCGGAACACCGCCGGCGGGTCGGTGGCCTGCGCCGTGGCGATCGCCTGCTCGGTGATCGTGTGCCCAAGTCCGGGGTTGGCCTGCGCCCACGCGTCGCGGTCGTCGAGCTCGCACCCGTCCGGCGCGGACCACTCAAACAGGCCGATGGTGGGGTCGGCGCCGGCGAGCGCGGCCTCGCGTAGCGCGTTCAGCACGACCGACTGGTCGTCGCCGGCGTTCGAGATGCCCACCGTGAGCGCGTCCGGCCGCGCCATCGTCGTTTTCGACAGCGCACCCCACGCGGCCCACGTCTGGTGTTGGCGCAGCTCGTCGAGGATCAACAGGTCGACCGACAGGCCGCGGCCGGCGGCGCCCGTGGCCGCAGCGATGCGATACCGGGCGCCGTTGACGAGCCGCAACTCTTGCTCGCCGTTCGCTCGGCGCACGAGGTCGATCTCGTCGGCGAGCTCGGCGTCACCCTCGGCCAGATCGACCGCGCCCGACCACGACTCGCGGGCGATGTCGAGGGACTGCGCCGCACCGAGCACCAGGCGCGCCCGCCCCATGTACATGAAATACAGGCTCAACGCCTTGAGTAGCGTCGTCTTGCCGTTCTGCCGCGCCACCAGCGTTAGTACGGTGCGGTATCGGAACGAGCCGCCCGGCTCGAGCTCGAGCGCATGAATCAACCACCAACGCTGCCACGGGAGCAACGTCATGCCGAGCATGTCCTCGGCGAACGCGATCGCCTCGAAACCGAGCGTCGTCTTCCTGGTCAGCTTGCGCGCCGGCTCGGTGAACAGGCGCGGACACTCACGCCCGAGCAGCGCGGAGCTCGGCGAGCTTGCCACCCTTGCCACCCTTCCCCGCAGTCTTGCCGGCCGACGCTCGAGCCTTCGGCGAGCCGCCGAGCGCGTCGAGCACGGACAGCAACTTGGGCCCCAGCGACTCGAGCGCCGTACGCGCCGACAGCTTGCCCCGCAACGCCGACACCAACTCGGCGAGCTCGGGGTCGGGATCGTCGTCGTCGAGGCGCCGCAGCACCTTGTCCGCCTGAACCTCGGCCGCGCGCGCCTCGTCGAGCGCCCGGGCGTACTTCTCGGCCAATCGGCCCGCTGCGCGGTCTTCTGCCTGCAACTCGAGCGAATCGAGCGTTTCCGCGACCGACGCGGCGAACGTGTGGTCAGCAGCCTGCATGTGTTCGCGTGTCATGTGCCTACCTCACGTGATCGCGTGTGCGGGGAGAGAGAAAGACAGGGGCAGGGATGTCCCGGGGCCCTCTCGGCGGGGAAAACCGGCTCGAGCTCTGTCCACTGTGAACAGAATTTCGCGCGTCGAGCTGTTGACATTCCACGCTGAGTGTGCCCTCTCGTCTGGTTGTTCTGTTTCTGCTGCGATCAGCGAGGGGCACCCCCTCCCCCCTGGTGCCCTGCTTGTTTCGCAGCTCGGCGCGAGCGTTCACCACCTGGTGTACCTCCTCGGTTTGGGGTCGGTGGGTGTGGTGTTCGAGTTGCTGGCGCCGGCGGTGCGGTTGCACCCCCTGTGCTCGGGACCCCAGTACCCCGGTTTCCCGTCGTCCCGGTGCCCCAGGTCCCACAGGTCGGTGGGGTGTATCCGCTGTCCGCAGCGGGCACAGTCCACCCGTCCTCGGTGACGTAGGGCAGCCAGTAAGCGCGGAGTCGTCGGTGTCGGCGGCCGTAGCGGCGTGCCTGCGTCTCGCGGTCAAACGGCATCGCGGGGCCTCTCGTCGTCGAGTCCGAGCATGGCGAGTAGTTCGGCCATGTCGTCGGCGTCGTGGGCTCGTTCCACGACGGTGAGCCTCGCTTTCGCTCGTTCAATGGGGGTATTGGTGACGTTGGACCCGATCTGCGCTGTGAGGCGGGTGCGGTCGCTGTCGATGCTCACTGGTTCCGTCCTCCTCGGTTGGGGCATGGCCAGGGGTGGCGGCATTCGGCGCACGCGAGCCATGTAGCGCGGTCGCTGCCGAACCGTGCGCGTCGTGGGTAGTGCTCGCCCGCCGCGAATGCCTTCCCCTGCTCGGGCGGCAGGTTCCCGGCCTCGCGGGCAAGTCGTATCCACCGGGCGGCGGTCTGCCGCGTCATGCCGAATGCGTTCATCACCGCGCGCCGCGGGTGCTCGGTTCGCTCGACGGCGGCGCGGTAGACGTCGGCGATCTCGTCGAGGTCGTGTTTCATTCGTCGGCCCCTTCGGGTCGTTCGCCGGTGAGGAGCGCCACGAGGTCGGCGACCGTCATCGATACCCACTGTTCGGCGGGGTTGGCGTTGCCGTGTCGCTTGTGGATCACCAGACCGACGGCGGCATCGTCGTTCATTCGCTCTGTGGCGGCTTCTCGTGTCCACCCCGGGAGATCACACCGGGTGGTGTCTTTCAGCTCGCACACGACGCGCTGAGACCGCAAAGCGGGCGACATACGGACGCCGGAGAGGTCGCCGCGGTCTTTGGCGCCGTTGCGGACGCGTCGGTCGATGCGGTCGTCGACGACCTCGGCGAGGTAGTCGGCGATCTGCCGTTCGAACCGGGCGCGGCCGTTTTCGCGCTGCGGCGGTTTCGGGTCATGTGGGTCTCCTCAGATCAGCGCGAGCTGTTCGGGCTGGGTGGGCTGTCGGGTGTGGGTGGCTGTGCAGGGGCAGGTCCAGTTGCAGGCGCGGTCGGCGAGCCACACGGGCTTGTAGATGGCGCGTTTCGATCCGGGCGGGGTGGTGAGCCACGCTTCGTGTGAACGCGCCGGGCACGTTGTCGTGGTCGCGGCGGAGGTCGCGGGTCCACACGTGGGTGCGGATCCACGTCGCGGTGTCGGCGTCCATCAGGACGCACCTGGCCCGTGGCGTTCCGGTTGCTGTAGCGCCTGGTAGGCCTGCTGAATGGTGTAGACGCGTGTGCCGCGCGCCTTGAGGTCGGCCAGGTCGAGCACGTCGCACCAGTCGGGTTCGGGGATGAGCGGGTAGTCGGCGTGGGTCACGAGCTCGTGGCTGAGTGCGCGGGTCCATGTCGTTTCGAGCACGTGCCGGGCGACGATGTCGACCGCGTCGGCCTTTCTCATGCGGATGTCCTCTCGTGTTGGCGGCACTGCGGGCATGTGGCCGATGCGCCGGTGTCGGGTCGGATGAACAGGCCGCCGGGGGTGCCGTGTTCGCAGTCCTGGCGGCGGTCGCGCTTGGCGCGGTCGATCGCTGCGGAGAGCTGGTCGCGTTCGGCGTCGCGGGCGGATTCCCACTGCTTCGCGGTTCGGCGGGCGTCGGCGCACTGGCCGCAGTTCGGCGGGTCGTCGACGTGGCGGTGTCGCGGGCACCGCTCGCTCGGTCGTTCGTCGGGGTTGTTCGGGGCGGGGGGCGCGTCCGCGCGTCGATAGGTGACACCCCCTCCCCAAGGTGACCACTAGTAGGGACGGGAACGGGGACGGGAACGGGTGCAGCGTGACTCTCGTGTGAATCGGGGGTGGACTCCTCGCGTGAGTCCTCGCGGGATTCCCTGCGTGAGTCACGCCGGGTGTCACGCCGTGACTTTTCGCGTGATCGTTCCTTGCGCTGCCGCCATGCTTCGCGCTCGGCCTCGACGACGGCGCGCGTCGGTTGATAGTCGGCCCAGTCGTGGAACACGTAGCCGTGCTCGCCGTCCACTTCGGAGCGCTCCCACAATCCGACCTCGACGAGCCGTTTCGCGTACCGATGCCGCGCGTCCCACAGCTCGACTTGTTCGTCCGGGACGAACCCGTCGGCCGTGTTCGTGTCGACGTTGTCGGCGCACCACGCGCCGGCGAGCTGCCACAGCCCGACCGCAGCGAGCTTGTCGCGGCCGAGCTTGCGCACCTTGCGGTGTCGGTAGAACGAGTCGTCGGTCTTGAACCAGGGCATTACGCGGTTGCCTCTCGTGCGTATTGCGCCCGCTTCGCGTTGTCGAGGATGCGGGCCGTCGTGTAGGTCGTCTGATGGGTGTGCTCGGCGATCTCGGGGACCGTCCATCCGAGCGCGGCGAGGTCGGCGACGAGCCGTTCCCGCTCGCGCGTGGTGAGCGCTTCGGCGGGCAGGTCCCCGGATCGTGCGAGCGCGTAGCGGCGTGTGCGTGGCCGCATCACATGTCCCCATCACCGGACAGGCCGTCGAGTTCGCGTTCGAGCTCGATGGGCAGCTCGACCTGCCCGGTACGCCGTTCGAACGCGCGGCGCCACAGGCGGCGGGCCTCTTTCCCGTCGGCGGAATCGACCGTGAGCCCTTCGATCGCCCGGATGCGGGCGGTGGGTGTGACGTCGCCGGTGTCACAGTCGGTGGCGATGGTCTTGGTGTCGACGATCGCCACGATGATGTGTCGCTGCTCGGGGTTGTCGACCATCGACGCGGCGATTTTGTCAAGGCCGTTGCGGTTGTCGACGGGAAGGCTGGTGCTGATCTTGGCCATGGGGTGTCTCCTCGGGTTGGAGTGGCCGGCCGTGTCCGCCCCTGCACGGCACGGCCGGCCACCGGGTCAGCGCCGCCGGTGCCGGTCGGCGTTCGGGCAGGTTGCGAAGTGGGGGACGTAGAGTTCGATCCCGCCGGCGCGGCGTCGGGTGGCGTCGGCCTTGCCGAGCACCCCGGCGACGAGCTGCACGCCTTGCAGCATCAGCAGCACGTTTCCGCCGCGGGCGGGGGTGTCGTCGACGGGCATCCGCTCGCCGTCGGCGGTGCGGGCCCACACGATCCGGCCGTTACACGAGCGGCACCGGGCGGAGTGCTGCAACAGGGTGCGGCGGGCGATGTTCACGACATCCACCCCCGTTGGTGTGCGATGTGGACGGCGTGGGCGCGGTTGCGGGCGCCCATTTTGACGAGCAGTCGGCGAACGTGGGATTTGACCGTCTCGCGGGTGATGCCCATGGCGCGGCCGATTCCGTCGTTGTCCAGTCCGCTCGCGATGTGCGGCAGTACCTCGCGCTCGCGTGTGGTGAGGGGCTGGCCGCGCTGCGGGTACCGCTGTCGGTCGATCGGGCGCCGGCTAGGGGCGAGCGGGTAGATGGGTGCCTCGGCGAGGTCGGTCACGAGTCGTCGCCCCCGTCCTGCGCGTCGTCGGCGGTCAGTTCGGCGACCTCGGCCTCGATGACTTGGCGTCGGTCGCGTCGGCGGTCTGCCACTCGCGGCGGAGCTGGTCGAGGCGCGTTTCGGTGAGCGGTCGCACGACGAACATCGCTGACTTTCCGCGAGCCACGAGCAGCGGCACCTGCTTCGGCTTGTCCAGATGGGACAGGTGGCTAATGCGGGTGCCGCCGACCTCGGCGCCGCCGAACCGCACCGCCGGGTCGCAGTAGAGCGTTACGCGCCGGCCGACGTAGGCCGTAGCGTCGGCACCCCAACAGGACACGAGCACGCGGCGCATGGACTTGCCGGGGCGCCATGGTCGCGGGAACTCGGCGAAGTGGATGTTGACGGGTTGCTCGGAGTTGCCCGCGGTGACGCGTTCGATAGTGAACGTGCGCGGCCCGGACAGCAGGTCGACGGCGTCGAGCTGGTCGCTGGTGGGCGCGATGGTGTCGGAGAGGTCCATCAGATCGTGATCTCCTCGTAGATGATCCGCTCGGTGGCGGGCAGTCCCTCGGTTGCGGCCCGGTAGTCGGCGACCATCTGCGCGGCCGTCGTCTCGAACTGCTGGCAGGCCGCGACGATCGCCTCGTGCCACGCGGGATCGGGGTAGAGGCGTTTCGTCCACATCGGCATGCCGCCGCAGTAGCTCACGAAGTCGAGCCACGCGCGGCCGGTCACGAGCAGGCCGGCCTGACACTGCGCGACGTACTGTTCGGGCACCTCGCCGGCGAGGATCGTGCGCAAATGGCCCTTGGCGCGCGGTGCTTTCACCTCGAGGAGACCGTCGTCGCCGACGAGCCCGTCGGGCGAGTAACCAAGCGTCCACGTGTCCTCGTCGCGGCGAAGAAACCCGATCTCGGTCACGGTGTGCCCGTGGTGCTCGGCGTACCGCTCGCGGGCCCGTGGCTCGTCCTCGATGCCGCGCAACATGTCGTCGCTGACGTACGTCGGATCGGTCCATCCGGTGATGCGCTCGGCCACCAGTCGCGCGGTGAGCGCCCGGCTCGACTCGTTCTGCGCGACCTTGAGCGTTTTCCCGGTGACGAGCTGGCCGACGACGGACGCGGTGACGATGCCGGCGCGCTGCGCGAGCCACTCGTCGGACCCCTGAACCACGTCCGGAAACTCAACCGTTGCCATGGGTGGTGTCTCCCTTCGGCGGATGCGGACAGATACGCGTGAGCCCGGTTTTCGGGTCGACGCGGCCGTGTGCGGTGGCGGTGGTGCCGTGCTCGGTGAGGACGACACCGGCGGCGGGCAGGCCGCACACGACGCACGGCACGCCGCGCAGCGGGTAGAGCGGGTGGGGGCGGGAGTCGGTCACGCGATCACCTCCGCGAGGTGGTCGAGCGCGGCCGACGCTTGCTGTGGCACGACGCCGTTACCGAGCAGCCGCAGTTGCTCGGCCCGCTTCAACCCGGGCACGTCGGTCACATGCCCGTCGGGCAGGCCCATGAGCCACTCGACGAACGGCGGCGACAGCACCGCGCCACCACGCGCGCCGAACTCGGTCGGCGCGGGTGCGACGCGTCCGGTCAGGTGCTCCCAGCGTTCGACGGCGGGTCCGTACTGGCCACAGTCCAGAACACGTCCGTGAGCGTCGTCCCGCTGTGGTGACCGCTCGTTGCGCGGTTCGCCGTCGCGTTCCGGCTGCCCTTCGCGTCCGTCGCCGTCGGCGTCGGCAGCAGCCGCGCCGCTGTCGTCGCCAGATCGTCGCCACCCGATGCGGCCCGGTTCGCTCGCGCGTAGTCCGGACCCGAGTGGGACAGTTTCGCCTCGGGTGTCGGTAGCAACGACGAACACCCGGAACCGGCCGTGCGGTGCGCCGACGTCGGCAGCGCGTAGGCCGTGCCACGCCGCGTCATACCCGAGCTCGGCCAGGTCGCCGAGTACGGCACCGAGTGCCCGCACATGAGGCTCGTCGCGTCCGTCTCCCAGACACCACGGGCACGGTTCCACTGCGCTATCGGCTGCGGCACTGAGCAGTCCTCTCACGTTCTCGGCGACCACGACCTGCGGGCGGAGCACGGCGATCGCGCGTGCCATGTGCGTCCACAGTCCGGATCGGGTGTCGGGTCGCATCCCGGCGCGCTTGCCCGCGCTCGACACGTCCTGGCAGGGGAACCCGCCCGTGAGCACGTCGACCGGTTCCACGGCTGGCCAGTCGACGGCGGTGATGTCGCCGAGGTTCGGCACGTGCGGGTAGTGGTGGGCGAGCACGGCGGCCGCCGCCGGTTCGTTGTCGGCGAACCACACGGGCGACGCGCCGAACACGCACTCGGCGGCGATGTCAAGTCCGCCGTAACCGCTGAACAGGCTGCCGAGTCTCACGCGATCACCGCCGACACTGCCCACGTGGCGATGTGCAGTCCCATGTAGACCGCGGCGAACGCCACGAACGCGCACCCGACGATCCCGCCGGGGCCGGCGTCCTCTCGCCGCTCGCGGCGCGGCGTCTCGTGCCAGCGGGCGGCCATCACTCGACACCCGCCCCGGCGGCGAATTCGTCGAGGGTGAACGCGACGATCGGCTCGGGCACGGGGATGGGTGACTTGCGGGTCTTGACCGTGACCGGCGTGCCGTCGCTGAGTCGTCCGTACGCGAGGTATCCGTACTGGCCGCGGGTGACATTCGTGGCGCCGACGCTGCGCGCCCACGCCACGAAGTCGACGCGCTCCTCGAGGTGCACCGACGTGTCGATGTTGGGGAACGTGCCAACCGAGCAGATCGTGCCGGCGAGGCCGTGCTCGTAGGTGTGAGCGATGACGGACTGGAGTCGGTCGATATCGTGTGTGTTGTTCACCGGTGTTTCCTTCCTGTTGGTGCCGGTGTTCGGCGGCCTCGGCGTTGCAGCGCCGGGGCCGCGCTCATGCGGCGTGGGTGATGTCGTGGGGGACGTGCACGGGGGGCAGTAGGCGGCGCAGCGTGGCGAGCGCGTCGGGCCGGGGCTGGCCGGCGTTCGCGATGACGCGGGCGACAAGTTCAGACTTCGCCGCGTCCGTTGCACTGGTGGCACGTGACGTGTCCCGATCGCCGGTCGCTCGGGTCGGCGGGCACGGTTCCGGTGCCGTTGCACATCTGGCATGGCCACCGTTTCGGGGCCCCGTGTCCTGGCTGGGACTTGGCGAACGGGGGCATTCACGCGGCCTTGTCACTGGGAACCGCCAGCAGGTCGGCCGCCTTGACGCGCAGCACCTTGCAGAGCCGTTTGAAGTTCGGCGCGCTCGGTTCGTCGGGGCGCCGGGTGGACTCCCAGTGGCCGACGGTGGAGCGGTCGACGCCCAACGTCGCGGCGAGCTCGCCCTGTGTGAGTCCGGCCATCTCGCGTGCCCGCTTCACCGCCGGGCCGTTCACGCTTGCTGATCTCATGGGGCCCACATTAACCCCCGTAAACCCCCATAGCAACGCACGAGGGGGCGACGTCAGTCCCTGTACGTGGGTAAATGTGGGCCTGTAACACTTCTAGCAGGCAAAACGACTCCAGATTACGACTAGACAACCCACGTTTTCCCACCCAACATGGGCGCGTGACTAGGCGTGAGTACGAACCCGGAACCCTCGGTTGGTGGATGGACGACCGGCGCGGCGAGCTTGGGCTTACGTGGGACGAGGTCGCCGAGCGCGCGAACGTCTCGCCCGAGACGCTGCGGCGGAATGCTGACGACCCGACACGGATGCGCACGACTACGCGGAAGGGAATCGAAAGATCCCTCAGATGGGGGGCCGGAAGTATTGAAGCGATTCTTAACGGCCGGCGACCGATCGACAACCAACCGGAATCAGAACCGGAACCGGAACAAACACGCGCCGACCGGATAGCCGAACTCGAGGCAACAGCCGAACGCCTCGAGGCAATGGCGCGCGACCTGCGCAGACAGCTCGAGGAGCTCGACGAACCACGCGGTGTGTAACGACCTGCTTACGACATTTGGGCGTTTCCGTACGCCGCGGGTAGTTTCCGGCGAGTGGTTGAAAGACGAATTAAAACACGCCTCGACAGAATCGAGGCTCAATTACGGGACGTACGCGACGAAATCAATAGGCTAAAAGGGGGAACACAGCGGCCCGCCCTGCGGGTCATTCGGGAGGGGCAAGCGACACGGACTGTTGCGCCGGCGCGTCCGTGCCACTGGTGCGGCCTGACGGTGCTTCGTGCGAGAACGTGATGCGCGCATGAACCGGCACACCGCGCCCACCTGCACGCATGACGCGCAGCTCGCCCACATGCCCCGGACTGAGCACAACCTCGACGATCCGCCGGCGCGCGGCCGGGTCGTCGATCGCTTCCCAGCGGCGCGCGACGTCCTCGCCCGGCTCGATCAGGCTTCGCAGCACGGGCGGGGTCGACAGCTCGCGGTGTCGCGCGGCGAGCTCGTCGACCCTGGCACGCAACCCCGGTTCGACACGAGCCGCGAACGACACCGACAGGTCGCCGGCCGACACCCGCGCGGCGAGGTTCTCGAGCTCGGCGCGTGCCTCGGCGAGCTCGGCCTCGACCGTCGCGAGCTCGTCGCCGGCGACCTCGCCGTCGTGGCGCAACGCCTCGTGCACCTCGGGCGCCGCGAGCCACGCGACGATCACGCGTTCGGCGATCTCGTCGAGCTCGTCGCGCGGCACGGTCACGCATCCCGACGTGTGGCACCGGTACGCCGGCCGGCCCCGCGTCACCCGCACCGACAGCGGCCCGCCGCACACGTCGCACCGGGCGATCATCGACAGCAGGTGACGGGCGCCGCCGGGCCGGCGGGTGACGCGCTGCGGGTCGTCGAGGACCGCTTGCGCGGTCGCGAACGTGGCGCGGTCGACGATCGGTTCCCACTCGGCCGGCGTGATCTGCGCCGAGTCGCGGGCGAGCCACCATCGCGTGTTCTGGCCGGGGATGTGCACGCGCTCGGCGACGTAGCTTCGGTTCCGCAGCATCTCGCGCAGCGCCACGGGGGTGAACGGGCGGCCGGCGCGGTTGCGCACGCCGCGGTCGGTCCACTCGCGCACGATCGACCGTATCGACGCGCCGGCGGTGAACCGGTCGAACGCCTCGCGCACGAGGCCGGCCTCGGCCGGGTTGGGCACGCGGCCGAGTAGCCGGCCGGTTCCGGGGTCGTACTCGCGGGCGTAGCCGTAGGGGACTGCGCCCGCCGGTTTGCCGGCCGCCGCGCGTGCGGCGTGGTTGCGCGTCACGCGGTCGGACGTCTTGCCCGACTCGTACTCAGAGTCGACGGCGTCCTCGAGGAGTGAGCGCCGGTCGCGCGCGTTGCCGGCGTCGTAGATGCGCCCGTGCGTGGTGACGTAGATGCGCACCCCGTTGTCCTCGCACAGCTCGACGAGCTCGACCCACTCGCCGACCCGCCGGGAACCGCGCGACGACTCCCAGATGATCAGCACGTGCGCGCCGAACCGGCCGGCCCGGAGGTCGGCGAGCAGACGGTCGAACCCCGTACGCGCCTTGCGCGCGTAGCGGCTCGCCGAGCCTGTGTCGTCGTAGGGTTCGCCGAGTGTCCAGCCGTGCGCGTCGGCGGCTCGGGCGTTGTGCTCGTGCTGCTCGCCTTGCGACTGCTGGTTCCCCCACCGGTCGACCGAAACGCGCAGGTACTCGCGGGCGACGGGGTGGGGTGGCGTGGTCGGGACCATGCCGCTACAGTAGCACCCACTAACGAGGCTTATGCGTGCACAACCACCTCGGCACGTTCCACGCGATCGCGGCCTGCAACCTGGCCGAGATCGCCATGGGCATGCTCGCCGAGGCGACCGTCCCGACCACGCACCGCTGGATCCCCAAGGGCATGTCGGTGTCCTATGTGGCCAAGGCGAAGACCTCGCTGACGGCCGTCGCCGAGCTGCCGGAACTGCCGGAGCTGTCCGACGAGGGCACCGAGGTCGTCGTTCCCGTGGTCGTCACCGACACCGCCGGGACCACCGTGGTCACCGCCGACATCACCGTCTGGATCACCCCACGCGGCTGAGCGCTCGTCCCCGATCCGGGCTCCGCCCTCGGGGGAGGTCCCGCGCGTCGGCGACTGATTCATTCGGGTGACATCGATGGACAAACGCGAATTATTCTCGCGTTCTACTTGTGCCGTCGTTGTCATCACGCCAATATCGCCGCCATGACACAGTTGTCCCGCCGCACGTTCCTCGGTTACGCCGCCCTGAGCTCGGCCGCGGCCTACGGGCTGACCACCGTGTCCGCGCGCCCGGCGCGGGCCGCCGACGCCGAGGCCGGTCTGCCCGACTTCTCGCCCGCCGTGGTCGTCGGCACCGGCTACGGCGCCGCGGTGACCGCCCTGCGCCTCGGTGAGGCCGGCATTCCGACGGTGATGCTGGAGATGGGCAAGCTGTGGGACACGCCCGCCGACGACGGGTCGATGTACTCGTCGATGCTCTCGCCGGACCACCGCGCGATGTGGCTCAAGGACCGCACCGAGATGCCGCTCGCCTCGTTCCTCTGGCTCGACATCAACCGCCGGGTCGGCCGGCACACCGGCGTGCTCGACCGGGTGCACTACGGCGACATGTCCGTCTACCTGGGACGCGGCGTCGGTGGCGGATCGCTCGTCAACGGCGCGATGGCGGTGACGCCCCGGCGCTCCTACTTCGAGGAGATCCTGCCCGACGTCGACGCCGACGAGATGTACGCGACGTACTTCCCGCGGGCCAACCGGGAGCTCGGCGTCAACGACATCGACCCCGAGTGGTTCGAGGAGTGCGACGCCTACCAGTACGCGCGGGTGGCGCGGAAACACGCCGAACGCGCCGGCTACCGCACCGTGTTCGTGCCCAGCGTCTACGACTTCGACTACATGCGCCGCGAGGAGGCCGGGGAGTGCCGCGGTCGGCGCTGGCCTCGGAGGTCATCTTCGGCAACAACCACGGCAAGCTGTCGCTGGACAAGACCTACCTCGCCGCCGCGCTCGGCACGGGCAACGTGACGATCGCGGCGCTGCAGGAGGTGCGCGACATCCGCCGCGCCGCCGACGGCACCTACCGGCTCACCGTGCGCGAGCTCGACGAGACCGGCGGCGTCGTCGCCCGCCGCGAACTGGGCGCGCGCCACCTGTTCCTCGGCGCGGGCAGCGTCGGCTCGACCGAACTGCTGCTGCGCGCACGCGACACCGGGACGCTGCCCGGCCTCGGCGAGGCCATCGGCCGGGGCTGGGGTCCCAACGGCAACGTCATGGCCGGCCGCGCGAACCACGCATGGGACCTGACCGGCAACACCCAGTCCGGTATGCCCGCGCTCGGCATCGACGCGTGGGACGACCCGGAGCACCCGGTGTTCGCCGAGATCGCGCCGATGCCCGCCGGGATCGAACTGTGGGTCAGCCTCTACCTGGCGATCACCAAGAACCCCGAACGCGGCCACTTCACCTACGACCCGGCCACCGACTCGGCGAAACTGCACTGGAGCGCCGAGCAGGGGCAGCCGTCGATCGACTCGATGAAAACCCATCTCGACCGGATCAACCGCGTCAACAAGACCGTCTACCGGCACGACCTGTTCGGCGACACGCGGGCGTTCGAGAACCGGTTCACCTACCACCCGCTCGGCGGTGTGGTGCTCGGCGAGGCGACCGACCTCTACGGCCGCGTGCACGGCTACCCCAACCTGTACGTCAACGACAGTGCGCTCATCCCCGGCAACACCGGCGTCAACCCGTTCGTCACGATCACGGCGCTCGCCGAACGCAACGTGGAGCGCATCCTCGCGGAGGACTTCCGCTGACGGTCAGCCGGCCGCGCTGCGGAGTCGGTCGTAGTGGGCCAGGCAGTCGGCGTGGCTGGGCAGGAAGCCGCGCTCGCGGGCCTCGGCCACCGACGGGGCGGTGCGGTCCTTGTCGGACTGCAGGAACTCGAGGTCGTCGGGCCACGGCAGGCCGAGTTCGGGGTCGAGCGGGTTGACGCCGTGTTCGGTGGGTGGGTTGTACGGCGTCGAGCACAGGTACGTCATGACGGTGTCGTCCTCGAGGGCCACGAACGCGTGGCCGAGGCCCTCGGGGATGTACAGCGCGCGATACGTCGTGCTGTCGAGCACCACCGAGTCGTGCACGCCGAACGTCGGTGATCCCACGCGCAGGTCGACGACGACGTCCAGCAGCGATCCCCGCGGGCAGTAGACGTACTTCGCCTGCCCGGGCGGGACGTCGCTGAAGTGCACCCCGCGGAGCGTCCCCCGGCGCGACACGCTGTGGTTGACCTGCGCCAACGTCAGCGGATGCCCCACGGCCTCGACGAACGCCGCCTCCTGGAACGGCGCCGCGAACAGCCCCCTGTGGTCGGGGAAGGCGGGCGGGGTGAACTCGACGGCATCCGGGACGGCCAGCGTGCGGGCTTGCATACCGCGAAGACTAGCGGGACCCCGTTCGGCGACAACGAAGCCACCCAAGCCACCCAAGTCGGACGTCCGTCTTGCTATTAGAGGCATGACCTGCGAAACAAGGTCGAATCTGTGATCCGGACCGCACCGGCACGCTGAGTGCCGGAAGGGATGTCACACTGATACGACCGCCGCGTCCGCGGCTACGCCTGACCAAGGGCCTTGACGGACACCTTGCCGGCAGACGGCGCTACCGCGCCGAGTCAGCCGGGACCAAGGAGCCCTCTACCGACGGGAGCTGCCCGTCGGACCTTCCCTTTTTCAGCCCTGGAGTTAAACGTGTCTCAAGCTCAGGTGAGCGACGACGATATCTTCGGCGGACACGAGGGCGGCAAGCTCTCGGTGTCGGCCACCCGTCCGATCACGGAGCGCGTGATCTGTCCATCGCCTACACCCCTGGGGTAGCGAAGGTCAGCCGCGCCATCGAGCAGGAGCCTGCTCTTGCGAAGCGGTACACGTGGGCGGACCGGCTTGTGGCGGTGGTCAGCGACGGATCGGCGGTACTCGGACTCGGTGACATCGGCGCGAGCGCCTCGCTGCCGGTCATGGAGGGCAAGTCGGTCCTGTTCAAGACCTTCGCCGGGCTGGACTCCATCCCGCTGGTGCTCGAGACCTCCGACGTCGACGAGATCGTCGAGACGCTCGTGCGGCTGCGGCCCTCGTTCGGCGCCGTCAACCTCGAGGACGTCTCGGCGCCGCGGTGCTTCGAGCTCGAGGCCAAGCTCAAGGACGCCCTCGACTGCCCGGTCATGCATGACGACCAGCACGGCACGGCCATCGTGGTGCTCGCCGCGCTGCGTGGTGCGAACCTCGTCACCGGCCGCGACATCGCCCAGCAGCGGGTCGTGATCTCCGGTGCGGGCGCCGCGGGCGTGGCCTGCGCGAAGATCCTGCAGGCCGCCGGTGTCGGCGACGTGACGATGCTCGACTCGCGCGGCATCATCCACACCGGCCGCGAGAACCTCAACGCCGTCAAGGAGGAGCTCGCCGAGACCACGAACAAGGCGGGCCTGCGCGGCGATCTGGCCGACGCGATGGCTGGTGCGGACGTGTTCATCGGACTCTCGAGCGCGAGGATCGACGAGAACCTGCTCGCGACCATGGCGCCCGAGCCGATCGTGTTCGCGCTGTCCAACCCGGACCCGGAGGTCCACCCGGACATCGCGGCGAAGTACGCGGCGGTCGTGGCCACCGGCCGGAGCGACTTCCCGAACCAGATCAACAACGTGCTCGCCTTCCCCGGCGTGTTCCGTGGTGCGCTCGACGCCGGCGCGCGGGCGATCACGGAGAACATGAAGCTGGCCGCGGCCGAGGCGATCGTGTCGGTGGCGGCCGACGAGCTGTCCGCCGACCGCATCGTGCCGAGCCCGCTCGACCCGAGGGTCGCCGAGGAGGTCGCGACCGCGGTCGCGAAGGCCGCGGAGGACGACGGCGTCGTCAGCTGACGTAGCAATCCAGAGGTGCCCCGAGGACGACCGTCCCCCGGGGGGCACCTCTGTGTTCGGAGCTCCCAAGGGCATAGTCGCGTTGAACGCGACTATGGGGCCCTTGGGAGCAGTGTCGGAGCTGCGTCAGTCGCCGAGGCGGTCGCGGACCTCGGCGACGCGGTGGCGGGGCAGGTCGATGAGGCGTTGGTCGGCGACGTCGTCGGGGGCGTCGGGCCAGATGTTGCCGAGGCGGGCGTGCGCGCGGGTGAGCACGGCGCGCACGGTGGCGTCGGTGTGCCCGGTGGCGCTCGCCGGCGGTTCGGCCACGACGATCGCGTGCGTGTTGGTGGGCGTGCTGCGGAGCAGGCGCAGCCGGTACTTCGGGCCGATCAGTTGCGTCAGCGCCTGCTGTGAGGCGGCGTCGACGAGGTCGGGGTGGGAGTTCGGCAGCAGCACGGCGACGCGGTCCGCGTTGACCCCCAGCAGGGTGCGCAGCAGCCACGGCCCGGGGTCGGCGCCGAGGTCGACGGCCACGGCCGTGCCCGGCTTCGTCGCGACCGGTTTGGTCCAGTCCGCGCCGCGTTCCTCGACCCGCAGCCCGTTCTGGCCCGCGAACCCGCGCAGCGCCTCCAGCAGCTCGGGCGTCGTCTCGCCCGCCTCGAGGGACTGCGCACCGCGTGTGTAGATCGTCTGCTTGCTCGTCTTCCGCCCGCCCTTGCGTGCCTTCGTCGTCGGCTGGCACACGTAGAGGTCCGCGGCGCTGCCGATCGCCTGGGCGCCGCTGTACCGGTGGAAGCCGGGCACGATGGACTCGAACGCCAGCCCCAGTCCGATCAGCGCCCGCTGCGTGCGGTGGCCCAGCGCCGGATGCCGCGGGCTGTAGCCGTAGGCGAGCACGAGCCTGCCCGCGGGCGGATCGGCGAGGCATTCGAGCCCGCGCGTGGCGAACAGCGCCATGCCCTCGGGGGTGTACGGCGGATCGCTGAACACGACGTCGGCCTTGCCCATCACCGACAGCGGCAGGCCAAAGCGCAGGTCGGCGTGCACGGTGCGGATCGTGCGCGAGCTCTGCCGGTCGACGTAGTCGAGGATGCGGTCGTCGACGTCGATGACGGTCAGGTCGGCCTCGGGTCGCAGGGCGCGCACGGCCAGCGACGTCAGGTCGTGGTCGCCGAGGAACGTCAACCGCGTGGTGCGCAGGTCGTAGTGCTCGTCGAGCCACCGCGCGCGGCGCACGACCGTGTCGGCCGTGGCCTGCACGTGGTCGAGCGCGGGCAGCGGCGGCGGCACGTGGGCGATGTGCCGGGCGACCTCGGTCTCGAGGCCGTCCGTGGTGTGCGGGCTGCCGGCGTGCTCACGGTAGGTCTCGGCGGCGTCGGCGCGCAGCCACACCGAGTCTCCTTCGCGGTGGAGGTCGCCGCCGATCGCCTGCAGCAGTTCCTCGACGGTGCGCCGCGGGGCGGCGAGTTCGCGCACCAGGTCGTCGAACAGCCAGCGCCGTTCGGCAAGCAACGCGATGGCGTGTCGCAGCGATTTCGCGTCCACGCCGAACACCTGACGCACCGAGTTCATGGCGCCCACCCTAGATGCCGTGACCAGCGGAGCTGCCGCCCGGCCGCCGCCGCCCGCCGGGCCACGTCACGAGCGGGAACTCGGTTCTGTCGGGCCTGTCGGTTACGGTCGTTCGAACGCGTCATCCGGGTCACATTTCGCGCCCGGCCACCCGCCGCGAGGGGAGCAGGACACCACGATGACGATCGAGTTCCGTGGCGTCACCAAGCGCTACGAGGGCCACGACGGTTCCGGCGGCGGTGCGGTCGCGGTCGACGACCTGTCGCTGACGGTGCCCGACGGCAGCATGACCGTGTTCGTCGGCCCCTCGGGCTGCGGCAAGACGACCTCGCTGCGCATGGTGAACCGCATGGTCGAGCCCACCGCCGGCGAGGTGCTGCTGGACGGGCGGGACGTGCGCGCGGTCGACCCGGCCGAGTTGCGCCGCGGCATCGGCTACGTCATCCAGCACGCGGGCCTGTTTCCACATCGGACCGTGCTCGGCAACATCGCGACCGTGCCGATGCTGTCCGGCTGGAGCCGCCGGGCGGCGCGGCGCCGTGCCGGTGAGCTCCTCGAGACGGTGGGCCTGCCCGCCGATCTGGGGTCGCGGTACCCGGCGCAGCTGTCCGGCGGACAGCAACAGCGGGTCGGGGTGGCCCGCGCGCTGGCGGCCGATCCGCCGGTGCTGCTCATGGACGAACCGTTCTCGGCCGTCGACCCGGTCGTGCGCGAGGGGCTGCAGGACGAACTGCTCGATCTGCAAAGGCGGCTCGGCAAGACCATCGTGTTCGTCACCCACGACATCGACGAGGCCGTGCGGATGGGCGACCGCGTCGCCGTGCTGCGCGTGGGCGGCCGGCTGGCCCAGTACGGAACGCCCGCCGAGGTGCTGCGCCATCCCGTCGACGATTTCGTCGCCGAGTTCGTCGGCAAGGACCGCGGATACCGCGGACTGTCGTTCCTGTCGGCGCGTGGTCTGGACGTCGCGGACGTGCCGACCGTGTCGCTCGGCGCCCCGGCCTCGCCCACCGGCGAGTGGCGGCTCGCGGTCGACGCCGACCGCAGGCCCCGCGGCTGGCTCGCGCCGGGGTCCACAGTGGACGGCGAGCTGGTCGAGGCGGACCTCGTGGCGGGCGGTTCGCTGTACCGGGAGGGCACGTCGCTGCGGGGCGCCCTCGACGCCGCGTTGTCCTCGCCCGCGAGCCTCGGCGTCGTGGTCGACGGCGACGGTGCGGTCGTCGGGGCCGTCACCGCACGGCACGTGCTCGACGTGATCGAAGGGCACCCGGAGAGCGCGGGTGCGCCATGACCCTGCTCGACGAGCTCGGCACCTATCTCGGCAGCGCCAACACGCGGGCCCAGCTCTGGTCCGGGCTGCTCGAGCACTGCTACCTGGCGCTGGTGCCGATCGTGCTGGGCGTGCTGCTCGCCATCGGCGCCGGCTGGGTCGGGCGAATGTGGCCGCCGATCCGGCCGACGCTCGGCGTCGTGGCCAACCTCGTCTACACGATCCCGTCGCTCGCGCTGTTCGTCGTCATCCCCGGCATCATCGGCACGACGATCCTCGACAGCATCAACGTCGTCATCGCCCTGTCGCTGTACACCGCGGCGCTGCTGGTGCGGCCGATGCTCGACGCGCTCGACGCCGTGCCGCCCGCCGTCACCGCATCCGCCACGGCGATGGGGTATCGGCCCGCCCGGCGGTTCTTCGGTGTCGAGCTCCCGCTGGCCGTGCCGGTGCTCGCCGCGGGCGTCCGGGTCGCGGCCGTGAGCAACATCAGCCTCGTCAGCGTCGGGGCGTTGATCGGCGTCGGCGGGCTCGGCAGGCTGTTCACCGACGGCTTCCAGCGTGAGTACTACGCGCCCATCCTGGTCGGCGTCGCGTTGACGCTCCTGCTCGCGCTCGTCGTCGACCTGCTGCTGGTGCTGCTGCGCCGGGTCCTCACACCCTGGCAGCGGCCCGCGCCGGCGAGCACCGGGCGGGAGGTGTCGGCATGATTCCCGAGACCCTCGCGTGGTTCGGCGACGCGGCGAACTGGGGCGGCCCCGGCGGCGTGCCGATGCGCGTGCTGGAACACCTCGGTTACGTCGCCCTCGCCCTGGCCGTGGCGTTGGTGATCGCCGTGCCCATCGGCCTGATCGTCGGCCACACCGGCCGGGGCGCGGTACTGCTCGTCGGCACCGGCAACATCGTGCGCGCCCTGCCGACGCTCGGCGTCGTGACGCTGTTCTTCCTGCTGCTGGCCGAGAGCACCCCGGCGGCGCTCGTCGGTCTGGTCGTGCTGGCCGTACCGCCGATCATGGCGGGCACGTATGCCGGGGTCGAGGCTGTCGATCCGCACGTCGTCGACGCGGCGAGCGGCGTCGGCATGCGCGGTATGCAGCGGTTGTGGCAGGTCGAGGTGCCCATCGCGTTGCCCATGTTGCTCGGCGGTGTGCGCAACGCGGTGCTGCAGCTCGTCGCGACGGCCGCCGTGGCCGCCTACGTCGGACTCGGCGGACTCGGCCGCTACCTCATGGACGGACTGGCCGTCCTCGACTACGGACAGGTCGTCGCGGGCGCGGTGCTGACGGCGGCGCTCGCGGTCGTGCTGGACCTGCTGTTGGCGGCGCTGCAACGTCTCGTCGTGCCACGGGGCGTGCGTCTGGCCGAACGCGCCGGAACACAGGAGGCCGCGTGAACGATGATCGTCGGGGCGCTTTTCGGCGCCGGGGAGTCGTGGCCGTGCTGTGTGCGGTGCTGCTGCTGGTGACCTCGTGTGGCAATCCGCTGCGCGGGGGAGCCGAGGGCGGTGACGACGGGAGCATCGTCATCGGTGCGTCCGACGTCGGTGAGGGTCTGTTGCTCGCCGAGATCTACGCCGGCGCGTTGCGCGCCGCGGGAGCCGACGACGTCACCGTCCGCCCGCCCGTCGGCGGACGCGAGGTGTTGGTGCAGGCGCTGCAGGACCGCTCGTTGACGCTCGCCCCCGACTACAGCGGCAACCTGCTCCGCCATTTCGACCCCGACACCGAGGCGACGACGTCGCAGGAGGTCGACCGAGCACTGCCGCGTGCTCTGCCGCCGGAGCTCGAGGTGCTCGAGCGCTCGCCCGCCGAGAACACCGACATGCTCGTGGTGCGCCGCGACCTCGCCGAACAGGGCATCCGGTCGATCTCGGACCTTGCGCCGCGCTGCGAGCGGCTCGTCCTGGGTGGCCCGGGGCAGTGGGCCGAGCGTTGGCGCGAGGAGATCCGCGCGCTGTACGGCTGCGAGTTCGCCGAGATCCGCACCACCGACACGGGCGGTCCGGTGACGGTCGAGGCGCTGCGTTCCGGCGAGGTGCAGGTCGCCAACATGTTCAGCACGTCGGCGTCGGTCGACGCCAACGGCTTCGTACCCCTCGATGACGACCGGAACATGTTCCCCGCGCAGAACATCGTGCCGCTGGCGGCCACGGGATCGTTGTCGGACCGCGAACGCGCGGCACTCGACCGGATCTCGGCCGCACTCACCACCGAGAAACTGACCGAGTTGAACGTCGAGTTCTCCGAACGGAAGCGCAACCCCGCCGACATCGCCGACGAATTCCTGGCCGGGATCGGCGACCGCTGACCGACGCTCGGGGTGCCCCGGAGCCGAGTGTCGGCGCCCGGGGTCGCCGGATTCACCACCTTGGTCCGGTACTTTGGTCGGGGTTCGAGCGGCGGGTTTTCTCCGCGCCGTGCAACGGAATCCGCACCGGACGGTCACGGCCCGGATGCATTTCCCCGCCCGTCGTGGGCCGAGGCGCCGAAACGGTTGCGCAGAACGGTCCAATGCCCCGACTTTCGTCGCGATCTCCGTAAATCATTCGACCGTGTCGTCTCGTTGCCTTTCCGCTTACTGTCAGCCCATTCCGGACAAAGTTCGACGGAAGGGAAAAACGTGCGAAGTGACAGACGCAGGATCGCCCGCGTTGCGGGGGTGAGCACCACCGCGGCCGCCCTGGTGCTGGGCATGGCGGGCACCGCCCACGCCGCACCGCAGGAAGGCACGATCCTCGGTGCCGACGCCGCGACCGCGGTCGAGGGCGAATACATCGTGGCGTTGAAGGACGGGGTGCAGACCACCGCCGCCGATCTCGGCGGCGACGTCACCCACACGTTCTCGAGCGTGTTCAACGGCTACTCGGCCGACATGTCCGAGGCGCTGGCGAAGCGGATCGCGGCCAACCCCGCGGTCGAGTACGTCGAGCAGGTGCAGACCATGCACACGATGGACGAGCAGACCGACCCGCCGTCGTGGGGGCTGGACCGCATCGACCAGGCCGAGCTGCCGCTCGACGACACGTACGCCTACCCGAACGAGGGCGAGGGCGTCACCGCGTACATCATCGACACGGGCATCCGCGCCTCGCACGAGGACTTCGGCGGCCGGGTCACCGACGGTTTCGACGCCATCGACAGCGGCGGCGACGCCGACGACTGCAACGGCCACGGCACGCACGTCGCCGGCACCGTGGGCGGCGCCGAGTACGGCGTGGCCAAGAGCGTCGACCTCGTCCCCGTGCGTGTGCTGGGCTGCGAGGGCAGCGGCACCAACGCGGGCGTGATCGCCGGTATCGACTGGGTCACCGAGAACGCCTCGGGCCCGTCGGTGGCCAACATGAGCCTCGGCGGCACGGCCTCTACCGCCGTCGACGACGCCGTGGAGAACTCCATCGCCGCCGGCGTCACCTACGCCCTCGCCGCGGGCAACGAGAACGCCGACGCGTGCAACTCCTCGCCCGCCCGCGTGGCCGACGGCCTGACCGTGGGGTCGACGACCGACACCGACGCGCGGTCGAGCTTCTCGAACGTCGGCTCGTGCGTGGACATCTTCGCGCCGGGCAGCGACATCACCTCGGCGTGGCACACCGGCGACACGGCCGACAACACGATCTCCGGCACGTCGATGGCGGCCCCGCACGTCGCCGGCGCCGCCGCGATCTACCTGGCCGCCAACACCTCGGCCGCCCCGTCGGAGGTCCACGGCGCAATCGTCGACGGCGGGTCCGAGGGCGTCGTCGGCAACCCCGGTTCGGGTTCGCCCAACGTGCTGCTGAACGTCGTCGACTCCGGATCGGCACCCGACCCCGACCCGGAACCGGACCCCGATCCGGGCACCTGTGCGGCCGTGACCAACGACGAGGTCACCGCCATCCCGGACGCCGACTCGATCGACAGCACGGTCACCGTGTCCGGCTGCGAGGCCGGCTCGACCGAGGCGACCGTCGAGGTCGACATCACCCACACCTACCGCGGTGACATCGCCCTCGACCTCGTCGCCCCGGACGGTGCGGAGTTCTCGCTGAAGGAGGCCTCGGCCGACCCGGGCGCCGACATCTCCGAGACCTACACCGTCGACCTCTCCGACGTCGCCGAGCTCAACGGCGAGTGGACCCTGACGGTGACCGACGCGTTCGTCTTCGACACCGGCACCCTCAACAGCTGGACCCTCACCCCCTGAGGTTCCGCCCGAAAAGCACCCGAGGGCCCCTATGGGGCCCTCGGGTGCTTTTAGCGGTTCAGCGGCTTACTCGAAGGCCTTCGTGATGAGGGCCTTCTGCTCGACCTCGTGCACCTTGGACGAACCGGCCGACGGGGCGGCCATCGGACGCCGTGCCACCACGTCGAGGCGGGGGAACAGCTCCGGCAGCCTGCGCGGCAGGTTCAGCCCGAAGAACGGCCAGGCGCCCTGGTTCTCCGGCTCCTCCTGCACCCACACGAGCTCCGCGTTCGACGAGTAGCGCTCGAGCGCCGCGGCGATCTTCCGCTTCGGCAGCGGGTAGTACTGCTCGATGCGCACGATCGCGACGTCGTCGATCTCGCGCTTGGCCCGCTCGGCCACGAGCTCCCAGTAGAGCTTGCCCGAGGTCATCAGCACCTTGCGCGCCTTCGCGGGGTCCACGTCGGTGTCGTCGATGACGGACAGGAACTTCGAGTCGCCGATGAAGTCCTCGACGTTCGACGTCGCGGCCTTGTTGCGCAGCATCGACTTCGGGGTGAAGACGATCAGCGGACGCTTCACACCGTCGAGCGTGTGCCTGCGCAGCAGGTGGAAGTAGTTCGCCGGGGTCGACGGCACCGCCACGGTCATCGAACCCTCGGCGCACAGCTGCAGGAACCGCTCGATCCGGCCGGACGTGTGGTCGGGGCCCTGGCCCTCGTGGCCGTGCGGCAGCAGCAGCACGACGTCGGACAGCTGGCCCCACTTGGCCTCACCGGACGAGATGTACTCGTCGATGACCGACTGGGCGCCGTTGACGAAGTCGCCGAACTGCGCCTCCCACATCACCAGCGCCTCGGAGTTGGCCACGGAGTAGCCGTACTCGAAGCCGACGGCCGCGTACTCGGACAGCGCCGAGTCGTAGATCATCACGCGGCCCTGCTCGTCGGCCAGGTGCTGCAGCGGGGCGTACTCCTTGCCGGTGTGCCGGTCGATCAGCACCGAGTGGCGTTGGGTGAACGTGCCGCGGCGGGAGTCCTGACCGGACAGTCGGACGAGGTGACCCTCGAGGGCCAGCGAGCCGTACGCCAGCAGTTCGCCGAACGCCCAGTCGATGCCGCCCTCGCGGGACATCTTCTGCCGCCGGTCCATGACCGGCTTGACGCGCGGGTGCGGGGTGAAGCCCTCGGGCACGTTGACGAACGCGTCGCCGATGCGCTCGACGGTCTCGCGGGACACCGCGGTCGGCAGGTTCGCCGGCACCTGCTGCTTGCCCTCGACCGACGGGCTCGGAACCGGCGGGTGCTTCTCGAGCTCGCGCACCTCGTTGAAGACGTGCTCGAGCTGGCTGGAGAAGTCCCGCAGCGCGGCCTCGGCGTCCTCGACCGACAGGTCGCCGCGGCCGATGAGCGACTCGGTGTAGGTCTTCCGGACGCTGCGCTTCTTGTCGATGATGTCGTACATCCCGGGCTGGGTCATCGAGGGATCGTCACCCTCGTTGTGACCGCGGCGCCGGTAGCAGATCATGTCGATCACGATGTCCTTGTTGAACGCCTGGCGGTAGTCGACCGCGAGGCGGGCGACCCAGTACGCCGCCTCCGGGTCGTCGCCGTTCACGTGGATGATCGGCGCGCCGATCATCTTCGCGACGTCGGTGGCGTACTGCGAGGACCGCGCGTGCTCGGGCGCCGTCGTGAAGCCCACCTGGTTGTTGATGATCACGTGCACGGTGCCGCCGGTGCGGTACCCGCGCAGGAGCGAGAGGTTCAGCGTCTCGGCCACCACGCCCTGGCCGGCGAACGCCGCGTCGCCGTGCAGCAGCACGGGCAGCACGGTGAAGCCGTCGGCGTCGCCGCCCTTGTCGAGGATGTCCTGCTTGGCGCGGACGATGCCCTCGAGCACCGGGTCGACCGTCTCCAGGTGCGACGGGTTGGCGGTCAGCGACACGCGCGTCTCGCCGTCGCCGAACATGCGGAAGTACTTGCCCTCGGCGCCCAGGTGGTACTTGACGTCACCGGAGCCGTGCGCCTGACCCGGGTCGAGGTTGCCCTCGAACTCCTGGAAGATCTGCGAGATCGGCTTGCCGACGATGTTGGCGAGCACGTTCAGCCGGCCGCGGTGCGGCATGCCGACGACGACCTCGTCGAGGCTGTGCTCGGCGGCCTTGTCCAGCAGCGTGTCGAGCATCGGGATGACCGTCTCGCCGCCCTCGAGCGAGAACCGCTTCTGGCCGACGTACTTGGTCTGCAGGAACGTCTCGAACGCCTCGGCCGCGTTGAGCTTGCTCAGCACGTACTTCTGCACCGTGGGCTCGGGCTTGTCGTGCGGGACCTCGACGCGCTCCTGGATCCAGAGGCGTTCCTCCGGGTCGAGGATGTGCGTGTACTCGACGCCGACCGTGCGGCAGTACGAGTCGCGCAGCACGCCCAGGACATCGCGCAGCTTCATCTTCTCCTGGCCCGCGAAACCGCCGACGGCGAACTCGCGGTCCAGGTCCCACAGCGTCAGCCCGTGCGAGAGGACGTCGAGGTCCTCGTGCCGGCGCTGGCGGTAGTTCAGCGGGTCGGTGTCGGCCATCAGGTGGCCGCGCATCCGGTACGCGTCGATCAGCTCGAGCACGCGGGCGGTCTTGTCGATCTCGCCCTCGGGGATGTCGGAGACCCAGCGCACCGGCTCGTACGGGATGCGCAGCGACGTGAAGATGTCGTCGTAGAAGCCGTCCGCGCCGAGCAGCAGCTCGTGGATGCGCTTGAGGAACTCGCCCGACTCGGCGCCCTGGATGATGCGGTGGTCGTAGGTCGACGTGAGCGTCATGATCTTGCTGACGCCCAGGTCGATGAGGGTCTTCTCGCTCGTGCCCTCGTAGTGGGCCGGGTACTGCATCGCGCCGACGCCGATGATCGTGCCCTGCCCGGACTGCAGTCGCGGCACCGAGTGGTTGGTGCCGATGCCGCCCGGGTTGGTCAGCGAGATCGTGGTGCCGGAGAAGTCGTCGGCGGTGAGCTTGTTGTTGCGCGCCTTGCGGACGATGTCCTCGTAGGCCTGCCAGAACTGCAGGAACGACATGTTCTCGCAGTTCTTGATCGACGCGACGACGAGGTTGCGGCCGCCGTCCTTGCCCTTCATGTCGATCGCGAGGCCGATGTTGACGTGCTCGGGCGTGACCGCGTGCGGCTTGCCGTCGATGAGCTTGTAGTGCCGGTTCATGTTCGGGAAGTCGTGCAGCCCACGGATCATGGCGTAGCCGATGAGGTGGGTGAACGAGATCTTCCCGCCGCGCGTGCGCTTGAGGTGGTTGTTGATGACGATGCGGTTGTCGCCCATCAGCTTCGCCGGAACGGCGCGCACGCTCGTGGCCGTCGGAACGGTCAGCGAGGCGTCCATGTTCTTCGCGATCGCCGCCGCGGCACCGCGGAGAACCTTCGACTCGGGCTCGCTCTTGTCGCCACCCTTGTCCGCCTTCTCGGCCTTGTCTGCCTTGCCACCGCCCTGGTCCGCCTTGTCGGCGGCCTTGGCGGGCTGCTGGGCGGGCTTGGCCGGGGCCGCGGGCTTCGACTCGGCAGGCGCGGCGGCCGCTGCGGGCGCCGCGGGTGCCTGGGCTGCGGCCGGGGCGGCCTGGCTCGCCGATCCGTGACCGTTGGCCGAGGGCGCCGCGTCGGTCGTGTCGGTCGTGTCCGGCTTTCGCTGCTGCGTGGGGGAGAAGTCGGCAAAGAACTCATGCCACGCGGCGTCGACGGAGGAGGGATCGGCGAGGAACTGGTCGTACATTTCCTCGACGAGCCACTCGTTGGGGCCGAACTGTGACGCAGGACTGCTGGACACGGCTGGGACTCGCCTCTATCTGTCTCGATGTGCCAATTACGCGCGTACCAGGCTAACCCCCCGGCTCGTCACCTCGGTCACCGAACTCGCACTTCGGACCGGTTTCGTCCACGCACAAGCCCCCCGGCTTGTCGCTGAATCGATACGGGTAGCGGGGTGTGGGCCTCTACACACCCCGGAGGGTACGGAACGGCCCGGTGGGGGCAGGAGTTCGTGAGACGTCTCATGCGACCGGCCACCCGTTCGCACCAACCCGCCACCGGCGGTGCGGGCGACGGCGGGTCGGTGCCGGTCACCGGTGGGCGGGTGCGCCGTCGCCGAGCTCCCACAGCGTGGCGTAGGCCCCGCCCGCGGCGACGAGGTCGGCGTGCGTGCCCTCCTCGACGACGCGCCCGTGGTCGAGCACCACGATCCGGTCCGCGCGGGCCGCGGTCGCGAGCCGATGGGCCACGACGAACGTGGTGCGGGTCGCGGCGAGCCGGTCGGTCGCCCGCAGCACGGCGTCCTCGGTGGCGGGGTCGAGCGCGGCGGTCGCCTCGTCGAGCAGCAGCACGTCGGGATCGACGAGCTCGGCCCTGGCGAGTGCGACGAGCTGCCGTTGGCCGGCCGACAGCGCCCGTCCGCGCTCGCCGACCTGGTGGGCGAAGCCGCCGGGCAGGCCGGCGATGCCGTCGAGGGCGCCGACGGCGCGGACGGCGCGTTCGACGTCGGCGTCGCTCGCCTCGGGACGTCCGTAGCGGACGTTGTCGGCGACCGTGCCCGCGAACAGGTGCGGTTCCTGGGGGACGACGCCCACGCGGGTGCGCAGCGCCGCGAGGTCGTACTCACGCACGTCGACCCCGTCGATGCGGACGCTTCCCGAGGTGGCGTCGTAGAACCGGGCGAGCAGCTTCACCGCCGTCGACTTGCCCGCGCCGGTCGAGCCGACGAACGCCACCGTGGTGCCCGGCGGCACGTCGAGCGAGACGTCGGCCAGGGCGGGCGTCTCGGTGCCGGGGTAGTGGAAGCCGACGTCGTCGAGGCGGACGTGCCCGCGCAGGCGCTCGCCCACGCCGACCGGCGTCTCCGGCGACGGGACCGACGTCGGGGTGCGCAGCAGGTCGCCGATGCGCCGCAGGCCGACCTTCGCCTGCTGGTAACCGTCGAACACCGACGACAGCTGTTGGACCGGGGTGAAGAACAGGCCGAGGTACAGCACGAACGCCATCAGCACGCCGGGCGAGAGCGTGCCCTCGGCGACGCGGCTCGCGCCGACCGCCAGGACGAGCACCTCGGCGACGCCGGACAGCAGCGTCACGAACGGGAAGTAGGTGGCGACGTAGCGCTGCGCACGCAGCCGGGAACGGCGGTAGGCGTCGCTGCGGGAGGCGAAGTCGGCCGCGGAACGCTCCTCGCGCGTGTAGGCCTGCGCGACGCGCAGGCCGCTCACGTTCTCCTGCATGTCGGCGTTGACGGCGCTGACGCGTTCGCGCGCCTCGGTGTAGGCGGCCGAGGCGAGCCTGCGGAACACCACGGTCGCGACGATCAGCACGGGCAGCACCGCGAACACGTACATCGCGAGGCTCGGGTCGGTGACGATCAGGGCGACGCTGATCCCGGCGAGCGTGAGGATGCTGACGACGGCGGTCGCCAGACCGGTCTGCAGGAACGTCGACAGCGCGTCGACGTCGGTGGTCATCCGGGTCATGATCCGCCCGGACAGTTCCCGTTCGTAGTAGTCGAGCCCGAGCCGCTGCAGATGGGCGTAGCTGCGAACCCGCAGCAGGTACAGCACTGATTCGCCGGTGCGGGCGGTGAGTCGGGTCTGCAGGGCCACGACGAGCCAGTCGACGAGGATGACGCCGAGGCCGACGGCGGCCGCGATGAGCACGACCGATTCGACACCGGTCCGCACGCCCTCGTCGACGCCCCGTTGGTAGAGCGCGGGGATGGCCAGGGTCGCGAGCGCGTCCACGGTGACGAGCGCGATGACCGCCGCCAGCAGGCCGCGCACCGGCCGTAGCAGGCCGGCGAGCCGGAAGCGCGGGTCCGGGGCGGTCGGGTCGACGTCGCCCAGGTCGGGCCGCGCGGTCGCGGGGGCGAGTGCCTGCACCCGTTCGAGCAGTTCCGGGGTCGGCGGCTGTTCGAGGGAGGCGCTCGAACCGCGGCCGGGGCCGGCAGCGGCAGCGGCCGCGGTGTTTGTCGAGACCGATGGTCCCGTCGAGTCGGTCCCGAGGTCCGGCCACAGCTCGGGGGTGATGCCGTCGGGGCCCGGTTCGCGCGGGGGCGTCCGGCCGGGCGCCTCCGCGTCGTCGTCGGGACCGGACACCAGGTCGCGGTACAGCGCGCAACGGCCCTCGAGCTCGGCGGCGGTGCCGACGTCGACGACGCGGCCGCCGTCGAGGACCGCGATCCGGTCGGCCAGTGACAGCGTCGAACGGCGGTGCGCCACGAGCAGGGTGGTCCGGTCGCGCATCACGGCGCGCAGCGTGTCGTGGATGGCGGCCTCGGTGGCGGTGTCGACGGCGGACGTCGCGTCGTCGAGCACGAGGACCCGCGGATCGGTGAGCAGTGCGCGGGCCAGTCCGAGGCGTTGCCGCTGGCCGCCGGAGAGGGTGAGCCCGCGTTCGCCGACCAGGGTGTCGTAGCCGTCGGGCAGGGCGCTGATGAACTCGTGCGCCTCGGCCGCCTTCGCGGCGGCGATCACCTCGGCGTCGGAGGCGTCCGCCTGCCGTAGGCGATGTTGTCGCGCACCGACGTCGAGAACAGGAACGCCTCCTCGAACACCACGCCGACGGTGCGGCGCAGCTCGGTCAGTCCGAGGTCGCGCACGTCGGTGCCGCCGATGCGGACCTCGCCCTCGTGCACGTCGTAGAAGCGGGGCAGCAGCAGCGAGATCGTCGACTTGCCGGAGCCGGCGGTACCGACAAGGGCGAGTGTCTCGCCCTGGCGGGCCGTGAGTGTCATCCCGTCGAGGACGGGCTCGGACAGCGTGTAGCCGAACCGGACGTCACGCAGCTCGACGTCGAGCGGGCCGTCGGGCACCGGCGCGGGATCGGGCTTCTCGCGCACCTCGGGCTGGGCGTCGATCAGTTCGTGCACGCGCTCGGCGCCCGCGCGCGTGAGCTGCGCCTGCACGACCAGGCTCGCCAGCATGCGGGCCGGACCGGTCAACGACGAGACGTACGTGGCGAACGCGAGGAACGTGCCGAGGCTGATCTCACCGCGCAGCGCGAGGATGCCGCCGACGGCCAGGACGGCGATCTGCCCTGCCGCCGGCAGCGCGGCGGTGGTGGCCGTCGGCACGGCCGACAGGTTCGCCGCGCGCAGCCGCTCGGCGAACAGGGCGCGCGCGGTGCGCGACAGCCGGCTCGTCTCGCGGGCCTCCTGGCCGAAACCCTTCACGACGCGGACACCGGTGACGGTCTCCTCGACGTGCTGGGCGATCTCGGCGGCCCGTTGCTGGGCCGCCCACGTCGCGGGGAACAGCGTGCGTCTGCTCACCGCCAGCACGATGGCGACCGCGGGCGCGACGATCAGCGCGATCACGGTCAGCAGCGGGGACATCCACAGCATCGCGCCGAGCGCGAGCAGGGCGAACACCACCGAACCCGCCGACAGCGGCACCTGCATCAGGAAACCGGTGACGAGTTGCAGATCGGTGATGGCGCGGGAGGCGATCTGCCCCGTTCGGAGCGAGTCCTGCTTGCCGCCGTCGAGTCGCGACACTGCGGCGAACACCGACCGACGCAGGTCGTGTTGGACGTCGAGGGCCAACCGGCCGCCGACGTAGCGCCTGCCGAACGCGGCGCCGAACGCCACGAGGTGCAACGCCAGCAGCACCAGCGCCAGCAGGCCGAGCCCCTCGGTGGACCCGGCGACGGCGGTGTCGATGCCGTCGCGGATCAGCAGCGGGCTGACCGCCTGGACGCCGACACCGAGGATCGCAGCCCCGAGCGAGAGCACGACCAACACCGGATGCCGCCAGCACGCCGCGGCGATCCGCCGGACCCAGCCCACGTGCGGCCGGTCGGGGGCAGAGGGGGCGGTGGGGGCAGCGGGGTTACCGGGAGTGTCGGGTCGGTCGGCCGTAGCTCCGGTCTCCGCGTTACCGACCTGCCCCGACACGCCCGGTTCCCTCCTCGTTCGTTACGTGATGTCGCGCTTCTGGTTGATCAGCCAGCCGCCGCCGAAGGCCGCCAGCACCCAGCCGCCGAAGATCAGCGCCGAGGCCCACCACGAGAATGCCCCAGGGGCACCGGCGATGAACTGCAGCCCCCACGCCAGATACTCGTCGACGCCCGGGACGCGCACTCCCGCAGCACCGGCGGCCTCGGCGCCGAGCGCACCCACGACGCCGTTGAGCGCACCGTTGGGCAGCACGCCGCCCATCCACGCGGCACTCGGTCCCCAGATCCCGTACGAGACCCAGATCCACAGGTTCTCGAGGACGACCATGTAGAGCAGCAACGTGACGACCGAACCGGCCACGCTGTTCCACAGCGCGCCGAGTCCGACACCGAACAGGGTCGCCAGCGCACCGGCCAGTACCGACGCGCCCATGACGGCCAGCCACTGCGTGGCGCTCGGCAGCCGTTCCGACTCGACGGTGAGGACGATGGCCAGGCTCGACACGCCCGCGAAGAGCAGGCCGTACAGCGCGCCCCAGCTGACGTAGGTGATCATCTTCGACGCCAGCGCCGTCGCCCGGTTGGGCGCGGTGAGGAACGTCGTGGTGATCGTCTTCCGGCCGTACTCGCCGGCCACCGCGAACACGCCGAAGATGACGGCGAACATCAACGCCAGGTTGATCGCGCGTCCGAAGGCCAACATGCCCATCGGCAGGTTGCCGGTCTCGACCCCCAGTGCCGTGGCCAACTGTTCGGTCTCCCGGCCGCTCAGGAGGTTGCCGACCCCGTTCGCGGTGTAGCCCAACCCGAGCGCGATCACGAACGCCAACGTGGCCGCCGGAACGAGCAGTGCCCACCAGCCGTTCGTGGTGAGGATCTTGCGGAACTCGGACTTGACGAGATTGCCCATCATCAGTGGCCACCTCCCCAGCCCTGACCCTGCTGATACGGGTTCTGCGGCGGCATCCCCGGCGGCGGACCGGGCGGGGCTCCCGGTGGCGCTCCGGGCGGCGGACCCGGCGGCCCCGGCGGTCCGGGCGGCTGCTGGTACGGATTCGGCGCCTGCTGATACGGCTGGCCCATGTACTGCGGACTGGTCATCCGGAAGAACAACTGCTCCAGATCCGCCTTGTCCTCCTCCATGCCGTACACGGCGACACCGGCCTTCGCCGCCGCATCACCGATCTGCTGCACCGTGGCGCCCGCCACCGCGACCTTGCCGTCCGGCGTCGGCTGCACCTCCGTCAGGCCCGCCTCGTACAACGCCGAGATCAACGCGTTCGGATCGGCAGGCTGCACGATCACCCGCGACTGCTGCGAGGCCCGCAACTGCTCGAGCGGACCGTAGTACCGCGTCATCCCGGCACTCACGATCACGACCTGGTCGATCATCTGCTCCACCTCGGACAGCAGATGGCTCGACACCAACACCGTGCGCCCCTGCTTCGCGAACGACTGCAGGAACCCCCGCAGCCACACGATGCCCTCCGGGTCCAGACCGTTCGACGGTTCGTCGAGCACCAACACCTGCGGGTCGCCCAACAACGCCGTCGCCAACGACAACCGCTGGCGCATACCCAACGAGAACTCGCCCGCCGCCCGATCCGCCGCCGGGGACAAACCGACCAGACCCAACAACTCGTCGACCCGCTGATCGGGCACCCCGATCGCCGCCGCATACACCCGCAGGTGATGACGCGCCGTGCGCCTCGGATGGAACCCCTCGTTCTCCAGGACCGCCCCCGCCACCCGGGCAGGATTGCCCAACTGGGTGTACGGACGTCCGTTGATCGTCGCCGAACCCGAGGTCGGTGCCACCAGCCCCAGGATCATGCGCAGGGTCGTCGTCTTGCCCGCGCCGTTCGGACCGAGAAAGCCGGTCACCGAACCCGGCTCCACCGTGAAGCTCAGGTTCTGCACGGCCGTCACGGGCCCGAACTGCTTCGTCAGGTTCTGCACCGCGATGCGGCCACTGCCGTCGTGCATGGATCTCCCCTCAGCTGCGCCGTTGCTTGGGTGCGCACTGCGGGCGCCATCCTGCCCCATACCCCGTGGTGCGCGTGTGGTGAACGACCCGACGTGCGCAATTTGCCGGAACCGACAGTGTGACGTGGACAAAAAACCACCACCGTTGCCCACCCCGGGGCGGCGAACCCGCGAACGAGGCCCTAAACTGGAACGTGGCGGCCCGCTCCCGGTGACCCCCAGGCTGGTTGAGCGGGCGCCCCTAGTCGCTTTCGGCTTTCGCCTTCGCTCCCTCTCGCTCAACTTCGCGTCGTCTGTGGGGCCCGCCCCCACACCCCCCAGGCCGGCGGGCTCCGCCCCCGGACCCCCATCACGGTCGTCACCTCGCCGCTCGTCCGTCACCCTGCGAGATCGGTGGGCCGGCCTGGTTGGGGTTACTGCATGGGGGTGTGCGGGAGGTCGTGGGCTTCGGCCACCGGGGCGTTCGTCAGGGTTCCTGCGTGCGTGTTGAGGCCCTTGGCCAGGCCGGGGTCGGACGCCAGGGCCGCTTCCCAACCCTGCTCCGCCAGACGCAACACGTACGGCAGGGTCACGTTCGTCAGGCCGTACGTCGACGTGCGCGGCACCGCGCCCGGCATGTTCGCCACGCAATAGAACACCGAACCGTGCACCTGGTAGGTCGGCTCGTCGTGCGTCGTCGGCCGCGAGTCCGCGAAGCACCCGCCCTGGTCGATCGAGATGTCGACCAGCACGCTGCCCGGCTTCATCCGCGCCACCAGATCGTTCGACACCAACTTCGGCGCCTTCGCCCCGGCCACCAGCACGGCGCCGACGACCAGATCGGCCTCCAACACCGCCTGCTCCAACGAGAACGCGTTCGACGTCACCGTGCGGATCCGGCCACCGAAGTCCTTGTCGATCTGCCGCAGGCGGTCCACGTTCGTGTCCAACACCTCGACATCGGCACCCAGGCCCAACGCCACGCGCGCCGCGTTCAACCCGGCCACGCCGCCGCCGATCACCACGACCCGCGCCGGATGCACCCCCGGAACGCCGCCGATCAACACACCCCGGCCACCACCGGGCTGCATCAGCGAATACGCCCCGACCTGCGGCGCCAGCGGCCCGCGACCTCCGACATCGGCGCCAACAACGGCAGACCGCCGTCCACGCCCTGCACCGTCTCGTACGCGATCGACGTCGTCCCCGCCGCCAACAACGCCTCGGTCAACGCCCGATCCGCGGCCAGATGCAGATACGTGAACAACACCTGCCCCGACCGCAACCGGCCGTACTCCTCGGCGATCGGCTCCTTCACCTTGAGCACCACGTCGCCCTCGGCCCACGTGTCGGCCGCGCCCGGCAGGATCTTCGCGCCCGCCGCCATGTACTCCTCGTCGCGGATCGCCGAGCCCTCCCCGGCCCCGGCCTCGACCACCACCTGGTGGCCGCGCTGCACCAACTCGTGCGTACCGGCCGGGGTCAACGCGACCCGGTACTCGTGCTTCTTGACTTCCTTCGGGACGGCGATCCGCACGGTTCCTCCTGGGAGACGGCTCCTTGTGGGAGCACTGATCGGCAGCAGAGGTGTCTTCGACCACGGTGAACCACCCGGACAGCGGTGTCATCATGCCGAGAAGACAATTATCGCCCCGACGGGTGGTTCCGGCGCGACAAGCCGGAACCGGAACCAGCAGCGTCAGGACCAGCGGCCGTCAGGACCAGCGCAGCGTGATCAACTGCGCCGTGAGCGCCAACCGGACATCCGGATCGTCGAGATCCACCCCGGCCACCTCGAGCAGCTTGCGCATCCGATACCGCAACGTGTTGGGATGCACGCGCAGGTCCGCCGCCGCGCCGCGCGGATCGCCGGGCCGCCGCAACCAGTGGTACAGCGTGTCGACGTACTCCGTGCCGTGCGCATGGTCGTGCTCGACCAGTACCCGCAGCGGACCGAGCCCCGGCACGTCGGCGGTGCGGGCCACCGTCGCGGTGCGATGCAACGTCAGCGGCGTCCACACCTCGTCGAACGTCACCGTCCGGCCCGGCACGACACCGGACCGGAGCAGGCCGAGCGCCTCGTCGGCCTCGGCCCGGGACTGCGCCAGCGCCCCCAACGGATACGCGCCGCCCGCCGCGGCGTGCAGCTCGCCCGCCTTCGGACCGGCCTGAACGTCGTCGAGCGCGCAGCGCAGTTCCGGCCACGAGCCCGGACCGTCGCCCTCGGGAACCACCGCGTACAGCAGGCCGGCGTGCTCGGCTGCGACCGGCCGCCGGCCGATGCCCTGCGACAACCGTTCCGACAACGCCAGTCGCATGCCCTCGCCGTCGAGGGTGTCCCCGCCCGGGGTGTCGACCGCGACGACGCGGTGCGGTTCGTCGGGCAGCCCCAGTTCCGCGACGGCCTTGCGCGGTCCCACCTCGCCGTGCAGCAGGGCCCGCAGCAGTTCCGCAGACGCCCGCCTGCGGACGTCGGCGTGGGCCCGCCGGCGCAGCAGGTGCAGCGCGACCACCGGGGCCGTGTCGGCGAACGCGGCGGCCCGCTCGTCGGACACCGGGCCGTCGACGACCGCCCAGATCGACCCGAGCAGTTCGCCGCCCATCCGCACCGGTGCGATCAGCCGGGGCAACGTACCGTCCTTCTGCCCGGGTACGAAGATCGTCTGCCGGCCGCGGCTGAGGTCGCGGAACACGCCGCGGGACCGGAACCGGGCGAGCACGTCGTCGGGGATGCGCCTGCCGACGATCGTGGCCACGCGCGCCGGGTCCGTGAGGTCCTGGCGGGCCGAGTAGGCGAGCACCCGCGAGTTGGTGTCCTCGATGGTCACCGGCGCGTCGACGACCGAGGCGACCGCGTCGGCGAGCCGGAACAGGTCGCCCGCGGCCGGGTCGGCGTCGACGGCGTCCGAGTCGTCACCCTCGGCGTCGAGCACCGTACGCAGCAGCCACACGAGCTGGGCCCACGCCGTCGCCCGGTGCACCTCGACCAGGCCGATGCCCGCGCGGCGGGCGGCCTTGCGCACAGCCGCCTGCGCCGCCAGCGGAGCCTTGACCAGCACCCCGGCCGCCTCGGCCGCGGCGGCGTCCTCGAGCAGCGCGGTGACGGCTGCGGTGTCCCGTGCGGCCACGGCCAGCACCAGATCGCCCGCGCCCGGATTCGCCGCGACGTCGGGCTCGGCGATCACGACGTCGGTCACCGCGACCGCCTCGTCCGGCAGGTGCAGCGCGTGCAGCAACGTCGGCCCGACGCGGTCGACGACACTCCGGACCGTGCTCATCGGAGTCCGGACAAACTGCTCATCGCGGCTCGCGGATGCTGCTCGTCATGGCCGAGCAGCCTACCGTGACAGTCGGCCTGCGGGCCCGAACACGAGGAGTGCGACATGGCTGTGCGCGGAGTGGCGAAGGTGCTGATCGGCGTGACCGACCAGCAGCGGGCGAAGGAGTTCTGGGTCGACCTGCTCGGCTTCACGGTGACGACGGACGCGCCGTACGACGACGCGGGGACGCGGTGGCTGGAGGTGACGTCACCGGACGGTGCGACCGTGCTGATCCTCGGCCCGGACCCGGAGGCCGGTACCGCGCCGACACCGGTCCCGAGCGGCCCAACACCAACGTGTTCTTCTACGCCGACGACCTCGAGGGCACCTACGCGGAGCTGTCGGCGAAGGGCGTGGAGTTCCCCGCGCCGCCGTCACGGCAGCCGTGGGGCTGGTGGTCGACGTTCGTCGACTCGGAGGGCAACCGCTTCGCCCTCCAACAACGCTGACGAGAGCGCTGACGACGACGCCTGCCTAGTCGGTCAGGGCCTCGGCGATCCACGGTTCGACGTCGAGGCCCCGTTCGAGGCAGGCCGTCGACAGGCGCATCGTCCAGCGCAGCGCCTGCACGACGAGGCTCTCGACCTCGTCGGCGGAGGCGTTGTCGAGGGCGATCTCGAGCTGTTGACGCGCGTCCTCGGTGTTGCCGTGGACCTCGGCGAGCAGCGTGCGCACGGCCGTGCGCACGGGTGGGTCGGCGTCGTCGATGGGCACCTCCTCGCCCTCGGCGTCGAAGACCTGAACCTTGACCGGCGCCGCGCCGCCGTCGCCGAGCGTCGCGACCATCTCGCTGCACGCGCCGAACAGCAGCAGCATCAGTTCGCGCGTGTCGTCGGCCGCCAGCGCCTCGAGCGCGGCGGCCTCGAGTGCGCCGGCGTCGTCGCCCAGGCGCATGGCGAGCAGTGCTCGCTGCGCCGTCTCGACGAGCCGTGGTGGCGTTCGGTCCTCGTGCACGGATGTCATCAAACACCAGAGTCGGTGTGATCGTCGCGCGCCGCAGGGGTGATCATGCCCGCACGGCGGTTACTTGGCGGCGTACAGCGCCCCGAGCGCGAGCCGGATGAGCAGTTCGGCGAGCTCGTCGTCGGGCAGGTGGCGGTGGTACGGGGTGGAGTTCATCAGGCCGAACACGGCGTGTGCGGCCGATCGGGCGCCTGCCTCGTCGAGTCGCGGCACCGCGGCCCGCACGGCCGAGACCCACACCTCGACGTAGCGACGCTGAATTCCCCGGACCGTGCGACGGTCGTCGTCGGCGAGGCTGGCGAGGCTGCGTTCCTGCACGGTGATCAGCGCGGGCTGCTTCAGGGCGAAGTCGACGTGGAAGCGCACGAGGCCGGCGAGGATCTCGTCGGGGTCGCCGTCGCGTTCCAGGCGTGCGGTGCCACCGGCGAGCAGGTACTCGCTGATCTTGGTCAGCATTTCGCCCAGCATGGCGTCCTTGCTCCGGAAGTGCCGGTAGAGTGCGGGGCCGGTGATGCCGACGGCCGCGCCGATGTCGTCGATCCCGACGCCGCGGAAGCCGTGCTGGGCGAACAACTCCGCGGCCGCGGCGAGGATCTGATCACGCCGGGACGGTTTCACGCGCGCACGAGCGTCGTTATCGTCCCTCGGAGTCGAGCCCGTGATCATCGGCCCATCATACGGGAAACAGTTAGCGAACGCTAACATCTGCCCCGACTTACGTCCTGCGCCATGAGGTGTAACTCCGCGCCGAACCCTCGGCCGAGACGTGGACCACTGATATTCGTTTTGTCGGCCAACGGCAAACGGAAAGGTGGCCCTCATGGTCAAGGGTTCCCGTCTTCTGGGCACCGCGATGATCGCCTGTCTGGCACTGGTCGGTGGTGCGACCACGGCGGGCGCGGCGGAAACGACCGCATACGACAGCTACGTCGCCCTCGGCGACTCCTACTCCAGTGGCGTGGGCGCCGGTGCCTACGGCGATTCGGGCAACTGCAAACGCAGTGCCAACGCCTTCCCTCAGCTGTACGCCGACGAGGCCGGTGTCGGCGACTTCACCTTCGTGGCCTGCCTCGGCGCCCGCACGGGCGACGTGGTGAGCCAGACCGATTCCCTGTCCGCCGACACCGATCTGGTCACGGTGTCGGTCGGCGGCAACGACGCGGGGTTCACCGATGTCATGATCTCCTGCACGACCAGTTCCGACCAGGGCTGCATCAACCGGGTCGAGGAGGCCAAGTCCTACGCGGACGACACGCTTCCCGGGCTGCTCGACGACGTCTACGCGGCGATCAGCGCCAACTCGCCGAACGCCGAGGTCTACGTGCTCGGCTACCCGCGCTTCTACGAGATCGGCGGTTCGTGCAACGCCGGCCTCAGTGACACCAAGCGCGAGGCGATCAACTCCGGGGCCGACAAGCTCGCCGAGGTGACCGAGGCGCGGGCGTCCGCGGCCGGTTTCACCTTCGTCGACGTGCGGCCCAACTTCACCGGGCACGAGATCTGCTCGGCCGACTGGTGGCTCAACAGCGTCACGTGGCCGGTCGACGAGTCGTACCACCCGAACGTGGCGGGTCAGGCCTCCGGGTATCTGCCCGCGTTGCAGAGCGCCATGGGCTGAGTTCCCGTCGGCGTCCTCGTTCAGGGCGACGGCGAGCAGGCTGGACCTCAGGGTTAGTAGCCGCTAACATCGAGTCTGGTGTTAACGGCTGCTAACCCTGAGGTGTGTCATGGACGGTCCGGCGCTCACCACCCACGCCGATCCTCGCTCGGAGGCGTTCTCCCGCAACGTCGCAGGACACGGTGAGCTGGTCGAAGATCTGCGGAAGCGGCTCGCCGCCGCGCGGCTGGGCGGCCCCGAGAGGTCGCGCTCCCGTCATGTGGAACGTGGCAAGCTGCTGCCGCGCGACCGGGTCGACGCGCTGCTCGACCCCGGGTCGCCTTTCCTCGAGCTCTCCGGGCTCGCCGCCACCGGCATGTACGACGACGAGGCGCCGGCGGCCGGCATCATCACCGGTATCGGCCGCGTGTCCGGTCGGGAGTGCGTCATCGTCGCCAACGACGCCACCGTCAAGGGCGGCACCTACTACCCGGTGACGGTCAAGAAGCACCTGCGCGCCCAGGAAGTGGCGTTGCACAACAATCTGCCGTGCATCTACCTCGTCGACTCGGGCGGTGCGTTCCTGCCGCGGCAGGACGAGGTGTTCCCCGACCGTGAGCACTTCGGCCGCATCTTCTACAACCAGGCCACGATGTCGGCGCGCGGGATTCCGCAGATCGCCGCCGTGCTCGGTTCCTGCACCGCGGGCGGGGCGTACGTCCCGGCGATGAGCGACGAGGCCGTGATCGTGCGCAACCAGGGCACGATCTTCCTCGGCGGGCCGCCGCTGGTGAAGGCGGCGACCGGCGAGGTCGTCACCGCCGAGGAGCTCGGCGGCGGCGACGTCCACTCGCGACAGTCCGGGGTGACCGACCACCTGGCCGCCGACGACGCGGACGCGTTGCGCAAGGTCCGGTCGATCGTGTCCACGCTCGGCCCGCGCGAGCCGCAGCCCTGGGACGTCGCGCCCACCGAGGAGCCCGCGGTCGACCCGCGCGAGCTCTACGGCGTCGTCCCCACCGATTCGCGCACGCCCTACGACATGCGCGAGGTGATCGCGCGGGTCGTCGACGGCAGCCGGTTCGCCGAGTTCAAGAAGGAGTACGGCACGACGCTCGTCACCGGGTTCGCCCGCATCCACGGGCATCCGGTGGGCATCATCGCCAACAACGGCGTGCTGTTCGCCGAGTCGGCGATGAAGGGCGCGCACTTCATCGAACTGTGCGACAAGCGCTCGATCCCGTTGGTCTTCCTGCAGAACATCACCGGCTTCATGGTCGGCAAGGACTACGAGGCAGGCGGGATCGCCAAGCACGGCGCCAAGATGGTCACGGCCGTCGCCTGCGCGCGGGTGCCGAAGTTCACCGTGATCATCGGCGGTTCGTTCGGCGCGGGCAACTACTCGATGTGCGGCCGGGCGTACTCGCCGCGCTTCCTGTGGATGTGGCCGAACGCCCGGATCTCCGTCATGGGCGGCGAGCAGGCGGCCTCGGTGCTGGCCACGGTGCGCCGCGACGCGATCGAGGCGCGCGGCGACGAATGGCCCGCCGACGACGAGGAAGCGTTCAAGGACCCGATCCGCGAGCAGTACGAGGAGCAGGGCAACCCGTACTACTCGACGGCGCGGCTGTGGGACGACGGCGTCATCGACCCGGCGGACACGCGCACGGTGCTGGGGCTGGCGCTGTCGGCGTCGGCCAACGCCCCGCTCGAGCCCGTCGGCTACGGCGTCTTCCGGATGTGAGGGGTGGCTGCTGTGGGAGAGGTCGGTGCGGCAATGTTCGACACGGTGCTGGTCGCGAACCGCGGTGAGATCGCGGTGCGGGTCATCGCGACGTTGCGGCGCATGGGAATCCGGTCGGTCGCGGTGTACAGCGACGCCGACGCGGGCGCGCGGCACGTGCGTGAGGCCGACGTCGCGGTGCACCTCGGCCCGGCCGAGGCGGCGCGGAGCTATCTGTCCGTTCCGGACGTCGTGCGCGCCGCCGTCGAGACGGGCGCGCAGGCGGTGCACCCGGGTTACGGTTTCCTGGCCGAGAACGCGGCCTTCGCGGCGGCGTGCGCGGAGGCGGGGATCGTGTTCATCGGCCCGCCGCCGGGCGCGATCGACGCGATGGGCGACAAGATCCGGGCCAAGGAGACGGTGTCGGCCGCCGGTGTGCCCGTCGTTCCCGGACAGTCCGATGTGGACGATGTCGCGGCAGCGGCGGCGGAGGTCGGCTACCCCCTGCTGCTCAAGCCGTCCGCGGGCGGTGGCGGCAAGGGTATGCGCCTGGTCACCGAACCGGCGGAGTTGGCGGACGCGGTCGAGGCGGCCCGGCGCGAGGCGCGCGGCGCTTCGGCGACGACCGGCTGCTCATCGAACGGTTCGTCGACACGCCCCGGCACATCGAGGTGCAGGTCCTGGCCGATACGCACGGCACGGTGCTGCATCTCGGCGAGCGGGAGTGCAGTCTGCAACGACGGCACCAGAAGATCGTCGAGGAGGCACCGTCGCCGCTGCTGGACGACGCCGCCCGCGCGCGCATGGGCGAGTCGGCGGCGCAGGCCGCTCGGTCCGTCGGCTACGTCGGCGCGGGCACGGTCGAGTTCATCGTGTCGGCGACCGACCCTGACGAGTTCTTCTTCATGGAGATGAACACCCGCCTGCAGGTGGAGCATCCGGTGACCGAGCAGGTCACGGGTGTCGACCTGGTCGAATGGCAGGTACGGGTCGCCGCGGGCGAACGGTTGACGCTGCGCCAGGACGACGTCCGGCTGGACGGGCACGCCGTGGAGGCGCGGGTGTACGCCGAGGATCCCGCCCGCGGTTTCGTGCCCACGGGCGGCACGGTGGTGGGGCTGGCCGAGCCGCGCAGCCCGTACGTTCGCGTCGACTCCGGCATCGCGGAGGGCACCCGGGTCGTCGGACTACGACCCGATGCTGGCCAAGGTCATCGCGTGGGGCCCGGACCGCGCCGCGGCGCTGCATCGTCTCGATCGGGCGCTCGCCGATACCGCGGTTCTCGGGTTGCGGACCAATGTGGACTTCCTGCGCCGTCTGCTGTCCGACGCCGACGTGCGCGAAGGGCGGCTCGACACCGGACTGGTCGAGCGCAAGCTGGACGAGCTGACCGCCGTCGACGTTCCGGACGACTTCTTCGTCGCCGCGGCCCTCGACCGGCTCCTCGCGCTGGAACCGGCGGGACCCGTCGTGGACCCGTGGGACGTGCCGAGCGGATGGCGTGCCGGCGGCGAGGCGGGCGTGACGTTCCTGCTGCACGCCGACGGCGTCGAACGTCTGGTGCGCGTGCGGGGTTCGTCGGCCGAGGCCGTGGTCACGGTCGGCGTGGACGGCGAACCGGTGGCCGCGTCGGCGGAGCGGACCGGCGGCACCCTGTCCGTCCACTGTGGCGGGCGGTATCTGCGTTATGCCAGGGCCGAACAGCCGGACGGAGGCGTGTGGTTCGGCCGGGCCGGCGTGACGGTCGTGGTGGGGGAGCGGCCGAATCTGCTGGCCGGACAGGCCGAGGACGTCGAGGGCGGGCCGGTGACGAGCCCGATGCCGGGCACGGTCCTCGTGGTGAAGGTCGCCGCGGGCGACGAGGTCACGGCGGGCACGCCGCTGGCGGTCGTCGAGGCGATGAAGATGGAACACACGATCACGGCGCCGGTCGACGGCGTCGTCGCCGAGCTGTGCGTTCAGGCGGGCCAGCAGGTCGCGCTGGACGAGAAGCTCGCACTGGTCACCCCTCGGGAGCAGACATCATGATCGACTTCAGGCTCGACGACGAGTACGAGGCGCTGCGCAAGACGGTTCACGACTTCGCCCAGTCCGAGGTGAAGCCGGTGATCGGGGACTTCTACATCCGTGAGGAGTTCCCCTACGAGATCGTGGCGAAGATGGGCGAGATGGGCCTGTTCGGCCTGCCGTTCCCCGAGGAGTACGGCGGGATGGGCGGCGACTACTTCGCCCTGTGCCTGACGTTGGAGGAGCTGGCCAGGGTCGATTCGTCGGTGGCGGTGACGGTCGAGGCCGGCGTCTCGCTCGGCGCGATGCCGATCTATCGGTTCGGTACCGAGGAGCAGAAGCGGCAGTGGTTGCCTGCGCTGTGCTCGGGCGAGGCGCTGGGCGCGTTCGGCCTGACCGAGCCGGGCGGCGGTTCGGACGCGGGCGCGACGAGGACGAATGCCCGGATCGACGGGGACTCGTGGGTGATCAACGGCAGCAAGTCGTTCATCACGAACTCGGGCACCGACATCACGCGTGTCGTCACGGTCACCGCGGTGACGGGTACGAAATCCGGTGGTGGCAAGGAGATCTCGGCGATCCTGGTGCCGTCGGGCACGCCCGGGTTCACGGTCGCGCCGAAGTACTCGAAGGTCGGCTGGAACTGTTCGGACACGCACGAGCTGGCGTTCGACGACTGCCGGGTGCTGCGGAGAACCTGCTCGGCGAGCAGGGCCGCGGCTACGCGCAGTTCCTGCAGATCCTGGACGAGGGCCGGATCGCGATCGCCGCGTTGAGTGTCGGTCTGGCGCAGGGGTGTGTCGACGAATGCCTGCGGTACGTCGACGAGCGGGAGGCGTTCGGCAACAAGATCGGCGCGTATCAGGCGATGCAGTTCAAGATCGCGGACATGGAGACGCGGGCGCACACGGCGCGGCTGGCGTACTACCAGGCGGCGGCGAAGATGCTGCGCGGCGAGCCGTTCAAGAAGGAGGCCGCGATCGCCAAGCTGGTGTCGTCGAACGCGGCGATGGACAACGCGCGCGATGCGACGCAGATCTTCGGCGGCTACGGGTTCATGAACGAGTTCCCGGTGGGCCGGTTCTACCGGGACGCCAAGATCCTCGAGGTCGGCGAGGGCACGAGCGAGGTGCAGCGGATGTTGATCGCGCGGGAGCTGGGCCTGACGTGAGCGTCGTACTGGCCGTCGACTGTGATAGAAATACCGGTATAGGTATTCGAGACAGGTGGCGAGCGTTTGCGTGGCGGAGGAGTCGGGCGATGGTGGAGCTGAAGACGGCGGCCGAGGTCGAGGCGATGGCGGTGACCGGTGCGTTCGTGGCGGACGTGCTCGCCGACCTGGTTGCCAGGGCCGAGCCGGGGGTGAACGTGCTGGACCTGGAGCATCGCGCGCGGGACATGATCAAGCATCGGGGTGCGGAGTCCTGCTACTGGGACTATGCGCCGTCGTTCGGGGAGGGCCCGTTCCGCAACGTGGTCTGCCTGTCGGTGAACGACGCGGTGTTGCACGGGTTGCCGCACGACTACGAGCTGCGCGACGGCGATGTGTTGACGATGGACATGGCGGTGTCGATCGACGGCTGGGTGGCCGATTCGGCACGCACGGTGATCGTGGGTACGCCGCGTCCGGAGGATCAGCGCTTGATCGAGGCGACCGAGCGGGCGTGGACGAGGCGATCGCGGCGGCGCGTCCGGGCAACCGGCTCGGTGACGTGTCGGCGGCGATCGGCGAGGTGGCACGGCGGTACGGCTACCCGGTGAACACGGAGTTCGGTGGGCACGGCTTGGGGCGCACGATGCATGAGGATCCGCATGTGCCGAACAGTGGCCGGCCGGGTCGGGGCATGGTGTTGCGGCCGGGGTTGACGCTCGCGATCGAGCCGTGGTTCGCGGCGGGGACGGATCGGATCGTGTACGACCCGGACGGGTGGACGATCCGGTCGGCGGACGGGTCGCGTACTGCGCACAGTGAGCACACGATCGCGATCACCGAGGGCGACGCGCGTATTCTCACGCCTGTTCCGTAGGGCCTTGTCGAGACGAGCTGGCTGGAGGTGTCGGTGTTGGTGGAGCTCCCGTCCCAGCTGGCTTCGGTGGCGACCGATGTGGCGACGAATGTGCGGGACAAGGTCGCCAGGGGCGGTGTCGCGGATCTGCGGCCGTTGCCTCGGGTGTTGATCGATCGGGGGCCGAACCGGTCGGTGTATCGGATGACGGGTCCGGACGGTCCGCCGTCGGGTGCGCCGGTGTTGTTGGTGCCGCCGTTGGCGGCGCCGGCGTTGTGTTTCGATCTGCGGCGCGGGTGCAGTCTGGCGGAGCACCTTGTGGAGGGTGGGCGCCGGACGTATCTGGTCGACTACGGCAGTGTGGCGTTCTCCGATCGGAATCTGGGGATCGAGCATTGGGTCGACGAGGTGTTGCCGCGGGCGATCCGTAAGGCCAGCGACGATGCCGGTGGCGTGCCGGTGCACGTCGTGTCGTGGTGTTTGGGCGGCATCTTCTCGGTGTTGACGTTGTCCGATCAGCCGGATCTGCCGGTCGCCTCGTTGACGACGGTCTCCGCGCCCTTCGATTACACGGCGATTCCGTTGGTGGCGCCGTTCCGCCCGTTGGTCGAGGTCACGGGCGGGCACATCCTCACGCCGTTCTATCGCATGTTGGGTGGTGCGCCGTCGGCCGTGGTGTCGCGGGTGTTCCGGGCGACGGGTTTCGAGAAGGAGATCACGAAGCCGCTGGCGATCCTGCGAAACCTGAACGACCGCGACTTCCTGGCGCAGATCGAGGCGGTGGACCATTTCATGTCGAACATGGCGGCCTACCCCGGTCGGACGTTCGGCCAGTTGTACCACCGTTTCTTCCGCGCCAACGACCTGGCCGAGGGCGCGTTCGCCCTCGACGGCCGCACCATTTCGTTGTCCAAACTGGACGTTCCGACGTTGGTGGTCGCCGGCGAGACCGACAGCATCGCGCCGCGCCGCGCGGTCGAGCGTCTGGTGGGCCTGTTGGATCACGCCCCCGAGGTGCGTTTCCGGGTGGCGCCGGGTGGCCACCTGGGTGTGCTGACGGGCAGGCGTGCCCGTACGACGACGTGGCGCCATATCGACGAATTCCTGGACGACCACGCCTAGAACGGCGGCGGTTCGAGGTCGGGTGGGTCGTCCGCGTCGTCGGTTTCGGGCGATCGTGGTGGCAGGACGGTTTCGCGTTTGTCGGTGTAGGTGATGCCGAGCGGGGTCGTTGTCGAGGATGTGCCGTGGATGGGGTCGTAGTCCTGGATCCAGCCCGGGGCGTTCTTGAGCCGGTGGTGTTTGCGGCATCGAGGTGCGGCGTTATCCGTGGACGTCGAGCCGTTGTCCTTGGCCCACTGTTGTTGGTGGTCGAAGTCGCAGTGCCGGGCAGGCCTACGGCACCACGGGACGATGCACATCCGGTCGCGCACCTCGACCAGCTTGCGGATCGTCGAATTCGGACGATAGGACGATCGGCCCAGGTCAACCGGGTTCCCGGTGGCCGGGTCACAGAGGACTTTGCGCCAGACCGACTTGGGGTTGGTCATGATCTCGCGCGCGTACGCGGCCGGGACCGGCCCGATGCCGTCGATCGATGCGCCCGTCTCGGACATCGACAGTGCGGTGTCGATGGGCATGTGGAGATAGACCATCGCCGCCGACTGGGGCACGGTGACGCCGGGATCGTTGCCGAGCAGCAGGTCGGCGAACACGTCGGCGCGTAGTTGGTCGAGGTTGCGTGAGGAGTCGGCGAGCCGCAGCTTGCGAGCCATGGCGTCGACGCGCGCGTACGCGGCCGAGGCAACGTCGGACGGCAGGTCGGCCGAGATCCGCGACTGGGCATAAACGCCGTGGTCGAGCGTGACCTTGCGACCTTCGTGCGCCATGCGAGCAGCAGCGGTCTCAGCACCAGGATCAACCTGCTTGACGATCTGCGAAGCATGCCAAGCCATATTCCGAGGCTGCCACGCCGTCAGAGGCAGACGGGAAAGCTTCTCCTCAAGCCGCCGGTCCACTTCGAGCGCATCAGCATCAGAAACCGGCGCAACAGTATTCAGCACCCGCTCGGCGCAATACCGATCCACCTGCCCCTCGCGCATAGCCTGCAACAGCCGAGGCATGCGATAAGTCAAAGCCAAAGCGGTATGAATCCGATCAAGAACACCCTGCGGAGAAAGCCGAAGCTCAGGCGCCAACGCCTCAGCCAACGACCGCCGTTCCACCGAATCCGACGACGCGCCGTCATCGAGCGAAGCAAGAAACGACACCTCAGCAGCATCAGCCCGAGCCCGCAAAGCAAGCACCGAGCGAGCCCGATCAACGATCCCCTCAATATCTGTCACGCAACCAACTATACCGAACAATTGATCGACAAACACCACCCACAAGCATGACAAAGAACCACCACGCGAAGTAACCCCACCACCGCCACCCCAAATACCGCCACCGCCGAAGCGAAGCAAGGCAACCCCGCCAACCACCCCAGACCCCACACACAAATCCGCCCCAGCGAAGTGTCATCCCGT
>NZ_MKKE01000013.1 GCF_001942305.1 Saccharomonospora sp. CUA-673 | reverse complement strand
GTCAGGGCGCAACCAACCCCCAAGCCGCAGCCAACCCCGAAAACCTTGCGCCCTGACTGCAGTGTGATACCCCAAAGCCGAGGTCGACGGGATGACACTTCGCCCGGCGGCAACGCCTCCCAACATCCCGGAGACCTGCCCGCCGGCGAGGCACCGTCCACCCCCAAAGCACCAACACACCGACGCGAAGTGCTGACACGGCGACGCAGAACGCTGACACGGCGACGCGGGATGCCAACACAGCGACGCGAGGTGCTGACACGGCGACGTGAGGGGTCAACCCAACCGGACGACCTGGTCGGCCCAGACCTGCAACAACTCCTCATCGTGGCTCACGGCAAGGACCCCGAGCCCATCGCGAACGGCACGTTCGCGGACGAGGCCGACGAGGAGGGCGGCGGTGGATGCGTCGACCATGGAGGTCATCTCGTCACAGAGGAGGTAGCGGGGGCGGAGGACGAGGGCGCGGGCGAGGCAGGCGCGTTGCAGTTGTCCGTCGGAGACCTCGTGGGGGCGCCGGCCGAGCAGGTCGGGGGTCAGGCCGACGGCGTCGATGAGCTCCCCGGCGGTGCCGTCGTCGGTGCGGCCGCAGGCGGCGAGTGGTGCGCGGATGATCCGGTCGAGGGTCCAGCGGGGGTCGGTGGCGAGGCGCGGTTGTTGGAAGACGATGCCGACGCTGGTGCGCAGGTCGCGTGGCGCGCGATGCCGGTACCGGTGGACCGGTTCGCCGTCGACGGTGACCTCGCCCGACCAGGGTTCGAGCAGCAGTGCGAGCACCTTGGCGAGGGTGGATTTGCCGCAGCCGCTCGGCCCGGCGAGGCCGACGGTGGTGCCCGGTGGGATCTCGATGTCGACGCTGTCCAGCACGGGGTGGCCGCGCCGGTAGCCGGTGACGATGTCCTTGGCGCTCAACACGGCACGTGCCCCGCAATCATCCGGTCCCCCACGGCCACGAGTTCCGGATCCCCGGTACACGCCGGCCCCGAGGCGAACCCCGCCGACAACTCCACCAACTCCGTCCCCTCGATCCGCGCGCAGAAGGCGCAGCCGCCGGGCACGTCGGTCAGTTCCGGTGGGTGCCCGGGGATGGGGACGAACTCGCCGTCGGGCAACGCGTTCAGCAGGCAACGGGTGTAGGGGTGCCACGGGTCGGCGAACACCGCGGCCGCCGGGCCGGATTCGACGATCCGCCCCGCGTACATGACGGCGATGTCGTCGGCGACGCGGCGCGCGGCGGCCAGGTCGTGCGTGATCAGCAGCACCGCCTTGCCGTCCCCTGCCCCCGAACCGGCCAGTGTGGACAGTTGACCGAGGACGTGGTCGACGAGTGGCCGGTCCAGGCCGGTCGTGGGTTCGTCGGCGAGGATCACGTCGGGGTCGCCGGCCATGGCCAGTGCGAACGCCACCCGCTGGGCCATGCCGCCGGACAGTTCGTGCGGGTAGGCGTCGAGCTCGGCGGGGTCGAGTCCCGCCCGTTCGGCCAGCTCGTCGACGTCGGTGCCGGGCGGTCCGATCAGGCGCACCGTCTCGGCGAGGTGGCTGCGCGCCGTGCGCACCGGGGTGAGGTGCCCGGCCGCCGACTGCGGCACGAGTCCGATCCGCCTGCCCCGGATGTGCCCGGACAGCAACGATTCCGACGCCGAGCACAACTCGACGTCGCCGCCAGCACCGGCACCGGTGTGCAGCACGGCGCCGCCGCGCGTCTGCGCGTTCGCGGGCAGCAGCCCCAACAGCGCCGACGTCAGCACCGACTTGCCGCAGCCGCTCTCCCCGACGAGCGCCAGCATCCGCCCGCGGCGCAGTGTCAGGGACACGTCGGTCGCCGCGTGCACGATCGACCGGCTCCGCCTGCGGCCCACCAGGAACCGCACCGACAACCGATCCACGGTCAGCGCGACGTCGTCGACGACGAGGGAGGTCACAGTGCCAGCTCCGATCGTCGGCGCGGGACGAGCCGGTCGCGTAGCGTTCCGGCGATGCCCGCCGTGGCCAGGGTCGTCAGCACCAGCAGCGCCGACGGGAACACCACCACCCACCAGCCGCCGAGCAGCAGTTCCGAGCGCGCGTCGGACAGGATGTTGCCGATGCTCGCCAGGTGCGGCGGCAGGCCGAGGCCGAGGAAGCTCAGCGCCGTCTCGTGCCATACGGCGTGCGGCAGCACCAGCACCGCCGACAGCGCCGCCTGCGGCAGCACCGCGGGTACCACGTGCCGGCGCACGATGTGCCCGCGCGAGGCGCCACCCGAGATGGCCGCGTCGATGAACGGGCGTTCCCGCAGCGACAGCACCTCGGCCCGCACGATCCGCGCGACCGTCGTCCAGTGCGTGACCACAATGGACACGACGACGGCCGTCAGGCTCCCCCGGTACAGCGCGACGATCACGATGCCCAGCAGCAGGTGCGGCATCGCGTTGACCGTGTCCAGCAGTCGCATCAACAGCCGGTCGGTCCAGCCGCCCGCGAAGCCGGACACCGCGCCGATGACCGTGCCGACGGTGATGGACCCGAGTGCGCAGACCGCCGCCACCAGCAACGAGACCCGCAGGCCCTCCAGCGCCCGGACGAACAGGTCCCGTCCGGCCTGATCGGTGCCGAACGGGTGCTCGCCGCTGGGCGCCTGGCGCACCTGCGTGTAGTCGAACAGTTGGTCGCCCGCCGGCGCGAGCCACGGCACGAGCACGGCGGCGCCGATCAACACGGCCAGGCCGGTGACGCCCACGATCAGGCGCGCGCGGGCGCGACCCTCGCTCGCCCGGCCGCGCGGTGTGCCCGCGCGCCGGCGCGCCGCCGTCCGCCAGGTCCCCTCAGCCATCGGCCCGCACCCTCGGGTCGGCCAGCGCCGTGGCGATGTCGGCGAGCAACGAACCCAACAGCACCGCCACGGTCGCCGCGAGCGCCAGCACCGCCAGCAGCGGATAGTCCACGGCCAGGCCCGCGTCGACCATGGCCGCGGCCACGCCCGGCCACGAGAACACGGTCTCCACCAGCACCGCGCCGGTCACGAGCTCCGGAACCCGCGTGCCCAGCACGTTCAGGAACGGCAGCAGCGCGGTCGGCAGCGCGTGCCCGGTGACGACGAGCGGTTCGGGCAGCCCGCGTGCCCGCGCGCCGATCACGTGGTCGTCGGCGAGCGAGGTCAGCATCGACTGCCGCAGGTGCAGCACCAGCCACGGCGACTGCGACACCCCCAGCACCAGCGCTGGCAGCACGAGGTGCTGCGCCACCTGGCCCGCGCCGGCCTCGGCGTTGCCGTCGGTGACGCCGGCGACGGGCAGCCAGCCGAGCAGCACCGAGAACACCAGGATCGCCGCGAACGCGAGGACGAAGCTCGGCAGCCCCTCCATGCCCTGACCGATGGCCGTGACGGTGCGGTCGAGCCAGCCGCCCTGCCGCCACGCTGTGACGATGCCGAGCACCAGCGCCAGCAGGGCCGCGACAACCAGTCCCGTTCCGGCGAGCAGGAGTGTCCACGGCAGACGTTCGGCGAGCACGTCGGCCACCGGCTGGTGATACACCCGGCTGGTGCCCAGATCTCCCGTCACCAGCCCGCCGACCCACTGTCCGAACTGGACGTGCACCGGGTCGTCGATTCCCAGCCGGTCGCGCGTCTGCTCGAGCTGCTCCTCGCCCGCGGAGAAGACCTCGACGCCGTAGTACTGGTGGATCGGGTCGAACGGCGACGCCGCGCCGAGCAGGAACACCCCGCAGGCCACGACCAGGAGCACGGGCACGGCCATCGCGAGTCGGCGCAGCACGAGCCGCCCGATCGCCGCGCGCCGCGGTAGGGTGGCGCGGCCGGCGCGGCTCATCGCTCGCGCTCCCAGGTGTGCACGTTCCACCACGGTCCCCAGGTCAACCCGTGCGTGTGCGGTTCGACGACGGGCCGGTAGCCGCTCCAGCCGTCGCGCAGCACGTAGCTGTGGTCGAGGAACGCGAGGAACACGAATCCCGGGTCGTCGTGGAACGCGCGCTGCATCCGGCGCAGCTCCGCGGCGCGCGCCTCGTCACCGGGGGCCGCTCGGGACGCGTCCAACGCGGCGTCCACATCGGAATCGGCGTAGTGGCCCGGATTGTTGTAGCCGTCGCCGCCGTACGACGAGTGCAGCAGCGGGTAGGCCACCAGGTCGGGTTCGAACGGGTTGCCGCCGCCGAGCACGACGCGTCGGTGGCCATCCGCGGGTCGATCGCCTCCCAGCCGAGCCCTTCGAGCGAGACGTCGATCCCCACGGCCTCCGCGTCGGAGGCGAACGCCTGCGCGAACAGTTTCCGCACGCTGTCGTCGGCCGGGTACATGAGCGTGAACGCCGCGCGCGTGCCCTCGCGCATGCGCACGCCGTCACTGCCGACGCGCCAGCCCGCGTCGTCGAGGATGCGGCGCGCCTGCGCGCGGTCGAACGTGAACTCCGCCCGCGGTTCGTGCAGTTCCTCCAGCACGGGCGGGATCGGCGTGTGCGCGGGAACGCCGTGTCCGGCCAGGATCGCCTCGATCATGCCCTCCCGGTCGACGGCGTGGTTGAGCGCCGTGCGCACCGTGGGGTCGCCGGTCACCGGGTGCTGCGAGGGCAGCGTGACGGTGCGGTAGTCGGCGGTGCGGTGGTGCACGACCCGGTAGCCGTCCAGGTCGCGCATCGACTCGGCGAGCGCGGGCGGCAGGGACGCCCCGTCGAATTCTCCCGCCCGGAGTCGTTGGGCGCGGGTGTTGTCGTCCCCGGCGAACACCACGGTGAGGGTCCGCACCTGCGGCGCGGCGCCCCAGTACCGCTCGTTGGCGGTCAGCACCATGCGGTCGCCCTTGCGCCATTCGGCGAGTTCGTACGGGCCGGTGCCGATCGGGTCGCTGCCCAACGGCGAGTTCTCCAGCGGCTCCGGTTCGGCGAGGCTCTCCCCGGGCACGATGCCGAGGGTGAGCAGATGCGGCAGCGGCCGGTAGGCCTCGGCGAGTTCGAAGCGCACGGTGTGGTCGTCGACCGCGTGCACCGCATCGATCACCTCGTACTTGGACGCCACGGTGGAGGCGTAGCGCGGATCAGCCAGCGCGCGGTAGGTGGCGACCACGTCGTCGGCGGTGAACGGGCTGCCGTTGTGGAAGACGACCCCGCTGCGCAGCGGCACGGTCCACGTGGTGCCGTCGGCCGATGCCCGGGCGGGCTCCGCGGCCAACGCGGGGCGCAGTGCGCGGTCGGCGTCGTAGTCGTAGAGGCCGTCGAAGATCTTGGACGCGCCTTCCTGGCCGTGACCCAGCAGCGGGTGGAGGCTCTCGTCCTCGTAGGCCTCGGCCAGCACGAGCCCGTCGTCGCCGGTCGCGTTGCCGCTGCCCTCCGGGACGGCACACGCTCCCGCCGCGAGCGCGACGCAGCCGAGCAGCACGAGCACCGGGATCGCCCGCGCCTGGCCGGTCCGCCTGGACACCATCCCGCAACTCCCCGCACCGACCCGTCAGTCCGCACGGCAAATTATCTGTTCAACTGATCAGATGACAAGGTCGGCGTGGGCCTCCGCACGGCGCGGCACAGCCTCGACACCCGGCCACCCGCCCCGGGGCCGAGCCGTCAGAGGGCGCCCATGTCGAGCGACAACCACCGTTCCGGTCGCATCGAGATGACGACGTGGTCGCCGAGGTAGCGACGTTCGTAGTCGAGGAACGCCTCGACCTTGTCGGGTGCCAGGTACCGCGCGGCCATCTCGACCGACAGGTCGTGGCTGTCCTCGCCGAACTCCGCGGGCCCTTCGACGGTCACGTACCGCACGGTCGGCCGCGTCCGCTCCACCACGAGGCTGAAGCGGCCCGCCTCCCGGATCGCCCGCGCCTTGCGGGAGTCCGCGCCGGTGCGCAGCCACAGGGACCCACCGGGCGTGTACTGGTACCAGATCGGCACCGACAACGGACCCCGGTCGGCGTGCTCGACGACCGACAGCACCCCGATGTTCGGTTCCGCCAGGAATTGCGCGCGTTCTTCCACCGATAACGCCATGGCCTCGACGGTAGTCGGGACCACCGACGATCGCCGGTTCGTCACCGAACGGCCACCGACCGGACGCCGCCCGTCGGCGGGCCCGTCAGGTGCCGAGCACCTTCCGGAACGAGGCCTCGACCTCGCCGCGGTCGGGCAACGCGTCCCGCACGATGCCCTGCAGCTGCCAGCCGCAGAACACCACCGACAGCACCTTTCCGGTGATCGCGTCGGTGTAGGTGGCGAACAGCTCCGCCAACGCGGTGTCCCACTCCTGGCTGACGTGCTGCAGCGCGGGCCGGTGCAACGCGGCAATGTAGAGCTGGTGTTCGACGATCGTCTGCGCCCGCGCCGGGCCCAGGTAGTGCAGCACGAGCTCGGTCAGCCCCTCGGTGAGGTCGCCGCCCGCGTCGAGACCGGCCGCCCATTTGCGCAGGTGCTCGACGTCGTCCTCGGCCGCCTGCCGCAGCGCGCTGCCGAGGAGGTCGTCGAGCGTGGAGAAGTAGTACGTGGTCGAGCCCAGGGGCACGCCGGCGGCCGCGGCCACCCGGCGGTGCGTGAGCTTCTCGACGCCGACCTCGGAGACGACGTCGATGGCCGCGCGCGCGATCCGCTGCCTGCGGTCCGGATCCTTGCGTCCGGCTGCGGACTGGTTGCTCGGCATTCCCTCGGCGTCCCTCTCGGTCCCTGCGGCCCTGTGACGCCTCCAGCGTGCCACGAGCGCCGTCGACGGCAATGCGGCACATGTCACCGCCGACCGCGAATCCGCAGTTCACACGCAATTTCGGAGTACGGCGGGAAAACACCGCGAGCGCCGTAGGTGTACAGATGTACAGGTCCGATGTTAGCGTGCTTCCCCGTCCCCCGGTACTGCGCCCGGGACCACTGTGCGCGCAGCGCGCCCGATGCGAGACGCCGACGAACGGAAAAGAGCGAGAAAGCATGTCGCACGCCGACAATCCGGCAGCCACGTTGTTCATCGACGGCGAATGGAGGACCGCCACCGACGGCGGTACCCGCGAGATCCACTCCCCCGCGGACGGCACCCTCGTGGCCACCGTCGCCGAAGGCGTCCGCGTGGACGCCGAACAGGCCGTCGCCGCAGCTCGTCGCGCCTTCGACGAGGGCACGTGGGCCACGAGCTCGGCGTGGGACCGCGGTGACCTGCTGCTGCGCGTCGCCGACATTCTGGTGCGTGACAAGGCCGAATTCGCCCGCGCGGAATCGCTCGACACCGGTAAGCGTCTGGTCGAGAGCGAATACGACATGGACGACATCGCCGCATGCTTCCGCTACTTCGGCAAGCTCGCCGGCACCGATTCCGGCCGCATCGTCGACACCGGTTCGCCGGACGCGATCAGCCGCGTGCAGTACGAACCGGTCGGCGTCTGCGGAATGATCACGCCGTGGAACTTCCCGCTGCTGCAGGTGGCGTGGAAGGTCGCGCCGGCGATCGCCGCGGGCGACACGTTCGTGCTCAAGCCGAGCGAGCTGACGCCGAGCACGGCGATCCTGCTCATGCGCGCGCTCACCGAGGCCGGCCTGCCCGCGGGCGTCGGCAACCTCGTGCTGGGCACCGGCCCCGAGGTCGGCAGCGTGCTCGCCGAACACCCCGACGTCGACCTCGTGTCGTTCACCGGCGGCCTGCACACCGGCCGCACGATCTCCGCGCTCGCCGCGCCGACCGTGAAGAAGGTCGCGCTCGAACTCGGCGGCAAGAACCCGAACGTCGTGTTCGCCGACGCCGACTTCGACACCGCCGTCGACTTCGCACTCACCGCGATCTTCCTGCACTCCGGTCAGGTGTGCTCCGCGGGCGCGCGGCTGATCGTGCAGGACGAGCTCCACGACGCGCTCGTCGACGAGATCGTGCGCCGGGCCGAGCTGATCCGCCTCGGAGGCCCGTTCGACGACGACGCCGAGACCGGGCCGCTGATCTCCGACGCGCATCGACGCAAGGTCGAGGACTACGTGGCGAAGGCGATCGACGAGGGCGCCGTGCTGCGCACCGGTGGCGCTCGCCCGGACGGCGAGCGCTACGCCCACGGCCACTTCTACCTGCCGACGGTGCTCGACGAGGTCCGGCAGGGTTCCTACGCCGTCACCGAGGAGTCGTTCGGCCCCGTGCTCACGGTCGAGCGGTTCACCGACGAGGACGACGCCGTGCGCATCGCCAACGACACGCACTACGGCCTCGCGGGCGCCGTGTTCACCGGCGACCCGGGCAAGGCGCAGCGCGTCGCGAACCGGCTGCGCCACGGCACCGTCTGGATCAACGACTTCCACCCGTACCTGCCGCAGGCGAGTGGGGCGGTTTCAAGCAGTCCGGTATCGGCCGGGAACTCGGCCGCGCGGGCCTCGGCGAGTACCAGGAGGCCAAGCACGTGTACCAGAACCTGCGGCCCGGACCGCAGAACTGGTTCTCCGGCGAATGACCGCCCGCACACACCTCACCCGAACCGGAAAGGATTTTCGATGACCGACCAGTTCGACTATGTCGTGGTGGGCGGCGGCAGCGCCGGCGCCGCGGTCGCCGCGCGCCTGTCCGAGGACCCCGACGTCACGGTGTGCCTGCTCGAGGCGGGACCGTCCGATGTGGGCGATCCGAACATCCTCGAACTGAAGAAGTGGATGGCGCTGCTGGAGTCCGGGTACGACTGGGACTACCTGATCGAACCGCAGGCCAACGGCAACTCGTTCATGCGCCACGCCCGCGCCCGCGTGCTGGGCGGCTGCTCCTCGCACAACTCGTGCATCGCGTTCTGGGCGCCCGCCGAGGACCTCGACGAGTGGGAGTCGATGGGCCTGCCCGGCTGGGGCTCGAAGGACATGTTCCCGCTGTACCAGCGGCTCGAGACCAACGACGGCCCCGGTGAGCACCACGGCCGCAGCGGCCCGGTGACGATCCGCAGCGTCCCGCCGAAGGACCCCACCGGCGCCGCGCTGCTGGAGGCCTGCGCGCAGCAGGGCATCCCGACCACCGAGTTCAACTCGGGCACCACCGTCACCCGCGGCGCGAACTGGTTCCAGATCAACGCCCGCGAGGACGGCACGCGGTCCTCGTCGTCGGTGTCCTATCTGCACCCGATCCTCGACCGGCCGAACCTCGAGATCCGCACCAACGCGTGGGCCAAGCGCGTCGTGTTCGACGGCACGCGCGCCACCGGCGTCGAGTACCTGAGCGATGACCTCATCCACTCGGCGACCGTCTCCGCGCGACGCGAGGTCGTGCTGTCGACGGGCGCCATCGACACGCCCAAGCTGCTCATGCTGTCGGGCATCGGCCCGGCCGAGCACCTGCGCGAGTTCGGCATCGACGTGCTCGTCGACTCCCCCGGCGTCGGCGCCACCCTCGAGGACCACCCCGAGGGCGTCATCAGCTGGGAGGCGAAGAAGCCGATGGTCTCCGACTCCACGCAGTGGTGGGAGATCGGCATCTTCACGCAGACCGAGGAGGGCCTCGACCGGCCCGACCTGATGTTCCACTACGGCTCGGTGCCCTTCGACATGCACACCGTGCGCCAGGGCTACCCGACGTCGGAGAACTCGTTCTGCCTCACGCCGAACGTCACCCGCGCCCGCTCCACCGGCACGGTTCGATTGCGCAGCAAGGACTTCCGCGACAAGCCCGCCGTCGACCCGAAGTACTTCACCGACCCCGACGGGCACGACATGCGCGTCATGACCGAGGGCATCAAACTCGCCCGGACGATCGTCGCGCAGTCGCCCATGCAGGAATGGGCCGGCGAGGAACTGTTCCCCGGCAAGGACGTGCAGACCGACGACGAGATCGCCGACTACATCAAGCGCACCCACAACACCGTCTACCACCCCGCCGGTCGGTGAAGATGGGCGCCGTCGAGGACAACACCAAGCCCCTCGACCCGCGCCTGCGCGTCAAGGGCGTCCAGGGCCTCCGCGTCGCCGACGCCTCCGTCATGCCCTTCCTCGTCGCCGTCAACCCCAACATCACCACCATGGCCATCGGCGAGAAGTGCTCCGACATGCTCAAGCAGGACAACACCTAAGTCCCCACCCCGGGCGCCGTGTCAGCAACTCGCGTCGCCGTGTCAGCAACTCGCGTCGCTGTGTCAGCGTTCTGTGTCGCCGTGTTGGTAATCCACGTCGCTGTGTTGGTGCTTTGGGGGTAAGGGTGCCTCGCCGGCGGGCAGGTCTCCGGGATGTTGGGCGGCTTTGCCGCTGGGGAAGTGTCATCCCGTCGACCTCTCGTTTGGGGTATCACACTGCAGTCAGGGCGCAAGGTTTTGTTTCTTGGTTCCGGTTGGGTTTCGGGTTGCGCCCTGATTGCAGTGTGATGGTTGCTGTTTAGGTCGACGGGATGACACTTCACAGGGGCAGTTCTGTGGGTGGGGTGGCTGGCGGGGTTGGCCTTGCTTCGCTTCGGCGGTGGCGGTATTTGGGGTGGCGGTGGTGGGGTTACTTTTCGTGGTGGTTCTTTGTCATGCTTGTGGGTGGTGGTTGTCGATCAGTTGTTCGGTATTATGGGTGGCGTGACGGATGTTGAGGGGATCGTTGAGTCGGCTCGCGGGGTTCTTGCGCTGCGGGCTCGGGCTGATGCCGCTGAGGTGGAGTTTCTTGCTTCGCTCGATGACGGCTCGTCGTCTGATTCGTGGGAGCGGCGGTCACTGGCTGAGGCGTTGGCGCCTGAACTTCGGTTGTCGCCTCAGGGGGTTTTGGATCGGATTCATTCCGCTTTGGCGTTGACTTATCGGATGCCTCGGCTGCTTGCTGCTATGCGTGAGGGTCAGGTGGATCGGTATGGCGCTGAGCGGGTGCTGAATGTGGTTTCTCCGGTCTCTGATTCCGATGCTCTTGAGGTTGATCGGCTACTGGAGGAGAAGCTTTCTCGATTGTCTCTGACGGCGTGGCAGCCGCGGAACATGGCTTGGCATGCGTCGCAGATCGTCAAGCAGGTCGATCCCGGTGCCGAGACCGCTGCCGCTCGCATGGGGCACGAAGGTCGGAAGGTCACGCTTGATCACGGGGTCTATGCCCAGTCGCGGTTGTCGGCTGACCTGCCGTCCGATGTTGCCTCGGCCGCTTACGCCCGGGTGGATGCGATGGCTCGCAAGCTTCGGCTGGGCGACTCGTCGCGGAATCTCGACCAGCTTCGCGCCGACGTGTTCGCCGACCTGCTCCTGGGCAACGATCCTGGCGTGACCGTGCCGGAGTCGGCGGCGATGGTGTACCTGCACATGCCTATCGACACGGCGCTGTCGATGTCCGAGACCGGGGCATCCATCGATGGCGTCGGGCCTGTCCCCGCCGCGTACGCGCGGGAGATCATGACCAACCCGAAGTCGATCTGGCGCAAGGTGCTGTGTGACCCCGCCACCGGGAACCCCGTTGACCTCGGCCGATCCAGCTATCGTCCGAACTCGACGATCCGCAAACTCGTCGAGGTCCGCGACCGCATGTGCATCGTCCCCTGGTGCCGACGACCGGCCCGGCACTGCGACTTCGACCACCAACAACAGTGGGCCAAGGACAACGGCTCGACCTCCACAGACAACGCCGCACCGCGCTGCCGACGCCACCACCGACTCAAGAACGCACCCGGCTGGATCCAGGACTACGACCCCACCCACGGCACCTCGTCGGTCACCACCCCGCTCGGGGTCACCTACACCGACAAGCGCGAGACCGTCCTCGAACCCCGATCGTCCGAATCCGACAGGCTCCCGGTCCGAACGACGATCCACCGCCGTTCTGACCCGCCACATCAGAACGGCCACAGGACCACGAACACCAGCCAGGCGATCAGCGGGACGAGCGCGATCACCGGGATCGACCACAACAACAGCTTGCGGAAGAACAGCCTTGAGTCCATCGACCGCTGGTTCGCGACCAACAACGCGCCGTTGGTCGACAACGGGCTGACGTCGACGACGCTCGACGCGATGCCGATGGCGCTGACCGTGCCGAGGATCGGCAGCATGCCGCCGTCCAACAACGGCGCGGCCAACGGGATCGACGCGCCCAAGACACCCGCCGTCGACGCGAACGCCGAAATCAAGCCGCCGATGTAGGACGCCGCCAACGCCGCCACCAACGGGCTCGTGCCGCCCGTGAGCAGGTCACTCAGGAAATCTATCGTCCCGACGCTGTCCAACACTCCCACATACGTGATCACCCCACACACCAACAACACCGCCGACCACGGCACCTTCGACACGACCTCCGAATACGCACCCGGCTTCAACAACGTCAACGCCAAACCGATCGCCAACGCCGAGAAACCGACATCCAATCCGAACGCCGTACTCACCACCACCAACAGACCCAACCCGGCCAACGTGAACACCTGATGCGCCGATAACCGGCCCGCCGACACCACCTCCGACCGGACCTCGGCAGGCGCCGCCGCCGGCGCCTCCGCCGTCGCCAGGCCGCCACCCGAGCCTCCGGGGCCGCCCGAAACCACCGCAGGATCGACATCGACATCGACATCGGTGTCGGCAGCGGCGGCACGGCGACGTTCCCGGGCCAACCGGAGACCGCCGAACAACCAGAACACCAACGCACCCACGACGACGTTGAACACGAAACTGTTCAGGAACAATCCCGGCTGCTGCTGCGGCAACCCCTCGGCCGCCAACAACTGACCCGTGATCGCACCGAACGGACTCAACGGCGAGAACGACCCCGCCGTCGCGCCCTGCACCACCATCAACCCCACCAACAACGGCTGATCCGATACTGCTGCGCGAACCGCATCGCGATCGGGGCCATGATCGCCACCGCCGCCGCACTCAACGCACCAACCGCGGCGACGAACGCCGTCAACAGGAACAACAACCACGGCACCAACGCGACCCGACCTCGCACCAACCGCAGCCCGCCGTCCACGACCCGTTCCAACGTGCCATTGGTCTGCGCAATCCCGAACAGATAGGTCACGCCCACCAGCAACACCAACAGGTCCGCCGGAAAACCGCCCAACATGTCGTCGACGCTCATCCCGCCGAGCCCGGCGCCCACCACAACGCCGCCACCAACGCCAACAACCCCAAATTCACCGGCAGGAACGACGCGACGACGAACATCACGACCAACAACGCCAACGAGGTGATGTGCAACGCCATGACCCGGCCCCCTACCGCCGCGCGAGCAGACCGCGCCGATCGAGCTCCGGCCGCAGCCCCTCACCCACCCAGAACGTCTCCTCCAAATGCGGATAACCCGACAACACGAACTCCTCGATCCCCGCGCGGTGGTACTCCTCGATCAGGTCCGCCACCTCGGCATGACTGCCGACCAACGCCGTACCCGCACCACCACGCAGCAGGCCGACACCCGCCCACAAACCCGGATGCACCTCCAGTGCCCGCGCATCATCCGGCTTGACCCCCTGATGCAACGCCGTCATCGCCTGCTGGCCCGTCGCCTCGGACGCCGCCAACTTCTCCTGCGCCGCCGTCACATCCGCCGGATTCATCTCGTCCAAGAACCCCTGCACCGTCGCCCACGCCTGCGCACTCGAATCCCGCGTCACCACATGCGCGCGCAACCCGAACCGCAACCGCCGGCCCTCGCGTCCGCCAACCCCCGCAACGTCTCCACCTTGGCCACCACCGCCGCCGGCGGCTCACCCCACGTCAAATGCACATCCGCCCTGCGCGCCGCCACCGGCAACGCCGCTGGCGATGAACCACCGAAGTACACCGGCGGCACCGGGTCCGGCACGTCGAAGATCGACGCGTCCCGCACCTGGTAGTGCTCGCCGTCGAAATCCACCGGCTTACCGGACCAGACCTCCCGCACGATGTGCAGGAACTCGTCGGTCCGCTTGTACCGCTGTTCCTTGTCCAACCAGTCGCCGAACCGGCGCTGCTCCACCGGATCACCGCCCGTCACCACGTTCAGCAGCAACCGGCCGCCCGACAGGTTCTGGTACGTCACCGCCTGCTGCGCGGCCAACGTCGGTGTGACACTGCCCGGACGGAACGCGACCAGGAACTTGATCCGCTCCGTACTCTGCAACAACGCCGCCGTCGACAACCACGCGTCCTGGCACCACGAACCGGTCGGCGTGAGCATGCCCGTGAAGCCGTTGTGCTCGGCGGCACGCGCCACCTGCGTCAAGTACGCCAACGTCGGCGTACGCGGGGTGTTGGCCCGGTCGGGCGTCGTGTGCGGACGGTCCACAACGGACCGACCGTCACCGTGCGAGGGCAGGAACCAGTGCAGCGTCACACTCATCAGCGGGAAACGTCCTTCCACCGGCGAACCGGGCGAGGTCTCGAACTCGCCGGGACGCTAACAGTGAAACAGCCCGAAATGAATCGACTGACAGAAAGTCGAGAAATTCGTCCCACAGGGCGGACGAAACAATTATTTCTTTCCGTCTGGAAAATGCTCCGGACAAACGACACGAAGCGGCCGGCTCCGGACGAAACCGGAGCGGCGCCTCGGCCAGGGATCGAGAACTCAGTCGCGCGCGTCGACGCCGAGGGCGTCGATCATGCCGAAGAAGATCTCCGTGTTGTCGAGCACGGCGTTGAACCGCGCGGCGCCGGGGCCGGACGCGAACACACTCACGTCCTCGACGGTGTGAACACAGTTGGTCTGGCTGCCCGGCAGGTTGCCGATCTGCAGCTTGGCGTCCGGGTCGCGCTCCGGGTTGTCGACGGCCTCACCGGTGTTCTCGTCGGTCAGCGCCGGCTCGAGGAACACGTCGTTGTGCTGGAAGTCGTCGGTGTGGTCCGGGTGGTTCGACCAGCCGAAGAACAACTGCACGTCCGGGTTCGGGTCGTCGGGGAAGCCGTCGCCGTCCTCGTCCGAGTACGTCGGGTAGGTCGAGTCGCCGTAGACGCCGTTGGCCTCGCGGCCCTCCTCCTCGCGGCGGTCGTGCGTGCCGACGATGCTCATCGAGTGGTTGTGGTCGGCGGTGATCACGATGAGCGTGTCGTCGCGGCCCTCCGCCCACTTCTTGGCCACACCGACCGCCTGGTCCAGCTCGATCGTGTCGTACACGGCGCGCGGACCGTCCAACGGGTGCTCCATCTTGTCGATCGAGGCGCCCTCGACCATCAGGAAGAAACCGTCGTCATTGGACTCGAGGACCTTCAGCGCCGCCTCGGTCATCTCCATCAGCGTGGGCTGGTCGTCCCACTCGCCGAGAACCTCCGGCTTCTTGTCGTGCCGGCGGTCGAGGTAGACGTCCAGGTTCACCGGGTGGAACGTGCCGAGCAGCTTCTCCGGCGCCCGGCCCCGCATCGCGCGGTTCAACTCGGTGGTCGTCGTGACGTGCGTGAAGCCCTGCTCGGCGAACTCCTCCCGCAGGTCGCGGTCGTCCTCACGGTCGGAGTCCTCGTGCGACTGCGGAAGCAGCGACGCCAGGCCACCGCCCATGAACACGTCCGGCTGCTGCTCCGGACGCAACGACTGGTCCATGATCTCCAGGTACTCCGCGCGCGACGCGTGTGCGCGAACACCGCGGCCGGCGTCGCGTCCTGGATCTCCGACGTCGTGACGACACCGATCTTCATGTTCCGCGTGCGCTTGAGCAGCTCGGTCATAGTCTCGACCTGCGGGTGGTTGTTGTCGTCCGCCTCGCTGCTCTCGTAAACGCCCATCGCGTTCACCGACGACTTGTGCCCGCACATGTACGCCGACATCGAGTTCGCCGAGTCCGTGGCCAGCGCGTCGTGGCCCGACGTGGTGACCAGGCCGCGGTACTCCATGCGGTCCATCTCGAGCAGGCCGTGGTACTTGCCCTCGGTCAGGCCCTTCGACAGGATCCGCGCCGCCGTGATCGCCGGCTGGCCCATGCCGTCACCGAGGAAGAAGATCACGTTCTTGGCGGGCTTGGCCGGCGTCTCCGCGAGCACGACCTCGTGGCCGACCTCGTCGCGCGAGTTCCGGTTGCCCGAACGCACCCGCGCCTCGACCGTGTAGTCGCCGGCCTCCGGGTAGTGCAGCCCGCGGTACGTGATCTCCAGGCTGTCGTCGGCGGCGCTGGTCCGCTCCGGCTCGCCCACCAGGATCTCCGCCGGACCCTTCGGGCCCTTCACGCGGATGTCGATCCGCGCCGTCTCCGGGTCGACCCCCACGGCCTCGACGCGCAGATCGAACTTCGCACCGGCCAGGAACTTCGCCCGGTCGATCGGCAGGATCGTGATTTCCGCCCCGTCCGGCCGCTGCCTGCGACGCGCGCGCTGACGCACCGTCATCGCGTGCGGGTCGGCGGCCTTCAGCGGCCCCACCGGCGTGGCGGCGGCCGACGGTCCGGCCTGCTGCACCTGCGCACCGGCGGGCTGCGCCCCCAGACCGACGATCGCCGCGGCCGCCACACCACCAGTACCGGCCGCCTGCAGCAATGATCTCCGGCTCAGTCCGCCGCGTCCGTCGTTCTTGCTCATACGTTTCGTCCTCCGCGCCTGCCGCGGCCGAGGGGGCCGCAGCCTGGGATTCAGTCCGCGGTCCACCCCAACCGGCAATTCCCTCGAAAAGGTGAATCAGCAGTGACGCGAAGGGATACGAGGCGACAAAACATGTCGATATGCGCAGTTCGTTACCTTTGACCGTATCCAGCCGAGAGCCGGTCGTTACACGGCGTGAAAATCGGTGATCACCCGACCACCGCCCGCAGCGACGACCTGGTCGTGCACCCAACCTCCCACGGCGAGGTCCAGTACGCCCAGCCCGAACGGCGAGAAGATGGCGGCCCTGCCGGGCCCCCGCCGCAGGTCACCGCGCACCACATCGGCGATCGTGCCGTGCACGAAGTCCCGGTGCCCCACCAGCTGCTCGGCCAGATGCAACGACGTCCGCTCCCGCACCGCGTGGTCGACGTCGTCGGTCACGTTGGTCGCCGCCAGGATCAGCTCCGGCGCGAAGTCCCGCAACGAGATGTGCAGGACCACCGGCGCATCCGCCAACAGCGCCGGATCGGTCAGATGCGGCGTGCCCGCCACCGTCGCCACCACGACCAGGTCGCAGCCGGCGAACGCACCCGCGACGTCGTCGACCACCGACACGGCACCACTCGGGCCGTCGGCCGCCAGCGTCGCGGCGAACCGCTCGGCGTTGGCGGTCACCGTGTCGAACAGGACGAACTCGTCGACATCCCAGCCCAGGTCACGCAGGAACATCCGCACGTGATCGCTGATCAGCCCGGTGCCCACGAACCCGACCCGACGGGCCCGGCGCCCACCGAGCAGTTCCTCCGCGCCCAGCACCGCCGACGCCGCCGTGCGGGTCGCCGAGATGATCGACGCCTCGAGCACGGCGTACGGATAGCCGGTCTCGTAGTCGTTGAGCACCATCGTCGCCGACGCGCGCGGAAACCCGTGCTCGACGTTGCCGGGATAACTGGCGATCCACTTGATGCCCGACCACCGGCCCCCACCATCGGTCTCGGTCTCGCCGGTGTCGTCGAGGAACGCGGGCAGGGCGATGATCCGGTCCGAAGGACGGTCCGGGAACCGCAGGAAGCTCGAATGCGGGTTGGCCGTCGCCCCCGCCGCGTGCGCGAGATAGGCCCGGCGCACGGCGGTGAGCGTGCCCTCGCGATTTCCGTCGATCTGCGCGGCCACCTCGGCGGCCCCGATGACACGCAGCCCTGCGGGCGGATGCGGTGTGGACAAGAGCGGTCCCTCCTGGCTCGGTTGCGGTCCGGATGTCGATCATCCCGCCCGCACCCGAGGCGTCCACAGTCGGAGGCGTCAGCGGTCGGAGGCGTCCACGGTGTAGCCGGCGCGCTGGAGCTCGGCGATGACCTCGTCGCAATGCTGCGGGCCGCGCGTCTCGAGCTTGAGCGCCACCTCGACCTCGCCGATGCCGAGACGACCCGAGATTCGGGAGTGTTCGATGTCCACGACGTTCGCACCGAGATCGCTGAGCCGCGTGACGACACCCGCGAGCGAACCCGGCCGGTCCGGCACCCACAGCCGCACGTACAGATACCGCGCCGCCGCGGTCATACCGTGCTGGATGATCTGCATCAGCAGCAGCGGGTCGACGTTGCCGCCCGACAACACGCCCACGACCGGCGGTTCGAACGCGCCCGGATGCTCCAACAGCGCCGCGACCGGCGCGGCACCCGCCGGTTCGACGACGAGCTTGCGGCGTTCCAGGCAGTTGAGCACCGCCCGCGACAGGCCTTCCTCGCTGACCGTCACCACGTCGTCGACGAGCGAGGTCACGTGTTCGAACGTCAACTCCCCCGGTTTGGCCACCGCGATGCCGTCGGCGAGGGTCTGCGTGCTGCGCAGCGCCACCGGTTCCCCCGCCTCCAGGGACGGCGGGAAGGCTGCGGCCGCCCCCGCCTGCACGCCGACGAGCCGCACCCCGGGGTTGCGTTCCTTGATCACGCTCGCCACGCCCGCCACGAGCCCGCCGCCGCCGGTGGACACGAGCACCGTGCGCACGTCCGGCACCTGGTCGAGGATCTCCAGGCCGACGGTCCCCTGGCCGGCGATGATGTCCGGGTGGTCGAACGGGTGGATGAACACCGCGCCCGTGCGGTCGGCGAACTCCACGGCCGCCGTCAACGCCTCCTCGAGAGCGTCGCCGACGAGGTGGACGTCGGCGCCGTACCCGCGGGTCGCGGCGACCTTCGGCAGCGCGGCCTTGCGCGACATGAACACCGTCGACGCCGTCCCCAGCAGCGACGCGGCGAGGGCGACACCCTGCGCGTGGTTGCCCGCGCTGGCCGCCACCACGCCGCGCTCGCGCTGCTCGGCCGACAGCCCCTGGATGCGCGTGTAGGCGCCCCGCACCTTGAACGAGCCCGTGCGCTGCAGGTTCTCGCACTTGAGGTGGACCGGTCCGCCGAACGCGTCGGCGAACTCGCGCGCGTGTTCCATCGGGGTCGTCCGGGCGACGCCGGCCAGCAGATCCCGCGCCTGCAGGATGCGGGAGGCGTCGACGAGCCGCGTGGCGGACATGCGGTGGGGTTCTCCCTCCGAGTTGGGGCTTCGCGTATATGTCCCGTGTGAGGATTGGGTACCCTGGCCCTGGCACCAGGGGGACGAATCCACAGCGGAGGAACAGCATGGCACGGCCCACGGCATCGCGAGGCGCCCGCTCGCAGGGTCGCGTCACGCCGTTGCTCGCCGGGATCGTGTCGGCGTTGGCGCTGACCGGCGCCGCCGTGTTCACCGTCGGGCACGCCTCGTGCGGCGACGAGGGACAGTACGTGCGGCACGCCGAGCACGTCGAGTTCATCGGCGGCTGCGTCCACGGCGAGGACCTGCCGGGCGTCGAGCCCGGCGACCGGGAGGGCCCGACCGCCCGCGACGAGGAGCCGCGCAACTACCGGCCGTGACCCCCGCGGTCACCAGGCCTGGTCAGCCGAGCGCCCGCTTCAGGTCGTCGACGAGGTCCTCGGCGTCCTCGATGCCCACCGACAGGCGCACCAGTTCGGCCGGCACCTGCAGCAGCGAACCCGCGACGGACGCGTGGGTCATCCGGCCGGGATGCTCGATCAGCGATTCGACGCCGCCCAACGACTCGGCGAGGATGAACAGGCTCGTGCCGTCCGCAGCCGCCAACGCGGCCTCCTCGCCGTCGGCGTGGTCGAACGAGACCATGCCGCCGAACCGGCGCATCTGCTTCGCGGCGACCTCGTGACCGGGGTGCTCGGCCAGCCCCGGGTAGTACACGCGTGACACCTTCGGGTGACTTTGCAGCATCGCGGCGATGCGTTCGGCGTTGTCGCAGTGCCGTTCCATCCGCACGGCCAGGGTCTTCAGGCCGCGCAGGGTCAGCCACGCGTCGAACGCACCCGGCACCGCGCCGGCCGAGTTGCGCAGGAAGAACAGCCGTTCGCGCAGGTCGCCGTCGTTGGTCACGACCGCCCCGCCGACGACGTCGGAATGCCCGCCGAGGTACTTCGTCGTCGAGTGCACGACGACGTCGCGCCCAGGTCGAGCGGCGTCTGCAGGTACGGCGTCGCGAACGTGTTGTCGACGACCAGCTTGGCCCCGCCGGCGTGGGCGACCTCGGCCAGCGCGCCGATGTCGGCGATGCCGAGCAACGGGTTGGTCGGCGACTCGCACCAGATCAGCGTCGTCTCGGGGCGCATCGCCGCACGCACGTCGTCCACATCGGACAGGTGGGCGACGCTGTAGGTGACGCCCCATTCGGTGAGGACCTTGTCGATGAGGCGGAACGTGCCGCCGTAGACGTCGTTGCCCAGCACGAGGTGGTCACCGGGGCGCACCAGCGTGCGCAGCACGGCGTCGCTCGCGGCCATGCCGGAGCCGAACGCCAGGGCGTGCCGCGCGTTCTCCAGGGCGGCCAGCGCCTCCTCCAGCGCCGTGCGCGTGGGGTTGGCGGTGCGGGAGTACTCGTAGTCGCCTTCGCGCGTGCCGCCGACGCCGTCCTGGGCGTACGTCGAGGTCTGGTAGATCGGCACGATGACCGACCCGGTGCGCGGGTCGGGCTCCTGGCCGACGTGGATGGCGCGGGTGGAGAAGCCGGCGGAAGCGGGTTCATGAGGCATGTGCCCAGCTTATGGCCGTGGCCCGCCGCGGACACCCCGGGCTTGCGACACGACGCGGGATATGACGACGCCCCGGCCGCAGAGGCGACCGGGGCGTCGAGGTCTTACGTCAGGTGCAGCTCACCACTGCGGGGGCTGGCCGGGAGGCGGGCCCTGCGGCGGCGGGCCGCCGAAGCCGCCGGGCTGACCCGGCTGCTGCGGTGGCTGGCCCGGGTAGCCGGGCTGGCCGAATCCGCCGGAACCCGGGTTGGGGCCGCCGGGCTGGGCGAACCCACCGGACGGCGGACCGTAACCCCCGGGCTGACCCGGCTGCTGCGGCGGCTGGCCGAACTGGCCGGGCTGACCGAACTGGCCGGGCTGCTGCGGCGGCTGGCCGAAGCCGCCGGGGCCACCGAAACCACCGGGCTGGCCGGGACCGGCCTGGTCGCTGCCAAGCCCCAGCAGCTTCGCCGTCGCGGGAATAAGGGCCACGACGCCGACACCGATGATCAGGATGCCGAAGATCAGGTAGAAGATCGGGCTGCCCAGCGTCGACGGAGTGTCTCCGCCGTACTGATCGATCATGTCCTGCGTCTCGGAGTTGACGCTGGTGCCGACCATGAGCAGGATCGCGCCGAGCACCAACAGGACGCCGGCGACCGCCGTGATCGGACCGGCCAGCTTCTTGATCATCGCGCCGAGCTTGCTGCCGAGCGCGATGAGCACACCACCGCCGAGGGCCACGAAAGCGCCGATCAGCACGACCACCAGGTAGAACGTGAGCGTGCCCGGCGAGGACATCCCGGTCTGCTCGGTGAACTGATCGACGTTGTTACCGACCACGCTCCGCAGGTCGCTGATGTCGCCGAAGTTCATGAAAGCCATGATCATCGAGATCAGGCCCAGCAGTGCGACGATGCCACCGGCGATCATTCCGATGACCATGTTGCTTCCGCCGCCCTGAGGGGGTCCGCCGAAGGCGGGCTGGCCGAACTGGCCCGGGGGCGGGCCGTAGCCACCCGGCTGGCCGGGGGCACCGGGAGCGCCAGGAGCGCCGAAGCCGCCCTGCGGCGGCTGGCCGAACTGTCCTTGCGACGGGTCGAACCCGCCCGGCTGACCGGGAGCGCCGGGAGCGCCAGGAGCTCCGAAGCCCTGCTGGCCCTGGTTCGGGTCGAAGCCCTGGGGCGGGCTCATCGGCTGGCCGGGCATGCCGGGCTGACCGGGGGCAGGGGCACCGGGCTGGCCAGGGGCGCCGGGGGCGCGAAGCCCTGCTGGTTCGGGTCGAAGCCGGGCTGGCCCGGCTGGCCGGGCATGCCGTAGCCCTGGGGGTTCACGGCGCCCGGGTTGTCGGCGGCGCTCGGCGGCGGCGCGTACGGGATGGAGGCCTGCGGCTGCTGGTCCGGCGGCACCAGCTGCGTGGACTCCGCACCCGGACCCTGCGGCTGCTGACCGGGCTGTGCGGGCTGGACGACCTGGGTCGCCTCGCCGCCCGGGTCAGCGGGCTGCTGCGGTGCCTGGCCGGGCTGCACGACCTGGGTCGCCTCCGGCTCGCCACCGGCCTCGTCGGCCGGCTGGTCGCCCGACTGCTGCGGTGCCTGACCGGGCTGGACGACCTCGGTCGGCTCGGCCGCCTCGAACGGACCGCTCTGGGCAGGCTGGGAACCGCCCTGGGGCGGCTGTTGCTCGCCACCCCCGGGCTGGTTCGGTGGCTGCGGAGCATTCATGTGGGCTTGAACCCCCTTGACGAGAACCTTCTTGTCCCTGGCTCGCGCACACGCTAGCGGATGCAACCCCCGTCCGAGGGGAACGCCCCGGCCGGTGACGCGCGGAAATGCCCGCCGTCACTCCCGTCCGGAGATGAACGCGAGCAGGTCCTGCCGTGTGACGACACCCGCGGGCTTGCCGCCCTCGAGCACCAACGCGCCGTCGGCCGAGGTCAACGCCTCGATGGCGGCCGTGATGGACATGCCCGCACCGATCGTGGGCAGCGGCGCGACATGTGTTCCTGCAACATGTCGGCCAGCGCCACCTTGCCACCGAACAGCTTGTCCAGCAGGTCGCGTTCGTTGACCGCGCCGACGACCTCGGCGGCCATCACCGGCGGTTCGGCGCTGACGACCGGCATCTGGCTGACACCGAACTCGCGCATGATCGCGACGGCCTCGGCGACGGTTTCATGCGGATGGGTGTGCACGAGGTCGGGCAGGTGTCCGTCCTTGCGGCGCAGGACGTCGCCGACGGTGGCGTCGGACGAGTCCGGGGGCAGGAAGCCGTACGAGGCCATCCATCCGTCGTTGAACACCTTGCCGAGGTAGCCGCGGCCGCCGTCGGGCAGCAGCACGACGATGACGTCGTCGGGGTCGCACCGCTCGGCCAGGCGCACCGCGGCGGCGACGGCCATGCCGCAGGATCCGCCGACGAGCAGTCCCTCCTCGGAGGCCAGGCGGCGGGTCATGATGAACGAGTCGGCGTCGGAGACGTCGATGATCTCGTCGGCGACGTCGCGGTCGTAGGTCGTGGGCCAGAAGTCCTCACCGACGCCCTCGACGAGGTAGGGCCTGCCGCTGCCGCCGGAGTACACCGATCCCTCGGGGTCGGCGCCGACGACCTTGACCCGGCCTTCGGAGACCTCCTTGAGGTAGCGGCCCGTGCCGGAGATCGTCCCGCCGGTGCCGACACCCGCGACGAAATGGGTGATGCGCCCCTCGGTCTGCTGCCACAGTTCGGGACCCGTCGAGTGGTAATGGCTCTCCGGGTTGTTCGGGTTGGCGTACTGGTTGGGCTTCCACGCGCCCTCGATCTCGGAGACGAGGCGATCGGAGACGCTGTAGTACGACTCGGGGTGCTCGGGCGGCACCGCCGTCGGGCACACGACGACCCGAGCGCCGTAGGCCTCGAGCACGCCGCGCTTGTCCTCGCTGACCTTGTCCGGGCAGACGAACACGCACCGATAACCCTTGCGCTGGGCGACCATCGCCAGGCCGATGCCGGTGTTGCCGGACGTCGGTTCGACGATCGTGCCGCCCGGTCGGAGCTCCCCGGAGGCCTCGGCGGCCTCCACCATCCGCAGCGCGATGCGGTCCTTCACGCTGCCGCCCGGGTTGACGTACTCGACCTTCGCGAGCACCAGCGGCCCGGAGTCGTCGGTCACGGAGTTCAACTTGACCAACGGGGTGTTGCCCACGAGGTCGATGACGTGTTCGGCGAATTCCATGCCGCCAGACTAGCCAGCATGTGAGCGTTACACATCGTTCGTCGGGGTTCGCCTGGATTTCATTGTCCGAAAAGGACCGCTGTGCTTAGCTCGAGTCGTTTTCGACCGCTATGTCAATCTCAAGGAGTCCCCGCCGTGAAAGCCCTCCCGAGACGGCCGCGACACCGCAGCCGGGTTGTCAAGGCGGCCACCGCGACCGCGCTGACGGGAGCCCTGCTCGCGTCCGGCGGCGTCGCCGGTGCCGCACCGGCCACCACCAAGAAGCCCACGTTCTTCGACGACGTTCCCGTGTTCACCCTCAACGTCCTGTTCAGCAACGACATGGAATCGGCGCTGCTCGGCACCGACGGCGACGGCACCGACGAGGGTGAGATCGTCGACGGCGGCATGCGCCCGTACGGCAGCGCCTCGCGCATGGCGACCGTGTTCGAGAACCTCCGCAAGGAGGCCGTGACCGGAAAGCCCGCCGAGGGTCAGGCGGCGTGGCGCGGCGAGGTGTCGGTCTCCGGTGGCGACAACTTCCTCGCCGGTCCCGAGTTCTCCGCCAGCGAGGAGGAGGGAGCGCCCTTCTACGACGCCAAGGCGGTCGCCGGTCTGGACCTGGACGCCACCACGATCGGCAACCACGAGTTCGACTTCGGCCCCGAGCTGTTCGCCGACTTCATCGACGAGTTCGACGGCGACCTGCCGCACGTCAGCGCGAACGTCGACGTCTCGGGCGAGCCGTCGCTGGCCGCGCACGCCGACGACGGCACGATCATGAGCAGCAAGGTGCTGCGCACCAAGGGCCAGCGCGTGGGCATGATCGGCCTCACGACGCCCGAGCTGCCGTCGCTGTCGAGCCCGCGCGAGGTCGAGGTCGACCCGGAGATGGCGAAGGTGACCAACGCGTTCGCCGAGGACTTCCGCAAGCGCGGCATCAACAAGGTCATCGTCGTCTCGCACCTGCAGGACATCGACAACGAGCTCGAGCTGGTGCCCGAGCTGCGCGGGGTCGACGCGGTGATCGGGGCCGGCGGCGGCGAGATCCTCGCCAACGACGACGATCGGCTCATCCCCGGTGACGAGGCCGAGCGCGGCTTCCCGCTGTACGAACAGGACGCCGACGGCAAGGACGTGCCGGTCGTGACCACGACCGGCGACTACAAGTACGTCGGCAGGCTGGTGCTGAACTACAACTGGCGCGGCGACGTGATCGGCGTCGACGACGCCAACACCGGCCCGGTGCGCGTGTCGGGTGTCGGCCCGGACGCGGTGCACGGCGACGAGAAGATCCGCGCCGAGGTCGAGGAGCCGGTGGCCGAGCACCTCGACGAACTGGCCACGACCACCGTCGCCACCAGCGAGGTGCCGCTGAACGGCGTGCGCAACGCGGTGCGCTCGGAGGAGACGAACCTGGGCAACCTCGTGGCCGACAGCCTGCTGTGGGCGGGCCGGCAGCGCGCCGACGAGTTCGGCGTCGCCGAACCGCAGGTCGGCATCCAGAACGGCGGCGGCATCCGCAACGACTCGACGCTGCCCGCCGGTGACATCACCGCGCTCAACACCTACGAGGTCGCCCCGTTCTCCAACTTCGTGGCGGTCGTGCCCGAGGTGCCGCGTGAGACGCTGCGGCAACTGCTCGAGCGTGGCGTGGCGGCGCTGCCGAGTGCCTCCGGTGCGTTCATGCAGGTCGCGGGTGTCGAGTTCACCTACGACGAGAACGCCGCGGCGCAGGTCGTCGACGAGAACACCGGCGAGATCCTCGAGCCCGGTGAGCGGGTTCAGGACGTGACGCTGGCCGACGGCACGCAGATCGTCTCGGGCGGCGAGGTCGTCGACGGCCCCGCGGTGTCGGTGGCCACGAACGACTTCTCCGCGCGCGGCGGCGACGGCTACCCGTTCGGCGACCTCGACTTCACCTCCGTCGAGACCACGTATCAGCAGGCCGTCGAGGGCTTCCTGGTCGAGGGCCTCGAGGGCGCGGTCACGGCCGCGGACTACCCGGAGGGCGGCGAGGGCCGCATCACCCCGGCCGGCTGATCCCGGGCCGGGGTGAGCCCCGGCGTCGGGGGCCGCAACACGACGACGGGGCGGCGCGGAGAGCCATCACGGCTTTCCGCGCCGCCCCGTCATCACCAAATCACGAGCCGGCACCGAATCCGGTCGGACATCTCCACTCACCATTTCGTCGCGCGGCCGCCCCCGCACCGAGACGATGCCGGCTCGCCGCTCGGGCCGTCCGGCCCGGTGTTCGGGCGTTGATCCCAGTCATCGCTGTCTCCTTTCGGGGTGTCGCACCGATGGCGGTGTTTCTCCGATTCATCCGCTGGGACGCACCACCCCGGCCACTCGTTTCGTCTACGGGTCGGTGGATTTCAGTTCCGCCCAATCCGGGTCGTCGGGCAACGGATACGTCGTCCACCCCGGTGGCCAGTTTCGACCCGGACCGGTGCGGGTCACCGCACCCGCGAGGTTCCCGGTCGTGTGCTCACCGAACCGGACCGGCCCCTCGAAGCGCGCGTCCCGGAATTGGCTTCCGGTGCGCCCGAAGCCGACGTTGCGAAAGTCCGCGACGTCGAGAAAACGGGCCGCGGTGAAGTCGGCCTTCGTGCCGAACTCGGTGCCGCGGAACGTCGCGAGCTCGGTGAACACGGCGCCCCGGCAGTTCAGGGAACGGATTCGGCAGTGCGGGAAGCTGAACCAGGTCAGCCTGGCTCCCGCCAGGTCCAGATCGATGTCGGACCAGAAAACGTCGTCGAGATCCGGGCGCAGGTGCAGCTGCAGGATCCGCTGCACGGCGAGCCGGACCTGCCGCTCCTCGGCGGAGTCGTCGAACGGCATCCGCAGATACGCACACAGGACGTTGACGATGGTCTGACGCTGCGGCGCATGGTCGGTGGCCAGCCGTTCCAGCGCGTACATCCCGGCCAGCCGCACCGCGGCGCTCTCGTGACCGACCTGTTCGGCCGCCTGCCCGTACAGCTCGGTGACGCGCCGTTCCGTGGCGTCGTGGTCGCGCTGCTCGAGGTCGAGTTCGGCGGATCGCTGCCGTCGGGCGGCCAGCAGCAGCGCGGCCCCACCGCCGGTTCCGATGACCAGGCTCGCCGCCGTGCGCAGCGCGTCCAGCCGCGCGCGGTCGGCGGCGGTACCGCCGCCGAGGAACCACAGGCTCGCGGTCGCCACAACGGCTGCGAGCAGCAGCAGTCCCACCGCCCACAGTGCGATCGTGCGCGGATGCAGTGCCGCGCTGCGTCGGTCTGGCACGAACACGATCATGTCAGGGCTCAGGACGTGACCCAAGACGCTGGCCAGAGCTCGCGCGGCGAGGCAGGATGTACCTGAGCGTCCGCTTAGTGTTGATCCGAAGGAGTGTCCCGCCATGCCCGAAGCCGTGATCGTTTCCGCAGCTCGTTCGCCCATCGGGAGGGCGGGCAAGGGCTCGCTGGTGGAGATGCGTCCGGACGATCTGACCGCGGCCATGGTGCGCGCCGCCCTCGACAAGGTGCCCCAGCTCGACCCGGCCGACATCGACGACCTGATGCTCGGCTGCGGTCTGCCCGGCGGCGAGTCCGGCTTCAACATGGGCCGCGTCGTGTCGACCCTGCTGGGCTTCGACCACCTGCCCGGCTGCACGATCACGCGCTACTGCTCGTCGAGCCTGCAGACCACCCGGATGGCGCTGCACGCCATCAAGGCCGGTGAGGGCGACGTGTTCATCTCGGCCGGTGTCGAGACCGTGTCGCGCTACGCGAAGGGCAGCTCCGACTCGCTGCCCGACACCCGCAACCCGCTGTTCGCCGACGCCGAGGCCCGCACCGCCGCGACGGCCGAGAAGGAGACCGACAGCTGGACCGACCCGCGGGAGAACGGGCAACTGCCCGACGTCTACATCGCCATGGGGCAGACCGCGGAGAACCTGGCGCGGACGAAGGGCGTCACCCGCGAGGAGATGGACGAGTTCGGTGTGCGGTCGCAGAACCTCACCGAGAAGGCCCTCGCCGACGGGTTCTGGGCCAAGGACATCACGCCGGTGACGCTGCCCGACGGCACCGTCGTGTCGGCCGACGACGGTCCGCGCGCCGGCGTGACGTTGGAGGGCGTGTCCGGGCTGAAGCCGGTGTTCCGCCCCGACGGCCGGGTCACCGCGGCCAACTGCTGCCCGCTGAACGACGGCGCCGCCGCCCTGGTGATCATGAGCGACACGAAGGCCAAGCAGCTCGGCATCACGCCGCTGGCGCGCGTGGTCTCGACCGGTGTGTCCGGTCTGTCGCCCGAGATCATGGGCTACGGCCCGGTGGAGGCCTCGAAGCAGGCGCTCTCGCGCGCAGGCCTGTCGGTCGGCGACATCGACCTGGTCGAGATCAACGAGGCGTTCGCCGCGCAGGTCATCCCGTCGTACAAGGACCTGGGCATCGACCTCGACCGCCTGAACGTCAACGGCGGCGCCATCGCGGTCGGCCACCCGTTCGGCATGACCGGCGCCCGCATCACATCGACGCTGATCAACTCGCTGCAGCACCACGACAAGCAGTTCGGCCTCGAGACCATGTGCGTCGGCGGCGGCCAGGGCATGGCCATGGTCCTGGAGCGCCTCAGCTGACCGAGCGCCTCAACTGAGGCGCCCGACCCCGGTGACCGCTCGGCCCTGTGCCCCCGAACCCGTGGGGCACAGGGCCGAGCTGCGTTCTCGTCACTCGACCGGACGCCGACTTTCGTCGGGACTTCCCGGCCGCATCCCATCCCGACGTTGCCTGCCCGCACACACCCCGTGCACGCGAAAGCCGCCCGGCCTCGGTGGCCGAGCGGCTTTCGCAGGAGGACTAGCCGGAACTGACGAGCCCGATCACTCGCCCTGCAACATGGTGAGCAGGCGGATGATCTCCAGGTACAGCCAGACGAGCGTGGTCATCAGGCCGAAGGCACGTACCAGGCGAACTTGGCGGGCACGCCCTCGCGGATGGCCTTCTCGGCCATGTCGAAGTCCAGCAGGAAGCAGAAGGCGGCGATGCCGATGCAGACGATGCTGAAGATGATCGCGAGCCCGCCACCGTCGCGCAGACCCATGTTGACGCCGAAGAGCCCCAGCACGAGGTTCATCAGCATCAGGATGGCGACGCCGCCGACGGCACCGATCATCCACTTCTGGAACTTCGGGGTGACCTTGACGGCGCCCGTCTTGTAGACGATCAGCATCACCACGAACACCGCACCGGTGCCGGCGATGGCCTGCAGCGCGACGCCCGGAACCATCATCTCGAAGACACCGGTGATGGCACCGAGGAACACACCCTCGGCCGCGGCGAACGCGAGCGTCATCGGGGCGCTGACCATCTGCTTGAAGATGATCACCAGCGAGATGATCAGGCCGACGATCATGCCGCCGATCATGGCGCCCGTGACCGAGCCCATCGCACCGGCGGCGATCTGACCCTGGGCCCAGATCGCGGTGATGGTGCCGATGAGGAGCGTGACGCCCAGGCTCATGCCGGTCTTCATCACGACGTCGTCGAGGGTCATCGGCCGGTCGGCCTGGCCCGACGGGGCCTGCGGCGTCCCGGAACCGGGCACACCGCCCTGGGGCTGCTCGAAGCCCGCGTAGGGCGCCTGTGCCCCTGCGCTTTGCGGCAGGTTGCGGAAGGCGGGGTTACTTGAGGTTCGCACCTGATCCTCCTGGATCTACTGGCCTTGCAATGGGTGTAACGACCGCACGCGCCGGCCGGTTCCCGTAGGTCGGTAAAGTCGACTTTACCGGCGAATCCCCGGAGTGAGTGGTGGGGCCTCGCCACATTTTCCTTGCGGGTCACAGCCTGTCACGGATCCACATCCACTCAAGTGGCCGATTGCCGTACACCCCTTCTACCGGCGAGGATCACGAACCGTATCCGATCCGTTACCGAACGCGCGGTCGGGTGTACGCGGCACCACGCAATCGACACGACCGGGTCGGCCCGAGCCCGACTCATCGTGTCGGGTGGTCGCCGTTCGTCAGAAGCTCTGGGGTTCTGGGGGCACACTCGTCCGGCGCGCGTTCGTCACCCATAGGGGGACTCCCGTGGCGCGTATCCCGAGCGCACCCGGCACCTCGCGGTCCTCGTCGAGCTCACGCGAGGAACCGCGCACCGCCAGACCGACCAGATCGATCCGAACCCTGCCTGCCACCGCCCTGCGCCTGCTGATGGCGATGCTGCTGACCGCGTTCTCGCTGGTCGTGACCGCCCCGGCGGCGTCGGCGGACGTGCAGGAGGGAACCGGCCACCGCACGACGCCGGGCCAGCCCTACGGCGGCCAGGACCGCGAGCACGACTGGGTCGGCTCCTACATCGTCGGCGGCCAGCAGGTGTTCTGCGTGCAGTTCGCGCTCAAGGCGCCCGACTCCGACGAGCAGTACCAGCCGGGCGACGAGCTGCTGACCAAGTGGGGCGACCCGATCCCCGAGGACATCGCGGCCAACATCTCCTACCTGCTGCTGCGTCACGGCGACACGCAGGACGCCGACGAGGCAGCCGCCCTCGCCCACCTGCTGCACTCGTGGACCGCGGCGCCGCGCACCCCGGCCGACCTCGACCCGAGCCTGCCGTTCGACCGGATCGGCTACGACGTCGACATGCAGTTCGACAAGCTGCCCGACGGCGCCAAGGAGGCCGTCGACCGGCTGCGCACGGACGCCGAGGCCAACCGCGGCCCGTGGACCGCCGAGGTGACCGCCCCCGAGGAGCAGCAGACCATCGGCGAGGCGAGCGAGTGGAGCGTGTCGGTCACCAACGCCGCCGGCACCGGTGTGCCGAACGTGCCGATCACGCTGTCGGCCGAGGGCGCCGACGTCGGCAGCGAGCCGATCACGACCGGCGAGGACGGCACCGCCACGTTCGCGGTGACGCCGACCGGCGAGGAGCCGTCGGTGACGGCGTCGCTGTCGGCCCCGGCGCCGCGTCCGTACGTGCAGGACCCGGTCACCGCCGACACCCAGCGGGTGGTCTCGACCGGCGGTGAGCAGGAACTGACCGCCAGCGCCAGCGGCACCGCGAAGACGGCGCCGGGCGCGGTCGCGGTGACCAAGGTCGACGCCGACACCGGCGAGGGCATCGCGGGTGTGCCGCTGCGCATCACCGGGGAGGACAGGGAATCGCCCGCCACGGGCGACGACGGCGAGCCGTTGACCGGCGAGGACGGGCGACCGGCCGTCGTGACCACCGAGGGCGACCGCGGTGCGGCCGAGATCGAGAACCTGCGGACGCCGCAGCAGATCTGCATCGTCGAGGTGAGTCCGCCCAACGGCTACGCGGACGCGTTCGACCCCGACAACCCGCCGTCGGCGTGCGGCGAGGTCACCGCGGGCGAGACGCTGACGTTGACGATCGACAACAAACCGGACGAGGTGCCGAAGGTGATCCCGGCCGGTCACGCGGACGCGGTGGTCGCGCAGGGCGCCACGACGACGTCGACGCCCGTCGGCGCGCTCGCCGGCATGGGCGGGCTCGCCGCTCTCGTGGCCGCGGCGGCCGGGTTCGCCGTCCACCGTCGCCAGTCCGGGTTCTGACGGGTGAACCGCCATGAGTGATCGGCGTACCCGGGCGACGTGGTACCTGTTCGGGGTGGCCACGGTGCTGATGGCGCAGGCGTTGGTGGTCGCGGCGGTGCTCATGCCGCCCACCGACGCCGTCGCCGGCAGCGCCCACCCCGCCGAGCAGGTTCCCCGGCACGCGCCGGCCGAACCCGTGCAGCGCGGCCACGAGCGCCCCGCCCCGGAGCCGGAGCCCGCGCCGCCCGAGGACGAACAGCAGGAACCGACGCAGCCGCGTTCGGAGCCGGTCGAGCCGGCCCCGAGCGGACAGCAGCCGGGCACGATCCGGCTGCCCGACGGCGGCGAGGCCGCGCTCGTACGCAAGGAGCTCGGGCCGAACGCGGTCCTGCCGATCCCGGAGGACCTCGGCGAGGCGACGTGGTGGGGCGCCGGGCTCGACGCCCCGAGCGGGGCGAGCGTGTTCGCGGGCCACGTGAACTGGCAGGGCCGCGAAGGGCCGTTCTCCGAGCTGTGGGACGTCGAGGTCGGCGAGCGGATCACCGTGGCCGATGCCGAGGGACAGAAGTGGCGCTACGAGGTCTCCCAGATCCTCACGCTGCACAAGGACGAGGTGCCCGAGCGCTCCAGCGAGCTGTTCGGACAGAGCGGCCCGCACCGCGCCGTGCTCGTCACCTGCGGCGGACGCTGGGAGGGCGGCGACACCGGGTACGAGGAGAACCGCGTGGTCGTCGCCGAGCCGGTGTCGGGCTGAATGGTTGTGACCGGTCCACCGGCGGTCCTGTCACCACATCGGGGCGGCGCGCGGGTACGGTCTGGGGTATGGCTTCCGAGCACGACAACCGGCTGCTGCCGCTCCGGCGGGAATTCAACCAGGCGTGGCACGGATTCGACCGCACACAGGTGTTGCAGTACGTCGAACACCTCGAGCTCAGATCCAGCGGATCATCGCCGATCGCGACAACGCGAACGCCCGGCTGACGACGAGTTCGCGCGAGTTGGAGAACGCCCGCCGCGAGGTGTCGCGGCTGCAGAACCGGGTCGAGGAGCTCAAGAAGCCGCCCGAGCGGCCCGAGGACCTCGACGAGCGCATGCAGCGCACGATCGAGCTCGCGAACACGCGTGCCGCGGAGATCGTCGGCCGCGCCGAGGAGGCAGCGACCAAGACGTGGGCCGAGAGCGGCGAGGTCTCGAAGAAGCTGCACGAGCGCTACATGAAGTTGGTCGAGACGCTCGACACGCACGCCGAGGCACTGCAACGCGAGCACACCGACGCTCTGGCCGCCACGAAGGCCGACGTCGAGCGCATGACGGCCGAGGCGGCCGAGCGTCAGGAACGGCTCGACAAGGCTGCCGAGCAGAAGCGCCGCACGATCGAGCAGGAATTCGACCAGAAGACGGCCGCGGAGAAGGCCGCGCTCGAGAAGCACGTCGCCGACACCAAGGAAGCCAGCAAGAACGCGGCCGAGCGGCGGATCGCCGAGGCGACCACGGAGTCGAAGCGGCTCGTGGACGAGGCCACCGCGAAGGCCAAGAAGCTCGTCGACGACGCCACGTCCGACGCCGAGCGGCGCACCAGCGAGGCCACGAGCGTCGTCGAGCGGCTCACGAAGATCCGCAACGACGCGAAGGCCCGGCTCAAGGCCGCCGAGGAGGCCCTGCACGCCGGCGAGTCGGCCCTCGAGGCGATCGACAACGAGGATGTCGAACTCGACGAGCTGCCCGAGTCGTTGACGACGTCGTACGACGCGGCGAAGACCGCCCGGGCCACGCAGGCGGCGCAGACGAACGGGTCGTCGGGGCGGCCCGCGGCCCAGGCCACGTCGGATGCGGAGGCGACGCGGCCGGCGGTCAAGCCGGTGACGCCCTCCCCCGCCCCCAAGGCCGCACCGTCGAAGGATGCGGAATCCACGGACAGCTCGTCCGCCGACTCCGCATCCACGTAAGCCTCGACGACCCGGTCAGACGACCCGGCGGGCACCCTCGAGGTTGTCGGCGAGCCGGTTGATCGTGCCGGCCTGGGCGACGTAGTCCATGGCGCTGAACTCCCACGGATACACCTGCCCGGCCTGCGCCGCCGGCATGGTGGCGAACGTCGGCTGCTTCAGCATGTCGTCGCCGCTCATCGCGCGCAGTGAGTAGAGCACCACGTCGGTGCGGAACTGCGTGATGTTCTCCCATGCCGCCTGGCGCCAGTAGTACTCGTCGCCGCCCGGGTCGGGGTACTTCATGCCGAGTTCGGTGTAGCTGCGCAGCGCCGGGTCGTCCTCCGCCTTGGCGATGTGCACACCGTCGGTCTCGTAGGCGGCCACGGCCATCACGGTCACACCGGACGAGGCGGCCTCCCGCAGACGTTCGCGGGCGGCGTCGTAATCGGACTTCTTCTCGTCGAGCAGCTGCTGTTCGACGCCGAGGGAGCGGGCGAACTCGGTGGTGCGCTCGACGACCTTGTCGGCGGATCCGGTCATGGAGATCGCCACGATGGGAGCGATGGCCGCCGCGTCCTCCTGCTGCTTGATGTCCTTGAAGCCGAACAGCGGCTTGTTCGGGTCGATCTCGCCGGACTCGTCCTCGGGGTAGGCGTGCACGACGATCAGGTCCGGTTTCTGCGCCTGCAGGCGGACCAGGTTGATCTCGCCGTAGGTGGTGCCCACCTCGGTGACCTGCGAGTGGTCCTTGCCCTCGAAGTTCACGTCGGCGCCGAGGCCGGTGGCGCCGAACGAGGCGACCGGGGTGATGCCGTAGTTCCACAGCGACGCGATGGCGTCGTTGAGGCCGGCGATGCGGGTGGGCGTGCGATCGAGGGTGATCTCCTCGCCGCGGTCGTCGGTGAACGACCACCCTGAGGCGTCACCGCCACCGCCGTCGGCGTCGTCGGAGGTGTTGGGGCCGCAGGCCGTCAGGAACCCGGTCGCGGCGAGGGCCGCGGCACCGCTGAGCAGGCTCCGGCGGGAGATCGGGGGCAGTGCAGAAGACATGACCACCAAAATAGGCAAGCCTAAGCTAAAAACCTAGACCCTGTGACGGAATCCGACGTCCGCACGCGGCGGACCCTCCACGGCACGGAACCTAGCCGGTGCGACGCAGCTCGGCCGGTCCGGTCCACCGGCACAGCAGCAGGCAGACGTCGTCGTCGTGGTCGGTGCCGCCGAGCATCTCGTGCAGCACGGTCTCGGTGCGTTCGGCGGGCGCGCCCCCGCCGCCACGTTCGAACACCCTGGCCAGACGGGCCATACCGGCGTCGAGGTCGCTGGTGCGCCGCTCGATGAGGCCGTCGGTGTACAACGCGACGGACGAGCCGGGCGCGAGCGAGCGCTGATGCTCGGGGATGCGACACCGCGGGTCGACGCCGAGCATCGGCCCGTGTTCGGCGTCGAGGTAGGTGACCGCTCCCGACGGGTCCTGCACCAGCGGCGGCGGATGTCCGGCGCTGGCCCACCGGATGACACCGGTGCGCAGCTGCATCTCGACGACGACGGCCGTGGCGTACAACGATCCGCGCCCCTCTCGCAGCAACTCGTGCACCAGGCGCAGCGACGACGCCGGCCCGTGCCCCTCGAGCGCGTAGGCGCGCAGCGCGTTCTGCAACTGGCCCATGACGACGGCCGCGTCGAGGCCGTGCCCGGTGACGTCGCCGACCGTGAGCACGACGGTGCCGTCGGACCGGGCGAACGCGTCGTACCAGTCGCCGCCGATGTGCACCCCGCGTGTCGACGAGCGGTACCGCGCGGCGATGTCGACCTCATCGAGACTCGCGAGCGTGGGCAGCATGGCGTACTGCAGCCGCTGGGCGAGCTCGTGTTCCCGCTCGTACTCGTAGGCGTTGCGCAGGCCCAGTGCGGCGCGACCGGCCACGGCGTGGGCCAGGGAGATGTCGTCGGCGGTGAACTCCCGCCGTTCGCGGGTCAGGTCGAGCACGCCGAGTACGAGCCGCCCGGCGAGCAGCGGCACGCTCAGCCTGCGGTCGCCGGTGCGCACCGACCTGCGGGTGATGAGCGCCTGCTGCACGGTGAGGTCCGGCCGCTCGGCCGGGCCGTCGTCGCGCGGCGGCGGCGACGTGCGACGCAGGCCGTCGTCGGTGGCCCGCCACACGGCGGTGCGGTCGGCGAGCCGATGCGAGCGCACGAGCGCGCACACCTGGGCGAGCATCTCCGCGCTGTTGAGCGAGGTCGCCGAGGCGCGGCTGATCTCGTCGAGGAACGTGGTGCGGTCGATGTCGGCGTGCCAGGCGCTCGCCCGCGAACGCACGCCCCGCTGCCAGGGCATATCGCCCTCGACGCCGGCCGCGTGCGCGCGCGACGAGAACGCCGCGCCGTTCTCGCGCGGGTCGCCGGGCAGGCAGTGGGAGCCGTGCACGCTCTCGTCCGATGCCGCATCCGGCAGGTCGGCGCGTGGATCGTCGCCGACGTCTCCCCCGGTGATGTCGGACAGCGACGCGACGACGTCGCCGACGGGAACGCCGGGATCGAGACTCTCGAGCACCTCCGCCACGGCCGCCCATGCGCTGGCGGGCAACCGTCCCGCGCGCACGGCTCTGGCGAGCTCGGCGCTGAGCGGACCGCTCAGCTCGCGCTCGATGCTCACGACGTACCACCTCCGCCCTCGCCGCGCCTCCACTATGCCCGCTGCCAGCGGTTATGTCTCGCAACTAGCCGAGTGGGTGACACCCGACCGGCCCAGTCGGAGAAGTTGGAACCGAACGCGTGTACCGACACGCCAGTCAGGGCACACGGAAGTTGTGAACAATCCGCGGCCACGACGTGCGTGGCCCTCGAATCAGGGCCGTTGTTCCCAGGGGGGCGGGCGATGATGACCGAACGGAGCCGCGTCGCGGCCGATGCCTTCCAGATCGACCTCGACCTCCACCCCGGAGTACATACCCCCACCGCCGCCAGACACGCCGTCGACGACGCGGTGGCCCAGCTGCCCGAGGTCGACGAACACGCACGACAGAACGCGTCGCTGCTGGTCACCGAGCTCGTGACCAACGCCGTCGTGCACGGCAGCCCGCCGTCGCGACTGCGGGTGCAGGCGGCCGGCGGGCGGCTGCGGATCGCCGTGTCGGACCACGGATCGCGCCCGCCGGTGCTCATGCACCCCGGACCGGAACTCGGGCACGGCCGTGGCCTGCTGCTCGTGTCGACACTGGCCGCCGACTGGGGTGTCGAATACCGCGCGAGGGGCGGGAAGGTCGTGTGGGCGGAACTGCCGATGGAGACGGCGACCTCCCCGCGCAGCCGAGTCGCCGTGGCTCACCCGGCAGAGGGGCTGTGACTGCGCAGCACGACACGTTCACAATAGGCGGATGAGGACGTGGGTTGCGGCGATCGCGCTGCTGGCGGCGGCAGGACTGACGGCCGCGTGCGGTGACGACGAGAGCACCGAACCCGCGCCGGCGCCCACGACATCCCAGCAGCCGTCCACATCGGACGGACCGGCGCCGCGCGGCGGGCCCGACGTCGCCGAGGGTTGCGGCCAGCGCGCACTCGAACAGGGCGAGTTCAACGCGGACTGCAAGGAGTACCAGGGCTACCTGGACCCCGGCGGCGCGGGACGCGACGACACCGCCGGCGAGGCGCAGCTCGAGTACGCCTGCGAACACGGCTACATCCCCGAGGAGCAGTGCTGAGGGGAGCCGTGCTGAGGGTGCCGGCCACAGGGTCGCTCACGGGGTCGGTCACCACAGCTGGGCCAGCGGTTCGGCCGGCCCCTGCCGCTGCCATGCCTCGGTGAGGCGGGTGAGCCGCTCGGGCGTGGCGACGCCCTGGAACCCGCAGACCTGCTCGCCCCGCACCTCCAGCACGACGGCGCCGAAGACCTGGTCGCCGAGTGCGAAGAGGATGGCCGGGCAGCCGTTGACGACGGCCGCGTGGACGTCCGGAGAACCGCCCACGAACGCGCGTTTGGCGGGTGAGGGCGTGAACGCCGACCGGATCGCCCGGGTGATCCGCTGCGGACCGGCGAACCGGATGAGCTTCTTCGCGGGCCCGAAGCCGGCACTGTCGGACACGCCTGCGGCGTCGTCGGTCAGCAGCGCGACGAGCTGCTCGGTGCGGCCGGACGAGGCCGCGGCGACGAACGCGCCGACGATGCGGCGCGCGGTCGCCTCGTCGACGTCCGTGTCCCGGCGCTGCTGACCCGCGGCAACGCGGCGGCGGGCCCTGCTCGTGTGCTGCTGGCTCGCGGACTCGGTGATGCCGAGGATCTCGGCGATCTCGGAGTGGCGGTAGGCGAACGCCTCCCGCAGCACGTAGGCGGCGCGTTCGACCGGAGAGAGCTGTTCCAACAGCATCAGCACGGCCAGAGTCACCGATTCGCGTTGTTCGGCGGTGTCGGCGGGGCCCAGCATCGGGTCGCCGTCGAGGAGCGGTTCGGGCAGCCAGGTGCCGGCGGCGCGTTCGCGGCGCGTCCTGGCCGAGCGGAGCCGGTCGAGGGCCAGGTTCGTGACTACCTTGGTCAGCCATGCCTCGGGCACCTCGATGTGCTCCCGATCGGCGGCCTGCCAGCGCAGGAAGGCGTCCTGCACGGTGTCCTCGGCGTCGGCGGCCGAGCCGAGAAGGCGGTACGCGAGCGAGGCCAGCCGGTCGCGGCTGGCCTCGAACGTCGCCACGGCGGACGAATCCATGTCGATGACCTTAGGCCGACGTCGTCGCCGGCGCGGGGGTCGACGAGGCCGCGAGCCGGTGCCGGCGGCTGGGGAGTCCGAACGTCGGGTGGGTCGTCGACCAGGCCGCGCCGTCGACGACACTCGACTTGAACCGGGCCGCAGCCCGGCCGCGCAGGGACGCCGTCCGGGACTGCGCCTGCTTGTCGACGAGCTGGAACACCGCGTCCCGCCGGCCGAGACTGACGTGGCTGCCCACGTAGAACTTCGGCGTGGCCGGAATCCGGCGTCCGGTGCGGTCGCCGACGACCGTCGCGGCCAGCTGCCGGCTGCTCAGGCCCGCGGTCGCGCAGGACATGGGCAGCGTCAGGCCGTTGTCGCCGACGACGTGGGCACTGTCGCCCGCGGCGTAGACGTCCGGGTGCGACACCGAACGCAGCTGCCGGTCGACGACGATCTGCCCTTCCGGCGTCACGTCGAGGCCGCCGGCGGCGGCGATCGGGTGGACGGCGAACCCGGCCGCCCACACGGTCGCGTCGGAGGCCAGCACGGTGCCGGTGGCGGTCACGGACGAGGCGTCGACGCCGGTGACGGTGGCGTGCTCGTGGACGTCGATTCCCAGCCGGTCGAAGGCGGCCAGCACGTGGCGCCGGGCCTTCGCATCCAGCCAACCGCCCAGTTCGCCGGTGGTGGCGAGCTCGACGGTCAGTCCGGGGTGGGACTCGGCGATCTCGGTGGCGGCCTCGATCGCGGTCAGGTTCCCGCCGACGACCACGACCCGCCCGCCGTCGATCTCGTCGAGGCGGGCGCGCAGCCGGCCGGCGGCGGGCGCGGTGGCGACGTGGAAGGCGTGCTCGGCGACCCCCGGCACGGCGTGGAGGGCCGCGGTGCTGCCGAGCGTGTAGACGAGCGAGTCGTAACCGAGCTGGTCCTGGCCGTCGACGGTGACGGTGCGGTTGTCGGCGTCGATGCCCGTCACCTCCGAGATGCGCAGGTCGATGCCTGTGCCGGCGAAGATGTCGACCAGCGGCCGGCGACGGAGGTCCTGTCCGGCGGCGAACTGGTGCAGGCGCATCCGCTCGACGAAGTCGGGCGCGGCGTTGACGACGGTGATCTCGACGTCGTCACCGTGCAGCCTGCGGGCCAGATTCCCGGCGGCGTAGGTCCCGGCGTACCCGGCGCCGAGGACGACGATGCGGTGTCTCGTGCTGCGGTGGCTGGTGTCGCGGTGGCTCATGGGGCGCTCCTGTCTCGTTGGCGTACCCCTTGAACGAGACGGTCCTCGATTTCCTGACAACCCCCGTCGTGGAGCCCGGCGCGTGACGCCGAATCGACAACACGGCGACGCGAGATGCTGACACGGCGACGTGGGGTGCTGACACGGGCGTCAGACGGTTCCGGGTTGGTGGCGGTGGCCTTCGATGGTCAGTCTCGCCGCGGCGACGGACTTGCGCACCACGAGCTCGGGTGTATAGCCGTGCTTGGTGAACACGCCGTCGATCCAGAACATCCCGTAGCCGTGCGCCTGGGTGAACAACTGCTCCATGAGTTCGAGTGCGTTCTCGGGCCGGTCGGTCACGGCCAGGCAGAGCATGAGGAACTGGTCGGTCAGCCGCCGTGTCTGGTCGTGCAGCTCGGTGTAGGCCCCGCCACCCTGGAGTCCGTCGGTGTAGATGACGTTCATACCGGCGCGGCGTTCGATGACGTAGTCGGTGTAGGCGCCGGCCGCCGCGGCCAACGCCTCGGCCGGATCGGCGATCCCGTCGGCGGCCTCGGCGACCCGATCGGCGAGCTGCCGGGCGACGGCGGTCGCGACGGCGGCGAGCAGGCTCTCGCGCTCGGCGAAGTGCCGATACGGCGCACCCGGGCTGACCTGCGCACGACGGGCCACCTCGGCCACGGAGAACCCGGCGACCCCCTGCTCGGCGATGAGGTCGAGCGCGACGCGCACGAGCTCGTCGCGGAGCTCGCCGCGGTGGTACCGGTCACCCATGGCCGTGCACACATCTCTATGTCGGAATATGTAAGACCCCTCTTACGTCGTAGCGTAAGAGGGCCCTTACTTCGGGCTAGTGATCGAGTATCGCAGGAGTTCTGATGAGCACAACGACGCACGCCATCGCCGCACCCGGCCCTGGCGCACCGCTCGAGCGGACCACCATCGAGCGGCGCGACCTGCGTCCCGACGACGTCCTGATCGACATCGCCTACGCGGGCATCTGCCACAGCGACATCCACCAGGCGCGCGGCGAATGGGGCGAGGCGATCTTCCCGATGGTGCCGGGGCACGAGATCGCAGGCACGGTCGCCGCGGTCGGTTCCGCGGTCACCAAGTACCAGGTCGGCGACCGCGTCGGCGTCGGCTGCATGGTCGACTCGTGCGGCGAGTGCGAGTACTGCCAGGCGGGCACCGAGCAGTTCTGCGTCAAGGGCAACGTGCAGACCTACAACGGCGTCGGCTTCGACGGTGAGCCACCTACGGCGGCTACAGCCAGCAGGTCGTCGTCAAGGACGCTTCGTGTGCCGGATCCCGGACGGCATCGGCCTCGACGTCGCCGCGCCGCTGCTCTGCGCGGGCATCACGACGTACTCGCCGCTGCGCCAGTGGGGCGCCGGCCCGGGCAAGAAGGTCGCGGTCGTGGGCCTCGGCGGCCTCGGCCACATGGCCGTCAAGATCGCCGCCGCGATGGGCGCCGAGGTGACGGTGCTGAGCCAGAGCCTGAAGAAGCAGGAGGACGGCAAGCGGCTCGGCGCCACCGAGTACTACGCCACCGCCGACGAGTCGACCTTCAAGGTCCTGCGCGGCCGGTTCGACCTGATCCTCAACACCGTGTCGGCCCAGATCCCGGTCGACGCCTACCTCGGCCTGCTGCGGACCGGCGGCGCGATGGTGAACGTCGGCGCGCCCGGCGAGCCGCTGTCCTACAACGCCTTCTCGCTGATCGCGGGCAACAAGTCACTGGCCGGTTCGATGATCGGCGGCCTCCCGGAGACCCAGGAGATGCTGGACTTCTGCGCCGAGCACGGCATCGGGGCGGAGATCGAGACGATCTCGGCCGACGACGTCAACACCGCCTACGAGCGGGTCTCGGCCAGCGACGTGCGCTACCGCTTCGTCATCGACACCTCCACGATCAGCTCCTGATCACACCCCACGCAGCGGCCCGGCAGACGACTCGACGAGCGCCTGCCGGGCCGCTCCCATTGCGCGTGCTCACACAGCGGGTGCGCGTGGCGGCGGGCGGTTCGTGTCGGGGATTAATAAAGTGCGGGCGTGAACTCCGCCCGGCTCGACACGGACATGCGCGCGGGCGAGGACGTCGCCGACGCCCCCACGCCGCCCCGAGGACGACCCGCAGCACCGCCGACCGAGCACCCCGTCCGGCGGGCGGTGCGCCGGATCGGGCCGTCGGCGACGGCCGTCGCGTGCTATCTCGTCGCGATGACGGTGTCGTGGCTGGTGATCGATGCCGCCGACTTCGACCCGCTGTCGCTGCGCGGCTCGCTCGCACCGGTCGCGGCGGGCACGGTGGTTGCCGTCGTCGCGATCGCGCTCGCCGCCCGGTTCGTCTCCGACCACGTGGCCGGTGCGGTCGCGGGCCTGTACTCGGGCTGGATCGGCATGACGCTCTGGACGGCGTTGAACGGGACCCCGTTCGGGCACAACGAGCTGCACGACTGGGACACCATCCGCATGTCGGCGCTGGCGAACCGGCTCACCACGACGTGGGGCAGCACGGACGCCTTCCTGCCCGGTCTGCCCTCGGAGTACCCGGTTCTGTACCCGTGGCTCGTCGCGCGAGCGTCGGAGCTGTCGGAGCGTCCGACGTGGACACTCGTGGGCCACATGGAGGTCCTGTTCATCTCCGCAACGGCGCTCGTGGCCTTCCTGCTCTGGCGCCGGCTCACCACCGCACCCGTCGCGCTCGCGATGGCGGCCGTGGCGCCGATCGTGTTCACGCACGGGCACAAGAGCTACGAGATCCTCACCCTCGCGGTGCTCGTGCCGTGGGCGCTGGCGACGTTCGCGGGCCTGTCCCGCCGCGAGGGCGGTCTCCACTGGCTGCCCGCGGGCATCATCGGGGGCCTGTTCGTCTGCACCTACACCGGCTACCTCATGTTCGGCGCCATCGGCGGACTGGCGATCATCGCCGCGCGACTGCTGCGGCCGAACCGAGGACCGTACCTGCTGCATCTGCTGGGTGTGCTGGTCACGTCGGTCGTCGTGTCGTCCTGGTATCTCCTCCCGTTGTTGTGGGCGTGGCTGACGCAACCCCGCGAGGTCGTCGCCGACACGTACCCGAACATCGCCATCCCGGACGACCCGGTGCCGTTGCCGTTCCTTGAGCCCACGCCGATCGGCGCGCTGGCGCTCGCGGGGCTGATCGGACTGTTCGGGTACCGCACGCGGCAGTGGTGGGCCCAGCCGATGCTGCTGCTGGTCGGCGGCATCTACCTGTACTGGGCGATCTACATGCTGTCCCTCGTCGGCAGCGGGCACAGCGGATTCCTCGTGAAGACCCCGCGCATGATCACGATGGTGCTGGTGACGGCGGGGATCCTCACCGTGGCACACGCCGGGGCAGCGCTGCTGCGCCGGTTCGAGCTCGCCCCGCCGCGCGGTGTCGCCGTCGCCGCCCTGGCCGTCCTGCTCGTCTCGTCGGGACTGGTCGCCTGGAACACGTGGATGCCGGGCGATCCCAAGGGTTTCGCCGACGCGCTGCCGGAGGTGTCCGAGGACGCGGTCGAACCGAACGCGGCGCTGCGGGCCCACATGGAACCCGGGCCGACGGGGAGCCGTCCGAGTACATCCCACCGGAGATGGCGGCGCCAGAGATGCCGGCGAACCGGATCGCGTCCGAGGTCGAACAGCGGCTCGGGCCCGGCGCGATGCCGCTGTCGTTGTCGACGGACATGCGGCTGTACGTCTACGAACGGTGGTGGGCCTACCTGCAACGCGGGCACTACTCGGCCAACAGCCTGATGCGGTACGACCAGCGTTCGGACGAACTGGCGAGACTGGCCGAGATCGACGATCCGGAGCGGTTCGCGGAGCCTCCGCGAACACCCGGTTCGGCGGCATCGACGTGTTCGTGCTCAGGAAGACCGGCACGGGGTGGTACTTCGACGACCGCGTCGAGTTCAACCCGGACTCGTTCCGCGGTCCGGCGTTCGACCTCGTCGACGATCTGCCGTCGGGCCTGGTCCTGGCCGTGCGGACGGGGTGAGCGCGGGTGCGCACCGCCAGTTCCTGAGCGGGCGGTGCGCACCCGGCGGGGTCACTCGTCGAGCAGGCCCATCATCTCCGGCAGCGCGAGGGACAGCTCGGGGATGAACGTGACGGCCAGCAACAGCAGCACCAGCCCGGCGAAGTACGGCAGCAGCTTCGGCACGACCTTCTCGATCGACACCCCGCTCACCCCGCTGCCGACGAACAGCACCGACCCGACCGGCGGCGTCATCGTGCCGATGCACATCGCGAGGATCAGCACCATTCCGAAGTGGACCGGATCCATGCCGAGCTCCTCGGCGAGCGGAAGCAGGATCGGCGTGAAGATGAGGATCGCGGGCGTGATGTCCATGAACGTGCCCACGACCAGCAGCACCACGAGCATCAGCAGCAGGACGAGGACCCTCGAGTCGGCCACCGACAGCAACGCGTCGGTGATCGCACCGGGAATCCCGGTGTAGGCCATCACCCACGACATGCCCGCGGACGCGGCGATGAGGAACATGACGACACCGGTCGCGACGACCGTGCGCGTGACAACGTCCTTGAACGCCGACCACGACATGCTCCGGTAGACCAGCGACAGCACCAACGTGTACAGCACGGCGATGCCGGCGCCCTCGGTCGCCGTGAACACGCCGAACACGATGCCGCCCACCACGACGACGATCAGCAGCAGGCCGGGCAACGCCCGGAGGAAGACGCGGGCCGCCTCGGCCGCACCGACGCGGCCCAGCTTCGGATACCCCTGCCGCCGCGTGAACACGTACGCGATCGCCATGATCACGATGCCCATGAGGATGCCGGGAACGTAGCCGGCCATGAACAACGCCGACACGGACACGCCGCCGGCCACGGTCGAGTAGACGATGGCGGCCGTCGTCGGCGGGATGAGCAATCCGCTCGGCGCGGACGCGATGTTCACCGCCGCACCGAAAGCCGGGTCGTAGCCGGCTTTCTTCTGGCGGTCGTGCAACGTACTGCCGACGGCGGCGGCCGACGCGACGGCCGAACCGGACAGCGAACCGAACAGCGTGTTGGCCACGACGTTGGTGTGGGCCAGTGCGCCCGGCACGCGTCCCACCGCGACGAGGGCGAGGTCGACGAGCCGGCGGGCGATGCCGCCGGTGTTCATGATGGTGCCCGCGAAGATGAACAGGGGCACCGCCAGCAGCGGGAAGCTCTCGATCCCGACGTTCATCTGCTGTCCGACGACGTAGGTGGCATCGTCGGCCGGCAGGAACATCAGCGCGGTCACCATCGCGGCGACCCCGAGCGACACCGAGATCGGCACGCCGGCGAACAGCAGCAGGAAGAAGGCGCCGAACAGGATGGCGGCGGCGGTCAGGGCGCCCATCAGTCTGTCCTCTCCGTCTCGGCGGGGACCTCACCGGTGAGGTCCTCCCAGATGTTGAGCACCTGCGCGAACACGATCGCGGCGCCGGCGATCGGGCCGATCGTGTAGACCAGGCCGCGGGAGACGCCCAGCAGCGCCGAGTAGTTGGTGGCCGCGCTGAGCGCCAGCATCGTCCCGCCGACGATCAGCACCACGACGGCGAAGGCGAGCACGAGCACGTCCGTGCCGATGATCAGCACGCGCCGCGCCTGCGCAGGAAGCCGGTCGCGCGCGAACAGCAGCGCCATGTGCTTGCGGTGCACGAAGGCGTAGGCGGCACTGATCATGGACGTCCAGATCAGCGCGTACCGGACGAGTTCCTCGGTGAAGGCCGCCGGTTCGCCCAGCACGTACCGGGTGAACACCTGGTACAGCACGAGCGCGGTCATCACGACGAGGAGCCCGCCGGCGAACCCGGCCAGCACGCGGCCGAGCACCTGCCGCACCCGATTCAGACGATCATGCGTGGTCATATCGCTCCTCAGCTCCTGCCCGACTCGATGACGGACAGGAGTTCCGCGACCTCGGGGTACTCCTCGGCGTACCGGTCGACAACCGGCTCGGTGGCCCTGCGGAAGGCGTCGGTGTCGACGTCGTCGACGAACTCGACACCCATCTCCTCGCGTCGGCGATCGACTGCTCGATCGTCTCGGCCCACGCCTCCTTCTGTTTCTCGGTGGAGTCGCGGGCCGCATCGGACAGCAGCTGCGCGTCGGCCGGGTCGAGCCGCTCCCACGTCTCGGTGCTGATCACGAGCACGTCGGGAATCCAGGTGTGCTCGGTCATCGAGAACACTTTGGACACCTCGCCGTGTGCGCTGTCGGTCAGCACGGTCTCGTTGCTCTCCGCGCCGTCGATCAAGCCGGTCTGCAACGAGGTGTAGGTGTCGCCGAAGGCCATCACCACCGGCGCGGCGCCGAGATCACCGACGAAGTCGGTCTGCGAGCGCATGTCCTGCACCCGCAGTTTCAGCCCGCGCAGATCCGCCGGCTCCCGTACCGGCGTGTTGCGGGTGTAGAACGACCGGGCGCCCGAGCTGTAGTACGTGAGGCCGACGAATCCGTCGTCTGCCGTCGACCGGAAGTACTCGGCCATCTCCGGCGAGTCCATCACGTCGTGGAACTCGCGCTCGTCCTCGAAGATGTAGGGCAGGCCGAAGGTGTGATAGCCGGGGTCGTAGGTCGCCAGTCCGGGTGCGCTGACCCTCGTCATGTCGACGATGCCCTGGTTGAGCTGGCCGAGCACGTTGGGTTCGTCGCCCAGCTGGCCGTTGCCGTAGATCTTCACCTCGATGCGGCCGTCGCTGCGCTCCTGCACGTCCTCGGCGAACTCGGCCAGTGCCTGCGAGGTCACGTGGTCGTCGCCGAGGTTGTTCGCCAGGGTCAGCACGAGAGGGTTCTCCGGTGTCGCCTCGGCGCTCGTCCGGGCACCCGAGGCAGGCGCGCACGCCCCGAGTGCCGCGACGAGGATCACGGCGACAGTGCCGCTGATCAGTCGGTTCCTCATGCCTGCCTTCCTCACATGCCGATCATGTCGACCGGCTCGAACGAGATGTCGACGGTGCGGTCACCGCCGTGGTCCGGGGTCTTGATCAACACCGAGCCGAGGTCGATGTCGTAGTGCCAGCCCTCGCCGGCGGCGTCGAACCGGCCGCGGTGCAGCTGCTGCGGCACCTCCTCGCCGTCGACGAGCACCCGGTGCGGGCATCGACCGGGGCGCACGACGTCGAACAGCAGGCGCTCGACGGGGCTGCGGTACTCGCCGCGGCGGGTCAACCGCAGCCGGACGTGCGTGCCCGCGGTCATGCGGATCTCCGTCTCGCGGAACTCGCCGCGTTCGTGGGCGCGCGTCAGGCCGTCGTCCTCGTAGAGGGTGAACCGGCCGTCGTGGTCGGGAACGCAGATCAGCCGCAGGTCCGTCACCTCGTCGCGGGTGAGGCTCGTCAGCGGGTTCTCCGCCACCGGCACGATTCCGCCGCCGCGCAGGAACAGCGGGATCGAACCGAGGTCGACCGGCAGTTCGGCGACCTGCCCGCCCTCGCAGCGCCGGCGCGTCCAGGCGTCGTAGAACACCTCGCCCGCGGGCAGCCGCACGGTGCGCGTGCGTGCGCCGGGTTCGAGCACGTTCGCCACGAGCAGCGAGTCGCCGAGCATGAACTCCTCGGACACCTCGTCCACGCCCTGGTCGTCCTGGAACGCGCTGATCAGCGGCTCCATGATCGGCCATCCGGTTTCCGCGGCCCGCGCCGTCAGCGAGTACAGGTACGGGAAGAGCCGGTACCGCAGCCGGATCGCATCGCGGACGTGGTGGGTGTACGCGGGATACATCCACGGTTCGGTGACCGTGTTGTCGGCGTTGACCGAGTGGATCGAGAAGCGCGGCTGGAACACGCCGTGCTGCACCCAGCGCACCAGCAGTTCCGGTTCGGGCGCGGGGCCGTGGAACCCGCCGATGTCGCAGCCGTGGTGCGGGAAACCCGACAGCCCCATGCCGAGGATCGTGGCGACGTTGTGCCGCAACGACTCCCACGACGTCGAGTTGTCGCCCGCCCAGCTCTGGGCGTAGCGCTGAATGCCGGCGTGGCCGGAGCGGCACACGATGTAGGGCCGGGCATCCGGCGCCGTGTCGGTAACGGCGTCGCGCGCGACCCGGCACATCAGGTTCGACATGACGTTGCGCAGCCTGCCGACCGTCGCGCCCGCGCCCTCGAAGTCGACGCGCGAATCGGTGTCGATGATGCCGTCGTACTCGCAGTTGTCGTTCCAGACCGACGTCGTGCCCTTGCTCAGCACCGACTCGGTCAGCCACCGCCGCCACGCCTCGCGCGCGGCCGGCTTGGTGAAGTCCACGAACCGGCCGGGGCCGCCCCACCACGCCCCGGTCGCGGGCCCTTCGCCCGACACAGCGACCGCGTCCTCGCTGCGGGTCACGAACACGTCGGCCTCGGTGAACTCGGCCAGCCGCGGATGGACGTCGAGCACACCCGGTTTGACGTTCGGCGACACCGTGATGCCGCGTTCGGACATCGCCGAGAAGAAGCCCTCCGGGTCGGAGAACCTGCGCTCGTTCCACGTGAAGACGCAGCGCTTCGCGCCGGCCTCGGTGTCCTGTGTGGTGTAACCGGACGAGAGCTGGAACCCGTCGACCGGGATCCCTTCCTCCCCGGCGATGTCGACGAACTCGGTGATCGCACTGTCGCTGTCGGCGTCCAATTCGGAGTAGTACATCGACGAGGCGAGGTAGCCGAGCGCGTACTTCGGCAACAACGGCGGACGTCCGGTGAGCACCGTGTAGCGCCGCAGTACCTCGCGGATGCCGGGACCGGCGATCAGGAACAGGTCGACGTCGCCGCCGTCGGTGCGGTACCGGCTGTGCGGCGGCCAGTAGTTGCTCCGCTCCCGCCCCAGATCGAAATCGCAGTCGTAGGTGTTGTGGTAGAAGTACCCGACCGCTTTCCGGTTCCGCCGATTCAGCTTCAGGTAGAACGGAATGTGCTTGTACAGCGGATCCGTTTCCCGCGGGTCGTAGCCGAGCGCGTCCTTCGGGCTCATCGTGATGAGTTTCTGCGCCTTGTTCAGCGGTCCCGTGGTCTCGCCGAATCCGTAGAACGCGTCGTCGCGGGAGATCTCGCTGGTGTGAATGCGCCGGCCGTTCGCGTCCTGCCGGTAGCCGAGACCGACGACGTCGGTGTGCAGGACGGTCCCCTCGTCGTCGAGCACCCGGATGCGGAACGGCTCCCTGTCGATCTCCACGCGGAAGTCCCCGCCGGTCACCGAGACGACGTCGTCCTGCTCGTCGAGCTCGCACGGCGCGGGCGCCACCCGGGTGCGTTCGTCACCGAGCACGTCGTCGAGCCGGTCCGGCCAGGCCGTGGTGGCGAGCGTGTACGACTCCTCGGCGAAGTCGCCGTCGAAACCCGCGCGGATACGCAGAATGCCGTCGGCGAGGACGGTCAGCCGGATCTCGACACCGTCGGTGTGGACCCGGACCGTCTCTCCGGTCCGTTCCACTCGTTCGACTCGGGATGTGACGCGCACGGGGGACTTCTCTCGATCGCGAATTGCTTTACCGGCCGGGCCTGACCACCTCGGGCACCGACGTGTCCTCACCAATCATGAACGGTTCCGTCCAGCAGCCGGTTCACCGGCAGATAGGCCCGTTCGTAGGGATACTGCGCCGCGAGCTTTTCGTCGACACGGACGCCGAGACCGGGTTCCTCGCTCGGCCGCAGTCCGCCGTGGGCGAACTCGTACGTCGGGCCGAAGACCTCCCGCGTCTGCTCGCTGTGGACCATGTACTCCTGGATGCCGAAGTTGTGCAGCGCCAGGCCGAGGTGCACCGCCGCGGCGAGACCGACGGGCGAGACGTCCGTCGGACCGTGCATGCCCGACTTGATCTGGTACATCGCGGCGTAGTCCATAATCCGCCGCACGCTGCTGATCCCGCCTGCGTGCGTGATCGGCGAGCGGACGTAGTCGATGAGCTGTTCGCGGATCAGGTGCTGGTAGTCCCACACGGAGTTGAACACCTCGCCGATCGCCAGCGGCGTCGTCGTGTGGTGGCGCACCCACCGCAGCGCCTCCTGGTTCTCGGCCGGGGTGACGTCCTCGAGCCAGAACAGGTCGTAGGGCTCCAGCGACTTGCCGAGCTTGGCCGCCTGGATCGGCGTCAGGCGGTGGTGGGCGTCGTGCAGCAGCGCGATGTCCTCGCCGAACTCGCCGCGCACGGCCTCGAACACCGAAGGCACGTGCCGCAGGTAGGCGCGGGTGTCCCAGCTCTCCTCGGCGGGCACCGCCGAGCGGCGGGCGGGCTCGTAGTCGTAGCGGGCGTCGCTGCCGCCACCGCCGACCGACGCGGCCGCGCTGGAGGCCACGCCGTACACCGAGTCCAGCCCCGGCACGCCGGTCTGGATGCGGATCGCGCGGAAGCCCTCGTCGAGGTGCCGGCGCACCGAGTCGAGCAGTTCGGGGATGTCCTTGCCGCTCGCGTGGCCGTAGACCAGGCACCGTTCGCGGCTGGCCCCACCGAGCAGCTGATACAGCGGCAGGCCCGCGACCTTGGCCTTGATGTCCCACAGTGCGGTGTCGACGGCCGCGATGGCCGCCATCGTCACCGGGCCGCGCCGCCAGTAGGCGCCGCGGTACAGGTATTGCCAGGTGTCCTCGATGGCGTGGGCGTCGCGACCGGTCAGCAACGGCACCACGTGGTCGGTGAGGTAGCTGGCGACGGCCAGCTCCCGCCCGTTCAGCGTGCCGTCGCCGTAGCCCACCACCCCGTCGTCGGTGGTGATCCGCAGCGTGACGAAGTTGCGCCCGGGGCTGGTGACGATCACGTCGGCGCGCTCGATGAGCACTGGTCCTCCTTGACTCCGAACGACGAGCAGCCGCCGACGCGCCTGCCGGAAGAGCCGTGCGAGCGCCGGGGCCTCGTGGTCGGTTCAACGTAAGAGCCGCCCCGTAGACTGACAATCAGTTGCCATTTGTTGCCATCGGGCGGACACGACCGCCGATACCGGGGAGGAAACCGCGTGGACGAGGCGAGGCCGACGATCTACGACGTGGCCCGCCGCTGCGGCGTGGCCGCGTCCACAGTGTCGCGCACGTTCTCGCACCCGAGCCGCGTCAATCCCGCCACCAGGGAGAAGGTCCGCGCGGCCGCCGACGAGGTCGGCTACGTCCCCCGTCCGCTCGCCCGCGCGGAGGCCCCGGGACGCACGCGGACGCTGACCCTGGTCGTCACCGACATCGCCAACCCGTACTACGCACCGCTGATCAAGGCGGCCCAGGCCCAGGCGCTGACGAGCGACTACACCCTCGCGCTCACCGACAGCGACGAGTCGCCGCGCGTCGAGGTCAGCAACCTCCGGCAACTGCTGGCCACCACGAGCGGAGCCATCCTGGCGACGTCCCGGCTGTCCGACGACGTCATCCGCCAGCTGGCCCAGCACCGTCCGCTGGCCATCGTCAACCGGGAGATCGAGGGGATTCCCAGCCTGGTCGTCGACACCGCGGGCGGCATGCGCAAGGCCGTCCGCCATCTGGCGGCCCTCGGCCATCGCCGCATCGCGTACCTGTCCGGTCCGCGCAACTCGTGGATCAACGGTGCCCGCTGGCAGGCGGTCCGCGAGGAGTCCGCGACGCTCGGGCTCGACGCCACCTTCCTGGGCCCCTACACACCCAATCGGCAGGGCGGCCACGAAGCCGCCGACGCACTGATGTTGCAGCGCGCCACCGCGGCCGTCGCCTACAACGACCTGGTCGCGATCGGCACACTGCAACGGTTGCAGTCCGCGGGCGTCCGCGTGCCCGACGACTTCAGCCTCATCGGTTGCGACGACATCTTCGGCGCCGACCTGACCGTGCCCGCGCTGACCACGATCGCGGGGCCGACCGAACGCCTCGGCCGGTCCGCCGTGGACGCCCTCCACGCGCAGATCGCGCACCGCACGGCAGGCGATTCGGCGGTGTTCGACGCACACCTCGTCACCCGCGGGTCCACGGCACCGGCGCCCGCTGCGCGTGCCGTCATGACAACTGACGGCAACTAGTTGCACCCGGCGCCGGTGGCAGCGAGGCTGCCCGCATGGACCGCGGCACGACAGACCATCCCGGCACGCCCGCTCCGCAACGCCCGTCCCGCGCCGCCCGCGACATCCCGGGCCAGGGCGGCCGGGTACCGCTGGCTCCGCACCCCGACCGGCTGCTGCCGCCCGAGCCGTCGCAGCGCGACATCGCGCGCCGGCTCTACGAGAGCGTCCGCGATCTCCCGGTGATCAGCCCGCACGGCCACGTCGAGGCGCAGCTGATCGCCGACGACGAGGCGTTCACCGACCCGGCCTCGCTGCTGGTCACGCCCGACCACTACGTGACGCGCCTGCTGCACGCCAACGGCGTGCCCATGAACGAGCTCGGCCTGCGCGACGGGGACACCGGTGCGGCTCCGGCGGAGCCGCGTGCCGTGTGGCGCGCCTTCTGCGAGCACTGGCACCTGTTCCTGGGAACGGCGTCGCGGCAGTGGATCGAGGCCGAGTTGCACGACGTGCTGGGCGTGACGGTGCAGCCGTCGGCCGAGACCGCCGACGAGCTCTTCGACGAGCTCTCCGAACGGCTGCGCAGGCCCGAGTTCCGGCCGCGCGCGCTGTACGAGGCGTTCGGCATCGAGGTGCTGGCGACCACCGACGACCCCGCCGACGACCTCGCGCACCACCGCGCCCTCGCCGACGACCCGTCGTGGTCGGGCCGCGTGGTGCCCACGTTCCGCCCCGACCGCTACCTCGACGCCACCAAACCCGGCTGGCCGTCGGCGCTGGACGCGCTCGCCGAGGCGAGCGGCATCGACACCGGCGACTACGCCGGGCTCGTGTGCGCGCTGGAGAACCGCAGGGAGTACTTCCGCACGCACGGCGCCACCGCCACCGACCACAGTGCACCCGACGCGGGCACGCTGTACCTCGACGCCGGGGAGGCACAGCGGCTGTTCGAGCGGGTCCGGTCCGGGGCCGCCGGCCCCGAGGACGCGCGCGCGTTGTCGCGGCAACTGCTCGGCGAGATGGCGCGCATGTCCGGTGAGGACGGCATGGTCATGGCGCTGCACACGGGTGTCCGGCGAGGCCACCACCCGGAGACGTTCCGCCGCTTCGGTCCCGACACCGGACACGACATCCCGTTGCAGGCCGAGTTCACCACGACGCTGCAGCCGATGCTGGAGCGCTTCGGCACGAACCCGCGGTTCCAGACGGTCATCTTCACGCTCGACGAGACCGTGTTCTCGCGGGAACTCGCTCCCCTGGCCGGTTTCTACCCGTCGGTGTATCTCGGCGCACCGTGGTGGTTCCTCGACGCGCCGCGTGCGATGCAGCGGTTCCGGGACGCGGTCACCGAGACGGCCGGCTTCTACCGCAACGCCGGCTTCATCGACGACACGCGCGGGTTCTGCTCCATCCCGGCCCGCCACGACACGGCACGCCGGGTGGACGCCGCGCACCTGGCGAGCCTCGTGGCCGAGCACGTCGTCAGCGAGGACGACGCGGCGACGGTGATCCGCGACCTGCACGACCGTCAGCCGCGCACGGCGTTCCGTCTCTGATGCCGGACAACGCCGTGCCCCGGCTCACCCGCACCGCCGCATCGATGCGGCCGCCCGCCCCGGTGCGCGCCGTCCACCTCGGACTCGGCGCGTTCCACCGTGCCCACCAGGCCGTGTACACGATGGCCGATCCGGACTGGGGAATCGCGGCCTACACGTTCCGCAACACCGCGTTGCCGCGCACGCTCACCGAGCAGGACGGGCTGTACACCCTCCAGGTGCGCGGGGACGGCGAGCCCCGCGCCGAGATCGTCGACGCGATCAGCAGGGCACACCCCGGCGGGGACACCGACCGGTGGCTGGCCGACCTCGCCTCGCCGGACGTCGCGTTGCTGACGCTGACGATCACCGAGCCCGGCTACCGCACGGGCGGGCCCGGCAGTGCGATCGACCGCGTCGTCGCCGGACTGCGCGGACGCCACCGGGCGGGCGGGGCTCCGATCGCCCTGGTGCCGTGCGACAACCTGCCCGACAACGGCGGCGTCCTGCGGGACGCACTGACCGCGGCGACGACGGAGGACGACACCGCGTTCCGCGCGTGGCTCGAGGAGCACGTGTCGTTCGTCGACACCGTCGTCGACCGCATCACCCCGGCCGCGACCGACGAGGACGCCGCGACGGCCGCGCGGCTCACCGGTTTCGCCGATGACGCCCCGGTGGTGACCGAGCCGTTCAGCGAATGGCTGCTGTCGGGGCAGTTCCCACTCGGGAGGCCGGCGTGGGAGAACGCGGGGGCGCGCTTCGTCGACGACCTCGCCGCCTACGAACAGCGCAAGCTGTGGTTCCTCAACGGCGCCCACACGCTGCTCGCCCACACCGGCCCCGCGCTGGGCTGCACCACGGTCGACGAGGCGATACAGCATCCGACGCTGATGGCGTTGACGGAGTCGTGGTGGGACACCGCGGCCCGGCACGCCGCGCTGCCCGAGGACGACCTCCGCGACTACCGGCAGCGCCTCCTGCAGCGGTTCGCGTCCCGCGGCATCCGGCACCACCTGCTGCACATCGCCGTCAACGGATCGCAGAAGATCCCGGCGCGGATCCTGCCGGTGCTGCGCGCCGAACGGTCCGCGGGGCGCGTGCCGGAGCCGGCGGTCGCGGCGCTGGCAGGGTGGTTGATCCACCTGCGGGACCGGGAGGTCACCGACCCGCGCGCCGACGAACTCACCGCACTGGCCCGTTCCGGCGACGGCGCCCGCCGGGTGCTGGCCGCCGTGGACAGCGACCTGGCCGACGACACCACGTTGGTCTCCGCCGTCGACGACTACGTCGACCACCTCCGCGCGGCCGGCGGCTGAGCCCGAACGCCAACACAGCGACGCAGGCTGCCAACACGGCGACGTGGGTTGCTGACACGGCGACGTCGGGTGCCGACACGATGAGGAGCGAAGCGACGAAGCCGCAGCGGCTGGTTCCCGCCCGAGGTGCCCGGGCCGGTAGGGTGCGGAGCACGCCCCGTGGGGTCCGCGGGCTCGGCCCCCGTGACGCAGCCCGGAACGAGAAACCGGCGAGTGCTCTTCGCGAGCACTCGCCGGCCGTCGAGTGGAGTGCCGGGAATCGAACCCGGGTCCTCTGCCGCCTTTCCAGGGCTTCTCCGTGCGCAGTTCGCTGTGCCTCTACTCGGCCCCACCGGTCACGCGAACAAGCCGGTGTGACGGGCCCAGCCACTGTTTGTGTCCCAACCGGTCCCCGTGGCCGGGACCGGCGGTAAGCCTTCTAGCTGATGCCGGCAGACCGGGTCGAAGGCTTACCCGGGCCGACAGACTCGCACTCGCTCAGGCGGCGAGGGCGAAGTCGCGCTGACTGTTCGTCTTGGCGCTTATATTTAGTTGCTACGACGCTTGCGGTGGTCGTTGCCTGCACCGGCACGCTTCCCACTGGATCAACGTCCAGAGTCGAAACCGTTCACCCCCTTGGGTACCGACACGGGGTCGGTGTGGATCTCTCGTTCCCACCAGGATAACCCGTCCGGCAAGTCTTTAATTCCCCAGGCCGGGCGCATCGGACGGGTCGGTGGTGGGGTCAGCCCTACCTGCGGTGGGCGGGCAGCTCCCTGTCGGCGCGACCGGGCAGCGGGGATGCTGGTGCTCGACGACTGCGGGAAGGGGTCACGACGATGGACACGCGCGTCGCACCGGGCACGCCGGGGCTGAGCGGATCGTCGGCGGTGTTGGTGTCGAGCCTCCCGCTGGGGATCTTCTCGTTCGTCTTCCTGGTGACGACGTTCGCGGTGGGGCTTCCGCTGTCGTTGGTGTGGTTGGGCATTCCGGTGTTGATGGCGTTCCTGGCGGGTTCACGGGGGTTGGCGGACCTCGAGCGCATACGGGTGCGGGCGTGGCTGGGCAGGCCGGTTCCGCGTCCGTATCGGCCGCTGCCGACGACGGGGTTCCGGGCACGCTGGTTGACGCGGGCGCGCGATGCACAGACCTGGCGCGATGTGACCTACCTGGTGTTGCTGCTGCCGCTGGGGGTCGTCGAGTTCACGGTGATGGTGACGTTCTGGGCGCTGGCCCTGGGCCTGGTCGCGCTACCGGTGTACTACCGCTTCCTGCCCGACGGGCTGTACGCCTTCCCCGGGCACGATGTGCGGTGGATCGTCGTGGACTCGGTGCCGACGGCGCTGCCGTGGGCGGTGCTGGGCGTGCTGTTGGTGTGCCTGGCCGTGCCACTGACGCGCGGGGTGGGGGCCGGGCATGCCCGGCTGGCCGCGGCGCTGCTCGGTCCGTCGCCGCGGCGGGAACGCGCCGCCGAGGCGGCCCCGCCGGTGCCGACCTCGAGGGAAGCGGCGTCCAGGGATAGGGCCCCGACGGATGCTGCGTCGGGAGATGCCGCCGGGTCGACGTCCACGGTGGCAGGATGAACGGCGACCCGGGGAATGCGCCCGGGCGGAGCGGGGCGAGAGCAGTGAACGAGGACCAGCCGTGGCCCGGCACCTGGCGCACGATCGGCTACCAGGTGCTGACGCTGCCGCTGCGGCTCGTCCAGTTCGTCGTGCTGGTGACCCTGCTGCTGGCCGGGGTCGCGACGACGATCGTGTGGGTGGGCATCCCGCTGCTGATGGCCGCGACGTATCTGACGCAGTGGTTCGCCGACGTCGAGCGGCGGTGGTTGCGGCGGATGCTGCGGACCCCGGTGCCGGACGCGATCCGCGCCCACGGCGAGGGCCGGCTGCGCGACTGGTTCGCGCGGCTGGCCGACTCGACGACGTGGCGCGACCTGGCCTATCTGCTGCTCGCCTTCCCCATCGCGGTCATCGAGTTCGCGCTGGGCATCGCGTCGGCGATCGTCGTGCCGTTGGCGTTGACGCTGGCCCCCGGCGTGGGCTGGCTGCACGGCAAGCTCGCGTTGGCGCTGCTCGGGCCGCCGCGCGCCCAGCGACTCGAGGCGCGGGCGTCCCGGTTGCAGGCCTCCCGTGCCCGCGGGGTCGACGCGGCCGAGGCCGAACGGCGGCGCATCGAACGCGACCTGCACGACGGTGCCCAGCAGCGGCTCGTCGCCGTCGCCATGACGGTGGGCCGTGCGAAGACCAAGGCCGGGTCGGACAACACCGAGCTCGCGCAGCTGCTCGACGAGGCACACACCGACGCCAAGCTCGCCGTCGCGGAGCTGCGCGACCTGGCCCGCGGCATCTACCCGGCCGTGCTGGCCGACCGGGGACTGGACGCGGCGCTGTCGGCGTTGGCCGCGAAGTCGCCGATCGCCGTGTCGGTGTCGGTCGACGTGCCGCAACGTCCACCCGCGGCGGTCGAGAGCACGACGTACTTCATCGTCGGCGAGACGCTCACCAACGCGGCCAAGCACTCGGGTGCCACCGAGGTCGAGGTTGCCGTCCGCGGGGATGGCACTACCGTGATCGCCGAGGTGACCGACAACGGTCACGGCGGCGCCGAGATGCGCCCCGGTGGCGGGCTCGCGGGCCTGGCCGACCGGGCGGCCACGATCGACGGCGTCGTATCCGTGTCCAGCCCGCACGGCGGTCCGACGGTGATCCGAGCCGAACTGCCCTGCACCTGGTGAACCGTCCGATGGGGGTTGTGGAGAGTTGCGCGTCGTCATCGCCGAGGATGCCGTCCTGCTGCGCGCCGGGGTGCAGCGGCTGCTGGCCGACGAGGGCATCGAGACCCTCGCCGCGGTCGGCTCGGGCGACGAGCTCCTGCCCGCCGTCGAACAGCACCGCCCCGACCTGGCGATCGTCGACGTGCGCATGCCGCCGACGTTCACCGACGAAGGCCTGCGCGCGGCGCTGCGGGCGCGGGAGATCGTGCCGGACCTGCCCGTGCTTGTGCTCTCGCAGTACGTCGAGGAGACCTACGCGGTCGAACTGCTGTCGGCGGGCACCGGCGGGGTGGGCTACCTGCTGAAGGAACGGGTCGCCGACGTCGCCGACTTCCTCGACGCGATCCGCCGCGTCGCCGCCGGGGGCACCGCCATCGACCCGGAGGTGATCTCGCAGGTCATGGCCCGCGGACGGCGCAACCCGCTCGACGCGCTGACCGCCCGCGAGCGCGAGGTGCTCGAACTGATGGCGCAGGGCCTGTCGAACTCGGCCATCGCGACGAAGCTCGTCGTCTCGCACGGCGCCGTCGAGAAGCACATCGGCAACATCTTCCTCAAGCTCGGCCTCGACGGCAGCGCCGAGGAGCACCGCCGCGTCCGAGCCGTCCTCACCTACCTCAAACGCTAAATGCTCCCGGGGCGGTAGGGCTCACCCCACCTGGCGGGTACGAAAATCGGTAGCGCGGGACGGTGGGTGGCACCGCTGTGCGGGCATCGCCGGCTGACCAGGCTGAACGGTATGACCACGAGCCTCACGCCACCTGTCGCGCCACCCGCCGCTCCTGCCACTGCGCCCCCGGCACCCCGGCCCACCGCGCCACCCACGCAGCCTCCGGGGCGGGATCGGTTTCTCGACGCTGTGCGGACGCTTGCCGTGGTGGGCGTGGTGGTGCAGCACTGGACGATGCCGGTGCTGAGTTACTCCGACGGGGTGCTGACCACGGGCAACGCGCTCACCACCCCCGGCTGGTGGATCGTGACGTGGTTGTCGCAGGTCATGCCGCTGGTGTTCTTCGCAGGGGGTGCGGCCAATCTGATCTCCCTGCGGCGGGCGAGCTCGACCCGGGACTGGCTCGCCGCGCGGCTGCATCGGTTGTTGCTGCCGGTGCTGCCCCTGCTCGCGGTGTGGCTCGTCGTGCCGACGCTGCTGGGTGATCTCGGCGTCCCGGAGCAGCCCGTGGCCGTCGCGGGGGCGATCGCGGCGCAGCTGCTCTGGTTCCTGGCCGTGTACCTGCTGGCGGTCGTCGCCACTCCCCTGCTGGCAGCCGCGCACCGCCGCGGCGGGCTCGCGAGGTTCGGCGTGGTGCCGGCGTTCGCGGTCGCGGCGGCGGCCGTCGACGTCGCCCGGTTCGGCGGCCTGCCCCAGCTGGGGGAGGTACCCGTGGTCGGCTACGCCAACGCGGTGTTCGTGTGGCTCGCGGTCGCCCAGCTGGGTTTCCACTACGCCGACGGCGGGCTCGCGCGGCTGTCGACGAGCCGCGCGGTCGCCCTGTCCGGCGCAGGCTTCGCCGGGACGGCGCTGCTCGTGGCGTTCGGGCCGTACGCGCAGAGCATGATCGGCATGCCGGGCGATGCGGTGTCGAACATGAGCCCGCCCGCCGCGTGCCTGATCACCCTGGCTGTCGGTCAGATCGGCCTGGCGCTCGCGGTCCGCCCGCTGCTCACGCGGCCGGCGCGGCGGCGCCTCGGGTCCGCGGCGTTGACGTGGGCGGCGCCCCGGTTCATGAGCATCTACCTCTGGCACATGCCGGCGCTCGTGGTCGTCGCCGGGGTCGCCGTGGTCGGCCTGGGCCGTGCGACGCCGCAGCCCGGGACCCTCGCCTGGGCCGTGACGCTGCCGGTCTGGCTCGCGGCCGCGGGCGTCGTGCTGGTGCTGTTGGTGCGGGTCGCCGGCCGGTTCGAGACGGCGGCACCGCAGCGCACGCCCGCGACGCAGACCCCGGCCCCGATCGGCAGGCTCGTCGCCGCGGGGCTGCTCGGCGCGGCGGGTGTCCTCGGCCTCGCCGCGACCGGTTTCGGCAACGGACCGGAGCTGTGGGCGGCCCTCGTCGCCGGTGCTTACCTGCTCACCAGGCCCGCCGTTGGCGAAGCGTCAAGGGAACATTAGTCGCGATCAACGCAACCATGGGGCCCTCGGGAGGCTTGAACGGTGGGTTAGACGCCGAGGAGTTTCGCGGGCGTGTCGTGGAGGACGGCCCGCAGGAACGGTTCGCCGAGGCGGTCGTCGGACTCGGCCCAGCCGGCGATGGCACGCAGCTGCGTCGCGTAGTCGTACGGGATGTTCGGGAAGTCGGTGCCCAGTACGACCCGGTCGGCCACGTCGGCGAGCCGGGCGGGCCAGTCGGCGGGCATCGGCATGAAGCTCTCGGTGAACGGCACGCCGACCATCGTGGTGTCGAGGTGCACGCGCGGGAACCGGTGCACCAGCTCCAGCGCCTCGTCGTACTCGGGCATGCCCGCGTGGGCGAGGACGGCGACCAGCTGCGGATGCCGCTGCAGCACCTCGGCGAACACGTCGAGTCCGGTGTGCTCGCCCTGCAGCGGGCCGTGGCCGCAGTGCACGACGGCAGGGATGCCCGCGTCGGCGAGCGCGCCCCACGCGGCGTCGAGGTGCGGATCGCGCGGGTCGTAGGCCCCGACCTGGACGTGCACCTTGAAGCAGCGCGCGCCCGCCCGGACGGCCTCGTCGACGTAGGTCGCGGCCTCCGGTTCGGGGAAGAACGTCGCGGTGCGCACGGCGAGCGGCTCACGCTCGGCGAACTCGGCGACCCAGCTGTTGAGCCAGTCGGCCATGCCGGGTTTGTGCGGGTAGACCAGCGGCGCGAACGTGCGTACCCCGAGCGCGCGGAGCGTGTCGACGCGGTCGGCCTCGGGCAGCCGGTAGTGCACCGGCCACGGCAGGCCGTAGTGCTCCTCGGCCCGGTCGAAGTAGGCCCACACCTTCTGCAGCATGCGGTCGGGCAGGAAGTGGACGTGGATGTCGACGAGGCCGTCGAGCCCGAGCCCCCGCGCCCAGGCCGCGACGTCGTCGTCGCCGGCCGGGCCCGTCACCGGCGGGCCGCGCGCTGCTGCTTGTGCTTGCCCTTGATCGCGCGCCCCATGGCCTTGGAGATCTCGCGCTGGGCGTCGCGCTTGGCGATGTCCTGACGCTTGTCGTGCGCCTTCTTACCGCGGGCCAGGGCCAGTTCGACCTTGACCTTGCCGTCCTTGAAGTACAGCGACAGCGGCACGAGGCTGACGCCGCTCTCCTTGGTCTTGCCGATCAGCTTCTCGATCTCCTTGCGGTGCAGCAGGAGCTTCCTGGTGCGCCGCGGGGCGTGGTTGGTCCACGTGCCCTGCGCGTACTCGGGAATGTGCACGTTGCGCAGGAAGACCTCGCCGTCGTCGACCGTCGCGAAGGCCTCGCCGAGGGACGCCTTGCCGGCACGAAGGCTCTTGACCTCGGTGCCGGCGAGCGCGATGCCGGCCTCGTAGGTGTCGAGGATCGTGTAGTCGTACCGCCCGCGGCGGTTCGACGCGATCACCTTGTGTCCGACTTCCTTGACCATGTCTCGACTCTAACCGCCCTCGACCTACAGTCCTAACGGGTTACCGCCACCGAGCCCCGGAACGGCGCTGCGCCGGGGCCCCGTCACGGAACCCCGGCGCAGACGCTTGCTCAACTCCGCTAGGTGCGCACGTAGGCACGTAGTGTGACGTACCCGGTGATGGCGGAGATGAGGATCGACGTCCCGAGGAGTATCGGTGCCACGGGGAACAGGATGTCGATCAGTTCGATCGTGGGTATGGCGCCGCCGGTCGCTTCGAGGATCCGGTCGAGCGCTATGTATTTGATCGCAATCAGCCCCCCGGTGCCGATGACCGCACCGATGACGCCGGCGACCACCGCTTCGAGGAGGAACGGCAGCTGGGTGTACCAGCGGGTCGCGCCGACGAGTCGCATGATGCCGACTTCGGTGCGCCGGGTGTAGGCCGACACCTGGATGGTGTTGGCAATCAGCAGCACGGCGGCGAAGGCGGCGATGAGCGCGACGATGAACGTGCCGTTCCGTCCGGAGTTCAGCAGGCTGAAGAACCGTTCGAGGAACTTGTTCTGGTCGTCGACGTTGGCGACGCCGGGTTGGTTGGAGAACTCCTGCACTATGACGTCGCTGCGTTCGGGGTCGAACAGCTTGACGTGCAGGGAGGCGGGCAGCGATTCGGGTCGGGCGAGCTCGACGAGCTCCGGCTGACCCTCGAAGATCCGCTGGAACCGCTCGTAGGCCTGCTGCCGGTCCTCGAACACGACCGATTCGACGGCCTGGTTGGTCTCGAGCGACTGCCGGATGGTCGAGCACGGCTCGGCGGTGCAGTTCGGGTCGTTGGCGCTGATGTCCTGGGTCATGTAGACCGTGACCTCGACGTCGTCGAGGTAGCTGGCCTGCATCTTGTCGATCGTGCGGACGAACAGCAGCCCACCGCCGAACATCCCGAGTGAGATGGCGGTGGTCAGGATCATGGCGATGGTCATCGTGACGTTCCGGCGCAAACCGGTGACGACCTCGCTGAAGACGAAGCTGGCGCGCATCTAGGGCACGGTTCCTTGGAAGTCGGGGGTCGGGTCTTGCTGGGCGGGGATTCGAGTCGCTGCGGGGGTCAGCGACCGACGCCGTACACGCCTCGACGGTCGTCGCGGATGACCTTGCCGAGGTCGAGTTCGACGACGCGGCGGCGCATCGAGTCGACGATCGAGTGGTCGTGGGTGGCCATGACGACGGTCGTGCCGGTGCGGTTGATCCGCTCCAGCAGCAGCATGATGTCCTGGCTGGTGTCGGGGTCGAGGTTGCCTGTGGGCTCGTCGGCCAGCAACACGAGGGGCCGGTTGACGAACGCCCGCGCCATGGCGACGCGCTGCTGTTCACCACCGGAGAGCTCGTGCGGCATGCGGTCCGCCTTGCCGTCGAGGCCGACCAGTTCCAGCACCTCGGGCACCACCTTGGTGATGGTGCGCTTGGGCTTGCCGATGACCTCGAGGGCGAAGGCGACGTTCTCGGACACCGTCTTGTTGTTGAGCAGGCGGAAGTCCTGGAACACGCAACCGATGGTCTGGCGCAAGCGGGGGACCTTGCGCCGGGGCATCTTGGCGACGTCGAAGTTCGACACCGACACCCGACCGTTGCTGGGCACTTCCTCCCGCAGGAGCAGTCGGAGGAACGTCGACTTCCCGGACCCGGAGGGGCCGATGAGGAAGACGAACTCACCCTTGTCCACGTCGACCGAGACGTTGTCCAGGGCCGGACGTGTCGAGGTCTTGTAGACCTTGGATACGGATTCGAGCTGGATCACGATTGGGCATCCTACAGTTGGGCGACGTTAAGGCCGGGTTGCCCAGCCTACGCTCACGGCGATGCCGTCACCTGCGGCGATGCTCGTCCGCTGGTCCAGCTAGGCGACGTCGGCTTCCTGTTGCTTTCGCCACCGGATGCCGGCGTCGAGGAACGCGTCGATGTCACCGTCCAGCACGGAGGACGGATTGCCCGATTCGTGCTCGGTGCGCAGGTCCTTGACCATCTGGTACGGGTGCAGCACGTAGGAGCGCATCTGGTTGCCCCAGCTGCTGCCGCCGTCCTTGAGGGCGTCGAGTTCGGCCTGTTCCTCCTCCTTCTTGCGCTGGAGGAGCTTGGCCTGCAGGACCTTCATCGCGGCGGCCTTGTTCTGCAGCTGCGATTTCTCGTTCTGGCAGGACACGACGATGCCGGTGGGCTGGTGGGTGATGCGCACGGCCGAGTCGGTGGTGTTGACGCTCTGCCCACCGGGCCCTGAGGAGCGGTAGACGTCGATGCGCAGGTCCTTCTCGGGGATGTCGACGTGGTCGACCTCTTCGACCTCGGGCAGCACCTCGACGTGGGCGAAAGAGGTCTGGCGGCGGCTCTGGTTGTCGAACGGCGAGATGCGCACGAGGCGGTGGGTGCCTTGTTCGACGGACAGGGTGCCGTAGGCGTAGGAGGCGCCGACCTTGAAGGTGGCCGATTTGATGCCGGCTTCCTCGGCGTAGGAGATGTCGTAGACGTCGGTGCCGTAGCCGTGGCGTTCGGCCCAGCGCAGATACATGCGCATGAGCATCTCGGCGAAGTCGGCGGCGTCGACGCCGCCTGCTTCGGCGCGGATGTTGACGACGGCGTTGCGCGGGTCGTACTCGCCGGACAGGAGGGTCCGCACCTCGAGGGTGTCGATGGCCTCGGTGAGGGCGGCCAGTTCCGTCTGGGCCTCGCCCTTGCTGGCGGCGTCCCCCTCGGCCTGGGCGAGTTCGTGGAGAACGCCGAGGTCGTCGAGGCGCTGGCGGAGTTCGCCGACGCGGCGCAGGTCGGCCTGCTTGTGCGACAGCTGGCTGGTGACCTTCTGGGCGGCGTCGGGGTCGTCCCACAGGTCGGGCCGGGCCGCTTCCTCCTCGAGGGAGGCGACCTCCTGGCGCAACGCGTCGATGTCCATGACGGTTTCGACCTGCGTCAGCTTGCCGTCGAGGTCCTTGACGACGTCTTCGAACTCAGCACTCACGAATGACTAGGTTACGGCAAATCGTGCGGCCGCCTGAGGCGGCCGCACGAGATGCGCGCCGGGGTCACTTGGCTGCGGCGCTGACGACGGTGTCGAGGAGTTTCAGTGCCGCCTTGGCGTGGGCGAGGTCGAAGTCGGCGACGGCCTTGGTGACGGGGTCGTCGGCGGCCTTCGAGAGGGCCCTGGCTTCGTCGGACTGTTCGGTGTACACGGCCTTGGCCGTCTCGAACAGGTTCTCCCGCTGCTTCTGGGTGAGCACGCGGGCGTGCACGAGCCGCAGGATGAGCGGCGACCGCAGGTGGTCGGCCGCGGAGTCGGCGGCGACCCAGGCCTTGAAGGCCTTCTTACCCGCGGCGGTGATGACGTATTGCTGGCTGGAGCGCGGCCCCTGCTTGCCCATGCGGACGTACCCGGCTTCGTGCAGTGCGGGCAGTTCGCGGTAGACCTGGCTTCGGGTGACGCTGAAGAACGCTCCGAAGCGTTCTTCAGCTCCGGCGACGAGTTCACCGCCGGTGGCGGGGCCGTCGTGAAGCAGGCCAAGCAGTGCTGCGGCTGTTGCGTTCAAATCGGACACGTCTCTACGGTGCCACGTTCCGGCCTTTCTGTCCACAGTGGCCGCCGTCCTGGTCCACAGTGGAGTCGCGCAAAGTCCACAAGCACCAGACCCACACGGACGAACGGCGTATTGACACCCACCCGCCAAGCGCACCCCCACCACACACCGTGACCCCGCGAAGCCGAAGCCGAGCCCCAGCCCCCTGACACCGCAAGCGAAGGCAACGGCGATGGCGATGCGAAGCGAGCCAAGCCGAGCCGAGCGATACCCCAGAGCAGCAAAAAGGCCCCGGCTCACCAAAGTGAGCCGGGGCCTTCAACCTGGTAGCGGGGGCAGGATTTGAACCTACGACCTCTGGGTTATGAGCCCAGCGAGCTACCGAACTGCTCCACCCCGCGTCGTTGTGTAAACACAACTCTACACCCCCACCAAGATCACCATGACAGGGGGTAGCCCCTCACCCGACCAGCAAGGAACGCAGACCTCGAGGTGCGGAAGACGTCGAGACGTGTGGACACACGCGTGCCAGGAAGGCGAGTGAGTGAAGCGAACAACGCCGCCCCCGTACGCAACGAAACACACGTACGCAAAGAGGCAAGTGAGCGCAAGCGAACAATGCCGGCCCACAACCGGGGGTCCGGGGGCGGAGCCCGCCGGCCTGGGGGTGTGGGGGCTGGGCCCCCACAACAAAGCGAAAGAGACCCCCGTCCACGCACTTCGTGGACAGGGGTCTCCCGATCTCTGTAGCGGGGGCAGGATTTGAACCTACGACCTCTGGGTTATGAGCCCAGCGAGCTACCGAACTGCTCCACCCCGCGTTGTGTGGGTCCCACTTTACGCCTCGGTGTCGGCGAGGCGTAAAGCGGGTGCCCGTTGGGTGTCGTTGCTGGTCAGCCGCCTGCGGTTTGGAGTTCGTCGTACCGCTGGGTGGCTTCGTCGAGTTCGGAGAGCGCTTCGCCCTGCGCCTGGAAGTCGCCGTTCTCCTGGGCGGTTCGCAGCTTGGCGAGTGCGTCCTGGATGTCCTCGACGACGGCGCTCATCTCGGCGTTGTCGGCCCCGCCGCCCTGCTGGCCGTCCTGGCTGTCGCTGCCGGGTGCCTGCTGGTTGTCGGTGTCGCCGCCTTGCTGGCCCTCGTCCTGACCGCCGCTGTCGCCGCCTTCGGGGTCGCCGGCTTCGGGTCCGGTGGCGGCTTCGCCGGTGCCTTCACCGAAGACCTGGTCGAGGGCTCCGTTGAGGGTGGAGTCGAAGCCGATGCGGCCGCCGAAGGAGACGAGCACTCGGGCCAGCTGCGGGTAGCTCTGGGCGTTGCGCTGCTGGACGTAGATGGGTTCGACGTACATGAACCCGCCTGCGACGGGCAGGGTGAGCAGGTTGCCGTAGATCAGGTCGACACTCTGGTTCCCGAGGAGCGTGCGGTCCTGGGTGAACTCGGGGTGCGACTGGAAGGCGTTCTGCACCTGCACGGGGCCTTCGAGCTGCCTGCTGCCTGCCGTGGGCAGTCGCAGGACGCGCATGTCGCCGTAGGTTTCGGGGTCGGACGAGGCCGACACCCACGCGGCGAGGTATTGCCGGTTGAGCGGCGTCAGTGCGCTGGTGAGCTGGAAGGTGGGCTCGTCCTGCCACGGGGACTGCGAGAACGTGTAGTACGCGGGCAGCTTGGCGGCGTCGGAGTTGGGGTCCAGGCCGCCTTCCGTGGTCGGGTCCTGCGGCACGTTCCAGAACGTCTGGGTCGCGTAGAACTCCTGCGCGTTCTGGACGTGGTACTGCGTGATGAGCTCACGCTGGATCTTGAAGATGTCCTCCGGGTAGCGGAAGTGCTCGCGCAGTTCGTCGGGGATCTGCCTTCGGGCGTCACCATGCCGGGGAACGTCTTCATCCAGGCGTCGAGGACCGGGTCCTGCTGGTCCATCTGATACAGGTCGACCGAGCCGTCGAACGCGTCGACGGTGGCCTTCACCGAGTTGCGGATGTAGTTGACCTCGGTGTCCTGCTGCGCCGCGACGCCCTGGAGCGAGTCCTGGGTCGCCTCGCCGAGCGAGGTGCGCTGCGAGTACGGGAAGTTGTCGAGCGTGGTGTAGCCGTCGATGATCCACTTGATCTTGCCGTCGATCACCGCGGGGTACGGGTCGCCGTCGGCGGTCAGCCAGGGGGCGACCTTCTCGACACGGTCGCGCGGGTCGCGGTTGTACATGATCTTCGAGCCCTCGCTGATGGCGCTCGAGAACAGGATGTTCCGCTCACCGTGCTGCATGGCGAACACGGCCCGGTTGAACCAGTTGTCGATCGGCACGCCGCCTTCGCCGTCGTACAGGTACGAACGGTCCTGGGCGGTGTCGTACTCGCCGGGTGCGACGCCCTCTTCACCGCCGACGATGGCGTAGTCGGTGGCGAGCTCGCCGTAGTAGATGCGCGGCTCGTCGACCGGGATGCCGGCGCTCGGGGTTCTGCGTGTCGGAGGTGCCGGCGACGGGGTAGCCGCCGTCGCTGTTGGCGTCCTCGAGGCACGGTCGATCGTGTTGGCCGGGGCCGCGACGAAGCCGTTGCCGTGGGTGTAGACGAGGTGCCGGTTGATCCAGGTCTGCTGGTTGGCGGCCAGACCCTGCGTGTTGATCTCCTTGGCAGCGACGATGTAGGCCTGCCGCTGGCCGTCGACCTCGTAGCGGTCGATGTCGAGCTTCTCGGGGAAACCGTAGAAGTTCTCACGGCCGACCCGCTGGGTGAAAGTCGGCGACAGCACGTTGGGGTCGAGCAGGCGGACGTTCGGATGGTGCCCTGCTCGTCGCGGATCTGCTCCGGGGTGGCCTCTGATTCGCCCGAATAGTCCTCGTACTCGATGTTGTCGAGGCCGAAGGCGAATCTCGTGGCTTCCATGTTGCGTTCGATCGATTCGGCCTCACGCTGGTTGGCGTTCGGACGGACCGAGAACTGCTCGACCATGGCCGGCCAGGCGACGCCGACGACGAGGCCGGACAGCAGCAGCAGGACGAGCGCGATCGCCGGCAGCTGGATGTTGCGCATGAACGCGCCCACGAAGAACGCGATCGCGCAGAAGATGCAGATGCACAGCAGGATGAGCTTGGCGGGCAGCACGGCGTTCAGGTCCGTGTAGGTGGCACCGGTGAACAGCTCGTTGCGGTCCGACAGCAGCAGGTTGTAGCGGTCGAGGTAGTACTCGGCGGCCTTGAACAGCACGAACAGGCCGATCAGGATCGACAGCTGGATGCGCGCCGGGCTGGAGATCGAACCGCCGCGGCCGGCGAGCCGGACGCCGCCGAACAGGTAGTGCGCCATCAGTCCGCCGATGAAGGCGACGACGACGGCGGCGAACAGCCAGCCCAGGACCCAGCCGAGGAACGGCAGGTCGAAGACGTAGAAGCCGATGTCGTTGCCGAACTGCGGGTCGGTACGCCCGAACTCGCCGCCGTTCAGGAACATCTGCACGGTCTGCCAGTTGGCCTGTCCGGACACGCCCGCGACGAGGCCGGCCAGCACGGGGATGCCGATGCCGAACAGCTTGACCCTGCTGGACACGACGGCCCGGTACTGCGCGAGCGGGTCGTTGTCCCCGCTGACGGGTACGAACACCGGCCGGGTCCGGTAGGCGATCATCAGGCTGACGGCCAACGCGCCACCGACCAGTACGCCGGTCGCCACGAAGAGGATCGCCCTGGTCAACAGGACGGTGGTGAACACGCCGCGCGCGTCCACCTCGCCGAACCACAGCCAGTCGACGTACGCGTTGAGGAAACGCGCTCCGAGCAGCAGAAGCAGGACGAGGACAGCCGCAAGTGTCAGCAGGACACGAGCCCGCTTGGACAGTTGTGGGATCCCGACGGGAGGCCGAGTGGCCACTGCGCACACTCCTGAGGTCGTAACCGGCGTGGTCCAGGGATCCCCCGCGCGTGCGGCGTCCCTACTAAACCTAACTCTACGGACCAGGGTGAGAGTTCCCGGAATGCCCCTAAATCGGACTCGATCGCACCTGCCACGATGGTGCCCATGACCGAGAGCGAAAGTGCGTCTGGCCAGGCCGGCGTCGTCGGCGCCATCGCCCGCGAGGTGGAGGAGTTCGTGGCGTCCGGAGGCTGGGGACAGCCGCCCGCGCTGTTCGCGCTCGTGCCGACCGCGGACCTGCTCGCCCAGCAGCCCGAGCTGGCCGATCAGCTGGACCCGACCTCCACGCTGACCCCGGTGGCGCAGGATTCGCTGCCCGACGAGGACCTCGCCGAGGCGCTGGCCAGGATCGCCTGGCCGGAGGCCGTGCACGGCTGCGCGCTCGCGCAGGAGATCATCGTGCTTCCGCCGGACGCCGAGGGCGAGCTGCCCGACGTCGGTACCGCAGGCGGTACCGGCGACGGTACCGACAACGACGTCGGCGAGGATTCGGCCGCGGTCTCCCCCGCCGACGTCGAACGACTCAAGCAGGCGGCAGCCGATCATCCCCGGCGCACCGAGGCCCGACTGGTGGCCGCGGTGCTGCGGGACGGTCCCGCAGCGTGCGTGATGCGGCTGCGCGGCATCCGCACCCAGCCCGAGGACGACTCCGAGCCCACCGAGGAGATCGTCGAGCACCCCGAGCTCGCGCCGAACCTGGTCGACGCGCTCCGGACGACGTTGAGCGACTGAGCTCGCCCGGGCCCCGCCGGCCGGAGCTCAGCCCCGGCGGCCGGGACTCAGCCCTGGCAGGTCGGGGCCTCGCGGCCGTCGCGCAGGGCGCGGAGCCCGTCCACGGCATCGTCGAGCGTCTCGATGCGCAGCAGTTTCAGCCCCTCGGGCGCGGCGGCCGCCGCCTCGGCGCAGTTGTCCGCGGGCACGAGGAAGGCCTCGGCGCCGTCCTCCTTCGCGGCGACGACCTTGAACGAGATTCCGCCGATCGCGCCGACCTCGCCCCGCGAGTTGATCTCGCCGGTGCCCGCGACGGTCCGGCCGTCGAGCAGCTTCTCCTCGTCGAGCCGGTCGACGATGGCCAGCGCGAACATCATGCCCGCCGACGGGCCGCCGACGTGCTCGAGCGAGATGTCGACCGTGAACGGCACGTCGCCCGGTCCGCGGGCTGCACGCCCAGGAAACCGTGGTTCTGCCCCTGCGGATGTTGCGTGAGCGTCGCGGTCACGGTGCGCGGCTCGGCATCACCGCGCGTGTACGTGATCTCGACGTCCTGACCGGGCCGGGTGTTCTCGAGCGCCGCCATCACCTCGGACTGCTCGGACACGCTCCGGCCGTTGACCTCGTTCAGCTCGTCGCCCGGCTCGAGCAGCTCGGCGGCGGGGGTGTCGTCGACGATCTGGTCGGCCACGACCCGCACCGGGTGGCCGAGGGCCCGCAGCGCCGCCACCTCGGCCTGGCTCTGCGACTGCTGGAACTGCTCGACGTTCTCCTGCCGCACCTGCTCGTCGGTCTGCCCGGGTTGGAAGTACTCCTCGCGCGGCGCGACCGAGTAGCGGCCGCTGATCCACAGGCCGAGGGCGCCGAACAGGGTGACCTCGTCGTTGAGCGAGACGGTCGTCATGCGCAGCTGGCCGTCGTCGTCGTAGCTGCGCGCGCCGTCGATCGTCACGACGTCCCTGCCCTCGTTCTCGCCGAGGGTGTCGTAGGTCGGCCCCGGCCCGAGGGCGACGTACGGGACACGGACGTACGAGCCGACGAGAACGAACGTCACCACGAGGGCGATGCTGAAGATGATCGTCCAGGTGCGTCTGGTGGGGCGGCGCAGGCTCCGCTTCGACTCCTTCTCGCTCGCCTCGTCCGGCGGCGAGTAGGGCGAGAACCCGTCCCGCTTGTCGGCGGGGCCGGACTCCGTGACTCCTGACGCGGACCTCGTGTCGTCGGGCTCGTTCACGGGCACAGCGTACGGCGAGGCGTGTCAGCTCAGAGCGAAGGTCCGATCGATGCCGTTGATCGGCGCGTCGGAGGCGACATTGCACGCGTACGGTGGGAGGTATGAGCAACCCCTTCGGCTTCGGCTTCGGCATGCCCGATCCCGACAAACGCCCCGGCAACGACGCGTCCGGCTCCGGCGGCGGTCAGGGTGGAGATCCGTTCCAGCAGCTGGGCCAGATGCTCAGCCAGCTGGGTCAGATGCTCAGCCAGGCGGGCAGCTCGTCGGGGCCGGTGAACTACGACCTCGCCAAGCAGATCGCGCTGCAGCGACTCGCGTCCGAGAGCGGTTCGGCCGGCTCGGGCGGCGAGTCGGGCGAACCGCCGATGGGCTTCGCACCGTCGGGTGAACTCGAGCAGGGCGACAACGCCGTCCGCGACGCCGCGCACCTCGCGGAGCTGTGGCTCGACGAGGCCACGATCCTGCCGGCCGGGGCGACCCAGGCGGTCGCGTGGTCGGCGAAGGACTGGGTGGAGAAGACGTTGCCGACCTGGCAGCGGCTGTGCGACCCCGTGGCCCAGCAGGTGTCGAGCGCGTGGACCGAGGCTCTGCCGGACGAGGCCAAGCAGGCCGCCGGGCCGCTGCTGTCGATGCTCGGGCAGATGGGCGGCATGGCGTTCGGTTCGCAGCTGGGCGGTGCGCTGGCCGAACTGGGTTCGGAGGTCCTGACCTCGGCCGACATCGGCCTGCCGCTCGGCCCGGAGACGACGTCGGCGCTGCTGCCGGCGAACATCCAGAAGTTCACCGACGGTTTGGAGCGCCCCGCCAGCGAGGTGCTCGTGTTCCTCGCCGCGCGCGAGGCCGCCCACCAGCGATTGTTCGCGCACGTGCCGTGGCTGCGGCAGCGGCTGCTGGCGACCGTCGAGGAGTTCGCGCGCGGCATCACGGTCGACGTCTCGGGCCTCGAGCAGCTGGCCGGCCAGATCGACCCGTCCAACCCGCAGAGCATCGAGCAGGCCATGTCGTCCGGGTTGTTCGAGCCGCAGACGACCGAGGAGCAGAAGGCAGCACTGGCCCGGCTCGAGACGCTGCTGGCGCTCGTGGAGGGCTGGGTCGACGTGGTCGTCGCCGACGCGGTCGGCAACCGACTGCCCGGCGCCGACGCGCTCCGGGAGACGCTGCGCAGGCGCCGCGCGACCGGCGGCCCCGCCGAGCAGACGTTCGCCACGCTCGTCGGCCTCGAACTGCGGCCGCGGCGGATGCGTGCGGCGTCGGCGCTGTGGAAGCTCGTCGGCGACCGGCACGGAACCGAGACGCGCGACCACCTGTGGTCGCACCCCGACCTCATGCCGACGGCCGAGGACCTGGACGAGCCGATGGACTTCGCCGACAAGCTCGGCGGCACCGTGATCGGCGCCGATGTCGACCCGATCGCCGAGCTGGAGAAGACCAGGCCGGCCTCGGACGGCGACTCCGGTTCCGATTCCGGTTCCGGTTCCGATTCCGACACCGACTCGGCGGCCGACTCCGACACCGACTCGGACACCGACTCGGGCTCGGGCTCGGACGGGTCGAAGCCCGACGACGAGCGCTGACACCGCGCCGGCGTCACTCGTCGTCGGCGTAGTCCTCGTCGTCGACCGCGGCGATGCCGAGGTTCGCGGCGGCCGACAGGCCTTCCAGGTAGCCGATGGCCCGTTCGGCCTTCGGATAGCGGTGGACGAGCTCCCAGAATTCGTCGTTGTGGTCGGCGACCCGTAGGTGCGCCAGTTCGTGGACCAGGACGTAGTCGAGCACCCATGGGGGCACGTCCCGCAGCCGCCTGCTGACGCGGATGGTGCGGTTGACCGGCGTGCACGAGGCCCAACGCGTCCGCATCGGCCGCACCCACCGCACGCTGGCCGGTTTGGCCGTGCCGTCGAGGTACCGCCGGGACAGCTCGGTGCAGCGCAGCAGCAGGGCCTCGTCGGAGGCGCGCGCGGGCGAGGCCCGCTTGCTCTCGGTGCGCTGGAGCTTCTTCTGCATCTCGGCGACCCAGTGCCGCTCTTCCGCCTTCGTCATGGTCGCCGGGATGAGCACGACCATCGTCTCGCCTTCCCGGTAGGCGGTGACCGTCCTGCGTCGCCGCGCACTGCGACGCACCTCGATCTTGTCGTCGGGAACCCATGTTTCCGCCACCCGTACACCGTAGAGCGCAGCACCGACATCCGGGATGGCTCGAACGTCACAGAGCCCTGTTTATCCACATTGAGATTTGCCTGTGGATAACTCGCCGGTTCGATCCACCCGATGTCCGGTTTGCCGTCACCCTGGGGTCATGACTCGTACACGGAGTGACACCGGAACGGACGCAGGTCCGGCCCCGACCACGGAATCGACGACAGACGATGCGACAGCGGACCCGGCGCCGGCCGCCGACGGAACACTCGCCACCGGGAAGGAGGTGGCGCTGCCGACGCGGCCACGCGTGGTGCCCGGTCTGGACGTCCTGCACCGCCGCGACGGGGAGCTGCAGATCGGGGTGGAACCGCGGCACGCGGTCGTGCTGAACAACCTGTCCCCGATGCTCACCGACATCGTCCGCGGCCTCGACGCAGTCGCAGCACCGCCACCCTGATGCAGCTCGCCGCGTCCGAACCGGGCCACCCGAGCGAGGGTGCCGGTGCCGAGCACCTGCGCCGGATCCTCACCGAGCTGGCGCGCCGCGGCCTGCTCGAGGACACCGACGCCCCGGCGCACGCGCGCTCGGTGCGCACCGACGAGCCCGCGCTGTGGTCGCTGACGTCGTCGCGACAGCGGCGCACGTCGGCCGGCCGCTGGGCCCGGAGCACCGTGCTGCTGCAGGGTGGTGGCCGGTTGGCCGCCGCCCTCGCCCGGATCCTCGCGACGGCGGGTGTGGGGCACCTCGACGCCCGGGCCGAAGGCCGGGTCGGGCCCGAGGACCTCGGCACGGGTTTCGTCGACGGCGATGTCGGCTCCCCGCGACGGCAGGCGATCACGGAGCTGGCCAAGCGGACGAACTCGTCGATCAGGACCGGCAAGGTGCGCGGCAAGAACCGGCCCGATCTGGTGGTGCTGACCGACACGGTGGTGCCCGCGCCCGAGGTGGTCAGCGACCTCATGGCCCAACGGCAGCCGCATCTGCTGGTGCGGGTGCGCGACGGCATCGGCATCGTCGGGCCGTTGGTGTATCCCGGGCGCAGTGCGTGTCTGGAATGCGCGACCTGGAGCGCACCGGGTTCGACGCGTGCTGGCCACGGGTCGCCAGCCAGTTGGCCGGCAAGATCCCCCGCACCGAGCTGTGCAGCGTGACCGCGGCCGCCGGGGTCGCGGGCGGGCAGATCCTGCGCATGCTCGATCCCGACGAGGGGGTCCCGCCCGCGTGGAACGGCACGATCGAGATCGACGCCTTCGGCGCCACGACCTACACCCGGGGCTGGACGCCGCAGGCCGCCTGCCGGTGCGGCGCGGCCGACCACCTGGCGCGCACCGCGGCGGCCGAGGCCGCGAAAGCGGCCGCGCAGGACCGGGCCGGCGCGACGACCGGCGCCCCGTGACCGCCCGGCCCCACCGGCGATGCGGCGCACCTCACGCCCGCGGACCCCGTCCCCACCGGGTTCGTAGCGCCATCGATGCCCCACGGCTGTGATCGACAGGGCACAATCGCAGACGTGACGGATTTCCGAGGTGGCGACCAGCTGGACGGCGCCGAGCAGGGCGAGGACGGTGATGCGCTCCCCCGCCGGACCGTGGCGCGCACGGCGAAGCTTGCGAGCCTTCCGCTGGGGATGGCCGGCCGCGCGGTCGGCGGTTGGGGACGCCGCCTGACCGGCCGGAGCGCCGACGAGGTCAACGCCAATCTGTCCGCGAAGGCGGCCGAACAGCTCTTCGAGGTCCTGGGCACGCTCAAGGGCGGCGCCATGAAGTTCGGCCAGGCGCTGAGCGTGTTCGAGGCCGCCGTGCCGGACGAGCTCGCCGAGCCCTACCGCGACGCGCTCACCCGCCTGCAGGCCGCCGCTCCGCCGATGCCGGCCCGCCAGACGCACCGGGTGCTGACCGAGCAACTGGGCCGGTCGTGGCGGCAGCGGTTCTCCTCCTTCGACGACGAGCCGACCGCCTCGGCCAGCATCGGCCAGGTTCATCACGGCGTCTGGCACGACGGACGCGAGGTCGCCGTCAAGGTGCAGTACCCCGGCGCCGACGACGCGCTGCGCGGCGACCTGCGCCAGCTCCAGCGGTTCAGCAGGCTGTTCCAGAGCCTGGTGCCGGGCACCGACGTCAAGCCACTGCTCACCGAGCTGGCCGAGCGGATGGACGAGGAACTCGACTACCGCCGGGAGGCCGACAACCAGCGGGCCTTCGCCAAGGCGTTCGCCGGCGACGACCGCGTGCTCGTGCCGCGCGTCGTCGCCAGCGCGCCGAAGGTCGTCATCACCGAGTGGGTCACCGGCACGTCGTATTCGGAGATCATCCGCTCGGGCACGCCCGAGCAGCGCAACAACGCGGGCCTGATGCTGGCCGAGTTCCACTACTCGTCACCGGCCAGGGCCAGGCTGCTGCATTCGGATCCGCACCCGGGCAATTTCATGCTGCGCGAGGACGGCCGCGTGTGTGTCATCGATTTCGGCGCCGTCGCACGCCTTCCCCACGGCGCACCGCCCGCCATGGGTCGGATCATGCGGTTGGCGCTCGAAGGCCGTTCCGACGAGCTCTACGGCGCGTTGCGCGCCGAGGGATTCGTCCGGCCGGACACCGAGATCGATCCTGATGACGTCTACGCATACCTCCAACCCATCGTGGCTCCCCTCGAACAGGAGCGTTTCCATTTCTCGCGCCGCTGGGCCCAGGACCAGGCGCTGCGCATGGGCGACCTACGCAGCCAGGACTTCCGCACCGGGAGGTCCCTCAACCTGCCGCCGCACTGGTTGATGATCCACCGGGTGACGGCGGGCGCCATCGGCATTCTGTGTCAGCTCGACGCCGAGCTTCCGCTGCGGTCGATTGTGCAGAAATGCAGCCGGGATTCGCCGACTGAGCACCACCGTGGGCCGAGTTGTCCACAGTTTTCGCGAAAACGGAGCGAATTCACCGTTCGCGGCCCCGGTTTATCCACATCTCGCACCGAACCCTCCCCTGCCGACTCCGCAGTCGCCACGCTCGAACCCATGACCGTTCTCGCTGATGCGGCACAGCTCGCACCCGCCGCAACCGACACCGTCCAATCCGTCGCCGAGCTTCGCGCCCGGGGCCTGTCCGACGGCACGATCAACCGGCGATGCCGGCCGGACGGCCCCTGGCGCCGTCTCCTGCCGGGCATCGTGCTGCTCGCCCCGGGCGAACCGACACGCAGACAGATGCAGCAGGCGCTCGTGCGCTATCTCGGCCCGGAGGCCGTCATCACGGGCGTCGACGCGCTCGGCGCCCACGGGCTGGAATTGGCGCGGCCGACCACCGTCCACGTCCTGGTGCCGCCGGGCAGACGCATGGTCAGTCCGACCTTCGCCCTGGTCGAACGCACGTCGCGGCTGCCCGACCCGCTGGTCGTCGACGGCATCCCGTACGCGCCCGCCACCCGCGCGGCGCTCGACGCCGCGCGCCGCGAGAAGGACGTCGCGCGGCTGCGGGATCTGCTGTCGCTGCCGGTCTACTACGGGCTGGCCACGAGTGCCGGGCTGCGCGACGAACTCGATGCGGGCAGCCAGCGCGGTTCCTCGGCGGTGCGCACCGAGCTCAAGGCGATCGAGCGCGAGTGCGACACCTACATCCACGGGTGGGCCCGCACCCTGCTGCGCAACGGGCCGCTACCGCCGCCCCGGTGGGACGTGACGATCTGCGACCGGCGGGGCAAGGCCATCGGCACGGTCGACGCGTGGTGGGACGAGGTGGGCATGGGCTGGCAGTTCAACCCGCCGGGCCGTGCGCATCTCGGTCATCTGGCGTTGAGCGCGGCCGGGGTCGTGATGGTGCGCACCGAGCCCGACATGCTGCGCACCGACCGCACCCGGGTGCTGCGCGAACTCGTCCGATCCTTCCACCTGGCCACGCGGTGCGAACGACCACCGGTGCAGTGCCTCGACGCGCTCCACGGCAGCCCGCCCGCACGCAGCAAGGCGACGGCATGAGGACCATCCCGCCGGGCCTGCACGGTTCACCAGTACTCGGCAGGCAACTTGCCCTCGATGGCGCGAACGTTCTCCCGCACGCACGCGGGACACACCCAGCGGGTGCCATCCCCGTCGGTCTCGCACGACCAGCCCAGCGCCGTGGCGGCCGCGCCGCCCGAACCCTTGGCACCGCACAGCCGGCAGCACACCGGGTCCGCTCCGGCGCGCACGGCATTGTGGACGTCATCGGCGGCGTCGTCCCGGGAGCGTGCGGCCATGCCGTCATTGAACAGCGAACGTGCGGTGTCCGCGAGCACGGTTTCGGACTCGCGAACACCGCACGTGGTGATCGTCGCGTCGGGTTATCGGTCGTAGCGGGCGGCGCGACGCGCCGCCCACCTGGCGACCCGGTGCCAGCGGCGGGCGGATTCGGCCCGCCGGTGTTCCCGCCTGCCGTCGGTGAACCGTTGTAGTTCCCGTATTCGATCCCGGGCCAGTTCCTCGTGGAGTAGATCCTGGAGCAACATCACGGAGGTCTCCCTGTTCGTGTCGGTCATGCCGCGCTCCATTCCCGGGACTCGGGCACCGGGTGCTTCCGGGGGCGGCCTCGCGGCCGCTTCCTGGCGACAACCGTGCCGCGGTCGAAGATCTCGCCACCCCAGACACCCCAGGGCTCACCGCGCGCGAGTGCACCGGCCAGGCAGGCCGAGCGCACCGGGCAATCCCCACAGAGAGCCTTGGCGCGTTCCAGGTCCGCGGGACGGTCGGCGAACCACAGGTCCGCGTCGCCCGCTTGGCAGGGCAGGTCGAGATCGGTGGACTGCCCGGAGTCGATCAGTTCGGCGACCCCGGTCGTCCCGGCCAACAGAGCGGAAAACGCCTCCTCTGACGCGGAGACGGTGGCCGTTGGCATGTCGGCTCTCCTTCAATGACGAGTGTGTGCGGATTGGTCGGCAGATCCACAAACCCTCGAACAGCACGAAGGCCGCGGATCCGGAGTGCGGTTCCGCGGCCTTCGAGAGCCTGATGCCTAGACGATGGCTAGGCGTTGCCTCTCGGATGAGCCAGGCGGAACCATGGACTTGCCCTGACGTTTGCGCGGCTGAACCTGCGCCGTACGGGCATCGCCCGTCACGGCAGCGAGGTGCACCTCGGCAGCAGCCGACATCCCGGACTCAACCGGGATGGTCGGAGCCCCCACGCGCGCAGCGCACGCACCGAGGTGACGCTCGTTCAGGAACACGGCAGGACGCCGACGGTCACCACGGACCGAAACGGCGCTACGCAGGCCAGTGCGGGCACGCAGACCGGAGATGTCGGCGATACCGATACTCGTGAACTTCACAGCCGACACCTCCTTCCGAAACGGGCAGCCGTCGCCGGGACGGCCGCGCTCTACGACCTGGTCACTGCAGGTTATGGCGCCCGGCCACACCCAAGCAACTCATTTTCCGAAAAGTTCCGCCGCGAAGCCCAGAATCCACCGTGACCAGCGACATCACCGCGAAAATCCACCACCCGGACCACACGACCGAGCCGGCCGCACCGGCAGCACCCGCAGCACCGGCCGCCGCGCCGGCCGCTCCGATCACTCCGCGGCGTCACGCACCACGGCCAGGACCTCCTCGCCGAAGCGCTGCAGCTTCGAGGCGCCGATCCCGGAGATACCCACGAGAGCTTTCGTGTCGGCAGGCCGCTGCTCGGCGATCGCCACCAACGTCGAATCGGTGAAGACGACGAACGCCGGCACGTTCAACTCCTTCGCCCGCTCGGTCCGCCAGTCCTTCAGCAGGTCGAGCAGATGCTCGTCGACATCGGCGGGGCATTTCGAGCAGCGGGCGAGTTTGACCTCCATCGTCGAGATCAGCGGGCGGCCGCAGATCCGGCACGCGGCACCGAACTTGTTCGGCTTGGCCGACTTCGCCACCCGGGAGGCCGGGTGGTCCTCCGGCACCAGGCCGTACAGGAAACGGCTGCGCCGCCGGTTGCGCCTGCCGTCGGGATGCCGCGAGAGCGCCCAGCTCAACGACAGATGCTCCCGCGCGCGCGTCACGCCCACGTAGAACAGCCGCCGTTCCTCCTCCACGGCCTCGTCGTCGCCGTCGGCGCGTTGGATCGGCACGGTCCCGTCGGCCAGCCCCACGAGGAACACCGCGTCCCATTCCAGGCCCTTCGCCGCGTGCAGCGACGCGAGCGTCACGCCCTCCACCGTCGGCGGATGCTGCGCCGAGGCGCGCTGGTCGAGTTCGGTGACGAACCTGCCGAGCGAGGCGCCCTCGACGGTGCGTGCGAGCTCCTCGGCCACCTCCACCAGCGCCAGCAACGCGTCCCACCGTTCGCGTGCCGCACCGCCCGCCGGCGGCTGCTCGCTCAGACCAGCGCGGGCCAGTACCCGGCGGACCAGGGCGACGAGCTCGCCCTGCGGTTGTTCGGCCGCCGCCGTCCTCAGGGCGGACATGGCCTGCCGGATCTCCTGCCGTTGGAAGAAGCGTTCGCCGCCGCGCACCAGGTACGGCACGCCCGCCTCGGACAGGGCCTGTTCGTAGGCCTCCGACTGGGCGTTGACCCGGTACAGCACGGCGACCTCGCTGGCCGGCACGCCCTCGTCGAGCAGCGTGCGGATGCGCGCGGCGACCGCGGCCGCCTCGGCGGGTTCGTCGTCGTACTCGGCGAACCGGGGTTCGGGTCCGTCGGCCCGCTGCCCGATCAGCTCCAGCCGCGATCCGGCGGGACGGCCCCTGGCCGCGCCGATGGCCCGGTTGGCCAGCGAGACCACCTGGGGCGTCGAGCGGTAGTCCCGTTCGAGCCGGACGACGACGGCCTCCGGGAAGCGCCGCGTGAACTCCAGCAGTGGACGCGGGGACGCGCCGCCGAAGGAGTAGATCGTCTGGTTGGCGTCGCCGACGACGGTGAGGTCGTCGCGGCCGCCGAGCCACGCGTCCAGGAGTCGCTGCTGTGCGGGGGTGACGTCCTGGTACTCGTCGACGACGAAGCAGCGGTACCGGTCGCGGAACTCCTCGGCGACGGCGCGGTGTTCCTCGAGTGCCGCGGTGGTGTGCAGCAGCAGGTCGTCGAAGTCGAGCAGTTGCGCCTCGTTCTTCGTGCGCTCGTAGCCGCGGTAGAGCTCGGCGATCCGTTCGGCGGGTTCGGGGATGTCGCGTTTGCGCCGGGCGACGGCCGCCGGGTAGTCGTCCGGGCCGATGAGCGAGGCCTTGGCCCATTCGATCTCGCTCGTCAGGTCGCGCAGGAGCTCGACCTCGGTGGGCAGGCCGAGCCGGTTGGCGGCCTGGCCGACGATCCGCAGCTTGTTGCCCTCGATGAGGTCCCACTGGCGGTCGCCGACGACGCGCGGCCAGAAGTAGCGCAGCTGACGCAGCGCCGCGGCGTGGAACGTCCTGGCCTGCGCCGCCTCGACGCCGAGGCCCCGCAACCGGGTCCGCAGCTCCCCCGCCGCCCGCGAGGTGAACGTGACGGCGAGGACCTGACCTGCGGATACGTGGCCGGATCGCACCAGGTAGGCGATGCGATGGGTGATCGTCCGCGTCTTGCCGGTGCCGGCTCCGGCCAGGACGCACACGGGCCCGCGCGGCGCGCACGCGGCGGCGCGCTGCTGCGGGTCGAGGCCCTCGAGCAGTTCCGGATGACGGTTCGACGACGCACTTCCCACGCCCCGCATCCTCGCAGAGGGGGCCGACAGAACACCCACAGCCCGGGCGTCCGTATCCTGGCTCATTATGGCGGAGAAGCTGGACAAAGAGGCCAAGAAGCAGGCCAAGAAGGAGAAGAAGGCCGCGAGCAAGGCGCGCCGCGGTCAGATCTTCCAGGCGTTCCACATGCAGCGCAAGGAGGACAAGGCGCTGATCCCGTGGATGCTGGGACTACTCCTGGGCATCACGGGCCTGGTCTTCCTGCTCGGCATGTGGATCGGCATCGAATGGTTCCTGTTGCCGGTCGGCATCATGCTCGGTGTGCTGGCCGCGATCATCGTGTTCGGCCGCCGCGTGCAGCGGAACGTGTTCACCAAGGCCGAGGGCCAGCCGGGTGCGGGCGCGTGGGCGCTCGACAACCTGCGCGGCAACTGGCGCGTGACCCAGACGGTCGCGGCCACCACCCATCTCGACGCCGTCCACCGGGTTCTCGGTGGGCCGGGCGTCATCCTCGTGGCCGAAGGCGCTCCGCACCGCATCAAGGGCCTCATCTCGCAGGAGAAGAAGCGCATCGCCCGATTGATCGGCGACACCCCGATCTACGAGGTCACCATCGGCACCGAAGAGGGTCAGATCCCGCTGCGCAAGCTGCAGAGCACCCTCATGAAGCTGCCCCGCAACCTCAAGCGTGGGCAGGTCGACGCGCTCGAGGCGAAGCTGAGCGCGCTGGGCAACCGCGGCGCCGCGATGCCGAAGGGTCCGATGCCCCAGGGCGCCAAGATGCGCAACATGCAGCGGACGATCCGTCGCCGCTGACCGGCTTACTCGCCATGTAGAGCCGCACGAACACGCGAGAGCCGCCTCCCGGTCCGGGAGGCGGCTCTCGTGCGTTCGGGGCCGGGGTGTTCGGGCCGGTGTCAGCGCATGCGGATGGCGACGGTGCCGGTGGCGCGGTCGTGCCAGGCGCGGCCGTCGGCGTTGCGCACGACCGCGGGGATGATGAGGAACGTCAGGACGCAGCGCACGGCGGCGCGCCACAGGCCGGGGACGCCGGCGCCGTCGAGTCGGCCGATCCGCACGCCGCACAGGGCCATGCCGGGGGTGAAGCTGAAGAACGCCGCCGACCCGGTGGTGATGACGGCCCAGGTGGCCAGCGACCACAGGTTGAAGGCCTCCATGGCGGCCATGTCGCCGTAGTCGGGGCGGATGAAGATCGCGGTCAGCAACGACGCGACGAGGAGGTCGGCGACGAGGCCGAAGAAGCGCCGTGCGGCGGGCGCCGCCGCTCCGATACCGTCCTCCGGAAGGCCGAGTCGTTCACCCGGCCAACGCGGAGGGTCCTCATCCGCCGCTCCGGACGGATTCGACAGCCACTCTCCGGTCCATCTAGCCACGCGAACAGGGTAAGTCGCCGGTTCGGCGGTGCCGTGACCGGCCTGACGTGCGACCATCCGGTATCTCCCGATCCGTTAACCCCGGTGAAACATTCGGGTGACGGTCGGGCAACACCGCCCTTTTAACTTGGGCCGAAGAGAGCAACGCCGCACGAGCTCGATTTAGAAGGAGTCACCGAGGGTGTCCACTACTGCAGACGATGTCCTGCGTCTTATCGCTGACGAGGACGTGCAATTCATCGATGTGAGGTTCTGCGACCTTCCCGGGATCATGCAGCACTTCACCGTCCCCGCCAAGGCTTTCGACGCGGACGCCTTCGAAGAGGGTCTCGCCTTCGACGGTTCCTCGGTGCGCGGCTTCCAGTCCATTCACGAATCGGACATGCTGCTGCTGCCGGACCCGGCGACCGCGAAGATCGACCCGTTCCGGCAGGCCAAGACGCTGTCGATGAACTTCTTCGTGCACGACCCGTTCACGCGTGAGCCCTACAGCCGCGACCCGCGCAACATCGCGCGCAAGGCCGAGCAGTTCATCTCCGAGTCGGGCATCGCCGACACGGTGTTCTTCGGCCCGGAGGCCGAGTTCTACGTCTTCGACGACGTGCGCTTCGACTCGTCCGAGAACGGCACCTTCCACGAGATCGACTCGGTCGAGGGCTGGTGGAACACGGGCCGCAAGGAAGAGGGCGGCAACCTGGGCTACAAGACCAAGTTCAAGGGCGGCTACTTCCCCGTCCCGCCGGTCGACCACTACGCCGACCTGCGCGACGAGATCTCGACGCACCTGATGGAGTCGGGCTTCGACCTCGAGCGTGCGCACCACGAGGTGGGCACCGCCGGTCAGGCCGAGATCAACTACAAGTTCAACACGATGCTGCACGCTGCCGACGACCTGCAGCTGTTCAAGTACATCGTGAAGAACACGGCCTTCGCCAACGGCAAGACCGCCACGTTCATGCCGAAGCCGCTGTTCGGTGACAACGGTTCCGGTATGCACTGCCACCAGTCGCTGTGGAAGGACGGCCAGCCGCTGTTCTACGACGAGTCCGGTTATGCCGGCCTGTCGGACACGGCCCGCCACTACATCGGCGGCATCCTGGCCCACGCCCCCAGCCTGCTGGCCTTCACCAACCCGACCGTCAACTCGTACCACCGGCTCGTGCCGGGCTTCGAGGCGCCGGTCAGCCTGGTGTACTCGCAGCGGAACCGTTCGGCGTGTGTCCGTATCCCGATCACGGGCAACAACGCGAAGGCCAAGCGCATCGAGTTCCGTTGCCCCGACTCGTCCGGTAACCCGTACCTGGCGTTCGCCGCGATGATGATGGCCGGCCTCGACGGCATCAAGAACAAGATCGAGCCGCCGGAGCCGATCGACAAGGACCTGTACGAGCTTCCGCCGGAGGAGGCGAGCGACGTCAAGCAGGTCCCGGCCGACCTGGGCACGGTGCTCGACGCACTGGAGGCCGACCACGACTACCTGCTCGAGGGTGGCGTGTTCACCCCCGACGTGATCGAGAAGTGGATCGCCTTCAAGCGCGAGGAAGAGATCGACCCGCTGCGCCTGCGTCCGCACCCGTACGAGTTCGCTCTGTACTACGACTGCTGATTCGTCGCGTCGCTGAGATCCACCCCCGCGCGGGGCTTGCGAGTCATCGAGGCCCCCGCCGCCGGTTTTTGTGCCTACGACGAGGTCTCCGGCGCCGTCGGCGTCGCGGAGCGCGGGCGATCTGGAAGGCTGGGTCTGTGCAGGTAGCGCTGCTCGGCCCGGTGCGGGTGGAGACGGAGGACGGCACGCCGGCGGATGTCGGCGGGCCGCGCCTGCGCATGCTGCTGGCCAGGTTGGCGCTCGACGCCGGGCGTGCGGTGCCCGTGGAGGCGCTGATCGACGGGTTGTGGGGTGACGAGCCGCCGGCCGGGGCCGCCAACGCCCTGCAGTCGCTCGTCTCCCGGTTGCGCCGGGCGCTGGCCGCGGCCGGGGTGGAACTGGAGTCCGGCGCCGGTGGGTATCGGCTCGCGGTGGATCCCGACGCGGTCGACATCCACCGGTTCGAACGCCTGGCCACGGCCGGGCGCAGGGACCTCGCCGCAGGCCGGCTCGACCGCGCCGCCGACACGCTGACCGACGCGTTGGCCCTGTGGCGCGGCGCGGCGTTGGCCGACGTGCTCGACGCGCCGTTCGCCGCCGGCCCCGCCACGCGCCTCGACGAACGCCATACGGAGACCCGCGAGGACTGGTTCGAGACCGAGCTGCAGCGCGGACGGCACGCCGCCGTACTCGCCGACCTCGCCGACGCGGCCAAGACGCACCCGCTGCGGGAACGACTGGCCGGGCTGCACATCCGCGCCCTGTCCACCGCCGGACGGCAGGCCGAGGCGCTCGCCGCCTACGCCGAACTGCGCACCACCCTGGCCGACGAACTGGGCGTCGACCCGTCGACCGAACTGCAGGACGTGCACCTGCGCGCGCTCCGCGGCGAGTACTCGCCCGCGGCCACCGCCGTGGACCGGCTCCCGCGACGGCTGACCAGCTTCATCGGCCGGACCGACGAACTCGACCGCCTCGCCGATCTGCTCGAGGTGTCCCGGCTGGTCACGCTCGTCGGCCCGGGCGGGGCCGGCAAGACGCGGCTCGGGATCGAGGCGGCGTCCCGGCATCCCGCGCAGACCCGCGGCACGGTGTGGTTCGCGCCCCTCGCCGGCGTGCGCGACGCCGACGACGTGCTGCCCGCGCTGTCCAACGCGTTGGGCGTCCGCGACCTGCGGGCCACCGAGACCGAGGCGATCTGGCGCCAACACGACCCGTTCGCGCAGGTGGTGGAAACCCTCAGCGGCGGTGAGGCGCTGCTCGTGCTGGACAACTGCGAACACGTCATCGACGCGGCCGCCGAACTGGCCGAGCAGCTGCTGCTGAACCTGCCGTCGTTGCGGGTGCTGGCCACCAGCCGCGAACCGCTCGCGATCACCGGCGAGGCCCTGTGCCAGGTCGGCCCGCTGCCCGTGCCCAACGGCACGCGACCGCCTCCGCCCTGGAACAGCTCGACTCCGTGCGACTGCTGCTCGACCGCGCGCGGGCGGCACAACCGGACTTCCGCCTCGACGAATCCACAGTGGACGCCGTCCGGCAGATCTGCCTGCGGTTGGACGGCATGCCGCTCGCACTGGAACTCGCCGCCGCCCGGCTGCGGTCGATGACCCCGGCCCAGATCGCCGAACGCCTCGACGACCGGTTCCGACTGCTCACCTCGGGCAGCCGCACGGCGCTGCCGCGGCAACGCACGCTGCGGGCCGTCGTCGAATGGAGCTGGGACCTGCTGACCGAACCGGAACGCCGGCTCGCCCGGCGCCTCGCCGTGTTCGCGGGCAGTTTCTCCGCCGAGGCGGTGGAGATCGTCTGCGCCGACGACGACCTGCCCGCCGCCGACGTGGTGTACGTGCTCGGCTCGCTCGTCGAGAAGTCCATCGTCGAGAAGTCCGAGGACTCCACTGTGGACGGCGCCGGTCCGCGGTATCGGATGCTCGAGACGTTGCGCGTCTACGCCTCCGACCGGCTCGCCGAATCCGGGGAACGGGACCGGATGCTCGCGGCCATGGTCGCCCACTACGCCGACCTGGTCGAACGCAACGAACCGCTGCTGCGCACGCGCGACCAGCTCGACGCGATCGCGGTGTACGAACGGGAGAGCGACAACCTCAACGCCGCGCTGCGGGAGGCGATCGAGTCGGACTCGCCCGACACGGCGGTCCGCCTGCTGTTCGGGATGTACTGGTACCTCAACCTCGTCGGCCAGACCGAACGCGGCGCGGCGTTCGTGACCGAGGTGCTCGAGTTCGCCGATCGCCTCCCACCGGACGTCGCGGCGTGCCTGCGGATGTGCGACGTCTCCATCCTGGCCTGGTCGAACCAGTCGATCACCAACCTGCCCGAACTGGTCGACGACTGCGTGCGCACCGGCGCCACGCAGAAGTACCCGTGGCTGTGGGTCGGCGTGGCGCTCGTGGCGTATCTGAACGGTGAACGCGACCTGGCGATGCGCGAGGTCGACCGCGTGACCGCGTGGGAGGACCCGTGGCGCCGCGCCGTCGGACACTGGGAACAGGGCTTCGTGCTCACCCTCTCCGGTGACCTCGAGGGTGCGCGGCGGGCACGCGAACTCGCCTACCGCGGGTTCGTCGAGGTCGGCGACCGCTGGGGACTCGGCGTCACGGTCACGTTCCGCGCCGCCCAGCAGTCCTACAGCGGCGACCACGAGGCGGCGCTCGCCGGCTACACGGAGGGTCTGCGGCGGGCGATGGAAATGCGCTCGGCCGACGACGTGGTGCACCAGTACTGGCGACTGGCCTCGGAACGTTCGCGGGCGGGCGACCAGGAAGGCGCGTGGCGTGACCTCGAGGCAGCCGAACGCCACGCCGCCGCCAGGGGCCCGAGCCGCGCGCAGCGGGTCCTGCTGTTCATGGGCCGCGTCGAGGTACTGCTGCGCGAAGGGCGCCTCGCCGAGGCGCGGGAGGTGTTCCGCGAGATCCGCATCCGGCAGTCCGATCCGGACCAGGAGCTGTTCGAACAGGAGTGGAACGACACCGTCGAGGCCGGTCTGCTACTGGCCGAGGGCGAGGCGGACGAGGCTCAACGACTCGTGTCCACGGTGCTCGCCTCGTCCGTCGAACGCTCCGACATGCCCGACGTGGCCGCGATGATCGAACTCCTCGCGCGGATCCGCCTCCGCCAGGGCGAGGCCGAACTCGCGGCCCGGCTGCTGTCGCTGACCGCCGTGGTGCGCGGCCAGCTCGACCTGGGCAGTCCCGAGGTGAGCGAGCTGGCCGCCGACCTGACCGCCGCGCTGGGCACCGAACGCTACGACGAGCTCGCCGCCGAGATGCAGCGGTGGTCGCGGGACGAGGCGATCGCGTGGGTGCTGGCACAGCACACGACGTGAACCCCGGTGCCCGGCCGCGTACCGACCGGGCACCGGAGCTCACCGGCATCCGCACCCCCGAGGGCGGACGCCCTCAGACCCGCCTGCGATAGGCCCACATCGCGAGCGGGAAGAACACGGCCACGGTGGCCGCCATCCACATCAGCGCCCCGGCCAGCGGTCCGGCGACCGCGCCGCCGTTGAGCAGGCCGCGCATCGTGTCGGCCATCAGGCTGACCGGACTGATGTCGGCCCAGGCCGCCAACCAACTCGGCATCGTGGCGGTGTCGACGAAGACGTTGCTGCCGAACGTCAACGGCATGATGAACACGAACATCAGCCCCATCACCGCACCCGGCGACTTCAGCAACATGCCGACGAACACCGAGATCCAGCAGAAGCACAGTCCGAACGCGATCGCCAGCAGCATCGCCGCCGTGAACTCGACCGGCCCGGTCTGCACGACGAAACCCATCACGGTCGCCACGACCAGCAGCACCACCAGGCACGCCACGTAGCGCACGATGTCGGCCAGCACCGCACCGACCAGCGGGGCGGAACGGGCGATCGGCATCGCTCGGAACCGGTCGAACACGCCCTTGGTGACGTCGGTGTTGAGCTGCGTGCCGACGGTCATCGAGGCCTGCAGGGTGTTCATGACGATCAGCCCCGGCACGAGCATCTGCAGGTACGCGTCGATGGAACCGCCGAGCGCGTTGCCGAACAGGTACGTGAACATCAGCAGGAAGATGATCGGCATCAGCGTGACGTCGGCCAGCTGTTCCGGGTTCTTGCGGATCTTCAGGATGCCCCGCCACCCGAGCGACAGCGCGTGGTTGGCGCCCTGGGCGAGGCCGATGCGGCGGGGTGGCTCCCCGGCCGTCGCCGTCCCGGTGGGGGCGGCGGGGGTCATGGTGGCGGTCATGCCGGGCTCCCTTCGAGTTCGCCCTTCGGGTCTGCGTCTGTGTTCTTGTCGGTCGCGTGGCCGGTCAGGGCGAGGAACACCTCGTCGAGACTGGGCAGCCGCAGTGCCAATTCGTCGGCCGTGATGCCCGCGCCGTCGAGCCGGCGGACCACTGTGGACAGCAGCATCGGATCGGCCACCGGCGCGGTGAGCAGTCCGGTCGCGGTGTCGCGGGCCGGCCGGGTGCCGGTGAGTTCGGCGAGGATCGCCTCGACGGCGTCGAGGTCGGCCAGGGACGTCGGCCGGACCTGCAACGTCTGGCCGCCGACCTTCCGCTTGAGCTCGTCCGCGCGGCCGTCGGCGACGACGTTGCCGTGGTCGAACACGGTGATCCGGTCGGCCAGCTGATCGGCCTCCTCGAGGTACTGCGTCGTCAGCAGCACCGTGGCGCCGTCGTCGACGAGCCCCCGGACGACGTTCCACACCTCGTTGCGGGCGTGCGGGTCGAGCCCCGTGGTCGGCTCGTCCAGGTACAGCACGGCAGGCCGTCCGACCAGGCTCGCCGCGAGGTCGAGCCGGCGCCGCATCCCGCCGGAGTAGGTGCGGATCGGCCGCTTCGCCGCGTGCGAGAGCTCGAACCGCTCCAGCAGCTCGACGGCCCTGGCGCGGGCGTCCCGGCCGGACAGGTTGAGCAGCTTGCCGATCAGCACCAGGTTCTCGGTGCCGTTGAGGTCCTCGTCGACCGAGGCGTACTGCCCGGTGAGTCCCACCTGGTTGCGTACCCGCACCGGATCGCGCACCACGTCGTACCCGCCGACGGTGGCGCGCCCCGCGTCGGGCTTGAGCAGTGTCGCCAGAATGCGCACCGCCGTCGTCTTGCCCGCGCCGTTCGGCCCGAGCACCCCGACCACCTTGCCGAACGGGACCTCCAGGTCCACCCCGTCCAGCGCCTTCGTCTCCCCGAAATGCTTGACCAGGCCCTCGGCCTGAATCGCGTGCGACATGTTGCCTCCTCCTGCGCCGCTCGAACCACACGGTGGACGGCGGCGCTGGCAACACACGCACAGCGCGCTGACAACGACCTGTCAGCGGGTATCAGTGGGTGTCAGCGGGGAGGCTGTGTTGTCAGTGAGGAGGCCCTGTCGACGGGGCTCTGTCAGCGGAGCCCCTGTCGGCAGCGAGCGGCGCGGTCACGCCGCGCGGAGCAGGTCCAGGTCGATACCGGCGTCCTGCATGCGCTCGAACGGGCCGGGCACGAGCTTGCGCTTGTCCAGGTCCATCAGGCCCAACGTCGACTCGATCTCCGCGGACACGGTGCCGTCGAGTTTGGTGATGACGTTGTCCATCCAGAAGACCTTCTTGTCCTCCTCGAACCGCGCCGTGCACGTCACCGTGACCTCGTCGCCGAAGTGCAGCTCGCGGCGGAAGCGGATGTGCGATTCGAGCATCACGATGCCGATGCCCTGCTTGAGCATCCCCTCCATGACGCCGGCGGCCACGGCCAGCTCGGTGCGCGCGATCTCGCCGTACTGGTGGTACACGGCGTGGTTCACATGGCCGTTCGGGTCCAACTCGTAGGTGCGGACCTTGGTCTGGATCGAGAAGGGAGCACGCTCAGTCACGCCTGTCACCCTAGAACGCCCGTCCGGCGCAGGTCTCCCCATGGTGAGCAGCCGCTCAGCTCGCGGTCCGTGTCGGCGGGTCAGGCGTCGTAGAACAGGCGCTCGACCACCGCATGGGCTTGCCGAGTGGTCTTGCGGTAGGCGTCGAGGAACTCTCCCGCGTCGTCGTCGACGCCGTGGCCGAAGATGCTCGCCACCGCCGTCAACTCCCGGCCCGACGCCGGCAGCTGGTCCACCGCCTTGCCGCGCACCAACATCGCCGCGTTGCGCGCCTTGGTCGCCAACAACCACGACTCGCGCAACGCCTCGACCTCGTCCCGCTCGGCCAGCCCCGCCTCGCCCATCGCCTCGAGCGCACCCGGCGTCGACGTCGTCCGCAGCGCCGGCACCTCGTGCGCGTACCGCAACTGCGCGAGCTGCGCGGTCCACTCCACATCGGCCAGTCCGCCGCGGCCGAGTTTCGTGTGCATCGTCGGGTCCGCCCCGCGCGGCATGCGCTCGGTGTCCACCCGCGCCTTGATCCGCCGCACCTCACGCACCTTCGTCGCGTCCAACCCGCCCTCCGGGTAGCGCACCGGGTCGATCGCCGCGATGAACCGCTCCCCCAGGTCGTCGTCGCCGGCGAGGAACCGGGCCCGCAGCAACGCCTGCGACTCCCACACCTCACCCCAACGCTCGTAGTAGGCGCGATACGACTCGAACGTTCGCACCAACGGCCCGCTGCGACCCTCCGGGCGCAGCTCCGCGTCGACCTCCAACGCCGGGTCCTGCGTCGGCGCGCCCAGCACCGAGCGCAACGTCTCCGCGACCGTCGTGGCGAACTTGAGCGCCTCGGCGTCCGTCGCGTCGCCGGCCCGCTCGCACACGAACATCACGTCGGCGTCCGAGCCGTACCCGAGTTCACCGCCGCCGAGTCTGCCCATGCCGATGACGGCCAGCTTCGCCGGCTGCCCACCGATCTGCGCCTGCTGGTACCGCGTCGCCGCCTCCAACGCCGCCTGCAGCACCGCCACCCACACCGACGACAGCGCATCGCAGACCGACGGCACGTCGAGCAGGCCGAGGATGTCGGCGCACGCCACCCGCAACATCTCGTGCCTGCGCAACGACCGCGCGGTCGCCACCGCGGCGTTCATCCCCGGCTGGCGCCGTGCCGCCGCGCGCAACGACGTCGCCGTCTCCGCCGGGTCGCGGCCGCACAACCGGTCCGCGTCGCCGAGCATGCGCAACACCTCGGGCGCGCGCACCAACAGGTCGGGCACCAGCCGCGACGTGCCGAGCAGGGTCGCGAGGTTCTCGGCGACCTCGGCCTCGTCGCGCAGCACCCGCAGATACCACGGGGTCTCCGCCAGGGCCTCCGACACGCGCCGATACGCCAGCAGGCCGCCGTCCGGTTCCGGCGTGTCGGCCAGCAGGTCGAGCAGCACCGGCAGCAACGTCTGCTGGATCGCGGCCCGCCTGCTCACGCCCGCGGTGAGGGTGCGGATGTGCTGCAACGCCCCGTCCGGCGAGGCGAATCCGAGCGCCGTGAGCCGCTGCGAGGCCTGCTTCGCCGTCAACCGCAGGTCCGCGCTCGGCACGCGGGCCACGGCGTCCAGCAACGGCCGGTAGAACAGCTTCTCGTGCAGCGTCCGCACATGCCGCACGTGCTTGCGGAATTCCTGGAGGAGCGACTCGGCCACCGACTTCGACCGCGACTGCCGGATGCCGACGGCCCGCGCCAACCACCGCAACGCCGCCGTGTCGTCGGCCTCCGGGAACAGGTGGGTCCGGCGCAGCGCACGCAGCTGCAGCCGATGCTCGAGCAACCGCAGGAACTCGTAGGACTCCTGCATCTCCGCCGCGTCGGTCCGCCCGACGTACCCGCCGGAGCCCAACGCGTCGAGCGCGTTCAACGTCGACCCCGACCGCAACTGCGGATCGACCCGGCCGTGCACCAACTGCAGCAGCTGCACGGCGAACTCGACGTCGCGCAGCCCGCCGCGGCCGAGTTTCAGCTCGCGGTCGGCGATGTCGGCGGGGATGTGCTTCTCGACCCGGCGGCGCATGTGCTGCACGTCGGTGACGAAGTTGTCGCGTTCGGCCGCCGACCACACCATCGGCGCGACGAGCTCGGCGTACCGCCTGCCCAGTTCGGCGTCCCCCGCCGCGGGCCGGGCCTTCAGCAGCGCCTGGAACTCCCACGTGCGCGCCCACTTCTTGTAGTAGGCCTCGTGGCTGTCGAGGGTGCGCACGAGCGCCCCGGCCTTGCCCTCCGGGCGCAGCGCCGCGTCGACCTCGAAGCACGCCTTGCCGACGACCCGCATCATCGCCGACGCCAGGCGCGTCCCCACGTCGAGGTCGCCGTCGCCGACGAACACGACGTCCACGTCGCTCACGTAGTTCAGTTCGCCGCCGCCGCACTTGCCCATGGCGATCACGGCCAACGTCGCGTTCTCGGCTCCACGGGTCTCGTACTCGGCGACGGACAACCCGGCCCGCAACGCCGCGTCGGCCAGGTCGGTGAGCGCCTGGGCCGTGTCGGCGAACGTGGGCTCCGGGATCCGGTCCTCGACGAGGTGGCCCAGGTCGTCGGCGGCGATCTCCAGCAGCAGCCCGCGGTAGCCCTTGCGCAGGGCCTGCTCGGCGGCGCTGCCCGCCAGTGGCGCGCCGCCGGGCGCGACGGCCTGCTGCAGCGCGGCGCCGTACTTGGTGCGCGGCGTCGGGTCCTGCAGCCGGCGCCATTCGGCGGGTGCGCTGACGAGGAAATCGCCCAGCGCCGTGGACGTGCCGGCGACGCCGAACAGCCGGCCGCGCACGACCTCGTCGTCCGCGATGGCCGCGGCGAGCCGGGTCCACGTGTCGGGGTCGGCCTGCCGGATGCGGTCCACGGTACGCAGCGCCAGGTCCGGGTCGGGGGTGTGGGACAACGCCGTCACCACGGCCTCCGCGCCGGGGGCCGGGCCGTTGCCCGACCACCAGCCCGCGGCACGCAGTTCGTCGACGGAATGCTCCGACGTGAAACCGAACCTCGCGACCGATGCCGCCGGGCGAACGCTGTCTACCATCGCCCCTAGCCTAGGACATCCCCGCTGATCGACGGTGTGATCAGATCCGGTCCTCCTCGGGCCGCGGTTCAGAGCAGCGGGAGGCGACGTTTCGGCTCCTGCACGGGCGGGCGCTCGCCGCGGACGAGCTCGACGAAGCGGTGCGTGAACGGGCGCCACACCTCGGCGAAGTCCCGGTGCGCTCGCTCCAGTCTGTCCGGGTCGAACGCGCCGTCGTCGGCGGCCGCGGCCACGTCCGGTGACCGGGCGACCCAGTCGTTGACGATCTCCGGCGTGGTCTCGATGTGGAACTGCAGCCCGTAGGCGTAGCGGCCGATGCGGAACGCCTGGTTCGGGTACTTCGGCGAGGAGGCGAGCAGGGTCGCCTCCGGCGGGAGCTGCTCCACGACGTCCCGATGGAACTCCAGCACGTCGGGCATAAGTGGGGTGTCGGCGAAGAGCGGGTCGGTCCAGGCCGCGTCCTTCTTGGAGACGAGTGCGGGGCCGGCCTCCGGTCCGGCACTGCCGCGGGCGATGGTCCCGCCGGTGGCGGCGCCGAGGAGCTGTCCGCCGAGGCACACACCCAGCGTCGGCACCTCGGCGGCCGTGCAGCTGGCGAGGAGTTCACGGATGGCGGGCAGCCACGGGTGCTGGTCGTCGTCGAGGGGCCCCATGCCGCCGCCGAGGCAGACGACGGCGTCGTAGCCGTCGGCGCCGGCGGGGATGTCGTCGATACCGGCCCGGACGATGTCGAGGGTGGCGCCCGTTTCCTGCAGCCAGTCGCCGAGCGTGCCGAGCGGGACGTTCTCCTCGGGCTGCAGGACGAGAATGCGCGTGGGCTCGGTCGACGTAGTCACACGCCCAGCGTAATTCATGTCCGCGGCATCATTCACGCACAAAGAAAAGCGGGCCTGTCGGCGAATCCGTTTCCGGACTCGAGCCGACAGGCCCGCTTCTTATCATGTTGAGTTCGGCGGTGTCCTACTCTCCCACACCCCTACGAGTGCAGTACCATCGGCGCTGGCAGGCTTAGCTTCCGGGTTCGGAATGGGACCGG
>NZ_MKKE01000012.1 GCF_001942305.1 Saccharomonospora sp. CUA-673 | reverse complement strand
TTGCGCCCTCCTGCAGCGTGATAAACGAAAAGCGAGGTCGACGGGATGACACGGAGCAGCGACACCCGTCGCCTCATCATCCCGGAGACCTGCCCGCCGGCGAGGCACCCCTCACCCCACGGCCTCAACCCGCAACACGAACGTCACAGCACGCTCCGCAGATCTCCCGCCGAAACCACCAACGCGGCGCGAACTGCCAACACGGCGTCCCGAAACGCCAACACGGCGCCGCGAAGTGCTGACACGGCGACGTGAGGTGCTAACACGACGCCGCAGAATGCCAACACGCCGCCGCGGGGCGCCCCAACCGCGAACCCGCCCCTAAACCCCGTCGCCGGGAAATCCGCACTGTCGCCAAGCCTCATAAACAGCAACAGAAGCGGTGTTGGTCAAATTCAACGACCGAGACGACCGGAGCTGTGGAATACGAACCCGAGAGGTGACGTGGGAATCGTCGAGAACCTCATCGGGCAACCCGACGGATTCGGGTCCGAACAACAACACGTCCCCGGCGGCGTACTCCACGTCGGTGTACCGAACCTCCCCACGGGCCGTGAACGCGTACACGTTCACCGGCTGGAGCGCGGCCCAGGCGGCGCCGAGGTCGGCGTGGACGTGGACGTGGGCGAGGTCGTGGTAGTCGAGTCCGGCTCGGCGGAGCTGTTTGTCCTCCATGGTGAAGCCGAGGGGTTCGACGAGGTGGAGCTCGCAGCCGGTGTTGGCGGACAGGCGGATGGCGTTGCCCGTGTTGGGCGGGATCTCGGGGTGGTAGAAGACGACCCGGAACACGTGGCTGGTTTCCCCTCTGCCTCTGCTGCGTGCGAACCGGTCCGATTCTGCCGTGGCGGGGTGTGTGGTTAACACCATGCCCGTTACCTGTGGGTATCCCCGCGGCGCCGGTTTCGTCGCGGCGGTGAGCCGATAGCCTCACGGGCGACGCGGCGAGCACGGGCGGCGCGCGACGAGTGGAGGAGTGTTTTCGTGGGACGGTCGGTTCTGGTCACCGGAGGTAACCGCGGTATCGGGCTGGCGATCGCCCGTGGCCTCGCGGATGCCGGGCATCGGGTGGCGGTGACCCACCGCGGTTCGGGCGCGCCGGAGGGGTTGTTCGGCGTGCAGGCGGACGTGACGGATGTGGAGCAGATCGACGCCGCGTTCACGGCGGTGGAGGAGCACCAGGGGCCGGTCGAGGTCGTGGTGTCGAACGCGGGGATCACGGACGACACGCTGTTGATGCGGATGGACGAGGAGTCGTTCACGAAGGTCGTCGACGCGAACCTGACGGGCGCCTACCGGGTCGCGAAGCGCGCGTCGCGCAACATGCTGCGGGGCAAGTGGGGCCGGTTGGTGTTCATCTCGTCGGTGGTGGGCCTGTCGGGCGGTGCCGGTCAGGTGAACTACGCGGCGAGCAAGGCCGGCCTGGTGGGGGTGGCGCGGTCGCTGACGCGCGAGCTGGGGTCGCGCAACATCACGGCGAACGTGGTGGCGCCCGGTTTCATCGAGACCGACATGACCGACGAGTTGTCGGACAAGCAGCGGGAGGCGGCGCTCGCGCAGATCCCGGCGGGTCGGTACGGCGCGCCGGACGACGTGGCGAACGTCGTGCGGTTCCTGGCCTCGGACGAGGCCGCGTATGTCAACGGCGCCGTGTTGCCGGTCGACGGCGGCCTCGGCATGGGCCACTGAGCCCTGCGACCAGCGTTTTCTGATCACGTTCATCATCGAAGGGAAGACTTCCGTGTCCGGATTGCTCGAGGGTAAGCGCCTGTTGATCACCGGTGTGATCACGGACGCGTCGATCGCGTTCCACGCCGCGCGGACGGCGCAGGAACAGGGCGCGCAGGTGGTGCTGACCGGTTTCGGCCGGTTGTCGCTGGTGGAGCGCATCGCGAAGCGGCTGCCGGAGCCGGCGCCCGTGATCGAGCTGGACGTGCAGAACGCCGAGCACCTGGACACGCTGGCCGACCGGGTGCGCGAGCACGTGGACGGCCTGGACGGGGTGCTGCACTCGATCGCGTTCGCGCCGGAGAGCTGTTTGGGTGCGCCTTTCATGGACGCGCCGTCGGAGGACGTGTCGAAGGCCGTGGACGTGTCGGCGTACTCGTACATGGCGTTGGCCAGGGCGGTGTTGCCGCTGATGTCGCGCGGTTCGGCCTTGGTCGGCATGGATTTCGATGCGCGCGTGGCGTGGCCGGCCTACAACTGGATGGGCGTGGCGAAGGCGGCGTTGGAGTCGGTGAACCGGTACCTGGCGCGCGAGCTGGGTCCGCACGGAGTGCGGGCGAACCTGGTGTCGGCCGGGCCGGTCAAGACCATGGCGGCGAAGTCGATCCCCGGGTTCAACGAGCTGGAGGACGGCTGGGGCGACCGTGCGCCGTTGGGCTGGGACACGACCGATCCGACGCCGGTGGCGAAGACGATCTGCGCGGCGTTGTCGGACTGGCTGCCGTCGACGACCGGGTCGATGATCATGGTCGACGGTGGGGTGCACGCCACGGGCCAGTGACGGCGGGGTGACCGCGGGCGCCTGCGGTGCCGGCGGGGTGGTGTACCCGGTTCTGCGTGGCGGCCGCCATAGCGCGAAGATGGACACCGTGGGTTACGACGCGTTGCTGTGGTTGTCCTTCGGCGGTCCGGAAGGCCCGGAGGATGTGATGCCGTTTCTCGAGAACGTGACGCGGGGCAGGGGAGTGCCGCGTGAACGTCTCGAGGAGGTGGCGGAGCACTATCACCACTTCGGTGGGGTGTCGCCGATCAACCGGTTGAACCGGGAGGCGATCGCGGCCGTGGAGAAGGAACTCGCGGCGCGCGGGGTGGATCTGCCGGTGTACTTCGGCAATCGGAATTGGCATCCGATGATCGAGGAGACGGTGGAGCAGATGCGCGCCGACGGTGTGCGGCACGCGCTGGTGTTCCCGACGAGCGCCTACGGCGGCTATTCGGCGTGCCGGCAGTACGACGAGGACATCGAGCGTGCGCGCGCGGCCGTGGGTGAGGACGCGCCCGATCTGCTGAAGCTGCGGCACTTCTTCGACCACCCGTTGTTCGTGGCGTCCAATGCGGACGCGGTGCGCGCGGCACACGCCGAGCTGGGTGGCCGTGCCGCTCGGACGGTGTTCACGGCGCATTCCGTCCCGAATGCGGCGGATGAGGCCGCGGGCCCACCGGGGACGGGCGGGCAGTGGTACTCGAAGCAGGTCTTCGAGGCCGCCCGGTTGATCGCGGCGGAGGCGGGCGTCGAGGAGTTCGACGTCGTGTGGCAGTCGCGGTCGGGTCCGCCGCACGTGCCGTGGCTCGAGCCGGACATCGTGGACCACATCGACGCGCTGCACGAGCAGGGCGTCGACGCCGTGGTGGTGAGCCCGATCGGTTTCGTGTCGGATCATCTCGAGGTCGTGTGGGACCTGGACAACGAGGCGGCGGAGCGGGCCGCGGAGTTGGGGATGGCTTTCGCGCGCGCGGCCACGCCGAACGGCGATCCGCGGTTCGCGGAGCTGGTGGTGGAGTTGGCGTTGGAACATCATGGCGGCGGTGGGGTGCGCAAGCTGTCGGATGCGTTCCCGGTGGCGGGTTGCACGCTCAACGGTGCGGCGTGCGCCGTGGCCTGCTGCGCTCGCTGACCCGACGCCGAACGCAGATCTCGCGCCCGGGCTGCCAACACGGCGACGCGGATTGCTGACACGGCGACGTGGGGTGCTGACACGGCGGGTTTGTGTATAACGGCCTATATAGCGCGGCCTTCGGCGTCCCGCCTCAGGCCCGGTTGGCTTGGTCGGCGAAGACGCGGACGGCTTCGTTGACGGCGGCGCAGCGGGCGCCGCGGACGGCCTCTGCGAGGGGACGGAGCGCGTCGGCGCGTTGTCCGGCGGCGGAGGCGAGAGGCGCCGCCGGGTTCGTCGGTCTCGGCGAGCGCGAGGATCGCGCCGACCTCCTCGGCCCGTTGCAGTACGCGCAGGGCCCGGGCGGGGGTGCCGGTGGGCCGAGTCGGGGGTGGGGCGGGCCGCAGGTGGGCGGACAGTTCGGCGCGCACGCTGGGCCGATCGCTGGCGACGTCGAGGCTCTGCAGGGCACCGGCGCTGTCGCGGATGGCGTCGGTGAGGGCGTGTTCGGCGTCCGCGAGTCCGATGTACTCGGGCGGCGGGGCGTCGGCGGTGGGGAGGGGGTGCACGGTCCAGCGCACGAGACCCTCGGCGATGTGGTGCGGCACGAGGCCGTAGCCCTGTTCGGGCAGGACGACACCCTCGCCCTCACGCAGCGCGGCGGTGGCGAACTCGCCGGGACCACCGAGGCCGCGGACGTCGCCGGGTACGGGCAGGACGAGCCGCGCGTCGGTGACGCCGAGGCGCCGGAGGGCACCGAGCAGCTGGGCGGGCTGCGCGGGGAATCCACCGGTCACGGGCAGGTCGAAGGCAGCTCCGGTGGCCTCGTCGGCCGCCACGATCTCGTGTGCCTCACCCCAGGCGAGGAGGGCGTCGAGAACGTTGTCGGACGGGGCCGCGCCGTGGAGCCACGCCGAGGACCACACGGCCAGAGTCGCGCTGGGACAACACACAGCGACTCAGGGTACCGGCCACGCTCCGACGCGGTGCCGCCGAACCGGTCCGCCCGCCCGAACAGCATCGCAGTCCCACCGCCGCCGTTCGATCAGTGACGCATCGGCGGAACGGTGATTAGGCTCGGCACCGTGACTGCCGCAGCGAATCCAGCCGGCCTGCCGGCCACCGCAGGCGAACTCCGCTCCGCCGGGTACGTGGCGCGCAGCGTCAAGACCGAGATCCAGCAGAACCTGCTCGCCGCGCTGCGGGAGGGCCGCGACCCGTGGCCGGGGATCGTCGGGTTCGGCGACACGGTCGTGCCGCAGCTGGAGCGGGCGCTGCTTGCCGGACACGACGTGGCGCTGCTCGGCGAACGCGGCCAGGGCAAGACGCGCCTGCTGCGCACCCTGGCCGGTCTGCTCGACGAGTGGACGCCCGTCATCGACGGGTCGGAACTCGCCGAGCACCCCTTCGAGCCGATCACGCCCGCCTCCCGGCGGCGCGCCGAGGAACTGGGCGACGCGCTGCCTGTGCGGTGGATGCACCGCAGCGAGCGCTACACCGAGAAGCTCGCCACCCCCGACACGTCGGTCGGTGACCTGATCGGTGACGTCGACCCCGTGAAGGTCGCCGAGGGGCGCACGCTCGGCGACCCCGAGACCATCCACTTCGGACTCGTTCCGCGGGCGCATCGCGGCATCGTCGCGCTCAACGAGCTGCCCGACCTGGCCGAACGCATCCAGGTGGCGCTGCTGAACGTCATGGAGGAACGCGACATCCAGGTCCGCGGCTACACGCTGCGGCTGCCGCTGGACGTGCTGCTCGTGGCCACGGCGAACCCCGAGGACTACACGAACCGCGGGCGCATCATCACGCCGCTCAAGGACCGGTTCGGCGCCGAGATCCGCACGCACTATCCGCTCCAGCTGTCGGCCGAGATCGGCGTCGTGCGCCAGGAGGCCGATCTGACCGCGGAGGTCGGCGACCCGCTCGTCGAGGTGCTCGCGCGGTTCGTACGCGCCCTGCGCGAGTCGAGCGTCGTCGACCAGCGTTCCGGCGTGTCCGCACGGTTCGCCGTGGCCGCCGCCGAGACCGTGGCCGCCGCGGCGCTGCGCCGGTCGGCGCTCACGGGGGAGGAGCCCGCCGTGGCCCGCCCTGTCGACCTCGAATCGGTGCCTGCGGTGCTGCGCGGCAAGCTCGAGTTCGAGCCCGGCGAGGAGGGCCGGGAACTCGAGCAGCTCGAGCACCTGCTGCGCGTCGCGGTCGCCGAGACCGCGCGGGACCGGCTCGCGGGACTGGACCTGACCCCGCTCGCCGACGCCGTCACCGAGGGCCGCCCGGTGGAGACCGGCGAGCGCGTGCGCGGGCAGGACCTGCTGGCCGCGTTGCCGGAACTGCCCGTGCTGCACGAGGTGGCCGCCCGGTGCGGCGTGGGCGCCGACGAACCGGCCGCGCGCATCGCCTCGGCCGTCGAACTGGCCCTCGAATCGCTGTACCTGGGCCGGAAGGTCGCCAAGGACGTGCGCGAGTCGGGCGACACGGTGTACGGGCCGTGAGCACCCCGTCCGGCGGTTACGAGTACGGGCCGTACCACGACGGCCCGGACCCGTTGGCGCCGCCGATCGATCTGCGCGAGGCGATGGACGAGATCGGCCGCGACGTCATGGAGGGCGCGTCGCCGCGGTCCGCGCTCGACGAACTGCTCCGCCGCGGCGGCAGGAACACCACCGGACTCGACGAGCTGACCCGCCGGGTGTGGCAGCGGCGCAGCGAGATCCAACGCAGCCACCGCCTGGACGGCACGCTGCAGGACGTGCGCCGCCTGCTGGACGAGGCGATCACCGCCGAACGCGCCGAGCTGGCCACCGACCCGTCCGACGACGCCCGGTTCGAGGAGATGCGGCTCGAGGAGATGCGGCTCGACGCGCTGCCGCCCGGCACCGCCGGCGCGTCACCGAACTCGCCGAGTACGAGTGGCGTTCGGAGACCGGCAGGCAGAACTATGAGCGCATCCGCGAGTTGCTGGGCCGGGAGCTGCTCGGTTCCCGGTTCGAGGGCATGAAGGAGGCGCTGCAGCAGACCACGCCCGAGGACGCCGAGCGGGTGGGCGAGATGCTCGCCGACCTCAACGCGCTGCTGGCCGCCCATGCGCGCAGCGACCCGGACATCGACACGAAGTTCGCCGAGTTCATGCGCCGGCACGGCGAGTTCTTCCCCGAGAACCCGTCCACGGTGGACGAACTGATCGACGTCCTGGCCGAGCGATCCGCCGCCGCGCAGCGGATGCTGAACTCGATGACCCCCGAACAGCGCCAGGAGCTGGGCGAGTTGTCCCGGCAGGCCTTCGGCGATCCCCGCATCGCCGAACAGCTGTCCCAATTGGACGACCAACTGCGTGCCGCGCGGCCGGACCAGGACTGGACGTCGTCGGCGCGGATGCGCGGCGACGGCGAACTCGGCCTCGCCGAGGGCGCCCGCGCCATGATGGAACTGTCCGAACTGGACGACCTCGCCGAACAGCTCGCACAGAGCCATCCCGGCGCCCGCCTCGAGGACATCGACCTCGAGGCGCTCGAACGGCAGCTCGGGCCGGACGCCGCGGTCGACGCCCGCAGGCTCTCCGAACTCGAACGCGAGCTGCGCCGGCAGGGCATCGTCGAACGCACCCCCGACGGATCGCTGCGGCTGTCGCCGAAGGCGCTGCGCAGGTTGGGAGAGACGGCACTGGCCGATGTCGTGTCGGCGCTGCGCACCGGCCGCGGTGAACGCGACACCGCCGCGGCCGGCTCGACGGGCGAGGTGACCGGCTCGACGCGGCCGTGGCAGTTCGGCGACACCGAACCGTGGGCCGTGTCGCGGACGGTGCAGAACGCGGTGCTGCGCAGCGCGTCGACCGGCTCGGCGGCGGTGCGGCTCGACGTGTCCGACGTCGAGGTCGCCGAGACCGAGCACCGTGCGCGCGCGGCCGTGGCGCTGTGCGTCGACACGTCGTGGTCGATGATCGCCGAGGGTCGCTGGCTGCCGATGAAACGCACGGCGCTCGCCCTGCACCACCTGATCTCGACCCGGTTCCGCACCGACGCGCTGCAGATCATCACGTTCGGCCGGTACGCCCGGCAGGTCGACCTGTCCGAGCTGGTCGCCCTCGACGGCACGTGGGAGCAGGGCACCAACGCCCACCACGCGCTGCTGCTGGCCGGCCGGCACCTGCGCCGCCATCCCGGCGCGAAGCCGGTCGTGCTGATGGTCACCGACGGCGAACCCACGGCCCACCTCGAACCCGACGGCGAAGCCCTGTTCGACTACCCGCCCCGGCCCGAGACGCTGCTCAAGACGCTGTCCGAGGTCGACCGGCTCGCCAAGGCGGGCACGGCGATGTCGCTGTTCCGCCTCGGCGACGACCCGCGGCTGGAGGCGTTCGTCGACCTGCTGGCCCGCCGCGCAGGCGGCCGGGTGCTGCGCCCGACCCCGACGGTCTCGGCGCCGCCGTCGTCGGGGACTACCTGCGCGGCCGGCGGTCGTGACCCGGCGGCGCGTGCGGATGTGGTGTGCGTCGTTCCCACCGGACGGGACCGAAACGGGCACGGGTGCTTAGGGTTGAGGCATGCAGACTTGGTCATCGGTCGCCGTGCCCCGGATCCCAGGAGAGTCCCGCCCGCTGAGGCTGTACGACACGGCATCCGGTGAGATCCGCCCGACATCGCCCGGGCGGGTGGCCCGCATGTACGTGTGCGGCATCACCCCGTACGACGCGACCCACCTCGGGCACGCCGCGACGTACCTCGCGTTCGACCTCGTGCACCGCCTGTGGCTTGACGCCGGGCACGAGGTGCACTACGTGCAGAACGTCACCGACATCGACGATCCGCTGCTCGAACGCGCCGAACGCGATCAGGACGACTGGGTCGTGCTGGGCATGCGCGAGACCGCCCTGTTCCGCGAGGACATGGAGGCGCTGCGGGTCGTGCCGCCGCGCGACTTCATCGGCGCCGTCGAGAGCATCCCGCGGATCATCGAGGTCATCGGCAAGCTTCTGGCCGACGGCGCCGCCTACCGCGTCGACGACCCCGAGTACCCGGACATCTACTTCGACCGCTCGTACACCGGCCGGTTCGGCTACGAGTCGCGCTACGACGCCGAGCAGATGAACCGCTTCTTCGCCGAACGCGGCGGCGACCCGGACCGCCCCGGCAAGCGGGACCCGCTCGACGCGCTGCTGTGGCGCGCCGAACGGCCCGGCGAACCGTCGTGGGAGTCCGAGCTCGGCACCGGCCGCCCCGGCTGGCACATCGAGTGCAGCGTCATCGCGCTCGACCGCCTCGGCGTGGGCTTCGACGTCCAGGGCGGCGGGTCCGACCTGGCCTTCCCGCACCACGAGTACAGCGCCGCGCATGCCGAGGCCCTCGCCGGCCAACACCCGTTCGCGCGGCACTACGCGCACGCCGGGATGATCGGTCTCGACGGCGCGAAGATGTCCAAGTCGAAGGGCAACCTGGTGTTCGTCTCGCGGCTGCGGGCCGCGGGCGTCGACCCGGCCGCGATCCGGCTCGGCCTGTTCGCCGGCCACTACCGGCAGGACCGGTCGTGGACCGACGAGGTCCTCGAGACCGCGCAGGCGCGCCTGGACCGTTGGCGCGACGCCGTGCGCCGCCCGTCCGGCCCGGCCGCCGACGACGTCGTGGCCCGGCTCCGCGAGCACCTCGCCGACGATCTCGACACCCCGAAGGCGCTGGCCGCGATCGACGCGTGGGTCGAGGAGACGCTGCGCGGCGACGGTGCCGACACCGGCGCGCCGGCGCAGGTGGCCGCGGCGGTCGACGCACTGCTCGGAATCGACCTCTGAACACACGTTCGGGCGATACGGTGGGTTCTGTGCCGACATCTGCCGCCGCGCCGAGCCTGTACGCCACGAGCGACCTGCACGTGACTCACACGGGCAACGAGTCGCACGTCGACGTCATCCGGGCGGACACCCCGGACGACTGGCTGCTGGTGGCCGGCGACGTGGGCGAACGCATGGGCTCGGTCGTCGACACGCTCGCGCGGCTGCGCGAACGGTTCGCCCGTGTCGTGTGGGTGCCCGGCAACCACGAGCTGTGGACCACGGCGAAGGACCCGGACGACTACTCCGGTGCCGCCCGGTACGACGAGTTCGTCCGCCGCTGCCGCGACGTGGGCGTGCTCACCCCGGAGGACGAGTTCCCCGTGTGGCCGCATGCCGACCGACCGTTGACGATCGCACCGCTGTTCGTGCTCTACGACTACAGCTGGCGCACCCGCGCGGCGACCGGGGTTCCGCTCGCGGAGGCGTTGCGCCAGGCCAGGGAGGCGGGCGTGGTGTGCACCGACGAGTACCTGCTGGGCCACGAGCCCTATCCGGGCCGCGCCGCCTGGTGCGCCGACCGGCTGCGCATCAGCGAGAAGCGACTCGCGGAGATCCCGGACGACCACGAGACCGTGCTGCTGTCGCACTGGCCGCTGCACCGGCATCCGACCGCGCCGCTGTATTACCCCGAGTTCGCGATGTGTGCGGCACGACCGAGACCGAGGACTGGCACGTGCGCTACCGGGCGCGGATCGCGGTGTACGGGCATCTGCACATCCCGCGCACCACCTACTACGACGGGGTCCGCTTCGAGGAGGTCTCGCTCGGCTATCCGCGCGAGTGGCGCAAGCGCCCCCGCGGTCCGGTGCCGTTCCGCAAGATCCTCGGCCCGGACACGTGAGCGCCCACGGCTAATCGCGCGAGCGGCCGCGACTCAGCGTGGTGGCGGCCAGGGGAGCGGCGGCGACGAGGGCCGCCGCGGGCAGGGCGAAGCCGAGCAGTGCGTCGGCGTGGTACGGCGCGGTGAACACGGCCGGCGCCGCGGCCATGCCGAGGAACCGCATGGACTGCACCACCGAGATCGCGCCGCCCCGCCCGGGGCTGCTGTCGGCCAGCACGGTCGTGTTCACGGCGACGAGCACGAGCTGACCGCAGACGCCGGCCGCCGCCCATGCGGCCACCGCCACCGGCAGCGTCGTCGTGGCGCCGATGACCACGAGCAGCCCCGCGCCCGCGAGCAGCCCCACGACGGCGGTGGCCCGTCCGCCGAACCGGTCGGCCGCCGCACCCACCGCCCGCGCGCAGACGAAACCGGCCACGCCGAAACCGGTCAGCACCAGCCCGCGCGCCCCGGAACCCAGGCCGAAGGCGTCCTCGAACCGGAACGCGACGAGGAACGCCAAGCCCGCCAGGCACGCCCAGCCGACCAACGCGGCGAGACCGGGCAGCAGCACGTCGCGGCGCAACGGTTCCCGCAGCTGGTACAGCAGCCCATCGGCCGGTCGCCGGGCGGACGCGGAGTCCGCGGTCCGTTCGTCCGGGGGCAGGGGCCACACGGCGAGCGCGGCGCCGACGACGGCGATCCCGACGAACGCCCAGCGCCACGACGCCTCCGCGGCGAGCCCGCCCACCAGCGGGGCGGAGGTCTGCCCGACGGCCTGCATCGCGGCGAACATGCCGAGCGCGCGGCCCAGCCGGTCCGGCGCGGTCATGCCCGCCAGGCGCGCCATGAGCAGGGGAGTGGTGAAGGCGTTGGCGCAGCCCTGCAGGCCGCGGCTCACCTGGAACAGCCAGAACCACGGCGCGACGACCGCGACGATCGTCACCAGCGCGTAGCCGATGTAGGCGAGCCGGATCGTCCGGGCCGGGCCCCAACGTTCGCCGAGCGTGCCCGACACGAGCATCAACGCCGCGAACGGCAGCAGATAGGCCGTCAGCGACGAGGCGGCCGTGGCGGCCGGGACGTCGAAGCTCTCGCCGATCTCCGGCAGGATCGCGGCCACGACCCCGCCGCCGAACGGACCGAGCAGCGCCCCCAGGTACAGCCCGGCACGCGCCGGGCGACCGGTCCGACCCGGCCGATCGGTGCTCACCGGCCCGGTGAGCCGGGCCCGTCCGGCCTGCGCCGCCGCAGGTAGCGCTCGAACTCCTCGGCGATCTTCTCACCGCTGGCCTCGTCGAGGTTGATCTCCGCGTCACCGCGTTCCTCGAGCGAGCGGACGTAGTCGGCGATGTCCTCGTCCTCGTCGGCCATCTCGCTGACGGTCTTCTGCCACTCCTCGGCCTGCTCAGGCAGCGCCCCCAGCGGAATGCCGATGTCGAGCACGTCCTCGAGCTTGTTGAGCAGCGCGATCGTGGCCTTCGGCGACGGCGGCTGCGACACGTAGTGCGGCACGACCGCCCACACCGACACCGCGGGTACGCCCTCCTTGACGCACATGTCCTGGAACACCCCGACGATCCCCGTCGGACCCTGGTAGCGCTCGCGTTCGAGCCCGAACCGCTTCGCGGCCTCCGAGTCGTAGGCCGTGCCGGTCACCGGGACCGGGCGGGTGTGCGCGGTGTCACCGAGCAGTGCCCCGAGCGTCACGACCGTCTCGATGCCCAGCTGTTCGACGTGCTCGAGCAGCTCCGAGCAGAACTGTCGCCAGCGCATGTTCGGCTCCGGACCCTGGACGAGCACGATGTCGCGGTCCGCCGCGGCCGGCCGGCACACCGACAGACGCGTGGTCGGCCAGTCCACGCGGCGGGTCACCCCGTCGACCATGCGCACTGTGGGCCTGCTCACCTGGAAGTCGTAATAGTCGTCCGGCTCGAGATCGGCCAACGGCGTCGCGTCCCAGTTGAGCTGCAGGTGCTCGAGGGCCGAGCTGGCCGCGTCGCCTGCGTCGTTCCAGCCTTCGAAGGCCACAATCATGACGGGGCCGGGCCGCTGCGGGCCGTCGTCCCGGCCGGTCAGGTCGTTGAAGGGCGTGCTCACCCGCCCAGCCTACGTCTCGACGCACGGTGGCCTGCTGGCCGTAGGCTGGAGCGCGAGCGTGCCCGAGGAGTGGAACCGCAGAAGGAGATGCCCGTGACCGAACCGTCCTCCGTGCCCGGTGGAGGCGGCCCAGCCGCGGTGTTGTGGGACATGGACGGCACCCTGGTGGATTCCGAGAAGTTGTGGGACATCGTCCTGGCCGAGGCCACCCAGCGCCTCGGTGGGGAACTGTCGGCCGAGCAGCGGATCTCCCTGGTCGGGTCGAACCTGCCGACGACCTCGCGGCGGCTGCTCGAGATCGCGGGCCGGCAGGTCACCGACGGTGCGGCCGACGAGATCGCCGCGTGGATGCGCGGCCGGACGGCCGAGTTGTTCTCCGACGCGCTGCCCTGGCGCCCCGGCGCGCGCGAGGCCCTCGAATCGCTGCGCGCCGCGGGGGTGCCCTGCGCGTTGGTCACCTCGACCGAGCGTGGCCTCACGGAACTGGCGCTGAACACGATCGGCCGCGAGTTCTTCGCCGTCACCGTGTGCGGCGACGAGGTGGACGGCCGCAACAAGCCCGACCCCGAGCCGTACCTGCGGGCGGCACGACTGCTCGGCCTCGCCGCCGGCGACTGCGTGGCCGTCGAGGATTCCCCGGTCGGCACCGCCTCGGCGGAGGGGGCCGGCTGCACCGTGGTCGTCGTCGAGGCGGACGTTCCGGTCGAACCGGGCACTCGGCGCACGTTCCGCTCGTCGCTCGTGGGCGTCGACGCCGCCGAGTTCGCCCGCATCCACCGGACCCGGTGAGGCCCGCGCTGCGGTGACCTGCAACATCACCGCCTCGGGTCGCCCGTCGGGGGAGGACACGCGGATGACAGGATTCTCCGCGTGAAGACCTTCGACGAGCTGTACGCCGAGCTGACCGAACGTGCCCGCACGCGTCCCGCCGAGTCGGGCACCGTTGCCGCGTTGGACGCCGGGGTGCATGCCCAGGGCAAGAAGGTGCTGGAAGAGGCGGGCGAGGTGTGGATCGCCGCCGAGCACGAATCCGACGAACGGCTGGCCGAGGAGATCTCCCAGCTGCTCTACCGGGTTCAGGTGCTGATGATCGGCCGGGGCGTCTCGACCGACGACGTCTACCGATACCTGTGAGCGAGAGAGGACGTCAGATGCTGCGTGTCGCGGTACCGAACAAGGGTGCGCTGGCCGGACCCGCGTCGGAGATGCTCGGCGAGGCGGGCTACCGCATGCGACATGAGCAGCGCGACCTCACCGTGCTCGACCCGGTCAACGACATCGAGTTCTTCTTCCTGCGCCCGAAGGACATCCCGATCTACGTCGGCTCGGGCGAGCTGGATCTGGGCATCACGGGCCGTGACCTGGCCCTGGACTCCGGTGCCCCGGTGAAGGAGAAGCTCGCGCTCGGCTTCGGCGGTTCGACGTTCCGCTATGCCGGACCGGCCGACCGCGAGTGGACCGTGGCCGATCTGCAGGGCAAGCGGCTCGCCACGTCCTACCCCCGACTCGTGCGCGACGACCTGGCCCGGCAGGGCGTCGAGGCGGAGGTCATCCGGCTCGACGGCGCGGTGGAGATCTCGGTGCAGCTCGGCGTGGCCGAGGCGATCGCGGACGTCGTCGGTTCGGGGCGCACCCTGCGCCAGCACGAGCTGGTCGCGTTCGGCGACCCGATCTGCGTGTCCGAGGCCGTGCTCGTGAGCGGCGCCGGCAACGGCGGCACGGCGGCCGTCGAGCAGCTGACCGCCCGGTTGCAGGGCGTCGTGTTCGCCCAGCACTACATGATGCTCGACTACGACTGCCCGCGGGAGCTGCTCGAACAGGCCATGGCGATCACGCCGGGCCTGGAGTCGCCGACCGTGGCGCCGCTGGCCGACCCGGACTGGGTCGCGGTGCGGGCGATGGTCTCGCGCAAGCGGGTCAACGCCGTCATGGACGAGCTCGCCGCGGCGGGCGCGAAGGCCATCCTGGCCTCCGACATCCGTTCCTGCCGACTCTGACCCCGAACACCCGAACACCCGAGCGCCCGCCCGACTTCGTGTCGGGCGCGCTCGGCTGTCGGTCGGCGCGTGCGCCTGCCTACTGTTCCTTGGCGCGCTTCGGCAGTAGGTCGTAGAGCTTCTTGCGCGCGCCGTTGTCGTTGGTGTTGCGGGTCTGTGCGACGTCGGTGATGAAGTCGCCGAAGTCGAAGTCCTGCTCGGGTGCCTGCGGTACCGCCGGTGCCGCACCCGGCGACTCGTCGAGCGCGCGGGCGATCTCGCGGAACGCGGCGGAGTGCGTCGTCTCCGGCGCGAACGTCGTCACCGGCATGCCCCGCGCGGCCGCCTCGTTCATCACCACGCCCAACGGCACGTGCGGCAGCACCGGGATGCCGAACTGCTCCAGTTCGCGCAGCGCGGTCACGGCATAGCCGGAAATCGGCCGGCGATACAGCCCGGGAACCAATCCGTAGTAGGCGATGGGCGGGCGTTCGACCATCGCCTCCAGGTGCGTGATCTGCTCCTTCATCAACCGCAACGCGCGGATACTCGTGCGATCCGGTTGCACCGGCACGAGCACGCCGCTCGTCGCGACGAGCGCGTTGTTGGTCAACACGTCCAGCGCGGGCGGACAGTCGATGATCACGTGGTCGTAGTTCGCGAACTGGATGACGCGCGCCAGCTGCCATCCGGGGACGCGGAACTGGTCGAGCCTGCGGATCAGGTCGAACATGCCCGGCGACGTGGGGATGACGTCGAACGCGCCGCCGGTGCCCACGTTGCTGCGCGGGTGGGGCACGACCAGCTCCTCGACCTGACCGCGCCACGTCTTGGTGAGCGCCTTGGCCAGGCTGGGCTGGTCGGCCGGGGTCTCGGGCAGGCCCAGCATCTCCGTCGTCGCATGACCCTGCGGGTCGAGGTCGATGAGCAGAACTCTCCGGCCCCGCTCCGCGAGCGCGGCGGCGGCGCCGACACTGAGCGCGGTCTTGCCGACCCCGCCTTTCTGGTTGACCACCGAGGTGATCTGCACTGTGCGCCGCTCCTGGTCTCGATTGCTGGCAGCAGGTTAGTCGATCGGCCCGGTTCCGTGGTGATGTTCGGCCGGCTCGGCGCGCCGGTCGCGGTGCGGTCGGGTGCGCGCGGATCGACGGCCGGTCAGCGGTGCCGGACCAACAGGGCCTGCGCGCCGCCGCCCACCTGGCCGCCGACGTCGTGCAGCGTGCTGCGGGCCGTGCCGACGCCGTGCGGGCCGAGCACCGTGTGGGCGTCCAGCCCGATCCACTCGCCCTCGGGCTGCCGGTGCGCGTGGACCGTCAGCTCGGAGTTGATGAACCACCACCGGCGCATGTCCAGCTCGTTGGATGCACCGTTGCCCGAGTCGGCGACCGCGAGCAGCCGCTGCATCGGCGTCGGCTCCTCCCCGGCCACGAGCGCGACCCGTTGCCGGGCCCACACGGTCGCCGGCCCCGGTTCCTGCACCGCACCGTCGACCCGGCGCCATTCCATCGCGGCCAGGTAGCCGGTCTCGCCGCCGTGCCAGTCCTCGGGCCACTCGACCGGCGGGCAGTCCTCGGGGGCGGTGAGCGGCGCGGCCTCGCCGGTGCGGACCCGTGCGCTGTCGGACGTCGCGATGCGCCAGGCCGAGGCGGAGGCGACCACCGCGCCCCCGGTCGTCGAGACGAGGCGCGCGGTGAGCAGCTCGACCGACCGGCCGGGCCGGACGAGTTCGGAGGTGAGCGTGAGGTCGGTCAACGGCGCCGGCCCGTGGATCTCGACGGTGACGCGCGCCAGCTGCATCGGCCGTTCGGCCGCGATCTGCTCCAGACCACGCACCAACAGCGCCGACGGCGGGCCGAAGTGCTGCGCGTCCGGTGACCACGGACCCGTCGTGTGCGCGGTCGGGGTGAACACACCGCCGCCGCGGGCGACGTAGAACGCCTCGGCCGAGTCGGTCGTCGGGTGGGTCTGTGCCATACGCAGCTCCTTCGCTGATGCGGACCGGCTCGAGTCGGTGTCAGTCGGCTCGGTCGAGGGCGGACTCCTCGCCGGGGTCCGGTTCGGGCCAACCGGGGTACTCGGGCGGGGTGCCGCCGAACGACGGGCACAGGGCCTGATGCGCACACCAGTCGCAGAGCTTGCTCGGACTGGGGCGGAAGTCGCCGGTCCTGCCCGCCTTGAGGATCGCCGACCAGATGGCCTCCAGGGTCCGCTCGAAGCGGGCGAGTTCCGCCTCGTCGGGGGTGTAGGCCAGGGCCTGGCCGTCGCGCAGGTACATCAGTTTGAGCTGGCGCGGCACGACACCGCGCGTGCGCCACAGCACCACGGCGTAGAACTTCATCTGGAACATCGCCTTGGCCTCGCCGATCGCGCGCGGCGCGGCCCCGGTCTTGTAGTCCACGACACGGATCTCGCCGGTCGGGGCGACGTCGAGCCGATCGACGTAACCGCGCAGCAGGACGCCGGAACTCAGCTCGGTCTCGACGTGCACCTCGCACGCCTCCGGTTCGAGGCGGTTGGGATCCTCGAGGTCGAAATAGGCGTCGAGCAGTTTCTGCGCGCCCTCGAGCCACCCGGCGGGCGCCGCCGCGGCGGGGGACCCGTTCGGCTCGGCGGCGGTGTCGGTGGCGCCGTCGCCGTCGGTGCCGTCGGCGAACAGGTCCGTCCACTCCGGATTGTCGGCCGCCAGTTCCTCCCACGTGGGCGCCAGTAGGGCCGAGGCCCGTTCCGGGGTGCGGTCGCCGCGGGGCACGGCGAAGAGGCGTTCGAGCACCGAGTGCACGAGGGTGCCGCGTACCTGCGCCTGCGTGGGCGGTTCGGGGAGTCGGTCGACCGAGCGGAACCGGTAGAGCAGCGGACACTGCTTGAAGTCTCCGGCGCGCGACGGCGACAGCGCGGGCCGGCGGCGCGGACGGGCGGTGTCGGTTGCGGTGTCGGTTGCAGCGCCGGTTTCGGTGTCGGTTGCAGGGTCGCCGGTCGGTGTGCCGTTCTCGCTCATGACTGCCCTCGCCTCATGCCCGGAACCCTAACGAGCACCCCCGACGATTCCGATCACGGTGTCGACAACCGGCACGTCGGTAACGGGGCTCGTACACGATGCGTTCTACCCTCACCTGGTGAACACGACGAGCAGGTCCCGGCGCGGGCCCGTCACCGAGGGCGGGCTGCTGCTGTTCCGCGTCGACGGTGTGCCGGTGCTGCTGTCGCCGTCGTGGTGGATCGGCTCGCTGCTCATCGTCGTGCTCTACAGCCCGCTCGTCGACCGGCTGCTGCCCGGGGCGAGCCCCGGCGTGGCCTGGGCGTTGGCCGCGGCGTTCGCCGTCCTGCTGGGCGTGTCGGTGCTCGCCCACGAACTGGGCCACGTCGTCGTCGCCCTGCGGCTGGGGATCCCGGTGCGGCGACTGCGGCTGTTCCTGCTGGGCGGCCTGTCGGAGGTCGCGCGGACACCGACCAAGCCACGGCACGAGGGCACGGTCGCGGCGGCCGGTCCGATCGTGTCGGTGCTGCTGGCGGCGTTCTGCGCACTGCTGCTGATCGCGGTGCCGCCGGGCGGGCCGGTGTGGTTGCTGGTGGCCCAGTGCGCGGTGGCCAACCTCGCCGTGGGTGTGTTCAACCTGCTGCCCGGGCTGCCCCTCGACGGCGGGCGCTGTTGCGCGCGGGCGTGTGGGCGCTCAGCGGCAAACGCGCGCTGGGCACGCGCGCGGCCGTGTTCGGTGGCGGCCTCGTGGCGCTGGCGCTGATCGTGTGGGCGTTGTGGGGACTGGCCTCGGGCAGTGACGACCGCTGGTTGCGGCTCGGCGTCTGCGTGGTGACGGCCTGGTTCGTCGTCACGGGCGCGACCGGTGAGCTGGCGGCCGAACAGCGCCGCACCTGGCCCGCCGGACTGGACCTGGCCGACCTCGTGCGCCCGGTGCTGCAGCTGCCCGCGGAGAGCCCCGTCGAATCGGCGCTGTCGGCCTCGGCGGGCAGGGGAGTGGTGCTCGTCCGGGCCGACGGGGTCGCCGCGGGTCTGTTGGACGAGACCACGGCCGAACAACTCGCGGCCGAGTCGCCGCGGTCACCCGCCGAACTCGCGGCCGAACCGATCCGCGCCGAGACGGTGCTGTTGATGTCGGAGACGGGCGACGCCGTGATCGAACGGGTCGCCGAGGTCGCCTCGTGGCAGTTCCTCGTCGTCGACGACGAGGGCCGGCCCGTCGGTGTGCTGCACCGCGACGACCTCAGGGCCGCCCTGTCGGGCCGACGCAGCAGCCGCCCGCCGGAACAGGGCTGAACCACCCGCGCACGGCGTGCCCACCGCACACCCACCGAACTGGGCGGCGCGGGGGTCTGGAACGATCGAGCGCTGCCGAAGAATGTCGTGAGGTGGGAGTTTCGTGAGCGCAGGACCGTTCCGTGTCGGGGATCGCGTACAACTGACCGACCCGAAGGGACGGCATTACACGATCGTGCTCGCCGAGGGGGCGGAGTACCACACGCACCGCGGTGCGATCTCGCACGACGACATCATCGGCAAGCCCGAGGCATCGATCGTGAGCTCCGTCGGGGGCATCAGCTACCTCGCGATCCGTCCGCTGCTGTCCGACTACGTGCTGTCCATGCCGCGCGGCGCGCAGGTGATCTACCCGAAGGACGCCGCGCAGATCGTCATGTGGGGCGACATCTTCCCCGGCGCGCGCGTGCTGGAGGCCGGCGCCGGTTCGGGCGCGCTGACCTGCTCGCTGCTGCGGGCCGTCGGCAGTGAGGGCAGCGTGACCTCGTTCGAGGTGCGCGACGACCACGCCGACTACGCCGAACGCAACGTCGAGCAGTTCTTCGGCACCCGGCCCGAGAACTGGCACCTGCACCACGGGGACGTCGCCGACCACGAGGGCGAGGTCGACCGGATCATCCTCGACATGCTCTCGCCGTGGGACGTGCTGCCGACGGTCGCGAAGAACCTCGTCTCCGGCGGCGTGCTGGTGGTCTACGTCGCGACGACGACGCAGCTGTCGGCGGTCACCGAGGCGCTGCGCGAACAGCAGTGCTGGACCGAACCCGAGTCGTGGGAGACGGTCCTGCGTCCGTGGCACGTGGTCGACCTGGCCGTGCGCCCCGAGCACCGCATGGTCGCCCACACCGCGTTCCTGTTGACGACCCGCCGGCTCGCCGACGGCGTCACGCCGCTGCGCCAGCAGCGCAGGCCCCGCCGCAACTGACGGACGACCGGCCGGGCCGTCGAATCGTGGCCCGCCCGAGATCGTCCGCCGTGCCCGGAATCGGCTACCGTGTCCGCTGTCGTCACCCGCGAGAGTCGGAGGAGGAGAGCCGCGCCATGCGTCGTTCGTCGCTGAGGAACATCCGTCGGTCGGTGACCGCGTCGCTGGCGGTGTCGGCGCTCGTCCTCGCGGCGGGGTGCGCCACCGACGAGGGTGAGCGCGTCGGTGGCGAGCAGGACGTCCGCGCGGAGCCGGGAGCCATCGACGGTCCGCTCGACGTCGCGACCGAATCGGTCGACCGCGACGACGTCGGCTTCGGCGGCGGGACCGTGTACTACCCCGACACCGACGACGGTGCGACGTACCCGGTGATCGCCGCGGCACCGGGCCGCGGGGCCGACGAGGCGATGGTGTCGTGGTACGGGGATCTGTTGGCGGCCAACGGGTTCGTCGTGCTCACCATGAACTCCGACGACTCCCAGAACTCCCCGGACGAACGCGGGCACCAGCTCGTGGAGGCCCTGGACCACCTCGTCGACGACAGCGCGGTGGCCTCGCGGATCGACGCCGAGCGCATGGGCGTCCTCGGGCACTCGATGGGCGGCGGGGGCGCGTTGGTCGCGGCCGCCGAACGTCCGGACATCAAGGCCGCGGTGGCGCTGACCCCGCACGAGGCCGCGCCGCGGGACTGGTCGGAGTTGTCGGCGCCGACCCTGATCATCGGCGGTGACCTGGACCCGGTGACTCCCAACGAGGAGCACGCCGAGCCCATGTACGAGGAACTCACCGGCGCCGAGCAGAAGGCGTTCATGAACCTCAACGGCGATCACTTCGTCGCCACGCCGCCGAGCACCGCCGCGTCCGAGCAGGTGCTGGCGTGGTTCAAGCGGTTCGTCGACGACGATGCCGACTACGCCGACGAGCTCTGCCCCGCGCCGGAGACCTCGGACCACGTTCTCGAGTACCGCGACACCTGCCCCCACGACTGACGGTCCGCGCCGGCCGTGAGCCGGCGCGGACCGGTCGGTACTCCGTCAGTGGTGCTCTCAGCGGGCCACCCGGTCGCCGGCGTAGCACCAGGATCCGCCCTCCTGGCGGAGGACGAACACGATGTCGTTGCCGGAGCTCTGGGCAGGTACGTTGGCGACGTTGCCCTGGGTCTCGGCCGGGCCGGTGATCTCGAGGTCGACGTTCGGCGGGATCTGGGGCGCCTCCTGGCCCGTGCTCGGGCAGATCAACTGCTGAACGGCATCCCGGTCACCGTCGTTGTAGGCGTCGACCACGGCCTGGGCGGCCTCGTCCGGCGTGCTCCTGCCGTCGGGCGCCGGACCGTCCTCGGCCGGAGCCTCGGAGGTCGGCTCCGCCGGCTCGGAGGTGGGCTCGGCCGTGGGCTCCTCGGCGGTCGGGCTGGCCTGCTCGCTCGTCTCGGCCGCCCCACCCTGGTTCCCGCCGTCGGTGGACTCCTCGTCGTCGACCAGGAAACCGGGCCAGAGCCACAACAGGACGGCGACGATGCCGCCGATCAGCACGACGCCACCGATCGACAGGCCCGCGATGAGGCCCTTCTTGCTCTTCGGCGGCTCGCCGCCCGGGTACATGCCGTACTGCTGACCGTAGGGGTCCTGGCCGTAGGGCTGCTGACCGTACGGCTGTTGTCCATAGGGCTGCTGGCCGTACGGCTGCTGGCCGTAGGGCTGCTGCTGCCCGTACGGATCCTGACCGTAGGGGTTGGGCTGCTGGCCGTACGGCGGTTGTTGACCGTACGGCTGCTGCTGGCCGTAGGGGTCGGGTTGCCCCTGCCCGGGAGGTTGCGGCGGGTAGGTCATCGGATCCCCTTCGGTATGTGCCGGCGGCCGGACGTGCCTGATCGATCGGCGCGATCGTATCGGCGCGGCGGGCCGCGTCTCAGCCCATGCACCACCCGTCGGCCTGTCGGGTGGCGGGAAGGGGCAGATCGGTGCTGCTGCCGCCGGCGGAGGCGCGCAGGTGGATCTGCGCGCGATCGCCCGTGACCTCGGGATCGTCGCCGACTGTGTAGCGGACGTCGGCGGGCATGGCGGCGAAGTTGTGCTCGGTGATCTCGGCGGACTCGCAGCTGATCCGCCGGGCGCCGTCGAGGTCCTGGTTCTGCATGACCTCGACGACCCGGGTGGCGAGCTCGCGGAGCTCGGCGACGTCGGCCGCCGGGTCGCCGTCGGCGGGCGCCTCGGCGTCACCGGCGTCACCGGCGTGCTGGGCCTCGTCGCTCTCGGCACCTGCGTCGCTGCCGTCGCTGCCGTCGTTGCCCCTGTTGGTGCCGCTGTTGTCGCCGTCGCGGGTGGGTGCCGTCGGGGAGGTGGGCTGCTGTTGGTGCTGTTCGGTGCCGGTGGCGGTGTACTCGCCGTCGGCGGCGTCGTCGCCGGTGATGATGAAGAACGCGGTCAGCGCCGCCGAGATCAGTAACAGGACCGTGATCGCCGCGGCGATCAGCAGGCGCGTCCGCGTGGCCGAGGGATCACCGGTGTCGACGTCGGCCGAGGCGCCGGCCGACCCGTCGGTCGAGGACCCGGCGGGTTCGGCGGAGTCGTCCGGCGTGTCGTGGCTGTCGCGCGAGTCGTCCGGTGCGTCGTCTCCCGACGGCGGTCGCGGTGGCTGCGTCATGACTCCCTACCTGGTCCTGACCTGAACGGCCTGAGCTGGGCGTACACCGCTGTGGTCGGTCGGGGACCGGCCGATGGCGGCGGCTCACCGTATCGTGTCGTTCTCGCCCGAGTTGTCCGGTCCATCGTGCGGGACACGCGCGGGCCCGGGAAGGGATGTGACCGGCGATACGGCCCGTGCGCCGCGACTTCGGACATCCCGGCCGACACGCCGGTCGCAGGATCGAGCACAGCCCGTCACTGCAGGTCCACGGTTGCGGCCGTTCGGTGGAAATCGTGCTGTGGTGGGGAGTTCCGAATCCCTGGACGGAGCTGTGGGTAGCCCCTCGGGTCCGTGCGACGCACCGATCCCGTAACACGGCAAAGCCTTTTCTTGTCGGTGATCGCCGGTACCGTGGAACCAAATGCATTCCGAGGAGGTGCCGAAATGCAACACGACCTTCCCGGTGGTCGGCACGAGGAGGCCGACTCTTCAGAGGCGAATGGAGCGACGGACGCGGGGTCTCCCGCGGACACCCCGGAAGGCTCGACCGGCGCTGCCGGTGACGAGACGAGCCAGATCCGGCAACTCGAGGAGGAAGTCGCGCTGCTTCGCAGGAAGCTGACCGACTCGCCCCGGCAGAATCGGGTCCTCGAACAACGCTTGGCCGAGGCGACCGAGCGCGTGAATCAACTCACCGAGCGCAACGAGAAGCTCGTGGAGACCCTGCGCGAGGCGCGAAGCCAGCTGCTGGCGCTCCGTGAGGAGGTCGACCGGCTCGCGCAGCCGCCGAGCGGGTACGGCGTCTTCGTCGAGGCCTACGAGGACAACACGGTGGACGTCTACACGTCCGGCAGGAAGATGCGGGTCGCCGTGTCTCCCTCCGTGGAGGTCGACACGTTGCAGCGCGGTCAGAGCCTGCGGCTCAACGAGGCGCTCACCGTCGTCGAGAGCGGCGGGTTCGAGCGCACCGGTGAGGTGTGCACGCTGCGCGAGGTGCTGTCCCCGGACACCGAGGGCGGCAGCTACCGCGGGCTGATCGTGGGGCATGCCGACGAGGAGCGGGTCGTGTGGCTCGCGGATCCGCTCGCGGCCGAGACGCTCAAATCCGGCGACTCGATCCTCGTGGACTCGAAGGCGGGCTACGCCTACGAGCGGGTGCCGAAGGCCGAGGTCGAGGACCTCGTGTTGGAGGAGGTGCCCGACGTCGCCTACGAGGACATCGGTGGCCTCTTCGGTCAGATCGAACAGATCCGGGACGCCGTCGAGCTCCCGTTCCTGCACGCCGATCTGTACAAGGAGTACCAGCTCCAGCCGCCGAAGGGCGTGTTGCTGTACGGCCCTCCGGGGTGCGGTAAGACGTTGATCGCCAAGGCGGTCGCCAACTCCCTGGCCAAGAAGGTGGGCGGCGGTGCCGAGGAGGCGAAGTCGTACTTCCTCAACGTCAAGGGTCCGGAACTGCTGAACAAGTTCGTCGGCGAGACCGAGCGGCACATTCGGATGATCTTCCAGCGCGCTCGGGAGAAGGCGTCCGAGGGTACCCCCGTGATCGTGTTCTTCGACGAGATGGAGTCGATCTTCCGGACCCGTGGCAGCGGTGTGTCGTCGGACGTGGAGACGACGATCGTGCCGCAGCTGCTGGCCGAGATCGACGGCGTCGAGGGGCTCGAGAACGTCATCGTGATCGGTGCGTCCAACCGTGAGGACATGATCGACCCGGCGATCCTGCGACCCGGCAGGCTCGACGTGAAGATCAAGATCGAACGGCCGGACGCCGAGGGCGCCAAGGACATCTTCTCGAAGTACCTCACGGCGGGTCTGCCGATCCACGCCGACGATCTCCGCGAGTTCGGCGGGGACGAGGGCGCCACGCTGGACGCGATGATCCAGCACACGGTCGAGCGGATGTACGAGGAGTCCGACGAGAACCGGTTCCTGGAGGTGACCTACGCCAACGGGGACAAGGAGGTGCTCTACTTCCGCGACTTCAACTCGGGCGCGATGATCCAGAACATCGTGGACCGGGCGAAGAAGGCGGCGATCAAGTCGGTGCTGGAGACCGAGCAGTCGGGTCTGCGCGTGCAGCACCTGCTGGACGCGATCGTCGACGAGTTCGCGGAGAACGAGGACCTGCCGAATACGACCAACCCGGACGACTGGGCGCGGATCTCCGGCAAGAAGGGCGAGCGGATCGTCTACATCCGCACGCTCGTCACCGGCAAGAACCAGGACTCCGGTCGGGTCATCGACACGGCCACGAACACCGGCCAGTACCTGTAGAACGCACGGCGCGAGGGTCCGTTCCGGCGATCGTCGGGACGGACCCTCGGCGTGTCTGTGCCGCGTCTCGTATAACGACCTATACGGTCGGCGCATGGACGACGCGCAGAACGAACCGGGGGAGGGCCTGGCGCCGCCGATCACGGCGCAGGCGATGCTCACGTGGCTGGAGGAGGCCTCCGAGGCCGTCGCCGACGGGCGACTCGACGCCGACGAGCTCATCGCGGTGCTGGGGGAGTTGCGGCAGGCGGCGACCGCGTGCGCCAACGCCTCCGACTGGGCGCTGTTGGCCGCCAGGGAAGCGGGGGCGAGCCTGCGGCAGATCGCGCCCGTGTTCGGCAAGGGCTACGTCCGTGCACCCGCCGCGCGGCTGGAGAAGCTGCACCGCGAGGTGTTGTCGGCCGAGCAGTTCCTCGCGTTGATGCGCAGGCGGATGGATGCCGCGAGTGTCGGCCCGACCCGCGATGAGAGCGACCCATCGAATGTATAACGCCCTATACGGCGTGGCATGAGGCGGCTCACTCGTCGCCGCCGACTACCGTGCGTGTCATGAACAACCTCGCACGGACGGCGGTGGGACTCGCCGCGGTCGGCCGGCCCGCCTACATCAATCTCGGTCGCGACGCGCTGCCCGCCGATCGCACCGTCGAGGCCATGCGGGCGATCACGTTCGACGTGCTCGACGCGGCGTACACGGCCGGCGTGCGCCGCGTCGACGCCGCGCGGTCGTACGGGCGTGCGGAGGAGTTCCTCGCCGCCTGGCTGGCCGAGCGCGGGCACGACGACGTCGTCGTCTCGAGCAAATGGGGCTACGCCTACGTCGGCGACTGGCGGATGGACGCGTCCGTGCACGAGGAGAAGGAACACTCGCTGGAGCGGTTCCGCCGGCAGTGGGCCGAAACGCAGGCCACGGTGGGTGTCCCGGCGTTGTACCAGGTGCACTCGCTCACGGTCGACAGTCCGCTGCTGACCGACACCGCGCTGCAGGAGGCGCTCGCGGAACTCGTCGACGCGGGTGTCCGGGTGGGCTTCTCGACCTCCGGCCCCGCCCAGGCGGACACGATCCGCAGGGCGTTCGACCTGACCGTCGACGGGCGGCAGCTCTTCACGGCCGTCCAGTCGACGTGGAACGTCCTTGAGCAGTCCGCGGGCCTCGCGCTGGCGGAGGCGCACAAGGCGGGCGCGCTGGTCCAGCTCAAGGAGACGCTGGCCAACGGCAGGTTGGCGATCGAGGCTCCCGAGTCCGTGGCGGCCGTCGCGCGAGGTCGGCAGGTCTCGGCCGACGCCGTCGCGCTCGCGGCCGCCTACGCGCAGCCGTGGGCGGACGTGGTGCTCGTGGGCCCGGCCGGAACCGACCAGCTGGCCGCGAACCTCGCCGCGACCGAACTCGACCTCACCGACGACGACCTGGAAATACTCGCCGAGCTGCGGGAGAAGCCCGGTGATTACTGGGCCCGGCGATCACAGCTCGGATGGGGGTGACTACTGTCGCGGACACCTCGCGAGTCTGTCGGAGAGGACGAGAAACAGGTGCGACGCCCGCGATTTTCCGCCGTGGCCGGTCTGCCCGTGGCGATCACCCTGCTGGCGGTGGTCGCCGGATGCGCCGATCGAGAGAACGACCTCGACACGTACTACGACGACCGCCCCGCCGGCGGTGAGGCCGCCGACAGCGGCGACGCGAACGGCGGCGGTTCCGAGGAATCCGCCGAGTCCACGCAGGGTCAGCGGGAGGGTCACGGTGCGGCGCCGGAGCGGGCCGAGCCGCCGGTGCCGGCCCGGTCGAGTGCCATGCTGACCGACGACGACGTGCGCGCGGAGGGTGTCACGCCCGTCGCCCCGTCGTCGGTGACCGGCGACCCGGCCGCGCCGACGTGCCTGACCACGATCGCCGGCAGCCCGGGTGCCGCCGAGGTCGACGAGCGGGCGTGGACGTACCCCACCGGCTCCACGCTGCACCACCTCGTCACGCGCTACGCCGAACGGCCCGCGGCCGAGGTGCTCGCCGAGCAGGTCGCCTGCGGCGGCGAGGAGATCCCCGTCAGCGGCGCGCCGGAGGGGCTCGACACGCACGCGTGGTGCCAGGTCGGCACGTGCACCGTGGCGATCGCCGCCGAGGACGTGCTGTCGACCGTCGAGGTCCGCGCCGCGGAGCCGGCGAGCGCCCGCGAGGCCATCGATCGCCTCGCCCCGGCAGCCGTGGCGAAACACACCTGACCCTCACAAGCTCCCAAGGGCCCTATGGTCGCGTCACACGACATAGCCCTTGGGAGCTTTATCGCGGGGTCAGCGGTAGCGGCGGAACCATTCGAGGGTGCCGAGGCGGCCGTCGGGGACGAACGTGCCGTCGTCGACCTCGAGGAGCGTGCGCAGGTCGTCGAGGGGCATCCACCAGCCGTCGGCGACCTCCTCCGCCTGGTGCACCACGGGCCCGTCCCAGCGGACCTCGTACGTGAAGTTGTGGCAGCGCACCGTGCCTTGCTCGAACGCCCAGCCGAACAGCGGCACCGGGGTCACGCCGCGGATGCCGAGCTCCTCGCAGAGTTCGCGCCGGGCGCAGTCGTCCGGGGTCTCGCCCTCGGCGATCACGCCGCCGGCCCAGCAGTCCAGCGCCGAGGGGTAGACGTCCTTGGTGTCGGTGCGCCGGTGCACGTAGACCGACTCGCCGTCACCCGAACGCACCAGCACGACGGCCGCGCCGTGCCAGAGACCGCGGGAGCGCACATCGGCCCTGGTCGTGGAGCCGACAACGGTTCCATGGTCGTCGTAGATCGCAACCCGCTCGTCACCGCCCACGGAGTGATCCTGGCACGAGTGGCCGTAGGGTGGTGGCATGCGGCGGATCATGGGAACAGAGGTGGAGTACGGGATCGCGGTCCCGGGGGATGCCACCGCCAACCCGGTGCTGACCTCGACCCAGGTGGTGCTGGCCTACGCGGCGGCGGCCGACATCCCACGGGCGCGCCGGGCGCGGTGGGACTACGAGGTCGAGTCGCCCTTGCGCGACGCGCGCGGCTTCGACCTGACCGGGCCGAGTCAGCCCACCCAGGACAACGACGTCGAGGACCTCGGCGCGGCCAACGTGATCCTGACCAACGGGGCGCGGTTGTACGTCGACCACGCGCACCCCGAGTATTCGGCCCCCGAGGTGACGAACCCGCGTGATGCGGTCATCTGGGACAAGGCGGGCGAACGGGTCATGGAGCAGGCGGCGCGGCGGGCCGCGACGGTTCCCGGTCAGCCCCAGCTGCAGCTGTACAAGAACAACGTCGACGGCAAGGGCGCCAGCTACGGCACCCACGAGAACTACCTGATGGACCGGGCGACGCCGTTCACGTCGGTCATCACGGGTCTGACGCCGTTCTTCGTGTCCCGTCAGGTCGTGACGGGCTCGGGGCGCGTGGGGCTCGGTCCGCAGGGCGAGGAGCCGGGGTTCCAGCTCTCGCAGCGCTCGGACTACATCGAGGTCGAGGTGGGCCTCGAGACGACGCTCAAGCGCGGCATCATCAACACCCGCGACGAACCGCACGCCGACGCGGACAAGTACCGCCGGCTGCACGTGATCATCGGCGACGCGAACCTCGCCGAGTACTCGACGTACCTGAAGGTCGGTACGACGGCCCTGGTGCTCGACATGATCGAGGCGGGGACGCGGTTCGACCACCTCAAGCTGGACGAGCCGGTGCGTGCGGTGCACGAGATCAGCCACGACCCGACGCTCAAGACGACGGTGGACGTCGCGGGCGGGCGCAAGTACACGGGTCTGGACCTGCAGTACGCCTATCACGAGATGGCGGCGGCGCACCTCGAGCGCGAGGGCGGCGACGAGCAGGCCAAGGAGGTGCTGCGCGTGTGGGGCGAGGTGCTGGACACCCTGGCCGACGACCCGATGGACGCCGCGGACCGCCTCGACTGGCCGGCGAAGCTGCGCCTGGTGAACGCCTATCGCGAACGCGACCAGCTCGGCTGGGCGGCGCCGCGGTTGCACCTGGTCGACCTGCAGTACTCCGACGTGCGCCTCGACAAGGGCCTCTACAACCGGCTGGTGACGCGCGGTTCGATGAAGCGGCTGGTCACCGAGCAGGAGGTCGAGGAGGCCGTGACGACGCCGCCGTCGGACACGCGCGCCTACTTCCGTGGTCGGACGTTGGAGAAGTACGCCAGCTCGATCGCGGCCGCATCGTGGGATTCGGTCATCTTCGACGTCGGCAGGGAGTCGCTGGTGCGGATTCCGACGCTCGAGCCGCTGCGCGGGACGAAAGCGCACGTCGGAGCGTTGCTGGACCGTGCGGAGACCGCCGAGGAACTGGTCGAGGCCCTGACCGGATCGGAGTAGCGGCGGGCGCGCCGAAGATCACCACTCGGTCGGAGGTCATCCCGAATCGGCCCGGCACTGGGTAGGCTTGGGCGCAGGAGCTCATCGGTCACACCGGGAGGCGACAATGGCTCAGGAGAAGATCGAGAAGCACGGCGGCGGCGACTCCGAGGACGAGGCCGACGGCGCCGCCCCGGCCGGTCAGGAACGCCGCGAGCAGATGGGCGAGGACGTCGACACGATCCTGGACGAGATCGACGACGTGCTGGAGGAGAACGCCGAGGACTTCGTGCGCGCCTATGTGCAAAAGGGCGGCGAGTGAGGCCCCCGGCCGTGTCCTACCCTCGTTGATCACCACTGCGGTTGATCAACTCTTCGATACCGTCCCCTTCGTCGATGGGAACTACGAGCACGCATGGAACACACTGCGCACAACTCGGGCTACGCGTTGCCTTCCGCCTACCTGTCATCGACGACGTCGTCCTTCAGCGACTTCCTGCGGGCCGAGGCGCCGGATCTGCTGCCGAGCACGCGGTCCGCGGGCATGGTCGGCTCCGGTGCCGACCTGGACGCGCCGCACGGCACGACGATCGTGGCGTCGACGTTCAACGGCGGCGTGCTGATCGCCGGTGACCGCCGCGCCACGAGCGGGAACCTGATCGCCACCCGGGACATGGACAAGGTCTACGTGACCGACGCCTACTCCGCGGTGGGCATCGCGGGCACGGCGGGGATCGCGCTGGAACTCGTCCGGTTGTACACGGTGGAGTTGGCGCACTACGAGAAGATCGAGGGCGTCTCGCTGTCGTTGGACGGCAAGTCGAACAAGCTCGCCACGATGGTCCGCGGCAATCTCGACGCGGCGCTGGCGGGGCTGGCCGTGGTGCCGCTGTTCGTCGGCTACGACATCGAGGCCACCGACCCGAAGCGGGCGGGCCGCATCGTGTCGTTCGACGTGACCGGCGGTCGTTACGAGGAGAACGCCGGCTTCCACGCGATCGGCTCGGGTTCGGTGTTCGCGAAGTCGGCGCTGAAGAAGCTGTACGACCCGGAGGCCGATCAGGACGCCGCGGTGCGGGCGGCGATCGAGTCGCTCTACGACGCGGCCGACGACGACACCGCCACGGGTGGTCCGGACGTCGCGCGGAAGATCTATCCGACCGTCGTGACGATCACGGCCGAGCACGGTGCGGTGCAGTTGCCCAAGGAGGAGACCTCGACCATCGCGGAGTCCGTGGTCGCCGACCGCGCCGCGCAGGCCGAGTGGCGCAGCTGAGTCGCCGACGCTGACCCCGACGGGTCGGTTGTCCTTTCCCAGCCCGACAAACCCCGAGCAGAGCGGAGCCAACGCAAGTGTCGATGCCGCTGTACGCCTCACCCGAGCAGTTGATGCGGGAGCGTTCCGAGCTCGCGCGCAAGGGCATTGCGCGCGGTCGGAGCGTCGTGGTGCTCAAGTACCGGGGCGGGGTCCTGTTCGTGGCGGAGAACCCGTCGCCGACGTTGCACAAGGTCTCGGAGATCTACGACCGGATCGGGTTCGCCGCGGTCGGTCGCTACAGCGAGTTCGAGGCGCTGCGGCGCGGCGGGATCCGGCACGTCGACCTGCAGGGTTACCAGTACGACCGCCGCGATGTGAGCGCGCGGGCCCTGGCGAACGTGTACGCCCAGACGCTGAGCACGATCTTCACCGAGCAGCTCAAGCCGTACGAGGTGGAGATCTGCGTGGCGCAGGTCGGTTCCGGTGCCGAGGAGGACGAGCTCTACCGGCTCACCTACGACGGGTCGATCGGCGACGAGTCGCGGTTCGTCGTGATGGGCGGGCAGACCGACGCGATCAGCACGAAGCTGAAGGACACGTACTCCGACGGGATGGACCTGGCCGAGGCGGTGCGGGTCGCGGCGGAGGCGTTCCGGCCGAGCTCCGGTTCCGGTAGTGGTTCGGCCGGTTCGGGCAGCGCGGCGTCGAACGGGAACGGTTCGTCGAGTGCGGCCGAGTCCGAGCCGAGCAAGCTCGAGGTCGCCGTGTTGGAGCGGGAGCGTCCGGGGCGCAAGTTCCGGCGCATCACGGGTGCGGCGCTGGATGCGTTGCTGCCGGCGCGGACCGAGGCCTCCGACAGCGACGCCTCGAGCGACGACAAGGACGACAAGGGCGACGACAAGGGCGAGGGTTCCTCCGACGAGTCCTGATCGCTCCGCCGGTTCAGATGCGGTAGATCGTGAGGGCGCTCGGCCGGGAGCGGAAACGGAAGACCTGGCCGAGCGGTCCCACCTCGCCGTCGGAGGCGAGCCTGCGGTGCCCGTCGAGCACACGGACCTCGAGTTCGGGTAGGTCGCGCTGCCGGTAGACGTGGCTGGCGTGCAGGGTCTTGGTGATAACCGACAGGACGAATCGGGCGCGCGAGTAGGGCACATCGGCGCGGAGGTAGCGCACGTCGAGCAGGCCGGTGTCGAGGGCGGGCCTGCGGTTGGGCCAGAACCCCTTGGGTGCGTAGGTGCCGTTGCCGACGAACACCATCCACACGAGGGCGCGCTTGCCGTTGAGTCGCACTGGGAACGGTTTCGCCCTGCGCAGGACGCGGATCATCGCGACGACGGCCGAGGGCCACTTCGGGTGCCGCTCCTGGATCTTCTCCCGCAGGCGCACCATCTCGGGGTAGCCGCCGAGGCTGGCGGTGTTGACGAACCAGCGGCGTTCCGTGCCGTCGGCGGTCCGTTCCGCTGTGCCGTGCACGGCGCTTTCCACGAGGACCTCGCCCAGGTCGATGCCGACGGCCACGCCGCGTTCGGTGGCCAGGTCGGCGTCCGGCATGGAGCGCACGCCGATGTCCCTGGCGAAGTGGTTGAGCGTGCCGGACGGGATCAGGGCCAGGGGGAGTCCGGTGTCTGCGGCGACGGAGGCGACCGCGGCGACGGTGCCGTCACCGCCGGACACGCCGAGCGCGCGGACCCGCCCGCCGCGGCGGGCGATCTCGGCGGTGATCTGGGCGCGCAGGTCGGTGCCGCGGTCGGGGAAGAGCAGCTCGGCCTTCGGCCAGGCGAACCGGACCTCGGGGGTCGGATCGTCGGCGGGGTCGCCCGAACTGGGGTTGACGATGGCGAGCATGTCCTCGCCGTCGACCATGAGCGGCGCCTCCGCGCGGTGTGCGGTACGGCCGGGCCGGTCGTCGCGCACGGGCCACCAGCGGCGCGTGACCAGCGCGGCGCCGATGCCGATGCCGGCGCCGGCGCCGATGTCGCTGGGCCAGTGCGCGCCGGTGTGCACCCGCGAGTAGGACACGGCGGCGGCCAGGGGCAGCAGCGCCAGCCCCATGGTGGGTGCCTCGAGTGCGACGCCGGTGACGAACGCGGCGGCCGATGCCGCATGGCCGGACGGCAGGGACGACGACGTGGGACGGCGCAGCAGTCTGCGGTGCTCGGGCACCTGGGACGAGGCGGGGCGGCGGCGGGGAAGGAGTTCCTTGGCCACGAAACTCGCGCTGAGGCTGGCGATCCCGACGCTGCCGAGGCCGCGCAGTGCACCGCGGCGGTACGCGCCCTTCCTGGTGGCGAGCAGGCCCGCGACCGCCCACCACAGCAGCGCCTTGTCTGCGGAGTGCGTGAGCACGATCAGGCCGCGATCGGCGGCGGTGCGCGGCAGCGCGGCGGCGCGCGTCATGAGGTGCCGGTCGCGGCGACCGACCTCGGCCAGCGGGCCTTTTCGGCGCAGCAGGTGACGCAGCGGGTGCAGTGGCATGGCGGACATGCTGCACCAGTCGGTTTGAAGTAGCCGTCATGAAGCGCCAATCCCACACGGATTGATCCACCAGTTTCGCGGTTCGACCGCCTACCCTTGAGGGATGCAGCGGCGGATCTTTGGGATCGAAACCGAGTTCGGAGTCACCTGCACGTTTCACGGGCAGCGCAGGCTCTCGCCCGACGAGGTGGCGCGTTATCTGTTCCGACGTGTCGTGTCGTGGGGACGCTCGTCCAACGTCTTCCTGTCCAACGGTTCCCGGCTCTACCTGGACGTGGGCTCGCACCCCGAGTACGCCACGGCCGAGTGTGACGATCTGGCCCAGCTCGTCACGCACGACAAGGCGGGGGAGCGGATCCTGGAGGACCTGCTCGTCGACGCCGAGCGCAGGCTGGCCGACGAGGGCATCGGCGGCGACATCTATCTGTTCAAGAACAACACGGACTCGGCGGGCAATTCGTACGGTTGTCACGAGAACTATCTGGTGACGCGTGCGGGCGAATTCTCCCGGATCGCGGACGTGTTGTTGCCGTTCCTGGTGACCCGTCAGTTGATCTGCGGTGCGGGCAAGGTGCTGCAGACCCCGCGCGGGGCGGTGTACTGCCTGTCGCAGCGGGCCGAGCACATCTGGGAGGGCGTGTCCAGCGCGACCACGCGTTCCCGGCCGATCATCAACACGCGCGACGAGCCGCACGCCGACGCCGAGCGCTACCGCCGGCTGCACGTGATCGTCGGCGACTCGAACATGGCCGAGCCGACGACGTTGCTGAAGGTCGGCGCGGCGCATCTGGTGCTCGAGATGATCGAGCAGGGGGTGCAGTTCCGCGATTTCAGCCTGGACAACCCGATCCGCGCGATCCGGGAGATCAGCCACGACCTGACCGGTCGGCGGCAGGTGCGGCTCGCGGGCGGTCGTGAGGCGTCGGCGTTGGAGATCCAGCGCGAGTACCACGCCCGGGCCGTGCAGCACGTCGAGTCCACCGATGCGGGTCCGCTGATGCGGCAGGTCGTGGATCTGTGGGGCCGGGCGCTGGAGGCGGTCGAGCAGCAGGACTTCTCGTCGATCGACACCGAGATCGACTGGGCCATCAAGCACCGGTTCGTGGAGCGCTATCGCGCCAAGCACAACCTCGACCTGTCCGATCCGCGGGTGGCGCAGCTCGATCTGGCCTACCACGACATCCGGCGGGGCCGCGGCGTGTTCGACCTGCTGCAGCGCAAGGGGCTCGTGCAGCGAGTGACCGACGACGGGGAGATCGAGGCGGCGAAGGACACGCCGCCACAGTCGACCCGGGCCAAGCTGCGGGGTGATTTCATCGCCGCGGCGCAGCAGGCCGGCCGGGACTTCACGGTCGACTGGGTGCATCTCAAGCTCAACGACCAGGCCCAGCGCACCGTGCTGTGCAAGGACCCGTTCCGGTCGGTCGACGAACGGGTCGATCGGCTGATCAACTCGCTGTAGCCCGGGCCGTCCGCAGGCGAGTGAGGTCGCCCGCGGCCAGCGCGGCCAGCAGCGCCTGCCCGGACCGTTCGAGGTATCGCCGGGTGATGCGGGGCAGGACGAGCAGTGCGGCGGCGCCGACGGCCGCGCCGGCGACGAGGTGGGCCGCCCAGCCGGTCACGCCGGCGGCACCGAGGCCCACGGCGGGCACGAGGGCCACCGCGATGACGGCGGTGAGGATCGTCCACTGGCCGCCCGCAGGGTTGCCCGCCGCGTCGGCGGTGGACACGCGGTCCCTGGCGTCGGCCCCCGGTGTGGGCATGAGCGCGCTGAACAGCGGTGCGGCACCCGCGGCGGCACCGGTCGCCGCGAGCGTCATGCCGAATGCGACGGCGCCGAGCGGTGAAGCGGTGAGCAGCCACAACGCGATCGTGCCCAGCACGACCGGGAGTCCGAACAGCACCAGCCAGGCGAGCTGCCTGCCGTGGACGTCGGCGCGGATCGCCCCGGGCACCGTCAGCAGCTGCCACAGCGCGGTGCCGTCGAGCGAGTAGGTGTTGACGGCGACCATCGCGCACAGCACCGCCGCCATGACGCCGACGAACGGCGCGGCCCACGACCACGAGGTGGGCACGACCAGCCCGACCATGAGCACGGGCGTCATCCACGCGTGGCCCAGGCCGAGCATGCGGTGCGGATCGCGGAACCACGTCGCCACTTCGCGGTCGACCACCGCGCCGACCGGCCCGCCCCGACCGGCAACGTCACCGCGTGCTCGCCGGCCCGCGGTGATGTTGCTGCGCATCCGGGCCGGCGGGGTGCGCAGGGCGTACGCGGTGAGGGTCACCCAGAGTTCCCGCAGGACGAATCCGCCCACCACCAGACCGGCGACCGGCGCGGCCACGGCGAGGACGGACCCCGACGAGACCGCGGCGTGCACCGCGGCCATGCCCCACCCCGTCGGCAGGGCCAACAGCACGGCCTCGGCCCCGGCCGGCACGGCACCGGTGGACGGGACCACGACCTCGGTGCCGCCGGCACCGAGGTCCGGCAACACGAACGCGGCGACGGGCACCCAACCGGCGAACGACACGGCGAGCAGTACCGACATCTGGGCGGCCGCCAGCCACATCTCCACCGGGGACCGCAGGAGCCGCGTCACCCCGGCGGCGGCGCACCGCCCGAGCCACAACAGGAAGTGCAGCTGGGCGAGCGCGGCCACGACCGCGACCGCCACGGCCACGGCACCCGCCGGCGCCGCGACCACGACCAGAGAGATCAGGGCCACCAGAGTGACGACGGTGCCGGCGCCGATCGGTTCGCTCACGGCCATGTCCCTGGCGATGCGCCGCGGCGGGGAGGGGAGGGTGCGGAACCACATCGGATCGAGCACGGGCGGCGACCCCGGCAGCAGGATCGGCCCCAGCAGCCAGAGCGCGCCGACGAGGGACACGGCGACCACGAGCCAGCTCGGATGGAGCACCCCGGCGTTCGCGAGTCCGGCGACGGTGATGACGCCCGCCGCCGCGACCAGACCGGCGACCAGGCCGAAACCGCGCTCGTCGTGGGGTCCGTGCCGCATGATCCGCCAGCGCAGCGCGGCGAACGTCGTGCCGGTACTCATGCGAGCCACTCCAGACGTCGCCGTGGACCGGTGCCGACGAGCTCGACGAACGTGTCGTTCAACGTGCCGCCCGCGCGGACCTCCTCGACGGTGCCCTCGCGCAGGATCCGGCCGGCGGCGATGAGCGCGACGCGTTCGCAGGTGCGTTCGACGACGTCCATGATGTGGCTCGACAACAGGACCGTCCCGCCGCCGGCGACGTACTGCTCCAGCAGGTCCTCGATCGCCCGTGCCGACACCGGATCGATCGCCTCGAACGGCTCGTCGAGCACCAGCACGCGCGGCCGGTGCAGCAGCGCCACCGCGAGGCCGACCTTCTTCCGCATGCCGGTGGAGTAGTCCACGACCAGCGTCGAGGGTGTGCGGTCCAGTTCGAGGATCTCCAGCAGGTCGTCGGCCCTGCGGCGCCAGCCGTCGTCCAGTCCGCGGAGCCGCGCGGTGTACTCGAGCAGTTCCGCGCCGGTCAGCCGCTCGGGGAGGGACAGTCCCTCCATCATGATCCCGAGCGCGCCCAGGACGCGTTCCCGTTCGCGTGCGGCGTCGAACCCGGCGACCTCGACCGTGCCGGCGTCCGGGGCCAGCAGCCCGGACAGCATCGACAGCGTGGTCGACTTGCCCGCGCCGTTGGGGCCGACGAGGCCGTAGAACGTGCCGGCCGGGACCGTCAGGTCGAGCGCGTCGACGGCCACGTGGTCGCCGAAGCGTTTGGTGAGGCCGGACAGGGTCACCGCGGGCGTGTCGTCATGCCCGGACTCCTTCGAGGAACAGTCGCGTGAGCTCGTGGATGTAGCGGTCGATGTCGAACGCCGGGTCGGCGACGATCTTCCGGGCCGCTCCGTCGATGCACCGGCGGAGCGAGTAGGCGGTCATGCGGGCGTCGAGGGTGCGGAACTCGCCGGTCGCGACGCCGTGCTCGAACAACGCGGCCGTCCCCGCGATGACCGGTTCCTCGTCCGCGTCGGCGTAGCGGTGCGTCCCGTCGGCGCGGCGCAGGTTCGGCAGCAGCTCGGTCAGGGCGGCCATCTCGCGGCGGTGGGTGCCCATGAAGCGCAGGTTGGCCGCGATGTAGGCCTGCAGCTTGCCGCGCGCGGTCGACTCGGCGTCGATGGCGCGTTCGACCTCGGCCGAACCGGTGCCGAACACCGTGGTGGCGACCTCCTCGAGCACCGTGCGGTGCAGGTCGTCGCGGCCGGCGAAGTGGTAGGAGATCAGGCTCCTGCTGATGCCCGCCTCCCGCGCGATCGCGCCGAGGGTCGTGCCGTGCCAGCCGTCGCGCGCCAGGCAGTCGATCGCCGCCTCGATGATCCGGCTCCGGCGGACCTCCTGCGTCACCGTCGCTGCTCGTTCCCGGGGCACCGAACCTCCCTCATGTGCGGCTGCGGCCGGGGTTCCCGTCCTGTTCGACACCGATGCCGAAAGTTTGACACCCGTGTCAAAGTCCCCGGAACCGGGAGTACATGGCTGGTCAAACATATCGACGGGCGTTAGATTGTTGCCATGGACGAGACGCGTGCGCGCTGCTGTGTATCGACTTCGACCACGCCGAAGCCCTCCGGGCGCGGTTGCCGGAGGCCGGCGCGCTCGCCGGCGACGCGGAACGGTTGCGGGCGCTCGGCGACCCGACCCGCCTGCGCGTGGCGCACGCGTTGCGGGCGGGCGAGGAGCTGTGCGTGTGCGACGTCGCGTGGATCGTCGGCTCCTCCCAGGGACTCGTGTCGCACCACCTGCGCCACCTGCGCTCCGCCGGGCTGGTGACCTCGCGCAGGGACGGCAAACTCGTCATGTACCGGCTGTCCGAGTCCGGCCTGGCCACGATGGACCTGCTCGCCGCCGTACCGGATCGGCCATGAGCGACGCCTGCTGCGGCCCGGGAGACGACCGCGAGGACGGCGACGACCCGGTAGCCGGGCCGCAGGCCCCGCCGACGCCGCTGTGGCGGGTCCGGGAGTTCCAGGTCGCCGCGACCTCGGGGCTGCTGGTGGTCGCGGGGTTCGTCCTCGGCGCGTTCGGCCTGGACACGGCCGCCGTCGGGCTGCACGTGCTCGCCGCGGCGGTGGGTGGCAGCGCGTTCGTGCCCGCCGCGCTGCGCGGGGTGTGGCGGCGCCGCATCGGCGTGGGGACGTTGATGACCATCGCGCTCGTCGGCGCGCTGGGGCTCGGCCAGTTCGCGGAAGCCGCGATGCTGGCGTTCCTGTTCTCCATCAGCGAGGCGCTCGAGGACTACGCGTTCAGCCGGACGCGGCGAGGTCTGCGTGCGTTGCTCTCGCTCGTGCCCGACGAGGTCACGGTGGTGCGCGACGGGCGGGAGAGCGCGATCGCGCCGGGCGAGCTGCGGGTCGGCGACACGATGCTGGTGCGGGCCGGGCAGCGGATCCCCAGCGACGGGACGGTGCGTGACGGCCGGTCGGCGGTGGACATGTCCGCGATCACCGGCGAGTCGATCCCCGTCGAGGTCGCACCGGACGGCGAGGTGTACGCCGGGTCGATCAACGGCAACGGCGTGCTCGTCGTCGAGGCCACGGCGACGGTGGCCGACAACTCCCTGGCGCGGGTCGTGCGCATCGTCGAGGACGCGAGCAGGCGGAAGGGCCGGCGTCAGCGCATCGCGGACCGGATCTCCCGTCCGTTGGTGCCGGGTGTGATGGCATTGGCCCTGCTCGTGGGCGGGATCGGTGCACTGCTGGGCGATCCGGCGACGTGGGTCGAACGCGCGCTCGTGGTGCTGGTCGCGGCGGCGCCGTGTGCGTTGGCGATCTCCGTGCCGGTCACCGTGATCGCCGCGGTCGGCGCGTCGAGCCGCATGGGCGTGCTGATCAAGGGCGGCGCGGCGCTGGAGACCCTCGGCGCCGTGACCACCGTCGCGGTGGACAAGACGGGAACGCTGACCCGCAACGCGCCCGAGGTCACCGACGTGGTGCCGGAGTCCGGCGCCGATGAACGACGGGTGCTGGCCGTGGCGGCAGCGCTCGAGGCCCGCAGCGAGCACCCGCTCGCGGCCGCGGTCCTGGCTGCCGCACCCGACCCCGAACCGGCCCGCGACGTCGTCGGCGTTCCGGGAGCCGGGCTGGAGGGGCGCGTCGACGGGCGTCCGGCGCGGCTCGGTCATCCCGGGTGGATCGGCCCCGGACCCTGTCGGCCGAGGTCGCGCGCTGCAGGAGAGCGGGGCGACCGTGGCGGTCGTCGAGTACGCCGGCGAGGTGTTGGGGGTGCTCGCGATCCGCGACGAACTGCGTCCGGAGGCGGGCGAGACCGTCGCCGCCCTCCGGCGGAGCGGCCGCCGCGTCGCGATGCTGACCGGCGACAACGCCCGGACCGCGGCCGCGCTCGCCGCGGAGGCGGGCATCGACCCGGGCGAGGTGCACGCGCAGTCGAGACCCGAGGACAAGGCCCGCCGGGTCGCCGCCCTGGGCGCGGGCAGCCGGGGCCGCGTCGCGATGGTCGGCGACGGGGTCAACGACGCGCCGGCGCTCGCGACCGCCGACGTCGGCATCGCGATGGGCGCCGTGGGAACCGACGTCGCGCTCGATACCGCCGACGTCGCCTGATGGGCACCGACCTGCGGCAACTCCCACGCGCCATGGCCCACGCGCGCCGCGCCCGGCGGATCATGCTGCAGAACATCGCGTTGTCCGGGCTGATCATCGTCGTCCTGGTGCCGCTGGCCGCCGTCGGCGCCCTCGGACTCGCCGCCGTCGTGTTCATCCACGAGCTCGCCGAGGTGCTGGTCATCGCCAACGGCATCCGCGCCGGCCGCATCAGCACACCCCCACCCGCCAATGCACCCAACGGCCCCGTGGCCGCGTTGAACGCGACCATGGGCCTCGGGACTCCACTGGACGAGGGTTGCCGTGGATGACCTGCGTGAACGAACCTGAACTGCGGCTTTGTGGAATACTGGTGACGTGGTGATTCCGGAGGACGGCCGGCCACTGGCCGAGGTTGTGGCACAGGCCGAACACGAGGAGGGACGCGTCGACGTCGAACGGGACGGGCGGACCGTCGCTGCTGTCGTGTCCGCGTCCTACCTCGAATCGCTCGAGGAGACGGTCGCCGTCGCGTCGGACCCGCAGCTGGTCGCGGCGATCGACGAGGGTGACGCGGACCTGGCGGCTGGCCGCACCGTGTCCCTCGCGGAGGTCAGGCGCGAGTTCGGCGTTTGATGGCTCGTACGTACGAGGTGGTGTTCGCTACCGGCGCCCAGCGAGCGTTGCGGAAGGTCCCCGAGCGCGTCGCACATGCGTGCATCGCATTCATCATGGGGCCACTGGCCGAGAACCCGTACCGCGTCGGCAAACCGCTGATGTCCTCGTGGGAGGGCCACTACTCGGCCCGGCGTGGTGAGTGGCGCGTCATCTACGTGATCGACGACGACCGCATCGTCGTCGAAGTCGTGGCTATTGCTCACCGAGGTGCCGCCTACCGCCCCAGGTGACGTGAACAGCGTGAGCGCGGTTGAACGGGTGCCCGTGGATCAACACCACCGGAGTCGCCCCTCGCGGGCCGACATCCTCGAATGCGAGCGTCACGTCGCCGACCGCGAACCGGGTCACCCGGACCTCCCGTAGCTCGTCCGTCCCTGCCGCAGCCTACGCAGCCGGAGCACGGTGCACGAGCGCCGCGCGAAGGGAAGATTGGGTGCGTTGAACGCGACCATGGGGCCCTCGGGGGCTTCCACCGCCAGGGGGAGGCTTGCCGGTGGGATCTGCGGGAGTTCTCGGGGCGGGCGAGCTAGGGTTGGTGGGGTGTCCACCGCCCGCGCAGAACGCCTGGTCAACCTGGTGCTCGCCCTGCTGTCGACCCGGCAGTACCTGACGGCCGAGCGGATCCGCGGGATCGTGCCCGGCTACGCCGGTGCCTCGAGCAGCGAGGCGTTCTTCCGCATGTTCGAGCGCGACAAGGCCGAGCTGCGGGAACTGGGCATTCCCCTGGAGACGGGCAGCAACTCGGCGTTCGACGCCGAGGGGTACCGCATCGCGCGGCGCGACTACGAGCTCGGCGACATCGACCTGGCGCCCGACGAGGCGACGGCCGTCGCGCTGGCTGCACGCCTGTGGGACTCGCCCGACCTGACCGGCCAGGCGCACGGCGCGCTGGTCAAACTCCGCGCAGCCGGGGTGGAGGTCGACGACCAGACCCACGCCATGGTCGAACCGCGCGTGCACACCGAACCCGCGTTCGCCCCGCTGCTGGCCGCCGTCCAGCAGGGTCGGGCGGTGCGGTTCGCCTACCGCCGCTCGGACTCGCCGGAACGGCTCACCCGCACCCTCGAACCGTGGGGCGTGGTGTCGTGGCGCGGCCGCTGGTACGTCGTCGGCCACGACCGCGACCGCGGCGCACCCCGCTGCTTCCGCCTGTCGCGCATCACCGGCGACGTCGAACCGTTCGGCGACACCGGCGTGGTCCAGCGTCCCGAGGGGGTCGACCTGCTGACGTTCGTCGCCGGCGCGTCCGGGACCGACGACCGGTCGGCCACCACGACGGCGCAGCTGTGGCTGGCAGAGGGCCGGGCCGCCGGGATCCGCAGGCACGCCCGCGTCCTGGGCGCGCGCACCGTCGACGGCATCGACGGCGACGTCGTCGAGATCGACCTGTACCACCCCGAGGGCGCCGCCGACTGGATCGCCGGTCACGGACCCGACGCGGTCGTGCTCGAACCCGACGTGCTCGCCAAGGCCGTGCTCGACCGACTCGAACGCGTCGCCGCGGGCCCGGGAGGTGCGCGATGAGCGCCGCGACCGACCGGATGCCGCGGCTGCTGGCCCTCGTGCCGTACCTGCTGGCCCGGCCCGGCATCCGCATCGACCAGGCCGCGCAGGACTTCGACGTCACGCCGAAACAGCTGCGCCGCGACCTCGAACTGCTGTGGATGTGCGGACTGCCCGGCTACGGACCGGGCGACCTGATCGACCTGTCCTTCGACGGCGACACCGTGTCGGTCACCTTCGACGCCGGCATGCGCCGGCCGCTGCGGCTCACCGGCGCCGAGGCCAGCGCCCTGGTCATCGCCCTGCGCGCGCTGGGGGAGACGCCCGGCGTCGTGGACACCGATGCCGTCCGGCGCGCCATCGCGAAGATCGAGGCCGCGGCCGGGGAGGCCGAACCCGCGGGCGTCGTCGTCGGGCACGGGCTGCGCGAGGGCGAACGCACCGCGCGGACCCGCGAACTCGTCCGCCGGGCTCTCGACGAGGGCAAAGCGGTGCAGATGCGCTACTACACCGCTTCCAAGGACGAGATCACCGACCGCACCGTCGACCCCATGCGGCTGCTCATCGTGCAGGCCGTCGGCTATCTCGAAGGCTGGTGCCGGCGCGCCGAGGCGGTACGACTGTTCCGCCTCGACCGCATCGACCACCTCGAGGTCACCGACGAACCCGCCGCACCGCCGCCGCACGCCCGGCACACCGACCTGTCCGACGGCGTGTTCTCCCCGCGCGACGGGTACCCGGAGGCCGAACTGGTCCTCGAACCGGACGCGCGCTGGGTCGCCGAGTACTACCCGTGCGACGAACTCGCCGAGCTCGAGGGCGGACGGCTACGGGTGCGGATGCGCTACGGCGACCAGTCGTGGATGGTGCGCCTCGTCCTGGGACTCGGAGGTCGGGCAATCGTGGACAAACCGGATGAACTGGCGGTAGCGGTTCGAGAACGGGCCGCCGCCGGATTGGCACGAGCACGTCACCTGGCGCTCACCCGGGACCAGTAGGGTGATCGCGTGTTGTACGTGCTGAGTGCCGCCGGCGTCGGCGTGGGACTGGTCGTTCTCGGCCTGGTCCTGTTCCGCCTCGGCGGTGCGGTGAAAGGCTTCCGGAGTGCCGCCGACACGATGCGCGCCGACGTGGAGTCCCGGACGGGGATGATCCGCGCCCGCGCCGCCGCGGTCGGCGTGGCCGTTCGCGATCTGTGTTCCCGAAACCGCCCTCAGCCGGTCCCCGAACCAGTACGATCGGGCCTGAACGAACAGGGAGGCCACCTACCATGAACGCCTTTCAGCCGTGGCATTTGCTCATCCTTTTGCTGGTCGTCATCGTGTTGTTCGGCGCCAAGCGCCTGCCGGACACCGCCCGCTCGATCGGCAAGTCCATGAAGATCTTCAAGGCGGAGACGAAGGACATGCGGGGCGAGCAGGCCGACGACGACGGCGACACCGCCACGTCCGCCGACTCCAAGCAGATCTCCGGCACCTCGGCCAAGGCTGCTGACGACTCCGGCGCGAGCGCCGCGACCTCCGCGACCTCTGGGTCCGCTGCGTCGTCGACGGACGACCAGGTGGAGCAGCTGCAGCGCCAGCTCGACGAGTTGAAGAAGCAGCAGGGCGCGGAGCAGGCTCAGAAGAACGGCTGACACCGCTCCGGCGGATCGAGAACGGAACGCTTTCGTGGGAGAAGACACCTCCGACAAGCGCGAAGGCCGAAGCAGCAAGCGGAAGATGCGGAGCCGTCGGCACAACCCCGACGGCACCATGTCGCTCATCGAGCACATCTACGAATTCCGTCGTCGGCTCGGCTACGCGCTGATCGCCCTGGTCGCGGGCGGCATCCTCGGTTTCATCTGGTTCAGCAACGAGATCCCGGGCGTGCTGCCCTCCCTCGGCAACCTCGTCACGGGGCCCTACTGCCAGATCCCCGCCGAGATGCGGTATCCGCAGGGCGAGCGGTGTCAGCTCCTGCAGACCGTCCCGTTCGAGGCCTTCATGATCCAGATGAAGGTCGGTCTCACGGCCGGTGCGGTGCTGTTCTCGCCGCTGTGGCTGTATCAGTTCTGGGCGTTCATCTCGCCCGGACTGCACCCCAAGGAACGCAAGTACGCGATGATCTTCGTCGGTCTCGCGTCGTTCCTGTTCGTCACCGGTGCGCTGCTGGCCTACTTCATGGCCCCGTACGCACTCGAGATCCTGACGACGTTCGGCGGCGGCGAGTTCGCGACGTGGTTCACCGGTGCCGAGTACATCTCGTTCGTCCTGACGCTGCTGCTGATCTTCGGCGTGAGCTTCGAACTGCCGCTCGTGATCATCATGCTCAACCGCGTGGGCGCCGTGCGCTACGAGACGCTCAAGAAGTGGCGCCGCGGCATCATCATGATCATGTTCGTGTTCGCGGCGTTCGTGACGCCCGCGGACCCGTTCTCCATGATCGCCCTCGCCGGTGCGCTGTGCCTGCTGTTCGAGATCTCCCTGCAGGTCACCCGCTTCCACGACCGCAAGCTCGACAAGGAACGCGGTACCGACGGCTGGGCCGAGCTCGACGACAACGAGGCCGCACCGTTCGAGTACACCCCGAGTTCGGCCGACGGTGACGACGAGCCTCGGGAGCGCGGTCGCGGCGGCACCCGCACCGACGACGTCACGTAACGCATGGGGGTTCGTGCCGCCCTCGCGTTCCACCCCGGCTCCGGCAAGGGCGCGGCCGCGCAGCTCGCAGGCGCGGTCGCGTCCCGCCTCCGGCCCCACGTCGACGCGCTGGACGTGATAGAGGCCGACAGCGTCGAGACGTTCCGCACCCGCCTCGACACGGCGCGGGCCGCCGGTCTCGACGCCGTGCTCATGCTCGGCGGGGACGGGGCCGCCCACCAGGGCGTGCAGTACTGCGCCGGCACCGACCTGGCACTCGGTCTGATCCCGTCGGGCACCGGCAACGACCTCGCCCGCGCCCTCGGCGTGCCGACCGACCCGGCCGCCGCCGTCGACGCCGCCACCACCGCGTTGAACGCCCACCGCACCCGGCGCATAGACCTGGGCCACATCGAACGCCCACACATCGAACGCCCACACGACGACCGGCCGGGCGCCGACCCGGCCGGCACCTGGTTCGGCACGGTGTTGTGCACCGGCTTCGACGCGTCGGTCAACGCCCGCGCCAACAGCCTGGCCTGGCCACCCGGCCCGCGCCGGTACGACCTGGCGATCCTCGCGGAACTGGCCTCGTTCCGGGCCCGCACGGTGCGCGTCGCGACCGAGCGCGGCGAGTGGGAGCAGCCCGCGATGCTCGTCGCCGTGGGCAACACCGCCTGGTACGGCGCCGGCATCCCGATCTGCCCCGCCGCCGATCCCGAGGACGGCCTGTTCGACGTCACCGTCGTCGGTGCCGTCGGCTACCGGGAACTGCTGCGCGTGCTGCCGCGCCTGCGCACGGGCCGCCACGTCGAGCACTCGGAGGTCACCACCGTCCGGGTCCGTCGCGTGCGGATCGAGCCGGCCGGACCCGAGCGGGATGCGGCCGGCGGCTGGCCGGTCTTCGCCGACGGCGAGCCGCTCGACGGGTTGCCGGTGTCGCTCACGTGTGTGCCGCGGGCCCTGCCGGTCCTCGGTTGACGTTCTCCTCGGCCAGGGCCTTCCACCCGAGACGCTCCCTGATCGCCTTCGGCAGCTTGGCCACGACCAGGTCGTAGGAGTCCTCGATCATGTCCACGACCAGCCGTTCGGGCAGCGAACCGTCGTCGAGGACGACCGTGTTCCAGTGCCGCTTGTTCATGTGCCAGCCCGGCCGCACGGCGGGGTAGGACGCGCGCAGCTGTGTCGCCAGCTCCGGATCGCACTTGAGGTTCACGCTCAGTGGCCGATGCCCGAGCGAGGAGAGCGCGAAGATCTTCCCGGCGACCTTGAACACGCTGATGTGCTCGTCGAACGGGAACTCCTCGCCCGCGCCGGTGAACTCCAGGCACACCGCGCGCAATCGATCCGGGGTCATAACCCGGCACGGTAGCCGCCACCACCGACACCGCCGGCCGGAACACGGCAACATCGGCAACCACGGCAACAACGGGGGCCCGTGCGCAACACGTGCCGAACCACACCCGAACCTCATGCGCGCGGGACCGCCGATGTGAAACCCTGACGACGTGGATCCTTCCGCCTCTCCCAGCCCGGCCGAGGCGTACGCCGCGGCCCGGCGGCGCAGCGACTACCCGCAGCTCGCCCGGTTCGCCGCCGACCTCGCGTTCGAGTTCGACGATTTCCAGGTGCGCGGCTGTGAGGCGCTCGAGGACGGGCACGGCGTGCTCGTGTGCGCCCCGACCGGGGCGGGCAAGACCGTCGTCGGCGAGTTCGCCGTGCACCTGGCCCTGGCCGAGGGCCGCAAGTGCTTCTACACGACGCCCATCAAGGCGCTGTCGAACCAGAAGTACACCGACCTGGTGGAGCGGCACGGCTCCGACGTCGTGGGCCTGCTGACGGGCGACACCGCGATCAACGGCAACGCCCCGATCGTCGTGATGACCACCGAGGTCCTGCGCAACATGCTGTACGCGGGTTCGGACACGATCGACGAGCTCGGTTACGTCGTGATGGACGAGATCCACTACCTCGCCGACCGGTTCCGCGGCGCGGTGTGGGAGGAGGTCATCCTCCACCTGCCCGAGTACGTGCGGGTCGCCGGTCTGTCGGCCACGGTCAGCAACGCCGAGGAGTTCGGCGAATGGCTGGTCACGGTGCGCGGCGACACCACCGTCGTCGTCGACGAGCACCGTCCGGTGCCGCTGTGGCAGCACATGATGGTCGGCAACCGGCTGATGGACCTGTTCGTCGGGGACGGGCACGGCGACGAACCCAAGATCAACCGGCAGCTGCTGCGCCGTGTCGAGGAGGTCGCGCGGATGCACGCGCCGCCCGCGTTCGGCAACAACCGGGGCCAGCGCGGACGTCGGGACCGGGGCAAACCGCGGCTGCCGAAGTTCCGGCCGCCCTCGCGCGTGGACGTCGTCGACCGGCTCGACCGTGCGGGCCTGCTGCCGGCCATCACGTTCATCTTCTCCCGCGCCGGCTGCGACGCCGCCGTCGGTCAGTGCCTGCACGCCGGGGTGCGGCTGAACAATCCCGACGAGATCGCCGAGGTCCGGCAGATCGTCGACGAACGCACCGCCGACCTGCCCGAATCCGATCTCGGCGTGCTCGGCTACTGGGAGTGGCGCGAGGGCCTCGAACACGGCGTCGCCGCGCACCACGCGGGCCTGCTGCCGGCGTTCAAGGAGACCGTCGAGGAGCTGTTCGTCCGCGGCCTGGTCAAGGTCGTGTTCGCGACCGAGACGCTTGCGCTCGGCATCAACATGCCCGCGCGCACCGTCGTGCTGGAACGGCTCGTCAAGTACAACGGCGAGGCGCACGTCGACCTCACGCCGGGGGAGTACACGCAGCTGACCGGCCGGGCCGGGCGGCGCGGCATCGACGTCGAGGGGCACGCCGTCGTGCTCTGGCAGCCGGGCGTCGACCCGCGGCACGTGGGCGGCCTGGCCTCGACCCGCACGTATCCGCTGAAGTCCTCGTTCCGGCCCGGCTACAACATGGCCATCAACCTTGTCGGCCAGTTCGGCGCCGCGCAGGCACGCGAGCTGTTGGAGCAGTCGTTCGCCCAGTTCCAGGCCGACCGCGCGGTCGTGGGCACGGCCAAGAAGATCGAACGCAACAAGGAGGCCCTCGCCGCTACGCCGATGCCGCATCCGGCGACTTCGAGGAGCTGTCCTCGTACGTCGAGCTGCGCAAGAAGATCTCCGACCGCGAGAAGTACCTCGCCAAGCAGAACAGCCAGCACCGCAAGGCCGAGGCGGCCCGGTCGTTGGAGAAGTTGCGCAAGGGCGACGTCATCCTCGTGCCCTCGGGGCGCCGCTCCGGGCTGGCGGTCGTGGTCGACCCGGGTCTGGACCCGTTGCGGGAGCCGCGGCCGGTCGTGGTCACCGAGGACCGGTGGTCCGGTCCGCTGTCGGCGGCCGACTTCACCTCGCCCGTCGAGGCGCTCGGCCGCGTCAAACTGCCCAAGCACGTCGAGCTGCGCTCGCCGAAGGTGCGGCGCGACATCGCCTCGTCGCTGCGCAACGCGGGTATCGCGAAGCCCTCCGGGCAGCGCCGGCGGGCCGACTCCAACGACGATCCGGACCTGCTCGAGCTGCGCCAGGAGCTGCGCCGCCACCCGGTGCACGGCCTTGCCGACCGCGAGGCCAGCCTGCGCTGGGTGGAACGACACCAACGGTTGGCTGCCGAGACCAGCCAGCTCGAACGCAGGGTCGCCGCGACCACCCATTCGCTGGCCCGCTCGTTCGACCGCATCTGCGGCTTGCTGGCCGAACGCGGCTACCTCGAGGAGGCCGGCAGCGGTGACGGCGCCGACGAGGTCCGGGTGACCGAGGACGGGATGCTGCTGGCCCGGCTCTACAGCGAATCGGACCTGCTCGCCGCCGAATGCGTGCGCAGGAACGTCTGGCACGGCCTGTCCGCACCCGAACTGGCCGCCGTCGTGTCCACGCTGGTGTACGAGGCGCGCCGGGACGCCATGGCCGAGCCGAAACTGCCGCAGGGCGCCGTGCCCAAGGCCTGGCAGGACACGGTGACGATCTGGAGCGAGCTCACCGAGGACGAGCGCAGGCACCGGCTCGACCGGACCCGCGAACCGGACGCCGGTTTCGCCTGGCCGGTGTACCGGTGGGCCCGCGGGGAGTCGCTGGAGAAGGTGCTCACCACGTCCGAGGCGAACGGGCAGGAGCTCACGGCGGGCGACTTCGTGCGCTGGGCACGCCAGGTGATCGACCTGCTCGACCAGCTCAAGGACGTACTCGGTAAGGAACACTCCGTCGGCGGCGTGGCCGCGAAGGCGGCACGTTCCCTGCGCCGCGGCGTGGTCGCGGCCGGCGAGATCTGACTCCCGGCTGTGACCCCGGCGAATCGGACGGTAAACAAGGACCCGTGACGATCGGTCACAGTGTTGTGGTTGGATCGCGCACAACGCGAACGACGAGTCGAGACACGACAGTGGCGGAGGCACCGACCATGAGCACGCCGTACGGGGGCAATGACCCGCAGCAATGGGGGCAACAACCTCCTCAGGGCACGCCTTCCGGCAGCTTCCCGCGCCAGCCGGGCTACGGCCCGCCACCCCAGCAGCCGGGACAACCGCCCCAGCAGCAGCCTCCGCAGCAACCGGGTGGGCAGCCCGGCTACCCGCAGCCGGGCTACGGTCCGTCGCCCGGGTATCCGCAGCAGCCCCCGCCGGGACAGCCTCAGCCCGGGCAACCGGGCCAGCAGCAGCCTCCGCAGCAGCCGGGGCAGCCGGGGTACACGCAGCCCGGCATGCCTCCGCAGGGCACCTACCCGGGCACGGGCACCTACACCCAGCCCGGGACGCCGCCCGGCGGTTACCCGCCCGGGCAGGGGCAGTTCGGCCCGCCCCCGGGCATGGGCGCGGCGCCCCCGCAGCCGCCGAAGAAGAAGTCCGGCAAGGGCCTGTGGTTCGGCCTCGGTGGCGCGGCGATCGTCATCGCCGTGCTCGCGGTGGTGCTGTTCTGGGTTCCCGGTCTGCTCGTGCAGAAGGTGTTCGACGCCGAGGCGATGAACCGCGACGTCGAGCGGGTACTGACCGAGAACTACGGCGTCGAGGGCATCGAGAGCGTGTCCTGCCCCGAGGACCAGCCGGTGACCGTCGACGAGACGTTCACCTGCACCGTGGCGGTCGGCGGCGAGGAACAGCAGGTCACGATCACGGTCCAGAGTGAGGACGCGCGCTACCAGGTCGGCCGCCTCGAGTGATCGGCTCCGCCCGCCCTACCCGTGCGGCGTAATCCGGTGGCGGGCCCGCGCCCGCGTCCGAAAGGATCGGTGACATGACCGATCACGACGTGGGCCTCGTGGCCGAGCCGGATATCCGCGGCGCGGTGGACCTGTTCCGCTCGGCGCTACACGTCCCGCCCCTGGCCGACGAGGAATGGCAGGGCTCGAGCGAGGTCAACCGAACCGGGCGCCGGCACGGCGTGTGGGACGGCGACTCCGGCGCCTGATCGGGACCGCGTGGGCGTGGGACTCGGCCCTGACGGTGCCCGGCGGCGCCGACGTGTCGTTGGGCGCGGTCACGCATGTCGGTGTGCGCGCCGACCGCACCCGCCGCGGCGTGCTGAGCACGTTGATGCGGGCCCAGCTGACCGACCTGGCCGAACGCGGGGCCGTGGCCGCCGGACTGCACGCCACGGAGGCGGCGATCTACGGCCGGTTCGGCTACGGCGCCGCCACCCTCGGCCGCGACCTGAGGATCCAGCGCGCCCGTGCCCGCGTGCGCGACGACGCCCCCGCCGGGGGACGCGTCGAACTCCACGACCTGGACGGCCTGATCGGCCGCGTCCCCGAGGTGTATCCGCGGGCGGCCACCCGGCCGGGGATGCTGGCCCGGCCGGACGCGTGGTGGGGCATGATGCGCTCGCATCTGACCAGACCGTCGGCGACGCGGCCGCAGGGCGTGACCCACGAGGGGCCCGACGGGATCGACGGATTCGCCGTCTACACGGTCGAGCGCACCAAGGGCGACCAGGCGAAGCTGACCGTCGTCGACCTCCACACCGCGAACACCGCCGCGGCCGCGGGACTCTGGCGGTACCTGCTGTCGGTCGATCTGGTCGACACGATCGAGGCGGCGCTGCGACCCGTCGACGAACCGCTCGACCTGCTGCTCACCGATCCGCGGGCGGTGTCGACCACCGACCTGGGCGACGACCTGTGGCTGCGCCTGATCGACGTGCCCGCGGCGCTGGCCGCACGCACCTACGGCGACGAGCAGCTCGTGGCGAGGTGACCGACCCGTTCCTGCCCGCCAACACCGGCACCTACTCGGTCGGCCCCGACGGCGTGACGCGCACCGACCGGGCGCCGGACCTGCGGCTGGACGTCGACGCGCTCGCGACGGTGTACCTCGGTGCGCGGACGCGTCGCAGCTGGTCGCCACGGGTCGTGCCCAGGCGCTCACCGACCGTTCGGCCGAGCGATCCGACCGGCTCTTCGCGACCGCGGAGGCCCCATGGTGCGGTACGTTCTTCTAGCTCGCGGAAGATCAACGCCGAGGTGAGGGGCCGTGGGGAGACGTCTGGTGGCGGCGATCGTGGGAATCGCCGGTTCGATCCTGGTCGCCGGGTGCGGCCCGGACGGTGAGCACACGCAGGAGCCGGGTTCGTCGGACCCGGCAACCCCGACGACGTCCGACACGCCGACCATGGCGTCGGCGCCCTCGCCGGTGACGACACCGACCGAGACGGTGCGCATGTTCGACGTCGACCGGATGAACGACGACGTGCACAACGTCCTCGTCGAGCACTACCGCCTGGACGATGTGGGCGCCGTGTCATGTCCGGGGAACCGGCCGGTCGAGGTGGAGAGCACGTTCGCCTGCTACGTCGAGGTCGCCGGGGAGCAGCGCAAGGTCACGATCACGGTCACCGGCGAGGACGGCAGCTACGAGGTCGGCGCCCTCCAGTGACCCCGGCGAGCCGGCGTGTCTCGGTGGCTCAGCCGTGCGCGGCGAGCGCGTCGAGCAGCCGGCCGGCCGAACCGCCCAGGTTCCATCGTTCGGCCAGCTCCCGCACACGGTTCTCGTCCACCGCACCGGCGGGTACGGCGTCGCCGCCGGACATCTCGACGGGCGCGTCGGCCGCCACCCGCACGACGGTCGGCGCCGCGGCCAGGTACTCGGCTGCCTCGTTGAGCCGCGCGCGGGTCTTGACCGGCAGGTCGGGGCTCTCCTTCCGGGACGCCTCGAGGAGGGCCTCGAACGAGCCGAACTGGGTGATCAGCTTCGCGGCGGTCTTCTCGCCGATACCGGCGACGCCGGGCAGTCCGTCGGACGGGTCGCCGCGCAACATGGACATGTCCGCGTAGGCCGCGCCCGCCCGTTCGGCCGGCACGCCGTACTTCGCCGCGACCTCGTCGGGGCCCAGGACCTCGGCCTTGGCCCAGCCCTTGCCGACGTAGATGACGGACGTGGGCGTCGGTTCGCGGCGCACGAGCTGGAACAGGTCGCGGTCGCCGGTGATCACCTCGACCGGGGCGGCGGCCTCCCGCGCGGCTAGCGTGCCGATGACGTCGTCGGCCTCGAACCCGGCGGCCTCGGCCGTCGCCAGGCCCGCGGCCTCCAGCAGCTCGAGGATGATCGGCACCTGCGGGGTGAGCGTGTCGGGCACCTCCTCGACGTCGGCGCCCTGCTCGACCTCGGCCGCGACGCGGTGCGCCTTGTAGCTCGGCAGCGCGTCGACGCGGAACTGCGGCCGCCAGTCGGCGTCGAGGCAGGCCACGAGCCGGGCGGGCCTGCGGTCGGTGAGGATGCGCGCCACCGTGTCGGCGAACCCGCGCACCGCGTTGACGGGCGTGCCGTCGGGGGCTTTCATCGACTCGGGCAGGGCGAAGTACGACCGGAAATACAGACTCGCCGCGTCCAGCAGCGCGACGGGACCCTCGGTAGCTCGACTCACGGGCACCAGCCTCGCACGGTCGGCTCCCGGTAGGTTGCGCCACACGCCGACGCGAAGTTTGTCCAAATGGCTGCCCCGTCCGGGACCTCCGGATAGTCTGCGGACGCACGTCGAGATCAAAGGGGAGGAAACACCGTCATGAGTACCGGACTGATCGTGGCGATCGTGATCGCGGTCGTCATCGTGGCCGTGCTGGTCATCTGGCTGATCACGGGCTACAACGCGCTGGTCAAGCGGCGCAACCACTACCGCAACATGTTCGCCCAGATCGACGTGCAGCTCACCCGCCGGCACGACCTGATCCCGAACCTGGTCGAGACGGCGAAGGGCTACATGCAGCACGAGCGGGAGGCCCTCGAGTCCGTGGTGGCCGCGCGCGGCGGTGCGGTGCAGGCCCAGCAGGCCGCGCGGCAGAACCCGGGCGACCCGGGCGCGATGCAGCAGCTGGGTGGGGCCGAGACGGCGCTGACGCAGAGCCTGGGCCGGCTGTTCGCCCTGTCCGAGGCCTACCCGGACCTGAAGGCCAACCAGAACATGATGCAGCTGTCCGAGGAGCTGACCTCCACGGAGAACCGGGTCGCGTTCGCGCGCCAGGGCTACAACGACAGCGTCATGGCCTACAACAACAAGCGCGAGACGTTCCCGACCAACATCCTCGCCGGGATGTTCGGCTTCCAGGGCGCCGCGCTGCTGGAGATCGACTCGCCCGAGGCCCGACAGGCGCCGCAGATCAACTTCTGATCCAGGGGAGCGAGACGCACACCGTGACGCGGGGGACGTGAACGACGAGCATGAACTTCTTCGAACGACAGGACGACGTCCGCAAGGCCTCGGCCCGCCTGATCGTGTTGTTCATCGTGGCCGTGATCGCCGTGATCGCCGTCGTCAACGTCGCGGTGGTCTTCTTCACCGGCCTGCACCAGCAGCCGGCCGAGACGCTCATCGGGGCGCTGCTGATGTCGAGCACCGTGATGCTGCTGATCATCGGCGGCACGTCGATCGTGCGGACGTTGATGCTGCGGCGGCACGGCGGCGGGAAGGTCGCCCGCAGCATGGGCGCGGTCCCGGTGCCGCAGGACACCGGCGATCCGGACCTGCGGCGGCTGCGCAACGTCGTCGAGGAGATCGCCATCAGCTCCGGCACGCCGGTTCCGGAGCTGTACGTCATGCCGCACGAACAGGGCATCAACGCGTTCGCCGCGGGCTGGTCCCCGGCCAACGCCGCGGTCGCCGTGACGAAGGGCGCGCTCGACCGGCTCAACCGCGACGAGCTGCAGGGCGTCATCGCCCACGAGTTCAGCCACGTCGTCAACGGCGACATGCGCCTGAACATGAAGCTGATCGGCGTGCTGGCCGGCCTCGTCGGCCTGGCGGTCGTGGGCCGGGTGATGCTCGGTTCGGGCGGCAGGAGCGGGGGCAGCTCCAACCGCGGTGGCGGCGGTGGCGCCGCGCCGCTGGTGATGATCGGTCTCGTGGCGATGGTCGTCGGCTTCATCGGCGTGTTCGCCGGCCGGGTCATCAAGGCGGCGGTGTCGCGGCAGCGCGAGTATCTCGCCGACGCCTCCGCCGTGCAGTTCACCCGGCAGACCGAGGGGCTTGCGGGTGCGCTGAAGAAGATCGGCGGCCTGCCCACCGGTTCGCAGCTGCGGGCCGGCAAGACCGACGACGTCAGCCACATGCTCTTCGGCGAGGGCGGCAAGCGCCGGTCGATGCTGGCCACCCATCCGCCGCTGCCCGAGCGCATCCGCGCGCTCGACCCCTCGTTCGACCCGAACGAACTCCGCGCGTTGAGCCAGAAGTGGTCGCAGCAGCCGCCGTCGGGTCTGCACGAGGACGCCGCGCTCGGACTGGCGCCGGCGGGCAGCCCGCCCCCTCCGCCGCAGGAACAGCCAGGGGCGGCCGGGAACGTGGCCGCGGCGCACGTGTCGGCCGTCGCGGGCACCGTCGGCATGATCGGCGGTTCCGACGGACAGGGTGGTCAGCGCTCCGCGCAGGACCAGGGCGCGTCCGTACTGGCCCGCATTCCCCAGGCGTTCCTCGACCGCGCGCACAGCCCCGAGGCGGCCGTGCCCCTCATGTTCGGCCTGTTGCTGTCGAACCACCCCGAGGTTCGGGGCAACCAGTACCAGCTGATCGCCTCCCGCTGGGGTGCGCCGCTCGCCGGCGCGGCCTGGACCGACGCGGGAGCGCTGAGCCAGCTCGATCCGTCGCTGCGCCTGCCGCTGGCCGAGGTGGCCTTCCCCGCGTTGCGGCAGCGTCCGCCGCAGGCCATCGACGCGCTCCGGGACACCGTCGGCGCCCTCGCCGCCGCGGACGGGCGCACCAGCGTGTTCGAGTACTGCTTCGCCGCACTGCTCGGCCGCGAACTGCACGAGGCGGTGCACCAGCAGCCGCCGTGGAAACGCCGCCGGAGCACGCTGTCGTCGGCGCAGCAGTCGGTCGCGACCGTGTTGGCCGTGCTCGCCGCCGCCGGCGGCTCCGGCCCGGCCGCGAGCGAACGCGCCTTCCAGGCCGGCCTGCAGCGGGTGCTGCCCGGCGTGTCGTTGCCGTTCGCGCCGCCGCCGCAGGGACCGCAGGTGCTCGACCAGGCGTGGCCCGTGCTCGACGGCTTGTCCGGCCGGGACACGCAGACGTTGGTCGAAGCGCTCGTCACCGTGGTCGCCGACGACGGCGCCCTCACGGTCGCCGAATCGGAACTGCTGCGCACGGTCTGCGCCATGCTGCACTGCCCGATGCCGCCGCTGCCGGCGAACCTGTCGGTCGGCCAGGGCAACTGAGCGAGCCGGTCCCCGGAGAAAGGCGCGTGGCCCAGTAGGGTTGGGCGCATGGCCCGTCGATCGCTGCACAGTCCCGCGCCCGAACCCGCCACGCTGCGGTCCCGTCTCGAGCGGGCCGGCAAGGCCGCCGCCGACGCCGGCACCGACGCGCTGCTCATCGCGCCCGGTTCGGACCTGCGTTATCTGGTGGGGCAGGCCGGCGGCTCGTTCGAACGGTTGACGACGCTCGTCGTGCCCGCCGGTGACGCGCCGCCCGCGCTGGTGGTGCCGAAGCTGGAGCTGCCGGGCTATGCGGACGTGCCGACCGACGAGCTCGGCATCGACGTGATCACCTGGGTGGACGGCGACGACCCGTACCGGCTGGTCGCCGACCGTGTCGGCGCGGCCGGCCGGGTGGCGGTGAGCGACATGATGGCCGCGCTGCACGTCCTGGGCGTTCGTGGCGCTGTGCCGGGGGCCGAGCAGGTCCTGGCCGGGCCGGTGCTGCGCGAGCTGCGGATGCGCAAGGACGCCGCCGAGATCGACGCGCTACGCAAGGCGGGTGCCGCGATCGACCGCGTGCACGCGCGCATGGGCGAGTGGCTGCGGCCGGGCCGCACGGAGGCCGAGGTGGGCGCCGACATCACGGCGGCCATCGTCGAGGAGGGCCACGTGTCGGCCGAGTTCGTCATCGTCGGTTCGGGGCCCAACGGTGCGAGTCCGCACCACGACGTGTCCGACCGAGTGATCGAGGCGGGCGACGTGGTGGTCGTCGACATCGGCGGTCCGATCCCGGACGGCTACAACTCGGACTGCACGCGCACCTACGCCGTCGGCGAGCCTGCCGGCGCGGACGTGGCCGAGACGTACGCGGTGTTGCAGCGCGCCCAGCAGGCGGCGGTGGACGCGGTGCGGCCCGGCGCGAGCGCCGAGTCGGTCGACGCGGCTGCCCGCGACATCATCGCCGACGCCGGTTTCGGGGACCGGTTCATCCACCGCACGGGCCACGGCATCGGGCTGGACGTGCACGAGGAGCCGTACATCGTGGCGGGCAACGATCTGCGCCTCGACGAGGGCATGGCGTTCAGCGTCGAGCCGGGCATCTACACCGCCGGCCGGTGGGGTGCGCGGATCGAGGACATCGTCGTGGTGACGGCCGAAGGTGCGGAGCCGGTCAACGCGCGCCCGCACGAGCTCGTCGTGCTCGACGCATGACGCGTCGGGTGGTGGCACACCGCCGCCTGCGAGCTTGGAGCCGCTCGACAAGGCGATCGTGGAGGAGCTGTCCGCGGACGGCAGGCGCAGTTTCACGGATCTGGCCGAACGGGTCGGGTTGTCGGTGTCGGCGGTGCATCAGCGGGTGCGGCGGCTCGAGCAGCGCGGTGTGATCCGCGGGTACACGGCCAAACTGGACGGTGAGCAGATCGGGTTGCCGCTGACGGCGCTGATCTCGCTGACGCCGAACGATCCGGCCGCTCCGGACGACTATCCGCAGCGGTTGGAGCACATCCCGGAGATCGAGTCGTGCTATTCGGTGGCCGGCGACGAGTCCTACATCCTGTTGGTGCGGGTGCCGTCTCCGTTGGGCCTGGAGGATCTGTTGCGGCGGATCCGAGAGGTGGCGAAGGTGTCGACGCGCACGACCGTGGTGCTGTCGACGCCGTTCGAGGGCCGGTCCCCGACGTTGTGACCCCTGCCGGCTGAGCCCACCGGCCGGTGGGCTCAGCGTTCGCCTTGTGCGACGACGGCCGGGGCGGCGTGGAGGTTGTCGTCGTCGCCCTTGAGGCAGGCGGCCGAATCGGCGTCGGAGGCGAGGAACTCGCTCATGCAGCGGGCGAACTGCGCGTGGCCGTTGGCGTTGGGGTGGAACGACTCCTGGATGGCGTGGCTGGCGCGGTCGGCGTCCTCGAGGTCGTCCCAGCGGACGGTGAAGCGCGTGAACCACTCGTGGTCGTGGTCGTCGCCGCCGGTGCAGGCTTCGTGGCCGATGGCGGCGCGGGACAGGTCGAGGAACCGAGCGTCCACTTCGGACGCTGCGCGGTGGAGTCCTTCGGACAGGTCGGGGGCTCCGGTGTCGCGGACCCATTCGAGGTCGGCCTTGCGGAACGGGCATCCGTCCAAATTGCGCAGTGACTCGGGAATATCCGGGCCGATGGGCGAGGCGTACGACTGGAGGACGAGGTCGTAGTCGTCCCCGTCGTAGCCGGCGCGTTCGAGGACGGTGCGGATGTCGGTGAGCACCTGCGTCACCTTGGGTACGACGGCCTCGACGCGTTCGGCCCAGTCGGTTTGGATGTCTTCGTTGCATGGGGCGGCTTCGTCGGAGAACCATGCGGTGAAGCACTGGGAGATGAGCCGGGAGAACTGGGGGTCGTCGTTGGCGCCGATGCCGACGACGATCGCGCTGACGCGGTGGTCCTCGACGAGTTCGGCCAGTTGCTGGGCCTGGGAGGGCTCGGTCCATTGTTTCTCGTCGCCGAGCATGACGTGTTTGGTGGCGGCGCCGGAGCAGGCCAGGTTGACATGTTCGGTGGCGCCGCGCAGTTCGATGTGGTTGACCATCGCGTTGGGGGAGCGGTGGCACCAGTTGCCGTCCTGGCCGTCGGTGTCGGGGCTGTAGTCGCCTGCCCCTTCGCCGGAGATGGTGCTGTCGCCCATGGACACGACGGTGAGCGGACCGTCGCCGGGCGGGCCCGGTCGTTCGGGGGTGGTCGGGTCGGAGGAGATCAGGACGAACACCGCGACGAGCAGGGCAACCCCGACCAACGCGAACGCACCGAGCAACCAGCGGGATGTGGCCATCACGGGTGATTCTACTGGATTCGGACGTTCTGGATCTTGGGGCTGTGGCGGGGATCCCGGTTTCGGGTCAGGCCCGGCTCGGTCGGGGCGTCACCGCTTTCCGAGGCCGTCGAGATCGGCGCGGGTGTCGGCGTCGAGGCGCACGTGGGTGGCCCGCAGGTTCTGTTCGAGGTGGGCCACGTTCGTCGTGCCGGGGATCAACAACGTCTGCCGCGCGTGACCGAGCAGCCAGGCGAGGCCCACCTGTGCCGGGCTCGCACCGGTGCGCTCGGCGGCGGCGCGGACGACCGGGTGGGTGGTGACGCCGGAGCCGAGTGGGAAGAACGGCACCCATGCGATGTCGTGGGCCCGGCATTCATCGAGGACGGACTCGGCGGCGCGATCGAGAAGGTTGTAGTGGTTCTGGACGCAGGCGATGCCGACCGGCAGTGCCCGGCGGAGTTGCTCGCGGGTCACGTTGCTCAGTCCGATGTGGCCGATCGTGCCGGCACGACGCAGGTCCGCGAGGGCGGCGAGTTGGTCGTCCAGGTCGACCACCTGCTCGCCGCTCGCCCGGATGCCGGGTCCGCTGCCGTCGAGTCGGCGCAGGTTGACCAGGTCGATCCGGTCCACGCCCAGGCTGCGGAGATTCGCCTCGACCTCGGCGCGCAGTTGCTCCGGCCGTTGGGCGGGGCTCAATCCGTACTCGCCGGCGGGGTCGTTCGTGGCGCCGACCTTGGTCGCGATCAGCACGTCGTCGCGGCAATGCGCGAGCGCCGCACCGATCACCTCGTTGACGTGGCCGGCCTTGTAGAAGTGTGCGGTGTCGACGTGGTCGACGCCGAGCTCGAGGGCGCGGCGGAGCAGATCGATCGCCTCGTGGCGTGCAGCGCGCTCCAGTTGCATCGCGCCGTAGCCGACGCGCTGGACCCGGCGGTCACCGAGTGGTCCTCGTGCGTCGACGTCGGTGCGGGGCGGAGTGTCGGCGGACATCGTGGTTGCCTCCCTGTACCGTTGCACAAAGGCGGAGGGTCCTCCGTCTACGGGTCACGGTCCACCGAAAGCGGAGGGTCCTCCACCTATGTCGGACGGCGTTCAGGGATGCGAGCGGGCGGACGCGCGCCGGAACCGCAGGCGGATCATCGACGCGGCGCTCGCCGCGTTCGGCGATTCGAACGGCACGGCGTCGCTGGAGTCGATCGCACGCCGCGCAGGGGTGGGCATCGGGACCCTGTATCGGCACTTCCCGTCGCGGGAGGCGTTGATCGAGGCGGTGTACCGCGACGAACTGGGACAGCTGTGCGACGCCGCGGACGAGCTGCGCGCGACGCTGCCTCCGGAGAAGGCTCTGCGCACGTGGATGGGGCGCTACGCCGATTTCGTCGCCACCAAGCACGGTATGGCCGAGGCGCTACGGGACGTGATCGCCTCCGGGGCCATCACGTCGGACGAGACGCGCACGCGTCTGAGCGAGGCGGTCCGGGGGATGCTCGCCGCCGGAGCCGACAGCGGCGGCCTGCGCGACGACGTACCCGCCGAGGACGTGGTCGCGCAGATGGCCGGGGTGCTGCTCGCGTGCCAGCGACCCGATCAACGTCCGCAGATCGACCGGCTGCTGGACCTGCTGATGGACGGCCTCTCCGCCGGCCCCGGGTAGCAGCTGACGCGGATTGCCAACACGGCGTCGCAGAATGCTGACACGACGACGCAGATTGCTGACACGGCGACGTGGCGTGCTGACACGGCGACGTGGCGTGCTGACACGGCGACGTGGCGTGCCAACACGGCGACGTGGGGTGCTGACACGGCGACGGTCGGGTCACGTGCCGGCGAGGGTCCCGTCGGCGAGGTCGAGGCGGCGGTTGGCGACGTCGTGTACGGCCTCGTCGTGACTGGCGACCAGTACGGCGGCACCGGAATCGGCATGCCGGCGCAGCGTCTCCAGCACGACGGGTGTCGTCCCGGCGTCGAGGTGGGCGGTGGGCTCGTCGGCGATCAACACGGCCGGGCGGGGTGCGAGCGCCCTGGCCAGTGCGACCCGCTGTTGCTGGCCCGACGACAGTTCCCCGGGGTATCGGTCGGTCAGGGACGCAAGACGGAGCCGGTCGAGCAGCGCCCCTGCCGCGTCCATCGCCGCTCCGACGGTGGCCCCGGTCAACAGCAGCGGCAGCGCCACGTTCTCCGCTGCGGTGAGTTCGTGCGCCAGGCCGAACGCCTGGGGCAACAACGCACAGGTGTGCCACGGCAGTTCGGCGGTGACTCTCACGTCGCCGACGTGGACGGCCCCGGCGTCGGGTGTGTCGAAGCCGCACAGCAGTGCCAGCAACGCACTCTTACCGGCCCCGGAGCGGCCGGCGACGGTGACGAGTTCCCCGGGTTCGACCGTGAGCTCGAGCCCACGCAGCACTTCGACGTCGCCGCCGGGATGGGGAAACGTCCTGCGCAGACCGCTCGCGCGCAACGCCACCGGCGGCGCGGCCACGACGTCGACGTCAGGCATCGGGCCCACCTCCATCCACCGGCCCGTCGTCCACCGCGCCGTCGCGCAGCCGCACCACGTGCGTGCCGAGGGCGATCAGCTCCGGGTCGTGCGACGTCACGACCACCGTCAACCCGCGGCCCGCGAGCCGCCGCAGGGTGTCCAGCACCAGATCGGCCGAGGCGGAGTCGAGCTGGGACGTCGGTTCGTCCGACAGCACGACGTCCGTGCCCCGGGCCAGCACACAGCCGAACGCGAGCCGCTGCTGTTGCCCGCCGGACAGTGCCCCGATCCGCCACGCGGCCGTTCCGTCGAGACCGAGGTCGGCCAGGATCTCCTCCGGCACGCAGTCCCGGTCCGACGACTCGGCTGCCGCGTGCAGGTTCTCGCCCACCGAGAGCGCGGGAAGCAGGTTGTCGAGCGGATTCTGGAAGACCAGGCTGAGGCGCCGGCGACGGAGTTCGCGGCGCCGCTGGTGACTCAACGACGCGACGTCCGTGCCGTCGAAGGCCACGGTGCCCGTCGTGGGCCGTTCGACCAGGCCGAGCAGCCGCAACAACGTGGACTTGCCGGACCCGGACGGACCGGCCAGCACGGTCACGCCGGTGCGGGCGACGTCCAGGGCGACGTCGCGGAGCCCGGACACCGGGCCCGCCGGCGTGACGTACTCGACGCCCACCGAACGCAGCCGGAACACGGGACCGCCGACAGTGGAGTCGGACCCGGCCGATGCAGACACGGTGGTTCCGAACACCGGGGCTTCCGAGGCGTTGGCTTCAGACACGGAGCAGCTCCGCAGGGACGGCGGTACGCGTCGCGCGCACCGCGAACCACGCCGTGGCCGCCACGACGAATGCGCACGCACCCACGACGGCGACGACGAAGGGGGCCGGGTTCGGCAGATCCGCCACGGGCGCGAGCCAGCGCACGGGGTCGAACCGGGCCACCGCGATCGCGGCGACGATCACCCCGCACACGGTGCCCACGATCGATGCGATGCCGCCGACGGCGCCGAGCTCGGCGAGGTAGCTCCCCAACAGCTGTCGGCGCCGCATCCCCATCCGCGTCGACAGGGTCGCCGCGAGGGCGTTCTGCCGCCGGCGGGTTTCGACGGCGACGACCAACGCCAGGACTGTGACGGCCGCCAGCACGAGCCCGAGCAGTGTGATGAAGGAGAACGTCCACTCGACGACGTGGAACGGCAATGCGTCGAGAACCTCACTTCGGGTCTCGGCGTTGGGATGGGCCAGCCCGGCCTCCCGGAACGGTGCGGTGAGCGCCTCGAGCGATCCGGTCGACAGCAGGGTCCACCGCGTCATGGCGCCGAGTTGTTCGTCGGTCAGGGCATCCCGCGACACGACGTAGCCGGCATCGTCGGCGAGCAGCGGGAACGCGTCGAGGTGGGCGATCGGGGTCAACGGGGGTGCGTCGGAGATCTCCGGAACCGGTCCCGGGGCACCGACCCTGATCGCGGGCAGCGTGCCGCCGGCGGGCGCGGCCATCCGGTCGAGGAGGGCGCGGAGTTCGTCCTCCTCGAGCCTGCTGGTCCAGGCGACGTCGACGAACGTGTCGGGATCGACGACGGCGACCTTCGGATCGGTGCCCGTGGAGTTCATCCGCCCGACCAGGGACGTGCCGTCCCGGGCACCTTCCGGGACCGGCTCGTCGCCGAGGCCGATCGCCTGCTCGACGTCCACGGCGGATTCGGCGCCCACGTACATGCCGGTCTTGTCCACGAGCGCCGCCCGCTGGCTCGACGACACCTGGCTGCCCACGGCCAGGGTTCCGACGGCGAGCACGGTCACGACGAGCACGCCGACCACGGGGCCGCGGGAGGCCGCGAGCCGCCGGATCGCCAGCTGCAGCGACGGCCGGGTCCAGAACCGTGCCCGGTGCGACCACCGGAGCGCCAGGAACGCGAGCCGCGCCGTGACGATCCCGACGGTCAGCACGACGGCGACCGGGTACGTCAACGCCAGTGGGTCGACCTGGGGCAGTGGATCTCCCGACCGGGAGGCGCCGCCGTACTCGGCCAGGCGGAGCCAGCCCGCGAACGCGAACGCGGCGGTGCCGAGCTCCCACGGCACGTACGCGAGAAACCGCCGCCTGTCCGCGCGCCCGGGTAGGCGGCGGAGCTGGAACTCACGATGGGTTCGGATGGTGACGACGGCGAACACCAACGCCGCGGACGTCACCAGTGCGCCCGCGCCTGCGGCTGTCGCGGTGCCGAGTTCACCGCTGTCGACGGTCCCCGGCGGTCCGTACACGGGCAGGAGGATCCGGGCGGCGACGATGCCCAGCAATCCTCCCAGGACGATCGGCAAGCCCAGCTCGGCCAGTGCCAGACCGCCCAGTGCCGACGGCCGGTAGCCGCGCGAGAAGTGCAACCGCACCTGCGCGTAGCGCCGCTGATACCACTGCACGCCGAGCACGCCCAGCCCGGCGCAGCCGATCGCGACGGCCAGCGCGGCCAGCGGGAGGATCGACAGGCCGACGTTGCCTTGCGCCTGGTCGGCGAGATCGGCCGACCGCGCGAAGGGCGTCGAGCCGTGGGTGATCTCGCCGCCCCCGCCGCGGCGGAGCGTGTCGTCGACGGCGGCGATGAGCGCGTCGGCCCGGTCGAGCCGGTCCTCCGCCTCGGGGAGGGTCTCCGGTGGGTCCTCGCGGAACGTGATGGTGAGCCGTTCGAGCTCGTCGACGTCGTGCGCGGCGTCGAACGAGGCGCGGTCGGTCGCGAACAGGACCGGTCCGGTGGGGATGTTGATGAGCCGGTTGGGCATCGACAGGTCCTGCACCGAGCACCACGGATCCGGTGCCGGCAGGTACAGATCGCGGTAGATGCCCGTGGTGGCCGGAAGCTCGCCGCCCCCGCCGCGGGTCCCCAGCGGGATGTTCCGGTCATCGGCGAGTTCGGTGCCCATCCACAGTCCCGGTGAGGCGTCGCCGCGGAGCAGCTCGAGGTTCTCGATGCCGTCGGTGCGGTAGCCGATGCGGTAGCTGTACTCCCCGCCCGCGAACTCCGCCTGGCCCTCCGGTGTGAACATGCTGACGATCGGCGCATCGAACCCGTGCCGGGGCGCGTGCTCGCGCACCGTGTCGATCACCGTCTGCGCGTGGTCGGGTTCGATCCACGGCGAGGTGAACACCGGGCCGTACTGGTCCTGGCAGACACTGTCGAGACGGTCCTCGATCGCGGCGCCCGCCGCTGCGGACGAGTGCAGCGACGTGGCCGCTGCCAGGAAGCACGTCAACAGTGCCGTGACGCCGGCGACGATCGCCACGAGCGGATGCGACAACGCGGCGCGCGGGGCCGACCGCCACGCTGCGGGGATGCGCAGCCGACGCCGCCGCGGTCCGTCGTCCATGCACCGGAACCCTACGTCTCGGCCCTCGGGAACCGGGCGAACTCGACGAAATCGGCGCTGGTCCGTTCGGTCGAGCTTCCGTGCGTGCCGAGGCCGCTACGCCCCGTGGGTGCGGTCGTCTACCCGTCCTCGCGCCACCAGGCCTTGCCGGTCTCGGGCAGCGTCGAGATGGGGTCGTAGTACGGGTAGCGGCGTTCCAACGCCTCGGGGTCGTCGTGTTCGATCCCGGTGCGGTAGTTCTTCGTCCAGTAGGAGATGCCGCGTTCCCGGTCGTACTCGGCGAGCTGGTGGACCCAGCGTTTGCCGACGTACGGCACGTCGCAGACGATCCGCGGGGTGGCGTAGCCGGGCAGGTAGCCCATGATCGCGTGCTGCAGTTCCTGGGCCTCGTGCACCGACAGTCGCCAGTGTTCGGCGTTGGGGATCATGTCGCACATGTAGAAGTAGTACGGCAGGATGTTCGCCTCGCCCTGCAGCGCGAAGCACAGGTCGAGCAGGTCGGCCGGGGTGCTGTTGACGCCGCGCATGAGCACGCCCTGGTTGCGCACGTCGCGCACGCCGACCTCGAAGGCCGTCCGCGCGGCCTCGGCGACCAGCGGGGTCACCGACTGCACGTGGTTGACGTGCGTGTGGATGGCCAGGTTCACGCCGCGCCTGCGGGCGGTGCCGGCGACGCGCTCGAGACCCTCGACGACCTGGGGCTGCAGCCAGTGTTGCGGCAGCCCGGCCAGTGCCTTGGTGGCGAGCCGGATGTCGCGGACGGTCTCGATGTCCAGCAGACGCATCAGGAATGCCTCGAGCTGGTGCCACGGGACGTTGGCGACGTCGCCGCCGGAGACGACCACGTCCCGCACCCCGGGCGTGCGCTTGAGGTAGTCGATCATCGCGTCCTGCCGGTCGACCGGCTTGAGCTCGAGCTTGTGCTTGGCGATCTGCTCGGTCGAGTTGCCGACGAGGTCCATCCGCGTGCAGTGCCCGCAGTACTGGGGACACGTGGAGAGCAGTTCGGCCAGCACCTTGGTGGGGTAGCGGTGGGTCAGCCCCTCGACGACCCACATCTCCGCCTCGTGCAGGGAATCGCGCTCGGAATGCGGATGGCTCGGCCACTCGGTGTCGCGGTCGCTGCGCGCCGGAAGCATGTACCGGCGGATCGGGTCGGCGTAGAACTGCTCGGTGACCTTGTGCGGATCGGTGCCGGCGTGCGGGGCGATCGTGTTGAGCATCTGCGGCGGCAGGAGCATCGACATCGTGGCCATGTCGTGCTGATCGGCGGCCAAGTCGTCGAAGAAGCGCTCGTGCACGAGGTCGCCCACGACGGCGCGCAGCTGCTTGAGGTTGCGGACGCAGTGCACGCGCTGCCACTGGGCGTCGCGCCATTCGGCCTCGGTGACGTCGCGCCATCCGGGGAACCGGCGCCAGTCCGGTTCGACCAGTTCGGCCCGTCGGTACTCGTACGGCTGCTCCCCGCCCAGCCCGGTCGCCGTGCCGGCGGTCGGCGCGGTGTGCAGCGCAGATCCTGGATCGCAGTCACTTCTGCTCCTCATGTCGCGGTCTTGTGCAAATAATCCTGCCATAACGACGGATCGACGCAAAGATTCTTGTCGAGGTCGGCGTGGCAGACTTCGCGGCGTGACGCGTTCCCCCGCCAGTTCCACCAGCACGCCCGCGCGCCCGCACACGACGCTGCTCGTCGGCGGCCGCATCCACACCCCGGCCTCGAGCGACGCCACCGCGATGGCCGTGACCGACGGCGTCGTGGTGTGGGTGGGCCAGGACCGGCCGGGCCGCGCACTGCACCCGGACGCCGAGGTCGTCGACCTCGACGGCGCGTTCGTCACGCCCGGTTTCGTCGACGCCCACGTGCACGCGACCAACGCCGGCCTGCACCTGGACGGCGTCGACCTCGCCGCGGTGCGCAGCGCCGACGACCTGCTGACGGCCGTGCGGGAGGCCGCCCGGCCCGGCCAGGTGCTGATCGCCCACGGCTGGGACGAGACGACATGGGCCAGTCCGCGCCTGCCGAGCCGGGCGGAGCTCGACGCCGCGGCAGGCGGCGCCCCCGTCTACCTCAGCCGCGTCGACGTGCACTCCGCGCTGGTGTCCACCGCCCTGGTCGAGCTCGCGCCGGGCGTGCGCGAGCTGCCCGGCTGGTCGGACGAGGGCCCGGTGACCCGCGAGGCGCACACCGCGCTGGTGACGGCGTCGCGCACCGCCGTGACCCCCGAACACCGCAGGCGCGTGCAGGAGACCTTCCTGCGCACCGCGGCGTCCCTCGGGATCGTGTCGGTGCACGAGAACGCCGCCCCCGGCATCTCCAGCGAGGACGACCTGGCCGGTCTGCTCGAGCTGGCCGCCGAACCGGGACTGCCCGAGGTCGTGGGCTACTGGGGCGCCACCGGCGCGGACGCCTGGCCACGGCACGCCGCGTGGGCGCGCGGGGGCTCGCGGGCGACCTGCTCGTCGACGGCGCGCTCGGCTCCCGGACCGCCGCCCTGCACCAGCCCTACGCCGACGCCCCCGACAGCACCGGCAACCGCTACCTCGATGCCGCGCAGATCGCCGAGCATCTCGCGCTGTGCACGGAGGCGGGTCTGCAGGCCGGCTTCCACGTCATCGGCGAGGCCGGTGTCGCCGAGGTGGTCGAGGGCTTCCGCCTGGCCGAGAAGGAACTCGGCCGCCGCGCCCTCGTCGGCGCCAAGCACCGCCTCGAGCACGTCGAGATGATCGACGTCGAGCAGGCCGAACTGCTGGCCGGGTTCAACGTCTCCGCCTCGATGCAGCCGCTGTTCGACGGCCTGTGGGGCGGCACCGACGGGATGTACGCCGCCCGCCTCGGCGCAGAGCGTGCCGCCGGGCTCAACCCGTTCGCCGCGCTGGCCGCCGCCGGCGTGCCGCTGGCGTTCGGGTCGGACGCGCCCGTGACCCCGCTCGCCCCGTGGGAGAGCGTGCGCGCCGCGGTGCACCACCGCACCCCGGGATCGGGCATCTCGCCGCGGGCCGCGTTCAACGCCCACACCCGGGGAGGGCACCGCGCCGCGGGTGTGGCCGACGGCGTCACCGGCACGCTCGTGCCCGGCGCGCCCGCGCACTACGCCGTGTGGGAACCGGTGGAGGTCGTCGTGGCCGTCCCCGACGACCGCGTGCAGCGGTGGTCGACCGACCCGCGCGCGGGCATTCCCGGGCTGCCGTCCCTCGAACCCGACGGACCACTGCCGACGTGCCTGCGGACCGTCCGCGCCGGTGAGGTCATCCACTCCCGTGACTGAGACCGAGCCCGTGTCGTCGCCGCCCGTCCGCACCGCGGACCGCTCCGCAGCATCCCGCTCCCGACTGGTGCCGATCGCGCTGCGCCTGGCCGGCGCGGCGGCCTCCGGAGTGCTGCTGTTCCTGGCGTTCGCGCCGCGCCCGCTGTGGTGGTTGGCGCCGGTGGCGTTCGCCGGTCTCGGACTCGTCCTGTGGGGCCGGCGCACGTGGGGCAGCGCCGGCTACGGCCTCGTGTTCGGGCTGGCGTTCAACCTGCTGCACCTGTTGTGGATCGAGGACTTCCTCGGTGTCGACTTCGGACCGTGGCCGTGGCTCGCGCTGTCCGGCGTCCTCGCGGTCTACGTCGCCCTGGCGTGCGCGCTCATGCCGTGGGTGGCGCGCCTGCCCGGCGCCCCGGTGTGGATGGCGCTGGTGTTCCTGCTGCAGGAGTTCGCCCGGTCCCGCTGGCCCGCCAACGGATTTCCCTGGGGGCGTGTCGGTTTCAGCCAGCCCGAGGGCGCCTACACGGCCCTCGCCTCGGTCGGCGGCGCGACGCTCGTCGGCTTCGCCGTCGTGCTCTCGGGCTTCGCGGCGGCGCGGCTGATCCTCCTGCTCATGCGGCGCGAGTTCGCCGCGCCCGGCCTCGTCCGCGTCGCCGCCTACGCCCTCGTGCCGGTCCTTGCGGGCCTGGCCGTGTGGCCGACGGTCGGCGCCGGGGCCGAGAACGGCACCCGCTCGGTGGCGATCGTGCAGGGCAACGCACCGAACGTCGGCATCGGACTGCTCGGCGAACGGGAGGTCCTGCGCGAGAACACCCTCGCCGAGAGCGGCCGGCTCGCCCAGCGCATCGACGACGGCGACGTGCCGCGCCCGGACCTGGTCGTGTGGCCCGAGACCGCGGTCGACATCGCAGGCGGCCACGACACAGACGTCGACCGGGCCGTGGCCGACCTCGGCGTGCCCACGCTGGTGGGGTCGCTGTACCGCGACGTCGACGGACTGACCGACAACGCGGTCGTCACCTGGCGCCCCCCGGGCGATCCCGACGCGGGGCCCGGCGAACGCTACGCCAAGCAGGAGCTCGTGCCGTTCGCCGAGTACGTGCCGATGCGCCCGATCGCCAGCTGGTTCAGTCCTTTCGTCGGCAACACCCGCGACATGCGGTGGGGCACCGGGGCGGGCGTGACCGATGTCGCCGACACCCGTGTGGGCCTGTCGATCTGCTACGAGGCGGCCTACGACTACCCGTCCCGCGACGCCGTCAACGCCGGGGCGCAGTTGTTGGTGTTGCCGACCAACAACGCGTGGTTCGGCGACGGCGAGATGACCTACCAACAGCTGGCCATGGCGCGGCTGCGGGCCGTCGAGCACGGCCGGGCCGTCGTGGTCGCGGCGACCAGTGGGGTCAGTGCCGTCGTGCAGCCGGACGGTACGGTCACCCGCCAGACGGACATGTACACGGCGACGTCGCTGGTGGCCGACGTGCCGCTGCGGCAGACCACTACGCTGGCGGACCGGCTCGGCGCGGGAACCGAGTACGTTCTGTTGGGGGCCGGACTGGCTGCGGCGATCACCGGGATCGTGCTCGGCCGCCGCCGGTCGACGTGACCGGGCACGCAGCACGGGACGCGCAGGCACAGGACTCGTAGGCGAAGGACGCAGGGGAGCAGCATGGCCGAGGACACGCACAGGGGCACGACCGAACCTGTGCTGGTGATCATCCCGACGTACAACGAGCGGGACAACCTCGCGCCCCTCCTGCAGCGACTGCACGTGCACCTGCCCGAGGCGCACGTGCTCGTCGTCGACGACGGCAGCCCCGACGGCACCGGCGAGCTGGCCGACGAGATCGCTGCCGGCGACGAGCGGGTGCACGTGCTGCACCGCACGGAGAAGGCCGGCCTCGGAGCCGCCTACATCGCGGGCTTCCGCTGGGGTCTCGAGCGCGACTACGCCACGCTCGTGGAGATGGACGCCGACGGTTCGCACGCCCCGGAGGACCTGCCGCGGCTGATCGAGGCCCTCGGCGACGCGGACCTGGTGATCGGCTCGCGCTACGTGCCCGGCGGCGCGCTGGTCAACTGGCCCAAGCACCGCGAGGTCCTCTCGCGCGGTGCGAACGTGTACTCGCGGGTCGCGCTCGGCGTTCCGGTCAACGACATGACCGCCGGTTTCCGCGCCTACCGCGCGCACGTCCTGGCGACGCTGCGGCTGTCCGATGTGGTCTCCGCCGGGTACTGCTTCCAGATCGACCTGACCCTGCGCACCGCGCAGGAGGGCTTCGACATCGTCGAGGTTCCGATCACCTTCACCGAACGCGAGGTCGGCACGTCCAAGATGGACGGTTCGATCATCGGCGAGGCCGTCGTGCGCGTGGCGCAGTGGGGAGTGCAGCGCCGATTCGGCCAACTGCGCCGGCTCCTGCAACGGCGATGACCCGACCCCGGTCCGATCGGGACCCGGCCGGCGCCGTGCACGCAGCGGGCACGGTGGACTCTGCGGGCGCTGTGGAGCCTGTCGACGGTGCCGTGCCGATGGACACCGACGAGGTGTGGCCGGGGGTGGCCGATCCGGCCGCGTTGCTGGTTGCCGTGGCGGACTGGTTGAGCGGCTACGGCAACGTCCGCACCCGCCGCACCTACGCCGAGGGCCTGGGGCTGCCCGTGTCGGCGGCCGACCTCGAGCACTGGACGACCGGCGTCGAACGCAGCTGGGTCGAGGCGGTCGCGTCCTATGTGGCCGCGGTGCAGCTCCGGCCACCCGAACCCGGAGCCGAACGGTCGGGGCCACCGCCCGCACCGCGCGGTCGACTGCGCAGCCTGCACTGGTTCCGGTGGTGCGCCGCCCGCCGGCTCGACCCCGTCCGCGCCACGACCCGCGACGTGCAGGCGTGGCTCGACGCGGTGACCGCGGCCGGCGCCGCACCCGCGACCCGGGACCGCCTGCTCGCGACCGTGAAGACCCTGTACGCCCACGTCGCCGACACCGGCCTGGCCGACGGCAACCCGGCCGCGCTGAGCCGGCGACGCCTGGGCCTGTCGGCCGCGTCGACGAGCGCGACCAGCACGGTCACGCTCACCGCCTCCCAGGTGCGGGCGTTGCACGCCGCGGCCGCCGCGCCGCGCAGGGGAGCGAGCGCACTCGACGTGGCCCGGTCCGGTGCCGTGGTCGCGTTGTTCACGCTCGGCCTGCGGGTCAGCGAGCTGTGCGAGTTGGACGAGTCCGACCTGCACGTCACCAGGGGCCGCCGCGCACTGCGGGTCACGGGCAAGGGCGGCAAGACACGGATCGTGTACCTGAGCGCCCCGGCCGACGCCGCGATCACCGCCTACCGAGCACAGGTCCGCGAGACCCAACGCTCCACCACGACCCGCGCGGAACCCGTCCCGGCCGATGCCGCGAACAGGACGGCAGCGGCACCGGAACGCCCGCTGCTGCGCACACGGACGGGACGGCGCTTCCAACGCCAGGCGATCTGGCAGCTGCTGCGCCGCGTGGCCGCCTCGGCCGGACCGGAACTCGCGGACGTCGCCGACGCGCTGCATCCGCACGCGCTGCGCCACTTCTACGTCACCACCGCCGTCGAGGCCGGCGCCGACCTCGCCCACGTGCAGGGCGACGTCGGGCACAGCAGCATCGACACGACCCGCAAGGTCTACGACCACGCCGCCCCCGACCCGGAGCGCAGCGCCGTCGACCTCGTCGCCGACGCCTGGTACGAGGACTGACCCCTACGCAATCCGCGGGCGCTAGAGTGACTCACGTCACGTCGGCGGGTGTCGAGAACGCGGGTTCGGCTCCGTCCCCGGGGTGCACAACGGACCGAGCTGAGGAGAACCCCATGAAGTACCTGCTGCTCAAGCACTACCGCGGAGCCCCGGCGGCGGTGAACAACGTCCCGATGGACCGCTGGACCCCCGACGAGGTCGACGCGCACATGCAGTACATGAACGACTTCGCGGCACGCCTGGAGGGGACGGGCGAGTTCGTCGACGGACAGGCCCTCGCACCCGACGGCGCCTGGGTGCGCCACGACGGCGAGGGCGAACCGCCCGTCACCGACGGGCCGTTCGCCGAGACCAAGGACCTCATCGCGGGCTGGATGATCATCGACGTCGACTCGTGGGACCGTGCCGTCGAACTGGCCGGTGAGCTGTCGGCCGCACCCGGTGCCGGCGGCAAGCCGATCCACGAGTGGCTGGAGGTGCGGCCCTTCCTGACCGCCCCGCCGGTGGCCGAATGAATGATGCCCACACGACCGGCATCCCGGTGGACGGGCCACAGCTGCGGGGGCTCGTCCCCGCGGTGATCGGCGTCCTCTGCCGGCGCGGAGCGGACTTCGCGTCGGCAGAGGACGCCGTGCAGGAGGCGCTGATCCGCGCCTGGGAGACCTGGCCCGGCGCCCCGCCGCGCGACCCGAAGGGCTGGCTGATCGCCGCCGCGTGGCGCCGATACCTCGACACCGTCCGCTCCGACGCCGCGCGCCGGGAACGGGAGCGGGCCGTCGAGAGCGAGCCCCCGCACGGCAGCGCTCCCGACACCGACGCTCCCGACACCGACGACACGTTGCGGTTGTTCTTCCTGTGCGCGCATCCGACGTTGCCGCCTGCCTCGGCGGTCGCGTTGACGTTGCGCGCGGTCGGCGGCCTCACGACGCGGCAGATCGCCGAGGCGTATCTGATTCCCGAGGCGACCATGGCGCAGCGCATCAGCCGCGCCAAACGGCGGCTCGCGGGCCGCACACTCGACGAACCCGGCGACCTGGCAACGATCCTGCGCGTGCTGTACCTGGTGTTCAACGAGGGCCACGGCGGCGACCTCGACCTCGCCGCCGAGGCCATCCGGCTCACCCGCCAGCTCGCCGCATCGACCGACGACCCCGAGGTCCATGGGCTGTTGGCGTTGATGCTGTTGCACCACGCCCGCCGCGCGTCCCGCACCACCGCGGGCGGCCGGCGCATCCTGCTCGCCGAGCAGGACCGCGGCCTGTGGGACACCCGGCTGATCGCCGAGGGCGTCGACATCCTCCAGGCGGCCCTGGCCCGCGACCGGCTCGGCGAGTACCAGGCACAGGCCGCGATCGCCGCGCTGCACGCCGACGCCCCGACCCCCGCCGAGACCGACTGGCCGCAGATCGTCGAGTGGTACGACGAACTCCTGCGCCTCACCGGCAGCCCGGTGGTACGCCTCAACCGGGCGGTGGCCGTGGGGGAGGCGGACGGACCGCATGCCGGGCTGGCCGCGTTGGCCGACGTCAGCCCGGACCTGCCCCGCTACGTCGCCGTGACGGCCCACCTGCGCGAACGCCTCGGGGAGCTCGACCACGCCGCCGACCTGTACGTCGAGGCGGCCCGCGCCGCGACCAGCGTCGCCGAACGCGACGCCCTCACCCGCGAAGCCGCCCGCATCCGGCAACAGCTGGCCGGGGACGACTGACCAGGGTCAGGGGCGGCCGGGGTCCGCGTCGTCGGGTGGGTTCGTCCTGGTCAGGAGTTCGCGGAGGACGAGTTCGCGGAGCGCGCCCGGGTCCTCGCGTGTGGCGTCGGAGTCGGCGGCCAGTACCGCGTCGTTGATGCGGTGCAGGACGCGGTCGACGGTGTCGCGCTCGCGTTCGGCCGTGCCGATCCGGTCGCGGAGCCGCTCGGCCTCGGCCCGGTGCGCGGCGACGTCGGCCTGAGCGTCGGCCAGTGCCCGTTCGGTGACGCGGTGCTCTTCGGCCTGGTCGTCGAGCCTGCCGCGGAGTTCCCGTTCGCGTTCGGCCGCGGACGCCAGGTCAGCGCGGGCCTGTTCGAGGTGCGATCCGGTCGTGTCGAGGCGTTCGGTGAGGCTGCGTTCCAGGTCGCGACTGCGCTCGCGGTGCTGTTCAAGGGCCGCGTGGGCGGTGTCGCGCTCGCCGGTGCGTTCGGCCAGTTGCGCACGCAGCTCGTCGAGGCGCTGGACGAGTTCGTCGGCGTGGGCGCGGACGACCTTGTTCTCGTCCTCGGCGCGGCGTGCACGGTCGATGGCCGCTTCCGCGGTCGCCTCGGCCCGGGCCCTGGCGAGTCCGGCCGCATCGGCCTCGGCGACGGCCCGCTCGGCGGTCGCGGTCGCGTCGGCGGCCTCGGTGCGGGCCTGCTGCGCCTCGGCAACCGCGGCGTCGCGTTCCCGCTCGGCTTCCTGGGCGCGTTCCTCGGCGTCGTGTTGTGCCTGCGCGGCGTCGGAGGCCGCACGATCCGCCTGATCGGCGCGGGCCGCGGCGGCGGTGAGCTCGTCCTCCATCCGCGCGGAGACCGTCTCGAGCACGCCGCTGAGCGCCTGCAGCGGCTCCCGCACCTGCCGTGCGGCGTCGGCGAACGTGTCGGTCGCGTCGCGCAGGGCGGTCGGGGGATCGGTTTCGCCGAGCGCGTCGCGTAGTGCCTGTTCCGCGGCGGCGAGCTGCTTGCACGACTTGCCGCCCGGCCACACGCGGTCGGGGCAGAACTCGTACGGCCGTCCGCCGCGCGGTCCGGGCGGCGGCAACGGGTGCCGGCAATGGCGGAATCCGCACAGCGCCGTCTGGGCCTCCGGCAACGTCACGGTCACAGCGTCCGAGCTCATGCCGCAAGCCTAGGTCATGAGTTTGATAACTTATAACTCTGGTTAGAAGTTATGGAACTAGAACACTGCACAGCTACAGAACATACATTTTGTAGCCGAGTTTGCGGACGGCGTGATCCGGCGGTCTCAGGACCCGTCAGAGGCCGTCGAGCAGGGGAGTTCGGCCGGGGGAGAGGGCCGGAGGGAGTGGGAGGACGGTGAGTCAGCGCCGGGGACGGGACACGCGCGCGGAGACGACCTCACCCGGGCGGTCGCCGGCGCGGGCCAACACGGTGCCGTCGGCGGACCAGACTGTGGAGGTGCCGGCGGTCTCGGAGAACACGTCGCCGGTGCGGCCGGAGAAGCTCGCGAACGCGACGGGGGAGCCGCACGCCCGGGCCAGCACGAACCCGCGGGCATCCTGTTCGGCGAGTTCCTCCGGCCGGTGGACCAGGCCCGCCACGTACAGGTCGAGGTCGAGCCGCACCATGGCGGCGATGTGCCGGGGCTGCCCGGTGTCCTTGCAGATGCCGAGGCCGACGCGCCATCCGTCGACGTCGACGAGTGCGGGTCCGGGCCCGGGGATGCAGTGCCGCGGTTCGTTGCCGCCCAGGAACTGCTTGCGGTACACGACCTCGCGAATGCCGTCCTCGATGCGGAGTATCGCGATGTGCACACCCGCGGCGCCGCGTGGGGCACTGCGCACCGGGGCACCCACCAGGGCGACCGTTCCCGTGCGCGCGCACGCCTCGGCGAGCACGTCGAGCCGCGGATCGTCCGGATCGACCGGCGGCGCACCGAGCTCGTAGCCCGTCACCGACAGCTCGGGGAACACGACCACCCGGGCGCCGGCCGCCCCGGCAGCCTCGACCGCCTCGGCATGCCGCACGGCGTTGCCGGCAACATCCCGCGCCGACGTCGCAGGCTGAGCCACCGCCACGGCAAGCAGGTCGTCGTTCACGCCCACCAGCCAAGCACACGCTCGTCCCGGCCGAGCACACACGACAGCGCCCGCACCTGGGAGTCAGGTGCGGGCGCCGTCCTCAGTGGTGGGAGCGAAGCCTCACTCGGGCTCAGGAGCGACCGCGGCGGGCCTTGAGCTCCTCGAGCCTCTCGTTGAGCAGTTCCTCGAGTTCGGGTACCGACCGGCGCTCCAGGAGCATGTCCCAGTGCGTACGCGGAGGCTTGGCCTCCTTCTGCTCCGTCTGGCCGCCCTCGATGATGTCCGACTCACTGCCGTGCAGTCGGCACTCCCAGGTCGCGGGGACCTCGGCGTCGTCGGAGAACGGAACCTCGAACTCGTGGCCCTTCGGACAGGCGTAGCGCACGCTACGCCGCGGAGCGAGGTCGTGATTGCGGTCGGTCTCGTAGCTAACCGCTCCCAACCTGCTTCCACGGAGAACACGGTCGGCCATGATGAGTCCTTTCAGTCGGCTCCCGGTCTGGAGCCAGGGTCACGCTCACCGAGTGCAACGAGCACGGGTGCCAGGTTCATTCCCCGTTCACCCGAATCGTTACCCACGGCTCGCACATGTCCCCGGGTAAACAGCTTCTCCTGGAAGGGAGACGGCCACTGCCTCCACATGACGCGTCGATGCGGTCCTTTCTCACCGAGCATCCCCCATGCGGGTGACCTGGCGTTCTGTCGGGCCGGTGAACGGTTCAGGTCAACCGGAGCTGACCGTGACCCGAACCCGCGGGTCCGAGATCGCCGAGGCGGTAGTGCCGCCGACACAGTACTTGGTAACGCACGGTAGCCGGTTCTCTCTGCGTCCGTGGTGTCGCATGATTCACCTCCGCGGAGGACCCCGCCCCGTCCTCACCGGAGGTGCAGGATGGGTCGCCGGGCACGGTCGGGGGAACCGGCGGCGTGTCCGTGGCGTCCGGATCACCGGGCGCGTCGACGGTGTCGGCGGTGTCCGCCACGACCACGGTGTCGCCGGTGCGCAGCACCCGGTCGCCGCTGACGCGCGCGTTGAACCGTCCGGGCAGCCCGCACCAGCACAACACCTCCACCTGTACCGGCTGCAACTCGTCGGCCAACTCGAACAGCCGCTGCGCCCCGGGGAAGAGGCGACTGCGGAAGTCGGTCGCGATGCCGAAGCAGTACACGTCGATCGTGGCCTCGTCGGCCAGTTCGCCCAGCTGCTCGACCTGCCCGGGGGACAGGAACTGCGCCTCGTCGACGATCAGGTAGTCGACGTGCGTGCCCTGTTCCCACGCCTGCCGCACCACGGTCCGCAGATCGGTGTCGACGTCGAGTTCCAACGCCTCCCGCGTGATCCCGATCCGGCTCGTGATCTGCCCGGGCCCGGAACGGTCGTTGCTCACGAGCAGCAACCCCTGCCGACCCTGCCGCGCCAGGTTGTGGTCGATCTGCAGCGCGAGCGTCGACTTCCCGCAGTCCATCGGGCCGTACGAGAACTTGATCCGCCCCACGTTCGGCAGCTCCCGACGGGACCCCCACGCGGGGACCGCCGAGAGCGCGTCGGTCGGGTCTGCTCCGGGGCTTTCCAGCGCTGTCACGGCGGGTCACCCTAGCCGTTTCCCGGCCTACAGGACCGCAGGCTCTCGGTTGCCGGCCGCCGCGATGGCCCTTCTCACAGGGATCAACAGCACCAGCACGAACCCGATCGCGAAGAAGATGATCAGCGCCAGGATCGCGTACCGGAACGTGCCCGTGGCCTGGCCGACCGCCGCGAACAGCAACGGCCCGAGCCACGACGTGCCGCGCTCGCCGACCTCGTAGAGCGAGTAGTACTGGGCCTCCTTGCCGGGCGGGATCATCTGACTGAACAGCGACCGCGACAGCGCGTTCGTCCCGCCCATCACCAGGCCGATGCCGACCGCGAGCGTGTAGAACTGCAGTTCCTGGCCTGCCTCCACGAAGTAGGCGTAGATCAGCACGCCCACCCACACCAGCAGGCTGACCAGGATCACCTTCTTCGCCCCGAAATACCGGGCCGCGTACCCGTGCAGCAACGCCCCGAAGTAGGCGACGAACTGGATGACCAGCACCGTCACGATCATGACTTCCTCGGGGAAGCGCAACTCCTCGGTGCCGTACTGCGCCGAGACGTTCACGACCGTGCTGATGCCGTCGGTGTAGACCAGATACGCACCGAGGAACGCCAGCGTCAACGGCAGCGCCATCGCGGCCTTCGCCGTTTGCTTCAGCTCCACGAAGCCGGCCGTGAACACGCTCAGGCCCTTCTCCCGGCCGTGCGGCGCCTGGTGCTCACGCAGTCGCAGCAGCGGGATGATCGTGAAGCCGGCCCACCACAACGCGGACAGCACGTAGCAGATCCGCACGGCCATCGAATCGCCGATGCCGAAGAAGTCCCGGTTCAGGTAGAACGCGAGCTGCAGCGCCAGTGCGGTGCCGCCGCCGAGGTATCCCCACGCCCAGCCGTGCGAGGACACCTTGTCCCGCTCGTCGGGTGTGGCGATGTCGGGCAGGAAGGCGTAGTAGGTGACGATCGAGGCGCCGTAGCCGATGTTGGCGATGATGTAGAGCAGCGCGCCGAGTTCCCAGCGGCCGTCGTCGACGAAGAACAACAGCGCCGTGGCGCCCGCGCCGATGAGAGCGAACAGGCCGAGCATGAACTTCTTGCGCTGGCTGCGGTCGGCGATCGCCCCCGCGATCGGCAGCACGAGCACCTGCACGACCGTGGCCACGGCCAGCAGGTAGCCCCACAGGGATCCGGCCGGGAACGTCAGGCCGAGCACGGAGATGTCGCAGTCCACGAGGCGGTTCTCGTGGCCGTCGGGACCGGTGCACGCGCCGGGCCCGTTCCTCTCGATGTCACTGCGCGCCGCGTCCGCGGCGACCGAACTCATGTAGAGCTCACCGAACACGGTGATGACCGACGTGTTGAACGCCTGGTTGGCCCAGTCGTAGATGTACCAGCCGCGCTGCTCCCGTTTCCGCTGCTTCACGTCCGCGGGCGGCGTCGGCCCCGTCGGCGTTTCCGTCATGTGTGTCCCCGTGTTCCCTGTGGTCGTTCATCCCGTGCCGCCGACTCGTCGCAGCGCACGGGTTCGTGCGTGTCCGCGCCCGCCGGTGGGCGAGCCGCGTGTCGCTGAAACATCCCCCGCATGTGGTATGTGATACTGCCGTTTCCAGTGTGCCTGTTGTGACTCCTGTCCGGTTTACTTACCGTGCTGTTATGGACAGACGCCGATTCCGCGGTCTGACGCGGGGTTTTGCCAAGCTTCTCCTCATCGCCATGGCCGCACTCGGCGCCCAACTCGCGCTCGCCGTGCCGACATCCGCCGACCCGAGCCACGCGGACTGGGCCAAGCTCCGCATGTGCGAATCGACCGAGCGGTACCACGTGAACACCGGAACCGGTTACTACGGTGCTTACCAGTTCGACCTGCCGACCTGGCAGAGCGTCGGCGGTACGGGTCGTCCCGATCAGGCGAGCCCGGCCGAACAGGACTATCGCGCCCTGTATCTCTACCGCATGCGCGGCTGGCAGCCGTGGGAATGCGCCAATATGGTCGGCCTGGTCGACGACGAGGACGCGCGCAGCAAGGTCGTGCCGTCCCGCGCCGAGGCCGCCTACATCGGCGGCGGGGGCACCCCGGCGCCCACGCCCGCACCGGCGCCGGAGACCGGGGCGATGCCCGAGTGGTCCGGTCTGGTCTACGCCTACGGCGACTGCGCGCCCGCCCTGCGCACGTTCCAGCTGCGCATGAACGACTTCGGCTACGACTTCCAGGGCACGGGCTGCTACTACGACAAGACGAAGGAAGCCGTGCTGGACCTGCAGCGCGCCAACGACATCCGTGATTCGGGCAGGCTCGGACCGAAGACGTGGAAGGCCGCCTGGGAGGGCACGGCACCGCGGTAGTTCGGCCGGATGTGCGATGACGCAGGCGTGACGGGTTCGGCTCAGTGCGGCGCCGACTCGTCCGCGGGCGTGGGTGTCGGCGCGGGTGTCTGCTCCGAGGCGCCCGCCCACTCGCCGCGGGCGCGCAGCAGCGCGCGCAGCACGTCGGGACGGTCGGTGACGATGCCGTCGACGCCGAGGTCGAGCAGGTCACGCATCTCGTCGCGGTCGTCGATGGTCCACACGTGCACCTCGACGCCGGCGTTGCGGGCCGAGCGCACGAACGCCTTGTCCACGACGGTCATCGGGCCGCGCCGGCGCGGCACCTGCGCCATGGCGCCCTGGTTGAGGAATCCGAGGCGCAGGAACGGCACCCAGCCGTTGGCCCACAGCACCGCGGCCGAACGCGGCCCGCACGCGGTGATGAGCTGTTCGCCGGCCAGCGTGCGCAGACGCGACAGGCGCGCGTCGGAGAAGGCGGCAGCTGCGACGCGGTCGAACGCGCCGACCCTGGTGACAGCGTCCACGAATGGTTCGACCGCGCTGTCGGCCTTGACGTCGACGTTGAACCGCGTGTCCGGCAGTTCCTCGAGGACGTCCTCGAGGCGGGACACGGCGGCGCGTCCGCCGACCTTCGCGCGGCGCACGGCGCTCCACGGCTGCTCGGCGATCGGCCCGACGCCGTCGGTGGTGCGGTCCAGGTGTGCGTCGTGGTGGACGACGACCACGCCGTCGGAGGTCGCGTGCACATCGGTCTCGATGTAGCGGTAGCCCTCGTCGGCGGCGCGCCGAAACGCGGGCAGCGAGTTCTCCATGCCGTCCAGGTCGCCGAGGTGCCACCCGCGGTGAGCGAGGGCACGGGGGAGCGGGGCCTCGAGGTACGGATGCTTCCGAGGTGTCTGCGCCACGCCCCCAGTGTGCCGGACCGGCGTGGCCGCGGCATGGACGAGGCGTTGCCGACTAGGGTCTGCGTGGTGAGTAGTTCGCCGACCCGTGAGGAGCTCCGGGCACTCCGGACGCCGGTGCCGCAACACTGCGGTTGGTGCGGCCGTTCCCTGGAACAGAGCCCGCCCGCGACGCCGGCCGGCCAGCAGGCCGCGCCCGAACGCGGTGCCAAGCCGGGCCGCCGGCGCCGGTACTGCGGTCAATCGTGCCGTCAGCGCGCCTACGAGCGGCGCACGGCCGTGCAGCGGACGGGACTTCCGGAGGACGCGGTCGTGCTGTCCGGCGAGGAGATCGCCGCGCTGCAGGATCGGCTGTTCCAACTGCGCTGCGCCGCCGAGGACGTCGCCACCGCGGCCAGCGACGGCGCAGGCAGCGAGGAGTTGCAGAAGCTCGCCGGCGAGGTCGGCCGGATCGCCGGCGACATCGAAGCCCTCCGCTGACCGACCGGTCCCGCGCTCGACTGCGTGCGTTTACTCCCAGTCGTGCAGGACGATCTTGCCGACCGTGCGGTTGTGCTCGATGCGTTCGTGCGCCTGACGCAGGTTCTCCGCAGTGATCGGCGTGAGCGTCTCGGTGGTCGTCGGGCGCACCGAGCCCGCGTCGGTGAGCCTGCTGACCTCGGTGAGCAGGCGGTGCTGCTCGGCCATGTCGGCCGTCTGGTGCAGCGGCCGGGTGAACATCAGCTCCCAGTGCCACGTGATGCTCTTCGGCTTCAGCGGCTCGACGTCCCGCGGGCCGTCGTCGATGGCGACGATCTGGCCGAAGGGCCGCACGATGGTCGCGTACGTCTCGATCTGCCCCTCGGAATGGGCGGTGAAGAGCCAGTCCACGCCGCCGGGGGCCAGGTCGAGCACCTCGGCCGACAGGTCTCCGTGGTGGTTGACGGTGTCCTCGCGCCCAGGTCACGGACCCAGGCCTGCCGTTCGGCGTCGGACGCGGTGGCGATCACGCGGACGCCGGGCAGGAGCGCCTCGGCGAGTTGGAGCAGGATCGACCCGACGCCGCCCGTCGCGCCGACGACCAGCAGCGTCCCCGTGCTGTCCTCGGTGAGGCGGAACCGATCGAACAGGGTTTCCCATGCGGTGATCGCCGTCAGCGGCAGCGACGCGGCGTCGGCGAACGAGATGGACGCGGGCTTGGGGCCCACGATCCGTTCGTCCACGAGGTGGAAGCGCTGGTTCGTCCCCGGACGGTCGATGGTTCCGGCGTAGAACACCTCGTCGCCGGGTGCGAACAGGCTGACCTCGGCACCGACGGCGCGCACGACGCCGGCGGCGTCGAACCCCAGTACGCGGAACCCGTCGGCGGGAGCGCCCGTACGGAGCTTCCGATCGACCGGGTTGACCGACACGGCCCGGACGTCCACCAGCAGATCACGCGGACCGGGCTGTGCGGTGTCGACGTCCCGGACGACGAGGGACTCCGGGTCGGTGGCGGGCAGGTTGGCGGTGTATCCGATGGCGGTGTGCGTGGTGCTCATGCCTCCCACGATTCCGCACTGCGCGTCGGGATGCCGCACGTGGGTCACGCCCGTCGTCACCGTGACGTAATTGCGGTGCGTGGCTGGATGTTGTTCTCGAAGGGGAGAGGCGGGTCTCAGCCGCCGTACAGCTTCTTCCGGTACGCCTCGCCGTAGTAGGTGTCGAGTTCGTCGAGGCTCATGCCGGTGCCCTCGAGGCGGTCGGCGATGACGGCCCGGCGGGCGACGCGGCTCTCGGGGTTCCACGTTTCGGGTTCCCACAGCTCGGAACGCAGGAATGCCTTCGAGCAATGGAAGAAGATCTGGTCGATCTCGACGAGCACCACGAGGATCGGCCGGTGACCCTTGACGATCATCTCGTCGAAGAACGGTGCGTCCCGCAGTAGTCGCGCGCGTCCGTTGATGCGCAGGGTGTCGCCGCGGCCCGGGATGAGGAAGTTCAGGCCGACGTGCGGGTTGGCGATGATGTTGCGGTAGCCGTCGGCGCGGCGGTTGCCGGGACGTTCGGCGATGGCGATGGTGCGATCGTCGACGACGTGCACGAGTTGTCCGGCCGGATCGCCCTTCGGTGAGGCGTCACAGCGTCCGTCGGCGTCGGCGGTGGCCATGAAGCAGAACGGGGACGCGGCGAGCCAGTCGCGGTCGATGGCGTCGAGCGCCTGACGTTCCTTGGTCCACACGCGCGCGATGGGCTCGCCGAGCAACTCGGTGAGCGTCGCGACGTCGGTGATCTCGGCGTACCCGTCAGCGGTGGTGCGATCGTCGATGGTCACGACACCGACGGTACGCGAGCCCGCGATCACGGCGGTCCGGACGAAGGGGACATCACTCGGCCTGCGCAGCGCCCTCCGTCGGTACAGGTTCAGTGCCGATAATGGACATTATGTTAAGTAGTGTTCTGAGGGTCCGGTGGAACCGGTTCTCGAACACCCTCTCCCGGCATACGTCCCAACCGGCGACACTCACGCCAACATCGAGCGCTCGTGGCACAGTTTCCTCTGTGTCGCCGGACGCGCTGCCGAGCTGGCTGCCGACGTGGTGTCTCGACCACCTCGGCAGCCGACCCGACACCATCCTGTTCCGACACCGATCGATCTCGGACGTCGTCGGTCTCCGTCTGGTCGACGGCACGGAACTCGTCGTCAAAGCCCGCCCCGAGGACGGCCGCGCCGCGTCGTGTGTGGCCGCACAGAGCCGGCTGGCCGAGATGGCTCTCCCCTGTCCGCGCCCGCTGACCCACGTTGACACTGTCGGCGCACTGGCCGTGCATGCCGAGGAATTCCGGCCTGGCGGCGACGTTCTGCACGGCGCTTGGGCGGACGTCGCCGTCCGGTGTGCCCATGTGTTCGCGGACCTGATGGCCGGGTTGGCGTCGGTCCGGGTCACACCGCCGCTGCCGAATCCGCGCTGGGTGCGCTGGGATCACGCGGGCACACAGTTGTGGCCCCCGATCGACGCTCTCGACGAGAAGGATCAGAACCTCGTCCCTTCCCGGGTGACCACTGTCGCCGCCAGGGCTCGGCGACGACTGCTGGCCGCCGACCTCCCCTGCGTTCTGGGACATGCGGACTTCGAGGCGCAGAACCTCCGATGGCGCGGTCGTCGCGTGTGGATGGTGCACGACTGGGACAGTCTGGCGTGGCAACCGGAAGCGGCGCTGGTCGGCGCCGCGAGTGTCGCCTTCCCGAAGACGGGAGCGGCCACGCTTCCTCCGCTCGACAGCACCGAAGCGTTCCTGAACGCCTACCAGGCTGCGCGCGGCCGCGCGTTCACCGCCGAGGAGGAACAGCTCGTGTGGGCCGCCGGCCTCTGGGTCGTGACGCACGACCTCCGCTGGGAAGCGCTGCACGACCGTCTCACCACTGGGGCTCCATCGGCGTTGCAGGAGCAGGCACCCGAACGTCTCCGCCGTGCGGACGCCTGAGCCGGCGGGATCAGCGGCTCTGCAGTGCGAGTCGCCCGGCGAGAGCCACGAAGGTCGCGGCGAAGAGCTTGCGCATGGCCGCAACGACGCGGGGCCGCGTCAGCACGTGGTCGCGCATCGCCGCCGCGAACATGCCGTAGGCCGCGAAGACCACGAACGTCATGAGCATGAAGACCGCACTCAGGCCCAACATGGTTGCCGTCGCCCCGTTGCCGTCGGGCACGAACTGCGGAAGGAAGGCGAAGAAGAAGATCGTCAGCTTCGGATTGAGCAAGTTGAGCGTGATGCCCGAATAGATCACCGTCCGCGCCGAGGCCTTGGAGTCGCCGGAGTCAACCGACAGCGCTCCCCTGTCCCGCCAGGTCGCCCAGGCCATGTAGAGCAGGTAGACGACGCCCGCGTACTTGATGACCGCGAACGCGACGCCACTCGCCTGCAGCACGGCTGCCAGCCCGGTGATCGCCGCAACCAGATGGGGCACCGTCCCAAGGGTGCACGCGAAGGCAGCGAGGATGCCGGCCTTGGTGCCGCGCGCGAGACCGGTCCCGATCGTGTACAGAGCACCGGTTCCGGGAGTGGCGACGATGACGAGCGCGGTCACGAGGAACGCCGTGGACATGCCGCGCAGCATAGGGATGCCACGCGGACTTGGGAATGCCGCGTGTCAGCTGATTGTCGCAGTCGGATTATTGCTGCGGTGGGCTCCCTGGATCACGGGTGGAGCCAGCGGTCGAACCATTCGCGTGTCCTGAACAGCACGTCGAGCTGATGATTCCGTTCGCGGATAGCGTGTCCTTCTCGCGGATAGATGACGAATTCGTGCTCAACGCCGAAATGGCGCAGTGCCCGGTGGAAGTACACCGACTGTCCGAGGGGAACATTGGGGTCGTCGGCACCGTGAAGAAGGAGCACCGGAGTGCGGACCCGACTGGCGAAGGAGGCCGGACTGACGGCGTCGTGCGGGTGCGGACCAATGCCGGACAAGCCGGTGCTGCCGCCGAGGGCCGCTTCGAATTGCCCGTTCTCCCCGGTCGCGGCCAGCATGCCCCAGTCGATGACGCCGGCAAGGACGACTGCCGCACGGAACCGATCGGTCTGTCCGACGGCCCACGCGGACAAGAACCCGCCGTGACTTCCGCCGGCGATCCCCAACCGGTCCCGATCAGCGATGCCCTTGGTAATAAGCAGCTCGATGCCGGTCAGGATGTCGGTCCATTCTTCCTGTCCCACACGGCCTGCGACGCTGTGAGCGAACTTATGACCGTGGCCCTGACCTCCTCGCGGGTTTGGCAGGAATACCGCGTAGCCGGCGGTGGCCAGCCACTGCGCGCTGGGCACCCAGGGCAGCTGCAAGTCGTCGGCGTATCGGTCGTAGGGACCCCCGTGCACGACGGTGACAAGCGGGAACGGCCCGTCCGTCGCGGCTCTCCCCTTCGGCAGCACGAGCAGCCCGTCCAGGTCGAGACCGTCAGCGGCACGGTAGGACAGTGGTTGCTGCGACCCGAATGCAATGTCGTTCAGTTCCGGCCGGGTGTTGGTGATGCGTTGCAACGGACCGTGCGCCGGCCCCACGTGGACGTTCGCAGGCCGGTAGCGGGTACCGGCCAGTGCCGCGACCATCTCCCCTGCGGGAGTCGCGGTGAGCTCGTCGAGACCTCCGGAGTGCTGTGACAAGGTCGTGGGAGCGGAGTCGTCGAGCCGCGCCAGGGTCGTGTTCAGACCGTCGGCGAGCACAACTAGTGGGTTGGCCTCGGTCTGGTGCAGTTCGATCGGGCACATCGACAGGCCGGTGGTGCGGTTGCGTTGGACGCGGCTGTGCACGGCCAGATCGAACACGGCGTTTCCGGCGTGGAGAGTCGGTGGCGTCAGCGCGATGTAGCCGAGATGCCAACCGTCGTCGTCCGGCCACCATGCCAAGGAGCGTGCCTCCACCCCGACCGTGCCGAGGTCTACGGTGGCGCCCGTCGCGGGGTCGAACAGGTGCAGTTCGCCGGTGCGGGGGCCGTAGTCCTTGTCAGTACACGACCTGCTCAACACGGCCAGCGGGCCACCGTCGGGACGTTGCTGCAGTTCCACGACGTGCCGGTCGCCGAACGCATCCGGGGTGGTGATCTGTCCCGTGCGTAGGTCGAGCAGGCGTAACCGGCAGGGCCGTTCGCCCTCGCCGACGACAACGGCGTCATCCCGGTCCCGGGCGCGCTGTTCGTCCTGCGCGGTGGGTTCGTCCTCGGCCAGTAGCGCGACCATGTCGGGATCGGCGAGCGGCAGGTGGTCGACGATCCCGGCGCGCCAGTTCGTCACCGCCGTTGCCACGCCGTCCGCGAGGGCCAGCCGATGCACCTGGGCGGTGCCGCGTTGTCCGCGGTCGGACAGGAAGAACACCGTGTTCGAATCCGCGGACCAACGTGGCCGTGATTCGGTGGCGATGTCGGTGGTCGCCCGCCATGTCGTGCCCTCGTCGGTGTCGACGATCCAGAGTTCGGTGTCGAAGTGGTCCCCTGGGCGGCTGAGGGGCACGAGGGCATAACAGAGCCGTCTACCGTTCGGAGCGAGCACCGGGGTCCGCGGCGCGCGGCCGTCCACCACGAGTTCCGCGGTCAGCGCTGTCACGAGATCAGTCTGCCAACAGCGGCGGGTCAGTGGCGCTTTGAGATCGATACCGCGCCCGCGAGTAGGAGATGGGCGAGCTTGCGTGCGTCGTACCGGGTCTCGTCGCCGCCGAACAGGCAGAGGTTGCCGATGCCGCGCATGAGTTCGTAGGCGCCGATGCCGGCGGAGATGTCGCCGGCATCACGTGCCGCTGCGAGGAGTCGTTCACACACGGGCAGGAGCTGGTCGAGGAAGTACGCGTGAAGCCCTCCCTCATCGCTCTCCGTTCCGCTCACAGCGGCGAGGCCGTGCTTGGTGACCAGGAAGTCGACGAACGCGTCGACCCACTCCTCCAGCGCGGCCAAGGGTGCGGAGTCGCCGTCCAGGAGCCGTTCGCCGAGTTCGACGCAGGCGTCGACCTGGTGCCGGTAGACGGCGATGACGAGATCGGACCGCTGCGGGAAGTGGCGATACACCGTTCCCACGCCTACCCCGGCCTCGGTGGCAATCTGACGCACCGGCGCGTCGACCCCCTGGTCCGCGAACACGCGTGCGGCCGCGTCGAGAAGAGTCCTCTCGTTGCGGCGCGCGTCGACGCGGCGGCCGCGCGCCTGCGTCTCCTGCGACGAAATGTCGCCTGCGGGCATGGACGTCCTCCTTGTGAAGCGGAACCGTGTTCCGTATTGTCGTTCCGGAACAGTGTTCCGGATTCATGGTGGCATACCGATCACCGCAGAGCACACAGACACACGCCGCACCGGCAACGACGGGGAGAACGCTCATGCAGTACCGCACGCTCGGAACCACAGGCATCCAGGTCAGCTCGTTGGCACTGGGCACGATGAACTTCGGCAAGATCGGCGACACGGGCCAGGCCGACGCCGACGCCCTGGTCGGCACGGCGCTCGAGGCCGGAATCAACCTGGTCGACACCGCTGACGCGTACAGCGCGGGCCAGTCCGAGGAGCTACTCGGCAAAGCCCTGGCCGGACGCCGGGACGAGGTCGTGTTGGCCACCAAGGCCGGCCTGCCGATGGGCGACGGCATCGGCAGGAGGGGCGCGTCGCGACGCTGGCTGGCCATCGCCCTGCACGACAGCCTGCGCCGCCTCGGGGTCGACCATGTGGACCTCTTCCAGATCCACCGGTGGGACCCGGCGACCAGCGACGAGGAAACCCTCGCCGCGCTCACCGACCTGCAGCGGGAGGGGAAGATTCGACACTTCGGCACGTCGACCTACCCCGCCTACCGGATCGTGCAGGCACAGTGGGCCGCGGCGCGCACCGGCGCCCGCCGGTTCGTGACCGAGCAGCCCAGCTACTCGATGCTGCAGCGCGGCATCGAGCGCGACGTGCTGCCGGTCGCGCAGGAGTACGACCTCGGGCTGCTGGTGTGGAGCCCGCTCGCCTCGGGGTGGCTCTCCGGAGCGGTCCGGCGTGACCACGAGGTCTCGACCCACCGCTCGGGCTTCATGCCGCAACGCTTCGACCTGTCGGACCCGGCGAACCAGGTGAGGATGGAGGCCGTCGAGAAACTCGCGGCCCTCGCCGACGAGTCGGGACTGACCCTGATCCAGCTCGCACTGGGGTTCGTCACCGCACACCCCGGCGTGACAAGTGCCCTGATCGGACCGCGAACGCCGGATCACCTCGCCTCGCAGTTGGCCGCCTCCGACACCGCGCTGCCGGCCGATGTGCTGGACGCGATCGACGAGATCGTCCCACCGGGCGTGGACCTGGCAGCACACGAGAAGAACGACACACCACCCGCCCTGCTCGACGCGTCCCTGCGCCGCCGCTGACCTCCCGGCGGGGCAAGCGCCGGGCATGCGACCACTCTCCTACTCGCGTGCCCGGCCGAACCGGGCCAGGCAGTGCCACACCTGTTTGATCCACTGCCGCGGATGTTCCCCGCGACGGGCGGCGTCACCGACGACGTCGGGGGTGAGCACGTGTCCCAGTTCCCGGGCTAGCTCGACGATGTGCGCACCGCGATACGTCTCGTCGAAGTCGTCGGGCGTCGCGACGAAACCCGCATGGAACTCGACACGGCAGCCGGTTCGTGTGGCCGCATCCTCGACGTCCGTGTGGGCGAAGCACGGGTCGAGGACAATCGCGTCGACGTCACGGTCGAGGGTCACGGCGCCGTGCACATGGGCTTCGACGCCGTTGTCGAGGTCGTCCAGCTCCGCTTCGTCGGCCATGCTGCACAGCGCCGGCAGCAGCGTGACGTCACCGATGGCGGTCGGCTCCCATGCCGAGTCCGGAAAACAGAACGTCGCGCGGCCCACCACGGAGGGGTCGAGTCGCAGGTACGACGAACCGAACCGGATCGCGCCACCGTACGGATCAGCGCCGCGGTTCCAGGCTCCGTACACGGGGCGCTCCTCCGCGGGCCGGTGGTCGTAGCGGCCCTCGAACAGCCTGCTCTCCCACCGCCACCGGTCCCCGCCCGGGAACGCGGTGAGTCCACCGTTGGAGACACCGGTCGTGAACTGCGACCGGTACACCCCGTCCGCGGCGAGCGACTGGATGACCTTCCGCTCGCCGTGCGGCCAATCGGGGTGGAACTGCAGCGTCACCGCCTCGACCCGAGACGCGGGCCGAGGGCGATCGCCACGATGCGCGCCCATGATCGGATCGTAGGCATCGCTCCCCCTGCGCACGACCGGATGGGCGACATCGACGACGAGCCCGTGCTTCCCGCTCCCGGCGGGGCGGCGTCAGTCCTTCTTGCTGCGGGCGTCGAGGGCGGCGGCTTCCTCGGGGGTCGGCGCGGTGCCGCCGAGGTGTGCCGGCAGCCACCAGCGTTCGTCCTCGTTGGCGGGCTGCTCCGGGTAGTTGGCCTGCAGGCCGTCGAGGATCTCCTGCATCCGGGTGCGCAGCTTGCCGCTCAGGGCCTCGGGGTCGTCGTCCGGGCTCGGGTGGAACGGCTCGCCCGCGTGGATGTCGACGGGCACGTGCCGCTTGGTCAGCGTGCGCGGGCGGCCCTTCGTCCAGAGCCGGTGCGTGCCCCACAGCGCCATCGGCACGACCGGGACGCCGGCCTCGGCGGCCATGCGCACGGCGCCCGACTTGATGGGCTTGACCGTGAACGACCGGCTGATCGTCGCCTCCGGGAACACGCCCACGACCTGGCCGGCGCGCAGCCGCTCGACCGCCTCGTCGTAGGCGCCTTGCCCGCGGCGCGGTCGACGGAGATGTGGTGCATGCCCCGCATCAACGGGCCGGCGATCCGGTTGTCGAAGATCTCCTTCTTGGCCATGAACCGCACCAGCCGCTTCGCCGGCTGCGCCCCAAGACCGCAGAAGATGAAGTCCAGGTAGCTCACGTGATTGCACGCGATCACGGCGCCGCCCGTCTGCGGGACATGTTCGGTGCCCGTCACCCGCAGTCGGTTGTCCAGCACCCGGAACATGGTCTTGGCCGCCAGCACAACGGGCGGGTACACGATCTCTGCCACTCCGCCAGGCTACGCAACCGTAGGTTTACCCGCTCGCACGTGGGTCACCAGTCACAGTTGGAGCGGCGTCGACGCAGGTCGCGAAGGGCGTCAACGGGCCGGTGCAGCGTCCGGCTGCGGTGGTTGAACGTCGCTCGCCCGTCGTTCTACGATCCGGCGCATGCGTGCTGCTCGGGTCGCCTCCGCCGATCGCGTGTTCGCGGTCTTCGGCGACCACAGCTACCGCATGGACCTTCGCGGCTGACCCACGTCCCCGGGCCCCGGGCCCGACGTGTGTCCACTTCCCGCCTCTCTCCAACGAAGGTCCTGCCATGTCCGACACCGCTACCGCTCCCCTGGCCGATCTGCACCGCCACCTCGAAGGCTCGATCCGCCCGTCCACCGCCCACGAACTGGCCCTGCGCACGGGCGCACAGCCCCGGCGCACCGATTTCGTCGCCGGCCTCGAGGGCGACCTGCTCCCCTATCTCGCCAAGATCGAGAACGCCGCCCGGCACGCGACGCGCGCCGCCGACTGGGCACGAATCACCCGCGAGGCGATCGCCGACGCCTGCGACGACGGACTCGGCGCGCTCGAACTCCGCTTCAGCCCGCGGTTCGTCGCCGGCATGACCGGCCTCGACGCCGATGCCGTCGTCGACGTCGTCGCCGACGCGGCCACCAGCCACGGGCTGCCCATCGACGTGGGACTGATCGGCATCGTCGTGCGTGACGAGGGGCCCGACGCGGCCGACCACCAGATGGCGGCCCTGCTCCGGCACACCGACCGGCTCGTCGGCGTCGACCTCGCCGGGGACGAGGCGGGCTTCCCGGTCGCCCGGTTCGCCGCCGCGTTCGACCGCGCGCACCACGCGGGCGTGCCCGTGACCATCCACGCCGGCGAGGCGGCCGGCCCCGAGAGCGTGTGGGACGCCGTGCGCCACCTGCGTCCCCGGCGCATCGGGCACGGCGTGCGTTCGGCCGAGGACCCCCGGCTGCTCGACCGGCTCGCCGCCGACGGCATCACCCTCGAGGTCGCGATCACCAGCAACGTCCAGACCGGGGCGGCCACCGACCGGGCGCACCACCAGCTGAGCGCACTCGTCGCCGCGGGTGTGCCGGTCGCGCTGTGCACCGACAACCCGTCGGTCAGCAACACCCGGCTCAGCCGGGAGTACGACCTGGCGCGCGACCTCGTCGGTGACGACGCCGCCGAGCGCATCCGTCGCCATGCCTTCACCGCGAGGTTCGGCGCCGCGCACTAGCCTGGCGCGGTGGCGGAGTCGTGGGTCGTGAGCGGGTTGCGTGCCGGCGGGTGCGTGTTCGCCGAGCAGGAAGCGGCCCTGCTCGACGACGCGACCGGCGGCGCGACCGCCGAGCTGGAGCGCCTGATCGCCCGGCGCGTCGCCGGTGAACCCCTCGAGTACCTGCTCGGGTGGGCCGAGTTCCGGGGTCTGCGGATCGGCGTCGAACCGGGCGTGTTCGTGCCGCGCCGGCGGACCGAGTTCCTCGCCGAACGGGCCCGTGCGCTGCTGCCGCCCGGCGGAGTCGCGGTCGACCTGTGCTGCGGTTCCGGGGCGGTGGCCGCCGCGCTCGTCCACGAACGGCCGGACGCGCTGGTGCACGCTGCCGACCTCGACCCCGCCGCCGTGCGGTGCGCCCGCCGGAACCTGCCCGGCCGCGTCCACGAGGGAGACCTGTTCGCCGCGTTGCCGCCCGAGCTCCGCGGCAGGGTCCACGTCGTGGTCGCGAACGTGCCGTACGTGCCGACGGCGGCCATCGCGGCGATGCCCCCGGAGGCGCGGGACCACGAACCGTCGCTGTCGCTCGACGGCGGCGGTGACGGCCTCGAGGTGCTCCGCCGGGTCACCCGCGCGCGCCCGACTGGCTGTCCCCCGGCGGCCACCTGCTCAGCGAGACCGGCGAGGCCCAGGCCGACGCCGCCGTCGCGGCGTTCGCCGAAGCAGGGCTCGATGCCCGCGTCGACACGTGCGACGAGCTCGGCGCGACTGCGGTCATCGGCGCCGCTCCCCTTCCTCCGGCACCGTGACCGTGCCTCCGGCGGGATGAATTCTCTCACTCGGCAGCGACTGAGCGCCCGCTTAGGAGACAATGCCCCCATGAGTGATGCGGTGTTCGAGTCGGTGGACGACGTGGTCGAGCGGCTCGCCGGGGCCGGCTACCTGGCCTCCACGGCCGTCGCGACGACAGTGTTCCTGGCCGACCGGCTCGGCAAGCCGCTGCTCGTCGAAGGGCCCGCGGGCGTGGGCAAGACCGAACTGGCGCGCGCCATGGCCGCGGCGACGGGCAGCGAACTGATCCGCCTGCAGTGCTACGAGGGCATCGACGAGTCGCGCGCGCTGTACGAGTGGAACCACGCCAGCCAGCTGCTGCGCATCACCGCGGCCAAGGACGAGAACTGGGACGCCACCCGCGACCACGTGTTCAGCGAGGAATTCCTGCTCTCGCGCCCACTGCTGACGGCGATCCGCAACCCCGACCCGACGGTGCTGCTCATCGACGAGATCGACAAGGCCGACGTCGAGGTCGAAGGGCTGCTGCTGGAGGTGTTGGGCGACTTCCAGGTGACCGTGCCCGAGCTCGGCACGATCACCGCCACGCGCACTCCCCTCGTGGTGCTGACCTCGAACGCGACGCGCGAGCTCTCCGAGGCGCTGAAACGGCGCTGCCTGTTCCTGCACCTGGACTTCCCCTCGGCCGACCTCGAACGCGACATCGTCACGCTGCGCGTGCCCGAGCTCGACGGCGAACTCGCGGCCTCGCTGGTGCGGGTCATCGCCGCGCTGCGGGAACTGGAACTGCGCAAGGCGCCGTCCATCGCCGAATCGGTCGACTGGGCCCGCACACTGCTGGCGCTCGGTGCGGACAGCCTCGACGAGGACGTCGTGCGCGCCACGCTCGGCGTGATCCTCAAGTACGAGTCCGACCAGCAGAAGGCGCTCAGCGAACTGCGCCTCGAACGGGTGCTCTCCCCCGCGGGCGAATCGGCGGGTGCGGTGTCGTGACCGCCCGCGCGGCCGCCGACCGGCTCGTCGAGTTCGTGCGCTCGCTGCGCGAACACGGCATCGCCGTCGGGACCGGGGAGACCGTCGACGCGGCCGCGGCCGCCGAACTCATCGGCTTCGACGACCGGGAACAGCTGAGGGAGGCGCTCGCGGCCAGCGTGCTGCGCGGCGCGGCGCAACGCCCGGTGTTCGACGGCGTCTTCGACGTCTACTTCCCCGCCGCCCACGGCGCCACGGCCGGAACCGACCAACAGCGGCCCGAGACGCCGCGGCAGCTACGGGACGCGCTGCTCGACGCCCTCGTCTCCGGCGACGACGCGCAGGTGCGCGCGCTGGCGGCGGCGGGCGTCGACATGTTCGGCGGGTACGGCGCGGCGCGCACCGGAGACTCCGGGTCGGGAGCCGGGTCCGGCACGGGCTCGGCGCAGTTGAGCGGCTGGTCGGCACATCAGACCCTCAGCGAGGTGCGGCCGCAGGCGCTGCGCGCGCGGCTGCGAGAGGCCATCCGCGCTACCCGCGAGCAGGGTGACGGTGCCGGGTTCCGCGATGATGCGTCCGCGGCGTTGGCCGAACGCGAGGCCGAGGCCGGGATCGCCGCGTTCACCGACCAGGTCCGCAACGAGGCCCGCCGGCGCACCGCCGAACTGCGCGGTCGCGACCGCATCGCCCGCCACGCCGTCGCCCCGCAGACCGAACTCGTCACCTTCACCAGCGCCACCGCCGACCAGTTCGCCGACCTCCGCCGCGCCGTGTGGCCCCTCTCCCGCAAACTCGCCAGCCGACTCGCGACCCGGCGGCGCCGCGCCGCCCGCGGGCAGATCGACCTACGCCGCACCGTCCGCCGATCCCTCGCCACCGGCGGCGTGCCCATGCGGCCCGTCATGCGCAAGCGGCGCCCGGGCCGCCCCGAACTCGTGCTCCTGTGCGACATGTCCGGCTCCGTTGCCGGCTTCGCCCAATTCACCCTCCTCCTGACCCAGGCCCTCAGCGACCAGTTCTCCAAGGTACGCAGCTTCGCCTTCGTCGGCCGCACCGACGAGATCACCCACCTCGTCCGCGCCGGCCGCGACGAACCCGAGAACCTCGCCGCCCGCATCCACGCCGAAGCCGACCTCACCCGCATGGGCATGAGCAGCGACTACGACGGCGCACTCCAGACCTTCGTCGACGGCTCGTCCGATGCTCTCGGGTCGCGGACGAGCGTGTTGATTCTCGGTGACGGGCGGACCAACGGGGCTCCTCCCAATTTGCCCGCCCTGCGGGAAATTGCTGATCGGGCACGGCATGTTTACTGGTTGAATCCCGAAGGGGCCGGGGCTTGGGGTAGTGGGGATTCCGAGGCTCATCGGTATGCGCGGGTTGTGCCGATGTTCGAGTGTCGGAATGTTCGCCAGTTGACCCGGGTTGTTGGGCGGCTGCTGCCGGAATAGGGGTTGTGCGGGGCCGTTTTGTGTTTCCCGCCGTGTCAGCAGTTCGCGTCGCCGTGTTGGCAACTCGCGTCGCCGTGTTAGCGTTCTGCGTCGCTGTGTTGGCGATTCACGTTGCTGTGTCGGCGTTTCGTGACGTGGGGGTGACGATGCCTCGCCGGCGGGCAGGCCTCCGGGATGTTGGGCGGCGTTGCCGCCTGGGAAGTGTCATCCCTCGACCTCGGCTTTTGGGTATCACACTGCAGTCAGGCGCAAGGGTTTCGGGGGTTGGCTTGGCGGGTTTGGTTTTTGGTTGCGCCTGACTTGCGAGTGTGATGGTTCGGTTTTAGGTCG
>NZ_MKKE01000011.1 GCF_001942305.1 Saccharomonospora sp. CUA-673 | reverse complement strand
TGGAGGACGGGAAGGTTGAGTATTACGCCGCGTCCCGGGTCGTTGAGGTGACGGGTGTGCTGTCCGATGAGCACGCTCGCGAGGTCGACTCGTTGTTGGTCGACAAGCTTGCTTCGGCTGCCGAGACGATGTGGTTGCCGCACAACCTCGTTCGGGCCGTTCGGCGGCTCGTCGACAAAGTGGACCCGGCCGGTCGGGTCGAGCGGGCTCGCAAGGCCGACGAGGGTCGGAAGGTGACGCTTGAGCATGGCGAGAACTGCCAGTCGCGGCTCGTAACCACGATGCGGTCCGAGGTCGCCGCGGCTTGCTACGCGCGGGTGGATTCGTTGGCCCGGCAACGTAAGCGCGACGGGCACAAGCGCAGCTACGACCAGTTGCGTGCGGACGTGGTGGCTGACCTGCTGCTGGGCAACGACCCCGGCGCGAAGACGCCCGAGGTTGCCGCGGTGGTCTATGTGCACATGCCCGTCGACACCGCCCTGTCCATGTCCGAGTCGGGCGCCGAGCTCGATGGTTACGGGCCTATCCCTGGCGCCATCGGGCGGGAGATCGCCACGAACCCCAAGTCGACCTGGCGGAAGGTGCTCTGCGACCCGGCGACTGGCGATCCGGTTGATCTGGGCCGGTCCCGCTACCGACCCACGGCCACGATCCGCGAGGCCATGCGGGTGCGGGACCGCGAATGTGTCGTCCCCTGGTGCCACCGACCGGCGCGGCACTGCGATACCGACCATGAGCAGGAATGGGCCCGCGACAACGGACCCACATCCCTGGCCAACCTCACCGCCCGCTGCCGCCGACACCACCGCATGAAAAACACCCGCGGCTGGACCACCACCCACAACCCAACCCACGGCACAACAACCGTCACCACACCACTCGGAACCCCTCACACCGGACGGCGCACACCCGTCCTCACCCCGACACCGAAACCACGACCCGGCGAACCGCCCGGCCAGCAACCCGGCCGACCACCTGACCCCGACAAACCGCCGTTCTAACGCTGCGACCTGTCGTCGAACCAGTCATCCCCATCATCGGTGTCCACATCGGACCCGCCCGGACGCACCTCCGCGGCCGAGTTCTCGGCCTCGTCCCGCGCCGACGCGTCCTGACCGCCCATCACCCGCCGCCACAACGACGGTCCGAACCGGACCACACCGAACAGTACGATCACACCCACCGCGGCGATTCCCACAATGTGCTCCCAATGGAACGGATCCTCGATGCGCGTCGGCTGGATCAACACGCTCACCTGAGCCGAACTCAAATCCGAGAAATACAGATCGCCGTGCCGATCCAACGCCAGCGCACCCACCGCGCCCACCGCACGATCGGCACCCGCCACCGTCAACGCCGTACCCGACTCGTCGATCCGCACCACACCGTGCGCCGTCCCGACATACACCGTGCCCCCGTCCACGGCCACCCCACGCGGATCCTCCAACGCCACCTCACCCGCATTCAGCCCGTCGACACCCTCCCAATACGTGTCCTCGTCCTGACCGACACCCGCGAACGCCGTCCCACGCCCCTCGCCGTCCAACCGCCACACCTGCCCGGCCTCCGGCACCGTCACGAACAACTCGTCACGCTCCCCCACCGCCATGTCCCCCACCGGCGGCCCCTCAACCCCCTCCTCACGGAACCACCGCTGGATCCCCCCATCCGCATCCACCCGATACACGTTGTTCGCCGTCGCCACGAACAGCCCGTTCTCCCCCACCGCCAACCCGGTCACGTCGGTCAGTGCGACATCGTCGCGCGGCCCTGGGCGTCCAGGTGTCCACGCCCACATCCTCGTCCCGCTCCAGACCACCGCCCGCCACCGGCACCGCCACGACATCGCCATCGCCATCGGCACCCGACATCACGCGATACACGACGTTCTGCACCGCCACATACCACGCACCGTCCGGCCCCACATCGACCGCCGACACCGGTCCCGACCCCAACCCGTCCACATCGGACTCGAAGTCGAACATGCCGTGCCGGTTCACCGTCATCAACGGGCCGGAACCGTCCACAAGCAACAACGACCCGTCCTGATCCACCGCCAACCCGTCAACCATCCGCGGGTGGAACACCACCTCCGTCGCCGGCCGCTGCACCCCCACCCCACCATCGACGTCCAACTCCGCCACCGTGTCCAACTCGCCACCGGACACCGCGCGCACCGCACCCGCCGACCCCGCGGCCAACCGCAACGAACCGTCCGCCGCCACATCCAACGACTGCGGCGCGTCCAACGGCGCCGACCGCGCCCGCGCACCGTCCTCGCCGTCGGCACGCTCACCCGTACCCGCCACCGTGCGGATCGTGCCGCCCGCATCGATCGCCCGCACCCGCGCATTGTCGGTGTCCGCGACGTACAACGTCCCGTCCGCACGCACCGCCAGATCCCGCGGACCGTTCAACAACGCATCCCTCGCCGGCCCGCCGTCACCCGCGAAGCCCGCGTCCGCGCCGAAACGCTGCCCCGGCGACGCCGTGCCCGCCACCGTGTACAGCACCCCCGAGGCATCGACCATCCGCACCGCCGGCCGCACGAGCCTGTCGCCCCCCTCCAGGAAGAACACCCGCCCCTCCCGCGACACCGTCAACGCATGCGGCCCGCGCACCAGCGCCTCCGTGGCCGCGAAACCGTCCGCCTCCGCACCGTCGCGCTCACCGGACCCCGCCACGATGTCGATCGTGCCGTCGGTACCGACCCGTGAAATCCGGTCGTGCGGCCCCTCCGCCACGTACACCACACCGTCGCCGGCCACGTCCACATCGGTCGGACTCACCGGAACCTCGGTCGCCCGCTCATCGTCGAGAGCCCGCCCGTCCGCGTCGTCCTCGACCCGCGAGCCATCCCCGGCGACCGTCGTGATCACCCCGTCGCCGCCGACCCGGCGTACCCGGTCGTTGGCCGAATCGGCGATGTAGACCGCACCGTCCGGGCCGACCGCCACGCCCGTCGGCTCGTCGAGCTGCGCCTCACCGGCCGGACCGTCGTCACCCGCGAACCCGGCCTCACCCGTGCCCGCGACGACCTCCACCCCGCCGTCCCGTTCGACCCGCCACACCCGGTGCGCGGCCGAATCGGCGTAATACGTCACCCCACGCGGACCCGTCGCCACCCGCACCCGCTGCTCCACATCCGGGTCGGGCGAACCCGCCTGCCGCGCCTGCCGCAGCTCCTCGCCGACCGTGGCGCCCTCGTCCGCACCGGCAACCGGATACACCGTTCCCGGTTCCTCCGCGCTGTAATGCGACGGGTAATGCGCCCTGCCCTGCCCGGCCGCACCGCGGTCCACCTCGACCAGCCGCTCCACGGACGGCCCGCTCCGCACGTACACCGCACCCTCGGCCGACACGGCCAACCGCGCGCCGGCCTCGTCGGGAGTGATGGCCGGCGGCGTCAATGACGTCACCACCCCGTCCCGGCCGATCACCCGCACCACGCTGTTGCGGGCATCGAGCACGTACAGCCGGCCGTCCGGACCGATCGCCGGACCGGCGAGGCGCCCACCGAACTGCGCCTCGTCCACCGGTCCCCCGTCACCGGCGAACCCGGACTCCCGATGCGGTCCGCGAAGCGTGTGCAGCGCGCCGTCCGGATCGACCCGATACAGCTCGGATTCCCCCGGACGCAGGTACACCGTGCCGTCACCACGCACCGCCATCTGCAGGTGGGCGGGCAACGACGCGCGCGTCGCATCCGCACCGTCGAGGCGCTGCGGTGGGACCCGGCCGCCACCGGCGATCACCTCGGGCTCCCCGCCGCCGGCGGGGATCCGCGCCACCGTGTCGGACCCGGCGACATAGACGTTGCCGTCGTCGTCGACCGCCAGATCCTCGGCGCTCGGCACGACATCGCCCACCGTGGCCAGCACCGACTCGTTCCCGCCCGACCGGCGGACGACCGCATCGTCGCCGGCGACGAACAGGGCGCCGTCGCCGACCGCGACCGCGCGCGGCGTACCGGTCGCGCTGTCGGCCGCACGCGTCCCGGGCACCGTGTCGATGACACCGTCGGTACCGATCACGCGCACGCGATCGCCGTCGTCATCGGGCAGATAGACCGCACCACCGGCGCCGACGGCCAGGTTGCCGCCTCCCCCGATCCTCGCATCGACCGCGGCGTGCCCGTCCCCGGAGAACCCCGCCTCGGTGCCGCCCGCCACGTGCTCGACCGTCCACGACGTCGACTCCTCCGCCGCCTGCCCGGCAGCCGCGCCGGGCAGGCCGACCACGACGAGGGCAGCCGCGCATCCCGCGCTCGCCCACCGTCGCCGCACCCGTCCGGCCGACGACACCCCAGCCCATGACACGACGCTCACTCCCGTCCCCACGACGTCACCACGACCGACGGGCGCGAACGTGCGTCGGTTCCGGATCGCGGCGCGTCCGTTCACCGGGTCACAGCCGGCCCCCGAGCCCGGCTCACGCCGGTCGAATCTTCCGATACCGACATACCACGCTTTTCACCGGGTCGAGTGACCCTACACCCCGGACGCCGTCGACCGGCCCCGAACACACGGGCACATCGTGGGGATCGACCATCCGCACCGGTGCCGGGCTAGGGCTCGAGCACCACCTTGATGGCACCGTCGCGTTTGGCCTGGAACATGCCGTACGCATCGGATGCGTCGTCGAGCGGTACGCGATGGGTGGTGAGATCGTCCACCCCGAGCGGATCGCCGTCACCGGTCAGCAACGGCAGGATGTCGTCGGTCCACGCACGCACGTTGGCCTGACCCATCCGCAGCTGGATCTGCTTGTCGAACATTGTCAACATCGGCATCGGGTCGGCCATGCCGCCGTAGACACCCGACAGAGACACCGTGCCACCCCTGCGCACCGCGTCGATCGCCGTGTACAGCGCGCTCATCCGGTCGAGGCCGGCCTTGGCGAACACCTTCTCCGCCACCCTGTCGGGCAGCAACGTCGCGAACTGCTGCACCAACGTGCTCACCGGGGCTCCGTGGGCCTCCATGCCGACGGCGTCGATCACCGCGTCGGCACCCCGGCCGTCGGTGCGCTCGCGCACCGCCTCGCCGACGTCCTTGACCGTACGCAGATCCAGGGTGTCCACACCGTGCCGCTGAGCCATCTGCAGCCGCTCGTCGACCAGGTCCACGCCGAGCACGGACCCCGCCCCGCGGTGCCGCGCGACGCGCGCCGACATCTGCCCGATCGGCCCCAGTCCGAGGACGACACAGCTGCCTCCGACGGGCACGTCGGCGTACTCCACCGCCTGCCACGCCGTGGGCAACACGTCCGACAGGAACAGGAATCGTTCGTCGGGCCCGGACTCGGGGATCTTCACCGGACCGAAGTGCGCCTGGGGCACGCGCAGCAGTTCGGCCTGACCACCCGGTACCGGTCCGTACATCTTCGTGTAACCGAACAACGCGGCACCCTTGCCCTGATCGCGCACCTGCGTGCGCTCGCACTGCGTGTAGAGGCGTTGCGAGCAGTAGTAGCACTGCCCGCACGAGATGTTGAACGGAACGACGACCCGATCTCCGGGCTTCAGGTTCGGCACGGCGTTACCCGTCTCCCGCACGATGCCCATCGGTTCGTGGCCGAGGACGTCCCCCGGCGTCATGAACGGACCGAGCACCTCGTACAGATGCAGATCGGAACCGCAGATCGCGGTCGAGGTGATCTCCACGATCGCGTCGGTCGGCTCCTCGATGCGCGGGTCGGGAACCTCCTGCACACGGACGTCACGCTTACCCTGCCAGGTCGCAGCCTTCATCACGGATGCCCTTTCGGATCGGCGGTCGACTCTCGTCGGCTGCGACTACCCGCGATCACCGACCCCGAACACACGTGTGCCGGCGCACCCGAAGGGCGGCGCCGGCACACGGAGAACGTCGAGGACGGGTGCGTCAGCCTTCCGGCTGCTGCATCACCGCGAAGTTCAGCTGTCCCTGCTCGTCCTGCTGGACATCGAGGACCTTGTCGTCGAGGAACGTCGACGCCTTGGCTTCCAGGAAGACCCGGGCCCCGCTCTCGGTTCCCAGCACCTGGTCGCCCTCCTCCGGCCCCGGGGCGACCGACAGGGCGAGCTGCGCTCCCTCTTCCGTCTCCTCCCGGACCGCGAACCGGAGACCGGCGGCGTCCTGACCGTCCTGAGCGGTCAGCGCACTGATCGCCTCCACGGCAGCGTCAGTCATCGCAAGCATGGTCGCTATTTCCCTTCGGTTGCTTGAGGCTGCCATTCCCACCGTAAAGGTCCCGGGACCGCGCTGCGCTACCGGCACGCCCATTTTCCGCACCACGTCGGGCCATCAGGAAAATCCACGACACCCGGGTTCGGGCCGGGTCGAAGTCCGCCGACTCCGCACCCCCGCCACCAGCTCGCACCTGCCCTGTCACAGCCTTACAACGGCGAACATCGGGCATTTCCCGGCGCCCACGTCCACCACTTTCTGAAAGTGGACAGCCGGAACTTTTCCTGCAGCCGACGTCCCGGATACCCCGATGGCGTGGCCCTAAACAACATCACCGACCGGCATTAGTCACACGCCTCCGCGCATGGTCGGAGTTGAAAGCTGCGGCCGAGGTTTCTACGGTGGGCCTTGCGCAGCCGGTACATAATTTCCGTCAGGACCGATTCATCGGACCCGATCTTGCGTCGATGAGCACTTCCGGCCCATCGACGAAGGGAGACCAGCAGTGCACAACATCGACACCCCCGAACCCACGTCCGGCACGGCCGCAACGACCGCCGCGCCGACGGCCACGACCGACAACGCCGCCATGCGCATCGATGCCGAACGCCGTTCCGACGGCATCGTGCTCGCCCGCGTCAGCGGCGAGGTCGACCTGTTGTCCGCACCCGACCTGCGCAGCTGGATCCAGGAGGAACTCACCACGCCGGCACGCCTCGTCCTCGACCTCGACGGGGTGGAGTTCCTCGGCTCGGCGGGACTGTCCGTCCTCGCCGAACTCGTCGAGGCGTCGTCCGGTGACCGCCTGACCTGGGCGATCGTCGCCGGAACCCGGGTGGTGCTGCGCCCCCTCGAGGCGACCGGCCTGGCCGAGCAAATGCCTCTGCACGCCGATCTGGACAGCGCGGTCGAAGCGGTCCGCACATGAACGGTCCGGCTGCGTAAGCACCACCGGCTACTTCGGCGGGGGCGTCGTTCCCGCCGGTCAGCGGGTTACACGTATCGTCTAGGCATGAACCTCGCGCGGCCCCGGGTCCGGGTGCGACCCCGCCTGTTGCCGCCCACCGGCGCCCGGCGGCCGCACCGGCGGCACCACCCCAGGCTCGCGCGGCACGTCCCGCTGTACGTCGTGGGCGGCGCGATCAGCACGGCGCTGCAGGGCGTGCTGTTCCTCATGCTGCGCGAACCGCTCACCGCGCCGTTGGCCAACCCGGTCGCCATCGGGATCACCACGGTGCTCAACACCGAGTTCCACCGGCGCATCACGTTCAACGACGTCACCGGCCCGCGGGCACGGCAGCATCTGCAGACCGTCGGCACCTTCCTGTTCTACGCGTGCGCCGGGACCGCGGCGCTGGGGCTGCTGCACCTGCTGGCCGACTCTCCCGAACCCGCGACCGAGGCGACGGTCCTGGTCACGACGAGCCTGGTCGGGGGCATCCTGCGGTTCCTGGTGCTGCGCTGGTGGGTGTTCGTGTGGCGCCGCGACGGCGGAGGCGACCCGTGAGCGACGGCCGCCCGACCGGCGGCCCGGCGCCGGACCCGACCGCCGCGGACCACCCTGCCGACCGCGAACCCGATTTCCGCTTCACACTCGCCAACGAACGGACGTTCCTGGCCTGGCTGCGCACGGCGCTCGGTCTCGTCGCGGGCGGGGTGGCGGTGCAGCAACTCGTGCCGGGCCTGGCCGAACAGGGTCCACGGACCGTGCTCGCCGCGCTGTGCATCGGGCTGGCGCTGGTGCTCGCCGCAGCCGCCTACCCGCGGTGGCGCGCCGTGCAGCGGGCGATGCGCCGGGGCACGCCCATGCCGCACAACCTGCTGCTCGGCGTGCTGGCCGGAGGGATCCTCGCGATCACCGTCGTCGCGCTCGTCCTGGTCCTGGTCGGCTGAGCGGGGCCGGAGTGAACGAGGCCCAACCGGAGCGGACGGGACTGGCGTGGCAGCGCACGGCGCTGGCGTCGGCGGCGTGCACCGGACTGCTCGTGCACTCCGCCGTGACACACGGTTCGGCGGTGCTGAGCACCGCGGCGCCCGTCGCCGTGCTCAGCACCGCCGTCCTGTCGATCGCCGGTCTGGCCCGGTCCCGCGCCCTGCGCAGCGGCACACCGCCGCTGCACGCCGGCGTCGCGGCGACGGCCACGGTGCTGGTGGCCCTCACCGCGCTCGCCGGACTGGTCGCGATCCTCGTCCCGCACTGACCGCACCGCTCGCGTCTGCCACACCGCAGGCGGGAGGTCAGCCCAGCTGCTCGCGCAGTGCGGGCAGGATCTCGTCCTCGGCCGCCGCGAGGAACTCGTCCTGCTGATCGCCGCCGACCTGCACCAACGCCAGATCGGTGAAGCCGGCGTCGCGGAACGACCGTGCCGCATCGACGACGGCCTGCGGCGACGCTCCACACGGGATCGCCGAGGCCACGTCGTCCTCGCGGACGTACTGGGTCGCCGCGGCGAACGCCGCGGTGCCGGGCAGCTCGGCATTGACCTTCCAGCCGCCCGCGAACCACCGGAATTGCTCCCGCGCACGGCGCGCGGCCGCGTCGGTGTCACGGTCCCACGACACCGGAAGTTGGCCCACCTTCCGGGACTTGCCGACGCCCAGCTGCGCCCGCGTATCGTCCCACCGGCGGCACAGGTCGTCCTTCGGCTCGACGGCGATCATCGCGTCGGCCGCGGCCGCGAACCTCTCGACCGACTGCGCGCCCGAGACCGCCACCCCGATCGGTACCCGCGTCGCGGGCAGGTCCCACAGCGTGGCCGAGTCCACCCGGAAATGTTCGCCGGAGAGGTTGGTGTACCCACCGTCGAACAGGGAGTTGATGATCTGGAGTGCCTCGGAGAGCATCTCGTGGCGCACGTTCACCGGGGGCCAGCCGCGCCCCACGACGTGTTCGTTGAGGTTCTCGCCGGCCCCGAGTCCCAACAGGAACCGCCCGTCCGACAGTTCCTGCACGGTCGCGGCCTTCTGCGCCACGACAGCCGGGTGGTACCGCATCGTCGGGCACGTCACGAACGACATGAGCTCGACGTCGCCGGTCGCCTGGGCGACGGCCCCGAGCACCGACCACGCGTACGGGGAATGCCCCTGTTCGTCGAGCCACGGCGAGTAGTGATCACTCATGACCTCGAACGAGAAGCCGGCCTGCTCGGCCTTCGCGGCATCGGTGACGAGTTGCTTCGGTCCGGTCTGTTCGGTCAGCAGGGTATAGCCGAAACGCACACTTCCCCCTGTCTCGCGTCGCCCTTCGCCACGCGAGATCGTCGGATCCGCTGTCCTGTTCTGTCGGGTCGCCGCGGTCCCTCAGTGCAGGGCCGGCTCCCGTTCGGGCGCGTCGAACCGCTTGCGGCGGGCGATGGCCTCGCGGCGTTCGGTCTCGTCGAGTCCACCCCAGACCCCGAACGGCTCCTGGACGTTCAGCGCGTGACGTCGACATTGGACGATGACCGGGCAGGTGCGGCACACCTCCTTCGCCCTGGCGACCCGGTCGGCGCGGGCAAAGCCGCGTTCACCGTCGGGATGGAAGAACACCGAGCTGTCCAGGTTTCGGCAGTTGCCGTTCCGCTGCCATTCCCAGATCTCGGCCACCGGCGTCGGCAGACGGGACGTGTCGGCCATGGGTGATCACCTCCGTGAAGCTGTGCGGTGCGCGGTGTACCCGACAGGTGTGGAACTCACACCTGCCCGGAACCCGCGGGCGTCGTCGCGGACCACGAGCGCGTTGTCCGTCATGATCGACGTGGTACCCCGCCTGCCGACGGTTCAATCACGCCCACGAGATCAGGATCTTCGCCGCGGCCCCGGCAGCTCCGGTACGCTCCGGCTACGCCGTAGAGCAGCGACGCCGGAGGACGCACATGCCGCAGCGCGAGTACGACATCGTGGTGTTCGGAGCCACCGGATTCACCGGAGGCCTGGTCGCCGAGTACCTCGCGGGACACGTTCCGGACGGGTGCCGCTGGGCACTGGCCGGCCGCAACCCGGCCAAGCTGGAGGCGGTGCGCGAGCGGCTGACCGCGATCAACCCGGAGTGCGCCGACCTGCCGCTGCTGCAGGCGGACGTCACCGACGCCGCGTCGTTGGCGAAGGTTGCCGAGGCGGCCAGGGTGGTTGTGACGACGGTCGGGCCGTACGTCGAGTACGGCGAGCCGCTCGTCGCGGCCTGCGCCGCCGCGGGCACCGACTACATCGACCTGACGGGTGAGCCCGAGTTCGTCGACAGCATGTACCTGGCCCACCACGAGACCGCCCGCCGCACGGCGCGCGCCTGGTGCACGCGTGCGGGTTCGACTCGATCCCGTACGACCTGGGCGTCTACTTCACGATCGGCCAACTGGGTGATGCCGCGAAGGACGCCGACGTCACGGTGCGCGCCCAGATCCGCGCCAACGCCGAGTTCTCCGGCGGCACGTACGCCTCGGCGCTGACGGCGTTCTCCCGCGCGCGCCAGATGTCGGCGGTGGCCAAGCGCCGCAAGGCCGCCGAGCCGTGGCCCACCGAGCGGTCGATCCACACCCCGCTCGGCACACCCACCCGGGACGCCGAGACCGGCAAATGGCTGGTGCCGATGCCCACGCTCGATCCGCAGATCGTGGGCCGCTCGGCGGCGGCCATGCCCGCCTACGGTCGCCGCTTCACCTACCACCAGACCGCGGCCATGAAGCGCCTGACGACGCTGGTCGCGACCGGCGCCGGGTTGGGCGTGATGGGCGTGGCCGCGCAGATCCCGCCGGTGCGCAACGCGCTCGGCAAGATCCGCAAGCCCGGTGAGGGTCCGAGCGCGCAGCGGCGCGCCCGCTCGTGGTTCCAGGTGCGCTTCACCGGTGAGGCCGCCGGCCGGCGCGTCGTCACCGAGTTCGCCGGAGGCGACCCGGGCTACGACGAGACCGCGAAGATGATGTCCGAGTCGGCGCTGTGCCTGGCCTTCGACGACGTGCCGTCGGGCTCCGGTCAGCTGACGACCGCGGTCGCAATGGGCGACCCGCTCGTCGAACGTCTCCAGAACGCCGGTCTGCGCATCCGCGTCCTCGACGAGTAGCCCGCCGCGGCACCGCCTCGACCGGTGCCGGTCAGGAGACGAGGCGGCGGACGACCGCGTCGGCGAGCAGGCGTCCGCGGTCGGTGAGCACGGCGCGACCGGCGTCCAGGTCCGTTGTGGACAGCAGTCCGTCGGCGGCGGCCCCGCGGGCCTCGCGGAGGCCGTCGGCGTCGAGCGCGTCGACGGGGAGTCCTTCCACGAGGCGGAGTTCGAGCATCACGCGTTCGAGGTGACGGTCCTCTGTGGTCAGCAGTTCGTGACCGGCCACGGGCAGCGCGCCGCCGGCGAGGGTCGCGGCGTACCGCGCGGGATGTTTGGCGTTCCACCACCGCAGTCCGCCCACATGGGAGTGCGCGCCGGGGCCGACGCCCCACCAATCGCCGCCGAGCCAGTAGCCGAGGTTGTGTCGGCAGCGCGCGTCCTCCGAGGCGGCCCAGTTGGACACCTCGTACCAGCGCAGGCCTGCCTTCTCGAGCATCGCGTCGACGAGCTCGTAGTCGGCGGCGAGCACGTCGTCGTCCGGGGCGGGAACATCGCCCCGCCGTACCTGCCGGGCCAGGGCGGTGCCGTCCTCGACGATCAGCGCGTACGCCGACACGTGGTCGACCCCCGAGGCCAGCACGGCATCCAGCGAGGCCTGCAGGTCCTCGGTGCGCTCCCCCGGCGTTCCGTAGATCAGGTCGAGGTTGACGTGCTCGAAGCCGGCCGCCCTGGCCTCCCGCGCCGCCTCGACCGGCCGGCCCGGCGTGTGCACCCGGTCGAGGATCCGCAGAACGTGCGGCGCGGCCGACTGCATGCCGAGCGACACGCGCGTGTAGCCGGCCTCGCGGAGTCCGGCGAAGAACTCCGGTGACGTCGACTCCGGATTGGACTCGGTGGTCACCTCGCATCGGCGGCCAGCCCGAACGCCCCGCGCACGGCCTCCAGCACGGCGCCGAGTCCGTCGGCCCCCAACAGCGACGGGGTGCCGCCGCCCACGAACACCGTGTCGACCGCGGGCGCACCCGGCATCCGCCGTGCCGCTAGGTCCAGTTCCCGGCGCACGCCCTCGAGCCAGTCCTCGGGCGCGGCGCCCGAACCGAGTTCACCGGCCGTGTAGGTGTTGAAGTCGCAGTAGCCGCAGCGCGTGGCGCAGAACGGCACGTGCACGTACACCCCGAACGGCCGCGTGCCCAGACCCTCCAGTGCGGAGTCGGGCAGATGAAGATCCTCGGGAGTGCTCACCCCTCCAGTCTCCCACCACGGCCGCGCGGGCCGCCGCAGGCCGACCGGCTACCGTGACGGCGCGGTCGAGCGAGCACAAGGGCGGGGAGTCGGGGCGAGGCATGTCGGGACCTGTGCAGTGGATGGAACGGCACCAGGTTCCGCTCTATCTGGCGGGTCTGGCGCTGGGCGCCGCCGTGGGGCTGTCGTGGGAGGGCGCGGCCGCTCCGGCGGAGGCGGCGATCCTGCCCGTGCTGGCCCTGTTGCTGTACGCGACGTTCCTCGGCATCCCGTTCGGCGGAATGGGCCGCGCACTGCGCGACTGGCGTTTCCTGACGACCGTGTCGGTGCTGAACTTCCTCGTCGTGCCGATCGTGGTGTGGCTGCTGTCGCGGATCGTGGCCCACGACCGGGTGCTGCTGATCGGCGTGCTGTTCGTGCTGCTGACCCCGTGCATCGACTACGTGATCGTGTTCGCCGGGCTCGCCGGCGGCGACAGCGAGCGGCTGCTCGTCGCGGCGCCGCTGTTGATGTTCGCGCAGATGGTCCTGCTGCCGGTGTATCTGTGGCTGTTCGTGGGCGCCGAGTTCGTCGACACCGTCGAGTTCGGACCGTTCGTCGAGGCGTTCGTGGTGATGATCGCGCTGCCGCTCGCCGCGGCCGCGGTGACGCAGTTCGCGGCGGCACGCACGCGCGCGGGCCGGGTGTGGCAGCGCCTGGTGCTCGAGGCGATGGTGCCGCTGATGGTCGCGACCCTGGCCGTGGTGGTGGCCTCGCAGATCGCCGGCGTCGGCGCGCGACTGGGATCGCTGCTGCTCGTCGTGCCGGTCTACGTCCTGTTCGCGGTCGTCATGACCGTTCTCGGCGCGGCGGCGGGCCGGGTCGGCGGGTTCGACGTCGCCGGCCGCCGCGCTGTGCTGTTCAGCGGCGCGACCCGCAACTCCCTCGTCGTCCTGCCGCTGGTGCTCGCCCTGCCGGCCGCGTTCGACCTCGCCCCGCTCGTCGTGGTGACGCAGACCCTCGTGGAACTGGTGGTCATGGTGGTGTTCGTGCGGCTGGTCCCCCGGCTGCTCCGCGAGCGCACCGACCACGCGCCGTCCGGCTGAGCGGGCCTACAGCGCGTCCAGCCACTCCCCCGGTTCGCCGAGCTCGGCCAGGCCCGCGAGTGAACCGGGCAGCAACGGCACCGTCACCACGTCACCGAACCGCTCCCGCACCCGCGCCAGCACGGCGGCCTCCTGGTCACGGCGCCTCGCCAGCACCCCGGCCTCACCGTCGCCCGCGACGCGGTTCACCAGCACCGCCCCGAGCGGCAGTCCCGCCTCGCCGAGCTGGTCGGCGGCCCGTTCGGTCTCGGCGAGCGGCAGGCGTTCGGGCACGAGCACCAGATGCACCCGTGCGTCCCGTTGCAACCGCGTGCGCAGGTCGTCGAGCCGCCTGCGCCGCGCGTGCAACCGGTCCAACAGCGGATCGGCCTCGTCGGTGTTCTCGCCGAACAGGGCGTCGGCGTAGCGGTCGACGTTGCGCGCGGTGCGGCGATTGCGCGTGAGCCCCTCGATCCACGGCGTGAGCAGTTCCGGCAGGCTCAACAACCGCACCATGTGCCCGGTCGGGGCGCTGTCGACGACGAGCAGGTCCCAGTCGCCGCCGGTGCCCTCGACCAGGTCGGTCAACCGGTCGAGCAACGCCGACTCGACGGTGCCGGGGCTGTCGACCGCGCGCCGCAGATGCCGCTCCACGGCGGGCAGCACCTCGCGGGGAACGGCGTGCCGCGCGTCCTCCAGCACCTCGGCCACGCGCCGGCCTGCCTGCCGCTCCCCGCTGATCTCCGCGGCCAGCAGGCCGTCGGCGACCGGCCGCGGCTCGTCGGACAACGGCACGTCCAGCACGTCCCCGAGCGAATGCGCGGGGTCGGTCGACACGACGAGCGTGCGCACGCCGCGGCTCGCCTGCCGCGCCGCGAACGCCGCCGCGAGGGTCGTCTTGCCGACCCCGCCCTTACCGCCGAAGAACCGGATCAACAGCACACCCCGGCGTCGCCGAACTCGTCCCGGCCCATGCGCTGATGCCACGCGTGGAAATCCGCGACGAGATACGGCACGACGTCCAACGTCTCGTACGCCACCGGGTTGTCGACACCGAGCGATTCGAGCAGCAGCAACGCACGCAGTGTGTCGTCCTGGCGGCGGGCCTCCCTGCGCAGACCCTGCCGCCACCGCGCGACGAACAGCAACTCGTGGCCGCGTTCGAGCCGCCGCCACCAGTCGCCGAACCGCGCCCGCATCGACACGTGCTTACGACACCTCCGTGCGGTCGGGCTCCTCGGCGGCCACGCCCCACGCCCGCCGCAGCGCCAACGCCGCCTCGACGATCAGCCAGACCGCGAGGACGAAGATGATCGCGTCGAGCGGCGCCAGGACCCACTCGCCCTCGGCCACGAACGTGATGAGGTTGTCGATGAGCGCCCACGTGGTCATCGACACGAGGAACACCAGCGGCACCAGCACGGCGATCGGGTTGCGGCGGTTCTTGGTCACCCACACCGCCACGACCGACAGTGCCAGACCCGCGGTGAGCTGGTTGGTCGTGCCGAACAGCTGCCACAGCACACCGAAGGTGTAGCCGTCGTCGCCGCCGCCGGGCAGCAGCGCCAGCGTCAGCGGGATCAGCACCGCGATGAGACCGGACAGCGTCAGGTTGCGGGCGACCGGCCGGATCCGCACGATCTCGGCGATCTCCTGCACGATGTAGCGCTGCAAGCGCACGCCGGTGTCCATTGTGGTCGCCGCGAAGCTGATCACCACGACCGCGGCGAAGACCACCGCCGTCGCATGCGGCACCCCGAGGTTGCTGGCGAAGTGGCCGACACCGTTGACGAAGTTCGCGGTCGCATCACCCGAGGCCGTGGAGAAGTCGGGATAGGCCGCGTGCCAGTCGGCGGTGGTGGCGACGATGCCGGCGGTGCAGGCCAGGATCGAGCCGAGCGCCAGCGAACCCTCGCCGATCGCGCCGAAGTAGCCGACGTAGCGCGCGTCGGTCTCCTTGTCGAGCTGTTTCGACGTCGTCCCCGACGACACCAGACTGTGGAACCCGGAGATCGCACCGCACGCGATGGTCACGAACAGCAGCGGGAACCAGCTCGGCGAGTTGTCGGGCAACTGGTCGTTGACCATCGGCGCGACGATCGTGTCCCAGCCGATCAACACCCCGAGCCCGATCACGCCGAGTGCGATGAACAGCTGGTGGGAGTTGATGTAGTCGCGCGGTTGCAACAGCACCCACACCGGGATGCGCGAGGCCACGAACGTGTAGACGAACAGCAGGATGATCCAGATGTTGCGCTCGGTGAACAGCCCGTCCTCGGCGGCGATGCCGGCGAGCGAGATCGGCATGATCTGGCCGAGCAGGATCGACAGGTACAGCACGATCACGCCGATGATCGACGGGACCAGCGCCGCGCTGCGCGTGCGGTAGATGTACTGGCCGATCGCGATCGCCAACGGGATCTCGAGCAGGATCGGCAGCACGGCCTCGGGGTTGGCCACGAACAGGTTCGCGATGACCACCGAGAACACGGCGTTCACGAGCGTCAGCAGGAAGAAGATGATCAGCAGGAACAGCACCCGCGCCCGAGTGTTGATCACCTCGCGCGTGAGGGTGCCGATGCTCTGCGCCTTGTGTCGCACCGACACGACGATCGCGCCGAAGTCGTGCACGCCCGCCGCGAAGATCGTGCCCACCACGACCCACACGAGCGCCGGCCCCCAACCCCAGAACACGCCGATGGCCGGGCCGACGATGGGAGCCGCACCGGCCACCGACGTGAAGTGGTGTCCGAAGAGGACGTGCTTGTTGGTCGGGATGAAGTCGACCCCGTCGCGCATCGCGTGCGCCGGGGTCGGTCTGCTGTCGTCCAGCGCGTAGACCCGCCGGGCGAGATATCCGGAGTAGTAGCGATATCCGAGGTAGAAGAGCACCCCGACGATCAGGACCATCACGATGGCCGGCATGGACAGTTCCCTTCCCGTGAGCGACGTTGACACGGTGGTCAGGCGACGTGGGACGGTAACAGCACCGCGCGTCGGAAGTAAGAGCCACAGGTGGTTCTTCGGCACAGTGTTATCGGAACGGCCCTCGGGGCGGCCTCGGGGCGCGGGTTCGGGAGTTCCTTCGACGTGGAAGTGGGGCCGGCGTGACACGGTTGGTGCAGGCGTGGCGGAAAGCCGTGACGGCGGAACTGTGCTGGACGGGCGCCGACGGAACCCCCGCGGCGATCGCCGTGACGCCGCTGGTCGAGTCGTCGACGGTGTGCGTGGCGTTGCCGTACGCGCGGGCCCACGAGGTCGCGGACTTGCGCGCCGCAGGCGCCGCCACGTTCGCCGTGACCGACTCGCGCTCGCTCGACGACCGTCCGGGCGTGGCCGGGTCGGGGCCGGTGACGATCATCGACGATCTCGAGGGCGAGGAGTTCGTCGACGGGCTGCTCGATCAGGAGCTGGCGAAGTACCCGCCGTCGCGGGCGCTGGCCGACAGCGTGCTGCTGCGCCGGGAGCACTGGTGGTGGTTGCCGCGGATCATCGTGCGCCTGGGCGCCGACGTCGGGGGCGTGGAGGACGTGTCCGAGACGTCGCTGCCGGCGCGGACGAACCCCGCACGGCACGCGTTGGCGGTCACGGGCGCCCGCGGCGCGGCCCCCGACGTGCACTGTGTGGACATCGGCGAGCCGGGTGATGGGGCGGCGAGCGAGGCGGCGCCGCAGGTGCGGAACCTGGCCGGTGGACAACTCGGTGACGGCGCGGCGTTGCTGCTCGGCTACGACTACACGATGCCGGACCTCGAACGCTGGGAGACGTGGACGCTGTCCGGCACGGTCACCCGCGGGGCGCTGCACGTGGCGGCCCGGTCGGGTGAACCGGGCGCCGACCTGCCGCCGCTGGGCCTGCTGGCCCGCACGCGCAGGCACCGCCGCCTGGCCAAGGCTGCCGCGCGGCCGTCGGCGCCGCCGAACGCACCCACCAACCCACATCCTGAGACACCCCACTCCGCCAAGTGACACTCCCGAGGGCCCCTTGGTCGCATCGAGCGCAGCCGCGCGTCAGCGCGCCATTGGGGGGCGGCGGTCGGGCGACGGGCGGGCGCGACCAAGGGGCCCTCGGGAGCACCTCCGGTGTCGGTGCAGGTGACGTTGCTCCCACGATGCGGACTCCCCTGGACCGTTTTTTGAAACCCGTGACACGATGGTTCCCGTGACTGTGACAACCACCGGAGTAGCGCTCGTGGTCCGACGCCACGTCGACTACCTGCGTGTGTCCAGCAGCCTCTGCCGGTTCTGACCTTCGCGCTCCCGCCGCGGTCGAGCGCGTTCCGGGCCTTCGGGCGACCCGACAGCCAGCGCCGGCACCACCACGTGTGACGCCGTCCTCGCCGGCAGGCGCACCACCAGGGTCTCTCCTCCAGCCCGGGCGAACCGTCCGCGCCGTGCCTCAGCCACAACCGCACACCCGCGCACAGCCACGCCGACACCGCAGCGTCTCGACGACGAGGCCCGCCGCACCGCCCGAACAGATCGCCCTGGAGGACACCGCCATGGCCGCCGAGACAGGCCGACCCACCCGCCCGAAGCAGCGCCGCGGCGAGGGCCAGTGGGCCCTGGGCTACCGCGAGCCGCTCAACCCCAACGAGCGTGCCAAGAAGGACGATGCGCCGCTGAACGTGCGGGCGCGGATCGAGAACATCTACGCCCACACCGGCTTCGAGGGCATCGACCCGGGTGACCTGCGCGGCCGGTTCCGCTGGTTCGGGCTGTACACGCAGCGCAAGCCCGGGATCGAGGGCGGGCGCACGGCGACGCTCGAGCCGGAGGAGCTCGACGACGAGTACTTCATGCTGCGGGTGCGTCTGGACGGCGGTGCGTTGACGACCCAGCAGCTGACCGTGCTCGGCGAGATCTCCCAGACCTACGCCCGCGACACGGCCGACATCACCGACCGGCAGAACATCCAGTACCACTGGATCCGTGTCGAGGACATGCCGACGATCTGGCAGAAGCTCGAGGACGCGGGCATGACGACCTTGGAGGCGTGCGGCGACAGCCCCCGCGTCGTCCTCGGCTCGCCGGTGGCCGGCATCTCGACCGACGAGATCATCGACGGCACGCCCGCGATCGAGGAGATCACGCGCCGCTACGTCGGCGACCCGAAGTTCGCGAACCTGCCGCGCAAGTTCAAGTCCGCCATCTCGGGTCAGCAGGACGTGGCGCACGAGATCCACGACATCGCGTTCGTCGGCGTCGAGCACCCCACCCGCGGGCCCGGGTTCGACCTGTGGGTCGGCGGCGGCCTGTCGACCAACCCGATGATCGCCAAGCGCCTGGGCGTGTGGGTGCCGCTCGACGAGGTGCCCGACGTCTGGGAAGGCGTGATCAGCGTCTTCCGCGACTACGGCTACCGCCGGCTGCGCACGCGCGCCCGCATCAAGTTCCTGGTCAAGGACTGGGGTGCGGAGAAGTTCCGGGAGGTTCTCGAGAGCGAGTACCTCGGCCGCACGCTCGTCGACGGTCCGGCGCCGGAGGTGCCCGAGCGTCCCATCGACCACATCGGCGTCCACCCGCAGACCGACGGGCTGCGCTACGTCGGCGGTGCCCCCGTCGCGGGCCGCGCGTCGGGTTCGCTGCTGCTGTCGGTGGCCAAGGCCGCCGAGCGGGCCGGTTCGGGCCGCGTGCGGTTGACTCCGCAGCAGAAGCTCGTCGTGCTCGACGTGCCGGAGTCCGAGGTCGAGTCGCTCCAGGCCGAGCTTGCCGACGCCGGACTGGACACCACGCCCAGCCCGTGGCGGCGCAGCGTGATGGCCTGCACCGGGATCGAGTTCTGCAAGCTCGCGATCGTCGAGACCAAGCAGCGTGCCGCCGACCTCGTCGCCGAGCTGGAGACCCGCCTGGCCGACCTGCAGGGCGACCTGGAGAACCCGGTGTCGGTGCACCTGAACGGCTGCCCCAACTCGTGCGCCCGCATCCAGGTGGCCGACATCGGCCTGAAGGGCCAGATCGTCACCGACGCCGAGGGTAACCAGGTGGAGGGCTTCCAGGTGCATCTGGGCGGAGGCCTCGGACTCGACGCGGGCTTCGGCCGTAAACTACGTGGTCACAAGGTCACCAGCGCCGAGCTCACCGACTGTGTGGAGCGGGTCGTGAAGAATTACCTGAACCAGCGCACCGAGGGCGAGCGGTTCGCGCAGTGGGTCACCCGGGCCGAGGAAGCAGACCTGAAGTGAGTGAGGCCACTCCCTCGAGGGCTGCACCCATGCACTGCCCGTACTGTGCCGACGAGGATCTCCGTCCGGAAGACGACGGCGCTTGGCTGTGCACGTCCTGTCGGAGGGTGTTCAAGGTGTCCTTCGTCGGACTGCAGATTCCGGAGGTAAAGCGATGACCGCGACCAGGACGAGCGACGAGCTCCGCGAGCTGGCCGAGAAGGCGTCCGAGGAGCTGGCGGACGCGTCCACGGACGAGGCGATCCGGTGGGCCGTCGAGCAATTCGGCGACGATCTCATCGTCGCGTCGAATATGCAGGACGCCGTTCTCATCGATGTCGTCACCAAGGTCAAAACAGACATCGATGTTCTTTTTCTCGAAACGGGCTATCATTTCGCGGAAACACTCGGCGTGCGCGACGCGGTCGCGACGATCTACCCGGATGTGCGCATCGTGAACGCGCAGGCCGAGCAGAGCGTCGCGGAACAGGACGCCGAGTACGGTCCGAAACTGCACGACCGCGACCCCGCCCAGTGCTGCCACCTGCGTAAAGTCGTTCCGCTGCGAAACACCCTGTCGAATTACTCGGCCTGGATCACCGGGGTTCGCCGAGTGGATGCACCCACCAGGGCGAACACGCCGATCGTGACATGGGACGATCGCAATGGCCTGGTGAAAGTGAACCCGATCGCGGCATGGACCGACGACGAGTTCAACGGCTACATCGACGAACACGGGATCCTGCAGAATCCGCTGGTCGGCGAGGGGTACCTCTCGATCGGCTGCGCCCCGTGCACCGCGAAGGTGGCGCCGGGCGCCGACCCACGCAGTGGTCGCTGGGCCGGCAAGTCCAAGACTGAGTGCGGGCTGCACGCCTGAGGAAGGATGTCATGACCACACTTGAGGCCGCGGCCGACGCTGCGCGCGACAATCTCGCCGCGCTGGAGTCGGAAGCCATTCACATCTTCCGGGAGGTCGCGGGCGAGTTCGACCGTCCCGTGATCCTCTTCTCCGGCGGCAAGGACTCCACGCTGCTGCTGCACCTGGCCATCAAGGCGTTCTGGCCCGCCCCCGTGCCGTTCCCGCTGTTGCACGTCGACACGGGCCACAACTTCGACGAGGTCATCGACTTCCGTGACCGCGTGGTGGAGAAGTACGGCCTGCGTCTCGTCGTGGCGAGCGTGCAGGACTACATCGACGACGGCAGGCTCGTCGAACGCCCCGACGGCACCCGCAACCCGCTGCAGACCCAGCCGCTGCTCGAGGCGATCACGGACAACAAGTTCGACGCCGTGTTCGGCGGCGGACGCCGTGACGAGGAGCGCGCCCGCGCGAAGGAGCGCATCTTCAGCCTCCGCAGCGCGTTCGGCCAGTGGGACCCGCGCCGGCAGCGCCCCGAACTGTGGAACCTCTACAACGGGCGGCACCGTCCGGGTGAGCACGTCCGGGTGTTCCCGCTGTCGAACTTCACCGAGGCCGACGTCTGGAACTACATCGCGCGCGAGGAGGTCGAGCTCCCTTCGATCTACTACGCGCACAAGCGCAAGGTGTACAAGCGCGACGGCATGTGGCTCACCGAGGGCCCGTGGGGCGGTCCGCGCGAGGACGAGGACGTCCACGAGCTGACCGTGCGATACCGCACCGTCGGTGACGGTTCGTGCACCGGCGCCGTCGAGTCGACCGCGTCGACGGTCGAGGAGGTCATCGCCGAGGTGCAGGCCAGCCGGCTCACCGAGCGGGGCGCCACGCGCGCCGACGACCGCATCTCCGAGGCCGCCATGGAAGACCGCAAGCGGGAGGGGTACTTCTAACCATGAGCTCTTTGCTGAGGCTCGCCACGGCGGGCAGCGTCGACGACGGCAAGTCCACGCTCGTCGGCCGGCTGCTCTACGACACCAAGTCGGTGCTCGCCGACCAGCTGGACGCCGTCGAGCGCGCCAGCGTCGACCGCGGCATGTCGACCCCCGACCTGTCGCTGCTGGTGGACGGTCTGCGTTCGGAGCGGGAACAGGGCATCACGATCGACGTGGCCTACCGCTACTTCGCGACCCCCAAGCGCAGCTTCGTGCTCGCCGACACCCCGGGTCACGTCCAGTACACCCGCAACACGGTCACGGGCGCGTCCACGGCGCAGCTGGGCGTGCTGTTGGTCGACGCGCGCAAGGGCGTCGTCGAGCAGACCCGCCGGCACGCCGCCGTCCTGGCGCTGCTGGGTGTGCCGCGGCTGGTGCTGGCGGTGAACAAGGTCGACCTCATCGACTACGACGAGGCCGCGTTCACCGTGATCGCCAAGGAGTTCAGCACGCACGCCGCGTCGCTGGGCTACGCGGAGGGCACGGTGCTGGCCATCCCGGTGTCCGCCCTGCAGGGCGACAACGTGGCCAGCCAGTCGGACAACACGCCGTGGTACTCCGGCCCCACGCTGCTCGAGCACCTCGAGCAGGTGCCGGTGGCCCCGGACCCGCACGAGGCGCCGTTCCGCCTGCCGGTTCAGTACGTGATCCGTCCGCGCACGCCCGAGTACCCGGACTACCGGGGCTACGCGGGTCAGATCGCGGCCGGCACGGTGCGTCCCGGGGACGAGGTCGTGGTGCTGCCGCAGGGTCTGAAGTCGACGGTCGAGTCGGTCGACACGGCCGACGCCCAGCTCGACGAGGCCGGCACGGGTAAGTCGATCACGCTGGTCCTCGCCGACGACCTGGACATCACGCGCGGCGACGTGATCGCCGCGAGCGAGAACGCCCCGCAGGTCACCGACGAGTTCACCGCCGCCCTGTGCTGGCTGTCGAGCAAGTCGCTCGAGCCGGGTGCGCGCGTGCTGATCAAGCAGGGCACGCGCACGGTGCAGGCGATGGTCGAGGAGCTCAACGCGCGCTTCGACGAGCAGACGCTGTCCATCGTGGACGCTCCGGCGAAGCTGGATCTCAACGAGATCGGCAACGTCAGCCTGCGGCTGTCCGAGCAGCTCCCGGTCGACGACTACACCGTGAGCCCGCGTACGGGTGCGTTCATCGTGATCGACCCCAAGGACGGCGACACGCTCGCCGCCGGCCTGGTCGGGCACCGGTTCAGCCAGCTCAAGGGCGTCACGGAGCCCGAGGGCCAGTGACGTCGGTTCCGGCGGCGCACCCGCCTCTGCTGATCGTCGCGCACGGCAGCCGGGACCCCCGGTCCGCGGCCACCGTGCGGGCGCTCGCGGAGGTGGTGCGCGGCCGGGGCGAGGGACGTGACGTGCGCGTGGCGTTCCTCGACCTGTCCGATCCGTCGGTGGGCGATGCGCTCACCGCGCTGCACGCCGAGGGGCACCGGCACGTCGTGGCGGTGCCCCTGCTGCTCGGGCACGCCTACCACGCGCGGGTCGATCTGCCCGCGCTCGTCGACGAGGTCACCGCGCGCCTGCCGCGCCTGTCGGTGACGGTGTCGGACGTGCTGGGTCCCGACCCGCTGCTCGAGGACGTGACCCGCGACCGGCTGGCCCAGACCGGTGCCGATCTGGACGATCCGGAGCTCGGTGTCGTGCTGACGGCCGTCGGGTCGTCGCACGCCCCCGCGAACGACGTCGTGGCCCGTATCGCGCGCTCCTGGGAGGGTGCGACGGCGGCACGGGTGACGGCCGCGTTCGCCAGCACCGCCCGCCCGGACGTGCCCGCTGCCGTGGCGAAGCTGCGGGCCCGCGGCGCACGCCGGTTCGCGGTCGCCGCGTGGTTCTTCGCACCGGGCCTGCTGCCCGACCGTATCGCCGAGCTCGCGGCGCAGTCCGCCCCCGGCTGTGTCGTCGCGGCCCCGTTGGGCACCGACCCCCGCGTCGCCGACGTCGTGCTCGACCGCTACGTCGAAGCCCGAGCCGCCGCCACCCGCACCGCCTGACCCGCACGGGCAGCACCACCCGGTGTGCCAAGGTGGTCCGCATGGCTGACGAACTCGTCCAATACGACCTCGAGGCCGGCGTCGCGACGATCACGCTCGACTCGCCGCACAACCGCAACGCCCTGTCGGCGCAGCTGCGCCGTGAACTCACCGCCGCCCTGACACGGGCGATCGACGAGGAGCAGGCGCGCGTGATCGTGCTGACCCACACCGGTCCGGTGTTCTGCGCCGGGATGGACCTGAAGGAGGCCAAGGGCGCGGGTTCGGACGATCAGGGTGTCAACGGCTTCCCCGCCATTCTCGAACAGCTTTGGACGAGTCCGAAGCCGGTGGTCGCGAGGCTCGCCGGCCCGGCGCGCGCGGGCGGGGTGGGCATGGTGGCGGCCGCGGACATCGCGGTCGCCGTCGACGACGCCACGTTCGCGTTCACCGAGGTGCGCATCGGCGTCGTGCCCGCGCTGATCTCGGTGACCGTGCTGCCGCGGCTCGCGCCGCGCGCCGCGCACGAGCTGTTCCTCACCGGAGACACGTTCGACGCCGCCCGCGCCGTCGACATCGGACTGCTCAACGCCGCCGTGCCGGCCGCCGAACTGGACGCGAAGGTCGACGCGTACGTCGGCTCGCTGGTGCGCGGCGGGCCGACGGCGCTGGCGGCGACGAAGGAACTGCTGCACGGCGAACGCGGCCGCACGATCGGGTCCGAACTGGAGCAGAAGCAGGCCGTGTCGGCCCACTACTTCGCGAGCGACGAGGGCCAGGAGGGCATCGCCGCGTTCGCGGAGAAGCGCCCACCCCGCTGGGTTCCGTGACCCCTCAGTCGGCCGTCCACTCGTAGGTCAGCTCGCACCGGTCGGCGGGTAGGACCATGTCGTTGACCTCGAGGGGCGTGCCGTCCTGGGCGTAGGCCACGCGCGCCACCGTCAGGACCGTGACGCCCTGGCCGAGCTGCAAGCGGGACGCCTCCTCGGGGGTCGGCATTCGCGAACCCACCTTCTCGGCGAACGAGGCGACGCGACGCCCGGACTCCTCGAGCCGCGCGTACATGCTCGCCGTCGCCCGTGTCGGCCTCCTCGATCCGCATCCCGCGCGTGTACACGCGCGGGATGCGGCTCTGCGCCAGCTGAACGGCCACGTCGTCGGCGCACACGATCCGATCGCGCACGGTCACCTCGTCGCCCTCGGCGATGTCGAGCACGGCGGGGCGGATCTGCGCGGGCGAACGCACGAACACGTCTCGACGCGCGAGCGCCGCGCCCGCACAGCCGCGGACGCGGCGCTCCCGTTGCTCCACCGGCCTCGGTCGGCCGGGCTCAGTTGCTCAGGAAGTCCTGCAGGCCGGGGAGGTCGTCGGTGTTGATGTGGTCGACGTCGGCCTCGCGGAGTTCGGTCCACACGGCCGTGCGGGCCTCGCCCTCGGCGTCGGGCGTGGCCCAGAACCGCAGGCGCTGACCGGCCTCGTGGGCCTGTTCGGTCATCTCGTGCAGCCGCGCCCGCTCGTCCTCGGGCATCGGGCCCTCGCCGTTCCAGTCGAAGACGTTCGACCAGTTGTCGCTGACCAGCGGCATCAGGTCGGCAGGCAGGTCGCCGCCGAGGTCGCCGGCCCTGCCGTCGTAGAACGACAGGCGCTCGTCGGCGGCGGCCATGTCGTCGAGCGGCCGGTTGCCGCTCACCACGGCCTGGATCGCACCCGGCTGCACCTGGCCGTCGGAGTACGACACGAACATGTCCTCGTACTCGGCCAGCTGCTCCTCGAGCAGCGCCCATGTGCGCGGTCCGGCGCTCTTGATGTCGACGAGCAGCTGGAACTGGCCGTCCCAGCCCGGATACACCTCGGAACCGCCGTCGACGAGCTCCCGCAGCGGGTCCAGGTAGAGGTTGCGCAGCGTGCGTTCGGGGCGGATCTCCCAGAAGTCGTGGGCGACCATCAGCTCGTCGCCGACGGCCCACACGTCCGCCTCGACGCTCGTGAAGCCGTGTTCGAGCGCGTCGAACAGGGGACGGTCGTGCTCGTAGTCGTTGTGCGCGTGCGCCTGGGCCAGCGGCTCACCGAGGTCCGCGCGCGGCGCGGCGGCCGCGTGGGCGGCGCCGGGCGCGACCAGGGCGAGCACCGCCGCCAGCGCGGTCACGACGGCGACACGGGACGCGTGCATTCGGGCTCCTCACGTCGATGCGGTGGGAGCTTGATCGAATCGGGCGCGCGTGTCGGCCGGGCGAACGTCAGGAATCGGCCAGCAGAACAGTGAACCGGCGGCTCGCCGCCCGCTCGCCGCCCGCGCCGAGCGCCGCTGGGCGTCCGACAGCGTGCCGTGCACCGCCAGGTACGTCCGCGGGTCGGAGTCCTTCAACGCGTTCGCGCCGACCCACACGAGCACGTGCTCCCCCGCGGGAAGCCACGACAGGTCGGTCAGACAGTCGTAGAGCGCGTCCAGGTTGCGGCCGAAGTGCTCGGGGAAGCGCAGCAGCCCGGCGATCGCGCCGAGGGTGGCCGCCTTGTCGGTCAGTGCGCTTCCGTCGAGCACGTAGGTGAACGCGCCGCGCGCCTTCGCCTCGGCGACGAGCGCACCACTGTCGGGGTTCGGAGTCGATGTCACAGTCATGTCCGGGTGTCGACGACCACGAACGATTCGTAGTGGTCGTTGGTGTAGTACAGCTCTTGTTCGCTACCGGCCACGAGCCGCCGCGCGCCGCGATCGTCGCTGCCCGGCGTCTCGACCGTGTACTCGCGGTAGTAGCCGGATGGTTCCTGCGGCAGCAACTGCTCCCGGTTGCCGAAGACCGTGTCGTCCCGGTGCGGATACGGGAACGGCCCACCCTTCTGGATGAGCTCCCACGTCTCCTCGGCTTCGGGAGGCAGATCGGCCAGCGCGACCACCTCGAGGCCCGAATCCGCGCCGGGCACGCTACCGTCCCCGCCCGGTTCGCCTCCGTCCGAGGTGAACTGGCCCACGAGCCAGCCGCCGAGCGCGAGCAGCACGAGCCCGACCAACGCCACACTGATACGCCTGCGCGAGAACACGCGCGCCTCCCTAGGAAACCCGGCGGCCACGCCGGGCCTGCTCGGACGTCGCCGCGTCTCCGCGACCGCGCCGCAGGCGGCCGGGCAGGGTCAGCACGACGTCCACACCGAGACGGAGCAGCCACGTCAGGCCGACACACAGCGGCAGCAGCACGGCCACGACCAGCATGAACTGGACGGGGAACCACTGCTGCGCGAGCCAGAGCTCGAACCCGTCCCACCAGCGGGCAACTCCGTCGAACACAACCGAGAGCCTACTGCAGGTAGGTTGGCGCCATGTTCGCCGTCTATGCCAACGAAGCCAATGCCGACGACCCCCTGGCCTCGCTCGTCGTGGGCGAGCGCCCCGACCCGGAGATCCCCGAAGGCTGGGTGAAGGTCAACGTCAAGGCCGCCAGCCTGAACATGCACGACATCTGGACCCTGCGCGGCGTCGGAATCAAGGAAGAGCAGTTCCCGATGATCCTGGGCTGCGACGGTGCGGGCGTGCTCGACGACGGCACCGAGGTGGTCATCCACTCGGTGGTCAACGACCCGTCGTGGCGCGGGGACGACACGCTCGACCCCAAGCGCACCCTGCTGACCGAGAAGTTCCAAGGCACCTTCGCCGACGCCGTCGTCGTGCCCGCCCGCAACGCCGTGCCGAAGCCGGACGGCCTGTCGATGACCGAGGCCGCGACGATGGGCACCGCGTGGCTGACCGCCTACCGCATGCTGTTCGTCAAGTCGGGTCTGCGCCCGGGTCAGACGATGCTCGTGCAGGGCGCCTCGGGCGGGGTGTCCACCGCGCTCGTGCAGCTCGGCCGCGCCGCGGGCATCCGCGTATGGGTCACCGGCCGTTCCGAGGAGAAGCGGGGCCTGGCCGAGCGGCTCGGCGCGCACCAGACGTTCGAGCCGGGCGCGCGCCTGCCCGAGCGGGTCGACGCCGTGTTCGAGACGGTCGGCAAGGCCACCTGGGCGCATTCGATGAAGTCGCTCAAGCCGGGCGGGATCATCGTGGTGTGCGGGTCGACCAGCGGCCCGGACGCGAGCGCCGACCTGCAGCGGCTGTTCTTCCTCCAGCTGCGCGTGGCGGGCTCGACGATGGGAACCCGGGACGAGCTGGCCGATCTGCTCGCCTACACCGCCCTGGCCGGCATCCGCCCCCAGGTCGGGTCCGAGCTGCCGTTCGAGGACGCCCGGAAGGGTTTCGAGGACATGCTCGAAGGTAGGACAGCGGGTAAGATCGTCCTCACCCGTTAATCCCGATAACCGCCGCCGACCAGGGGAAATGACCGCGACGCTCTGTTACGATATCGGTTCGTGACATTCGTTACGGGTCGCGATTGGGCCATCTGTGCTTAGCCTGGAGTCATGATCGCATCCCAGCGGGAAGCATCAGACTCCTCACCCCGAGAGGAGTCTCCGGACCTGGACGGCATCACCGGACCCGGCCCGGACATCGATATCCGGGCCGGGTACCGCCGGTTCGGCGGATACTCGACCCGCATCCTCGAAACCGGACCCCGACCCGTGGAACGGCCCGCAGGCCGACGCTTCCGCAGACGCTCCGACGACCGCAGGCGCCACGAGCCCCGCCTCGTGCTGCTGCACGGCTTCTGCGACAGCGCCGACACCTGGCGGCCCGTCCTGACCGAACTGGCCCACCTGGGCGTGTCGGCCGTGGCCGTCGACCTGCCCGGCTCGGGCGAGGCCGGGGCGCTGCGCCCCGGCGCCGTCCTGCCCCAGTACGACACCTTCACCGAGGCCGTCGTGCGCGACCAGTCCGCCCTCGGCGGAGTCGTGCTCGTCGGCAATTCGCTCGGCGGCACGACGGCCCTGCGCGCGGCGCAGAACGCCGACCTGCCGCTGGCGGGTGTCACCTCCATCGGCGCGCCCGGACTGTCGGACTCGTGGCTGCTGCGCGGCGTCGCAGGCAACTCGTTGACCCGGAGGCTCGCCTCGTCGTTGCCCGTGCCGGTGCCGCGTTTCCTCGTGCGTACCGTGGCCCAGCAGGTCGTCCCGCGACTGCTGTACGCCGACTCGCGCAACGCCACCGACGAGCACGTGTCCCGGTTCGTCGAGCTGTTCCCCGACTTCAAGGCGACGACCGAACGGCTCGAGCAGGCCGCCGGCCTGCTCACCGAGCTCGAGGACGCCTACGAGCTCGACCGCATCATGCTGCCGCTACTCGCCGTCGCGTGCGGCCGGGACCGGCTGGTCAACACGACCGCAGGCGAACGCCTGCACTCGCTCGTGCCGCACAGCAGGCTCCTGGTCCGCGACGACTGGGGACACCTGCCCCAGCTGGACGACCCGCACGGGCTCGCCCAGGCGCTCGGCTACTTCGCGACCAGCGCGATGGCCGCCCAGAGCCTGGAGAGCACCTCGCGGCGTACCCGAAGGCCCGCACTGGCCGGCGCGTCGGCTGACCCGTTCGACACGCAAACGCCAGGCCGGGACGAGGTTCCTCGTCCCGGCCTGGCCGTTCGTGTGCGGGCCCCGCTCAGCCGAGGCGGCGGGACGTCGCGGCAAGCGCCTCGCGGGCCTGCGCGGCGAGTTCGTCGACGAGGGTCGCGGCCGGGGCCGTTCGGGCGTGGGTGTAGGTCTGGCCCGCCCACAGCGACATCGCCTCCGGGTCGCCTTCCGCCGTCGCGGCGGCCCGGATGGGCTTGGTGATGTTGTTCAGCTGCGGGTAGGACGCCGGCGCGTTGGCCGAGTTCTCCCGCAGGAACCGGTTCTCCAGGCCGCGCGCGGGCCGGCCGCTGAACGCGCGGGTGATCGCCGTGTCCCGACCCGCCGCGTCCAGGGCCGCGCGATACGTGGCGTTGGTACCGGCCTCCTCGGCCCGCAGGAACGCCGTGCCCAGTTGGGCCGCGACGGCTCCGGCGGTCAGGACCGCGGCCACGTCGGCGCCGTGGACCAGACCACCGGCGGCCACGAGCGGCAGGTCCGTCTCGGCGCGCACGAGCCGCAGCGCCGCCAGGAGCCCCAGCAGCGCCCCGCCCGCGTCCTGCGTGGGGTCGTCGTCGAACACGCCGCGGTGCCCGCCCGCCTCGAAGCCCTGGACGCACAGCATGTCGGCGCCGGCGGCCGCGGCCTCGCGCGCCTCCGCCGGCGTCGTGACGGTCACCGACACGCGCGTGCCGACCTCGTGCAGGCGCTCGACGTCCGAGGCCACGGGAGTGCCGAACGTGAACGACACGATCGGGACACGTTCGTCGACGAGCAGGTCGAGCTTCGCCGCGTAGCCGTCGTCGTCCCACCGGCCCGGGCCCGGCTCGACGCCGTACCGCTCGGCGTCGCCGCGCAGCCGCTCGATGTACGGCGTCACGTTCACCATGCTCCGCACCCCGGGCACGAACAGGTTGACGCCGAACGTCTCCCCCGCCGTCTCCCGGGTCTTGTGGATCTGGTCCGAGAGCGTGGCCGCGGTGAGATAGCCGCCGGCCAGGAATCCGAACCCGCCCGCCCGTGCGACCGCAGCGACCAGCTCCGGAGTGGACGGACCTCCTGCCATCGGCGCTGCGACCACCGGGACGCGCAAGGACTCGAACATGGCCCTCATCGTACGAACCGCCCGCGGCGCACCTCGATGCGGACTCGGTGGGCCCCGGGTCGCGCCCGCACCGCTGTCCCCACGGCGGCCGGACCAAGATCGCGACCGTGTGACGGATGTCCGGAGAGCGTAACGCCGGCGTTGCCGTCGTCACCCCGCCGAGCGACCCCGCGTTTCGGGCTCGCTAAGCCTCTCGGATGAACCTTGTTGCTGCCGTTCGGACCAGTGCAGGCTGCTGCGCAGACGCGAGAACACTTCGCGTGACAACCGAGAGGAAGAGGAACACATGAACGAGACGCAGACCGCCCCGGGCACCGCGAAGCGCTGGACGAAGCGTGGACTGGCCGTGGGCGCCCTGACCGTTCCGATGCTCGCCATCCTCGGTGGTACGGCATCCGCCGCTGAGCTGGCCCCGATCGCCGAGTACCTCGACGAGACGGTCGCCGCGACGTCGGCGTCGGTGGTGGACGCGCTGGCGATCCTGCTCGGCGTGAGCTGATCTCCCATCACAACCGGTCAGGGCCGCACGATCTCCTGGATCGTGCGGCCCTGACCGGTTCCTGCGCGGGAATTCCCCCGCGGGGGCGCTACTTCTTGCCCTTGCCCTTGTCCTTGGCGTCGGCATTGTCGTCTGTGGACAGTGCGGCGACGAACGCCTCCTGCGGCACCTCGACCCGACCGACGGTCTTCATCTTCTTCTTGCCTTCCTTCTGCTTCTCCAGCAGCTTGCGCTTCCGGCTGATGTCACCGCCGTAGCACTTGGCGAGCACGTCCTTGCGGATCGCGCGGATGGTCTCGCGCGCGATGATCCGCGAACCGACGGCCGCCTGGATCGGCACCTCGTACTGTTGGCGCGGAATGAGTTCGCGCAGCCGCTTGGCCATCTTGTTGCCGTAGGTGTAGGCCGATTCCTTGTGGACGATCGCCGAGAACGCGTCCACCGCCTCGCCCTGCAACAGGATGTCGACCTTGACCAGATCGGAGGTCTGCTCGCCGGCCTCCTCGTAGTCCAGCGAGGCGTAGCCGCGGGTGCGCGACTTCAGCGAGTCGAAGAAGTCGAAGATGATCTCCGCCAGCGGCAGGTGGTAGCGCAGCTCCACCCGGTCCTCGGACAGGTAGTCCATGCCGAGCAGGGTGCCGCGCTTGCTCTGACACAGCTCCATGATCGCGCCGACGAACTCCGACGGCGCGATGATCGTGACCTTGCTGATCGGTTCGTGCACCTCGGCGATCTTGCCGGCGGTGGGCCAGTCCGACGGGTTGGTGACGACGTGCTCGGTGCCGTCGTCGAGGAACACGTCGTAGACCACGTTCGGCGCCGTGGAGATGAGGTTCAGGCCGAACTCCCGTTCCAGCCGCGCCCGGGTGATCTCCAGGTGCAACAGTCCGAGGAAGCCGCAGCGGAAGCCGAAGCCGAGCGCCACCGACGTCTCGGGTTCGTACGACAACGCCGCGTCGTTGAGCCGGAGCTTGTCGAGCGCGTCGCGCAACACCGGGTAGTCGGACCCGTCCATGGGGTACAGCCCGGAGAACACCATCGGCTGCGGTTCGCGGTAGCCCGTCAGCGGCTGCTCGGCGCCCCGCCGTTCCGAGGTGACGGTGTCGCCGACCTTCGACTGACGGACGTCCTTCACACCGGTGATCAGGTAGCCGACCTCGCCGACCCCGAGCCCCTCCGACGGCTTCGGATCGGGCGAGATCACGCCGACCTCGAGCAGTTCGTGCGTCGCGCCGGTCGACATCATGCGGATCTTCTCGCGCGGGGTGATCTTGCCGTCGACGACACGGATGTAGGTGACCACGCCGCGGTAGGTGTCGTAGACCGAGTCGAAGATCATCGCGCGCGCCGGGGAGTCGGCCTCGCCCACGGGCGGGGGCACCTGCCGCACCACCTCGTTGAGCAGATCCTCGACACCCTCCCCCGTCTTCGCCGACACGCGCAGCACGTCGGTCGGCTCGCAACCGATGATGTGCGCGAGCTCGGCCGCGTACTTGTCCGGGTCCGCGGCGGGCAGGTCGATCTTGTTCAGGACCGGGATGATGTGCAGGTCCTTGTCGAGCGCGAGATACAGGTTCGCCAGCGTCTGCGCCTCGATCCCCTGCGCGGCGTCGACCAGCAGGATCGCGCCCTCACACGCCTCCAGCGCACGCGAGACCTCGTAGGTGAAGTCGACGTGGCCCGGGGTGTCGATGAGGTGCAGCACGTGGTCACCGCCGTCGACGCTCCACGGCAGGCGGACGTTCTGCGCCTTGATCGTGATGCCGCGCTCGCGTTCGATGTCCATGCGGTCGAGGTACTGATCGCGCATCGCCCGCTGCTCGATCACACCGGTCAGCTGCAGCATCCGGTCGGCCAACGTCGACTTTCCGTGGTCGATGTGGGCGATGATGCAGAAGTTGCGGATCAACTCCGGCGGCGTGAACGTCTTCTCGGCGGACGGACGATTCTGTGTCACTCGGTTCCTCGATCGGTCAGGGACTCCGGGCTTCCAGCACGAGGCTGTCGCACGCGGGGTACTCGGCATGCCCGAGGCATGTCTGGCCGTCCCCATCGTCCCATGCCGTCACCGGGGATCGGCGCGCACGTCGGCCCGCAGCGGGTGGTCGGCGGGGATCTCGACCAGCACGATGCGCACGCCGTCCGGATCGCGCAGCCACGCCTCGTCCAGGCCCCACGGCTCGCGCTGCACGTCCCGATCCGGCTCGACGCCCCGCGCACGCAGCGCCGCGAGCTCCGCCGTCACGTCCCGCACCTGCAGCCACAGCGCCATGTCCTTGCGCGGCGGGTCCGACACGGTGCCGGTCTCGCCGGTCTCGCCGACGATCTCGAGCAGGCCGCCGCCGGTGAAGAACACCGTGCCGCCCGGGAACTCCCGGTACACGGCGAGCCCCAGCGTGTCGCGGTAGAACGACGTCGTGACCTCGCGGTCGGCCGGGATGAGCAGGATGCGACTACTGAGCACGTCCATGCCCGGCAGCGTCTCACGATCGCCCACGATGTCTCATGATTCAGCGCCCCGGACGCGGGCGAGCGCCCTGGCCGCAGGCCCTCCGACCAGGGCTGTTAGGCTTGACGATCGTTGCCGTGCGGCATTCCGCCAGGGAGGAAGACCGGCTCAGCCGGTGCCGACACGAGCGCGGCGACGAATCGCGAATCCGCACCGCCGATCGTGGCGGCCGCATGAACCGAAGGAGTGCCCCCGTGGCAAACATCAAGTCGCAGATGAAGCGCATCAAGACCAACGAGAAGCGCCGTCAGCGCAACCAGGCCGTCAAGTCCGCGGTGAAGACCTCGATCCGCAAGTTCCGCGAGGCCGCCGAGTCCGGTGACAAGGACAAGGCCGTCACGCTGCAGCAGGCCGCGGGCCGCCAGCTCGACAAGGCCGCCAGCAAGGGCGTCATCCACAAGAACCAGGCCGCGAACAAGAAGTCGGCCATGGCCCAGCGCGTGAACAAGCTCTGAGCTTCCCCTCGTGACCACTGAGGCCCGGTTCCCACAGGGAACCGGGCCTCAGTCGTGTCAGCACCCCACGTCGCCGTGTCAGCAGTTCGCGTCGCCGTGTTGGCAGCCTGTGTCGCGGTGTTGGCGGTTCAGCGCGATTCCTTCGCACCGATGACGTCGAGGACGGCGCGTTCCAGGGCGTAGTCGGGGTCGGCGGCGGCGCCCTTGACCTCGGCGTTGACACGCGCGACGGTGCGCATCGCCTCCGCGAGACCGCCGGCGCTCCAGCCGCGGGTCTGCCCCTGCGCCTTGCGGATCTTCCACGGCGGCATACCGAGCTCGCCGGCCAACTGGTTCGGGTTCCCCCGGCCCGCTGCGGACACGCGGGCGACGGTGCGGACGGCGTCGGCGAGGGCGTCCGCGATCAGCACGTGCGGCACCCCGATCTGCTGGGCCCACCGCAGCGTCTCGAGCGCGGCCGCGCGGTCGCCGCCGACGGCCTTCTCCGCGACGAGGAAGCCGGTGACATCCGCCTTCCCGCGGTGGTACCGGCGCACCGCCTCCTCGTCGATCCGCCCACCGGAGTCGCGACCAGCTGAGTGGCCGCCGACGACAGTTCCCGCAGGTCGGAGCCAACCGCGTCGACGAGCGCGGACACACCGGCGGCGTCGATCCGGCCGCCCACGCGCTTGACCTCGGCCCGAACGAACGACTCCCGTTCAGCCGGTTTGGTGATCTTCGGGCATTCGGTGACCTCGGCGCCGGCTTTCCGCAGTGCCGCCGGCAGCGATTTCGCGGCCTTGCTGCGGCCGCCGCCGGAGTGCACGACGACGAGCGTGATGCCGTCGGCGGGGTCCTTCAGATACCCGCCGACGGCGTCGGCGAGCTCCTGTCCGATGTCCTGGGCCTGCTCCAAGACGATCACCCGGCCCTCGCTGAACAGCGACGGACTGACGAGTTCTGCCAGCTCAGGAGGGGTGATGTCGGAGACCTTGGTGCGGGTCAGCTCCGCCGTGGCGTCCACCTTCCGCGCGGCGTCGACGGCAGCCTGCACGGCACGGTCGACGAGGAGATCCTCGTCGCCGAGCACGAGGTGAAGCGGCGATCCGGGGGCGGGGGAAGCTGTCACACGCCGATCATCCCACGGTGATCCGGACCGCACAGGCATGGCAGCCGCCGAACCCGATGGCCTAGGCTGGACGCACAACGCGCCGCGCAGGCATACGGCCGACAATCGAATACCGCTCATCAAGAGGGGCAGAGGGAACGGCCCTGCGAAGCCCCGGCAACCGGCGTCAGCCTGTCATCTCGATCCCGCGAGGTAGCTGACGACAACGGTGCTAATTCCGACCCGTGCCAGCGGGGCAGATGAGGAAAGGAACCTCGCGATGACCGCAGCCCTCACAACCTCCACCACGCGCGCCGTCGACCTCGGTCCGGCCGTCGAACTGGTGTCGAAGGAAGAGGGGCACCGGCAGCCACTGGCGCCGGAGTTCGTGTCCGCCGAAGACTTCTCGCCGCTCGAGGTCGCCTACGACTTCGGCCGGGTGCGCCGGGAGGACATCGAGGCCGGGCCGCGCAACATCTGGCGTTACAAGAAGCTGCTTCCGGTGCCCTCGAACGTCGAGGAGATCCCGAACACCGAACCGGGCTGTACGAGGCTGGTGCGTGCCGACAACCTCGCGAAGGCGCTCGGCGTGAAGCGTCTCTGGGTGAAGGACGACACCGGCAACCCGACCCATTCGTTCAAGGACCGCGTGGTCGCCGTGGCGCTGGCCGCGGCGCGCGAGTTCGGTTTCGACACGCTCGCGTGCCCGTCGACCGGCAACCTCGCGAACGCCGTGGCCGCGGCCGCCGCCCGTGCGGGCTGGCAGTCCGTGGTGCTGATCCCGTCGTCGCTCGAGCGCGCGAAGATCCTCACCACGGCGGTGTACGACGGTGCACTGCTCGCGGTCGACGGCAACTACGACGACGTCAACCGACTGGCCACCGAGCTGGCCGCCGAGCACGAGTCCTGGGCGTTCGTGAACGTCAACGTCCGGCCCTACTACTCGGAGGGTTCGAAGACCCTCGGCTACGAGGTGGCCGAGCAGCTGGGCTGGCGACTGCCCGAGCAGATCGTCGTCCCGATCGCCTCCGGTTCGCAGCTGACGAAGGTCGACAAGGGCTTCAAGGAGCTGGCACAGCTGGGCCTGGTCGACGACTCGCCGTACACGATCTTCGGTGCGCAGGCCACGGGCTGCTCCCCCGTGTCGGCCGCGTTCCGCAACGGTCACGACGTCGTGCAGCCGGTGAAGCCGGACACGATCGCGCGGTCGCTGGCGATCGGCAACCCGGCCGACGGTCCGTACGTGCTCGACACGGTCAACCGCACCGGCGGGGCGATCGAGGACGTCTCGGACGAGGAGGTCGTCGAGGGCATCCGTCTGCTGGCGCGCACCGAGGGCATCTTCACCGAGACCGCGGGCGGCGTGACGGTCGCGACGGCGAAGAAGCTCATCGAGGCCGGCAAGATCGACCCGGACGCCGAGACGGTCCTGCTGATCACCGGCGACGGTCTGAAGACCCTCGACGCGGTCGAGGACCGGGTCGGCCCGAAGGCGACCGTCCCGCCGTCGGCGGCCGCGGTCAACGAGGTCCTGGGCAGCTGAGCCCGACCCCCACGTCCGCGCACGGGGCCCTGATCGGTGGTCAACGCCGGTCGGGGCCCCGTCGCACGACATGGGGTCCGCGCTCCCCGTCGTCGGGGTCCGGCACGACCGCGATGTCACCTCCCTCGTCGGTGCGGGCGATCAGCGCACCGTCGCCGCGAAGGGTGCGGATGATCTCGTCGTTCGGATGACCGTGGGTGTTGTCGGCGCCCACGCTGACCAGCGCGACCCGTGCACGCACCGCTGTCAGGAACTCGTGGTGGGTGTGCCTGCTGCCGTGGTGCGGAACCTTCAGGATCTCCGCCTCCACGTCGACCCCACGTGCCAGCAGGTCGCTCTGCGCGGCCAGCTCGATGTCCCCGGTCAGCAGCACCCGCCCGGCGGGGGTCGAGGCCCGAGCCACCACCGAGGCATCGTTGACCGCCGTGCCGTCCGCGCTGGACTCCGTGTGCTCCGTCCCGTCGCCCGCCTCCTCGCGCGCCGCCGGTGCGACGTAATGCGGACCGAGCACGTCCAGCGTCAGCTCGTTCCAGCGCACCTGCTCGCCGACGTTGAGCTCGACGACCGGCACCCGATTCGCGCGGGCCTCGTCGACGACCGCGCGCCACGCCCACGACGGCGTCCGGCCCTGTCCCACCCCGACCGCGCCGACGGCCCGGCCGTCGAACACCGCCGACAGCCCACCGAAGTGGTCGGCGTGCAGGTGGGTGATCAGCACGAGCGGCACGCGCTCGACACCCAGCCGATCCAGGCAGCCGCCGAGCGATCCGGGTTCGGGTCCGGTGTCGACGACGACCGCGCGGCCGGGTTCGCCGGTGGACAGCACGAGCCCGTCGCCCTGTCCGACGTCGCAGGCCACGACCGACCATCCGGTGGGCGGCCAGCCGGGTGCCACCACGCGCACGCTCGCGAGCGCGATCAGCACGGCGACCACGGCCACCGCGACAACGATCCGCGCGGGGCGGTACCGCAGCGCGCCGACCGCTGCGACCGTGACCACCGCCGCGAGCAGACCGCCCGACCACCCGGGTGGCCAGTCCACGACGCGCCCGGGACGGCCGCCGAGTACCGGGCGACCCACAGCAGCCAACTCACGCCGGGTCCGGCGAGGTGCACCAGTACCTCGCCGCGCCGAGCCACAGCGGCGCCACGGCCGTGGCCAGCACGCCGAGCACCATGACCGGTGCCACGACGGGCGTGGCCAGCAGGTTCGCCACGACGGACACGATGCTGATCTCGCCGACCATGCCGGCGAGCACGGGCACCGTCACCAGGAACGCCGCGACCGGCACCGCCAGCGCCTCGGCCGCGCCGGGTGGGACGCCACGCCGGCCCAGTGACGCGGCCCAGCGCGGGGCGAGGAAGACCAGACCGGCGGTCGAGACCACCGACAACGTGAACGCCATGCTCGTCGCCATCGCCGGGTCGTAGAGCACCAGGACGCAGACCGCCACGGCCAGCGCGGGCACGGCCGAGCGGCGTCTGCCGAGCACGAGCGCCGCCAACGCCAGGGCACCCATCACGCCGGCCCGCAGGACGCTGGGCTGGTAACCCACCATCACCACGAAGCCGACGAGCACCACGCCCGCCACGCACGCCGAACCGGTGGGACCGCAGCGCAGCAGTCGCGCCAGCAGCAGGGCCGCGCCGCACACGATCGCCACGTGGGTCCCGCTCACGGCCGTCAGGTGGGACAGGCCCGAGTCGAGGAAGTCCTGGCGGACCTGCTGGGACTGTCCGCTCGTGTCACCGGTGACGATGCCGGGCAGCAGACCCGCCTCGTCGCTGACGCCTCCGGTGCCGTCGCTGTCACCGAGCACGGACGAGGCCTCGCGCAGGCCCTCCCGCAGCGATGCCGCACCCCGTTGCCACCACGACGCGGGGCCGACCCGTTCCGGCGGGCCGCGCACGTAACCGACCGCCACGGTCAGCTCCCCCGGCCGGGCCGGCGCCATCGACGCCTCGGTGCTCACGTGCTGTCCGGGCAGCAGTTCGCCCCACCCTGCGGCTGGCGCGATCACCAGCATGCGACCGGTGCTCGGTACGACGTCACCGCGGCTGCGGGCCGCGACGACCTCGACCGGGACGAGCACCGAGCGGCGTTCGTCGGCGACCGAGTCCGCGCCCAGGCCGTCGTCGGTGTCGGTGCGCAGTGGACGCGGGCGTTCCCGCAACTCCACCCGCAGGTCGGCGGTGGCCCCGTCGTCCGCGACGGCGCGCATCGGATCGTGTTCGGCGGCGTGGAGCCGCACCGACAGCGGGCCCGCCACCAGCAGGCCGCAGGTGAGCAGGGCCAGCGCCGCGGGCAGCAACCGCGGGCGGGCGCCGACGACATCGCGGGTTCGGCAGCGGCCGCACAGCAGGCTCCGGCGACCACCGCCGCCACACCGGCCCCCAGCGCGGCCGCCCAGCCCCACATCAGCCCCGCGAGCGCACCCGCCCACACGGCGAGCGCCGCGGGCACCAGCCGCAGGTCGCGCGGTCGCCTGCCGTCCTCCCCGCGCGCGGCCGCCCGCACGTCCGCGGCCGTGCCGAGCCGGGCCGTCACGAGACGCTCACGTGCTCGCGCAGCGATTCGAACTTCTTGTCGCCGATGCCGTCGACCTCACGCAGTTCCTCGATCGCGGTGAACCCGCCGTGCTCGGTGCGCCATTCGATGATCCGCTGCGCGGTCACCTCCCCCACGCCCGACAACGTCTCGAGTTCGTCCTGGTCCGCGGAGTTGAGCGAGACGAGACCGCCGTCGCCGTCGCCGTCCGCACCGTCCACAGCGGACCCGTCCTCGGCGCCGTCACCGGGCTGGGGCTCCATTCCCGGCGGCACGGGCACGTCGACGTAGAGCTGTTCGCCGTCGACGAGCTTGCGGGCGAGGTTGACCGAGAGCAGATCGGCCCCGGGCCGCGGGCCGCCTGCGGCCTCGACCGCCTCGGCCACCCGCGCGCCCGCGGGCAGGGTGACCAGTCCGGGTTCGCGCACCTTGCCGACGACGCTGACGACGAGCTCGTCGGGTTCGGAATCGCCCTCGGGGCCGGGGTCCACCGCGGCGTCCTCGGTTCCGGCATCGGGGTCGGGCTCCGGAGTGGCCGCCGGGCTCGCGGGTTGCTCGTGCGCCACCGGCAACGGTGGCGGCGCCTCGCTCGACGGCCGACCCACCAGCACGACGACCACGGCCCCCAACGCGACCGCGATCCCCGCCACCACGCTCAGGGCGACGCGCCGCCGTCGCGGACCGGAATTACGCGGCCGCATCCGCACAGGCATGTCGCCGAGGACGTCGGCGACGCGCGGTGGGAGCCATCGTTCCGCCCAGCGACCCACTCGCCCACCGACCGGATCACGGGCCTCCGGCGAAATCTCGGCAGCGTCGGTGCCGCCGGTCCCCTCGGCACTGTCGGTGTCGGTTGCGATGTCGGTGATGTCGGCGAGCCGACGCTGCGTCGTACCGTCCCGACCTTGCTTCTGCGTTGTCTGCTCGAACACACGCTCGACGCTAGGAACACAGCGACGCACACGGCAGTGGCAATCTCGCATTCTGTGGACAAGCGGGGCGTTGTGGACAACTCACGCCGCACACGCCCGGACGAACCGGGACTGTCGGCGGGGCCCACTACGATGCCCTGCCCCACCCACCGGGGCCGCTCGGACAGACCTGGCTCAGGTGACCGGACGTTGCACGACGACACCCAGCACACCGGGGCCGGTGTGCGCGCCGATCACGGCACCCAGCTCGGTCACGACACACCCGCTCGAGGTGGGCAGCCGCTCCTCGAGGCGCGTCGCGAGCTCGGCCGCGCGCTCCGGGGCGGCCAGGTGGTGCACGGCGACCTCGACGTCCCGCTCGTCACCGGCGGCCTCCTCGGCGAGGGCGACCAACCGTCCCATCGCCCTGTTCGTGGTCCGCACCTTCTCGAGCGGGGTGATCTCCCCGCCCTCCATGTGCAGCACGGGTTTGACCAGCAACGCCGTCCCGAGCAGCGCGGCGGCGTGGCCGATCCGGCCGCCCCGCCGCAGATGTTCGAGCGTCTCGACCACGAACAACGTGCGCGACCGTGTCGCCGTCGCCGTCGCCGCTTCCTCGACGGCCACGGCGTCCGCGCCGTCCCGGGCGGCGGTGGCGGCGTGGATCGCGGCGAACCCGAGGCCCATCGCGGTCGTCCGCGAATCGACCACCCGCACCCGCTCGGACCCGACCTCCTGGGCCGCCAGGACCGCCGCCTCCCACGTGCCCGACAGCCGTTTCGACAGATGGATCGACACGACCGCGTCGGCGCCGGCGTCGAGGGCGGCGCGGAACGTCGACGCGAACTCTCCCGGGGTCGGCCGTGAGGTCGTCACGATGCGCTTGTGCGCCAACGCGTCGGCCAGCTCCTCCGGTCCGAACTCGGCGCCACCCGGAGCGGGCGCACCGTCGACGAGCACGTGCAGCGGCACGACCCGGATGCCGAGTCGTTCGGCGAAGCCTTCGGGCAGGTGGGCGGTGGTGTCGGTGACGACGGCGACGGGCACGTGCGCCACCTTACGGGCCCAAAGGCCCCATTTCGGAACCCGCGGAGTTCGCGCTCGCCACCAACGGTGCGATCCGCGCGGCCATCGCCCGACCGACCGCGGCGTGACCGTCCCAGCCCCAGTGCATACCGTCCGGGTTGCCGTGCCCGCCGAGCACGTGCTCGCCGACCACCGCGCCGATGTCCACCATCGGCACGTCGGTCCGTTCGGCCCACGCGACCAGCCGGCCGTGCGTCGCCGCGCGTTCGGTGTGGACCCCGCCGTAGGCTGCCGAACGGTGCACCGACGGCAGCCAGCCGACGATCGGCAGGTCGTCGCGCAGCACCCGCAACGCCCCGACGGACGTGTCGAGGTACCGCTCGGTGAGGCGGGCCGGCAGCACGGCCGGGCGGCCGCGGGTCAGCTTCGCCAGCACCGGCTGCGCCACCCGGTACCCGCCGCGGGCGAGCCGGCGCAGCCGGTCGGGGCGCAGGTACCGCAACCCCGTACGCAGATAGGTCGGCAACGGCGACGGCAGCGTGTCCATGCTGCCCACGGCCAGGACGACGACATCGGCCCGGTGCAGTTCGGCCCACAGCCGGGGATCGCCGATCAACGCCCACCAGGCGTCGCGTGCCGTCCAGCCGAACCCGGCGAACAGCACCGCTTCCCCGCCGAGCTCGTGGGCGCACACGTTCGGCCACAGCCGGGGTTCGTCGGAGGGATGGCCGCTGTCGGGGCCGTGGAAGCTCAGCGAATCACCGAGGACCAGGATCCGCGGCGACGGTGACGGTGGAGTCGACCGCGGCGGTGACGTCGACGGCGATCCGGCCATGCGCGCTCAGCCGGTGATGCCGGCGTTGTAGGCGTGCAGCCGCCAGCGATCGTCGCGGTAGCGCAGGTCGACCCAGTGGCAGTTGCCGATGCCGCCGAGCGACGGCCACACGGCGACCGGCAGGTCGACGAGATAGGCGGTCAGCGCCACGATCAGCCCGCCGTGGGCGGCCAGCAACACCGTGCCGTAGTCGTGCTCGTCGCGCAGCAGGTCGCCCACGACGTCGGCGGCACGCTCGGCCACGTCGATGCGGTTCTCCCCGCCCGGCGGTGCCCACGTCGCGTCGAGGCGCCACCGTTCCCGCTCCCCCGGCGCCTGCGCGTCGACCTCGGCGCCGGTCAAACCCTGCCACTCGCCGAGGTGCGTCTCGCGCAAGCGCTTGTCGAGGCGCAGCGGCACGCCGATGGCCTCGGTGAGCACGGTGGCCGTGTCGGTGGCCCGACGCAGGTCGGAGGCGATCACCAGCTCCGGTTCGAACCGCGAGAGCGCGGGCGCGGCGAACCGCGCCTGGTTCCATCCGACCTCGGTCAGGGCCGAGTCGAGATGTCCCTGCATGCGGCCGGCGGCGTTGTAGGTGGTCTCGCCGTGCCGCCACAGAACGAGGCGCTCGACGCTCACGAGTCGTCCGTGTCCTCGGCGGCGCGGGCCACCGCGGCCTCGAGTCCGTCGATCTCGATCCGCGGGCAGTCCTTCCACAGCCGCTCGAGGCCGTAGAAGGAGCGCTCGTCGTCGTGCTGCACATGGACGACGACGTCGACGAAGTCGAGCAGCACCCAGCGGCCCTCTCGGGTCCCCTCGCGGCGCACGGGCTTGTGCCCGGCCCTGCGCAGCTGTTCCTCGACGTTGTCGACGATCGCGCCGACCTGGCGCTCGTTGGCCGCGGAGGCGATGACGAACGCGTCGGTGATGACCAACTGGTCCGAGACGTCGAGCACGACGATGTCGGTCGCCTTCTTGTCCGCGGCCGCGTGCGCGGCCACGTTCGCGAGGTCTCGTGCTTCGGCCGTCGCTGCCACGGTGGTGCCCTCCGGGATCGGTTCGTACGCGGGATGCAGGGTACCCGCAGGGCCCGACACGTCAGTCCGCTCCGCCCCGTTGGACGTGATCCGGGCGATAGAGGCCGCGCTTGTGGATGTAGCGCACGACGCCGTCGGGCACGAGATACCAGACGGGCTCCCCCGCCCCGACCCGCTCCCGCAGGGCGGTCGACGAGATCGCCATGGCCGTGACCTCGACGAGCGTGGCCTTGCCGGGCGGCAGATGGTCGTCGTCGAGCCTGTAGCCGGGCCGCGTGACGCCGATGAAGTGCGCGTTGGCGAAGACCTCGTCGGCCGCACGCCAGGTGAGGATCTGCTGGAGCGCGTCGCGCCGGTGATGAAGAACAGGTCGTCGTCGGGGTACGCCTGGCGCAGGTCCCGCAGCGTGTCGACCGTGTAGGTCTGCCCGCCGCGGTCGATGTCGACCCTGCTGACGGAGAAAACCGGGTTGGACGCGGTGGCGATGACCGTCATCAGATAGCGGTCCTCGGCCGGGGTCACGACCCGATCGGTCTTCTGCCAGGGCTGGCCGGTGGGGACGAACACGACCTCGTCGAGTTCGAACCTGGCCTGGACCTCACTGGCTGCGACGAGGTGGCCGTGGTGCACGGGGTCGAAGGTGCCCCCCATCACCCCAATGCGACGCGGCGACATGACTGCCTACCTTATCCGACCTCGCACGACGTGCCGCGAGTCCCCGATCGACGCCCGGTCGACCCCAGATCCGCGCCGTGCGGTTCGGCCTCCCTGCGGGGTCGAACCGCACGGCGCGGGGGTGCGCGCGGCGATCTGGGGGACGCGCCGCGCGCCGCCGGCTCCCCGGTCCGGCGCGGAGGAGACCTCCCCGGACGCGCCCCATGACGCGATCGCATGGTGACCTGGGACACATTCCGGCGCGAACGGTCCGTTCGCGTCACCGATTTCGGGCGCGGCGCGCGTCCTGTCGGTCCGGGCGTGTAGAGCTGGACCCGTGAGCACCGAACTTCGTGACCGAGCGAGCACACTCCTGCGGGCCCTGGCGGGCGAGCACGCGAGCCTGCGCGACGACCAGTGGACCGCCATCGAGGCCCTCGTCGCCGAGAAGCGGCGCGCACTCGTCGTGCAGCGCACAGGCTGGGGCAAATCGGCCGTGTACTTCCTGGCCACGGCATTGCTGCGGGAACGCGGCGCGGGGCCGACCGTGATCATCTCGCCGTTGCTGGCGCTGATGCGCAACCAGATCGCGGCCGCCTCCCGCGCCGGCATCCGCGCCGCGACCATGAACTCGGCCAACCAACAGGAGTGGGACGAGGTGCAGACCGGCGTCGACGCCGGCGACGTCGACGTGCTGCTGGTGAGCCCCGAACGGCTGAACAACCCGGACTTCCGGGACGCGGTGCTGCCGAAGCTCGCCGCGAGCGCCGGACTGCTGGTGGTCGACGAGGCGCACTGCATCTCGGACTGGGGCCACGATTTCCGCCCCGACTACCGGCGCCTGCGCACCCTGCTCGCCGAGCTGCCCGACGGCGTTCCGGTGCTCGCCACCACCGCGACGGCCAACGACCGGGTCGCCACCGACGTGGCCGAGCAGCTCGGCATCGGTCGCCAGTCCGGCACGCTGGTGCTGCGAGGACCGCTTGATCGCGCGAGTCTCCGCCTCTCGGTCGTCGACCAGCCCACCGAGACGGCCCGGCTCGCCTGGCTCGCGCAACACCTGGGCGAGCTGCCCGGATCCGGCATCGTCTACACGCTCACCGTCGCCGCCGCCCACGACGCCGCGGCGCTGCTGGCCCGCCGCGGCCACGCGGTCGCGGCCTACACCGGTAAGACCGACCCCACCGAACGGCAGAGCATCGAGGACGACCTGCTCGCCGATCGCGTCAAGGCCGTCATCGCCACGTCGGCGCTGGGAATGGGTTTCGACAAGCCCGACCTCGGCTTCGTCGTCCACCTGGGAGCGCCGTCCTCGCCGATCGCCTACTACCAACAGGTCGGCCGCGCGGGCCGCGGCGTCGAGCGGGCCGAGGTCGTACTGCTGCCCGGTCCGGAGGACCGGGCGATCTGGGACTACTTCGGATCGCTCGCCTTCCCCGACGAGAAACGCGTCGCGCAGGTGCTCGACGCGCTCGCGGTGGCCGACCGTCCACTGTCGACAGCCGCACTCGAACCGCGGGTCGAACTGTCCCGCTCCCGGCTGGAGATGGTGCTCAAGGTCCTCGACGTCGACGGCCCGTGCGACGCGTCAAGGGCGGCTGGGTCGGCACGGGACAGGCGTGGAGTTACGACGCCGAGCGGTACGAGCGCGTCCGCACCGCCCGGGAGGCCGAACAGCGGGCGATGCTCGACTACGCCGCGACCCGGTCCTGCCGGATGGAGTTCCTGCGCACGCAGTTGGACGATCCGGAGGCCGCCCCGTGCGGCCGGTGCGACAACTGCACCGACACCCGCTGGTCGGCCGAGGTCTCCGGCGACGTCGCCACCGAGACCGCGGAGGCGCTGGCCCGGCCCGGGGTCGAGCTCGCACCCCGCAAGCAGTGGCCGACCGGACTGGCCGCGCTGGAGGTACCCCTGTCCGGCCGGATCGCGGCCGACGAGCAATCCGCACCGGGCCGGGTCGTCGGCAGGCTGACCGATCTCGCCTGGGGCGGACGACTGCGCGACCTGCTGGGCCCCGAGGCGCCCGACGGACCGGTGCCCGACGACCTGTTCAAAGCTTGCATCGACGTACTGGCGTCGTGGGACTGGCAGACCCGGCCCGTCGGCGTGGTCGCCATGGGCTCGGGACGCCGCGGGCGGCTCGTGGCCGACCTCGCGAGCAGGCTGGCCTCGACCGGCAGGCTGCGCTTGATCGGCACGCTCGACGCCGACGGGCCGCCACCACGGCGCGCCAACAGCGCCGTCCGACTGGCCGACCTGTGGCAGCGCATTCACGTGCCCGCCGACGTCCAGGAGGGCGTGGGCGAGCTCGACGGTCCCGTGTTGTTGGTCGACGACCTCGTCGACACCGGATGGACGATGACCGTCGCCGGGCGACTCCTCCGCCGCGCCGGCGCCGACGCCGTGCTGCCGTTCGCGCTCGCGTCCACGAGCTGACCCCGAAACCCGCGACCGGCGTCCCTGACCGACGGCCGGTGATCGCACTTTCGGACACTCAGGACAGAACGGATTTTCCCGCCATGTCAGCACTTCCGCGTTTCTTCGCGCTGTGGCACAGTGCCGATGCCCTGCGCCCGCGCCGGGCACCTGTGCGATGCCACACCGATGTGGAGGAGCGACATGGCCGAGCCGGATACCCACGTGTCCAGACCACACAGGCTGCCGGTGCGGCGCCTCGTCGCCGCCAGCGCGGGCAACGCGCTCGAATGGTTCGACTGGACGATCTACGCCACGTTCAGCATCTACTTCGCGAGTGCGTTCTTTCCCGGAGAGCTCGCCACGATCAACACGTTCGCGACCTACGCGCTGGCGTTCTTCTTCCGCCCGCTCGGCGGACTCCTGATCGGACGGTTCGCCGACGTCCGCGGCCGCAGGCCGGCCATGATCTTCACGATCGTGCTGATGGCGGGCGGATCGATCGTCATCGGCGTCCTGCCGACCTTCGACCAGGTCGGCTGGCTCGCGCCCATCATGCTGTTGCTGGCCCGCATCGCGCAGGGCATGTCACTCGGCGGGGAGGTGTCCAACGCCTCGGCCTATCTCGGCGAGATCGCACCGGCGGACCGCCGCGGCCGCTACTCGTCGTTCTTCTACATCTCGACCGGCACGGCCGTGCTGCTGGCCTCGCTGCTCGGCTTCACGCTCGCGCGCGTGATGAGCGACGAGGCGCTGTACGACTGGGGCTGGCGACTGCCGTTCATCCTGGGCGGCGTGCTCGGCATCGTGGCGCTGTGGCTGCGTACCAACCTGGCCGAGACCGAGCAGTTCGAGGACAACAAGTCGACCGCACGCCGGGTGCGCAGGCCCCTGCTGACGACCTTGAGCCGGCATCCGAAGGCCGTGGGCTACCTCGTCGGCTTCACGATGCTCTCGACGCTGTGCTACTACACGTTCTTCAGCGCGCTCACCCCGTTCGCGGTCAACACGCGCGGCGCCGACGACGTGGACGTGTTCCTCGCGCTGTCCCTCGCGACGGCACTGTTCGTGCTCCTGCAGTACCCGATGGGCGCCCTGGCCGACCGCTACGGCCGCCGCCCCCAACTGCTCGCCTGGTCGGCGGCGACGGCGATTCTGATCGTGCCGCTGTCGAGCCTCGTGCGGCCCGGATTCTGGGGACTGCTCGTCGTGTTCGGCGTCGGACTGACGCTCTACACCGCGATGACCTCGATCGCGCCGGCGATCATGAGCGAACTGTTCCCCACGTCGGTACGCGCGCTCGGCATCGGCGCCTGGTACAACCTCACGGTCGCGGTCTTCGGCGGCACGGCGCCGCTGGTGATCACCGCACTGTCCGACGCGGGCATGGCCGTGGCGTTCTTCTGGTACGTCGCCGCCGCCGCGGCCGTGGCGTTCCTGGTGATCCTGCGCCTGCCGGAGACGCGCGGCTCCGAACTGCGCTGAACCGTCCGGCGGCGCGGCACCCGTCAACCGCACCGTCAGCGGCGGCCGAGCGGCACGAGGTCGTCGGCGTGAACGACCTCCCGGCGGTGTTCGTCGGGAAGCTCGTGTGTCGAGCGGCCGATCATGTCGGGCAGCTCGGCCACGTCGTAGTTCACGACGCCCCTGGCCACGACCCGCTGCGCGGGGTCGACGAGGTCGACCACGTCGCCGGCGTCGAAATCGCCGTCCACGCCGACGATTCCGGCGGCCAGCAGCGACCGGCGCCGCCGCACGACCGCGTTCACGGCACCGTCGTCGAGGTAGAGCCTGCCGTGCGTGCCGGCGGCGTAGCCGAGCCAGAACCGGCGAGCCGACAGGCGTTTGCCCGCGGGCCGGAACGCCGTGCCGGCATCGGCGGCGCCGAGCGCGTCGACAGCCTGGGCGGCCGCGGCGATGAGGGCGGGGATCCCGGCCGAGGCGGCGGTCCGCGCCGCGGCGACCTTCGACATCATCCCCCCGGTACCGAGACCGGAGCTCGACATCCCGACCTTCAGACCGTCCAGATCGGACTCGTCGGCCACCTCGGAGATCTTCCGCGTCCCACCGGCACGGGGATCACCGTCGTACAAGGCGTCCACATCGGACAGCAGGATCAGGCCGTCGGCCCGGACCAGATGCGCCACGAGCGCGGCGAGCCGGTCGTTGTCGCCGAAGCGGATCTCCTCGGTGGCGACCGTGTCGTTCTCGTTCACCACCGGCACCGCGTCGAGGGTCAGCAGGCGGCCCAGGGTCCGCTCGGCATTCCGATAGTGCGCACGGCGCACGACGTCGTTGGACGTCAGCAGCACCTGCCCCACCGTGAGGTCGTAGCGGGCGAACGAGGCGGCGTAGGCGTGGGCGAGCGCGAGCTGACCGACACTGGCCGCCGCCTGCTGCGTCGCGAGGTCGCGCGGACGCCCACCCAGAGACAGCGGGGCGAGCCCCGCGCCGATGGCGCCCGACGAGACCAGCACCACCTGGCTGCCCCGTCCGACCCGATCGGCGACGGCGTCGACGAGGGCGTCGAGCCGGGCGGCGTCGAGCCCGTCACCCGCCGTCGTGAGCGACGACGATCCGACCTTGACCACGACACGTTTCGCCGCCGCGATCGCCTCGCGCACGTCGCTCACCGACGACTCACCACCGCGCCCACGGTCGACTCCGCCCGCCCGGTCACCCTCGTCCTCACCGTTTGCCCTTCTCCTCGGCCGCGTCGATCTCGGCCCAGCGCTCGGCGCGCCGTTCCCGGCGGGCCTGCTTCCGGTCGGAGGCGTTCACGCGGTCGGTCTGCTCCAGGCGGGGGTCGCTGCCGCGGCCCGCCAGATGCGTGATCGCTCCCGGCGTCGACGGTTGCCAGTCGAACGTGTAGTTGCCGATGCTGACCGAGCAACCCGGTTCGGCGCCCATGCGTGCGAGCTCCTCCTCGACGCCGAGGCGGTTGAGCCGGTCGCCGAGATAGCCGACGGCCTCGTCGTTGCTGAAGTCGGTCTGCCGCACCCACCGTTCGGGCCGGACACCGCGCACGATGAAGGCGCCCTCGTCGGCGGGATCGGGCTCGATGGAGAACCCGCTGTCGTCGACCGCGGGCGGCGCGAGCACGATCTGCGTCGGCTCGGACGCGGGCCGCTGCGCACGCGTCTGCTCGACGATGTCGCCGAGGGCGAAGCTCAGCTCCCGCAGGCCCGCACGGGAGACGGTCGAAATCTCGAACACGCGCATGCCACGCGCCTCGAGCTCCGGCCGGACGAACTCGGCGAGCTCGGCGGCATCCGGGATGTCGACCTTGTTGAGCACGACGACCCGCGGCCGGTCCTCCATCGAGTCGCCGAGCGCCGGCGTGTAGCGCGCGAGCTCGTCCTCGAGTGCGTCCAGGTCGGACAGCGGATCGCGGTTCGCCTCGTAGGTGGCGCAGTCGATGACGTGCACGAGCACGGAGCACCGTTCGATGTGGCGGAGGAAATCGAGGCCGAGGCCCTTGCCGTCGCTCGCGCCGGGAATCAGCCCCGGCACGTCGGCCATGGTGAACACGGTCTCGCCCGCGGTGACGACTCCGAGGTTCGGCACGAGGGTGGTGAACGGGTAGTCGGCGATCTTCGGCTTGGCCGCGGACAGCACCGAGATCAGCGACGACTTGCCGGCGGACGGGAAGCCGAGGAGGCCGACGTCGGCCATCGACCGCAGTTCGAGGACGAGGTCGCGCTCCTCCCCCTCTTCGCCGAGCAGGGCGAAGCCGGGTGCCTTGCGGGCGCGCGAGGCGAGCGCGGCATTGCCGAGGCCCCCGCGGCCGCCCTTCGCGGCGACGAACGTGGTGCCGGCGCCGATGAGGTCGGCCAACACCTCGCCGTCCTCGGTGAGCACGACGGTGCCCTCGGGCACGTGCAGCTCGAGGACCTCGCCGGCGGCGCCGTTGCGGTGCCCGCCCTGCCCCTGCTTGCCGTTGCCGGCCCGGGCGTGGGGACGGAAGTGGAAGTCGAGAAGCGTGTGCACACCCGGGTCGACGACGAGCCGGACGTCCCCGCCCTGGCCGCCGTTTCCGCCGTCGGGCCCGCCGAGCGGCTTGAACTTCTCGCGGTGCACGGAGGCACATCCGTTGCCGCCCGAGCCCGCGGCGAGGTGGATCACCGCCCGGTCGACGAATCGGGTTGTCATGGTGTGCCTTCCTGTACGACGATGTACGCGGACAACCGCGTACTACGACAAACGAGGGGCGGGACCGGATATGTTCCGGCCCCGCCCCTCGTCGGAGTTACTGGTGGTGCTGGACGGGCCGTCAGCCCTCGCCCGGAACCACGTTGACCATCTTGCGGCCACGCTTCTCGCCGAACTCGACCGAGCCAGGGGCCAGGGCGAACAGCGTGTCGTCACCGCCGCGGCCGACGTTGTCACCCGGGTGGAACTTGGTGCCGCGCTGCCGGATCAAGATCTCACCGGCCTTCACGACCTGGCCACCGAACCGCTTCACACCCAGGTACTGCGGGTTGGAATCCCGACCGTTCTTGGAGTTGGAAGCGCCCTTCTTGGTTGACATCTGAGCTCAGTCTCCTCTGGAAAAAGGCGAAAGCCTTACTTGCTGATTCCGGTGACCTCGATGCGGGTCAGCTTCTGACGGTGACCCTGCCGCTTGTGGTAACCGGTCTTGTTCTTGAACTTGTGGATCCGGATCTTCGGACCCTTGGTCTGCTCGACGACCTTGCCGGTGACCGAGACCTTCGCCAGCGCGTCGGCGTCCGACGTGACCTTGCCGCCGTCTACGTGAAGCACGGCGGGGAAGGTGTGCTCGGTGCCCGGCTCGCCCTCGAGCTTCTCGACCTCGACGACGTCACCAACGGCGACCTTGTACTGCTTGCCGCCAGTCTGGACGACTGCATACGCCGACACGGAAGTCTCCTGCATTGCTCGACTGTGGGTGGGGGCTCACGCGAGCGGACTGCCCTGAGTGGTCCGACTGCTTCGAGCGATCAGACTGCCCTGAGCTATCCGTGGTTCGCGTGGAGCGGCCCGCTCCAACAGCAGGCCGCGCTCCAGCTTACGGGATCCCGGTGCCCAGCAGAGCACCGGGGTCACGATCAGCTGCTGTGTTCGTCCACCGGCGGGCCCGTGGGGCGGCCTGCCGCCCTGCGGGAACGCCGGGTCCTGCTCCGCACCGTCGACACGGCCGCGGCGGACGCCGCACCCGCGCCGGTGGTGTCCGGTCCGCCCGAATCGGACGTCCCGTTGGTCTGTGCAGGCTCGGTGGCCTGCGTGCCCAGAGTACTCGTCAGCACCGGCTGGACCTCGGCCCCGTCGACGGGTTCGGCGGGGCCGGTCGGCCTACCCGCGGCACGCCGGGCCGCGCGACGTCCACGCCGCGGCGTCGGCTCCTGCGCCCCTGCCTGCTCCTGCGCGCCCCCCGGCTCCGTGGTGGCCGCCGACTCCGTGGTGGCTGCCGACTCCGGGGCCGCAGGAGTGTCGGGCGTGTCGGCCGCTGCGGGCTGCTCAGCCGGCTCCGACGGTGCCGCATCGGTCACCACCTCCGCCGCGGCCGGGGCCGCGGCGGTGTCGACCGCTGCAGCGGGCTCCACGGACTCGGCGGGCGCCGACTGGGCACGCTGGGCGCTGCGCCGGCCACGGCGCCGGCGACCGCGACCGGTGGTCTCCTGCTCCTCGGCCGTCTCGGCGTCGGCAGCATCGGAAACACCGGCGTCGGGGCTGCCGGCGTCGGTGGGCGCCGGCGCCGTCTCGTCCCCGGCCGCCGAGGTCTCGCCCTCGGCAGGCTCGTCGTCCTTGGCGACCTTCGAGGCGTTGGCCATCGCCTGGACCGCCGAGACGACGGACTCACGCTGTTCCGGCGTCGGGCCCTGGTCGACGCTCTTGGCCTGGGCGCCGGAGTCACCGGCCTTGTCGCTGCCCTTGCCGCGGCCGCCGCGCTTGCGACCGCCGCCGTTACCGTTACCGCCGCCGTTACCGCCGTTGCCGTTGCCGCCGTGCTGGTGGCCCTGGCCGCCGTTCTTGGCCGGCTCGGACGAGACGAACATGCCGCGGCCCTTGCAGTGCTCGCAGGTCGACGAGTACGCCTCGAGCAGTCCGGTACCGACGCGCTTGCGCGTCATCTGCACCAGTCCGAGCGAGGTGACCTCGGCGACCTGGTGCCGGGTGCGGTCCCGGCCGAGGCATTCGGTGAGCCTGCGCAGTACGAGGTCGCGGTTCGACTCCAGGACCATGTCGATGAAGTCGATGACGATGATGCCGCCGATGTCGCGCAGCCGGAGCTGACGGACGATCTCCTCGGCCGACTCGAGGTTGTTGCGGGTGACCGTTTCCTCGAGGTTGCCGCCGGAGCCGGTGAACTTGCCGGTGTTGACGTCGATGACGGTCATCGCCTCGGTGCGGTCGATCACCAGGTAGCCGCCGGAGGGCAGCCACACCTTGCGGTCGAGCGCCTTGGTGATCTGCTCGTCGATGCGGTGGTCGGTGAAGATGTCGCCGTTGCCGACGTAGCGCTTGACGCGCTCCATCAGGTCGGGGGCGACGTGCTCGACGTACGCGCTGATCGTCTCCCACGCGGTGTCGCCCTGGACCTCGAGCTTGACGAAGTCTCGGTGAACAGATCGCGCACGACCTTGACCAGCAGGTCGGGCTCTTCGTACAGCAGCGTCGGCGCGCCGGACTTCTTGCCGGAGGAGGCCGATGCCTCGGACTTCTCTTGATGATCTCCCACTGCGCCTGCAGCCGGCGGACGTCGCGGTCGAGCTCCTCCTCGCTGACGCCCTCGGATGCGGTGCGGATGATGACGCCCGCGTCCTCGGGCACGATCCGCTTGAGGATGTCCTTGAGCCGCCGCCGTTCGTTCTCGGGCAGCTTGCGCGAGATGCCGGTGGCCCCGCCGGAGGCACGTAGACCAGGAAGCGGCCGGGCAGCGAGATCTGCGTGGTCAGCCGCGCGCCCTTGTGCCCGAGCGGGTCCTTGGTGACCTGCACCAGGACCTGGTCGCCGCTGGTCAGCGCCTGCTCGATCTTGCGCGACTTGCCTTCGAGGCCCGCCGCGTCCCAGTCGACCTCGCCGGCGTACAGCACCGCGTTGCGGCCGCGGCCGATGTCGATGAACGCCGCCTCCATGGACGGCAGCACGTTCTGCACCCGGCCGAGGTACACGTTGCCGACGATCGAGCCGCTGCCCTGGGCGGTGACGAAGTGTTCGCAGAGCACGCCGTCCTCGAGCACGCCGATCTCGGTCGCGTCGCCGCGTTCCCGCACCACCATGGTGCGCTCGACCGACTCGCGACGGGCGAGGAACTCGGACTCGGACAGGATCGGGGCGCGCCGGCGACCGGCCTCGCGGCCGTCCCTGCGGCGCTGCCGCTTGGCCTCGAGGCGGGTCGAGCCGCGCACGCTGCGCACGCCGTCGCCGTGGCCGCTCTTGTCGTTCTGCTTGCCGTCGCGGACGTGCACCACCGTGTTGGGCGGGTCGTCCTGGGACTGGGTGTCGGCGTCGTCGCCGCCACCGCCCTTGCGGCGGCGACGCCGGCGGCGACGCTTGCTGCCGGATTCGGATCCCTCGCCGTCGGCGTCGGCGCCCGAGTCGTCCGTGGACCGGTCGGCGTCGCCCTCGTCGGCGCCACCGCCCTTGCCCTCGCCCCCGGACTCCTTGGCGTCCTTCGAGCCCTTGCCGGACTTGCCGGGTTTGTCCTTGCCGCTCTTGCCGTCCTTCGAGCTCTTGCCCGATTCGGCCGCGTCCGCGCTCCCGGCGTTGTCGTCGCCGTCCTCGGCGCCGTCGACGTCGCCGGCCTCGCCGGCCTCGCCGTTGTCGTCGCCGCCCTTGCCGCGGCCACGACCGCGGCGGCCACGCCGCCGCCGGCGACGGCCACCGTCACCCGACTGGTCGCCGTCACCGTCGGACGAGCCCTGGTCCCCGTCGGTGTCCCCGTCCTCGTCCGTGTCGGTCGAGGTGGCCGGTGCCGACGACGCCGTGGCCGAGCCGGCCGCGGCAGACCCCGAGGTCGCCGCGGCGTCCTCGACGGGGTCCGGCGGCAGGAACACCGGGGACGGCGCCGCGAACACGGGCGTGTGCACGGCGGGCCCGGCCGCGGGCAGCGACGGCTCATCGGGCTGGGCGGGTGCGGACAGCACGGCCGCGGGCGCCTGCGGCGTGTCCGCCGCAGGCTCGGCAGCGCTTGTCTCGGCAGCGCTCGTCTCGACAGGCTCGGCAGCGCTCGTCTCGGACCCGGCCTCGGCGGTGTCGCCGCCCTCGGCCTGGTCTGCGCCGGGCACGGCGCCGGCAGTCTCGGCCACCTTCCGCGCCACGTCCTTGGTCACGCTCGACTGGGGACTCCGCGCCGCTTCGCCGAGCTCGGACAGCATGCCGAGCACCTCTCGACTGCTGGAGCCGAGAAGTTTGGCCAATGCGTGGACGCGAACCCGGTTGGGCAGCTCCTCCAGTGCGCTTGTGATGGATGTGGCGGCAGTCCCGCCGGTGTTCTCGGCGGGTGTCTCCGCGTTCGACATATGTCTCCTCCGCCCCCGGGCGCGCCTGCGTCCGTCCGGGCGAGATCGGTCACCTCGCTGCCGGTACCGGCACGCAGGACGCGGCCGCACAGGGGCCGTTCCTGTTGACCGCCGTGGTGGGCTCACCACAGGCGGGAATCCTTTGTCACTCGTACCACGTGGGCGCCGGATCTTCCGACCTTCCCGACGTGGCGGGGTCCCGCGGCGACGCGGCCGTCAGTGCTCGCGACATCTCGGTGCCTCCCGAGCCGTCGACGTCGACACTGCTTCCGAGGACCTGCGTCGTCCCAGCCGCCAGGCACATGGCGCGTGCCCGCGGCGACGACGAGGATCTCCGAATCAGCACGTCACCGGGCCATCGCCCGCCCGGTCGCCGGTGTCACCCCAGCGCCGACGGCTCGACGGCCTGCTTCAGTATCCCACACCACGCCTGCCGCACCGCGGAGCGCGGCCTCCAAGCACCGCAGCCGGCAGGTCACCCGCGTGGTGAGCGAGAGTTGTCCCCTCATACCGCGGTGGCTACGGTGCGTCATGAGGCAGTCGCGGACTGGCCGGGAGGCCGCCTGCAGGCACTCCTCATCGCGACGACATCCACGGAGGTCCAGTGCTCGGCCGCGGGAACGCACTGCTTGCCTGCGCCGTCCTCGTGCTCGCCGGTCAGCTCGCGATGACCGCACCGGCCCACGCTCGAGACGGTGAGGCCTGTCACACCGATTCCCGGGCGTGGCGGTACGTGGTCCTGTTCGACGAGGGCACCCCGGCCGACCAGGCCGAACGTGTGATCCGCTCCGCGTGCGGCGAGTTGGCCGGCTACCACCCCGACATAGCCGTCGCCGTCGCCACGTCCGCCGATCCGGAGTTCGACGCGACCCTGGGCACCGATCGGGCGTTCAGCGCCGACCGCGCCCGCCACGAACGTGCCTACGGCTCGACCCTGTCCGTCCCCGCGCCGTCCACGCCCGCGCCGTCCACGCCCGCACCGTCCGGATCCGCACTCGCCGGACCCAGCGTCACGCACCCGACCGAACACGCGGACCTCGGCGACGGGCAGTGGGACATGCACCTCACCGGCGCGCGCCTGAAGCCCGCCGAACCGGACGGCCTCGACGAGGTCACGGTCGGCGTCCTCGACTCCGGCATCGACGCCGCGCATCCCGACCTGGCCGGCGCGATCGACCCGGCCGCCTCCGCCGGCTGTCTGACCGGCGTCCCCGACCGCGTCCGGCCGCCTGGTCGCCGGAACCGCCGCACGCGGACCGGTCGCCGGAATCCGAGCCGTCACCGCACGGCACGCACGTGGCCGGGATCGTGGCCGCCGCCGACGACGGATCGGGCGTGACCGGCGTGGCGCCGGGGACCCGGCTCGCCTCCGTGCGCGTGGTCGGCGCCGACGGGTATGTCACGCCGGAGGCCGCGGTCTGCGGCTACGTGTGGGCGGCCCGCCACGGCCTGGACGTCACCAATGCGAGCTTCACGGTCGCGCCGACGGGCGTGGCGTGCACGGCGGGACCGGGGCGCGCGGTCGTGCACGAGGCCGTCGCGCGGGCGGTCGAGTTCGCCGATCAGGCGGGCACGCTCAACGTCGCCGCCGCCACCAACGACGGCCTCGAACTGGCACCGCTGCCGGGCAGCGAGCACTCGGGCCGGACCTCCGGCGCCGACGAGGCCCTCGCGCGGGCGTGCGTGGCCGTGCCGGCCGCGCTGCAGGAGACGGTCACGGTCTCGGCCGTCGACCGGCACGCGGAGAAGGCCGACTACAGCTCCTACGGCCGCGGCGTGATCGACCTGGCCGCGCCCGGCGGTACGGCGGGCGACTGCGTGGTGTCGACCGTTCCGGGCGGCTACGACCGGCTGTGCGGCACGTCGATGGCGGCCCCGCACGTCTCCGGCGCCGCGGCACTGCTGGCCACCGACCGCTCCCCCGACGAGATCCGGCAGCTGCTGGGCCGGCAGGCACGGCCGCTCGACTGCCCGTCCGCGGCGCGTGAGGACGGCGAGTGCAGCGGCCCCCGCGGCGACGACGCCTTCCACGGCGCCGGCATGGTCGACGCCAAGGCCGCACGGACCGTCCACCAGTTGTCGGTCCTGCTCAGCACCGACAACTGAGCCGACGAGGACCGGCCGGGCGCTCGTCAGGCGTTCGGCAGCTGCTCGGTGCCCGCGCGCGGCGCCGGATCGCGAGATCGCCGGCAGTGCCCTGGGTCGCCGGAGGCGTGGTCGCCCGGGCCCGCTGCCGGTCCGCGCCGAGGACCACGAAGCCGTTGTCGGCGATCATCTCCAGGTCGGCCTTCACCTCCTGGCCCTCGGACGTGAGGTAGTCGCCGAGGAAGATCGAGTTGGCCAGATGCAGCGCGATCGGCTGCAGCGACCGCAGGTGCATCTCCCGGCCGCCCGCGATGCGGATCTCCCGGTCCGGGCATACCAGCCGCGCCGCGGCGAGGATCCGCACGCACCGCGTGGGCGTGAGTTCCCAGGTGCCCGCCATCGGCGTGCCGTCGAAGGGCATCAGGAAGTTCACCGGGATCGACTCGGAGCCGAGTTCCCGCAACGCGAACAGCGCTTCGACGAGCTGCTCGTCGGTCTCGCCGAGGCCGGCGATGAGCCCGGAGCACGGGGACAGGCCGGCGCCGGCCGCCTTGCGCACCGTGTCGACGCGGTCGGCGTAGGTGTGCGTGCCGACGATGGCGTCGTGGTGACTCTCGGCGGTGTTGATGTTGTGGTTGTAGGCGTCTACCCCCGCCTCGGCCAGGCGCTGCGCCTGGCCCTCCCGCAGCAGTCCGAGACAGGCGCACACCTCGACGTCCGGGTGCCGGGCCCGCAGCTCACCGACCGCGTCGGCCACACGCTCGACGTCCCGGTCGGACGGACCGCGCCCCGAGGCCACGAGGCACACCCGGCTCGCGCCCGCGCCGAGCCCGGCGGCCGCCTGCGCGAGCGTCTCCTCGGTCGAGAGCCACGAGTACTTGAGGATCGGCGCGTCCGAGCCGAGCGCCTGCGAGCAGTACCCGCAGTCCTCGGGGCACAGGCCCGATTTGAGGTTGACGAGGTAGTTGACCTTGACGGTGTTGCCGAAGTGCCGGCGCCGCAGCCTGCCCACGGCGGCGACCACCTCCAGCAGGCGCTCGTCGTCGGCGAGCAGCACGGCGCGTGCGTCGTCGTCGCCGGCCGGCGTGCCGGCCAGCACCGCGTCGACGAGTCCCTGGAAGTCGGTCATCGATCCCTCCAACCTGAACACCGTTCAGTTGAACGGCGTTCAGGTTAGGGTGATAGACAGTCCGGGTCAACGCCACCGCTCGCCCGGGAGGGATCGCGTGCGTCACCGCAGGGCCGACGTCGTCGCACGCGCGATCAGCGTGCTCGACGAGTACGGGCTGGAATCGCTGACCATGCGCCGGCTGGCCGCCGAACTCGACGTGCGCCCCAGCGCGCTGTACCACCACGTCGCCGACAAACAGACCCTGCTGGCCGCCGTCGCCGACGAGATCCTCGAACGAGGCCGCCGGCCGCAACGCGCGCAACGCTGGGACGCCCGGGTCGTCGAGCTCTGCACCGAGCTGCGCGAGGCGATGCTCGCCTACCGCGACGGCGCCGAGGTCGTCGTCACCGCGCACACGTTCGGCCTCGGCGCCGGCGACCCCGGACACCGGCTGCGCGCCGCGCTCGCCGAGGCCGATCTGCCCGCCGACCTCGTCGACGTCGGAGCACGCGGACTGCTGCATCTCGTGTTCGGCCACACGGTCGAGGAGCAGACCGCGCTGCAGGCGGCGAGCGCGGGCGCATCGACGCACCGCCCGCCGGCCGTTCGGGCCTGCACGAGTCGGTCGAGCTCATCCTGTCCGGGCTCCGGGCGCACGCGGCGAGCCGCGACTGATCACGTGATCAGCAGGCGCGCGAGGCGCTTGGCCGTGAAGTAGGCCCCGACCGCGGCGAGCGCGAGCAGGTAGGCGGTGTGGCCGATCATGCTGACGTCGAGCACCCCGATCGACAGCCCACGCGCCAGTTCGATGCCGTGGTACAGCGGCAGGCACTGCACGAGGTATTGCAGCGGCTCGGGGTAGACGGCCAGCGGGTAGAACGTGGTCGACAGCAGGAACATCGGCATCACGGCCAGCTGCACGAACTCGAACTGGGCCGGCGACTTCAGGAACGTCGCGCACACCATGCCGACGGCCGCGAACGCGAACGACACCAACAACGCGACCGGGACGAGCAGCAGCGCCCACGGCGAGGTGACCAGTCCGAATCCGGCCATGACGCCGAGGAATGCCACCGCGTACAACCCGCCGCGCAGCACGGCCCAGCTGATCTCGCCGAGTGCGATGTCGAGCGGACCCAACGGCGTCGCGAGCATCGCGTCGTAGGTCTTGTTGTAGCGGAACTTGAAGAACACGTTGAACGTCGAGTCGAACACGGCGCCGTTCATCGCCGAGGCCGCCAGCAGCGCGGGCGCGACGAAGGCGACGTAGCTCATCGGTTCGCCGCCGGGGCCGACGACGTCGCCGACGAGTCGGCCGAACCCCACCTGGAACGCCAACAGGAACAGCACGGGTTCGACCACGCCGGAGACGAACACCAGCCAGGCGCGCGAGTACACCAGCGCCGACCGTTCGAGCAGCATCCGCGCGCGTCCGGTGTAGACGGACGCGGGCAGCATCCGCAACAGCAGCCCGCGGCGGCTCGGCGTAGTGGCGGCGGTGGCGGTGTCGGTGCCGATGTCGGTCGTCATTTCAGACCACCAGCCGTCGGTAGAAGTACCGCCGCGCGGCGACGGCGCTGAGGCACAGCACCGCACCCAGGAACGCGAGGTGGCCGAGCGCGGGCAGCACGTCGAGCCCGCCGAGGGTCACGCCGCGGGCGAGTTCGTTGCCGTGCCACACCGGCGAGATCCACGCCAGCCAGCGCACCACGCCGGGCAGCTGCTCGATCGGGAAGAACGTGCCGGAGAACAGGATCATCGGCATGACCACGAACCGGAAGATCGAGGCGAACCGTTCGCCCTCGTTGTAGGTGGTCGCCGCGACGGCCATGATCGGCACCCCGCACGCAAGCGCCGCCAGGATGCCCACGGGGATCACCAGCAGCGCGCCGAGATTCAGCCATGCACCGAACAGTGTCGCGACGAGGACGTAGACCACGCAGGCGATACCCACCCGCAACGTGAGCCAGATGATCTGCCCGCCCAGCAGCTGTCCGGCGGTCACCGGCGTCGCGGTCACGGCGAAGTAGTCCTTCTGCCATTTGAACCCCGACAGCACGGGATAACTGGACTCGCCGACCGCGTTCTGCGCGCGCCCGCGACGAGCAGCGCGGGCGCGACGTAGTGCACGTAGGCCAGTCCACCGGTCGCCGGGCCCGCCTCGACCTGCGAACCGAATCCCAGGCCCATCGCGGCCAGGAACAGCACCGGATGCAGGCCCGAGGAGTACAGGCTGGAGCGCCAGTAGCGGCGGTACCACGTCCAGTGCGCTTCGACCCGCAGCCAGGCCGCGTGCCAGGAACCGAGCACCCGCCCGCTCGCGCGCGACGGCTCGGCCGACGCTGCGGGCGACGGGCCGGAGGTCGGCGTCGAGGTGGAGGCCATGTCAGTCCACCAACGTCCGGCCGGTCAGACGCAGGAAGACGTCCTCGAGGGTGCTGCGTCGCACCAGGCTCGACACGGGCCGCAGCCCCCGGCCGTGCACGCCCTCGAGCGCGCGTTCGCCGTCGGAGGTGTAGACGAGCACGCGGTCGGGCAGATCCTCGATGCGTTCGCCGAACTCGGCGACCGCATCCACCACGCCGGCCTGCTCCCCCGGCGGGAACCGCAGTTCGAGCACCTCGCGGGTGGAGAACCGGGAGATCAGCTCGGCGGGCGAGCCCTCGGCGACGATGCGGCCGTCGTCCATGACGACCAGCCGGTCGCAGAGCTGTTCCACCTCGTCCATGTAGTGGCTCGTGATGATCAGCGTGACGCCCTCGGCCTTGAGCCGGAACAGCCGGTCCCACAGCATGTGCCGCGCCTGCGGGTCGAGGCCGGTGGTCGGTTCGTCGAGCAGCAGCAGGTCCGGGTCGTTGACCAGCGACCGGGCGATCGTCAGCCGCCGTTTCATGCCGCCGGACAACGTGTCGACCAGCGCGTCGGCCTTCTCGGTCAGCTGGGCGAACTCGAGCAGCTCGGTCGCCTTGCTGCGGACCTGCGCCCGCGACAATCCGAAGTAGCGGCCGTAGATGTGCAGGTTCTGCCGCACGGTCAGTTCGGTGTCGAGGTTGTCCTGCTGGGGCACCGACCCCAGCCGGGCGCGGATCCGCGGACCCTCGACGTCCGGGTCCATCCCCAGCACCGACAGGTGCCCGTCGGAGCGCGGCGACGTCGAGGCGATCATCCGCATCGTCGACGACTTGCCCGCGCCGTTCGGCCCCAGGAACCCGAACGCCTCCCCGCGCCGCACCTGGACATCGACACCGCGCACGGCCTCGAACTCGCCGAAGCGCTTCACCAGCGCCTTCGCCTCGACCATCGCCAGGTCCGTGTGTTCACCGCTCACCCGCAGAACCTTGCCACGAACCCCCGACACGAAACGACGGAAATACGCCCCTCGCACACGAACGGCGGCCGCCCTCCGAGTGGGAGGACGGCCGCCGTGGCTACCGCTCGAAATCGCTCAGCTGTTGGGGAACCACAGCTTCAGCTCGCGCTCGGCCGACTCCGGGGAGTCCGAACCGTGCACCAGGTTGAACTGGGTCTCGAGGGCGAAGTCGCCGCGGATCGTGCCGGGCGTCGCCTTCTCGACGGGGTCGGTGCCGCCCGCGAGCTGACGGAACGCGGTGATGGCCCGCGGCCCCTCGACGGCCATGGCCACGACCTGGCCGGAGGTGATGAACTCGAGCAGCTCGCCGAAGAACGGCTTGTCCTTGTGCTCGGCGTAGTGCTCCTCGGCCACGGAACGCTCGACGGTGCGCAGGTCCATCGCGGCGAGCGACAGTCCCTTGCGCTCGATGCGCGAGATGACCTCACCGACCAGGCCCCGCTTGACGCCATCGGGCTTGACCAGAACCAGCGTGCGCTCAGTCACGGGGTAGTACTCCTTCTCGAAACGATGTCTGAGGTGCCGGCGGACTGTGCCCCGCGCCGGCGGACGGGCACAGCGTATCGGGGGCCGTCCCGTCGAGTTTTCGCAGGGAGGCCCCGTCGGTCAGGGGTGCGGCGGGTTCACGGCCGGGGCATCGACTCGGCCTCGGGGTGTTCGACGAGTTCGGACTCCTCGCGGCGGATCCGCTCGCGTCCCCAGTCCCCGAGCGGGGCGAGAGCCTGGTTCAGCGTCCGGCCGTGCTCGGTCAGGGAGTACTCCACACGCGGCGGCACCTCGGGGTAGACCTCGCGGTGGATGAGGCCGTCCTGCTCCATCTCCCGCAGGTGCTGGGTGAGCATCTTCTCGCTCACCCCGACCAGGCCGCGCCGCAGCTGCGCGAAGCGCCGGACGCCGTGCTCCTCCAGCTCCCAGAGGATCAGGCCCTTCCACTTGACGCTGACGACGTCCATCGCGGCGTCGATCCCGCAGATGTACGGCCCGCATCTCGGTGTGTTCGGCATGCCGCTCCCTCGAGGCACTTACCAGAAAGTAAGTACCGCAGCAATTAGTGCGTACTTCCTGATTTTTCCGTACTGGCCAAGCATGAACGAGGACAGCGACAACCTCAACGAAGGAACCCGCCATGACGAGCGACCCGGCACCCATCAGCGTGATCGGCCTGGGGCCCATGGGGCAGACCATGACCCGGTGCCTCCTGAAGGCCGGGCACGAGGTGGTGGTCTGGAACCGCACACCGAGCCGCGCCGAGGGCGTCGTCGCCGAGGCGCCCGTCTCGCGGCCACCCCCGGCGAGGCGCTGACCGCCGGCGAGCTGGTCCTGCTCAGCCTCACCGACTACCGCGCCATGGACGAGATCCTCGACGGCTCCGAGGCCGAGCTGTCCGGGCGCACCCTCATCAACGTCAGTTCCGACTCCCCCGCGCGCACCCGCGAGGCTGCCGAGTGGGCCGCCGGCCACGGCGCCCGCCTGCTGGTCGGCGGGCTCATGGTGCCGGCGCCCATGCTGGGCACCGAGGCGGCCTTCGCCTACTACAGCGGCCCCCGCGCCGACTTCGACAAGGCGCGCGAGGTCCTGGCCCTGATCGCCGAGCCCCGGTATCTCGGTGCGGATCCCGGGCTCGCGCAGCTGATGTACCAGGCGCATCTGGACGTCTTCCTCACGACGCTGTCGGCCCTGATGCACGCCACCGCGCTGGTGGGCTCGGCCGGGGTGAGCGCCCGCGAGTTCCTGCCGGAGGTCTGGCCGACCGTCACCGGCATTCCGGCGATGCTCTCGGCCGGGGGCGACCTCGGCGCGGAGATCGACGCCGGTGAGCATCCGGGGCATCTCAGCACCGCCGCGATGATGGGCGCCACCACCGACCACATCGTCGCCGCGAGCGAGGACGCCGGCATCGACCTCACGCTGCCGCACGCCGTCCAGGGGCACTATCACCGCGCACTCGCCGACGGCCACGGCACGGAGAACTGGTCCCGCATCATCGACGGGATCCGCACCCCGCGATGAGGCGAGACCAGTTCTCGCCTCAGCCGTGCGTCATTCCGGCTGGAGCGTCTTCGACCACAGCGAGGCGCCGGTGCCGTCGCGCAGGTCGACGGTCAGCGCGCCGCTCGCCGCGTCGACGTTGACCTCGCCGAAGTGCTGGAAGCCCTCCATCGGCGAGAGGTTGGCCTCCTCCGGGTGGTGCTTGAACACGACCTCCGGCCCGAACGTGGGGTCCAGGTCGTTGGGCCCGAACGCGCCGGCGTGGATCGGGCCGGAGACGAACTCCCAGAACGGGAGGAAGTCGCCGAACGCGGCCCGGTCCGGGGAGTAGTGGTGCGCGGCGGTGTAGTGCACGTCGGCGGTCAGCCAGACGACGTTGCGGATGTCCATGCGGGCGATGCCCGACAGGATCCGGGCCAGTTCGACCTCGCGGCCGCCGGGCTGGCCGGGCAGACCGTTGGCGACGCCCTCCTGGTCCGGCACGTCGTCGCCGTCCGGGACGATCAGGCCGATCGGCAGGTCGGCCTGGATGATCTTCCACGTGGCCTTGCTCTGCTTGAGCGAACGCAGCAGCCAGTCGGCCTGCCGCTCGCCCAGGACGTGGCCGTCGCCGCGCTGGTCGGCGTCGTTGCGGTCCTTGTAGCTGCGCATGTCGAGCACGAAGATCTCGACGTGGTCGCCGTAGGAGAAGTTGCGGTGGATGCGGCCGTCCTCGGCGCGCTTCTGGTCGATCGGGTGCCACTCGTGGAACGCCTGCAGCGCCCGCGCGGCCAGCACGTCGACCCGCTTCTCGGTGTACTCGGGCAGGTCGAGGATCTCGCCCGGGTACCAGTTGTTGACGACCTCGTGGTCGTCCCACTGCACGTAGCTGGGCACGAGCGCGTTGAACTCGCGCATGCTCTCGGCCATCAGGTTGTAGGCGTACTGGCCGCGGAACTCGTCGACGGTCTCGGCGACCTTCGACTTGGCCTCCGTGACGAGGCTGCGGTACACGCGCCCGTCGGGCAGGGTCACCGTCTCCTCGATCGGGTCGTCGGCGTAGACCGCGTCCCCGCTGTGCAGGAACAGGTCGGGCCTGCGGGCGGCCATGGCGGAGAAGGCCGGCATGCCGCCGATGTCGGGGTTGATGCCCCAGCCCTGGCCCGCGACGTCACCGGCCCACAGCAGCCGCACGTCCGCGGGTCCGGTGGGCGCGGTGCGCAGGCGGCCGACGACGGGTTCGGACGTGGCCCGGCCGTCGAGGTCCTCGGCGATGACGCGATAGTGCACGTCCTCGCCCGTCGGCAGGCCGCGCACCCGCACCTTGCCGGTACCGCCGGTCTTCGGCGTGAGCAGCGGGCCCGGCACGATGCGGCTGTCGGCGAACGACGGGTCGGCCGACACCTCGACCTTCATGCGGGCCGGACGGTCGGCGCGGGTCCAGATCATGGCCGAGTGCCGGTCCACGTCGCCGGATTGCACGCCATGGGTCAGCACGGGCCGGTCGCCGCGGACCAGACCGCTGGCTCGGCCGGCCGCGAAGGCGGTGGCGGCGATCAGGCCGGTGCCGACGACACCGGCGCGCAGCACGCTGCGGCGGTCCATGCCCGGCCGGTTCGCCGCCGAGCCGTTCAACGGGTGGGAAGGGAGATCAGTCATGCGGACATGAATACCCCGCGGTGACTGCACCAGGATCAATTCCGGCTGTACTGCCGGTGAACTGGCACCCGTTTTCCGGATCGCGAGCTACTGTGTTGCTTCCTGTTCCGGCGGCTGCTGGCTCGCCAGCGTGCCGCGGGCCATGCGCCGTTCGACGTCGCGGCGCAGCCACAGCAGCCACAGCCACACGCCGAGGAAGATCAGGCCGATCGTCGCGATCGACGGCAGGGCGATGACGAACGCCAACAGCACCGCGTGCAGACCGAGGATCACGCCGGTGGCCCACGGCTTGGTGAGGAACGCGCACAGCGCGAGCAGCGCGGCGACCACGCCCATCACGGTCCAGCCCTGGAAGCTCGTGATGCCGGCGCCCAGCGTCGCGACGACCGGGAGCGACAGCGCGACGACGATCGCCTCGATGACGAGCGTGCCCGCCTGCACCCCGCGGAAACCCTTCATCGGGTCGACGGGCGCGGGCCACTCGGCCCCTTCACCCTCGGCCGCTGCGCCCTCGGCCGTCTCGGCGGCCGCCGGGGTGCCGGTCTTGTCTTCGCTCATGCGGGCTCCTTGCCGAACAGGGTGCGGGCATCACCCGCGGTGACGACCGAGCCGGTGACGAGCACGCCGCCGCCCGCAAGGGGTTCCTCGGGGTCGTCCGGCTGCTCGACGAGGCTCACGGCGATCTCGATGGCGGTGTCCAGCTGCGCCTCGACGGTGACCCGCTCCTCGCCGAACACGTCGACGGCCAGCTCGGCGAGCTGTTCGGCCGGCAGCGCACGCGGCGACGAGTTGGTCGTCACAACGATCTCGGACACGACGGGCTCGAGTGCCTCGAGGATACCGCGCGCGTCCTTGTCCCCCAGCACGCCGACGACCGCGGCCAGCCTGCGGAACGCGAACTCCTCGTCGATCGTGGCGGCCAGCGCGGCCGCCCCGTGCGGATTGTGTGCCGCGTCGATCATGACCGCGGGTGCGGCCCGGACGCGTTCCAACCGGCCGGGCGTGACGATCTCGGCAAACGCCGCGCGGACCGAGTCCTGCACCAGCTGCCGTTCCTTGCCCGCACCGAAGAACGCCTCGACCGCGGCCAGCGCCAACGCCGCGTTGTCGGCCTGGTGCTTGCCGTGCAGGGGCAGGAAGACCTCCTCGTACACCCCGCCGAGGCCCTGGATCCTCAGCAGCTGCCCGCCGACGGCGATGGTGCGCTCCAGGACCGTGAACTCGCTGCCCGCGCGCGCGACGGTCGCGTCGACCTCCACGGCACGCTCCAGCAGGACGCGTTCGGCGTCCGGCTCCTGCTCGGCCAGCACGACGACCGATCCGGGCTTGATGATGCCGGCCTTCTCCGCGGCGATGCTCGCCCGATCGTCGCCCAGGTACTCGGCGTGGTCGACGCCGATCGGCGTGATCACGGCGACCTCGCCGTGGGCGACGTTGGTGGCGTCCCACGCCCCGCCCATGCCGGCCTCGAGCACGGCGACCTCGACCGGTGCGTCGGCGAACGCGGCGAACGCCATGCCCGTCAGCACCTCGAACTTGCTCATCGCCGGCGCGTCCGGGCCGCCGGCCTGATCGACCATCTGCACGAACGGCGCGACGTCGCGGTAGGTGTCGACGTAGCGCTCGGGTGAGATCGGCTGCCCGTCGATGCTGATGCGCTCGGTGACCAGCTGCAGATGCGGACTGGTGTACCGGCCGACGCGCAGGCTCATCTGCGTCATCAGCGCCTCGATCATGCGCGAGACCGAGCTCTTGCCGTTCGTGCCCGCGACGTGCACCACCGGGTAGGTCGTGTGCGGGTCGCCCAGCAGGTTCACCAGCGTCGAGATCCGCGTCAGCGAGGGCTCGAGCTTCGTCTCCGGCCACCGCTCGTTGAGGGCGGCCTCGACGACCTGCAGCTCGCGGCGCGACTGGGCCGCGATGGCCGCTTCCTCCTCCTCGCTGACCGGCTCCGGGTCGTCCGGCAGCGGACCGGCGATGAAGTTGTCGCCCTCGGTGAGTTCGGGCGGAAACTCCTGGTCGTCGTCCGACACGCACACACTCCCTGCAGCTCTTACGTTCGCCGTTCGAGTCTACGTGCGACCCGCGGCGCACTCGTCAGGCCGTCTCGCGGGGCCGGGTGCAGCTCTCGCCGGTCAGGCGAGCGTGGCCCACCAGCTCGCGTCGAGCTCACCGCGGGCGACGAACTCCGCCGGGCCGGTGAGGGTCGAGCCCTCGCGGTCGACGGTGACGGTCACCCTGCCACCCGGGATGTCCACTGTGGATGATCCGTGGTCGGTGCCGGCCAGGTGCAGGGACGCGGCCACCGCGGCCACGGTTCCGGTGCCGCAGGCCCGGGTCTCCCCCACGCCGCGTTCGTGCACACGCATGCGCAGCGCGCCGGGCTCGAGGACGTTGATGAACTCCAGGTTCACCCCGTCCGGGAAGACGTGGTGGTCGAACCGCGGGGCGTCGCGCAGGTCGAGATCGGCGACGTCGTCCTCCATTGTGGACACCAGATGCGGGTTGCCGACGTTCACGGCCACCCCGGACAACTCCCGGTCGCCCACGATCGCCACCGACGTGCCGGTGATCCGCGCCGGGCCCATCTCGACGGTCACCGACAGGTCGGGATGCACCTGCACCGGCCGGTCGCCCGCCCGCGTGCCGACGACGAACTCGCCGCGCTCCTCCAGACCGGCCTCGACGAGGTAGCGGGCGAACACGCGCACCCCGTTGCCGCACATCTCCGAGACGGAACCGTCGGCGTTGCGGTAGTCCATGAACCACGTGGCCGAGGTGTCGACGTCCTCACCGAGGGCCGCCGTCCGCACGACCCGCAGCACACCGTCGGCACCCAGGCCGCGCTGGCGGTCGCACAGCGCGGCGACCCGCTCCGGCGTCAGGTCCAGCGCACCGCCGGCGTCGGGCAGCAGCACGAAGTCGTTCTGCGTGCCGTGCCCCTTGAGGAACTCGATTCCACCCATGCCCTCCAGATTACGGTGTCACCGCGCGGAGAACATGATCACCCAGGTGCGGATCGGCCCCGTCGAACCACCGGATCCGCGTGTCCCGCCGGAACCACTTGCGCTGCTTGCGCACGAAGCGCCGGGTGGCCTGCGCCGTCTCGTCCGCGGCCTGCGCGAACGGGTCCACGTCGGTTGCGGCGTCGGTGCCGGTCTCGGGGGCCTCGTGGGCATCCAGCGCGGCCAGCACCTGCTGGTACCCCAGCGCGCGCGAGGCCGTCCTGCCCTCGCGCAGCCCCCTGGCCTCCAGTGCGCGCACCTCGTCGACGAGTCCGGCGGCGAACATCCGATCGACCCGCAGCGTGACGCGCTCGTCGAGCTCGGCGACGTCCCGGTCGACCCCGACCAGCACGGTGTCGTAGCGCGGCGGGCCCGGGGTCGGCAGATTCGCCGAGAACGGCTCCCCCGTGATCTCGATGACCTCCAGCGCCCGCACGATCCGCCGCACATTGCCGGGCAGGATCGCCGCCGCCGCGGCCGGATCGAGCCGCTCCAGGCGTTCGTACAGGGCCCGCGCGCCGGCGCCGTCGGCCTCGGCCTCCAGCGCGGCCCGCACCTCGGGGTCGGTGCCGGGGAACCGCAGATCGTCGAGCACCGCCTGCACGTACAGGCCCGAACCGCCCACCAGCACCGGCACGCGGCCCGCCGCCAGCAGACGCTCCACCTCCGCGCGGGCGTCGCGCTGATAGGCCGCCACGGACGCCGTCTCCGTCACGTCCAGCACGTCGAGCAGGTGGTGCGGCACGCCCCGGCGTTCCTCGACGGTGGCCTTCGCCGTGCCGATGTCCATCCCCCGGTACAGCTGCATCGCGTCGGCGTTGACGACCTCCCCGCCGAGCGAGAGCGCCAGCTCGACCCCGAGGTCCGTCTTGCCCGTCGCCGTCGGCCCCACCACCGCAACCGGCCGAACCCCGCTCACGACCCACTCCAGATGGCCACGTGATAGCCCACTCCCCTGGGCGCGCCCGAGTACAGCAGCTCGCCACGCCAGCTCCGGCCGGTCGCCAGGGCGAAGCCCGCCAGGGCCTGCCACGGCGCGCGGCCCTCGGCGCGCTGGTCGACGGCCACCGCGGGGTCCAGGTCCGCCAACGCCGCCAGGTCCGCCTCGGCCAGCGCCGCGGCGACCGCGGTGTCGAAGGGCTCCGCGCCCTCGTGCGCGTCGCCGCGCGGGGCCGTGTCCCGCCGGGCCGACCCGTCACCGAGCACGAGCAGTCCGTACTCGGTCGTCGGGTCCGCGACCTCGGCATCCGCCGCCAGCTCCGCGCCGAACGCGGCGCACGCGCCCGGCGCGGCATCGGCGGCCACGAGCCGCGCGCGCACCGATCGGGCACCGACCTGCTCGCGCAACCACGCGGCGATCAACACCGGCAACGGCAGATCCTCGGGTTTGCCCTCGCCCGATCCGGTGTCCGACGGCCCCGACAGCTCCGACGGTTCCCAGGCGCTCAGGGCCGCGACGACGTCGACACCCAGCGCGCGGAACGTGCCGACCCGGTCGGCCTCGACCCGACCCTCGCCGGCGCCCACCGCGATCCAACGCTCGGGCAGCCGGGCGGCGGCCGTGACCGCCGCGGCCCGCACCTCGTCCCCGAGCCGGGAACCCGGCACCAACCGGGGCACCAACAGCGGCGCGGAGGGGACCACCACGGCACACGAGATCACGCATCGGAGGTTACCGGGCACACTCTCGGAGGTACGTCTTGCGGCATTGGAGTACCGAGAAACGCGCTGACCTGTTTGAATGCGGACAACAATCCCGAGCACCACCCCAGAGAACAGCGCACAGCAGCAGACCTGTCGACACAGCAACACCCGGCCCCGCCGCCCGCGGCGCCCGCCCTGCGGGCCTAGGTGAGAAGGAGCCGGCGATGGCCGAGCAGGACACACCGGACACGGACGCCCCCCGCAACGCCGGGACGGAGACCCAGGCGACCACGGCGGACCCGGCGGACACGGCAAACCCCGCCGACACGGCGGACACGGCGGCGGCCGACCCGACGCCGGCCACCGAGCCGGGCCGACCTCCCGAACCGGCGCACGTGCCGGCACCCAGCGAGGTGCCGCACACACAGCCCGCCTCGACGGTCCCGACCGCGGAGTCGCATCCGGAGAACTGGGGACGGATCGACGACGACGGCGCGGTGTTCGTCCGCACGGCCGACGGCGAACGTCAGGTCGGCGTGTGGCAGGCCGGCACGGCCGCCGAGGGGCTCACCCACTTCGCCCGGCGGTTCGACGACGTGCGCACCGAGGTGGAGCTGCTCGAAACCCGCCTGTCCTCCGGTGCCGGCGACCCCAAGCAGGCGCTGGCCAGCGCGACACAGCTCAAGGAGGGCCTCGCCGACGCGGCGATCGTCGGCGACATCGACGCCCTGGCCGCGAAGCTCGACGCGGTCATCGCCCACGCCCAGCGCTCGTTGTCGCAGGTCAAGGAGAAGCGCGAGCAGGCACGCGCCGACGCCGTCGCCCGCAAGCAGACGCTGGCCGAGGAGGCCGAGCAGATCGCCGAGTCGTCGACCCAGTGGAAATGGGCGGGCGACCGGCTCAAGGCGATCCTCGACGAGTGGAAGACCGTCAAGGGCATCGACCGCAAGACCGACGACGAATTGTGGAAGCGGTTCTCGAAGGCGCGGGAGGCGTTCAACCGGCGCCGCGGTTCACACTTCGCCGAACTGGACAAGCAGCGGGCGGCGGCCAAGCGGCGCAAGGAAGAGCTCATCGAGGAAGCCGAGTCGATGACGGCGTCGACCGACTGGGGTCCGACGGCGGCGCGCTACAAACAGCTCATGGCCGACTGGAAGGCCGCGGGCCGCGCGCCGAAGGACGCCGACGACGCGCTGTGGCAGCGCTTCCGCGCCGCGCAGGACACGTTCTTCTCCCGGCGCTCGGCCGCGTTCTCCGAACGGGACGCCGAGTTCGCCGAGAACGCCACGCGCAAGGGGGAGCTGCTCGTGGAGGCGGAGAAGATCGACGCCTCGACCAACCTCGACGCCGCCCGCGCCCAGCTGCGCCGGATCCAGGAGCAGTGGGACGAGATCGGCAAGGTGCCGCGCGAACGCATCCGCGAACTCGACGGCAGGCTCAAGGCCGTGCAGGACCGGGTGCGCGGCGCCGAGGACGCCCAGTGGCGGCGCACCGACCCCGAGGCGCAGGCCCGCGTCGACCAGTTCCGCGAACGGGTCCAGCAGTTCGAGGACCAGGCCGCGAAGGCCCGCGAATCGGGTGACGAGAAGCGCGCCGCCAAGGCCGAGCAGCAGGCCGCCCAGTGGCGCGAATGGCTCCAGGCCGCCGAAGGGGCCATCGCCGACCGCTGACGGGGCGCTCGCCCCGTCAGCGGGGCGGCGTCAGGTCCGCGACCAGGCCAGCCGGGTCCACTGTGCGGCGAGCACGACCATGCAGATCCACATGATGATCATGCCGATACCCGGCCCCTGGCCGGGCATGCCGCTGACCGACGAGGACTGCTGCGACCAGAGCGAGAGCATGCCGTCGACCGAGGACACCCAGCAGCCGACCGTGCACACCCACGCCAGCCACCAGCGCCGGGTGACCAGCGCCGCGGCCGAGGCCAGCACGCCCGAGAAGGTCGCGGTGTAGGCGAACAGCATCGGGATCGAACCGCCGTCGCCGAAGAACATGCGCCAGCCGGGTTGGCCGTCGACCCAGGGCAGCAGCACGGCCACCAGGGCCACGAAGGAGACCACCGCGACGAAGAAACCGGTGCGACCCGGCTCGATCGTCTTGGCAGCCTGCTCCACCGTGGAGTCGACGTCCTCGCCCAGTTCCTGGACGGCTCGCTGTTCCTCGGTCACTATCCACATCCCGTCGACGTTGCGACCAGCGGTTGCGCTGGCTTGCCGAAGCTCGGCAGTCCGAGGCTCACGCCATCGGTTTTCGGCCGCTGTCCGGCCTCTGCATTGTCGCCGGCGCTCGTCCGGCGGTGACTGATCAGATCGCCGTCGGCGACCAGGTGGTGCGGGGCGGCGTAGGTCACGGTCGTCTCGACGATGTCGCCGGGGCGCACCGCCCGGTCGACGACGTCACCGGTCGGCGTGAAGTGCACGAGCCGTCCGTCGCGAGCACGGCCGCTCATGCGCCGGGTCTCGACGTCCTTGCGGCCCTCGCCCGCGGCGACCAGCAGCTCCACCCGGCGGCCGACCTGCTTGCGGTTCTCCTCCCAGGAGATCTCGTCCTGCAGGGCGACGAGCCGGTCGTAGCGTTCCTGCACGACCTCCTTCGGCAGCTGGCCGTCGAGGTCGGCGGCCGGGGTGCCGGGGCGCTTCGAGTACTGGAACGTGAACGCGCTGGAGAACCGCGCCTGCCGCACGACCTCGAGGGTCTGCTGGAAGTCCTCCTCGGTCTCGCCGGGGAAGCCCACGATGATGTCGGTGGTGATGGCCGCGTCCGGCATCGCCGCGCGCACCTTGTCCAAGATGGACAGGAACCGGTCGGATCGGTACGAGCGGCGCATCGCCTTGAGGACCCGGTCCGAGCCGGACTGCAGCGGCATGTGCAACTGGTGGCACACGTTCGGGGTCTCGGCCATCGCGTCGATGACGTCGTCGGTGAACGCGGCCGGGTGCGGGGAGGTGAACCGGACCCGCTCGAGACCCTCGACCGAACCGCACGACCGCAGCAGTTTGCCGAACGCCTGCCGGTCGCCGAATTCGACACCGTAGGAATTGACGTTCTGCCCCAGCAGGGTCACTTCGAGCACGCCCTCGGCGACGAGCGCCTCGACCTCGGCCAGCACTTCTCCCGGCCGTCGGTCGCGTTCCTTGCCGCGCAGCGACGGGACAATACAGAACGTGCACGTGTTGTTACAGCCGACCGAGATCGACACCCACCCCGAATAGGCCGAATCGCGCCGGGCCGGCAGCGTCGACGGGAACGTCTCGAGCGATTCGAGGATCTCCACCTCGGCCTCGGCGTTGTGCCGGGCTCGTTCCAACAGCGTGGGCAGCGATCCGATGTTGTGGGTACCGAACACGACGTCGACCCAGGGCGCGCGTTTGACGATCTCGCCGCGGTCCTTCTGGGCCAGGCACCCGCCGACCGCGATCTGCATGTCGGCCTTCTCGTTCTTGCGGGCGCGCAGATGACCCAGGTTGCCGTACAGCTTGTTGTCGGCGTTCTCCCGGACGGCGCACGTGTTGAGCACGACGACGTCGGCGGCCTCGCCCTCGGTCGCCGGAACGTAGCCCGCCTCCTCCAGTTGGCCCGCGAGCCGCTCGGAGTCGTGGACGTTCATCTGGCAGCCGAATGTGCGAATCGAGTACGAACGGGTCACACCGTCAAGGGTAAACAGGCACCTCACTGGGCCGATGACACCCCGGGTAGCTAGGCTCTCCCGCCAACGGGGTCACCTCACGCACCGTGAGCGAACGGCGGACCCCGACATTGCGATTTGACTTAAATGGCGCACCGGGATTGACCTGATGGTGTTCAATCCCGGGGTTGCCGGAACATGCTCGTCGAACCGGCAGCTCACCGTTATGGAGGCAACATTGAGTACCGAGGCGGATGCGGCGTCCCCGGAACCCCCGGCCACCCCGGGCCCCGGCGGCACACCCACGTCCTCCGAGCCCATGATCAGGGCGACCGAGGTGGACAAGTACTTCGGCGACCTGCACGTGCTCAAGGACATCAACATGGAGGTCCCGCAGGGCCAGGTCGTGGTCGTCCTGGGCCCATCGGGGTCGGGTAAGTCCACCCTGTGCCGTGCGATCAACCGCCTCGAACCGATCAACTCCGGCGAGATCGCCATCGACGGCAAGCCGCTGCCCGCCGAGGGCAAGGCACTCGCGGCCCTGCGCGCCGACGTCGGCATGGTGTTCCAGCAGTTCAACCTGTTCGCGCACAAGACGATCGTCGACAACGTCACGCTGGGTCCGGTCAAGGTTCGCAGGGTCTCCCAGGCCGAGGCCAAGGAGACCGCGATGCAGCTGCTCGAACGCGTCGGCATCGCCAACCAGGCCGACAAGTACCCGGCCCAGCTGTCCGGTGGACAGCAGCAGCGCGCGGCGATCGCACGGGCGCTGGCCATGAAGCCGAAGGTCATGCTCTTCGACGAGCCCACCTCCGCGCTGGACCCCGAAATGGTCCAGGAGGTGCTCGACACGATGACCGAGCTCGCCGACGAGGGCATGACGATGCTCGTCGTCACGCATGAGATGGGATTCGCCCGCCGGGCGGCGCACCGCGTCGTGTTCATGGCGGACGGGGAGATCGTCGAGGACTCCACGCCCAACGACTTCTTCACCGCGCCGAAATCGGAGCGGGCGAAGGACTTCCTGGGCAAGATCCTCACCCACTGACCACACTCACTCAGCCGTGGCGGCGCCCGCCGCCCGAGCGTTCGACAGGAGAGATGCACATGAAGATCCGCAAGGTTACTGCGGGCCTGCTGGTCGCCGGCATCGCACTCAGCGCGTGCGGCCGGGAGGGTTCGCCGGCGGGCGAGACGGGCGGCGAAGGGGCCGACCTGAGCTACGAGGTCGCCGAGAACGTCGAGGTCGAGGGCTCGCCGACGTTCGAGAAGATGCAGCAGAACGGCGGACCGGTCATCGGCGTCAAGGACGACCAGCCCGGCCTGGGCTACAAGTCCGGCGCCACCAACGAGTACAGCGGCTTCGACGTCGAGATCGCCCGCCTCGTGGCGGCCAAGCTCGGCTTCGACCCCGAGGAGCTCGGCGACAACCAGTACCGCGCCGTGCCGTCCGCGGGTCGTGAGCAGGCCATCATGAACGGCGACGTCGACTACTACGTCGGCACCTACACGATCAACGACGAGCGCAAGAACCAGATCAGCTTCGCCGGCCCGTACTACGAGGCCGGTCAGGGTCTGCTGGTCGCCGAGGACAACAACGACATCAACGGCAAGGACGACCTCGCCGGCAAGAAGGTCTGCTCGGTCACCGGCTCCACGCCGGTCGAGCGGGTCCGCGAGGAGGGCCTCGTCGAGCCGGGCGGCGAGATCGTCGAGCTGCAGCAGTACTCGCAGTGCATCGCCCAGCTCAACCAGGGCCAGGTGGACGCGGTGACCACCGACGACGCCATCCTGCTCGGCTACGCCGCCGAGGACCCCGAGAACCTCAAGGTCGTCGGCGAGACCTTCTCCGAGGAGCCCTACGGCATCGGCCTGCCCAAGGACGACGACGCCCTGCGCGACAAGGTCAACGACATCCTGCAGGAGGCCATGGAGGACGGCACCTGGCAGGAGATCTACGACGCCACGCTCGGCAAGTCCGGCACCGAGGCCGAGATGCCGGAGCTCGACCGCTACTGACGCACCACGTCGGCCCTCGGCGGTGATCCGCGAAGATCACCGCCGAGGGCCGCGCGCGTCATCCCCTGAAACACCGCCTCCCCCGAGGGAAACATGGACGTCCTGCTCGACAATCTCGACCTGTACGGGCCGGGTTTTCTCAACAACATCAAACTGTTCGTCATCGCGGCGATCGGTTCGTTGGTGTTGGGCACGATCCTGGCCATGCTGCGGGTCAGCCCCGTGCCGATCCTCCGTGGCGCCGGATCGGTGTACGTGACGCTGTTCCGGAACACGCCGCTGACGCTGCTGTTCTTCTTCTTCGTCTTCGCGTACCCGTTCCTCGACATCATCGACCTGTCGTACTTCACCGCCGCGGCCGTCGCACTCACCACGTACACGGCCGCGTTCGTCTGCGAGGTCGTGCGCTCGGGCATCAACACGGTGCCCGTCGGCCAGGCGGAGGCGGCCCGCGCCATCGGCCTGTCCTTCGGCCAGAACCTGGGCAACGTCATCCTGCCGCAGGCGATGCGCTCGGTGATGCCGCCGATGATGAGCACGATGATCGCGCTGCTGAAGAACACCACGATCGCCGCGGGCTTCTCCGTCGTCGAGGCGGGTGCGATCTCGAGCTACCTGTCCGAGCGCGGCTACAACGTCATGGTCGGGCTGCTGTGGGTGGCCCTCGGCTTCGTCATCCTCGTGACGCCGCTGACGCTGCTGCAACGCAACCTCGAGAAGCGCTGGAGTGTGGCCCGATGAACTCCGTTCTGTTCGACCTGCCCGGGCCGAAGGCGCGCACCCGGCACCACATCTACGCGGCGCTCGGTGTCGTCGGCATCGTCGCGCTCCTGAGCTACGTCATCTACAAGTTCTACGATGCCGGCCAGTTCGAGGCCGACATGTGGATCTGGCTGCAGTACGAGGCGGTGCAGTACGGGATCCTCGACGCGATGCTGAACACGCTGCGCGCGTTCGCCGTCGCGTCGGTGCTGGCGTTGCTGTTCGGCGCGGTGTTCGCCGCGGCACGCCTGTCGGACCACGCGTTCATCCGCGTGCCCGCGGCCCTGATCGTCGAGTTCTTCCGCGCCGTGCCGCTCGTGGTGATGATCTTCTTCTTCCACTACGGCATCGCACTCGGCGCACCGTTCCACTCCGTCGTGCTCGGCCTGACGCTCTACAACGGCGCCGTGCTCGCCGAGGTGTTCCGCGCCGGCATCCTCTCCCTCCCCAAGGGCCAGAGCGAGGCGCCTACGCCATCGGCATGCGCAAGACCCAGACCATGCGCCTGGTGCTCCTGCCGCAGGCCCTGCGGGCCATGCTCCCGGCCATCGTCAGCCAGCTGGTCGTGCTGCTCAAGGACACCGCGCTCGGCTTCCTCATCACCTACGAGGAACTCCTGCGCTACGCCCGCTACCTCGGCGGACTCATCGAGTTCAACCAGCCGCTGGTTCCGGTCACCATCGTCGTCGGCAGCATCTACATCATCATGTGCCTCGCCCTCACCGGCGTCGCACGCTGGCTCGAAGCCCGCAACCGCCGCAGCAAGAAGGCGGTTGCCATGGAGGACACCCCCGAGCAGGCCGAGCTCGAGGCTGTTCGGCCCAAGTGAGGTAGGCAGCACCGCCAGGTGGGCCCGGATCTCCCCGGAGATCCGGGCCCACCTGCGTTCGGGGGCTTTGGCGGGGCTCGGGGCGGGTTGGGGGCCGTGTCAGCACCCCACGACGCCGTGTCAGCAACTCACGTCGCCGTGTCAGCGTTCTGCGGCGCCGTGTCAGCATTTCGCGTCGTCGTGTCAGCAGCTCGCGTCGTTATGTTGGCGTTTCGGGGCGTGGGTGGAGATGTGCCTCGCCGGCGGGCAGGTCTCTGGGATGGTGGGCGGCGTTGCCGCCGGGGAAGTGTCATCCCTCGACCTCTCGTTTGGGGTATCACACTGCAGTCAGGGCGCAAGGTTTTCGTTCTTGGTTTCTATTTGGGGGTTGGTTGCGCCCTGACTGCAATGTGATTGTTGCTGTTTAGGTCGACGGGATGACCCTTCGCGGGGGCGGGTTTGTGGGTGGGGGAGGTTGACGGGGGTGCCTTGCTTCGCTTCGGCAGTGTCGTTTCTTGTGGGGATGTTTAGGTCACTTTGCGTGATGGTTCCTCGTCATGCTTCTGGGTGGCGAGGTCCGATCAGTTGTTCGGTATTATTGGGTGCGTGAGAGATGTTGACGGGATTGTTGATCGGGCTCGGTCGGTGCTTGCTTTGCGGGCTCGGGCTGATGCTGCTGAGGTGGCGTTTCTTGCTTCGCTCGATGATAGGTCGTCGTCGGATTCTCTGGAGCGGCGGTCGCTTGCTGAGGCGTTGGCGCCTGAGCTTCGACTGTCTCCGCAGGGTGTGTTGGATCGGATTCATACCGCGCTGGCGTTGACTTATCGGATGCCTCGGCTGTTGCAGGCTATGCGGGAAGGGCAGGTTGATCGGTATTGCGCTGAGCGGGTGTTGAATGTGGTTGCTCCGGTTTCTGATTCTGATGCGCTTGAGGTTGATCGGCTGTTGGAGGAGAAGCTTTCTCGGTTGTCGTTGACGGCGTGGCAGCCTCGGAATATGGCTTGGCATGCGTCGCAGATCGTCAAGAAGGTTGATCCTGGTGCCGAGACTGCTGCCGCTCGCATGGCGCATGAGGGGCGCAAGGTCACGCTTGACCATGGGGTCTACGCCCAGTCGAGGATCTCGGCCGATCTTCCTTCCGACGTTGCTTCCGCCGCGTACGCGCGGGTCGATGCGATGGCTCGCAAGCTTCGCCTGGGCGACTCGTCGCGCAATCTCGACCAACTACGAGCGGATGTCTTCGCGGACCTGTTGCTCGGCAACGATCCTGGTGTGACCGTGCCTCAGTCGGCGGCGATAGTCTATCTGCACATGCCGATCGACACAGCACTGTCGATGTCCGAGACCGGAGCGTCGATCGACGGGATCGGGCCGGTGCCCGCTGCTTACGCGCGGGAGATCATGACCAACCCCAAGTCGATCTGGCGCAAGGTGCTGTGCGATCCCGCCACCGGGAACCCCGTCGACCTGGGTCGCTCGTCGTATCGTCCGAACTCGACGATCCGGAAGGTCGTCGAGGTGCGGGACCGGATGTGTGTCGTGCCCTGGTGCCGACGGCCCGCCCGGCACTGCGACTTCGACCACCAACAACAGTGGTCCAAAGACGACGGAACCACCGCCGTCGACAACGCCGCACCCCGCTGCCGCAAACACCACCGACTCAAGAACGCACCCGGCTGGATCCAGGACTACGACCCCACCCACGGCACCTCGTCGATCACCACACCGCTCGGTGTCACCTATACCGACAAACGCGAAACCGTCCTGCCACCACGATCGCCCGAAACCGACGACGACGCGCCCGACCCCGAACCGCCACCGTTCTGAACGCGGCGGCTCACGCGATCAGGTGGGTTGGCAGGTCGGACACCAGTAGAGGTTCCTGCCGACCAGCTCACTCTGCGCCACCGACGTCCCGCACACCAGACACGGCAGGCCGGCGCGGCGGTACACGTACACCTCTCCCCCGTGCCGATCCTGACGCGGCGCGCGGCCCGTGACCTCGGGCAGGTGCTCGTCGGCGACCGTGTCGATCCGGCCCGTGCGCACGCCCTGGCGCATGAGCACCACCAGGTCGTCCCACATGTCCTTCCACAACGCCTCGTCGACATCCCGACCCCGGATCGTCGGGGCGACACCGTGGCGGAACAAGACCTCGGCGCGATACACGTTGCCGACACCGGACAGGACCTTCTGATCCATCAACAACGCCGCGATCGACGTGCGCGATCGCGAAATGCGATCCCACGTCAACTCCGGGCGGGCATCGCGGCGCAACGGGTCAGGACCGAGACGCGCGACGATCGCGTCGGCCTCGGGCTCGGTGAGCAACTCGCACTTCGTCGGCCCACGCAAATCGGCCCAATGGGTACGGCCGACCAGGCGCATCCGAACCTGACCCACCGGCGGCGACTCCGGCGCCGCGCCCTCGGTGAACGCGCCGTACAGCCCCAGATGCACATGCACCACACCGGCCGGGCCGTAATCGTGGAACAAATGCTTGCCGTGGGCGTCGGCGCGCACCAGGGTGGCACCGTCGAGCTGCTGCGCCTCGACGGCGAACCGGCCCTGAGGACTACTCACCCGCACCGGCCGGCCCGCGAAACGCCGCTGATGCAGCCGGGCCAGCCGGTGCAGGGTGTGCCCCTCGGGCATCAGCTCTCGGGCAGCGCGGGAGCCTCGCCCGTCCGCTCGAAATCGGTGAGCTGCTGAACCCGGCGCACATGCCGGCCGTCGTCGTCGACCTCCGTGGCCAGGAACGCCTCGACGATCTCCGTGGCCTCGTCGACGCTGTGCATCCGCGCACCCACACCGATCACCTGGGCGTGATTGTGCTGACGCGTCAACTGCGCCGTCTCGACACTCCAGGCAAGACCGGCACGGCAACCCGGCACCTTGTTCGCCGCGATCTGCTCGCCGTTGCCCGAACCGCCGATGACGACACCCAGGCTGCCATCGTCGGCGACGGTCCTGCGGGCCGCCTCGATGCAGAACGGCGGATAGTCGTCGGCAGCGTCGTAGACGTGCGGCCCGACGTCGGTGACGTCGTGGCCCTGCTTCTCGAGGTGGGCGACGAGGTGATTCTTCAGCTCGAAGCCGGCATGGTCGGATCCAAGATAGACACGCACAAGGCGAAGTGTGCCATTGCCTCTGGTCACGACACCGGCCCACCCGGCAAGGTGTCGCGCATGACCGTGTCGAACCCGATGTCCGAGTGGTCCGAACTCGCACCCGGGATCCTCGTGCGCCGCCACACCGAACTCGACCTGACCGTCGGACTCGTCGTCGGCACCGAACGCTGCCTGCTCATCGACACGCGCGGTTCCCTGGCCCACGGCCACGAACTCGCCGCCGCCATACCCGACGTGACCCCACTGCCACCGTCCGTGGTCCTCACCCACGCCCACTTCGACCACGCCTTCGGCGCCGCCGCCTTCGTCGACCACCCCATCTGGGCACACACCCGCTGCCGCACCGCCCTCGCCGACCACGCACCCAGGACCGTCGCGAATGGACGGACCGCTACCGGCACGAAGGCCGTCACGACCTGGCCGACGACCTCACCGCCACGCCCATCACCAAACCCACCCACACGTTCGACCACACCGCCGAACTCGACCTCGGCGGCCGCGTCGTCGAACTCGTCCACCCCGGCCGCGGACACACCGACCACGACGTGCTCGTCGTCGCCGACGACATCGTGTTCGCCGGCGACCTCGTCGAACACGAACCCGGAGGATCGTTCACGGCCGAATCGTTCGGCCCCGACACCAGCCTCGACTCCTGGCCCGCCGCACTCGACGCGATCCTCGCCCGGACGCCGCGGGTCGTCGTGCCCGGCCACGGCGAGCCCGTCGACACCGCGTTCGTCCAACGGGCACAAGGCCAGCTGCGGGCGCTGGCGGATCTGCGCAACGCGGTGCGCGCGGGCACCCTGTCGGCCGCCGACGCCGTCGCCGCCTCCCCCCTGTCCGCGCAGGCCACCCGCGCGGCACTCGCCTGATCAACCCCGGATCGGTTCGCCCACCCGATGCAGATGGCCGAGCGCCTCCCGCCACGACTCGAGCAACCCGGTCTCGTGATACGGCACCCCGATCTCCGCGCAGTAGTCCCGCACGATCGGCTGCGCCTGGCGCAGATGCGGCATCGGCAGACTCGGGAACAGATGGTGCTCGATCTGGTAGTTGAGCCCGCCCATCACGTTGTCCACGACGATCCCGCCGCGCACGTTGCGCGTCGTCAACACCTGGCGCCGCAGGAAGTCCAACGACTCGCCCTCCTTCAGCGTCGGCATCCCCTTGTGCCCGGGAGCGAACGCCGATCCCATGTAGACACCCCACAATGCTTGGTGCACAAGGAGGAACACCAGGGCCTTGAGCGGCGAGAGCACCAGCAACAGGGCACCGAGGTAGGCGGCGACGTGCACGGCCAGCAACGTCGCCTCGAGCACGCGGTGCTTCAACCGGCGGTTCGCCAACGCACGCACGCTCGCGACATGCAGGTTGAAGCCCTCCAACGTCAACAGCGGGAAGAACAACAACGCCTGCCACCGGCCGATCGCGCGCGGCACACCCGTGGCCTCCTCCGCCTGCTCGCGCGACCACACCAGGATGTCGGGAGCCACGTCCGGATCGCGCTCCTCGTGATTCGGATGCGCGTGATGCCGCGTGTGCTTGTCCATCCACCAGCCGTAGCTCAGCCCGATCGCGAGGTTGCCCACGACCAGCCCGACGGCCGTACTGGCCCGGCGCGTGCGGAACACCTGCCGATGCGCCACGTCGTGCGCGACCAGCGCCACCTGCGCGAACACCACCGCGAAGAACGCGGCCAGCAGCAACTGCCACCACGTGTCACCGAGCGCGACGAACGCGGCGAGCCCACCGCCGTAGAGGGCGGCGAGGATGCCGACACGGACCGTGTAGTAGCCGGGCCGCCGGGCGAACAGGCCCGCGGCGGCGATGCGTTTCGACAGCACGGCGAAGTCGCTGCCGCGCCGCACGTCGGAGGTTTCTGCCGTGCTGGAGGTCATACCTCGAACGGTCCCGTCCCCGCGCCGACCTGGACATCCCGCAGACCCCCGACGTCAGGGTGGTACCAGCCCCACCCCCGTTCGCGCGCACCCGTGTAACACCACCGACTCGTTCCCACGGGCCCGCGGTCCCCGATGGCGTCTACCCTCGGCACATGCGGTACTCGCACTCGCTCCGCGATCGCACCTACGCCTTCGACGGACTGGTCGACCTGCTGGCCAAGGCCACCCCGGACCGCTCGGGCGACCGGCTGGCCGGCTGCGCCGCCGAGTCCGACGCCGAACGCGTCGCCGCCCAATGGGCGCTGGCCGACGTCCCCCTGACGACGTTCCTCGACGAACCGGTCGTTCCGCCGGAGACCGACGACGTCACCCGGCTGATCTGGGAGTCCCACGACGACGAGGCCTTCGCGCCCCTGCGGCACCAGACCGTCGGACAGCTGCGCGAGTGGCTGCTCGACACCGCCACCCGCGGTGACGCGGCGACCCGGCTCGCCGCGGTCGCGCCCGGCATCACCCCCGAGATGGCGGCCGCGGTGTCGAAGCTGATGCGCAACCAGGACCTCGTATCGGTCGCCGCGGCCACGTCCGTGACCACCGCGTTCCGCACGACGCTCGGCCTGCCCGGCCGGCTCGCCACCCGGCTGCAGCCCAACCACCCCGCCGACGACCCTGCCGGCGTCGCCGCGCCGTGCTCGACGGCCTGCTGCTCGGCGCGGGCGACGCGGTGATCGGCGTCAACCCCGCGTCGGACAACCCGCGCACGGTGTCCGACCTGCTGCACCTGCTCGACGACATCCGCACCCGCTACGACATCCCCGTCCAGTCGAGCGTGCTCACCCACGTCACGACCACCATCGACCTGATGGAGCGCGGCGCGCCGGTCGACCTGCCGTTCCAGTCCATCGCCGGCACCCAGCGCGCCAACGACGGTTTCGGCGTGACCCTCGCGATGCTCGCCGAGGCCAACGACGCCGCCCGCGCACTCGGACGTGGCACCGTCGGCGACAACGTCATGTACTTCGAGACCGGCCAGGGCGCGGCGCTCTCGTCCGACGGCCACCTCGGCACCGGCGAACGGCCCGTCGACCAGCAGACCCTCGAAGCACGCGCCTACGGCGTGGCGCGCGCGTTCGACCCGTTCATCGTCAACACGGTCGTCGGATTCATCGGCCCCGAGTACCTCTACGACGGCAAACAGATCATCCGCGCCGGCCTCGAGGACCACTTCTGCGGCAAACTGCTCGGCGTGCCGATGGGCGTCGACGTCTGCTACACCACGCACGCCGAGGCCGACCAGGACGACATGGACACGCTCCTGCTGCTGCTCACGTCCGCGGGCTGCACGTTCGTGATCACCGTGCCCGGCGCCGACGACGTCATGCTCGGCTACCAGTCGGCGTCGTTCCACGACGTGCTGACCACCCGGCGGGTCACCGGCACCCGGCCGACCCCGGAGTTCGAGGCGTGGCTGGACAAACTGGGGATGCTCGACGGCGACGGGCGGATGCGCGCCGTCGACCCGGCCGAATCGCCCCTGCGCGCACTGACGGAGGCGGGCGCATGAGCACGTTCTGGGACCCGCTGCGCGGACGCACCCCCGCCCGCATCGGCCTGGACCGCGTCGGCGACGCCGCCGCGACCCGGCACGTCCTCGAATCCGCCGAGGCCCTCGCCCTGGCCCGCGACGCCGTGCACGGCGCCCTCGACGTCGACGCGCTCGCGGGCGACCTGCGCGGACTCGGCCTCGGCGAACCGGTGCACGTGCCGTCGGCGGCCCCGGACCGTGCGACGTACCTGAGCCGTCCCGACCTCGGCAGGCGACCCGCCGCCGAACCCCGCGACCTGCCTGCCGCCGACCTCGCGGTGATCGTCGCCGACGGACTGTCGGCCGAGGCCACCGCCCGGCACGCGACCGGGGTCCTCACCGCGTTGCTGCCCGAGTTGCGCTCCGCGGGCGACGACGCCGTGATCGGCCCGCCGGTGATCGCGACGCAGGCCAGGGTCGCGATCGGCGACCACATCGGCGCGGCACAGCAGGCGACGCTGGCGCTCGTGCTGATCGGCGAACGCCCCGGCCTGTCGGCCCACGACAGCCTCGGCGCCTACCTCACGTGGGCGCCCGCGCCCGGGGTCGCGGACTCGGCGCGCAACTGCGTGTCCAACATCCGCCCGCCCCACGGCCTCGACCACGCCGCCGCGGCCCGCACCCTCGCCCGGCTGATCACCGGCGCCCGGCGCATCGAGGCCACCGGCATCCGCCTCAAGGACACCACCGGCCTCCTCGAGGAGTAGCTCAGCGGGGGGTGCGGTGGCCGGTGAGCATCGGGGCGACGTCGGCCGCGGTCCGGTGCAGCTCGGCGGCAAGCGCGTCGAGGCGGTCGTCGGTGAGGCGCACGGTCGGTCCCTGCAGGGCGATCCCGGCCAGCGCGCGGCCGTCCGGGTCACGCACCGGGACGGCGATGGCGCGCACACCCGGGTTGCGTTCCTCGTCGTTGAGCGCCCATCCGCGGGCGGCGACGGTGTCGAGTTCCTCGCGCAAGCGTTCGCGGTCGGTGATGGTGCGCTCGGTGAACTGCGGCAGGTCGTCGAGCTCGGTCAACCGCGCGTCGACGTCGTCGCCGAACGCCAGCAGGCATCTGCCCATCGCCGAGGTGTGGATCGGCACCCGCGTCCCCGACGCCTGGTCGAACCGCAGCGGCTGACTCGACGGCACGTCGAGCACGACCTGCACCTCGCTGCCGGTGCGGATGCCGAGGTTCACCGACTCGCCCGTCGACGCGGCGAGTCCCTCCAACGCGGGCAGGGCCTGGCCGTAGCCGAGGCGCTGCTCGGCCTTGCGGCCCAGCACGACGAGCACGGGCCCGAGTTGGTAGCGCTCGCTGCGCGCCTCCTGCGACAACAACCCGCCGTCGGTCAGCGCACGCGCCAACCGGTGCGCGGTCGAGACCGTCAGTCCTGTCTGCTGCGCCAGTTCCGTGACGCTGACCGGATCGTCCGCGGTCTCGACGCAGTGCAACACCGCGAGCGCGCGCTCGATCGCCTGCGCACCGGAACGGGTCCTGGTCGGTTCTGCCACAGCGGCATCTTTTCACATCGTCGGTAAGTCGTTCCGCGATCACGACACGACAGGCGAGAGCTCCCGCGACACCGGCAGGCCCGCCGCGGCCCAGCCGCGGAACCCACCGACGAGGTCGGTCGCGTCGGCCAGGCCGACGCGTTGCAGATCGCGGGCCGCCAGGCTGGAGGCCCACCCCTCGTTGCAGACGACGATGACGCTCGTGTCGACGTCGATCTGCGGCAGCCGGTGCGCGCCGCGCGGGTCGAGCCGCCACTCCAGCACGATCCGTTCGACGGGCACGCGCCCGGGATCTCGCCCTCGGCCGCCCGATTGCGTTCGGGGCGGATGTCGACGACGAGCGCCCCGTCACGTTGCCGCGCGGCCGCCTCCTCCGGTTCCACCCGGTCGAGCTCGGCCCTGGCCTGCGCGACGAACCCGTCGATCCCGATCCCCGAGCCCATCACCGCTGCACTCCCGAGTCGCGGCCGGCCGGGGTCGGGACGTCGGCGAGGCTGGCGTAGGTGCGAGTGTCGAGCAGCGGCGGCGAGTAGGCGTGCACGCTCGCGGCCGGCGCGGCCGACCGGTTGTGCACCTGGTGCGCGTAGTACGGACCGAACGCCACCGTCTCCCCCGCCGTCCGGTCGGCCTCGCGGACCCGGTCCGGCGGCAGCCGGTACGACTCGCCCAGCTCGCCCGACAGCACCGTGAACGAGCCGGATGCACCGCCGTGGTCGTGCGGTTCGGTGTGCTGGCCCGGCAGCCAGGTCAGCAGCCACAGTTCGACGCCGTCGGTCAACGCCAGCCGCGCCCACCACCGCTGATCGGGCACGTAGCGCGCGGCGCCGGTCAGCTCGTCGCGCAGCAGGTCGGTGGCACGAGTGGTCAGTTCGCGCAGCTGCGAGGCGGTCCATCGGCGCCGGCGCGGATACAGCAGGCCGCGCAGGACCGGACCGTCGACCGGCGCATACACCTCGACGCCGGAATCGTCCACTGTGGAGCCGGCCGCGGTCGTGGATGCCGGACTGCTCATCGAAACCTCCTGGGAACGGGGTCGGATCGGCCCGACCGTCGCAGCCCGCCGCCACGTCGTCAATTCTGCGGGACTGCTTCCCACACTATGGAAGTACGATCGACCCATGCCATCTCATGCCGCACTATGAGATGACATCTCACGATGCGGCGCGCCGAGTTACGGTCGCCGCACAACACTCACGACACCGACGGAGGCGGATTCGGATGACCACCACGCAGAGCCCCAGCAACACCGACAGTGTGGACAACGGCGTCAACGTGCCGGCGCTGCTCGAGGCGCGCGAAACCCTCAAGGGCGTCCCGGAGGCGGCGCAGTTCACCTGGCGCTCGACGACCCGCTGGAAGAACGGCGTGCACACGACGTCCACGGTCAAGGACTTCGCGGGCCTCGGCGCCGAGCAGTCCCACAAGAGCGAGTCGACGTTCACCGCCGATCACCCCGAGGTCTTCGCGGCGGAGGACAACGGCATCACCCCGATCGAGTACCTGCTCGTCGGCCTGGGCAGCTGCCTGACCGCGGGCGTCGCGTCGGTGGCTCAGAACCGCGGCATCCAGCTGCGTTCGGTGGAGGCCACCCTCGAGGGCGCCCATGACATCCGCGGCATCCTCGGCGCCGACAGCGACGTGCGGAACGGCTACAACGGCATCGCGGTGACGTTCCGGATCGACGCGGACGCCTCCACCGAGGACATCGAGGCGCTCGTCGCCCAGTCGCAGAAGCGCTCGGCCGTGTTCGACGCGCTGACCAACCCGACCGACGTGACCGTCCAGGTCGCCTGACCCCGAGACAGGGCCGCACAGTGCCCTGGACCACATCAATCCTATAGTGTGAAACGGTTTCCCGCTGCCACGCAGAGTGACCTAGATTGATGGCAGTTTTGCGTGCAGCGAGGAGACCCCTATGACTGACCAATCTGACCAGCCCGAGCAGATCCCGCAGGTCGAGCCGCCGAAATCGCGGCGGACGCCGATCGTCATCGCGATCGCGGCCGTCGTCGTGATCGCGGCCGTCGTGGGCATCTACTCCGTCACGGGCAGCGACGACGCGGCCGCCGACCGCACCACGGTCACGCTCGGTACCGTCGGCGCCAGCGACCCGTTCTGGAACACCTACGTCGAGGAAGCCGCGAAGGAAGGCATCGACCTCGAGATCCGCGACTTCGCCGACTACGCCCAGCCGAACCCCGCGCTGGCCGAGGGCGAGATCGACATCAACCAGTTCCAGCACCTCGTCTACCTCGCCGAGCACAACGTCGCCTCCGGCGACGACCTCGCCCCGATCGGGGCGACGGCCACCTACCCGCTCGGCCTGTACTCGTCGAAGGTCGACTCGGTCGACGACATCGCCGAGGGCGACACCGTCGTCGTGCCCGACGACGACTCGAACCAGGCGCGCGGTCTGCTCGTGCTGCAGGCGGCCGGGCTGATCACGCTCGAGGGTGGCGGCGATGCCTTCTCCACCATCGCCGACATCGACGAATCGGCCTCCAAGGTCAACGTGCGCGCCATCAAGGCCGACCTCACGCCGACCTCGCTGCCCGACGTGGCGGCGGCGATCATCAACAACGACTTCGTCGAGAAGGCCGGCCTGCGGTTCGAGGACGCCATCGCCAAGGACGACCCCGCCGACCCGAAGGCCCTGCCCTACGTCAACATCTTCGCCGTCCGCGCCGAGGACCGCGACAACCCGACGTACCGCAAGCTCGTGGAGATCTTCCAGAACTCGCAGGCCGTCAAGGACGGCGTGCAGGAGGTCAACGGCGGCACCGCGCAGTTCGAGCAGACCCCCGTCGAGACGCTGCAGAAGTCCCTCGACGACACCGAGGCCGATGCGAGGGCCGCGCGGTAAATGGCTCTGATCGAGTTCCGCGACGTCCGCAAGGAATTCCCCGCGGCGTCCAGGAAGGAACGACCCGTGCTCGCCCTCGACGATGTCACGCTCGACATCGCCGAGGGCGAGATCACCGGTGTCATCGGCTATTCCGGTGCGGGCAAGTCCACATTGGTGCGCCTGATCAACGCGCTCGAACAACCGACGTCAGGCACGGTGACGGTGGACGGCACGCTGCTGACCGGACAACGTGATCGCGCGCTGCGTGCGGTGCGCACGAACATCGGGATGATCTTCCAGCAGTTCAACCTGTTCCGCTCCCGCACGGTGTGGGGCAACATCGCCTACCCGTTGCAGGTGGCCAAGGTGCCGAAGTCCGAGCATCAGCGGCGGATCTCCGAACTGCTGCACTTCGTCGGCCTCACCGACAAGGCGCACGCGTATCCGTCCGCACTGTCCGGTGGGCAGAAGCAGCGGGTCGGGATCGCGCGGGCGCTGGCCACGTCGCCGAAGGTCCTGCTCGCCGACGAGTCGACGAGCGCGCTCGACCCCGAGACCACCGACGAGATGCTGGCGCTGCTGCAGCGGATCAACGCCGAACTGGGCGTGACGATCGTGGTGATCACCCACGAGATGGCCGTGGTGAAGGCCATCGCCGACTCGGTGGTGGTCATGGACAGCGGCCGCGTCGTCGAACACGGCCGCGTGCTCGACGTGTTCGCCCGGCCGCAGCAGCCGGTGACGCAACGGTTCGTCCGGTCGGCCGTACACGGCGCGCCGACCGACGAGCAGCTGGCGCAGTTGCGGTCCGAACACGGCGGCCGCATCGCGCGGCTGGCGTTGCGTGATCCGCAGGTCGGTCAGGCCGACGTGTTCGCGGACCTCGCGGCGCGCGGCGTGCGGTTCGAGGTGGTCCACGGCGGCGTCGACGAGGTCGCAGGCAGCACGTTCGGCAACCTCACGCTGTCGCTGCGCGGCAGCGACGCCGACATCGACGCCGCGATCGCGGCGCACTCGGCGTTGACCGACGCGAGCGGAGGGCGCTGATGGACACGCAACTCGGCGAGCTGTGGCCGCTGCTGTGGCAGGCCGTGGGAGAGACGCTCTACATCGTCGGCGTGACGATCGTGCTGGGCGGCGCACTGGGCCTGGCGCTCGGCATGGCGTTGTACGTGACGCGCCGCGGCGGCCTGTACGAGAACCGGCCCGTGTTCTTCGTGCTGAACCTGCTGGTGAACTTCTTCCGGCCGATCCCGTTCGTCATCTTCATCGCGGCGGTGCAGCCCGCGGCGCGCGTCGTGGTGGGCACCGGCATCGGGACCCCGGCGATCATCTTCGCGTTGACCCTGGCCGCGATGTTCGGCATCAGCCGCATCGTCGAGCAGAACCTCGTGACGGTCGACCCGGGGGTCATCGAGGCCGCACGTGCCACCGGCGCGAGCCGGTTGCGGATCATCGGCACCATCCTCATCCCCGAGGCGCTGGGACCGCTGATCCTGGGCTATGCCTTCGCGTTCGTCGCCATCGTCGACTTCTCGGCACAGGCCGGGCTGATCGGCGCAGGCGGTCTGGGCACGTTCGCCCAGCAGTACGGCTACCGCCAGTTCGACACGGTCGTCACCTGGACCGCGGTGATCATCATCGTGATCCTGGTGCAGCTCGTGCAGTTCCTCGGCAACTACGCATCCCGCCGGGCCCTGCGCCGCTGACACCGGCTTCGCTCCGGCCGGCGCTGTCGACGCCGGCCGGAGCGCACCGGTCACTGCACCGAGACGGTCGCGAACAGCAGGCTCGCGGTGCCGAGTGCGACGACCACGTTCACCACCGTGGCCGCGCCGAACACCCCGATCGGACGCCAGCCGGCCTCCTTCAACGACGCCGCGCGGAACTCCAGTCCGATACTGACGAACGCCAGGATCAGGAACCACGTCCGCAGATCGTTGACCACGTCGATCACCGGCTCACCGGCCTGCTCGCCGACGGCACCCAGGTAGATCGTGGCGATGATCGACGCGGCGATGAAGCCGAGCACGAACTTCGGGAAACGCTGCCACAGCTGACGTGCCGTCGGGCGCGCCGAACCGGGCTTGCGCTCGATCCGCAGCGCGAAGAACGCCGCCAACGCCACCGCGACCAGACCGATCAACGCGTTCTGCGTGGTCTTGACGATCGCCGCGATCTGCAGCGCCTCCTCGCCCACCAACGCACCGGCCGCCGTCACCGCCGCCGTGGTGTCGATGTTGCCGCCGATCCACGCGCCGGCGACCTCCGGCGTCAACCCGAACGCGCTCGCCAACGCGGGCATGATGAAGATCGACGGCAACGCGAACAGGATCACCAGGCTCGCGGTGTAGGCCAGCTGCTCCTTCTTCGCCTGGACCGCACCCGCCGCCGCGATCGCCGCGCTCACACCGCAGATCGCCGCGGCCGACGCCAACAGGGCCCGCAACTTGTCCCCGAGGCCGACCTTCCCGCCGAGCCACCAGGTGAACGCGAACACGACCGTGATCAGGATGATCGCCTGCCCGATCGCCGGCCCCGCCGCCGTGACGATCACCGACAGGTTCACCGACGCACCGAGCAACACCAGGCCGGTCTTGATGAAGAACTCCGTGCGGAACGCCGGCGCCAACCGCGCACGCACCCCCGTCACCGTCAACACCAGGTTCCCGAGCAGGCCCAGGATGATCGCGTACACCGGGAACTCGATGCTGTCGCCGAGGTTCGCCAGCCCCGTGCCCTCGGTCCACTCCGGGACCGCGCTCTCGAGATACCGGGTCAGCCCCGCCAGCCCCAGGACCACCGCGAGGCCACCGACAACCCACCACGCCGACCCCGCAGGCTCGGCAGCCTCCTCGTCGGCTTCGTGTGCCGTCTCCTGCTCGCCGCCGCTCATCAGGGCACCAGTCCCTGCGGGATGACGCCGGCCAGCACCAGTAGCAACAGCGTCAGGCCGACGATCGTGGCCAGCCAGTCCTCGTTCAGATGGATGCGGTTCGCGCGGCCGACCTCGCCGCGGTCGGATTCGGATGGGGACATCGCAGCTCCCTGACGTGGGCCAACGCCGACACCGGCCGAACGCGAGGTGTCGGACATATCGGACCCCGCCGAGGCTACTGCGCCACCCGAATGAGTGGAACTCCTTTCCACATTATGAGTAGCACGCGGTCAGGAAGAAGCTCCCGAGGGCATAGTCGCGTTCAACGCGACTATGGGGCCCTCGGGAGCACCGAGTGGGACGGGTCAGTCGAAGTTGAGGTCGCCGGTTCGGGTGCGCTTCAGCTCGAAGAAGTCGGGGTAGCTGGCCATGGCCACGGCGCCGTCGAACATGCGCACCGCGTCCTCGCCGCGCGGGATCGACGAGAGCACCGGCCCGAAGAACGCGACGCCGTTGACGTGCAGTGTCGGGGTGCCGACGTCCATGCCGACGGGGTCCATGCCCTCGTGGTGGCTCTTCTTCAGCGCCTCGTCGTACTCGGTGGACGTGGCGGCCTCGATCAGGTTCGCGGGCGCGTCGATCTCCGCGAGCGCCTCCTTCAGCACGACGTCGACGTCCCGGTTGCCCTGCTTGTGATAGCGCGTGCCGAACGCGGTGTAGTAGTCGCGCAGCACCTGCTCGCCCTGCTGCTGGGCCAAAGCGACGGCCACGCGCACCGGGCCCCACGCCCGCTGCATCAGCTCGACGTACTCCTCGGGAAGGTCGCGACCGGAGTTCAGCACGGCGAGGCTCATCACGCGGAAGTTCAGGTCGATGTTCCGCTGCTGTTCCACCTCGAGGATCCACCGCGAGGAGATCCAGGCGAACGGGCACATCGGGTCGAAGTAGAAGTCGACGCGGGTACGGGACTCGGTCATGGCACACGGCTCCTCACTCGGGACTACATCCCGGCCAACATCACCCGCGGATCCGTTGTTCCCCGTCACACCGGCCCCGGCGCGCATGATTGGATCGGGAAATCGTCCGATGTCCACCCACGACCGAAGACCGAGGTGTCCGTGCCCGCCCCCAACCTGACGCGTGACGCAGCGACGCAACGCGCCGCGCTGCTCGACGTCCAGTCCTACGACATCGTCCTCGACCTGACCGACGGCCACGGCCGTCCCGGCGAGAAGACGTTCGATTCGCAGGCGACGATCACCTTCTCCGCCGCGGAGGCCGGCGCGGAGTCCTGGGTGGACATCGTCGCCGACGGCGTGCGTTCGGCGACGCTGAACGGCACGACGCTGGACGTCGAGGGCTACGTCGAGGACGACGGGCTCACGCTGCCGGACCTGCGCGAGACCAACGAGCTCGTCGTCGAGGCCGACTGCAGCTACATGAACACCGGCGAGGGCCTGCACCGCTTCGTCGACCCGGTGGACGAGGCGGTGTACCTCTACACCCAGTTCGAGACGGCCGACGCCAAGCGCATGTTCGCCTGCTTCGACCAGCCCGACCTCAAGGCGACCTACCGCCTCACGGTGATCGCGCCGAAGGACTGGAAGGTCGTGTCCAACGCACTGGTCGAGTCGGAGACCGAGACGCCGGAGGGCGCGGTCCGCACCGTGTTCGCCGAGTCGGAACGCATCTCGACCTACCTGGTGGCGCTCGTGGCCGGCCCGTACGCCGAGTGGCGCGACGAGTACCGGGACGAGCACCGCACCATTCCCCTCGGCATCTACTGCCGCAGCTCGCTGGCGGAGTACATGGACGCCGACCGCCTGTTCACCGAGACCAAGCAGGGCTTCGGTTTCTTCCACCGCAGTTTCGGCGTCGCCTACCCGTTCTCGAAGTACGACCAACTGTTCGTGCCCGAGTTCAACGCCGGCGCGATGGAGAACGCGGGCGCGGTGACGTTCCGCGAGGACTACGTGTTCCGCAGCCGCGTCACCCGCTACTCCTACGAGCGCCGTGCCGAGACGCTGCTGCACGAGATGGCGCACATGTGGTTCGGCGACCTGGTCACGATGCGCTGGTGGGACGACCTGTGGCTGAACGAGTCGTTCGCGACGTTCGCCAGCGTGCTCGCCCAGGCCGAGGCCACCGAGTACACGGGCGCGTGGACGAGCTTCGCCAACATCGAGAAGTCGTGGGCCTACCGGCAGGACCAGCTGCCCTCGACCCATCCGATCGCCGCCGACATGGTGGACCTGCAGGCCGTCGAGGTGAACTTCGACGGCATCACCTACGCCAAGGGCGCGAGCGTGCTCAAGCAGCTCGTGGCCTACGTCGGTCAGGACAACTTCCTGTCCGGCCTGAAGGTGTACTTCGACCGGCACGCGTGGGGCAACGCGACGCTGGCCGACCTTCTGGCCGCGCTCGAGGAGGCCTCCGGACGCGACCTGTCGTGGTGGAGCGCCCAGTGGCTCGAGACCACGGGCCTGAACTCGCTGCGCCCGTCGTTCGAGACCGACGCCGACGGCGCGTTCACGTCGTTCGCGATCGTGCAGGGCGGCGCGAAGCCCGGCGCCGGTGAGCTGCGCACGCACCGCACCGCCGTCGGCATCTACGACGACGTCGACGGCAAGCTGGTCCGCATCCAGCGCGTCGAGCTGGACGTCGACGGCGAGCGCACCGACGTGCCCGAGCTCGTCGGCGCGAGCCGCGGCAAGCTCGTGCTCGTCAACGACGACGACCTCACCTACTGCACGATGCGCCTCGACCCCGACTCGCTCGTGACGCTGATCGACCGGATCGGCGACATCACCGACCCGCTCCCCCGCACACTGTGCTGGTCGGCGGCGTGGGAGATGACGCGCGAGGCCGAGTTGAAGGCCCGCGACTTCGTCACCCTGGTGCTGCGCGGGATCGGCGCCGAGACCGAGGTCGGCGTGGTGCAGCGATTGTTGATGCAGGCGCAGACGGCCCTGAACTCCTACGCCCAGCCGACGTGGGCCCAGGAGCAGGGCTGGGCGGCGTTCACCACGCGCATCCTCGAGCTGGCGCGCGAGGCCGAGGCCGGTTCGGACCACCAGCTGGCGTTCGCCAACGCGCTCACCGGATCGATGCTCGACGACGCGACGCTCGACGTGCTGGCCGGCTGGTTCGACGGATCGGCGCCGTTGGACGGTCTCGTCGTCGACACGGACCTGCGGTGGCGGCTCCTGCACGCCCTCGTGGCCCACGGCCGGGCCGGCGAGGCGGAGATCGCCGCCGAGCAGGAACGCGACGACACGGCCGCGGGCCGCCGGCACGCCGAACGTGCCCGCGCGCTGCGCCCGACCGCCGAGGCGAAGGCCGAGGCGTGGCAACGCGCCGTCCACGACGACGAACTGCCGAACGCGGTCAACGAGGCCATCATCACCGGCTTCGCGCACCCCGCGCAGAAGCATCTGCTGGGCGGTTACGTGGAGGAGTACTTCGCGATGCTCGACGAGATGTGGTCGCGAGTTCCAGCGAGCGCGCCCAGCCGACCGTCGTCGGCCTGTTCCCGTCGCACGCGGTGACGCGCGAGTGCGTGGCCGCCGCCGACGCCTGGCTGGAGGGCGAGCACTCCCCCGCGCTGTACCGACTCGTGTCCGAGGGCCGGGCGGGCGTCGTGCGCGCGCTGGCAGCCCGCGAGTTCGACGAGAGCTGACCCGCAAGCGACCGCGAAACGCAGCGCCCCCGGCACCGATGCGGTGCCGGGGGCGCTGTGCTTGGTGCGGACTGTGGTTCGAGGTGGGAGCTCTCAGACCGTCGTGCCGGCCTGGTCGGCCAACATGCGCAGACCGCTGACGAGACCGCCGACGAGGTCGCCCTCCTTGAACGAGGCCGACATGCTCATCACGGCGAGCTTCGCGGTACGGTCGGGGACGCGCTGGGTCGTCTTCGCGCCCGTCACGATCTCCACGACCCGCTGGCCGGGCGACACGGCGATCACGATCGCGTCGTCACCGGAGTCACCGAGCTTGTCGTGCAGCTGCTCGGCACCGGCGCGGCTGTCCTCGCCGAGCGGGCCGAGGTAGATGCTGAACTCGATGCCGGTGTCACGGGTCGCGAGCGCCAGGGCCTCGTCGAGGCGACTGAGCTGCTTGGTCGTGAATGGACCGTTCGGAGCAGTGGGCTCGTACATCTCCGCGCTCGAGATGCGTCCACTTCCCGTAACGACCGAACCGACCGGCAGGTCGGCGGGGTCGACGGGTTCATAGCGGGTCGCTTCACCAGTTGCCACGGGCACCTCCTCGCTCCGTCGAAGGTCGGCCGGATCCACCGGCGCTGACCGGGTTGGCACTCCACCACGTAGGAGGGTGGTCCCACTCCTGTCCCGGGCGATACCGTGGCCGACCTGCGAACGGGGAACGCATGGTCGCCAGGACAAAGACGGCACAGATAGCGAACGGGATACCCACGTAGACCAGGGTCGTCTCGAGGATGCTCACGGCCGCAGGGTATCTGACCTGCCCCGTCTCGGTACCACCTGGAGTCGATTTCACGACCGCTCGTCGTATTTGACCCACCGTCCGCCGCTTGACGGACGCGGGATAGCACGCCCGGCCGAAGACGTGTTCGCAGAAGGTTGCAGCTCGACGTACACCCGGCCGCACCCGGCGCCGCGCGCTTGTACCCCTTCGATCGGCCTCGTAGGTTTTTCACCTGTACGGGTTCTTGTGCCCAAGCTCTCAAACCCGCTGATTTTCCGCCGGCCACAGGAGGACCACATGCTTCACGTTCTGAGCCCCGCCGAGACGAGCAACAACGCCGCCACGTTCGACATCGCCCGCCCCGCCGAGCTCGGAACACGCGTCACGCGCGGTACTCGCGTCACCTGCGGCACCCGGGTGACCATGGGCACCCGCGTCACGCGCGGTACTCGAGTGACCCGCGGCACGCGCGTCACGATGGCACCCGCGTCACGCGCGGCACTCGGGTCACGGCCGGCACGCGCGTCACGATGGGCACGCGCGTCACCCGTGGTACCCGGGTCACGGCTCAGGCCGGCACCCGCGTGACCTCCCAGGCCGGGACTCGGGTCACGGCCGAGGCCGGCACGCGCGTCACGTGCGGCACCCGCGTCACGATGGGCACCCGGGTCACCCGCGGCACGCGCGTCACGCGCGGCACCCGCGTGACCATGGGCACCCGCGTCACCGCCTGAGCCCACCGCAACAGGAACCACCGCGCCAGGAATCACCGCGCCGGAAAATCACCGCGAACATCCCGGCCCACACGTTGCGACGTGTGAGTCGGGATGTTCGTGCGGGTATCGGAAACCGATCAGGCCGCGGGCGCTCCCAGGTACCGGTGCCACAACGGGTCGGTCTCCTTGGCGTGCGCGAGCAGCCGCCAGTGCGGACCGTGCGGCGCGCGCGGCACGGTCCGCATGCTCCAGCCGAGTTCCGACAACAGCTTGTCGGCCTTGCGGTGGTTGCACTTGGCGCAGCTGGCGACGCAGTTCTCCCACGAGTGGGGTCCACCGCGACTGCGGGGAAGCACGTGATCGATCGTCTCGGCGCGCCCTCCGCAGTAGGCGCACCGGAACCGGTCCCGGTGCATCAACCCTGCACGAGTCAGCGGAACCTGCGCGCGATAAGGTACGCGGACGTAGTTGCTCAGCCTGATCACCGACGGAACGTCGACGGTCATGGTGGCGGCATGCAGCGTGAGTCCGGACGGATCCTCGTGGACGACCTCGGCCTTGCCGCAGACGAGCAGGACGATCGCGCGCCGCAACGGCAGCGCGGTGAGCGGCTCGAAGGTCGCGTTGAGCAGGAGCACACGGCGTTTGCCCCATCCGGGGCCCGACGAACCGGAGCCGGCCTCGCGGGAACGCCACGGGCCGTGCGACCGCGTGACCCGGCCGGCCCGCGGGGGCCCGGTCGGCTGCGGTCCGCTGGGGACCGTTCCGCGGTTCACGCCGGATCCCGGCGCGCACAACATCACCTCCGACGCCTGCCCGGCCGGCTGCCGGGAATGAGCGCCGTGAGGGCTCGGTTGTCGGTCTGGCACGCGACCACCTCCACCGGTGCTGCCCTAGTCGACCACACATCGGCACCGAAACGCACGTGTGTGAACACACGTGTCGATTGCCAGTACCGTGACTGTGGAACTCGACGTGGTCAACATGCCTCACCGGCGCCCTTCCGAGGCAAGCGAAGTGGGCGGCGTCACAAACTCAGGGGAAGGACTCGTTCGCCAAGTGGACCAGTTGCTCAGCGAGCCGCCGTCCTGCATTCACGAGGGCGGGACGTGGTGCCAGCAGGTCTGGCAGATCACGCACAACGAATGGCTCGCCGGCTCCGCGAATTGGCTCATCGCCAAGCCGCTGACGATCCTGCTGATCGCCATCCTGGCCTTCGTGGTGCGCTTCGCGATCCGCAGGGTCATCGACCGCACGACGCGCGAACCCGAGGACGGTGACCCCAAGAAGACCCCGGCCCTGCTGAAGCCGCTGCGCGAGAAGGCCCCCGAACTGGTCGGACCGGCGGTCGTGGAACGGCGCAGGCAGCGGGCCAAGACGATCGGCTCGGTGCTGAAGTCGATCACCACCGTGGTCGTCTACTCGATCGCGTTCGTGCTCATCCTGGGCGAACTGGGCATCAACCTGGCGCCGATCATCGCATCGGCGGGCATCGTCGGCGTCGCCGTCGGTTTCGGTGCGCAGAACCTCGTCCGCGACTTCCTGTCCGGCATCTTCATGATGTTGGAGGACCAGTACGGCGTGGGTGACGTCGTCGACGTCGGCGAGGCGACCGGCACGGTCGAGGCGGTCGGACTGCGCATCACGACGCTACGCGACCTCAACGGCACGGTCTGGTACGTCCGCAACGGCGAGGTGCTGCGCGTCGGCAACTTCAGTCAGGGCTTCGCGGTGGGCGTCGTCGACATCCCGGTGTCCTACGACGCGGACCTGGGCCGCGCGACGGAACTGCTCAACGAGGTCGTCTCCGAGTCGGCCGAACGCGAGGACCTCGCGGCCGACATCCTCGAACCGCCGACGGTGCTCGGCGTCGAGGGCGTCACGCCCGAGGCGGTGCAGCTGCGGTTGACGGTGAAGGTGCGGCCGGGTCGGCAGTGGGCGGTGCAGCGCGCGCTGCGCGCCGACGCCATGGCCGCGTTCGAACGGGCCGGTTTCCAACCTCCGCTCAAGCGCCTGTTCCCCGGAGCCGGCAACCCCTAATCAACGGACTCGAGTCGAAAGGTGGCCGAGATGTCCCAGGTGTCCGGCGGCGATCCCGCGGGCCCGCACACGTTCTACGACGCGGTGGGCGGTGCGGAGACGTTTCGCGCCCTGGTCGCCCGGTTCTACGCGGAGGTCGCCGAGGACGAGGTCCTGCGACCGCTGTACCCGGAAGAGGATCTGGGCCCTGCCGAGGAGCGGTTGCGGCTGTTTCTCATCCAGTACTGGGGCGGTCCGCAGACCTACTCCGATCAACGCGGACATCCGCGTCTGCGGATGCGGCACGCGCCGTACAAGATCGGCCCGATCGAGCGGGACGCGTGGCTGCGCGCGATGCGGATCGCCGTCGACGAGAGCGGCATCGAGGAGCCGTACCGCACCCAGCTGTGGAACTACATGGAGATGGCTGCCCAGTCGATGATGAACAGCTGGGTCTGAACGGTCGACCGACACACGAAGGGGCGCTGTGGCACGTGACCACAGCGCCCCTTCGTTGTTGTCATCGAGTCGTCCGAGCCCGCTCCGAGGCCCTGCCCGTCAGTAGCTGGGCTGGGTCTGCGGGTTGAACTCGTCGAACTTCACGGACTTCGCCGGTGCCGTCCGTGGGTCCCTGATCTCGAGCACGTCGAGACCCTTCTGGATGTCGGCCGAGTAGATGTAGCCGTTGTAGTAGTACGCCGACCAGGATCCGCCGGTGATGTTCTCGTCCTCGGACAGCGGTCCGCGGTCGAAGAACGCGATCTCCTCGGGGTTGGCGGCGTCGGTGAAGTCGAACACCGACACCCCGCCCTGGTACCAGGCCTGGACCATGATGTCGCGGTCCTGGACCGGGATCAGTGAACCGTTGTGCGCGACGCAGTTCTCGGTGTCCGCCTGGTTCCGCGGGATCTTGTAGTAGCTCTGGAAGTCGAGCTTGCCCTCGCCGGTCAGGTCGTAGATGCCGTTGGCACCGCGGTTGGGTCCGAACGTGTCGTTGCACGTCGCGAGGCCACCGCCGCCGAGCTCGTCGGTGAAGATCACCTTCGTGGCGTCGTTGTTGAACGTCGCCGAGTGCCAGAACGCGAAGTTCTCGTTGTCCTGGACCCGTTCGGTCACCTTCGGGTCGGCCGGGTCGGACACGTCGAACAGCACGCCGTCACCCATGCAGGCGCCGGCCATGATCTTCTTCTCCGGGTAGACCGTGAGGTCGTGGCAGCCGGTGGTCTCGGACCGCTGCGTTCCGTCGGGGTTCTCCCCACCGGGGTTGCCGCCGTCGGGGAACACCACGGGCGTGGCGATGACCTTGGCGTCCTCGGGGGTGTCGATCGGCACGTCGACGATGGAGATCTTGTCGTGCGGCGGCTGACAGTTCGGCAGCTCCGGCGCGGGGCTGTAGGAGGAGACGTACAGCTTCACCGAGTCGCCGTCGGGCATCATCGTGTGCGTGTGCGAGCCGCAGTCGGTGCGCACCGCCGAGACGTACTTCGGCGCGGTCTTGTCGCTGATGTCGAAGACCTGGATGCCTTCCCAGCCGTTCGGGTCGGATCCTTCCGTGGGCTCGCTGACGCACGTGTCGTTGGTCCGCGGATAGTCGGTCGACATGAACAGCAGGTCACCGTGGACCGACACGTCGTTCTGCCCACCGGGGCAGTGCACCGTGCTGACGATCTCCGGCTTCCGCGGCTGCTTGATGTCGAAGATCGTGAAGCCGTCGTAGTTGCCGACGATCGCGTAGTTCCCGGTGAACGCGATGTCGCTGTTGTAGGCATCCTGGTTGTCGAACGGCGGCTGCTTCGGCACGTTCGCTAGGTGCTGCATGTTGTCGCTGTGGACGATCTCGCCCACGTCGGGGATCTCGTCCTGAGCGGCAGCAGCGGGGGTCACCACGCTTGCGGCCACCACCGCAGCACCTGCCGCGAGCGCGCCCAAGCGGCGCCATCGCGTCCTTCGCATCCTGGCTCCTTCTCCGTTTTCCGGCGAAGCAACCATCCTTCGCCCTACGAAAGGATGAAATCTAGATACGAAAGGATGGTTTTTTGCTAACTAGCTGCTGCATAGGGCCACTCGTGGTAGAAACCGCCGACCTGTCGATTGACGGCCGGCGTTCGAGACGGTTCCCTGGCTCGCATGACCAGGCGTGCATCCACCGTTCCCGTTGTCCTCGCAGCCGTGTGCTGCCTCTCGCTCGCTGCGTGCACCGGCAGCGGTGAGCAGGACGCCGCGTCGGCCGGTCCCGACGTGATCGTCCCCGGCGCTCCCGGCGAGGAGGCGTCGACGATGCCGGCTGCCGAGGCGGCGGGCGACGACGACCGCGAGGGTCGGGCGAGCGATGCCGACGTCGAGTACGTGCAGATGATGATTCCCCACCACGAGCAGGCGGTGGTGATGACCGACATGATCGAGGGACGGGCGCAGGACGATGCGGTGAAGCGACTCGGGAGCCGGATCGCGGCCGCCCAGGACGCCGAGATCACGTTGATGACGACGTGGCTCGAGGACTTCGGCCACGCGCCCGACGACCACGGTGATCACGGTGATCACGGCGACCATGGGGATCATGGCGGGCACGATCATGCGGACATGCCGGGGATGGCGACGCCGGAGCAGTTGCAGGAACTGCGGGAGTCCGAGGGTGCCGACTTCGATCGGTTGTTCCTCGAGCTGATGATCACGCATCACGAGGGTGCGTTGACGATGGCCGAGGATCAGTTGGCGAACGGTATCGAGCCGCGGGCGATCACGATGGCGCAGGATGTCGTGACGAGTCAGACCAGCGAGATCGGCCACATGGAGCGGATCCTCGATCGACTCTGACGCGTCCGGCCGTCAGTCGTCGGTGGCCTCAGGCAGGAGTTGTTGCAGGGCCGCGTTGACGAAGTCCTCGATGCGGGCCTTGTCGATGCCGAGGTCGCTGAGTACGCCGGTGCCGTGTTCGTTCTCGAGCAGGGCGAGCAGGATGTGTTCGGTGCCGATGTAGTTGTGGCCGAGGCGGAGTGCTTCGCGGTAGGTCAGTTCGAGTGCTTTCTTCGCGTCGGCCGAGAACGGCGGCAGTTCGGGTGCTTCGTCGCCGGCGGCGTCGGGCAGGGCGGCGGTGGCCGCCTCGCGCAGGGCGTTGTCGGTGATTCCGTGGTCGGCGAGCGCTTTGGCGGCGAGTGATTCGGGTTCGCTGAGCAGGCCGAGCACGAGGTGTTCGGTGGTGACGGTGGTGTTGCCGTGTGCGCGGGCGGCGTCGCCGGCGGCCATGACGGCGTTGCGGGCGCGTGGGGTGAACCGTGCGAAGCCTTCGTCGGGGTTCATGACGTCGTCGCCTTTGGTGACGAAGCGTTTCTGCACGGCTTGTTTGCTGACGCCCATGCTGGCGCCGATGTCGGTCCACGATGCACCCGATCGGCGGGCCTGGTCGACGAAGTGGCCGATGAGGTGGTCGGCGATCTCGCCGAGGTGTTCCCCGGCCAGGACTGCGTCGGACAGTTGTTCCAGGACGTCGCTGCGCGCGTTCTTGATCGCGTTGATCAGGTCGTCGAGCTTGATGGGGTATGCGGGCTGGCGTGTTTCGGACATGCGTCAACCATAGGTTGACCCGGTCGCCTTCGTCAACCGCTGGTTGACGTTTGGTGTCAGATTCCGCCGCCCATGTCGAGGTCACCGAGGTCGTCGGGGTCGCCGTGGTCTCCGTCGGCTGCGTCCTGGGTGTGGTCGGCCCGGTTGAATCGGTGGTATGCGTCGGCGCCGGCGATTCCGGCGACGCCGCCGAGCGCCATCATCGGCGCGGCCCGCCCGACGGCGTCGGTGGCGCGGTTGAAGTACGACTGCGGTTCGTACTGCTCGGCGCCGTTCCCGTCGGGTGCGGTGTCGGGCGTGCGGTCTACCCGCCACGGCGTTTCTTCGGGCCGAACCTGGTCGAGGAATTCGGCCGTAGGGTCCCCCTCCTCCGGTTCCGGCGTCGGCGAACCCGAGGGGCGCGTGTCGTCGGTCATGCCTCCACGATCCCACCTGGATGCTGCCGTGACCACCGATTCGGCGAGGTCAGAACGGTGGCGGTTCGTTGTCGGCTTCGTTGTCGGGATCCGACGATCGTGGTGGCAGGACGGTGTCGCCTTCGGTTTCGTAGGTGACGCCCAGCGGTGTGGTCACCGCCGAGGTGCCGTGGGTGGGGTCGTAGGCGTGGATCCAACCGGGTGCGTTCTTGAGTCGGTGGTGTCGGCGGCAGCGGGGTGCGGCATTGTCGACGGCGGTGGTGCCGCCGTCTTTGGACCACTGTTGTTGGTGGTCGAAGTCGCAGTGCCGGGCGGGACGTCGACACCAGGGCACGACACACATCCGGTCGCGGACCTCGACGAGCTTGCGGATCGTCGAGTTCGGACGATACGAGGTACGGCCGAGATCGACAGGGTTGCCGGTGGCGGGATCGCAGAGCACCTTCCGCCAGACCGACTTCGGGTTCGTCATGATCTCCCGCGCGTAAGCAGCGGGTACGGGCCCGATCCCGTCGATCGACGCTCCGGTCTCGGACATCGAGAGCGCGGTGTCGATGGGCATGTGGAGATAGACCATCGCCGCCGACTGAGGCACGGTCACACCAGGATCGTTGCCCAGCAACAAGTCAGCGAAGACGTCCGCTCGCAGCTGGTCGAGATTGCGCGCCGAGTCGGAGAGTCGAAGCTTGCGAGCCATGGCGTCGACGCGGGCGTAAGCGGCCGAGGCGACGTCGGACGGCAGATCTGCCGACAGGCGCGACTGCGCGTAGACCCCGTGATCCAACGTGACCTTCCGTCCCTCATGCGCCATGCGAGCGGCAGCGGTCTCGGCACCAGGATCAACCTGCTTGACGATCTGCGAAGCATGCCAAGCCATATTCCGAGGCTGCCACGCCGTCAACGACAACCGGGAAAGCTTCTCCTCCAACAGCCGATCAACCTCAAGAGCATCAGAATCAGAAACCGGCGCGACAGTATTCAGCACCCGCTCGGCGCCATACCGATCCACCTGCCCCTCCCGCATAGCCTGCAACAGCCGAGGCATCCGATAAGTCAAAGCAAGCGCGGTATGAATCCGATCCAAAACCCCCTGAGGCGACAACCGAAGCTCAGGCGCCAACGCCTCAGCCAACGACCGCCGCTCCCACGAATCCGACGACGACCCAGCATCCAACGAGGCCAGAAACGACACCTCAGCAGCATCAGCCCGAGCCCGCAAAGCAAGCACCGACCGAGCCTCATCAACGATCCCCTCAACATCTCTCACAACACCAACACTACCGAACAATTGAGCGAGGCACATCACCCACTAGGTGACAGAACCCCTGACCCAAAGTAACCCCAACACCCCACAAACAAACGCCCACCGCCGAAGCGAAGCAAGGCACCCCCGCCAACCACCCCACCCACAAAACCGCACCCCGAAGCGTCATCCCGTCGACCTAAACAGCAACAATCACACTGCAGTCAGGCGCAACCAACCCCCCAAACAGAAACCAAGAAACGAAAACCTTGCGCCCTGACTGCAGTGTGATACCCCAAAGCCGAAGTCGACGGGATGACACTTCCCCGGCGGCAACGCCGCCCAACATCCCGGAGACCTGCCCGCCGGCGAGGCACCCCTCTGCCCCCGAAACGCCAACACAGCGCCACCAACTGCCAACACAACGACGCGAAATGCTGACACGGCGACGCAGGATGCCAACACGGCGACGTGAGGTGCTGACACGGCACCCAACCCGCACCGCACCCCCGCCGGCCGCCCCAACCCGCCCCGAGGCCTAGAACAACAGCGGCAGGAGGGCCTGGCGGCGGCGTACGACGGCGCCGTAGCGGGCGTCGAGGCGGAGCCAGGCGTCGCTGGCGGTGATGCGGACCACGTCGCCGTCGATGGAGGAGTCGACGAATCCCATGCCGGACATGGCGAACAGGAATCGCATGGGTACTTCGATGGATTTCTGGTCGTCGTCGGAGACGGTCAGGACGGTTTGGTCCATGAGGGAGGCGGGCGGGGTGCCTTGGGGGCCGACGTTCTCCCTGGCGACGGTGACGCCGCGGTCGGCGAGGTCGGCGACGACGGTGGCGGGCAGGGTTTCGACGGCGCGCCAGCCGGTGGTGCCGGTGGGCAGGTCGGAGCGCCACAGCAGGTCGCGTGCGGGTCCGGGGTCCATGACGGGCCCGGGTGTGACGGTGAGTGCCGCGAGCAGTTCCGAGCCGGACACGGTGATGTCGCCGGGGTCGATGTCGCCCTCGACGGCTCGGGTGACGAGCACTTCGAACGGGGTGGCGGCCCAGGCTTCGAGGACGCCGGGCCTACGCATGCGCAGGCGTACGGCGGCTTGTGCGTCGAGGCGTACGGCCCTGGCGATGAATGCGCCCAGGGATTCGCGGTCGGCGGGGTCGGGGATTCTCAGTTCAGGCACCGGATACCTCCGGGATGTGTGCGAGGAGGAAGGCTCGTTCCTCCTCGTTCAGGCGGCGCGGCCGGGCCGCTCCGGTGTCGTAGGGCGCCAGGAGCGTCCACGCGGTGACGGCGACCGGGTCCTGTTCGGACGGTCCGGTGTGGACTCTGTAGGCGAGCGTGAACGACGCGGTGCGCAGCTGCGTCATGGTGATGCCCACGCGCAGCGGTTGTCCGTCGACGACGATCGGCCGTTTGTAGTCCACTCCGAGGCGCACCACGACGGTGCCCTTGGCGAAGTCGCCGAGCCCTTTCGCGGTCGCGTCGTCGAACAACAACGGTACCCGCGCCTCTTCGAGCAGGGTCACCGTGCGGGCGTGGTTGATGTGCCCGAACACGTCCATGTCCGACCATCTCGGCCGCACCTGGGTCACGTACTCGTTCATGTCGGGTCCGTTCGTGGCGTGCTGTGCCATGCCGTTCCGTGTCGTGCCGTGGGGTGTCATGCCGCGCCGCCTCACCCGACGGTGCTGCGGATCTGCCGTGCCGCGACCGACAACGTGGCCAGGTCGATGCGACCGGACCGGGAGATCTCGTCGAGCGTCACGCGGGCCCGGGCCAGACGTGAGGCGTTCGCCTGCTCCCACTTGTCGATCTTGTCCTCGATTGCGTCCCCGGGGTCGCTGTGCCGCAGGGCGTCGAGCGTGATGCTGCGCAGCGAACCGTACAGGTCGTCGCGCAGCGCCAGCCTGGCGAGCGCATGCCAGCGGTTGTCCCGTTCGAGCTCGTTGACCGACGCGAGCATGTGGTCGAAACCAAGGTGGTCGGAGAGCGCGAAGTACAGGTCCGCGACGTCGACGGGCGCGCCGTCGCCGTCGCGGTCGGCGAGCTCGGCGACCTCGGTGATGTCGAGCAGCGCGTAGCTGAGCAGCAGTTCGCTGACCCGCGCGGCGATGTTCTCCGGGACCCCGGCCGCGATCAGGCGGTCCGTCTCGGCGCGCACCTTCTCGGCCTGCCTGCCGCGCACGAGCTTGCCGAGTTCGCCGGCCAGCGCCCGCATCGGCGGTCCGAACCTGCTGATCTCGGCGCCGACCGGCAGTGGCTGCGGCCGGTTGGTCAGGAACCACCGCGACGCCCGGTCGAGCACACGGCGCGTCTCCAGCATCATCTCGTCGGCGATCCCGGTCGGCACGACGTTGTCCAGGTCGGCGATGGCCCGCCACAGTTCCCGCAGCCCGTAGACGTTGGTGACGACTGCGAAGGCGCGCACCGCGTCGGTGGCCGTGGCGTTCAGCTCCTCGGCGAGCCGGAACGCGTACGTGATGCCCGCGCCGTCGACGACCTCGTTGATGAGCCACGTCGTGGTGATCTGGCGCAGCAGCGGATGCGTGTCGACCGCGGAGCCGAACCGCTCCCGCAGCGGGGTCGGGAAGTACTCGGCGGCCCGGCGGCTGAACACCTCGGCGTCGGGCAGTTCGCTGGCGAGAACCTCGTCCTTGAGGTCGAGTTTGACGTGCGCCAGCAGCGTCGCCAGCTCGGGCGAGGTCAGCCCACGGCCCGCCTTCTCGAGGTCGCCGAAGTCGGCATCGAGCGGCAGGGCCTCGAGTTCGCGGTCCAGCGCGCCCTTGCCCTCCAGCTCGCTCACGAGCCTGCGGTGCACCGACACCATCGCCTCGGTGTGGTGGCGTGCCACGCCCAGCACCCGGTTCTGCGTGTAGTTGTCCAGCAGCACCAGCTCGCCGACCTCGTCGGTCATGACCTCGAGCAGTTCGTTGCGCGCGGCGGTGTCGAGCTGGTCCTGCTCGACGAGCTTGTCGAGCAGGATCTTGATGTTGACCTCGTGGTCGGAGCAGTCGACGCCGGCGGAGTTGTCGAGCGCGTCGGTGTTGACCTTGCCGCCGTGGCGGGCGAACTCGATGCGCCCGCGCTGGGTGAGTCCGAGGTTGCCGCCCTCGCCGACGACCTTGGCCCGTAGTTCGGCACCGTTGACGCGGACGGCGTCGTTGGCCTTGTCGCCGACATCGGCGTGCCGTTCCTCGGAGTCCTTGACGTAGGTGCCGATGCCGCCGTTCCACAGCAGGTCCACGGGCGCCTGCAGGGTCGCGTGCACGAGTTCGGCGGGCGACATGCTCGTCACGTCCTCCGGCAGGCCGAGAGCCTCCGACACCTGCGGGGTGATGGGGATCGTCTTCGCGCTGCGCGGGTAGATCCCGCCGCCCTCGCTGATCAGCGAACGGTCGTAGTCCTCCCACGACGACCGGGGCAGCTCGAACAACCGCGCCCGCTCGGCGTACGACGTCGCCGCGTCCGGGTTCGGGTCGAGGAACACGTGCAGGTGGTTGAACGCCGCCACGAGCCGGATGTGGCGCGAGAGCAGCATCCCGTTGCCGAACACGTCGCCGGCCATGTCGCCGATGCCGACGACCGTGAACTCCTGGCTCTGCGTGTCGATGTCGAGCTCGCGGAAGTGGCGCTTGACGCTCTCCCACGCACCCTTGGCGGTGATGCCCATGGCCTTGTGGTCGTAGCCGACCGAGCCGCCCGACGCGAACGCGTCGCCGAGCCAGAAACCGTAGCTCTGCGCGACCTCGTTGGCGATGTCGGAGAACGTCGCGGTGCCCTTGTCGGCGGCGACCACGAGGTAGTTGTCGTCGCCGTCGTAGCGCACGACGTCCTTGGCGGGCACCGTCACGCCGTCGACGAGGTTGTCGGTGAGGTCGAGCAGTCCGGAGATGAACATGCGGTAGCAGGCGATGCCCTCGGCCTGCAGCGCGTCGCGGTCGGCGCCCGGGTCGCCGGTCGCGGCCGGGGGCCGCTTGACGACGAAACCGCCCTTCGCGCCGACGGGCACGATCACCGAGTTCTTCACCGCCTGCGCCTTCACCAGGCCCAGAACCTCGGTGCGGAAGTCCTCCTTGCGGTCCGACCAGCGCAGACCGCCGCGCGCGACGGACCCGAACCGCAGGTGCACGCCCTCGACGCGCGGCGAGCAGACGAAGATCTCGTACGCGGGCCGCGGTTCGGGCAGGTCCGGGATCTGCTGCGGGTCCAGCTTGAACGCGAGGTACGGATGCGGCTGCCCGTCGCGCGGTGACCCGGTAGTTGGTGCGCAGCGTCGCGATGATGGACGTGAGCAGCCGCCGCAGGATGCGGTCCTGATCGAGGCTGGTGACCTCGTCGATCAGCGTGTTGATCTCGGCGATCTGTTCCTCCGACCGGCGCTGCCGGTCGGTGTCGTCGGCGCCGAAGCGGGTCTCGAACAACCGGACCAGCGCCGTGGCGATGTCGGTGTGCGCCAGCACCGTGGTCTCGATGTAGTCCTGCGAATACGGCGAGCCCGCCTGCCGCAGGTACCGCGCGTACGTGCGCAGGATGGTGACCTGACGCCAGTCGAGGCCGGCGCGCAGGACGAGCGCGTTGAACCCGTCGACCTCGGTGAGCCCGCGCCATTCGGCGGCGAACGCGTCCTGGAAACGCACCTGCAGGTCGTCCTCGGAGTCGACCGCGTCGAGCACCGCAGGGTCGATGCGCAACCCGAAGTCGTAGACCCACAGCCGCGTGCCGTCCTCACCGGTCAGCTCGTACGGCCGCTCGTCGATCACCTCGACGCCCATGCGCTGCAGCAACGGCAGCATCGTCGACAGCGTGACGCCCTCACCCTCGGTGTAGAGCTTGAACCGACGCTCCCCCGGCGCGGCGCCCTCGGGCAGGTAGAACGACATACGCACGTCGTCGGGCCCCTCGAGCGATTCGAGCAGCCGCAGATCGCGTAGCGCCGCGGTCGCGTCGAAGTCCTCCTTGTACGCCTCGGGGAACGTCGTGGCGTACCGCTGCGCCTGTTGGGTCGCCGATTCCTCGCCCGCGAACGTGACCGCCTTGCCGTCGTCGGCGCGCCCGCGACGTTCGTCAAGGATGGCCTCGACCATCAGGTCGTCCCAGGTGCGCATCGCCTCGGCCAGCTGCTCCTGGATGTGGAGCGTGTCGGGTTCGGAGATCGCGCCCTGGTCGGTGTGCACCGTGAAGTGCACCTGCGCGAGTTGGGTCTCCCCCAGCCGCGTGGCGTACTCGAGGTGCGTGCCGTCGAGCTCGTCGAGCAGGACCTGCTGCATCGCCAGCCGCGAGCGGGTGGTGTACCGATCGCGCGGCAGGAACACCAGGCACGAGTAGAAACGTCCGTAGGAGTCGCGGCGCAGGAACAGGCGGAGCCTGCGCCGGTCGGCCAACGTGATCGCGCCCGTCGCGGTGGAGTACAGCGAGTCCGGGTCGGCGGAGAACAGGTCGGCGCGCGGCCAGTTCTGCAGTACCTCCAGCATCCGCTGGCCCGAGTAGGACTGCATGGGGAAGCCCGCGCGGTGGATGACCTCGCGCACCCGGCGTTCCACGACGGGGATGTCGAGCACGTCCTCGTGCAGCGCCGTGGTGGTGAACATGCCGAGGAACCGGTGCTCGCCGGTGACGTTGCCGTCGTCGTCGAACGTCTTCACGCCGATGTAGTACGGATAGATCGGACGGTGCACTGTGGACGGTGCGCCTGCCTGGGTGAGGACGAGCAGTTCCGGTTTCAACGCCTGTGCGGTGGAATCCGGGCCCGCGGTGAGCTTGCCCGCGGCGAGGTTGTCGTGCCGCAGGACGCCGAGCCCCGAGGCGAGCACGGCCCGCAACGCGGGGTGCCCTTCGTCGTCGATCACCTCGTAGTGTCGGTAGCCGAGGAAGGTCAGGTGACCGTCGGCCAGCCAGCGCAGCAGCTGCGCGGCGTCCTGGACGTCCTGGTCGTCGACCGGGGGCGGGCTCGACTCCAGCTGGTCGGCGAGTCCGAGGGCCGCGGCTTCCATGCGTTCGGTGTCCTCGACGACCTCCCGCACGTCCTCGAGCACGGTCAGCAGCCGTGCCTGCAGGTCACGGGCACGCGCGGGGTCGGTGATCAGGTCGATCTCGAAATACATCCACGACTCGATCGTCGCGGCCGACCCCGGCGCGGCGACGTCGGCGTCGGGATGCACCTGCTGGAGCGTGCCGGACACGTCGCGCGTGACCATCATGATCGGGTGCACGACCCGCTGGACCGCGGCACCGCCGCGGGACAGTTCGGCGACGACCGAGTCGACGAGGTAGGGCATGTCGTCGGTGACGACCTGGATGACGGTGGATTCGCTCGACCAGCCGTCCTCGGCGACCGTCGGGTTGAACAGGCGCAGCACGGGGCGGCCGGACACGTGGTTGCGCGCGAGGTCGAGATGCGAGCGCACGGCGCCGACCAGGTCCTCCGGCTCCTCGCCGACGATCTCCTCGGCCGGGATCAGCCGGTAGTACACACCGATGAGATCGGCGATGTCGGGAGCGTGGGCGGCGGCCGTGTCGACGAGGTCGTCACGAAGTTGTTCAGGGCTGCGCCGGTTGGGCGGATGGCCTGTCTCGCTCCGCCCGTTGGCGGGGACGTGCACACCGGTCGAGCTCATGTCGGGCAACGCAACTCTCCACTCTGGCGATGGCACGGCATCGTGCCTTCTGTCGTGGCCACTGTATCTGTGTGCCACGGGAGTGGGACGGCAATGGGCGCGCAGCTACCGATCGTTGGACGAGCCGCCGAAACCCCGACCGTTCGACGTGCCGTGGCGACGCCTGCCGTTCATGCCGCCGCTGCCCGGCGCCGCCGAGGCGGTCGACGCCGTCGACGCCGTCGACGCCGTTGCCGCTGCTGCGCTGCTCGTCGGCCGGTCCCGTTCGGAGGCTCCGGTGCCGGCCAGCGCGCTCGACGAGTTGTGGTGCTCGGCGAGCGCTCGGGCGAGCAGCTCGGCCAGGCCCGCGTCCTCGGGGGGTTCCTCGAGCGGGATGTCGTAGGCCGGAATGTCGTAGCTCGGGATGTCGCTGGTTCGGACGTCACCGGCGGGCAGATCGCTGCTCGGCAGGTCGTGGGACGGCGCTTCGTGAAACACCTCGTCGTAGGACGGCGTTTCCGAGGGCACCGCTCCGGTCGCTGCGGTTTCGGTCACTGCGGTTTCGGTCGCTGCGGTTTCGGTCGCTGCGGCAGCGTCGGCGTGATCGGGCGTGTCGTCGCGCCGGTGTGGTCGTCGACGAGCGATTCGAGCGGCAGCAGGGGCGGCGGCAGTTTCAGTCGCGGCAACCACGTGTCGCCGTCGTGCGGAGCGCCGCCGGCACCGTTGTCGTCCGCGCCGTCTACGTTGTCCGAGCCGTCTGCGCCGTCGTACGTCGTTCCGGATGCGTCGTGGTCGGTGACCGCGGGCAGCACCGTCGTCGACTCGGGCGCCTGCTCCGGCGCCTGCTCCGGCGTGGAGGCCGGGGTGTAGGCCGTTGCGGCCGCCAGGATCGGCTCGACGCTCGCCCCCGCCGCACCGGAGTCGAGTACCTCGGCTCTGGTCGAGGACGTGCGCGACGCGGCGTGGGTCGACGCGGGTGTGTCGGCGGCGGGTTCGAGGCCGCGCTCGGAGGTCTCGGCCGGGGTGGGCTCGCGTCCCTCGGCCTCGGCGGATGCGCGGCGGCGACCACCTCCGGACGCCGAGATCCCGAGCCGGTCGAGCACCGACCGTGCGGTGACCGACCCGTGCTCGGTGTCGTGCCGACGACGTCGCCGTGGTTCCGACGCCGCACGGTCCTCCTGCTCCGGGTCGGGTTCCGGCGCGAGGATCGCGGCCGACTCCGCAGGACGGTTCAGCTCCGCTGCGTCGTCCTGTTCCGCTGCGTCGTTCAGGTCCGCTGCGTCGGTCGGCTCGGCGGGGGCGTGCAGCTCGGCGGGGTCGGCGGGTTTCGGGAGGTCGGGCAACGCGGAGAGCGCGGGCATCACCGTGGTCGCCTCGGCAGGTGTCTCCTCCGGCGCCGTGGACGACGTGCCGGACCGGGCTCCGTTGCGCTCCGCCGGCGCGTGCCCGTTGGTCCCGGCGGCCGGCGTCCCGGCCCGGGCCGCACCGCGAGCCGCTGCCCCGTTGCTCGCTGCCCCGTTGGTCCCGGCACCGTGCGCCGCTGCGCCGTCGGATCCGGCACCGCGAGCCGCGGCACCGTTGGTCGCTGCGCCGTTGGTCCCGGCGGCGTGCGCGGCGGCACCGTTCGCGGCCGCCCGGTGGGTGCTCTCGTGGCCGCCGAAGTCCGGTTCGGCGCTGCGCACGGCGTGGCCGTTCGTGCCGGACGCGGGTGCGCCTGCGCGGCGGCGGTGGTCGAGGCGGGCGCGGAGGGACGGGCGGAGGTGACGATCTCGGCAAGGTCGACCGGTGCCTGTTCCCCGGAACCGAACTCGCCGTGCAGGACAGCGCGGGCCTGGCTGCGGGCGCGGGCGTAGCGCTGTTCGGCGGCGCGGGCGTTGTGCAGGCAGGTCACGGCCTCGGCCGGATTGCCGATGTGTTCCTCGACGTTGGCCAGCTCCAGCCACAGTCGTGCGGACAGGGCGTCCAGGTCGTGCCTGCCGACGCTGTACAGGGCGTCGCGCAGCATGGTGGCCGCCGATTCGGCGGAGCCGCCGCGCATCAGCACACGCGTGGCGAGGGCGGTGCGCAGCCAGGCGGCCGGCGCGACCGACGCGGCGCGTTCGGGCGCGTCGAGCAACGGCTGGGCGGCGTCCAGCGCCATCTCGCCGTCACCGCGGTCGAGCAGCGAGCACACGAGTTCGAGGACGAGTCGGATCCGGGCGAGTCCACCGTCCGTGGCGGGGTCGGACAGCTTGTCGAGGAAGCCGATGCCGGTCCGGGCGGCGTCGGCCGCGCCCATGACGTCGCCGTGCCGGCGGCGATGTCCGGACACCGCGAGCCGGATGAGCGCCCGGGTCATCAGCCGGTCGTCCTCGCCGATCGAGCCGTCCGAGGCGACCAGCCGGTCGCCTTCGAGCAGCACGCGGTCGAGTTCGGCCTTGCGGCCGAGCGTGCCGAGGCAACCGACGAGGTGACACAGCGCCGTCGCCCGTTGGCCCGCCGACAGTCCGCCCACGGTCAACACGGGCCGCAGGATCGCCAGCCCGGTCAGCGGAGCACCGACGCTGCGGGCACAGACCGCGAGGTCGGTGCGTAACCCGGCCGCGACGGCGTGCAGTCCGGCGTCCTCCGCAGCGCGCAGGGCGGTGACGGCCCGGCCGACGGTCGACGCCCGATGTCCCAGCCGCACCCGCGCGTGCACCGCGGTGGCCTCGGCCCGCACCCACAGGCTGTTGGCGCCGGCGGCCTCGGCCAGTGACGCCGCACGTTCACCGAGGACCACCGACAGTTCCGGGGCCCGTAGTTCCATGGCGTCGGCGCGCTCGAGCAGCCGTTCCACGGCCTGCAGGTCCCCAGCACCGTGCGTGCCGCGGGACCCACGATGAGGAACCGCCGGATCGCGGCGGGCAGCCGCGTTCGTGCTGGCCGACTCAGTGGCAACCACGGGAACTCCGCTCTGTGAAGGCGTCACATTCGGTGAGGACGACGTGCCAGCGAGCGACCGGACCGTGTCCGGCCCGGTCGCCGGCACCGACGCCCCGTCTCGGGCTCACGGGTGACCGACCATATCCAATGCGTCACCCGCGGCCGGCCCGGGTGATCAGTCCCTGGTGAGCTTGCGGTGAGTCACCCGGTGCGGACGGGCCGCCTCCGGCCCCATGCGCTCGATCTTGTTCTTCTCGTAGCCCTCGAAGTTGCCTTCGAACCAGAACCACTTGGCGGGGTTCTCGTCGTTGCCCTCCCAGGCGAGGATGTGCGTGGCGACGCGGTCCAGGAACCAGCGGTCGTGGGAGATGACCACCGCGCACCCGGGGAACTGCTCAAGGGCGTTCTCCAGCGAACCGAGGGTCTCGACGTCCAGGTCGTTGGTCGGTTCGTCGAGCAGCAGCAGGTTGCCGCCCTGCTTGAGGGTCAACGCGAGGTTGAGGCGGTTCCGCTCGCCACCGGAGAGCACGCCGGCCGGCTTCTGCTGGTCGGGGCCCTTGAAGCCGAACGCGCTGACGTAGGCGCGGGACGGCATCTCGACCTGACCCACGTTGATGTAGTCGAGGCCGTCGGACACGACCTGCCACACCGTCTTGTCCGGGTCGATGCCGCCACGGCTCTGGTCCACATAGGACAGCTGGACGGTGTCGCCGATCTTGACGTCGCCCTTGTCGGCGCTCTCCAGACCGACGATCGTCTTGAACAGCGTGGTCTTGCCGACGCCGTTCGGGCCGATGACGCCCACGATGCCGTTGCGCGGCAGGGTGAACGACAGACCGTCGATGAGCACGCGGTCGTCGAAGCCCTTCACCAGGTTCTCAACCTCGACCACCGTATTGCCCAGCCGCGGGCCGGGCGGGATCTGGATCTCCTCGAAGTCGAGCTTCTTGGTCTTCTCGGCCTCCTCGGCCATCTGCTCGTACCGCTCGAGACGCGAGCGCGACTTCGTCTGCCGCGCCTTGGCGTTGGAGCGCACCCACTCGAGCTCCGACTTGAGGCGCTTGGCGAGCTTGGCGTCCTTCTTGCCCTGGACCTCGAGTCGCTCGCGCTTCTTGTCGAGGTACGTCGAGTAGTTGCCCTCGTAACCCTCGACCCGACCGCGGTCGAGCTCCATGATCCACTCGGCGACGTTGTCCAGGAAGTACCTGTCGTGCGTCACCGCGAGGACGGCGCCCGGGTAGCTGGCCAGGAACTGCTCCAGCCACAGGACACTCTCGGCGTCCAGGTGGTTGGTGGGCTCGTCGAGCAGCAGCAGGTCCGGCTTGGACAGCAGCAGCTTGCACAGGGCGACCCGGCGGCGCTCGCCACCGGACAGGTGCGTCACCGGCTCGTCGCTCGGCGGGCAGCGCAGGGCGTCCATCGCCTGCTCCAGCTGGGAGTCGAGCTCCCATGCGTCGGCGTGGTCGAGGTCTTCCTGCAGCTTGCCCATCTCGGCCATGAGCTCGTCGGTGTAGTCGGTCGCGAGCTGCTCCGCGATCTCGTTGAAGCGGTCGAGCTTGACCTTGATCTCGCCGAGGCCCTCCTCGACGTTGCCGCGAACGGTCTTCTCCTCGTTCAGCGGAGGCTCCTGCTGGAGGATGCCCACGCTCGCACCCGGCTGGATGAACGCCTCGCCGTTGCTGGGCTGCTCGAGTCCCGCCATGATCTTCAGGACGGTCGACTTGCCCGCACCGTTCGGGCCCACGACACCGATCTTGGCGCCGGGGAAGAACGCGGTGCTGACATCGTCGAGGATCACCTTGTCCCCGACGGTCTTGCGCACCTTCTTCATGGTGTAGATGAACTCGGCCATACAACGATCGTAGAGCCGTGCCGCGAGTCGGCCGACGGCGGTCACCATCCGGGCCGACCACGGCCCGTGCCCGGGCGGGGTCCATCACACCGACGCGGCCGGCACCGGCGTCGGTTCCCGCGCCGCCGCGACCTCGTGACCAGGGGAGGCAACGGTTCCGGTGCCGGAGTCGAACTCGGGCTTCGGGTATGGCGGCCGGCGCTGGACGTTGCTTCTGGACCACGCCAGGTTCGGCCCGACCGCCTGCGCCTCGAGTTCGACCACGCTGCGCGACCGGCCGTCGGTGACGAACTCGTTCGTGTGCATTCGTCCGGTAACCACCACGGGGTCGCCTTTCGACAGCGACGCCGCGACGTTGTCGGCGATCCGCCGCCAGCACGACACCCGCACGCCCAGGGAACGGCCGTTGACCCACTCGTCGGCGTCCTTGTCGTAGCGCCGTTCGTTGCTGCGGAGCCAGAAGCCGACCACGCGGCCGTTGTCGGTCTGCCTGCTGCTCAGCTCGCTGGAGATGTTGCCGACCACCGTCACGACGGTTTCACCGATCGCCATGGGACTGCCTTTCTCGACGGATGTGCTGGATGGCTTCCACCGTGCACCGCGAGAAGGCCCGTCGGCGGGCCGAGCCGAAATCTGTGGACAGGCAGTGCCGGTGTGGATGGTTCGGGCTGCGGGCGCCGTCGAACGTCCGACACTGTCGGCCCCATGTGCTAGGGCCTCTACTCGGTCCGCTTGCCTTCCGAGAGCTGCTTGAGCATCGCGTTGTAGGCGGTCAGCTCCTCGTCGTTGGTGGCGGCCTCGCGCCGATCCCGGCGCCGCGCCTCACGATCGTCGGCCCTGGCCCACTGGATGAGCAGCGCGATCATGACCAGGATGACGGGCACCTCGCCGGTGGCCCACGCGATACCGCCGCCCGTTCGCTGGTCGCCGAGCAGATCGTGCACCCACGGCAGGTCGAGCCCGCGGTAGAACGGTTCGCCGATCACCGTCTGCATGTTCATCAGGATCACGCCGAAGAACGCGTGGAACGGCATCGAGGCGAAGATCATGCCGAGCTTGGCCATGTGCGGCAGCGGCCGCGGCGACGGGTCGATGCCGATCACCGGCCAGTAGAAGACGTAGCCGACCAGGATGAAGTGGGCGTTCATCGCCACGTGCGCCCAGTGGTGGTTCAACGCCGTGTCGAACAACCCGGAGTAGTACAGGCCGTAGAACGAGCCGACGAACAGGGCGGTAGCCACCACCGGGTTCGTCAGCAACTTCGTGACCGGCGAGTGGACGAACGCCAACAGCCACTCGCGCGGCCCGGGTGGTGCGTTCCGACCCGCCGTCGGCAATGCGCGCAGCGCCAGGGTGACCGGCCCGCCGAGCACGAGCAACACGGGTGCGCCCATCGACAGGAACATGTGGCCGATCATGTGGATGCTGAACATCGACGGCGAGTACCGGCCCAGGCCGGACGAGGTGGCGACGAGGATCAGCAGGCAGCCGAGCACCCACGCCCACGTGCGGCCGGAGGCCCATGCGTCGCCGCGCCGGCGCAGGCGGCGCACGGCCAGCACGTACAGCGCGATGGCCACGAGCGCCGCGGTGCCGTAGATGAGGTCGAACCGCCATGCCGTGAGGATCCGCCAGAACGTCGGCTCGGCGTCCAGTTCGTAGCCCAGCAGCAATTCGGTGCGCGAGGGCTGGCTGCCGAGCTCCGACGGCGGCGGGGTCCGCGACAGCGCCACGGCCAGGCCGATGGTGACGAGCATGATCAGCACCTCGACCCCGGCCAGCCTGGTCAGCTGTCCGCCGCCGGCGCCGTCCTGCAAGTCACGGATGCTGCGGCGGCGCTGCTGGTGCCCGAACACGCCGAGCATTGCCAGGGCCACGATCTTGCCCAGGACGAGCAGCCCGTAGTCGGTGGTCAGCAGGTCGGCGGGGTCGAGGCGGACGAGCGCGTTGACGATGCCCGACAGCGCCATGACGATCCACGCGACGAGCGCGACCTTGGAGAATCGCGTCGCGGCGAGGGTGAGGTGCGCGCCGTTCCGCCTGCCGTGCGCGAGCAGGGCGATGAGCCCGCCGACCCACACCGCGGCGCCGATGAGGTGGTACAGCAGGCTGTCGGTCGCCACATCGTGCGAACCGCCGCTGGCGGAGTGGCCGGTCACGGCGATCGGCAGCAGGCCCGCGACGGCGACGAAGAACAGCGTGGCCGTCCAGCCCCACGTCAGCACGATCCGGCAGCCCGCCGCGACGACGAGGGCGACGGCAGCCGTGACGATCCAGCCTTCGGCTGCTCGATCGCGCCGACGTAGTTCAGGAACGTGTCCGCGTCCAGCAGTTCGGTGACCGGCTGACCCGCGCCGTCGGCGGCGACGAAGAAGACCGACACCAGCGCCAGCACGAACCATGCCCACGCGGCGTAGCCGGCGGTACGGAGCGCGGCGTACCCGTCGGCGGCCAGCGTCCCCGATTTCTGAGGCGGGACCAGGAACGCCGCGAGCAGCAGGGACCCGATACACACGGCGGAGGCGATGTCGGCCGCCACCCGCACCGCGGTGATCCCGTAGGTCGTGACGGGCCCTGGGTCGGACAGACCGGTGACGGCCGCGATCCCGCCGGTGAGCGCGATCAGGCCGACCGCGACGACAATGCCGAGCAGCGCGCCGACGGCCAGCAGGGGTGCGACACCCGCCCCGCGGGCGGCGCGTACGTCGGGCTCGGAACCGGCTTCGGTGGACACGTCCCCGAGGGTAGGCGGGTCGATCCGGCGTCTTTCCTGGTGGTCGGGGTGGACGCGGGCCACGCCACAGCCATACGTACATCTCACAGGCGCGCACGTGCGCGCCTGTACCAGCCCCGAGGCCCCACCGGCAACCACTTTCCGAGAACTGTGGACAACCCCCGCACATTCTCGAGGCACTGAGTACCTTTTCGTCGCCCGAACGAGTGGCCTACCCCCAGTTGTCCACAGAATTGAATTTCCCCGGTGACAGGCCTTGCGCATTCCGACACTCTGGAGTCGCACCGAAGGAATCGACGACAGCACTTCTGGGGAGACATCATGGACCGACGACACCGCACCGCCCTGCCGGCCGTTCTGCTCGGCCTCGCGACCACGATCGGCATCGCCGCACCGGCGGGTGCCGCGGCGTCCGAGAACGCCGGACCAGGCGCGAATCCGGCCAACAGTCCGGAGTTCGACTGCAACGTGGGCGAGTTCTGCGCCTGGGACGGCCAGTTCTACAACGGACAGATGCAGCGCTTCGACCTCAGCGACACGCATACCGAGAAATGCGTGGCACTACCGCACGGAATGGAGGCCCACTCGTTCGCCACGAGAATGGAGCGACACGTCACCGTCTATCAGGATCGGCATTGCGCCACGGAGGGCGACTTCAGCACGTATCCGGGACCGGGAACGTTCGTGCCCCAGGCGCCGTACGTCGTGCGGGCCGTGCAGATCTGGGAGTGACGGTCCGGCGACCAGATGCCCTCGCCGGCCACGAGACCCGGTGAGACCGCAGCGACACGGCAGGGGAACCCGTGTCCGCGCGGACGCTCACCCGGGAGGAGGTCACGATGCCCCGACCGTGACCGAGTCGTGGGGGCACCGCCGCGGAGCGTCGCCCAGCGCTCCGACCCTTCCCTGAGCGGCGGTGTCCCCACGGCACCCACCACCGCGGCCGGCGGGATCGTGGACGGACTCGTCGACGAGGTAGAGGCCGACCGCGTCCACCCGGTAGCCGACGCCACGGACGGTGGTGATCAGCGGCAGGTCGTCGCCGAGTTTGCGGCGCAGGCGCCGGATGTGCACATCGACCGTGCGCGACTGGCGGAGCGAGACCGGCAGACCCCACACCGCCGACATCAGATCCGCTCGGCGATGCACTCTGCGCGGGCTTCGGCACAGATGCACGAGGAGGTCGTATTCGAGTCGGGTCAGCGCAAGGGGCCGGCCGTCGATCGTCACGATCCGCGAGGGGATGTGGATCCGGAGACGCGGCCCGGCCTGTGCGCCGGCCACCGCGGGCATCGCCGCCAGGACCCGGTTCGCCTGCCGTCCCCCCGCCGGAGGACTCGGGGCGGCCGCGCCCGCACCGTCGTCCGACACCCGCGCCGGACCCACCTGCTCCACGGCCACGGTTGTCGACCGGCCCTGCGGCTCGAGTGCCGTCCGCAACGCGTCGCGACGGTGGCCGCGACGGTGTTGGCCCGGCCGTCCGCGACCACGAGATTGACGATGACCCGCACGTGTGCGCCGTCTGCACTGGACATACCGCGACAATCGCAGCGCCGTGACCGACGGGTCAATCGCGCCGCCGCCATGTTCCCACGGAATGGACCCGAATCCGCCACGCGCCGCAACCGGCGATTATTTCGACCAAAGAAAAACAAATACTGTTCCACGAATTGGGAATTTTTGCACTCTGGAGAGTGATAGATACGCTGCTGACGACGTGCACAAAACAAACAACCCGAGGACGTGATGATGAGCGGCGTGGACGATCCCCACGAATCCCTACGATCATCCCCTTCGAAATCCATTGTGGACGTCGACCGGGTCGGGATCGGCTATCGACAGAACGGCCGCCACGTACCCGCGGTCGGTGAAGCCACGTTCCGCACGAGGCGCGGTGAGCGCACGGTGCTGCTCGGCCCGTCCGGGTCGGGCAAGTCGACGTTGCTGAAGGCCGTGGCCGGGTTCCTGACCCCGGACAGCGGCAGCATCGTCGTCGACGGCCGGGTGAATCCCGGACCGGGCCCCGACCGGGCCGTCGTGTTCCAGGAGTTCGACCAGTTGCTGCCGTGGCGCACGGTGCTCGGCAACGTCACCTATCCGTTGCGCGTGACCGGCACCCCGAAGAATCGGGCCGACACCGTGGCGCGCGAGTTCCTGCAGATGACGGGACTGCAGGACGCCGTCGACAAGTTCCCGCACCAACTGTCCGGCGGCATGAAACAACGGGTGGCCATCGCACGGGCGCTCGCCATCGAACCGTTGTTGTTGCTCATGGACGAACCGTTCGGCGCGCTCGACGCCCAGACACGGGGGCGGCTCCAACGGGAACTGGTCGACATCGTCGTCCGCACCCGGGCGACGTTGCTGTTCGTGACGCATTCGATCGACGAGGCCGTGCTGCTCGGCGACGAGGTCGTCGTCCTGGGTGGCACGCCGTCGACCATCGTCGGCCGGGTCGACACGGCCGGACTCGCCGACCCCGACGACCCCGAATTCGTCACCGCCCGCAAGACCCTGCGTGGCCTGCTGACCGACACGAGCGAGGACCTCACCCATGCCACCTTCGAGTGAGACGACCACGAGAACCGCGCCCCGCACGCAGTCGACCAGCCCCTGGTCGCGGATGCCGACGTGGCTGCGGCGCACGATCATCGCGATCGGCCTGCTCGGACTCTGGCAGGCATACGTGTCGCTGTCCGGGGTCAGTCAGTTCGTCTTCGCCGGCCCGTGGGAGGTCGCGACCGCGCTGGTGAGCGGCTGGGGCAGCGGGGAGATCGCCCGGTCGACGGCGACGACGTTGGAAATGCTGGCGATCAGCATGGTCGTCGGCGTCGCCGGCGCCGTCGTGCTCAGCGTCCTGAGCGTGTTGACGAGCTTCGGCAACGACCTCGTGTCGCTCATGTCGTCGATGATCAATCCGCTTCCGTCGGTCGCGATCCTGCCGTTGGCGATCCTCTGGTTCGGTCTGACGCCCACGGCACTGATCTTCGTGACCACCAACGCCGTGCTGTGGCCGATGACGGTGAACCTCAGCATGGGCTTTCGCACCGTGCCGAAGACGATCGTAATGGTCGGCCGGAACCTCGGCCTGAGCCGCTGGCGGCTCGTCCGCGACATCCTGCTACCCGCCGCGCTGCCGCACTCGCTCTCGGGAATCCGGACGGCATGGGCCTTCGGCTGGCGCACGATCATCGCCGCCGAGCTGGTCTTCGGCGTCGCCGGCGCCCAGGGCGGACTCGGCTTCTTCATCAACGAGGCCCGGTACTTCGCGCGCATCCCCGAGGTGTTCGCCGGCCTGGTCACGATCGCGCTGATCGGTATCGCACTGGAACTGCTGTTCTCGCTTCTCGAACGACGCACCGTCGCCCGTTGGGGCATGAAGGAAGGGACGAATCTATGAACCGCCCGCATGTCCACGGACGGCCCGCACGGTACGACCGGCGCACCGCACTGAGGTTCGGCGCACTCGGCGCGTTGGGCGCGGCCGGCGGGCTCGCAGCGCTGTCGACCGCCGGCTGCGCGGCGACCGCCGGCGGGCCCACCGACCGGGTCACCATCGCCTCCGGGTACGGCATCAGCTATGCCCCGCTGACCGTCATCCAGGAGCGGAAATGGCTCGAGGAGGCGCTGCCCGACCGCACGGTCAACTGGACCGTCCTCAGTGGAGGGTCGGCGAGTCGTGACGCCATGCTGTCCGGGGAGGTGCAGTTCGGCACGAGTGGTCTCGGGCCGTTCCTGATCAGCCGCGACGCGGGGATCCCGTGGAAGGTGGTGAGCGGGCTCAACGACATGCCGCTGTGGCTGGTGGCCACCGAGGAGCGCCTGCAGAGCCTCGAGGATTTCGGCTCGGACGACAAGATCGCGGCCGTGCAGCCGGGGTCGATCCAGTCGGTCATGCTGCAACGCGCCGCGCAGGAGGAACTCGGCGACCCGCATGCGCTGGACGACAACATCGTGTCGATGGACCACCCGTCGGCGCTGCAGGCTCTGCTGAGCGGTCAGATCGCCGGTCAGTACACGTCACCGCCGTTCCAGTTCCAGGCCGTGGAGCAGGGCGCGCGGAAACTCGTCGACAGTTACGACCTGTTCGGCCGGCACGGGTTCAACGTCGTCACGGCCACCGAGGAGTACGCCGAGGCCCAACCCGAGGTGCTGGAGGCGTTCCACGAGGCCATCGCCCGCGCGAACGAGCTGATCACCGACGATCCGTCGCAGGTCGCCGACATCCTCTCCCGCGCCGACGACGACCAGACCTCGCCCGAGGAGTACGAGCGCTACCTGACCTGGGAGGGCATCGAGTACACGACCACCCCGCACAGCCTCGTCGAGGTCGGATCGTTCATGGCATCCATCGACGTGATCGAGACCGAACCGACCGACTGGCGTGCCCTCGTGTTCGACACCGTCGCCGACGAGGACGGCTCCTGACCGGTGCCGGGAGCCCTGCCGGCCGGTCCGGCAGCTCCCGGTGTTGTCACTGCAGGCCGGATCGGACGGAGGTGATGCGCTGGGTGTTGAAGCCCAGCCAGTGCATGCGACCGGCGTAGCGTGCGTGCTCGATCTTCACGCAGCGGTCGACCACGACGGGCAGCCCGGCCTGTTCGGCGATCGCGGCGCCCTCGAGGTTGATCACTCCGAACTGGCACCACAGCGCTCCGGCGCCGGTCGCCACCGCCTCGCCGGCGATGCCGGGGACCGCGTCGGCGCCCGGAACACGGTGACGACGTCGACCGGTTCGTCCACATCGGACAGGCTCGGCCGGCTCCGCTCGCCGAGGATCCGGTCGGCACGGGGATTCACCGGGATGACCCGGTAGCCGTGCCGTTGCAGATAGAACCCGACGAAGTGACTCGCACGCAGTTCGTCGGCCGAGAGCCCCACGATCGCGATCGTGCGGGCACCGTTGAGGATCGTCTGGATCGTGGCCGGATCCTGGTAGCGCGGCGGCACGTTCACACCGACACCTCCCCCGCCCGCTCCGCATCCGGCGCGGCGAGCTCCTGTTCGGCTGAGTCCGTGTCGGCCAGTTCCGCGGCGACACGGGCGAAGCCCTGCTCCAGGTCCCAGATGAGGTCGTCGGCCGATTCGATGCCGACCGACAGCCGCACGGTGCCCGGACCGACACCGGCCGCGCGGAGTTCGTCGTCGGACAACTGCCGGTGGGTCGTGCTCGCCGGGTGGATGATCAGGCTCTTCGCATCCCCCACGTTCGCCAGGTGGGACCACAGCGACAGGGCCCGGATCATGGCCTGGCCGCCCGCACGCCACCCGCGACGTCGAACGAGAACACCGCACCGGGACCGCCGGGCAGATACTTCGTCGCCTGCGCGTGGTGGGCGCTCGAGGGCAACCCCGGGTACGTCACGCGCGAGGCGAGCGGGTGTCCGTCGAGGAACGTGGCGATCGCCTGCGCGTTGGCGACGTGCCGATCCATCCGCAGCGACAACGTCTCCATCCCCTGCAACAGCAGGAACGCGTTGAACGGCGACAACGCACCGCCCAGGTCGCGCAGCGTCTCGGCGCGCAGTTTCATCAGGTAGCCGTAGACGCCGAACGTCTCGTGGAACCGCAGTCCGTGGTAGGCCGGGGACGGTTCGGCGACGACGGGGAACCGCCCGTTGGACCAGTCGAAGGTCCCCGACTCGGCGACCACTCCCCCGATGCTGGTTCCGTGTCCGCCGAGGAATTTGGTGGCCGAGTGCACCACGATGTCGGCGCCCCATTCCAGGGGCCGGCACAGGTACGGCGTGGCGAAGGTGTTGTCGACGATCAGCGGCGCGCCGTGCTCGTGGGCGATGGCGGCGACGGCTTCGATGTCGAGCACGTTGCCGCCCGGGTTGCCGATCGTCTCGGCGAACAACGCCTTCGTCTCCGGCCGCAGCGCCGCCCGCCACGCGTCGAGATCGTCCGGATCGACCCAGGTCAGCTCGACCGACAGCTTGCCGAGCAGGTGTTTGAGCTGGTTGACCGTGCCGCCGTAGAGCGCGGACGAGGCGACGACGTGGTCACCGGGCTGCAGCAACGTGAACAGTGCCGCGGCCTGCGCGGCGATCCCGCTGGCGAAGGCGACCGCACCGACGGCGCCCTCGAGGTTCGCCACGCGTTCCTCCAGCACGGCGACCGTCGGGTTCATGATGCGCGAGTAGGTGTTGCCGTACTCCTGGAGGTTGAAGTACGCGGCCGCCGACTCGGGGTCCTCGAACACGTAGCTGGTCGTCTGGAAGATCGGCACGGCGCGCGCACCCGTGTTCGGGTCGGGCCGTGCGCCCGCGTGCAGCTGTCTGGTGTCGAATCCGTATCCGCCCTCGGGCGGCTGTTCCGGTTCGGTCACTGCGGACTCCCTTCCCCACCGGCCAGAAAGCGGCGGACGATCGGTGTCTGTCGTCGTTCCTCGAGCAGGAAACAGTCGTGGCCGTACGGCGCGTCGATGACGTGCAGTTCGGTGTCCTTGCCCAGGCCGGTCAGGGCGTCGTGGATCTCGCGGGAGCTCGACGGCGGGTACAGCCAGTCGGAGCTGAACGCGATGAGCAGCGTGCGGGCGCGCACCCCCTCGAGCGCGCGGGCGAGGGAACCGTCGCCGTACTGCCGGGCGAGGTCGAAGTACGTCAGTGCCCGCGAGAGCGTCAGGTAGGTGTTGGGGTCGAACCGTGCGACGAACGCCTCGGCCTGATGCCGCAGGTAGTTCTCGACCTCGAATTCCGGTTCGGTCAGCGTGTGCCGGGGCCGGTCGGAGAATTGCAGTCGCCTGCCGAATTTCCCGGCGAGCGATTCGGCCGACAGGTACGTGATGTGGCCGATCATCCGGGCCAGGCCCATGCCGTCGGCGGGGATGCGGCCGGTGTCGTGGTAGCGCCCGCCCTGCCAGGCCGGGTCCCGCATGATCGCCTCACGGGCGATGGCGTTCCAGGCCAGGCCCTGCGGGGGCAGCGCGTGGGTGCTGGCGATGGGGACGATCGTGTCCACCTCGTCGGGGTAGCCGACGGCCCACTCCAACGCCTGCATCCCGCCCAGCGAGCCGCCCGCGACGGCGGCGAGCCGCTCGATGCCGAGCTGCCGGAGGAACATCCGCTGGGTCCGCACGAGATCGGCGACCGTGAGCACGGGGAAGTCGGGGCCGTAGGGCCTGCCGGTGTCGGGGTCGGGCGACGACGGCCCGGTGGTGCCGCGGCAGCCGCCCAGCAGGTTCGTGGACACGACGTGGAAGCGATCGGTGTCGAACGCCTTGCCGGGCCCGATCATGCCGTCCCACCAGCCGAGCCCGGCCGCGAAGCCCTGCGCGCCTGCGCCGAACCCGTCGCGGGTGGCGGTGGTCGTGGGTTCGGCCGCGATGCCGGCGGCGTGGGCGTCCCCGCTGAGTGCGTGGCACACGAGGATCGCGTTGTCGCGATTCGGCGCCAGCTCTCCGTAGGTCTCGTAGGCGATGCGCACCCGCGACAGCGTCCGCCCGCAGTCGAGGGGCACCGGCTCCGTCAGTTCAACATGCGACGTGCGGGTTCGTCCGACCGAGCCTTCGCGCACACCCGCCTCCGTGGCCATGGCGACATCGTACGCAATCTGTGGGATGTGTTTCCATTTCGTGGGACATGCCGGTTCGGCTGTGTACCGTGACGCCCGGAGGCAGGACGACGTGGGAGGACCAGGCACATGACCGAACGCGTGACGACCGTCGTCATCGGCGCCGGCCACGCCGGCCTCGCCGCGAGCCACTTCCTGAGCGCGCGGTCGCTCGACCATGTCGTGCTCGAGCGGGGTGAGGTGGCCAACGCGTGGCGCACCGAGCGGTGGGACTCGCTGCGGTTGCTGACGCCGAACCGGTTGACCGACCTGCCCGGCCAGGACCGTCCCGGCGCCGACCCGGACGGCTACCTGACGATGTCCGAGGTGATCGACTACATCGAGCGGTTCGCGGCCGCGACCCGGGCGCGGTGCGTACGGGCACGACGGTGACGTCGGTGCGGCCGGACGACGGCGCCGGCACCGGCTACGTGGTCGAGACCGACCGCGGTCCGATCCGGGCCCGCACCGTGGTCCTCGCCAGCGGCGCCTGCAATCGGCCGCGGGTTCCGGCGGTGGCCGAGGCGGTGCCGGGCCACATCACGCAGCTCACGCCGTTCGACTATCGCGGCGCGGACGCGCTGCCCGAGGGTGGCGTGCTGGTCGTGGGCGGTTCGGCGACGGGTGCGCAGTTGGCGCTCGAGATCCGGCGTTCCGGACGTCCGGTGGTGCTGGCCACGGGGGAGCACGTGCGGTTGCCGCGGACGTACCGGGGGCGGGACGTGTTGTGGTGGATGGACGCGAGCGGCGTCTGGGACCAGCGTCACGACGAGATCCCCGATCTGACCCGCGCCCGCCGGCTCGCCTCACCGCAGCTGGCCGGCACCCCGGACCGGACGTCGGTCGATCTGAACACGCTCGGCGACGCGGGGGTGGAGGTCACGGGAAGGGCGGCGTCGGTGCGCGGCGAGCAGATGCTGTTCTCCGGCGGCCTGCGCAACGTCGTGTCGCTGGCGGACCTGAAGGCGCAGCGGTTGCTGCGCACCTTCGACGAGTGGGCGACGCGGTCGGGTACCGACGCCGATGTCGCGGCTCCAGAGGACATCGAACCGACGCGGCTGCCGGCCGCGCCGCGGCTCACGCTCGACCTGGGCAGCGGCGAGATCCGCACCATCGTGTGGGCGACGGGGTTCCGGCCGGACTACTCGTGGCTCGACGTCCCGGTCGTCGACGGGAAGGGCGAGTTGCGCCACGACGGTGGCGTCGTCGACAGCCCAGGACTGTATGCGTTGGGCTTGCCGGTGCTGCGCCGCCGCAAGTCGACCTATATCCACGGCATCACCGACGACGCGCGCGAGGTCATCGACCATCTCGTCGGATTCCTCGCCGGCTCCCGGGCCCGGGCGAGCTGACCGTCGGCCGATGCCGGCCGGAGAACAGGGCTTTCCCCTGCCCTTCTCAAGCTATAGCGCACCCGGGGGCTTGCCGCAAGACCCCCGTTCTCCCGCACACTCACGGTTCTGTTCAGTACGCCGCCAGTTCGCCAGTGACGTCTGTCGGCTCACCGTTGCCGTGTGCTTTTCCGGGAGTTGTTGCCATGCCTGCCGCCCTGCCCTCGGCGTTCGCGTTGCCCGAGCGTCTCGTCGCCAAGGCCGATCCGGCCCTGATCGACGGCGACGAGGCACACTTCGCCGAGATCGTGCGGACGTTGGAGCACGAGCGGGCCGATCTGACAGCTCGGCTCGACGCCCAACGTCGCGCCCCGGCCCGCGACGGCAGGCGGCGTTGGACCGCGATCTGGAGGTCCACCGGTTGACCGCCCGGTTACGCACGATGCGCCGGTTCGGTCTCGATCTGTGTCTCGGACGGATGGTGCCGGCAGACGGGAGCGACATCGTCTACATCGGGCGCATGGGGCTCGGGGACGAGAGCGGGCGGCGGCTGCTCGTGGACTGGCGCTCCCCCGCCGCCGCGCCCTTCTTCGGCGCGACCCACGCCGATCCGATGGGGCTGGCGAGCCGGCGCCGGTATCGCTGGAGCGGTGGCCGGGTGAGCGACTACTGGGACGAGGTGTTCACCGCCGAGGGGCAGCAGGCGCATGCAGCCGTGGACGAGCAGTCGGCGTTCCTCGCCGGCCTCGGTGAGAGCCGAACGTCACGGATGCGCGACGTGCTCGGCACGATCCAGTCCGATCAGGACGCGATCATCCGCGCGGACTCGCGGGGCGCGCTGGTGGTCGACGGTGGTCCGGGTACGGGCAAGACGGTGGTGGCGCTGCACCGGGCCGCCTACCTGCTGTATGCCGACCCGCGGCTGGACGAGCGTCGCGGCGGCGTGCTGGTCGTCGGCCCGCACCGGCCGTATCTGGACTACGTCGCCGGGGTGCTGCCCGGCCTTGGTGAGGAGGGGGTACGCACCTGCACACTGGCCGATCTGGTACCCGAGGCGCCGCCGCCAGGTCCGAACCGGACCGGGAGATCGCACGGTTGAAGTCCGAGGCCCGGATGATCGATGCGGTGGACCGCGCGGTCGCCTTCTACGAGGAACCGCCCACCGAGGACACCGCGGTGGAGACGTCGTGGGACGAGGTCGAGTTGTCCGCCGCGGACTGGGATCAGGCGTTCGCGGCGCCCGAGCCGGGCACCCCGCACAACGAGGCGCGCGCGGAGATCCGGGAGGAGTTGCTGGCGATCCTGGTCGACAAGCACGACCCGGACGTCCCGACCGAGGCGCTGCGCCGGGAGCTGTCGGCCGATCGCGAGCTGATGGGAATGCTGGATCGGGCGTGGCCGCTGCTGGACCCGGGCGACGTGGTCGGCGATCTGTGGGAGGTGCCGGCGTATCTGCGGCTGTGCGCCCCGTGGCTGGACGAGCAGGAGCGGCGGCGGTTGCGGCGCGGCGGGCCGCAGGCGTGGACGGCGCCGGATCTGCCGCTGTTGGATGCGGCGCGGCGGCGGCTCGGCGATGCGGGCAGTGAACGGCGGCGGCGCCGCCAGGACGCTGCGGTGGCAGCCCGGCGGCAGCGCATGGCCGATGTGGTCGACGACCTCGTGGCCGGCGACGACAGCGACATGCTGACCATGTCGATGCTCCGCGGCAGCGACCTCGACGCGGTGTTGGTGGACGACGCGGTGGGCGACGACGCCCTGCGGGATCCGCTGGCGGGTCCGTTCGCGCACGTCGTGGTGGACGAGGCGCAGGAGTTGACGGATGCGCAGTGGCGGATGGTGTTGGCCCGCTGTCCGTCGCGGAGCCTGACGGTGGTGGGCGATCGTGCGCAGGCCCGCGGTGGTTTCGCCGAGTCGTGGGAGGAACGGCTCGCGCGGGTGGGGTTGACGGCGGTCCGCGCGGCGTCGTTGACGGTGAACTACCGGACACCGGAGGAGGTGATGGCCGCGGCCGAACCGGTCATCCGGGCGGTGCTGCCGGATGCGAACGTCCCGACGTCGATCCGGCGCGGCGGTGCTCCGGTGGAGTACCGGCCCGCGGCCGAGCGCGACGCGATCCTCGACGCGTGGTTGGCCGAGCACGACCAGGGGACGGCGTGCGTCCTGGGCGACCCGACGTACCCGGGCATCGACCGTGTCCGGTCGTTGAGTCCCGTCGAGGCCAAGGGACTCGAGTTCGACCTGGTGCTGCTCGCCGAGCCGGCTCCGTCCGGGGATCCGGTGACGGACGCCGTCGACCGCTACGTCGCGATGACCCGCGCCACCCAACGTCTGGTGATCCTCGAACGACGGTGATCCAGGTCCATTTCGGATGGTGTTCAGCCGCCGAGCGGCGGGTGCTCCAGCACGCGGGGCCGGTACTCGACGAGCTGGATGCGGCCGTCGAAGGTGCGGTGGTCGATCATCTCGAGCGCCAGGTCGGGGTAGCCGTCGTAGATGCGTTCGGCACCGGTGAACCCGGTGATCACCGGGAACATGACGACGCGGAAGCGGTCGACGAGTCCGGCCTTCAGCAGTGACCGGCACAGGCTGAGGCTGCCGATCGTGCTCAGCAGCCCCGAGCCGCTCTCCTTCATGCCGCGAATCGCCTCGACGGCGTCACCACGCACGAGTGTGGAGTTCGCCCAGGTCAGCGGACCGTCGAGGGAGTTGGAGAACACGACCTTGGACGCTTGCGTGAGCTCGGCGATGGACTCCGCTTCCTCGTCCCGGAACTCGTCCAGACCGTTCGGGACCTCGCCGGCGGCGAACCCCGACATCTGACGGTAGGTGCGGGCACCCATCAGAAACGTGGCCTCGGGCTGCTCACCGAGCCACGCGAGGTACTCGGGGCCCTCGAGACCCCAGAAGCCGGGCCACCCCTCCGCGGATGCGTGGCCGTCGAGGGAGGTGATGAAATCGACGAGAAGCTCGGACATGGCGCGCCCCTTCCGGGCCGGCGCTGCACTGCGCTCCTCGACCCTCGGCCCGACTCGAGACTACGACCCCGAGCCACCCAGGACAAACGCCACGCCCTGGGCTGACTGCCTGCTCGCGCCGGTTACCGCGACCGGCCCGGCCACAATGAAACACCTTTTGTTTCATTCTATTAATTTCACCCTGCACTCTCGACGCATCTTTTCAGCTTATTTCTAACGCTTCAAAATCAATTGATGTTCCATTTTCTCGCAATATGGGAGTAACTCGACGAAGTGGATTAATCGGCTACCTTCGAGATGTCATCCATACCCATGAGAGGAGATCGCCGATGCGACGGCGCCGTCTGGGACCACGTAGTTCGGCCGCACGACGGCGGCCGGTCCTTCAGGGCCTGAGCCTGGGTCTGGCGGCCACGTTGATGCTCACAGCATGCGCCGGGGGCAGTACTGCCACCGGCGCGGCCGAGATCGCCGAGCAGCCGCTCCCGGCCGACGTTCCCGCCGGCACGGACCTGGTGGTCGCCGACCAGAACGAGGAGGTGCAGACGTTGATGCGCGCCTCCGGTGAACACGACAATCTCGCGTCGACGGCCGAGTACACCAATTTCCTCGGCGGGCCGGCGATCCTGGAAGCGATTCGCGCCGGCTCGGTGGACGTGGCAGCGGTGGGTGACACCCCGCCGATCCAGGCGCATGCCTCCGGCGAGACCGTACCCATCGTCGCAGCCAAGCTTCAGTCCAAGCCGGACTACCGGATCGCGGTCCGGCCCGGTGTCACGGTGGAGACACTCGAGGACCTCGAGGGGAAGAAGGTCGCGTACGGCGAGGGCACGGGCAGGCAGACCTTCGTCCTGCGGGCATTGCGCGAAGCCGGCCTCACCACCGACGACGTCGAGCTCGTGCCGCTGCGCGCAGCGGATTTCCCGGATTCGATCCGTACCGAACAGGTCGATGTCGCGGTGCTGAACGAACCCCATTTCACCCGCTACCTCAGGGATTACGGCGACCAGGGTGCGACCGCGGTTCCCGATTCCGAGCTCGAGAACGTCGCCAGTGGGCTGCAATTCCTCTACGCCCGCGGCGATGCGTTGACCGACCCCGCGAAGGCTGCGGCTATTCGCGACTTCGTACAGCGGTGGATCACCGCGGCGCAATGGTCTCAGGAGAACGAGGCCGAGTGGATCCAAGCCTATTACGTCGACAACGCGGGACTGAGCGAGGAGGACGGACAGGCCGTCGTCGACTCGCAGGGTGAGTTCACGTATCCACGACTCGACGGGAGCCTGGTCGAGTTCCACCAGGACGCGATCGACCTGATCCATGCCGCCGGTGACATCCCGGAGGAGCTGGATGCGGCCGAGCAGTTCGACTCGCGCTTCGACGAGGCGATCGACGACGTGGTCGCGGACATCGGCGCCACCCGGGGTGACGGCCCGTGAGCACGACCACTGCAGAACCCGCCCTCGCCCGTCGACCAGCGACACACCACGGACGCGCCCGCGCCGTACCCGGCTCGTACCCGCCCGTCTCGGACCGATCGGCCTGCTCACCGGGCCGATCGTCGTCATCATTCTGTGGGAGGCGGCGGCCGCCGTCGGCCTGCTGTCACCCAGGCAGTTGGCTGCTCCGTCCGTCGCTGTGCGGACGGGCGTCGAGATGGTGCTCGACGGCGAGCTCGTGCCGCACCTGCTCGCCTCTGCGCAGCGGGCGTACCTCGCACTCGCCATCGGAGTGGTGGTCGGCACGGTTCTCGCCTTGCTGGCCGGCTTGAGCAGGATCGGTGAGGCGTCGATCGACAGCCTCGTGCAGATCAACCGCGCCATCCCGACTCTCGCCCTGATTCCGCTGGCGATTCTGTGGCTGGGAATCGGGGACGTCATGAAGGTGGCCGTGATCGCCAGTGGCGTGTTCGTGCCGATCTACATCAACACCCACGCCGCTCTCCGCGGCATCGACATGCGCTATGTCGAGTTGGCCCGTACCACCGGGCTACGGCGGGCCGAGTTCATCCGGCGGGTCGCCCTCCCCGGGGCGCTTCCGGGTTTCTTCACCGGACTGCGCCTCGCGGTGACGATGTGCTGGACCGCGCTGGTCGTCCTGGAACAGATCAACGCCACCGAAGGCATCGGTTACGTGATGACGAGAGCGCGTGACTACGGGCAGACCGACATCATCGTCGTCGGGTTGGCCGTGTACGCCATCCTCGGCCTCGCATCCGACGCCCTCGTACGGCTCGTGGAACGCAGAGCACTGTCCTGGCGAAAGGCGATCGGATCATGACCACCGACGTGACACGGGGGCCGGAGACCGACGCTTTGACGGTGTCCCTGCGCGGCTTGACGCGCCGATTCGGTGATCGGGTCGTACTCGCGGACATCGACCTCGACATCGCGGCCGGCGAGTTCGTCGCGCTGATCGGGCGGAGCGGATCCGGGAAGAGCACGCTGCTGCGAGCGCTCGCGGGGCTGGACGACGACGTCGTGGGAAGCGGAACGGTCCGGACGCCGGAGAACCGCTCGGTGCTGTTCCAGGATTCGCGGCTGTTGCCGTGGGTTCCGGTCCTGGGCAACGTGACGCTCGGACTCCGGGGACCTGATGCCGCCGACCGCGGTGCGGAGGCGCTGGCCGATGTCGGTCTGTCCGGACGGGAACGGGCATGGCCCAATGCGTTGTCCGGCGGCGAGCAACAACGCGTGGCCCTGGCCAGGTCGTTGGTCCGCGAGCCCGCATTGTTGTTGGCGGACGAGCCGTTCGGCGCGTTGGATGCGTTGACGAGGATCCGCATGCACCGCCTGGTGCTCGACCTGATGCAACGGCACCGTCCCGCCGTGCTGCTGGTGACCCACGACGTGGACGAAGCGCTCATGCTCGCCGACCGGGTGTTGGTGTTGGAGGACGGCGCCATCGCCCGCGATCACCGAGTGCCGCAGCCGCGACCGCGTGCCACGACCGACCCGCAGCTCGCGGTGGCCAGGAACGAACTGCTGGCCGCGCTCGGCGTCGACACCACCTCATGACCGCACCCGACCCCAGCACAACGCCGTTGGCGTGATCGTCGATGAAGGAGACCCTGTGTCCAGGCAGTTGCATCTGAACGTGTTCATCCACGGCCGCGGCCATCACGAGGCAGGATGGCGTCATCCTCGGGCGGGTCGCACAGCCCTGACCGACATCGCCCATCTCGCCGAGATCGCGCAGATCGCCGAGCGCGGCACGTTCGACTCCGTTTTCCTGGCCGACCACCTCGCGCTGGGCAGCGAGATCGAACACGCCGCACGGGGCGGGTTGGAGCCGTTGACGGCGTTGGCTGCGCTGTCGCAGGTGACGACGCACATCGGGCTGATCGGGACGGCGTCGAGCAGTTACACCGAGCCGTACAACCTGGCCAGGCAGTTCGCCTCGCTCGATCACATCAGTGGTGGTCGGGTCGGCTGGAACATCGTGACCAGCTGGCTCCGGGCGGCGAGCGCGAACTTCGGCGACAACGATCTGCTCGGCCACGACGAGCGCTACGGCCGGGCTTTCGAGTACCTGGACGTGGTCACGAAGCTGTGGGACAGCTGGGCCGACGATGCCCGGGTCGACGATGTGGAGTCGGGACGCTACGTCGATACGTCACAGGTGACGCGGATCGCGCACGACGGCGAGCACTACCGGGTCGCGGGGCCGTTGAACATTCCCCGGCCGCCGCAGGGGTATCCCCTGCTCGTGCAAGCGGGTTCCTCCGAGCACGGACGGAGGTTCGCGGCCCGGTATGCGGAGGCTGTGTTCACCGCGCACTTGGAGAAGGCGACGGCGATCGAGTTCGCCACCGACCTGAAGACCCGGGCGAAGGATCTGGGCCGGGATCCCGACCATGTCTTGATTCTGCCGGGGATCAGTCCGGCGGTGGCCTCCACCGAGGCGGAGGCCGAGGCGTTGTGGGACGAGCTGAACGCGTTGACCGTGCCGGAGGTGGGCCTGGGGCACCTGTCTGCGCGGTTCGGCGGCGTCGACCTGTCGCACCTCGACCTCGACTCGCGACTGTCACCGGACGACCTGCCGGACCCGGCAACCGTGCAAGCGGCGCAGAGCAGGGCCGAACTGATTCACCGGCTGGTTTCACAGCAACGTCCGACGTTGCGCGAACTGTTGCATCAGCTCGCCGGCGCCGCGGGCACTACGTCACGGCGGGCACGCCGGAGCAGATCGCCGACGTGATCGAGGACTGGTGGCGTTCGGGCGCGCCGACGGGTTCAACGTGATGCCCCCGGTCCTGCCGGCAGGCTTGACCGACTTCGTCGAGCAGGTGGTGCCGATCCTGCGCGAGCGCGGCCTGTTCCGCTCCGAGTACCGCACCGCAACGTTGCGGGAACACTACGGCCTGCCCCGGCCGGCCAACCGCTACTTCGACCCCGAGGCAGGCGACCGAGCCCTCCCTCCCGTGCCGCTCCGCGAAGGCAGCGGCTCGATCTGAGACCACGCACCGAGGTCGAGGTCGAGCCGGGACCTCGCCGGCGGTGAACTGGACAAACGACGGAGGACGGTGCTCCGCAGGGCGGTGGTTCACCCACCGACTGACGTCAGCAGCTCCTCGATCTCGGCGATCGCCTGAGCGTTGTTCCGGTAGTGGATCCCGTGGATCCCGACGGCACGCGCCGCGGCGATGTTGGGCTCCAGATCGTCGACGAAGATCATGTCCTTGGGGCGCACCTCGAGGCGGTCACAGGTGAGCTGGTAGATCCGCGGATCAGGCTTGCTCATGCCGACCTCGTGCGAGTAGACGATGTCGTCCACGAGCTCTTCGAACCCGTATGCGGCTTGTTCCCGTTCGCGAGCGCCGACGAAGCTGTTGCTCAGGATGCCGGTGCGATAGCGGGGACGCAGCCCCCGGCAGTACTCGATCAACTCGGCGTTGCCGGTGCCCAGATACTGCTCCCAGACATCGGCCATGATCGCATCGACGTGTTCCCCGGGAAGGTCGAGTCGATCGCGCATCGCCTGACGCACCTCATCCTCGGCGACAGCGCCGATGGCGCCGGCCGCCCAGATGTCCGCCAGCCGTCGGCCGATCTCCCCCTCCGCCAGACCGAGCCTGAGCTCCCACCGCCTCCTGACACCGAGGTCAGGCGCGATCTCCAGCACGTCGCCAATGTCGAACACCACGGCACGAATCGCCATGACAGCCACCCTAGGGGCCACCGAATCCGGGCTCAGCCGTGAACGCACTGCCCGAATGTCACGTCGCTTCCGGTACCCCGGCCGACTCGAGGACCAGGTCCCGGACGTCCGCGGCGGCGAGGTGGTCGCGGCGCGTGCCCGGGTCGCTGCACAGCAACACCGGGCCGTCGGCGGGGTCGTCGGGCAGCCGCCCGTGCGTGCCCTGCACCCAGCGCCCGTCCGTCGGCACGACGTTCATCGTGTACCGCAGTCCCAGTTTCTTCTTCGCCAGCCCGAGCGCGGCCCGCGCCTTCGCCCTCGGATCGGCCGGGTCGAGGAACAGCTCGGCCGGGTCGTAGCCAGGCTTGCGGTGGATGTCGACGCCGCGCGCGAAGTCCGGCGCACGCGCGTCGTCGAGCCAGTAGTAGTAGGTGAACCACGCGCCCTGCTCCGCGACCAGCACCAACTCGCCCGCACGCTCGTGGTCGATGCCGTAGTCCGCCTGTGCCTCGCGGTCCAACACCAGGTCCACGCCGGGCAGGTCCTGGCACAGCTTCGCCACCGCCCCGACGTCGGCCGGGTCGGCGACGTAGACGTGCGCGACCTGGTGGTCGGCCACCGCGAACGCCCGCGACGTCCACGGGTCCAGGTACTCCATCCCCTCCTGGGTGTAGACCTCCAGCAACCCGGAAGTCCGCAACATCCGGTTGACGTCGACCGGCCGCGACGCGGGCGTGATGCCGTACTCGCTCACCACGACGACCGTGGCGCCGCACGCCTGGGCGTCGTCCAGCAGCGGCGCGACGGTGCGGTCGACGTCGCGCACGGCGGCAAGGGCCTGCGGACTGTCGGGGCCGTGGCGTTGCAGGTCGTAGTCGAGGTGCGGGACGTACGCCAGCGTCAGGTCCGCATCCGGCAGCAGCCGCCGGGACGCCGCGACCACCCACTCGCTGGAACGCAACGACGCCGTCGGACCCCAGTAGTTGAACAACGGGAACGCGCCCAGCTCCGCGGTGAGCTCGTCGTGCAGCGCCGGCGGACGCGCATAGCAGTCCGGGGACTTGCGCCCGTCGGCGTGATAGACCGGGCGCGGTGTGATGGTCCAGTCGGTGCTGGCGCCCATGGCGTACCACCAGCACACGTTGGCCGCGCGGTAGCCGGGATCGGCGCGCCGCGCGGTCTCCCACACCTTCTCCCCGCGGACCAGCCGGTTGTGCTGCCGCCACAGGTGGACCTCGCCGAGGTCCCGGAAGTACCAGCCGTTCCCGACGATGCCGTGCTCACGCGGCGAACGTCCGGTGAGCATCGTCGATTGCACCGAGCACGTGACGGCGGGCAGCACGGTGTCGAGCTGCGCCTGCCAGCCGTCCGCGGCGAGCGCGCGCAGACGTGGCGCGTGCGCCAGCAGCCGTGGGGTCAGTCCGACGATGTTGAGCAGCAGGACCTTGTTCGTACTCATGTGCTCTCCAATCCGGCTCGCCGCATCCGGTCGGCGACCCAGCGCAGTTCCTCCGCAAGGCCGGAGATCAGCTCGGCATCGCTGCCCGGTCGCTGCGATTCCGGCAGCACCGACCAGGTGTAGGTCTCCATCTCGACGTGGTCGGTCACCGCGGCCGGACCGCCGAGCAGCGCGTCCAGCGTCTCGCCGAGTTCGTCCTGTGTGGACTCCAGCGGTGGTTCGGGACGTCGATGGATCGGCACGTGGAAATGCACGCGCCACGGCCCGGCGCCCCGCAACGCGCGCCGGCCGTCGACGGCCTCGGGAAGGTCGTCCACGCCGATGGTGCGGACCTGCGAGCAGTCCTCACGCTCAGCGATTTGCGACGGGCCGCGCTCGCGAACCTGGTGCAGGAACCGGTCCTCGGCGTACGACGACAACGCCTGACGGGTCGCTACGTCGCCCGGTGCCGCAACGTGCAACGCCGCCGAGGCCTGGGTCTTCACGATCGGCAGTCCGGCGTCGGTGAGCCGCCGCACCGCCGACGCCGGGTCCTCGAACGCCACCGCAAGATGGCAGGCGTCCACGCACAGTCCGATGTGGTCGGTGTCGATGCCGGAGAGCTGGTCGATCGCCTCGTCGACCGTCTCCACCACGCAGCCGGGCTCGGGTTCCAGCCCGACCCGGATCGGCCTGCCGGTCTCGGCAGTCTGCTTGGCGAGCCCTTCCGCCAGCCGGTCCAGCAACTCACGCGCCCGCAGGCGACGGTCGGCGTGCCACGGCGTCCGCCACGCCAGCGGCAGCGTCGAGATGCTGCCGCGCGCGGCATCGTCCGGCAGCAACCGCGCCAGCACGCGTGCGCACGTCAGGGTGTAGTCCAGTCGTCGCGTCTCCACCCAATCGGGGCTGTACACCGCCTTCTTCACCACCGGGTCGTGGAACCCCTGGTACGGAAAGGCGTTCAGCGTGACGACCTCGAGCCCGTGGTCGTCCAGCGCGGTCCGGAGCCGGTCGAGGTCCGGATGGTCGGCAAGGTGCGCGGCCAGCGGCGCCGGCAACCACAGCCCGACGCCGAGCCGGTCGACGTCGAGCTCCGCGCGGATGCCGCCACCGAACACCCGGAGCTGGTGCATCAGGCCGTCGACGTCCTCGGCCGGGTGGACGTTGGTGCAGTACGCGAGATGGACGATGCTGCCGTCGGGGTGAGCGAAGCGCATACAGCCCCCTCACGCCGGACGCTGGCCGCGCAGCACGGAGTTGCCCTCGAACGTCGCGGTCTGGTCGCTGTCGATCGGGTCGAGGAGCAGCCGTCCACTCTGGCCGTAGAACTCAACGGGGTTTCGCCACAACACGCGGTCGACGTCGTCCTCATCGAAGCCGGCGTCCCGCATCGCCTGCCCGGTCTTGGCCGTCTTCAGCGGGTCGCTGCGACCCCAGTCGGCGGCGGAGTTGACGATCATCCGGTCCAGGCCGTGGTCGCCGAGGATCCGGACCATGCGATGTTCGTCCATTTTGGTGTCCGGGTAGATGGAGAACCCGAGCCAGCAACCGGAATCGGCCACCAGGTCGACAGTGACCTCGTTCAGGTGATCGACCAGCACGCGTTCCGGTGGCAGCCCGGACGCCGCGACCAGTTCCAAGGTGCGTCGGGTGCCCTCCACCTTGTCGCGGTGCGGGGTGTGCACCAGCACCGGCAGGTCGTGCTCCCCGGCGAGGTCGAGCTGCCGGACGAAGGCCTTCTCCTCGTCGTCGGTCATCGAGTCGAACCCGACCTCGCCCACCGCGACCACGCCGTCCTTGGCGAGGTAGCGCGGCAACGCGTCCAGCACCTCGGCGCACCGGGGATCGTTGGCCTCCTTCGGGTTGAGCGCGATCGTGCAGTGGTGGCGGATGCCGAACTGGGCGGCACGGAACCGTTCCCAGCCGAGGAGCGAGTCGAAGTAGTCGTAGAACGACGCAGCGCTGCTGCGCGGCTGGCCGAGCCAGAACGCCGGTTCGGTGACCGCGCGGACCCCGGCCGCGTACATGGCTTCGTAGTCGTCGGTGGTGCGGGAGGTCATGTGGATGTGGGGGTCGAAGATGCGCATCGGTCCTCCTAGTCACGGGCGCGCGCGTTGCTGGTCGGGGACAACCGCCCCGTCGAGATCCGGTCGCTGCGGAGCCAGCTGGTCGAGCAGCCACGCCGCATCCGCCGGGACGTCGCGGCCCGCCGCACGGCGCTCGGCGGCGAAGGCTGCGACCATGCGGGCCAACTCGGCGTCACCGCGTTCGGCGATCCCGGACACCGCCGCCAGCGGAACGCCGGTGAACAGGCACTTCAGCACGCCGTGCCGCCAGCTGTGCGCGTCCAGGTGCCGCGCCGCGTAGGCGCCGAGTGCCGCCGCGATGTGCCGGGTGTCGTTGCCGCGCAGTGCGTCCCCCACCAGATCGAGCGCTGCGCCGCCCACGTCGAGGTGGTCCAGGGCGCGCAGGACGGCGCGTTTCTCGTCGGCGTCGCCGTGCCGGTACAGCGCGCCGATCTCCGTGACAAGCGCATCCCGATCCCAGTTCCGGGCGGCGGCGCGCACCAGCGCGACCCTGGCCTGGTCCTCGATCCGGGGCGTGACCATGCCGTCGGGGTCGTCCGGGTCGGCCGGCCCCCTGCCGACGACGCGCGCCACGGCGGGCAGCAGCACCGCGATCCGCTCCGGGGCGGACGTCACCTCGTCGATCAGCTCGCCGAGCCTGGCTCTGCCTTCGGTGTCGAGCAGGTCGTCCGGTCGTGTCACAGCGTCACCTCCGCCGCGAGTGCCGCTGCCCTGGCGGTGCGCAGCGCGTCGAGCGACCGCGCGGCGACGGCCGGCGCGGCATGGGAATGCCGGGGCAGCTCCACGCTGACCAGCCCCTGATAGCCGACGTCGAGCAGCGCGCGGAGCGTGGCGGGCAGGTCGACCTCGCCGTCGCCGAACTCGAGGTGCTCGTGCACCCCGGGGCGCATGTCGTCGATCTGCACGTTGCCGAGGGGCGACCCGACGTCGCGGATGCGGTCCTGCGGCGGGGCGGGTTCGTTGCAGACACAGTGTCCGACGTCGACGGTCACCGTGAGGCGTTCGGGATCACCGAGCCTGCGGCGCAGCTCCGCCACCCCCGCCAGCGTGTCGACGAACATGCCCGGCTCCGGTTCGAACGCGCACCGCACGTCGCGGCGCTCGGCCTCGGCCAGCACCTGCTCGACGCCGCTGGTGAGCCGCTCCCAGGCCTCGGGGGGACCGACGCCCTCGGGCACCGTCCCCGACCAGAACGACACCGCCTCCGCGCCGAGGTCGGCCGCGACGCGGATCGCGCGATGCAGGTAGTCGACGCGACGCTCACGGCCGGCGTCCGACACCAGCGTCGGTTCGTGTTTGCGCCACGGGTCCATGACGTAGCGGGCACCGGTCTCGACGACAACGCCGAGCCCGTACGCGGCAAGACGGCGGCGCACGTCGTCGGTGCGGGCGCGAGGTCGGGGGCGAACGGGTCGAGATGCGGATGGTCGAGGGTCAGCGCGACACCGTCGTAGCCGAGATCGGCGAGCACGCCGAGGGCGTCATCCAGGCGGTGTCCGGCGAATCCGTTGGTGCCGTAGCCGAAACGCAGGGTCATGTCGGCGACACCACCTTCGAGGCCAGCCGCGCGATCGGGCCCGCGGCCAGCAGTCCCCCGGCGAGCCCGATCGCCCCGGTCCCGGCCACGAGAGCGGCATGCAATCCGATGACGCCTCGAACACCGGCGCCGGTAGCGGTGCGGACCGTGGCGGCGTCCGGGTTGCGCGCGGCGCCGGCCTGCGCGCGCCCGACCGTGCCCGCGTACGTGGCGGCGAACGCGGCGGCGGCAACGGCGCGGCGCGTGTCGTCGGTGCGGCCGCCGCGACGGCGCGGCAACGCGGCGACCGTCGCCGCCACCGCCGCCGACGCCGTCGTGCCGAGTGCCGCGAGGCCGGTGCGCCGCGATCCCCCGTGCACCTCGCCCCTGCTCAGGCTGGTGACGCCGAGCGTGTGCCCGGCGACCGCGGAGGCCGGCAGCGCCGCCCTCCGCGGTCGACCCCCAGCTCCGAGCAGCACGTCCAGCCCCCGCGCGGCTGCCATGACGGCGGGTCCGGCCGGGGTGTTCTTCGCGACGAGGTCGTAGGTCCACGCCGCCGCGGCGACCGGCACCGCGATCCGGACGGCGGTGCGACCGCCCACGGCGGCGGCGATGCCCAGGCCCGCGCCGGTCAACCCGGCGGCCAGCGCGAGTGCCTCGCCGGGCCGCACCCTGCCGGACGGGATCGGGCGTTCGGGGCGTTCCACGCGTCCAGCTCCCGGTCGGCGTAGTCGTTGAGCGCCATGCCCGCCAGGTAGAAGCACGCCGAGGCGGCCGGCATCGCCCAGCCCCGCGTGCCGTACGGCCAGCCCGCCGCCGCGCCGCCGGCAAGGCTGTCGCCGGGAATGGTCAGGACGGCAGGCAGCCGTACCAACTCGACCGCGTCCCGGGCCTTCATCGGTCACCTGCCAGCCGCTCACACCACTCGGTGAGGGCGCGCCACTGGCCGGCCAGGTCGTGCCCGGAGTCGCCTGCGGGGTCCTTGAAGAAGAAGCCGAGCGCGCCGAGTGGGCCGGACTCGCCGGCCTGGTGGGCGCGGGCGACCAACCGGGCGAGGTCGAGCACCAGCGGCGCGGCGAGCGCGGAATCGCAGCCCTGCCAGGTGAACTGCATCGACATCTTGGTGCCGAGGAAACCCTCGAACGACACCATGTCCCACGCCGTCTTCCAGTCGCCGAGATCTTCGACGTAGTCGATGTGCAGTGGGCCGTCCACCGGCTCGCCCAGCAGCTCGGTGAGTCCCTTGCCCTTGGTCTCCGTCTTGCTCGTCGCCGTCACCGGGTCGGCGAGTGCCCTGCCGTCTCCCCCGCCGAGCAGGTTGTACGACGCCCAGGAGCGCACCCGCAGCGCGCGGGTCGCGAACATCGGCGCGAGCGCCGACTTGACCAGCGTCTCCCCGGTCTTGCCGTCCGAACCCGCCCACGGCAGTCCCACCCGCTCGGCCAGTTGCGCCAGTGCGGGAAGCCGGGGTCCGGGGCTCGGCGTGAACGCCACGACCGGGCACCCGGCCCGGAACGCCGCGTAGGCGTAGAGGGAGCTGGCCGGCAACGGCGACTCGCCCGCCGCCAATGCCCGCTCCAGTGTGTCCAGATCGGACAGTTCCGGGGTCATGGCGACCGGGGGCTCGGTGGTGGCGACGTCCACGACGATCACCCGGTCCAACGCGTGCGCCGCGCGGAATCCGGCCAGGTCGCGGCTGATCTGCTCGACCGCCTCCCGCTGGGTTCCCTCGGAGGGCCCGTGCGGAGCGGTGCTCGCGACGCCGTGCCGGATGCGGGCGTCCACCCGGGTGAGCCCGTCGTGCACCGCCCGCGCGAGCTCGATGCCGAACACCCCGCCGTCGGCCAGCGCCTCGGCGCGTTTCGGCAGCGAGTCGCCGGCGACGTCGTGGCCGCCGATGAGCAGATCGGCCACTCCGGGCGGCCGGGCGACCGCCACCTCGGGCAGATCGGTGACGCACCCGGTGCGCCGCGTCAGTCCCGCGGTCAACGCGAGCGCGCCGACGGTCGCGGTGGTGGCCACCGACCCCCGCGCGCCGATGAACCACAGTCCGGTCTTCGGTGCCATCCTCCGGCCTCCCTGAGGTGGTTGGGTTACCGCCGGACGTGAGTCGTTGCGGCCGCCGCAGCGACCACAACGACTCACGTCCCGTTGGCAGCGGTGCGTTTACTGCACCGGTTCGAGCACGACCCGGTCATTGCCGGACAGCGACGGCAGCCCGTCCTCGCCCGGGTCGGTGTAACTGGCGTCGAACACGCCGTACAAGTTGTCGTGCTCGGGGTCGTGACCGCCCGGCACCGTGGTCCGGATCGAGCCGGAGCACCCGTACGACGTTGTCTGCGGGTGACCGTGATCGTCGTGGCCGAGGATGTAGGTCACCTCGACCTGCGAGCAGTCCACCGGCTGGTCGTCGGTCACCGAGACCTCGTACTGGACGACGTCACCGAAGGAGAACTCCTGCCCGTCGACGGGCGTGACGAACTCCACCTCCGGTGCCTGATTGCCGACGACGATCGGCACCTCGGCGACGCCGGTCTTGCCCCGGTGTTTGCCGCCGACGTCGGTCACCTGCAACGAGACGTTGTAGGCCCCGTTCTCGGTGTAGGTGTGCGTCGGGTTCGGCTCCCGCGAGTCGACCTTGCCGTCGGCGTGGAAGTCCCAGGCGTAGCGCAGCTGGTCGCCGTCGGCGTCCTTGGTGCCCTCGCTGGAGAACTGCACCGTCAGCGGTGCCTCCCCGTTGTCGACGTCGGCCGTGGCCTTCGCCTCCGGGCTGTGGTTGCCGTTCGGTCCGATGTAGTCGATCCGCGACAGCGACGCCTCCGGCAGTTCGCCGAAGTAGCCCTTGCCGTACTCCAGCATGTAGAGCGCACCGTTCGGGCCGAACTCCATGGCCATCGGAGCGTACAGCGGGATGGACGACACCACGTCCTCGATGCCGGTCAGCGCGCCGGACTCGTCGAGGTGGAATCCCTTGATGTAGTCCCGGGTCCACTCGTAGAACAGCGGCAACCCGTCGTAGTGCTTCGGCCAGGCGACCGGCGCGCGGCCGACGAGGTTCTTGGGGTCGAACTCGTAGACGGGGCCGGCCATCGGGCCGATACCCCCGGTGCCGAGTTCGGGGAACTGCGACGACTCCTCGTAGTCGTACCAGAGCTGTGGCTGCTCCACCGGCGGTAGCTCCGTGAGCCCGGTGTTGCGCGGGGACTCGTTCACCGGCGCCGCGCAGTCGAACGTCTCGCCGGACTCACCGGTGGCGAAGTCGTAGTCCACATAGGGCAGTTCGGCGGTGGCGCAGTACGGCCAGCCCCAGTTGCCCGGTTCGGTCGCGGCGAACCACTTGCCGGTCCCCTGCGGGCCGCGGTCCGGGTCGGCGGCGGTCGCGTCCGGCGAGTAGTCGGCGACGTAGAGCGCGTCCGTGTGGGGGTCGATGTCGATGCGGAACGGGTTCCGCAGTCCCATCAGGTAGATCTCCGCGCGCGTCTTCGCCGTGCCCTGCTCGAAGAGGTTGCCCTCCGGGATGGTGTACGAGCCGTCGTCGCCGACATTGATCCGCAACACCTTGCCGCGCAGGTCGTTGGTGTTGGACGAGGCGCGCTGCGCGTCGAAGGCCGGGTTGCGGTCCTCCCGCTCGTCGATGGGCGTGTAGCCGTCCGAGGAGAACGGGTTGCTGTCGTCGCCGGTGGCGAGGTAGAGATTGCCGTCGCTGTCGAACTCGATGTCCCCACCGACATGGCAGCAGATTCCCCGATCGACCGGAACCTCGAGGATCTGCTGCTCGCTCGACAGGTCCAGGGTGTTGCCGTCGAGCTGGAACCGCGACAGCCGGATCTCGCCCTCGAACGGGGCGAAGTCCTCCGGCGTCCCGACCTCGGGAGCGTCGCCCTCGTTGACGTCCGGTGTGGACGGATCGTCCTCCGGGGTGTCCAACGGCGGCGAGTAGTAGAGATAGACCCAGCGGTTCGTCTTGCCGTTGAAGCCGGGGTCGATGGCGATGCTCTGCAGGCCTTCCTCGTCGTGTTCGTAGACGTCGAGGTCTGCGGCGACGATGTTGCGACCGGTGTCCGGGACGTGCATCCGCACCTCGCCCGGCCGAGTGGTGTGCAGCACCCTGCCGTCCGGCAGCACGGCGAGATCCATCGGCTCGCCCGGGGTGTCGTCGAGGACGACCTTCTGGAACTCCGAGTCCGGCGGCGGAGCTTCTTCCTCCGCCGTGGACAGTCCTGGCGCTGTCAGTAGCGCCGTTGTCACGGCGGCCACGAGCGCCGTGACGGGTATTTTGCGCATCACGAACTCTCCTCGGATAGGTGGAGAACACACGCGCGGCTGACGTGACCGCACGTCACTGGATGGGGCCGGCGCCGGGTGACGACCGGCCGATCGACGGATTGGGCATCAGAAACGCAGCGTGCGCAGGTAGGAGTAGCCGACCTCGACGGTCTGGCGGACCGTCACGTCCGGGGTGTCGTTCTCGACGATGTACTCCCGCACGCGGTGCGCACGGAAGATGCGGGCGAAGTCGATGTGGCCGGTGCCCAGGTCGGCCATGTCGCCGTCGTGGGCGTGCCGGTCCTTGACGTGGTACTGCAGCACGCGCTGCGGCGCGGACCGGATCACGTCGATCGTGAAGCCCTCGGGGTCGCTCGCCCCGTCACCGCTCTCGATGCCGCCGCGCACTGCCCAGTAGATGTCGAGCTCGAGGTGCACGAGCTCCGGGTCCAGTTCGGACGTGAGCACCTGCCACGGCGTCACGCCGCCGCCGAGATCGGTGGTGAACTCCTGCGCATGGTTGTGGTAGCCGTAGCGCAGGCCGGCCGACCGGGCCACCTCGGCCTCGTGGTTCATCTGCTCCGCCCACCGCTGCCAGTCGGCCTTGTCGGACGAGTCCAGATAGGGCACCACCATGAACGACTGGCCGAGCGTGCGTGCGTTGTCGATCTTGGTGTGCAGAGCTTGTTCGCTGTCGCTGATGTCGTCGTGGCCGGACGTCGCCGAGATGCCGATGTCGTCGTAGAACTCCCGCAGCTCCTGCGCGGTGCGGCCGAAGTAGCCGAGCGCCTGCTCCACCTTCCGGTATCCGGTGTCGGCCAGCATCCGCAACGTGGCGTCGAAGCCCGGCTCACCCTCCAGGTCCGAGCGCGTCGTGAACAACTGGACACTGATCAATCCCGGCGCACCCGGCGAAGTCCGGCACCCGGGACGGTGGCCTGTGCCGCGGGTGCCGCGAACCCGGCGGCGAGAAGCCCGGCACCGACCGCACCGCCCAACGCGGACCGCAACGCACCTCGTCTGCTGATGCCGCGCTCACCGAGCGAGCGGCGAACCGCCCTCTCACCATCGAATCCGTAACACATGAACCCTCCTATTCCGTACTTCTTCGTTGGAGACGTCAGGATCGGGTGTGTTGCACGCGCGGCGAGGCGCGCGGGTGTCGGGGTTCAGGAACTGAAAGCGGCGTCGAACGCGGCCTCCGGCGGGTCGAACAACTGCTCGCGCACGTACCGCAGCGACTCGGGAGCACCCCGCAGCCGGTCCATGCCCGCGTCCTCCCACTCGATCGAGATCGGACCGTCGTAGCCGATGGAGTTCAGCACGCGGAAACACGCCTCCCACGGCACGTCCCCACGTCCGGTGGACACGAAGTCCCAGCCGCGCCTCGGGTCACCCCACGGCAGGTGGGAGCCGAGCCTGCCGTTGCGGCCGTTGCCGGTGTTGCGCTTGGTGTCCTTGCAGTCGACGTGGAAGATCCGGTCCGCGAAGTCGACGAGGAACCCGGCGGGGTCGATGTCCTGCCACACCATGTGGCTCGGATCCCAGTTCAGGCCGAACGATTCCCGGCGCCCGATCGCGTCGAGGGTGGCCACGGTGGACCAGTAGTCGTAGGCGATCTCCGACGGGTGCACCTCGAGCGCGAACCGCACGCCCTCTTCCTCGAAGACGTCCATGATCGGGTTCCACCGGTCGCGAAGTCCCGGTATCCGGCCTCGATCAGGTCGGCGGGCACCGGCGGGAACATCGCCACGTATTTCCAGTTCGCCGAACCCGTGAAGCCGACGACGGTGTTCACGCCGAGCCGGGCGGCGACCCGCGCGGTGTGCTTCATCTCCTCGGCCGCGCGTTGCCGGATGCCCTCCGGCTCGCCGTCACCCCAGACCCGCTCGGACAGGATCGCCTTGTGGCGCGCGTCGATCGGGTCGTCGCAGACGCCTGCCCCTTGAGGTGGTTTGAGATCGCCCACACGCCGAGCCCGTGCTTGTCCAGGATGTCCAATCTGGACCGGAGATACGACTCGTCCTCCACCGCGCGCCAGACGTCGAGATGATCGCCCCAGCAGGCGATCTCCAGCCCGTCGTAGCCCCACTCCGATGCGAGCTTCGCGACCTCCTCGAACGGCAGGTCCGCCCACTGCCCGGTGAACAGGGTGACCGGTCGTGCCATCACGCCACCTCCCATGTCGTTCCTGCTGTGTTTGCGTTCGTTCCCGCGACGTCGACCCACGCGCTGCCGGCCTCCGCACTGGCCTGTACCGCGGCGACCACCCGCTGCACCCGCAGCCCGTCGGCGAACGACGGCTCGGGGTCGGTGCCGTCGGCGATGGCGGTGAGCAGATCGGCGGCTGGTGCGAGAAGCCGTGTTCGTAGCCGAGCACGTGGCCGGGCGGCCACCACGCGCCGAGATAGGGGTGCGTCGGCTCGGTGACGAGGATCCGGGTGAAGCCCTGGGTCTCGTCCGGCGCCGAGGCGTCGTAGAACCGCAGGGTGTTCATGTCCTCGAAGTCGAACGCGAGGCTGCCCTCGGTCCCGTTCAGTTCGATGCGAATGGCGTTCTTGCGGCCGGTGGCGTAGCGAGTGGCCTCGAAGGTGGCCAGCGCACCGCCGCTGAACCGGCCGAGGAACACCGCCGCGTCGTCGACGGTCACCTTCCCGGTGCCGTCGCCGCCTGGCAGCGGACGTTCGGGGACGAAGGTGTCCAGCGTGGCACTGACCCCGGTGATGTGTTCATCGGTGAGGAACTGGGTCAGGTCGATCACGTGAGCACCGATGTCACCGAGCGCGCCGGAGCCCGCCCTGGTGGCGTCGAGCCGCCACGAGTGGGGAGCAGCCGGGTCGGTGAGCCAGTCCTGCAGGTACTGCGCCCTGACGTGGCGCAGCGTGCCGATCCGGCCGTCGCGCACGAGTTTTCGTGCGAGCGCGAGTGCGGGAACACGCCGATAGGTGAATCCGACCATCGCACGGACGCCGTCGGCGCGGGCTTGTTCGGCGGCCTTGGCCATCTCCTCGGCCTCGTCGACCGAGTTGGCGAGAGGCTTCTCGCAGAGCACGTGCTTGCCCTCCGCGAGCGCGGCGATCGCGATCTCGGCGTGCGTGTCACCGGGGGTGCAGATGTCCACGAGGCCGACATCGTCCCTGGCGATCAGTGCGCGCCAGTCGGTTTCCACGCTCTGCCAGGCGAACCGGCGGGCCATCTCCTCGGCCTTGGCGCGATCGCGCCCGCCGAGCGCAACCAGCCGCGGTTCCAGCTTCGGATCGAAGAAGCTCTTGGCGTTGCGCCATCCCTGGGAATGCGCCATCCCCATGAAGGCGTAGCCGATCATGCCGATCCCGATCGGCGCTCTGTCCACGTGCGTCATCAGCCCTCCCGGGGTGGTTCGTCGGTGCGGTGCGTCAGGACTCGAATCCGAGCGGGAGGTACTGCTCGACGTTCTCCTGCGTGACGACGGGCGCGTCCAACACGATCCGGCGCGGTACTTCTCGCTGCACCAGGTCGGACATGCCCTTGTCCTGGGCGAGCAGCCGCGCGAGGCGGACACCGTCGGCGGCCTGCGTCGGCGGGTAGAGCACGGTGGCTTCCATCTCGCCCGCCTGGATCCAGCGCATCGCGTTCTTCGAGCCGGCACCACCGAGGAAGGCGAACTCGTCACGGTCCGCGCTCTCGAACGCGGCCTTGACACCCACGCCCTGGTCGTCGTCGTGGTTCCAGATGATGTCGATCTCCGGCACCGCCTGCAGCAGGTTCGATGCCGCCTGCTCGCCGGACTCCACGGTGAAGTCCGCGGCCACCCGGTGGTCGACCTCCTGACCGCACTGCTCCAGCGCGTCCTTGAACCCGTCGGAGCGGTCCTGGGTCAGCGGCAGCGAGTCCGTGCCCGCGATCTCGGTCACCACCGCGTCGCCGCCGAGGTCGTTCTCCTCGACCAGATTGCAGGCGTAGTTGCCCGCCGAGACGCCCATTCCGTAGTTGTCACCGAGGATCGTGGTGCGGGCGGCGAACTCGCTGGAGAACTCGCGGTCGACGTTGACGACCGGGATGCCCGCGTCCATCGCCTGGGTGGCGACCTGGGTCAGCGCCGCGCCGTCCGTCGGCAACAGCACGATCGCGTCCACGCCGTCGTTGATGAACGTCTCGATGTGGCTGATCTGCATGTTCGGGTCGTTGGTGCCTTCCGCGACCCGCAACGTGACGTCCTCGTACTCCTCGCCCTCGGCAATGGCGGTCGAGTTGATCGCCGCCAGCCAGCCGTGGTCCGCCTCCGGGCCGGAGAAACCGATGACGACTTCCTCGCCGGGATCGTCGTTCTCGCTGACCGCCCTCGGGTCGTTGTCGGCCTCCTGTGCGGCCGGATCGTTGCCTGTACAGGCGGTGGCGAGCATGGCGAGGGCTGCCATGGCGCCGGTGGCGCGAAGGAGTCTGCTGCGGTGCCGCATGGTTCTCTCCTCGGAGATGAGTGTTCCGACGGGTTTCGCGTGGGGAGTCGCGTGGGGAGTCGCGCGGTTCACGGCGGGGAGCCGTTGCGGGCCGCGACGCGCTGTTGCAGCAGCACCGCGACGACGATGATCGCGCCTTTCGCCACGGCCTGGGTGGACGTGTCCAGGTTGTTGAGCGTGAAGACATTGGTGAGCGTGGTGAAGATCAGCACACCGAAGACGGTGCCGACGATCGTGCCGCGACCGCCCGAGAGCAGCGTCCCGCCGATGACGACGGCCGCGATGGCGTCGAGCTCCATGAGCGTGCCGTGCGTCGAGGTCCCCGCCGTGGTGCGCGCCAGCAGCATCACCGCCGCGAGTCCACATGCGACACCGACGAGGACGTACAGCAGCGTGGTGTGCCGCTTGACGTTGATTCCCGCAAGCCTCGCGCCTCCGGGTTGCCACCGACGGCGAGGGTCCGGCGGCCGAACGTGGTGCGGTTGAGCAGAATCCAGCCCGCGACGGCGACCACCGCGAAGATGATCACGAGCACCGGGATGCCGAGCACCCTGCCACCGATGACGTCGGTGAAACCGCTGACCGTGACGACCTGCGTGCGCTTCTGCGCGATGATCTCCGCGAGTCCACGCGCACCGGCCATCATCGCCAGCGTCACGATGAACGCCGCCATCCTGCCGTAGGCGATGAGTATCCCGTTCACGAGGCCGCAGCCCGCGCCGACCAGCAACGCCGTGGTGACCATGACGATCCAGTGGGTGTCGGTCGCGAGCGCCTGCGTGGCGAGGGTCGAGGCCCACACCGACGACAGCGCCACGATCGCACCGACCGACAGATCGATACCGCCGCCGGTGATCACGAACGTCATGCCTACGCTCACCACGCCGATCACCGACGCGAGACGCAGGATCGTCATCATGTTGTCGAAGCTGACGAAGCGGTCGCCCGCGGTGATCACACCGACGACGCACAGCAGCAGCAGCGCGATCACCAGACCGAGGTTGCGACCGGAAGGACCGGAGAACAACCCGGTGACACGGCGCACCGACCCTTCGGTGCGCCCGCCGGGCGGCATCGTGCCCGGCGATTCAGACGTGCCAACGGTCCTCACGCGGCGTCTCCTTCCATCACCATGTCGAGCACCCGGTGCTCGTCGATCTCATCGGCGGGACCGTCGTGGAGGAGGACGCGTCGGAGATCACCAGGACCCGGTCGGACAGTCCGATCACCTCCTCGATCTCGCTGGAGACAACGACGACCGCGATACCGCGGGCCGCCAGATCCCTGATCAGCGCGTAGATCTCGGACCGCGCGCCGACGTCGACGCCGCGGGTCGGTTCGTCCAGCGCCAGCACCCGGCACTCGCGCAACAACCAGCGGGCCAGCACGACCTTCTGCTGGTTGCCACCGGAGAGCGTGCCCACGTGGCGCGCCGCGTCGGCGGGCCGCACGTCGAGTGCGCGAACCTGGTCGTCGGCCGCACGCCGCTCGTCCCGACGATTGACGAAACCGCCGCGGGCGAACCGGCCCAGACTGGCGAGCGAGATGTTGCGCGCCACCGACTCGTGCAGCACGAGTGCCTGACTCTTGCGTTCCTCGGGGCACAGGCCGACACCCGCGGCCACCGCGGCTCCCACCCGCCCCGGGCGCAACCGGCGGCCTGCGACCGACACCGTCCCCGCCTGCGCCTTGCGCGCGCCGTAGATCGTCTCGAGGATCTCCGAGCGGCCCGAGCCGACCAGTCCCGCGAGGCCGACGACCTCCCCGGCGGCCACGGTGAACGACACGTCGCGGAACTCCCCCGGCCTGCTCAGCTCCGACACCTCGAGCACGGTGTCGCCCAGCTGCCGCTGCGACCGCTCCGGGAAGGCGTACTCGATCGACCGGCCGGTCATCAGCCGGATGATCTCCGACGTCGGCGTCTCGGCCGCGGCGAGTCCGGTGGCGGCGGTACGCCCGTCCTTGAGGACGGTGACCCGGTCGCCGATCTCGCGAATCTCCTCCAGCCGGTGGGAGATGTAGACGATCGCCACGCCCTGCGCCGCCAGCTCGCGAATCACGCCGAACAGCCGCGCGACCTCTTCCTGGTCCAGCACGGCGGACGGCTCGTCCATCACGATCAGCTCGGCCTCGTGCGACAGCGCGCGGGCCATGCTCACGATCTGCTTTCCCGCGGCCGGCAGGCGCCCCACCTCGACATCGGGGTCCACCTCGGGATGACCGAGACGACGCAGCAGCTCGGCGGCCGACCGGTTCGCGTCGGTGCGCGCGACGACTCCCCATCGCGCGCGCTCGTGCCCGAGGTAGATGTTCTCCGCCACGGTCAGCCCGTCGACCAGGTCGAGCTCCTGGTAGATCGTGGCGATCCCGTGGTCGATCGCGTCCTGCGGGCCAGCGATGCGGATGTCCTCGCCGTGCCAGCGGATCGTGCCGCCGTCCGGCTGGTGCGCCCCGGCCAGCACCTTGATCAACGTGGACTTGCCTGCGCCGTTCTGCCCCAGCAGGCAGTGGACGTCGCCCGCCCGCACCTCGAGGTCGATGCCGTCCAGCGCCTTCACGCCGGGGAAGTGCTTGACGATGCCGCTCATGCGCAGCAGGGGCTCCAGCCCCGCATCGTCTGTGATCTCGCTCTCCCTTGAGCTCATGGCGCTGGACTATAGGCGCACTTTTGCCTGTTCGGCATCATAAGTCCGCCGATTTACATCCAAATGGCCGCATCTGTGACGTGAGAAGTCAGGGTTGTTCTAGTGTCGAACTAGCGAATTCTGCTGATGAGGGGAAGGAAGGCGGTCACATGACTCGGGGTGAGCTGGCACCGACAGGCACGGCGACGCTGTTCCAGTTCCTGCGCGACGGGCGGCCACGTACCCGCGCCGAGCTGGCCGCCGAGACCGGCCTGGCACGCTCCACCGTCGCCGAGCGCATCGACACCCTGCTCAGTTCGGGCCTGCTGAAGTTCAGCGACAAGGCCAACTCCACCGGCGGCCGTCCGCGACGATGGTCGCCTTCAACCCGGCGGCCAGGGTGGTGCTCGCCGCCGACATCGGCGCGACCCACGCCAAGCTCGCGGTCACCGACCTCGCGGGCGACGTGCTGGTGGAGGAGGACAAGGTCCTCGACATCGCCGACGGCCCCGAGGTCGTGCTGCGGGAGGTGTGCGACCGCGGCCGCGCGCTGCTCACGCAGGCCGAGCGGGACGAATCCGACTTGCTCGGCGTGGGCATCGGGCTGCCCGGGCCCGTCGAGCACCTGTCGGGCAAGCCGACGAGTCCGCCGATAATGCCCGGCTGGGACGGGTTCGACGTCCCCGCGTTCGTGCGCGGTGAACTCGGCGCGGCGACGCTGGTGGACAACGACGTCAACATCATGGCGCTCGGCGAGTACCGCGCCCACTGGGCCGAATACGAGCACATGATCTTGGTGAAGGTCGCCACCGGCATCGGCAGTGGCCTGATCAGCTACGGCCGGCTGCACCGCGGGTCGCAGGGTGCGGCGGGCGACATGGGGCACGTCCGGGTGCCGCACGACACCGACATCCTCTGCCACTGCGGCAATGTCGGGTGCCTGGAGGCCGTCGCCAGCGGGGCGGCGATCGCGGCGAAGCTGACCGAGGTGGGTGTCCCCGCGACGAACAGCGCCGACGTGGTCACGCTCGCCCGCAACGGTTCGGTGGCCGCGTTGCAGCACATCCGGCAAGCGGGCCGCGACATCGGGGAGGTCCTCGCGACGGCGGTCAGCCTGTTCAACCCGTCCGTGCTCGCGGTCGGGGGCGCGCTCTCACTGGCGGGTGAACACCTGATCGCGGGAGTGCGGGAAGCCGTCTATCAACGTTCCCTGCCGCTGGCGACGCAGAACCTGCGCATCGTGCCGTTGCGCTCCGGCGACGAGGCCGGCGTGTCCGGCGCGGCGTTCATGGTGATCGACCATGCCCTCGCGGCCGGTCAGGTGGAGTCCCTCCTCACGCAGTGAGCACCGTGGGCACACGGGCGTCCTCGTTGGACGCTAGCTCGCCGTCGGCAGGCAGCACGGCGTGCGTACTGAGCTTGCTGGCGTGTAGCTGAGGCTCTTGGGCGGTGGGTTCTGGTATCTCCCACCGCCCAACCCGTCCGGCCATTTACCGCTCTGAGCGCCGCTTCTTCTTTTCAGCCTGGACCCGTCGACGATAGGCGGCGCTGGGGTGTAGTTCCGGTACGATTCCGATCTTTCCCGCCGCGCGGCGAAGCTCTTCCCGTCGCCCCTTACCGCGTGTAAGCATGTCATATGCTCGACCCGCCCAGACCACACTGCCACCTAGAATCACGAGAAAGCCAGTTGATGGCGGAAATTTGTCCGGGGTAATGGAAAGTTGGAAAGGGTCATCGTGTGCATACTCGTCAACGATGGCGCCTCCCGCATGGGACCACGCGGATAACAGTCGGTACCATGCATATGCTTGCGACCCGCCCGGCTCCAGGTCATTACATAACTGCTGAACTTTCGTGGCCGAATCGGTGCTTGGCGTCTGAACTGGCTCCCACTCGTCCAACTGGGAGGCCAACTGATCAGAGGATAGGTAGCCAGCCTTGACGATCTCGTCGACAAGATTTTTACGTTTCCTCGCATAGTTGTTAAGAAGGCCGTAAACACCGTCGTCCACCTGCGCCACAAACTGAGCGGTCAGCGCGTTCTCCATCGCGCCGCGTATCAATGGCGCCGATTCAATATACATTCCCGCGCTCCACAGCATGTCAACTGCAGTTGCGAGTCGATGTGTATGCGCAGCAAGGCCGAACACCGTGGCTACCTGCGCCACGGTCTTGCCCTTGCAGAGCTCAGCCTTAGGTGGCAAAGTCTGCCAACTGTCAAGGAGTGACCGCAGAAGCTTGAGCAACTCCTGCTGCTCATCCAGCATGTCAGGCTGCTCCATGGCCACCTTATCGCCAGACTGCCCAGCGGCTGTTACAGGAGCCGAGCCCACACCCCGGTGCGCGCTCCATCCTGTAGCCACCATCTTCGACAGAACGCCGCGATGACCAGGCCCATACCCTCAGGGGCTGTCCCCTCCCGATCTCAGCCCATCGGCGTGACCGTGTCGAGGGCCTGACCGCCGGAGTCCCGCCAAATCGGCCCCACGCACTCGCCTGCGCATCGCCGTCACGTCGGCTTCGCCCTGCTACTGGTCTCGATTGCGGCCGCAGTGTTCGTCGGCAACTGGCGCTGGATCATCACCGACCTGCTGATCGGCGCGGCCTGGTCATCGGTGCTGGAACGTCGAGACGACAGACCGGAGAACGACTCCGGCACATGAGCACCCTGACAAGATGAACGCTCGCGGAACGCATGGCGCAGGAGAGGCTGTAATGAAGGATCAAGTACCGCTCTGGGCGACGTTCGTGATAGCCGGGATCGCACTGGTCGGGTCAGTGGGCGGCGCCTGGCTGAACGGGTTCTTCACCGCTCGGCGCGACGACAAACGGTGGCAGCGAGAGCGCGAGCGTGCCGATCTCGACTACTGGCGCGACAAGCGCGTCAAGGTATATACGGACGTGATCGACCAAGCCCGGGAGTCCTGCATGCTGCTGACGGCTATCGGCGAGGCGTTGCAGCGAGGCAATGTGATGAGATACGGCGGCTCCGTGAGTTGATCGCAGCGGGCCAGAGAGCTCGCGCCGAAGTCGCCTTAGTCGGTTCCAGGGAGGTGGTCGCCGCTGTGGGCAACTTGAGCAACACGCTCAGCGATGCAACCGACGCCTTTGTTGCATACGCCGATCAGGACGCCGACGGGGACGGCGATTCAGCGGACCCAGCGGTCGTCACCCGTGCGATCGAGGTCGCAGATCGAGCACTCATCGATTTCACGCTGCTAGCCCGCCGCAATCTCGATGTGCGCGATCCAGAGGAGAAAGACCGGAGCAGCGGGGGCACGAGCGGAGATTCGGATGCACCGAAACCCTTGCGCCACCGGCTGCGGCCAACCCGCTAACGCCGCGTTGTGCGGCGACTCCATCCACCAACTCGTCGCCAAGCTACGATCACTGGCCGAGAGAGCGAGTTGGGTGCGGCGCTCGCGCTCGGCCGCTGCCGCCTCGAGTACGCCGGCGATCTCGCGTAGCTCCGTCGGCCAACCTGCACAGGCGCAGCGGCGCGATGCTGCCATTCTCGTCGATCAGGTCGGCCGAGATCACGCCTAGACGCCGGTTCATCTGCGCGAACCTCCGCGAAGACGGCGTGCCCAGGGTGACGCGATCACGAGCCGCACGGGTCCGATCGCCGCCGAGTAATCACAGAGCGCGCACAGGCGGGAGGGGTCGGCAGCGAGCACCGATAGCGACGAGCGCGGCGGCCGAGGATAACCCCGACCGCCGCGCTCGTCGCGGGAGTTCTTGGCGGGTTTCTGGAGGGTTGACCCCCATAGGTTCGAGTCTCGAAGCCGTTTGGGCTGGTCAGCGCGCCCCCGGCAGGACTCGAACCTGCGACCTAGAGATTAGAAGGCTCTTGCTCTATCCAGCTGAGCTACGGAGGCCTGACGACGGCCGCGCCGGGCCGTGAAGGCCCAGTTTAGTCATCGCCGACCATGTGATCGTTCGAAGCGCCGGATTCGTTTCACTTACGCCCCATGGTGCTACGTGGATCACACCCGTCCAGGTGGGCCGCGGGCCGCGCCTGCCCGGTCGGCGGAGCGACCTACGCTGGGCCGCATGACGATGAGCGACACGTCCGTGCTGGACGATCCGGTCGGCACGTCGCTCACCGGAACGCACGCCCACCTTGCCCGCCGGGTCGGGCGCGCCGTCACGTTCGAGGCCGACGTCGCGACCTTCTCGTCCGTCGGAACCGACCCCGACCTGCAGAGTTGGGCCGATCTCGCGCGATTGCTCGGACCGGGCGGGGCGGCCGATCTGTTCGACTGTCCCGCCCCGCCGCCCGCCGAGTGGGAGCAGGTGTTCTCCCTCGACGGTGTGCAGCTCGTAGCCACCACCAGCACAAACGACGATGCCGAGACCGATGGTTCCGGCTACTCGGCGCTGGTCGAGCTCGGTGCCGACGACGTCCCCGCCATGCTCGACTTGGTGCGCCGCACCGCGCCCGGACCGTTCCGTCCGCGCACCCACGAGCTCGGCACCTACCTCGGTGTCGTCGAGGGCGGCACGCTCGTCGCCATGGCCGGCGAACGGTTGCGGCCGCCGGGCTGGACCGAGATCAGCGCGGTCTGCAGCGCGCCCGAGGCGCGCGGACGCGGGTACGCGACACGTCTGGTCACGGCGTTGGCCGCGCGCATCGCGGCCCGCGGCGAACGTCCGTTCCTGCACGCGGCCGCGTCGAACACCGGCGCCATCGCGCTCTACGAACGGCTCGGGTTCGCCGTGCGCAAACCGGTGACGTTCCGCGGTTTCCGCGTTCCGGACTCAGTTCGCTGAGTCCACCCAGTTGTGCCGCTCGGCGAGCTTCATGATCAGCCTGCGCACAGCGACGACCTCACCACCGGACAGATCCGGAACGCCGCTGAGCAACAACTCCGTGGCCTCCCGTTCGAGCTCGTCCCTGGTCAACACATCCGCCGAACCGTCGCCGTGCACCGCAGGCGCGGCAGCGACTCCGGGACCGGCACCGGGGGCCGTCTCGAAACCCGGCGTCGCCGCTTCGAGCAGTCGCACGTTCGACGCCTTCAGTCCCCGGTCGCCGTCCTCGACGACGAACTCCACGCGCGCACCCGGCACGAACTGGGACCGATCCATGTCGATGTCGTTGACGTGGACGAACACGTCCTCGGTGCCCCGGTCCGGGGTGATGAAGCCATACCCCTTGAGCTCGTCGAACCGAATCAGCTTGCCCGCCATGGCCACATCGGCACTCAACACGAACACCACCACATACCCACAACCGATCGCGGACGGGACTCCCCACGCCCGCTCCCCCGCAACCTAACAACCCGCGTCCGTCTCGTGTGCCGACTCGTCCGAATTCACTTACCGTCAGCCGATCGCGGCCCCGCCGCACACCTTCACCACCTGCCCGGTGACGAAGCCGGCCCCCGGCCCGGCCAGGTAGGCCACCGCGGCGGCGACCTCCTCGGGCCGGCCCATCCGCTTGATCACCTGATCGTCGAGGGCGTAGGCGACGTTGCTGGTCAGCTCCGTCGCGATCGGCCCGGGAGCCACCGAGTTGCAGGTGATCCCGGAATCGCCGAGTTCCTTGGCCAACCACTTCGTCAACGCGATCACGCCGCCCTTCGACGCGGCGTACGCCGGCCCGGAGCGGCCGCCTCCGGAACCGCCGGATCGAGGGCCGCCCATGATGCCGGAGATCGAGCTGACGTTGACGATCCGCCCGCTCCCCTGCGACCGCATGTGCGGTTCGACCGCCCGGCAGTACAGGAACGTGCCGCGCAGGTTCGTGTCGAGATCGCGGCACCACTCGTCGTCGCCGGTGCTCGCCAATCCGTTGCGGCCGGCCGTTCCCGCGTTGTTGACCAGGACGTCCACGGCGCCCAGTTCGGCGACGACGTCGTCGACCGACGCCGCGACGGCTTCCGCGTCCCGGACGTCGACACGTCGATACCGCACCCGCCGATCCGGGACGTCGGCCGCGAGGGCGGAGACGGCGGGCGCCTCGTCGGCGAGGTCGACGACCAGTACGTCGGCGCCCTGCCGGGCGAGCGTCGTCGCGACCGCGAGGCCGATGCCGCGCGCGCCGCCGGTCACCACCGCCACCCGACCGGTCAGATCGAACGGGTTCATCGCTGCTCCCCTCGTCAGAAGCCCAACAGATCCGGCAGCCAGTTCGACAACGCGGGCACGTACGCCACGAGCAGCACGACGGCGAGCCCGGCCAGGAAGAACGGACGGATGCCCTTGACCACCTCGACGAGCGGAACCCGCGCGATGCCCGCGGCGACGAACAGGTTGACGCCCACCGGCGGGGTGACCAGGCCGAGCGCCAGGTTCACCACCATGAGCACGCCGATCGTCGTGACGTCCACACCGGCCGCCAGCAGCACCGGCGCGATCACCGGGACGAACAGGTACAGCGCCGACACCGCGTCGATGAACGCGCCCACGATCAGCAGCAACACGATCGCCAGCAACACGATCAGCGCCCGGCTGTCGGTGAGTCCGAGCAGAGCGGCGGAGATGCTCTCGGCGATCTCGTTGGCCGTGACGACGTAGGCGAACACCGACGCCGCACCGACGATCAGCATGATCACGGCCGACTGCGCCGACGCCGTGACGAGGATCCGGTAGAGCTGGCGGAGCTGGATCTCGCGGTACACCAGCAGACCGACGATCAGCGCGTACGCCGCGGCGACGACGGCCGACTCGGTCGGCGTCACGATGCCGCCGTAGATCCCGCCGAGGATGATGAGCGGCACCAACAGCCCGGGAATCGCCTTCACCAGCGACGCCCCGAACCCTCGCGCAGGCTCGTCCGACTCCAGAGCGGCGCCACCGCCACCGTCCACGCCACTGCCGCCAGGGCCCTCAGTGCCGTCACTGCCGTCACCACCGGCGCCGGACTCGGTGTCGGCACCTCCCCCGCCGCCGACGCCGACCCTCGCCGGCGCGGCGACCTGCCTGCGGGGCAGGAACAGGCTCGCGATCATCAATGCCGCGGCGAGCAGGATGCCGGGGATGATGCCCGCGACGAACAGCCGGACGATCGACACGCCCTCGAAGTCGCTGACCACGACGGCGAAGATGATGAACGCGACGCTGGGCGGCACGATGAGGCCCATCGACCCCGCCGTCGCCAGCAGCGACGTCGCGTGCCGCGCCCGGTAGCCGTGGCGCATCAACGCCGGGATCAGGATCGTTCCGATCGCCGCGACCGTGGCCGGCCCCGAGCCGGAGATGGCCGAGAAGAAGAACGCCGCGAGCACCACGACGATCGCGAGCCCATGCTTGCGCCCGCCCACGCATGCGTGCGCGAAATCGACGAGCCTGCGTGAGATGCCCGCGTACTCCATGATCACGCCGGCGAGGATGAAGAACGGGATGGCCAGCAGCGTCTCCGACGACACGGACGCCGTGAAGACGTTGGGTACGAGCGACAGCTCGGTGAACCCGCCCATCGCGACCAGCGCGACACATGCGGCGACGCCGAGGGCGAACGCTACGGGAACCCCGAGCAGCAGCAACACGAAGAAGCTGGCGAACAGCACGGCACCGATCACCGGTCGGCCTCCTCACTCGGCAGGGCGTCCACTGTGGATCGCCGGAAGCCGTTCCGGCCCGCCTGCACCGTCCGGTACGCCCCGAGCAGCGCGCCGACCGGCAGGGCGATCGTGAACAGCCACTGCGGGATGCCGATGGACGGCGTCGTGCGTCCGCTCTCGGCCTGCAGCATCGCCACGTCGATGCCGAAGATCAGCAGCACCGCGAGGAACGCCAGGATCGCGGCGGAGATGAGCACCGTCATGACCGCGCGCACCGCGCCGGTGGCCGCATCGTGCAGGGCGCTGAACCCGAGGTGCCCTCCCTCGCGGAGGGCGACCACGCCGCCCATCATCACCATCCACACCGCGAGGCTGACCGTCAGCTCGGACGTGAACGCCAACGACGCGTTGAGGAAGTAGCGGCTGACGACGTTGACGAAGGCGACCACGGCGACGATGGCGAACGGCACCGCCGCCAGGACGTTCTCCACCACCTCGAGCACGCGGTCCACAGTGGATTTGCGCACGGCTCAGCGCTCCGGGGTCACGGCGCGGACCATCTCGGGGCCCCACACCTGTTCGTACCGTTCGTGCAGCGGCCCGACGGCACGCTGGAAATCCTCGAGCTGACGGTCGGAGAGCTCGCTCGTCTCCATCAGCTCGGACTGCTCGGCGATCTGCTGCTGTTCCAGACCACGGTTGGTCTCGACCTGGAACGCGTTGGCATCGGCCGCGGCCTCCCGGACGATCTCCTGGTCCTCCGGGCTGAGCGAGTCGAACAGCTCCTGGTTCACCCCGAGCACCAGCGGGTCGTAGACGTAGTTCCACACCGTCAGATACGTCTGCACCTCCGCCAGTCCCGACGAGGAGATGACGTCCATCGGGTTCTCCTGGCCCTCGATGGTGCCCTGCTGCAACGAGGTGAAGACCTCGGAGAAGTTCATCGTCGTCGGGTTCGCGCCCAGGTCGCGGAAGAAGTCGGTGAACATGCCGATACCGGGGATCCGCGTCTTGATGCCCGCGAGGTCGGACGGCTGCTCGACCGCACGCACGTTGTTGGTCAGCTGCCGGAAACCGCTCTCGCCGAATCCCAGCATGGTGATGCCGAATTCCGCGGTCAGTTTCTCGTACGCCTCGGTGGCGCCGCCGCGGAGCGCGCGGTCGGCCTCGTCGTAGTCCCGGTAGAGGAACGGGGCGTTGATCGCGCCGAAGCGCGGGTCGATCCCGGCGTAGATGATCGTCGAGTTGTACGAGAAATCCTTGTCCCCGTTCATCAACTGCTCGACACCCGCGACCGGGTCGCCGGCCGAGAGCTGCTCGCCGGTGAACACGCGCAGCTGCATCCGGCCGTCGGATTCCCGCTCCAACGTGTCCGCGAACCGTTCGGCCGCTTGGTACCACGTGGAGGACTCGCCCACCGTGACGGTCATGTCCCAGGTGTAGACCGGGTCGTTCGGGCCGGCGCTGGGCGTACCGCACGCGCCGAGCGCCAGGCACGCCAGCAGCGCGACGGCACCGCGAAGACGCTTCGACATCATTGTCCGTTCTCCTCGTCCGCCCGGAAGGGCACACCGATCCTGAGAGACCCGATCAACGGTGTCAATCCATCGGGTGGATCTTCGGTCCATATCGTGGACCATTGCGACGCGAGGCTTCGCGCTCGCATGATGGGTGGTGTGAGCGCCAATGCCGACGCGAATCCACCGCGGACCCGTCCCGTCGATCCCGGACACGCAGCCAGGCGGTCCGCATCGTGGACCATCGCTCACACCGCCGACGACGGCCCCCGCCCCGCGGGCTCGCAGAGCATCCAACGGGCGCTCGTGCTGTTGAATCTCGTCGGCGTGCTCGCCCGCGACCGTCCCGAGGGCGTGTCGCTCGCCGAGCTGACGCGCGTCAGCGGACGGCCGAAGGCCAGCGTCCGCCGCACCCTCGTCGCGCTTGCGAGCGAGGGCTTCGTCGAACAGGACCCCGACAGCGCGCTCTACCGACTGGGCGTTCAGGCCCGGGTGCTCGGCGGGCTCGCCGAACAGGACGGCGGCGATCTCGGTGCGCTGAGCACCGACAGCCTGATCCGCCTGGCCGACGCCTCCGCCGACACGTCGTTCCTCACCGTGCGCCACGGCAGCTACGGCGTCTGCACCCACCGGCAGGAGGGGCCGGGCCGGATCCGGAACTACGCACTGGCCGTCGGCGACCGCCATCCGCTGGGCATCGGTGCGGGAAGCCTCGCCATCCTCAGCGCACTGTCCGATGCCGAGGTCGAGGAGGTGCTGGCCTCGACGTCCGCCACGCGCCGGCGCTATCCGCTCTTCGACGACGACGCGCTGCGGCACCTGGTCCGGCGCTCGCGCCAGGCCGGATACGCGCTCAACGAGGGACGCGTCGTGCCCGGTTCATGGGCGGTCGGGGTCGCCATCCACGACGCCGCGGACCGTCCCGTGGCCGCGTTCAGCGTCGCCAGCATCGCCGAACGGCTGGACCGCAACCGGCAACACGACCTCGCCGCACTCCTGGCCCAGGAGGCGGCGACCGTCCACACCGCACTGGTCCGGGCTCAGCAGTCCCGACGGACGAGAGGAAGACCATGACCACGGATCCCGTCACCGGCCCCGCGATCATCGGCTGGGCCCATTCGACGTTCGGCAAGGCAGCCGAACCCGACGTCGAGGCGCTGCTCGCCGGTGTCACCGGCCCCGCGCTCGAGCATGCGGGCCTGTCCGCCGCCGACGTCGACGGCATCGTCGTCGGCGTCTTCAACGGTGGACTGTCGCGCCAGGGTTTCGAAGCCGGCCTCGTCGGCGCGGGCACCCCGGAGCTGGCGACCGTGCCCGCGGTGCACACCGAGAACGCCTGCGCGACCGGGTCGTCGGCGCTGTTCGCGGCGCTCGACTTCGTCCAATCCGGACGGGGCCGGGTCGCGCTCGTCGCGGGTGCGGAGAAGATGACCGCCGCCGACGGCGACGTCGTGGGCGATGCGCTGCTCACCGCCTCCTACCGCAGGCAGGAGGAGCGGGCGGGCAGTTTCGCCGGGATCTTCGCCGACCTCACCCGCGAGTACTTCGAGCGCTACGGCGAGCACGGCGACACGCTGGCGCGGATCGCCGCGAAGAACCACCGCAACGGCGTCGGCAACCCCTACGCCCATCTGCGCAAGGACCTCGGGTTCGACTTCTGCTCCCAGGTCTCCGAGCGGAACCCGTTGGTCGCCGATCCCCTGCGGCGGACCGACTGTTCGCTGGTGTCCGACGGTGCGGCGGCGCTCGTCGTGGCCGCACCGGACGTGGCGGCGCACGCACCGCGGGCCGTCGGGTGGCGTGGCCGCGCCCACGCCAACGACCACCTCCCGTTGAGCCGGCGCGCGGACGTGCTGGCCTTCTCCGGGGCGGCCAGGGCGTTCCGCGACGCCCTCGCCGAAGCCGGCGCCGGACTGTCCGATCTGGACCTGCTGGAGACCCACGACTGTTTCACCGTCGCCGAACTGCTCCAGTACGAGGCGTTCGGCATTGCCGAGCCCGGCAAGGGTGCCGAGGTGCTGGCCGAGGGCCGCACCGAACGCGACGGTGCGCTGCCCGTCAACCCGTCGGGCGGACTGAAGGCCAAGGGACATCCCATCGGTGCCACCGGCATCTCGCAGCACATCATGGCCGCGCTGCAGCTCACCGGCGAGGCCGGCGACATGCAGGTGCCCGGCAGCGAGCTGGCCGGCGTGTTCAACATGGGCGGTGTCGCCGTCGCCAACTACTGCTCGGTGCTGGAGCGCATCCGATGAGCGCACCGACCTCGGCCGCGGGTCCGCTGCGCGCGGTGAACGTGGCCAGGCTCCTCACCGACACCGCGGCCCGGCTGCCCGATCGCGACGCCGTCGTCCGCGGCCGGCGGCGCCTCAACTGGCGTGAGCTCGACGCCCGCGCGTCCGACGTGGCCGCGGAACTGCGCCGACGCGGGCTCGGCCGCGGGGACGCGGTCCTCGTGCACTCCCCCAACCACGTCGAGCTCGTCGCGACGATGTTCGGCATCTGGCGGGCGGGTGCCGTGTTCGCCCCGGCCAACTTCCGCCTCACCCCCGCGGAGGTCGCCGACCTCGCCCGGCTGACGACACCCGCGGCGTTGATCTGCCACGCCGACTACGGCGAGCACGCCGCGGCCGTGTCCGATGCGGTCGCGCTGCCGGGCGGGACGCTGTGGCTCGGCGCCGCGGCCGACACTCCCGGCGCGATCGCGGGACTTCCGGAGATGAGCTCCCCCGAGACGGATGCGGCGGTGTGGAACGGCGATCCCGCCTGGTACTTCTTCACCTCGGGAACGAGCGGACGCCCGAAGGCAGTCGTGCTCACCCACGACCGGCTCGGTTTCGTGGTGACCAACCACATCTGCGATCTGATGCCGGGACTCGACCGCGACGACGCCCAGATCGTCGTGGCGCCGCTGTCGCACGGCGCCGGGATCCACCTGCTGCCTCAGGTCGCCCGCGGCGCCAAGACCGTGCTGCCGACACGGATCAGTCTCGACCCGGCCGAGATCTGGCAGCTCGTGGAGACCGAGCGGGTGACCAACGCCTTCACCGTGCCGACGATCCTGACGACCCTCACGCAGGCCCCGAGGCGACACGGCACGACCTCGGTTCGCTGCGCTACGTCGTCTACGCCGGTGCGCCCATGTACCGGGCCGACCAGGAACACGCCCGCGCCGTGCTCGGCGACGTGCTGGTGCAGTACTACGGGCTCGGCGAGGTCACCGGCAACATCACGGTCCTGCCGCCCGACGAGCACGGCCGGCCGTCGCCGGAGGGCATCGAGTTCGGCACCTGCGGCCGGGTCCGCACCGGGATGCAGGTGAGCATCCAGGACACCACCGGCACCGAACTGTCACCCGGCCAGCAGGGCGAGATCTGCGTCGCCGGGCCTGCGGTGTTCCCCGGGTATCTCGACAACGACGCGGCCAACGCCGAGTCGTTCCGCGACGGCTGGTTCCGCACCGGCGACCTGGGCATGGTCGACGACGAGGGCTACGTCTACGTCACCGGCCGAGCGTCCGACATGTTCATCTCCGGTGGGTCCAATGTGTACCCCCGGGAGATCGAGGAGCGCCTGCTGCGGCATCCGTCGATCGCCGAGGTCGCGGTCGTGGGCGTGCCCGACCCGCGCTGGGGCGAGGTCGGCGTGGCCGTGTGCGTCGCCGCCGGCGCGCGACCCGCCGACACCGACGAGCTGCGGTCGTGGCTGGGCGAGTCCCTGGCCCGGTACAAGATCCCGAAGCGGTTCGTGTGGTGGGACGACATCCCCAAGTCCGGCTACGGCAAGGTTGTCAAACGCACCATCAAACAGCGTCTGGAGACGTCATGACCGGGGCCGCGGCCGAGCAGCGCTGTCCCGGGGTTCCCTTGCGGCACCCCGGACCGCGGCACGCCGAGCGGATCGTGTCCGTGCCGACCGACGTGACCGTTGTCCGGACCCAGCTGCCGCGCGGTGAGCGGATCGCCGACGCGTTGTGGCGGTTGACCTCCGAATCCGGTGCCACGGCAGCGAGCGTCGAGCTGGCCCACGGATCGTTCGGCATCCTGCGCTACGTGTACCCGGCGATCGGCACCGACCGGCCGGCCTACTTCAGCGAGACGGTCGAACCCGCTGGTCCGTGCTTCGTGCGCACCGGTTCGGCGACGGTCGGCGTGCGCGACGGGGCCGGCTTCGCCCACATCCACGCGACGTGGTTCGACGAACACGGGCGGGTGCGCGGCGGCCACCTGCTGCCGGACACCACCGTCGGCGACATCCCGATCGAGGCCACCGTGCGCCTGCTGTCCGATGTGGACCTCGTCAGTGCCACGGACCCCGAGACCGACATGCCGGTGTTCACCCCGCATCCGCGCCGCACGCCGGGTCGGGCGCGCGCGGTCATGTCACGGATCCGGCCCGGCGAGGACCTCTGCGGCGCCGTCGCCACCATCGCCCGGCGTGCCGGCTTCGCCTCGGCCACCGTGCGCGCGAGCGTCGGCAGCCTCGTCGCGCCCGCCTGCGCGTGAGTTCCGACGAGATCGTCGAGGTCGACTGGCCGGCCACGGAGCTGACGTCATTGACCGGCACGGTCCGCGGCGACGACGTCGCGCTCGTCGCCGCGATGGTGGACCGCCACGGCGACGTCCACTCCGGCGCGGTGCTCCCCGGCGAGAACCCGGTGGCCGTGACGTACGAGCTGTACCTCGAGGACGAGGCAGAAGGGGATGGCAGATGAACGCACCACGACTGGCCGGCAAGGTGGCGCTGGTCTTCGGGGGCGGTGGCACCCCGGACGGCGTCAACAACGGGCAGGCCGCCGCGGTGACGTACGCCCGACACGGCGCGCGGGTCGCGGTGGTGGACGTCCGGTCCGACGCGGCGGCGCTCACCGCCGACGCGGTGCGGTCGGCCGGCGGCACCGCGGTGGCGATCACCGCGGACGTCACCGATTCCGATCAGGTCGAGGCCGCCGCGCGGGAGGCGACCACCGAGCTCGGCCCGGTCGACGTGTTGCACAACAACGTCGGCGTGACCGTGCTGGGCGGTCCGGTCGAGCTGAGTCTGGACGAGTGGCGGCGCGCGTTCGCGCTCAATGTGGACGGTGTGTTCCTGGCGTGCAAGCACGTGCTGCCGTCGATGCTCGAGCGCGGTCGGGGGGCGATCGTCAACGTGTCGTCACTGGCGGCGCTACGGCACGTCGGCTACGACTATCCCGCGTACATGTCGGCGAAGGCGGCCGTGAATCAGGCGACCGTGTCGTTCGCACTCACCTACGCCGATCGCGGGATCCGCGCGAACTCCGTGGCTCCGGGCTTCATCGACACCCCGTTGGTACGGGCCCAGCTCTCGTCCCAGGCCGGTTCGATCGAGGATCTGCTGGCGACGAGGAATGCGGTGAGTCCGACGGGCCGGATGGGCACCCCGTGGGACGTCGCCCACGCGAGTCTGTTCCTGGCCTCCGACGAGGCCGCCTACGTCAACGGCGTGTGCCTGCCCGTCGACGGAGGGCTGTCCATGTCGTGCGCGTGAGCTCGCCGCTCGCGGCGGGGTCGGCGAGCTCACGCGCGGGGTGAGGCCGAGCCTCAGTTGTCGTCGTGGTCGTCGTCGTTGTCGTCGTGATCGTGGTCGTCGTGGTCGTCCCGGTCGTCCCGGTCGTCGTCCTGACCGTCACGGTCGTCGTCGCCGTCGCGGTCGTCGCCGTCGCGGTCGTCGCCGTCGCGGTCGTCATCGCCGTCGCGGTCGTCGTCCTGATCGTCGGCGTCGTCGTCGCCGTTGTTCTGGCCGGTCTGACCGCCGTCCTGCTGCTGGGTGGTCTGCTGCGTGTCGCCACCGTTGTCCTCGGCGGGCTCCGAGTCGTTGCACGCCGAGACGAAGGCGAACGCGCCGGCAGCGGCCAGGACGGCAAGCATCTTCCGTGTCTTCATACGGCGAACCGTACTGCGGCGATCCCGTGACCGGCATGAACGCCACATGAAGGGATTCTCATGTACCCGTGAGGGTGAGGCGCCGCGGCACGGACAGAGCGGGACGAACGAGGTGTCCGCGCGCCAAAACGGTCACTGCGCACCGAATTCGGGGCGTCAGCGGAGCCGGATCACGAGCACCGACGACGGCACGGCGTGCGCCCCCGCCCGTCGCACCGACGTGACGATCTCCTGGTCCGAGGTCACCACCACGAGCGGCCGTCCACGGGGTTCGGCGGCGACGAGATCGCGGATCACGTCGTCGGCGAGCACACCCGGCTCCGAGAACAACACGCGCACGCCGCGCGGGTTGGCCGCGGGGATCGACGTGACACCGGCCCCGTCGAACACGGCCGTGACCTCCCCGCCCACGCGCGCCTTCAACGCGCCCAACTGCCCGACGAGCCGCGAACGCTGATCCGCCAGCGGCAGCTCGGGATAGCCGGTCTTGGTGACGTTGTACCCGTCGACGATCAGGTGCACCGCGGGCAGGGCGGGCAGTCGGTCGAGCGCCTCGACGTCGGCGACCCGGTCACCACCGCGTTGCGTCGTCGCCGCCTCGACGGTGTCGGCGGGGCGGGCACCGCGCCCGGTCTCGTCCACCGACAGCTCCCGGCGCAGACCGTCGACCGCACCGCCGAGCGTGTCCAGCAGCAGACCGAGCCGCACCTCGTCGGCGTCGCGGGCCTCGCGTGCGGCGCGCCGTGCCGTGTCGGCATCGGCGACGGCGCGCTCGGCCCGGGCACGCTCGGCGTCGGCGCGGTCGCGTTCCCTGGCCAGTTCGGCAGCCAACCGCTCGGTCTCGTCGCCGCGCCCCGACCTGGCCGCCTCCGCCTCCGCCCTGGCCTCGTCGGCGGCGTCCTTGGCCTGTCGAAGCTCCATGCCCTGGGCGCGCAACCGTTGGCGCAGCTTGTCCAGTTGATCCGAACGCTCGGCACGGACGCGGTCGACATCGGTGCGGGCTGCCGCCAGCTCGGCCCGCACCTCGGCGAGCTCGGCCTCCAGGCGGTGCGCGCGGGCCGACGCCGCGTCGCGTTCGGCCCGCAGGTTCGACTCCTCGGCGCGCTCGGCGGCGAGCCGGACCCGCTCGCCGGCGTCGGCGTGCTCGAGCAACAACGCCGACGCGGCCACGCGCACCGGATCGTCGTCATCGAGCTTCAGGTCCTCGGGCCGGCGTGCCCGCAACCACTCGACGACCCCGGTGCGGAACCGGGGCGAATCCCGCAATCCGGCCAGTAGGGCCGCCGCCCCGGCCCGCGCACGCTTCGCCGGCGCGAACCGTGCCACGGGCCGCAACTGGCGCGGCAGATCCGCCGTCGGAAGTCCACCCAGCGCAGCCGCAGCCAGACCCGCCAGCCGTTCCCGCACCGGCTCCGGCAACGCCGACCAGTCCGGTTCGGACGCCTCGGGGTCGGGAGCGTCCCCGGACTCCTCGGGACGGTGCGACGACGGTTGCATCCGTCCAGTTTAGGTTCCGCCCCACCGGCCGCCCGGCATCCCACCACGGGGTGAGGTGGGCCCGCGGCGGGATCGCGCGAAGGGAACTTCGGTCCCGTTCAACGCGACCATGGGGCCCTCGGGTGCTCTTCAAACGCACCCGAGGCCATGGTGCTGTCCTCGTGCGGCCGTCAGTCCAGGGTTAGGTGGGCCAGGAGGGGGCGGTGGTCCGAGGCCTCCGGTTCGGTGGCGAGCACCTTCGCGAAGGTCGGGGTCACGTCGTCGCCGGTGTAGATGTAGTCGATGCGCCGGTCGGGCTCGTCGGCCGGGAACGTCGCACCGGGGCCCTTGCCCGCCACCGGCCACACGTCCGTGAAGGTCTCGCGCAGCGGCGCGAGCTCCGGGGCGTCGGGCAGGGCGTTCATGTCACCGGCGACCACCGCCGGGCGCGTCTGGTCGACCAGCTCCGAGATCTGCTGCGCCTGCGCCGCACGGTCCGGCTGCGACGACGCGGCGAGGTGCGTGTTGTAGACGTTCACGCGCTCGCCGCACAGGTTCAGCTGGGCGTGCAGCAGACCGCGCTGCTCCTGGTCGGGCGAACGCTCCAGGTAGGTGTTCGACCACTGCACGATCGGGTAGCGCGACAGGATCGCCGTGCCGTACTGCACGCGCGGCTTGCCCGCCTCCGGCGGATCGCGGTCGATGTTGGCGCCGAACACGGCGTGGTAGCCGAGCCGTTTTGCCAGCTCCCGCGTCTGGTCGCGCCACTCGCTGCGCTCGGAGTGGTGCCGGTCGACCTCCTGCAGCGCGGCGACGTCGGCGCCGCTGCGCGCGATCACCCGCGCGATGCGGTCGAGGTCCAGTTCGTCGTCCATGCCCACCCCGTGGTGGATGTTGAACGAGAGCACCGACAACGAGGAACGGTCGGGCGGCGCGGCACTCACCGCCGAGGCCCCGAACACGCCGGCTGCCAGCATGCTCACCACCAGTACCAGCGACGACGTCGCTCTCCGCAGACTCCTCATCCGTGCACCCTCCAGTCGTCGTTCACCCGATCGGTGACTCCTGGGGTGATCGTGTCGAGCGTGGACGACCCAGCGGTGAGTCCGGTATGAACACCCGACCAACGACACGGATACGACTAAAGTACACATTTCCGACATCCATCACCGGGTACGCAGAAGGCAGGGACGGTCGGCATGACGACGTGGCTGATGGTGGCGGTGCTGCTCGGATGCCTCGCACTGAGCGTGACCGTCCGCCGCAGCAGTGGTGCGCGCCTGATCCTCGGTACCGGCGCGTGGGCGGTCGGCACCGCCTACTTCGCGGTCGAGCTGCCTGCCATCGCGGCGTCGACGGTTGCGTACGACCCGCTCGCCCAGCCGATGAGCGACCTCGGCGTCACCGCGTGCGGCACCGGCACCTATCCCCTGGCCGACTACGCGATCTGCTCCCCGTGGCACGACGCGATGAACTGGGCGTTCCTGCTCAGCGGGCTCGTGGTCGCGCTCGGGGCCTGGTACCTGCACCCTTTCGACGGCCGTCCGGGATCTCACCGCAACCGCCGGACGACGGTCGCCGCGGCGCTCCTCGTGGTGTGGGGCCTGAGCATGGCCTCCTCCGGCCTCTTCCCCGCCGACACGCACTTCCTGGTCCACACGCTCCTCGCCCTGCCGGGCATGGTGGTGCACATCCCGGCACTGCTGATGCTGCGCGCGGACCTGCGCGACACGCGCCCGGGACTCTCCCGCTGGACGGGGATCTGCGCGGCGGTCTCGATCGCGACGCTCACCGCCGTGCTCGTGGCTCCGGTCGTTCCCGGCGTCGCCGAACTCGGCGGTCTCCTGCAACGTGTGCTGTACGCGGTGGTGTGGATGTGGACCCTGGGCGTCGCCGCCACCACCGTCACCACGGCCCTGCGGCCGCCACCGCCCGAGCTGCCACGGGCGGTGGCCGGCCGCGGATTGTCGGTGCCCGCCAGTACCCTCCGCGGCCATGCAGCTGGCTTTCGACGAACTGGGTACCCCGCTGCGCGACGTGACCTTCGTGATCGTCGACGTCGAGACCACCGGCGCGGCTCCCGGACCCGACGGGATCACCGAGATCGGGGCCGTGAAGGTCCGCGGCGGCGAGGTGATCGGCGAGTTCGGCACGCTCGTCGATCCGCGCAGCGCCATCCCGCCGCAGATCGTCGAGCTCACCGGCATCACCACGGCGATGGTCCAGGCCGCACCGCCCGTCGAGCAGGTGCTGCCGGCATTCCTCGAGTTCGCGGCCGGGGCCGTGCTCGTAGCCCACAACGCCGGATTCGACACCCGCTTCCTGCGCGCCGCGTGCGAGGGTCACGGCTACGCATGGCCGAAACCCGCCGTCGTGTGCACCCTGCAACTGTCCCGGCGCGTGTTGTCCACACAGGACACACGGTCGCACCGGTTGTCGGCGTTGGCGCGCGTGTTCGGCGCCCGCACCACCCCGAACCACCGTGCGCTCGCCGACGCGCACGCCACGGTCGACGTGCTGCACGGTCTCCTCGAACGTGTCGGGCCACTCGGCGTGCACTCCCTCGAGGAACTCCTCGACTACCTGCCCGACGTCACCCCCGCCCAACGACGCAAACGCGGCCTCGCCGCCCATCTGCCCGAACGCCCCGGTGTGTATCTGTTCCGCGGTCCCGGCGACGAGGTCCTCTACGTCGGCACCGCACGCAACCTCCGGCGGCGCGTACGGCAGTACTTCACCGGCTCCGAATCGCGCGGCCGGATGCGGGAGATGGTCACCCTCGCCGAACGGGTCGACGGCATCGAATGCGCCCACCCCCTCGAGGCCCAGGTCCGCGAGCTGCGCCTGCTCGCCGCGCACCGGCCGTCCTACAACCGGCGTTCGAAGAACCCGCACACCGCATGGTGGGTGGTGCTCACCGACGAACCGTTCCCGCGGCTGTCGGTGGTCCGCTCCGAACGCGACGGCGCGCTCGGCCCCTTCGGCTCGCAGGCCAGGGCGAGAACGGCCGCCGACACCCTCGCCGGGGCCGCCGGACTGCGCACCTGCACCCAGCGCATCCCGGCTCGCGACCCGCAGGGCCGGCCGTGCGTGCTGGCCGAACTCGGGCGCTGCGGAGCGCCCTGCGCGGGCCGACAGAGCGTCGACGAGTACGCCCCGTCCGTCCGCGCCGCGCGCGACCTCGTCGCCGGGACCGGTGACACTCCATTGTGGTCCGCGCGTTCGCACATCGAGCAGCTCGCCGCGGGCGGGCACTTCGAACAGGCCGCCCGCCGCCGCGACGAACTCGTCACGCTCCTGCGCGGCGTCGGCAAGGCGCACCGGCTCGCCGCACTCGCGAGCATCGAACAGCTCATCGGGGCGGCCCCGGACGGCCACGGCGGCTGGGAGTTCGCCGTTATCCGGCACGGCCGCCTCGCCTCCGCAGGCACCGCGCGGCGCGGGACGCCGCCCATGCCGGTCGTCGACGCACTCGTCGCCTCGGCCGAGACCGTGCTGCCCTCCCCCGGGCCGCTGCGCGGCGCCCCCGCCGAGGAGACCGCACTGCTGCTGCGCTGGCTCACCACACCCGGTACCCGACTGGTCCGCACCACCGCACCGTGGTGCGAACCCGCCGCCGGCGCCGGCGGCTGGGGTCCGTGGCTCGACAAGGTCGCCACCGCCGCGACCCTCGAGAACGTCACGTGAGACGAACCACGGCGGCGGCGCGGGGGGCTTAGGATCGCGGCATGACCGTACGTTCCCCCAGGAGGCCAGTGTGATCACCGCGATCGTCCTCATCAGCGCAGCCGCCGACCGGATTCCCGAAACGGCACAGGAGATCGCCGACATCGAGGGCGTGTCCGAGGTCTACTCGTGCGCCGGCGACGTCGACCTCATCGCGCGGGTGCGCGTGGCTTCGCACGAGGACCTGGCCGCGCTCATCCCGGCCAAGATCAGCAAGGTCGACGGCGTGGTGCACACCGACACCCACATCGCGTTCCGCTCGTACTCGAGCGCCGACACCGACTCGGCCTTCGAGATCGGCATCGAATCGGCCTGAGCGAGCAACCGGGGCCGCCTGCGATTCCGGCCGGCGGCCCACTCACAGGTCCACGCAAAAAGGAGGAGCCCCGGCCGAATGGCCGGGGCTCCTCCTGTGTTCAGTTGCGTCGCATCAGGCGCGCGGCGTCGAACCACCGCTCGAGTCGTCCGACTCACCCGAGTCGGAGTCGATCGCCTGGGTGCCGTCCGCCGTGCTGTCCGTGGACGTGGTGTCCTCGGCGGACTCGACCGCCTCGGCCGACTCCACAGCCTCGTGCTGGCGTGCGTGCTGCTCGGCGTGTGCCTCCTCGAGCGCGGCCGTCTCGTCCGCCGGGTCCGGCGACCACCAGCCACCGGCGACCGGCTTACCGGCCGAACCGAGCTTGTTCATCTTCTTCGGCACCGCGGCGCCTGGTAGTCCAGCGGCAGCGGGTGACCGTGGTCGTCCACCGGGCCGAGCGGCTGGTGGACCTCGATGAACTCACCGTGCGGCAGGCGCTTGATGATGCCCGTCTCGATGCCGTGCTCGAGCACTTCCCTGTCGGACCGTTGCAACCCGATGCAGATCCGATAGGTGATGACGTACGCGAGTGCCGGCAACACCAGGATGCCTATCCGGCCCATCCACGTCGTCGCGTTCAGCGAGACGTCGAAGGCGAACGCGAAGATGTCGTTGAAGCCGGACATCTCCAGCACCATGAAGAACGTCAGCGCCATGACGCCGATGCTCGTGCGTACCGGTGCGTCCCTGGGACGCTGCAGCAGGTTGTGGTGCGCAGTGTCCTTGGACAACTTCCGTTCGATGAACGGATACGCGATGAGCAGGGTGAACATCAGGCCCATACCGCCGGCACCGGCGAAGAACACCGGCGGAATCGTGTAGTCGCCGATGTACAGCTCCCACGCGGGCCAGATTCGTAGGATGCCGTCGGCCCATGCCATGTACCAGTCCGGTTGGGAACCCGCCGAGACCTGTGATGGGTTGTACGGGCCGATATGCCAGACCGCGTTGATCTGGAACAGACCGGACATCAGCGCGATGAAGCCCGTGACAACGGCGAAGAAGGCGCCGGCCTTCACGGCGAACAGCGGCATGATCCGAACGCCGACGACGTTGGTCTCCTTGCGCTTCGCGCCCGGGAACTGCGTGTGCTTCTGGTACCACACGAGCGCCAGGTGGATGGCCACCAGCGCGAGCATGATGCCCGGAATGATCAGGATGTGCAGCGTGTACATCCGCGGCACGATCGCCGTTCCCGGGAACTCCCCGTCGAACAGCGCCCAGTGCGCCCAGGTGCCGATCACCGGCACCGACAGCGTGATACCGGACAGCGTCGCGCGGATACCGGTACCGGAGAGCAGGTCGTCCGGCAGCGAGTAGCCGAAGAAGCCCTCGAACGCACCCAGGATCAGCAGCAGTGCACCGATGACCCAGTTGGCCTCACGTGGGCGCCGGAACGCACCGGTGAAGAACACGCGCATCATGTGCACGGCCATGGCGGCCACGAAGATCAGCGCCGACCAGTGGTGCACCTGTCGGACGAACAGTCCACCCCGGACCTCGAACGAGATCTCGAGGGTGCTCGCCATCGCGCGGGTCATCTCGATGCCCTGCAGGTTCTCGTACGGCCCGTCGTAGATGATCTCGGTCATCGACGGATCGAAGAACAGGGTCAGGTAGACGCCCGACAGGATGACGATGATGAAGCTGTACAGCGCGATCTCGCCGAGCAGGAACGACCAGTGCGTCGGGAAGACCTTGTTCAGCTGGTGCCGAAGGCCCTTGGACAGCACGTACCGCTGATCGGCGTTGTTGCCCGCCTCGGCCGCGTGCCGGGCGAGAGCGCTGGACCCCTTGGTCGGTGTCGTCAGTGAGCTCATGACTTGCGCTCCCAGAAACCGGGCCCGATCGGCTCGATGAAGTCGTGCCGGGCGATGAGGTATCCATCGGTGTGCACCGTGATGGGCAGCTGCGCCAGCGCACGGGTCGCCGGGCCGAAGACCGGCTTGCCGTACTGGAGCGCGTCGAACTGCGACTGGTGGCACGGGCACAGGATGCGGTTGGTCTGCTGCTCGTACAGCGACGTGGGGCAGCCGACGTGGCTGCAGATCTTCGTGAACGCGAAGAAGTCGCCGTAGTTGAAGTCCTCCTGGCCCTGACGCTTGACCGCCCTGGCGGCGTCGTCGGGGCGCAGGCGGATCAGCATGACCGGGTTGTCCGCACGGCGGATCGCGTGCAGCAGCGCCTCGTGGTCACCGCGCTCCGACTCGCGGAACGGGAAGACCGTCTCCATGCCACCCGCGTCGAGCTCCTCCGGACGCACCAGGGAGACCTCGTTGGTGTCGCCGGTGCTGCGCCGCAGGTACACGATCTCGCCCTCGTGCTCGGGCTTCCAGCCCGTGTGGATGAGGCCGTGCTTGTTGTCGGCCTCTGCGTGCGGGTCCTTGATGAAGGACGCCAGCGGCAGCGCGACGGTGCCCAGACCCAGCGCACCCACACCGAGACCGGCGGTGCGCTTGATCATCGAGCGACGGGCGATGCCCGAACGCTCACCGGCGTCCTGCAGGTGCGCGACGATCGTCTTGCGGTCGAGCTCGGCCGACCCCTGTCCGAGGTTGTCGCTGCGCTGCTGGATGGACGTCTCGGCCGGGATGAACTTCTTCGCGAACAGCAGCACACCGATCGACAGGCTCAGGATCGAGACACCCATGGTGATCCCGAGCACCGGTGTGTACAGGCTGTACCAGAAGTGGCCGGACTCGTCGGTCCACGGCACGTACTCCCACGGCCACCAGATGAGCGCCACGACGAACGCCAGTCCGGTGATCGCGGACAGCAGGAACCACGCCGCGACGGCGCGCTCGGCGCGCTTCTCGGCCTTGGTTCCCTCGACCGGGAACGGGTCCGGATAGTCGACAATCTCGACACCGTCCAGCTGGCCACCCAGCTTGACGAGGTCGTCACGGCTCATCGCCGCGAGTTCCTCGTCCGAAGGACGGGGTCCTGGCTCGTTGCCACTCATGCCTATGCCCTCGATCCAATCCACAGGGTGGCGCCGATCAGAGCGCCGATACCCACGAACCACGCGATGACACCTTCGGAAGCCGGCCCGAGACCACCCAGCGGGTTACCGCCCGGCTGGTTGTTGCCGTCGTTGACCGACTTCACATAGGCGACGATGTCCCGCTTCTCCTCGGGACTCAGCTGCCGGTCCGAGAACTTCGGCATGTTCTGCGGACCGCTCTGCATCGCGGTGTAAATCTCTTCCTCGCTCGCCGGGGCGAGCTCGGGCGCGTACTTGCCGGACGAGAGCGCGCCGCCCTGACCGGTGAAGTTGTGACACGAAGCACAGTTGAGGCGGAACAGTTCGCCGCCGCGCGCGGGGTTCTGGCCGTGCAGCTGCTCCCCACGCTCGCTCGGCGTCTCCGGACCGCCGCCGTGGGCCTGGATGTAGGCGCCCAGCGCGTCGATCTCCTCGGGGGTGTACTTGGTCGGCTTGCGCGAAGCCTGGGCTTCCTGGCGCACCATCGGCATCCGGCCGCTGGAGACCTGGAAGTACACCGAGGCCTCGCCGACCCCGACCAGGGCCGGCCCCTTGTCCTGCACACCTTCGAGGTTCGCGCCGTGGCACGAGATGCAGGTGTTGTTGTAGATCTGCTCGCCCTTGCGCAGCAGAGCCGGGTCGACCGCCGCCTCGGCGGTCTGCGGCTCGGGGGCGAACACGGCATAGAGCCCGCCGGCCCCGATCAGCGCCATCGCCAGTGCGGCGAATCCGGCGACACGCTTACGGAACTTCGAGCGGCGGCGCGCTCGCCGGTCTCCCGCCGTGGCGGGCTTCTTCGTGAAGGTCATCTTCTGCGGCAACCCTTGCTGTCAGTTCGGCCGTACTTGGGAGAACGGATCACAGTGGTCAGTGCGTCAAGGAACGAGGTAGATCACCGCGAACAGGCCGATCCACACGACGTCGACGAAGTGCCAGTAGTACGACACGACGATGGCCGAGGTGGCCTGCGCCGGGGTGAACTTACTCAGCTTCGTCCTGATGAGCAGGTAGACGAACGCGACGAGACCACCGATGACGTGCAGTCCGTGGAAGCCGGTCGTCATGAAGAAGACGGTGGCGTAGGCACCGGAGGGCATCGTGACGCCCTCGCTGAACAACTGGATGTACTCGCCGGCCTGTCCGAGCGTGAACACCGTGCCCATGGCCAGGGTGATCAGGTACCAGCGGCGCAGGCCGAACACGTCACCGCGCTCGGCGGCGAACACGCCCATCTGACAGGTGAACGAGGACGCGACCAGGATGGCGGTGAACGGCAGCGCATAGGCGATATCCAAATGGATCAGCTCGCCAGTGGCTTCGTTCACCGGTGGCCAGTGCCCGGTGTCGTTCTGTGCCTTGACCGTGAAGAACATCGCGAACAGCCCGGCGAAGAACATGAGCTCGCTGGACAGCCAGACGATGGTCCCGACGCTGACCATGTTCGGCCGGTTCAGCGAGTGCACTCGCTGGCTGATGTTGGGAGCTGCCGTTGTCACGAGTCGCATTATGTCTGTTCGCTTCCGGGCTGTGCAGGCCGGGTCCTACGGAGAGTCGTGGAAGCCTCGAGATCGCCTGGGTTGATCCTGGTCGGGACGGTTAAGATCGACCCGCGGCAGCGACGAGGCTCCGCGAACCGGTGACATGGAGGACGGCAACATGACCGACCAGGCGAGGCGGATCCTCGTGTTCAGCCACCGACCCGAGGTTCGGGACGCGATCATGACCGCGATCGGCCGCAGGCCGGCGCCGGACGTGGGCACGGTGACGTACGTCGAGTACGGCGACACCGAGGGCATCGGCGACGTGCTCGCCGAGATGGACTCCGGCGCCGTCGACCTGGCCATTCTCGACGGAGAGGCCCAGCCCACGGGCGGTATCGGCCTGTGCAGGCAGCTCAAGAACGAGATCGAGCCGTGCCCGCCGATCGCGGTCGCCGTCCGGCGTGCCGACGACCGTTGGCTCGCCACCTGGTCGCAGGCGGACGCCGTGCTCGTGCACCCGCTCGACCCCCTCACCTCGGCCGAAACCATCGCCGAGGTGCTGCGCAAGCAGCACCTCACACCAGTACAGGGTTGATCTCACTCACATGACCGACGAACCGACCTGGCCCACCGTCCTGAGCAGGCTCATCGAGCGCGCCGACCTCTCCGAATCGGAGACGGCCTGGGCGATGGACCAGATCATGTCCGACGCCGCGAGCCCGTCGCAGATCGGCGGGTTCGCCGTCGGACTGCGGGCCAAGGGCGAAACGCCCGCCGAGATCGCGGGTATGGCGTACGCCATGCTCACGCACGCACGCACCCTTGACATCGATTTCCGCGCCGTCGACATCGTCGGGACCGGTGGTGACCGGTCGGGTTCGGTGAACATCTCGACCATGTCGTCGCTGGTCGCGGCGGCGGCGGGGGCTCCGGTCGTCAAGCACGGAAGTCGGGCGGCATCGTCCAAATCGGGCGCGGCGGACGTACTGGAAACGCTGGGTGTGGCGATCACCATGTCCGCGGCGGATGTGCTCCGTTGCATTCGCGAGGTCGGCATCGGGTTCTGCTTCGCGCCCGCCTTCCACCCCGCGTTGCGGTACGCGGGCGCGACGCGCAGGGAACTGGGCGTGCCGACGACGTTCAACATGCTCGGCCCGTTGAGCAATCCGGCGCAGCCGTCGGCGAGCCTCATCGGCTGCGCCTACGCCGACAAGACGCGGGTGCTGGCCGAGGTGTTCGCCCAGCGGGGCCACGACGTGCTGCTGGTGCGCGGCGACGACGGGCTCGACGAGATCACCAACACGACCACGACGACGGCGTGGGTGATCAGCGGTGGCCGGATCCACGAGACCATGATCGATCCGCGGGCCCTGGACGTCCCTCTGAGCACCGAGGCCGATCTCAAGGGTGGTTCACCCGAGGTGAACGCCAAGGTCGTCCAGGAGCTCGTCAGCGGCAAATCGGGCCCGGTGCGGGATGCGGTCCTGCTCAACGCCGCGGGCGCCCTGGCCGCGTACGAGGGCTTCCCCGGCTTCGCCGACAGCGGGGATCTCACCGCGGAGCTGCGCACGCAACTCGCGCGCGTGGCCGAGGCCGTCGACTCGGGCGCGGCGGCCGAACTGCTGCAGCGGTGGATCGACTTCTCGGCGACCGTGTCGTCCGAGAGCTGACCCGCCCGAGCCCCGGCGGCACACAACAGGAGAGACACGAAAAGAGGAGGCCCGCCCCGAACATCGGGGCGGGCCTCCTGGTTCGTCGAGCTGCGGCTCAGTGCGCGTTCGGGCCCGTGTGGTACTCGAACACCAGGCCGCCGATGGTGATCAGGATGCCGATCACGGCGAAGACCAGCAGCCAGACCTGCCAGAACGCCATGGCCGCACCGGCCAGGGCGCAGAAGGCGGCCAGGCCCACCGGCCAGTAGCTGCCCGCGCTGAAGAAGCCGAGCTCGCCCGCGCCGTCGCTGACCTCGGCCTCGTCGTTGTCCTCCGGCCGGGCCGGGATACGGCGGCCGATGAAGCGGATGTAGCTGCCGACCATGAGGGTCAGACCACCGGTCAGGATCAGCGAGACGGTGCCGACCGGCTCCACCCCGTCGTCGGTCATGACACCCGTCATCACGCCGTAGACGACCGCCGTGAAGAACGCGAAGACCATGACGATGTCGAAAAGCCTGGCTTCGTCCTTCATGTGCCCTGTGTCCTTACTACTAGCTCAGCGTTCGTGATCAGAGTACTGAGTGGTCTGGTTTCTTCAGGTGGTCCGATGGGTCGGTCGATCCCGCCGAAGGCGGCGCGGCCGGGATCCGGCCGCGCCGCTTCGTGGATCAGCCCGTCGCGGTCCGCAGGGTGCGGTCGGTCGCGAACGGCTGGGTCGTCGTCGCGGTCGGGCTGCAGAGCTCGGAGTCGCAGCCCTCGTTCTGCAGCTGCGCCAGGGCCTCCGCAGTCGTGTTCGTCCGACCCGTCTCCTGGTTCGTCTCGGTGCGCAGCTCGATGTACCGGTCGTACTTGTCCGGCGACAACGCCCGCACCTCGAAGTTCATCATCGCGTGGTAGGTGCCGCAGAGCTCGGCGCAGCGGCCGACGAACGCACCCTCACGATCGATGGTGTTCTGGAAGACGTTGTTCTGGTTGTTGTTCTCCGGGAACGGCATGACGTCCCGCTTGAAGTTGAACTCCGGAACCCAGAACGAGTGGATGACGTCGGTCGCCCGCAGGTTGTACTGGATCTTCCGATCCGTCGGCAGGACGAGGATCGGGATCTCCGCCGAGCTGCCGACCGTCGAGATCGTCTGACCGTCCGCGGTCTCCGGCTCCTCCGGGTAGGCGAACTCCCAGTTCCACTGGAAGCCGATGACGTCGACCGTCACATCCGGGTCGTCCTCGTTCGCCAGCACCTGGTTCTCGGTGGTGACCGTGAAGAAGAACAGGACACACACCATGATCACGGGCACGACGACGCAGAAGAGCTCGAGCGGCACGTTGTACTGGAACTGCCGCGGCAGTTCCTCCGGCTCGCCCTCGGCCGTCTTCTTCTTCCGGTGGAAGATCATCGTCCAGAACATCAGCGCCCACACGATGACGCCGACGATCAATGCTGCGACGACCGACCAGGTCCAGAAGGTCCGCATGGCGTCGCTTCGGGAGTCACCCCGTCCGGCCACCCGAACCGCAGGACCTCCTCGCCGGAACATCCGGTCGCCAATACGGCGACGAGTCCGGCGAGCACGGTCACCTTGGCGACCTTGCCCCGGCCTGAGTTCCGGGTGCGTTCTGGAACGCCCACTGCGCGATGCCTCCTCGCCCGATCACTACGTGACGTAGGGGGACTTTAGCCGAGCTGAACCGGATCGGCGTCCAAGGGGTATCCCTGCCCCCGCTGCCGTAACCCGGCACACATGCCGGGCATACTGGCCACTCCAGCGCTGAATCACCTCCGCGGGCGGTCCGTATCGGCCCGTACGCAGGGACGGACCACCGGGCGCGCCGGGGTTCGATCAGCGAGCACGATGAGCGAAAAGGGTGTGTGAAGACGCGTGTGCGGCCTGCTTGGACTGGTGTGTCCCAGTGAAGACGACGCGGCGAAGGCACGGCCCGCCGTGGGCCAGGCACTGCGCTGCCAACGCCACCGCGGGCCCGACGAGACGGACACGTGGGCCGAGAGCGAGGTCGTCTTCGGGTTCAACCGGCTGGCGATCATCGACGTCGACAACTCGCATCAGCCGCTGACCTGGGGTCCGCCGGAGAATCCGACCCGGTACACCATCAACTTCAACGGCGAGATCTACAACTACCTCGAGCTGCGCGCCCAGCTCGCCGACGAGCACGGTGCGACGTTCACCACAGAGGGCGACACCGAGGCGATCGTCGCGGCCTACCACCACCTCGGGCCGGCCGCGGTCGGGCGACTGCGCGGCATGTTCGCGTTCCTCATCTGGGACTCGGAGGCCAAGGTCGTCTTCGGCGCGCGCGACCCGTTCGGCATCAAGCCGCTGTTCGTCTCGTCCGGGCCGAACGGCGTGGCGTTGGCGAGCGAGAAGAAGAGCCTGCTCGAGCTGTCGGAGACCCTCGGACTGTCCGACGAGCTGGACCGCACCGCGCTGCAGCACTACCTGCTGCTGCAGTACGTGCCCGAGCCCGAGTCGCTGCACCGGAACGTGCGCCGCATCGAGTCCGGAACCTCGTTCACCGTCGCCCCCGGCGGGGAGTTGAAGACCGAGCGCTACTTCTCCCCCGAGTTCCGCACCAAGGAGGTGTCGGGACCCGCGCAGACGGCGACGCTGCACGAGGAGGTCGCCGAGGTGATGCGCGACTCCGTGGCCAAGCACATGCGCGCGGACGTCACCGTCGGCGCGTTCCTGTCCGGCGGCATCGACTCGACGGCCATCGCCGCGCTGGCCAAGGAGCACAACCCGAACCTGATCACCTTCACGACCGGCTTCGAGCGTGAGGCTACTCCGAGGTGGACGTCGCGGCCGAGTCGGCCGCCGCGATCGGTGTGAAGCACGTCGTGCGCACCGTCTCCGCCGAGGAGATGATGGAGACGCTGCCGCTGATCGTCTGGTACCTCGACGACCCGGTCGCCGACCCGGCGCTGGTGCCGCTGTGGTTCATCGCGCGCGAGGCGCGTAAGCACGTGAAGGTCGTCCTGTCCGGCGAGGGCTCGGACGAGCTGTTCGGCGGGTACACGATCTACCGCGAGCCGCTGTCGCTCGCGCCGTTCGAGAAGATGCCCGGCGCGCTGCGCAGGCTGGCCGGGAAGGTGTCGAACGTCATCCCGGAGGGCAAGCGCGGCAAGGACCTGCTGCGCCGCGGGTCGCTGCCGCTGGAGGAGCGCTACTACGGCAACGCGCGCCTGTTCCGCGACGACCAGTTGCGCGAGGTGCTGCCGGTGTTCACCGAGGGTGTGGGCCACCAGGACGTCACGCGCCCCTGGTACGACCTGTCCCGTGGCTGGGACCCGGTGTCGCGGATGCAGCACGTCGACCTGTTCACGTGGCTGCGTGGCGACATCCTCGTCAAGGCCGACAAGGTCACCATGGCCAACTCGCTCGAGCTGCGCGTGCCGTTCCTCGACTCCGAGGTGTTCCGCGTGGCCTCCGGCATCCCGCTCGACCAGAAGATCACCAAGGAGACGACCAAGTTCGCGCTCCGCCGGGCCCTCGACGGGATCGTCCCCCAGCACGTGCTGAACCGGCGCAAGCTCGGTTTCCCCGTGCCGATCCGGGTGTGGTTGCGCGACGAGATGTACGAGTGGGCGCGCGGCATCATCGCCGACTCGCAGACCGGTCACCTGCTCGACAAGGCCGCGGTGCGCGCGATGCTCGACGAGCACCGGGCCGGCACGCTCGACCACAGCCGCCGGCTGTGGGCCCTGCTGGTGTTCATGGTCTGGCACGGCATCTTCATCGAGAACCGCATCAAGCCCGAGGTGCCCGAGCCCCAGTACCCGGTCTACCTCTGAGGTCTCCCCGACGAGCGGGCCTGCGCGGATCATTCCGCGCAGGCCCGCTTCTCGTTCCGGTGGTTGTGCGTTCCGGTGGTTTCGGGTTCTTTCCGGCTGGCACCGGGCCTGTGAGCACCTAGACTCCGTGGCATGACGCAGCCGGCACCGGGCTGGTATCCCGACCAGGTCAATCCGCAGTACGTCCGGTGGTGGGACGGGTACCGCTGGACGCCGCACACCCGGCCCGCCGCCCCACAGGCGCCTCCCCAGCACGCGCAACCCCCGCACCCGCCGCGCCGCCGGCCCCGACCCCGCAGGCGCCGCCCCCGCAGCAGGTTCCGCAGCCCGCGGGCCCGCAACCGGTGCAGGGCGGTCTCGTGCCGCAACAGGCCGACGGGTCTCCGCAACGTCCGATGGCCCAGGTGGGCGCGGGGCCGGTGTACGGGGCGCCGAGCGTCAGCATCGTGCAGGACAAGCGCTTCTTCGTCGGCATGCTCGGCAAGGCGACCTATGCGATCACCGACGGCGAGGGCAACCCCATCGGCGCGGTCGCCCAGGTGGATCCGGACGAGTCGAAGCACGTACGCACGTTCGGCGACGACGGCGGCGGCGCGGGACTGTCCCAGCACTTCGAGCTCGTCGACGCGGGCGGTACGCCGTACTTCCACGTGGCGCGGGCCCTGCGACTGCAGTCCGCCGCCAAGCCGCGGTTCGACGTCACGCTGCCGAACGGGGCGCCGCTGGGGCACGTCGAGTCGGAGAAGCTCGTCGGACGCATCACGATGGGCCTGTACGCGCACAACGCGCGGATCGGGCAGCTCAAGCTCGCGGGGCTGCGCAACAACGTCCTCAACTTCACCGACGCCGGCGGGCGGCAGGTGATCGAGTGTCAGCGCAAACCGCCGATGTTCAGCCGCGAGGACGCCTACATCATCACGCGGCCGTTCCCCACGCGTGAGCCGATGGGCACGCTGATCCTGGCCGCGATCATCGCCGTCGACAACGCCTTCTTCTCCCAGACCCAGGCGTCGCTGTTCTGAATCGGCACCGTTCGGAATCGGCAGTGTTCCGACCCGGCGCCGGTGCGGAGCCGACGTGCGCTCACCCCGCCGGGCGACTACCGAGCGGTAAGGCACGACTACCCACTGGTAGGGCTGTCGGCGGCGGCCGGTGGTCCCTACGTTCGGCCTGGTGAACAGCACCGAACGCACGCCCGAGCCCGAATCGATGGACGAGCTCATCTCCGATTGTCGCGACATTCCGCGTCCGCACGTTCCGGGCCAGCATCCGCACCCGGAGGCGGAGCCGTGGGAGGTCGACGAAGCATGTCACGCTCAGGTTGCGGAACTGGACGCCTACGTGTGACACCAGGCAAGCTCTGAGGCGGCCGCGATCAACGGCGATCGCGGCCCCTTCGATACCGACCGGCCGCCCAAGCTGCCGTCGGTGAACATGCAACGAGCGCGACCCGGATGGGCCGGCGCTCGTGTCGTTTCCGCCTTGCGCGGCTTCGACTCAGCCTCGACTCAGTGGAACGAGTCGCCGCAGGCGCAGGAGCCGCCCGCGTTGGGGTTGTCGATCGTGAAGCCCTGCTTCTCGATGCTGTCGACGAAGTCGATCTGGGCGCCCTCGACGTACGGTGCGCTCATGCGGTCGACGGCCACGCGCAGACCGTTGAAGTCGCGGAACAGGTCGCCGTCGAGCTCGCGCTCGTCGAAGAACAGCTGATAGCGCAGGCCCGCGCAGCCACCCGGCTGCACCGCGATGCGCAGGTGCATGTCGTCGCGACCCTCCTGGTCGAGCAGCGCCTTCGCCTTCGACGCGGCCGACTCGGTCAGGACGACGCCGTGGGTGGCCTCTTCGGCTGCGGTGTTGCCGGTCTGCTCAGCGGTGGTCATGGCACTCCTCACATCTATGCAGCTCAGTCCTCAGGACGCGCACGTTCGTGCGGGGCCCGGAGCCTCTATCGGAGCCAACACGGAGGACGTCCGTCTTGTTCCCTCGCCGCCATGGTGTCACATGTTTCGACCGGCTGAACATCGGCAGTGAGCACTGCAATACCCTGGTGGTGTGAGGTTCCTGCGCCGTAATAATGCCGAGAAGACCGAGTCGGACGCCGTCGACGAGACCGTCGAGGAGTCCGACGGATCTCACACGCCCCGGGGGTACACCCCCGCGAAGGGACGGCCGACGCCGAAGCGCACGGAGGCCGAGGGCAAGCGCCGCGGCCCCGTGGCACCGCCTCCGACGACCACGCGCGAGGCCATCCGTCGGAACCGGGAGCTGAAGAAGCAGAATCCGGTGACGAAGGAGGACAAGGAAGCGCGGCGCGCCGCGGCCAGGGAGCGCCGCGAGCGCATGATGGCGGGCGACGAGCGGTACCTGCTCCCCCGCGACCGCGGCCCGGTGAAGGCGTTCGTGCGCGACATGATCGACTCCCGCCGCAACGTGCTCGGGCTGTTCATGCCGCTGGCCGTTCTCGTGTTCTTCTCGCTGCTCATCCCCGTGGTGGAGATCCAGCAGTACGCCACGATGGTGACGACGATCTTCCTGCTGGGCATGCTCGCCGAGGGCTTCCTGAACGGCCGGCGGGTCGCGAACGCGGCCCGTGAGCGCTTCCCGAACGAGCACATCCGCGGTGCCTCGCTTGGCTGGTACGCGTTCGTCCGCGCCAGCCAGCTGCGCCGGCTGCGGGTGCCGAAGCCGCGACTCAAGGCGGGCGACCCGGTCCCGTAACCCCCTGCGCCGCACACCCTGCTCCGGTTCGTTAGCCATGCGAACAAACCGGACTAGGGTGGGACACATGGAATTTCGACGTCTCGGCCGCAGCGGCCTCTCGGTCAGTGAGATCTCGTACGGCAACTGGCTCACGCACGGTTCTCAGGTGGAGGAGGACCAGGCGCACGCCTGCATCAAGGCGGCCCTGGACGCCGGCGTGACTACCTTCGACTCCGCCGACGTGTCAAGTTGACTACTGTAGCGACATGTCACAACTTCGCATCGTCGGTCGTATCCGACTGAGCCGGGACACCGACACCAGTACCAGCGTCGAACGGCAGCGCGAGAGTATCGAGGCGTGGGCGAAGATGCACCACGGTCAGATAGTCGGCTGGGCCATTGACGTAGACGTATCCGGAGCTGTGAGCCCGCTGGACGCTCCGGAGCTGTCCCAGTGGCTCGCCCAGCCCGAGAGCTGGGATGTCCTCGTAGCGGCAGCCCTGGACCGTCTCGGGCGTACGTTGTTCGGCCTGAACGACTTGTTCGCGTGGGCTGAGGAGAACAAGAAGGTTCTCGCCACGGTTCGCGAGTCGATCGACCTCAGCAACTGGGCCGGTCGGATGGTCGCTTCGGTCCTCGCCGGTGTCGCCGAAGGCGAGCTAGAAGCGATCAAGGCCCGCACGAAGGCCAGCCGGGCGAAGCTGGTTGAACTAGGACGCTGGCACGGCGGAGCGACCCCGTACGGGTATCGATCGGTCAAGGCGACCGACGGTGACGGATACCGGCTAGAAGTCGACCCGGAGCAAGCCGAGATCGTCCGGGAGATCTTCGAGCGAGTCGCTGATAACTGGGCTGTGAACAAGATCGTCCGAGACCTGAACGAACGAGGTGTGAAGCCTGGCCGGAGCCACGCGAAGCAATGGAGCGGGATTACCGTAAAACGCATCGTTCAAGGTACCGCTGTTCTCGGGCAGAAGAAGCACCACGGGAAACTAGTCCTTCGTGAGGACGGTATGCCGATGCAATTCGGCGAACCGTTGGTCTCCGACGACTTGTACCGCACGGCTAACGCCGCTCTCGCTAGTCGCAAGATCCCTAACCGACGAAGCCACCCGCAAGGGCTGTTGTTGCATGTCGTCTACTGCGGCGAGTGCTACACCCGAACCGAGAAAGAGACCGGTGAAGGCGAACTAGTCCCGCTGTACCTGAACATGCAGTACCGCAAAGACCGGAAAGGGACGGTTTACCGGTATTGGCGTTGCCGGAGGCGGGTGACAACCTCCGGGTGTAGCATGAAGTCGATTACGGCGGACGACCTCGAAGAAGCGTTTACGAACGACTTCTTAGGCAGGATCGGGCATACCGAAGTTACCGATTCTGTCTGGATTCCCGGAACGGACACAGCAGCCGAGCTAGAACAAGTCCAGCGGGCTATCGCTCGTGTTCGGTCCGAGGCAGACGCAGGGCTCTACGACGATGACGAAGACGGCTACCTAGAGCGGCTGAAGAACCTGACCGACCGCCGGAGAGAACTAGAGGCGCTCCCGTCGACGGCTGGGCACTGGGAGCAGCATCCGACCGGCGAGACGTACCGGGAAGCGTGGGACCGGATGGACACCGACCAGCGGCGGGAGCTGATCCACAAGACCGGTATCAAGGCTCTCGCGATAGCTGAGCCGTTCGTGTTGATGTCGATCGGGAAGCCCAAGGAGATCCGGGAGGCGTTGCCAGCCTGGACCGACCCCGGGGATCAAGGGGCGTACTTCGTACACCGGGACGGGACCAAAGAACCTATCCCCGACAGCGTGCTAGAGGGTTGGAAGGCTACTAACCCTGATCCGGGGTGACAACGTTTCCGCTGGTCACCGCCGGGGGTATCGACAGTAGCTAGACCCTTTTCACGGTTGACCGTGAAAAGCCTGGTCAGCCCGGGGGGACGTTCTTTGGCCCCCGGGGTCCCTGCAATTGAGGTACCCCTTGACTTCTTCCCGGAGGTGGGAAAAAGCCAGGTCAGCCCGAGGGTGCATTGTTTGCACCCCGGAACGAGAAGACCCCCAGCCACGATCGGCCGGGGGTCGTCCTCAGCGTTCTTCTCGGTCTTCGGGTGGCAGTCCTTGCCGCGTCATGAAGTCCCGGAGGGTGTCCAGGCTGATCGCTCCGCCGGTTTCGGCGGCTAGGTCGCGTTGCCTAGCGGGTGCGTCATCCCGCTCAGGGACCACCCGCCGACGTTCCGCGTGGGGGTACGTCCAGAAGTCCCCGCAACCGTGCGGACACGGTGCCTGTAGCTCGTGGAACACCCCGTTAGCGTCCGGCTGCTGCCAGACCAGGACTCCGTCGCCTTCGCATACCGGACAGAGGTCACCAGCCGTCAGGGACTTGTCCGAGCCCTCCGCAGGTTCCACAAGCATCCTTCCGATTGTTCGCGAGACCACTACCTAGACACGTAGGACACGTTCTCATCGGCGGTCCGGACATACCAACTCCTCACTACGACTACTGGTGAGGCAGCCCCGACCGGCTCGGGGAATGAGAGGGGATGTCTCAGCACCGACCGGGGCCGCCTTAGTTCGGTAGCCTGGTCGGCACAGACGGTGAGCGGAACCGGTAACGCGTCTACAAGGGTCTACACGTGACGGAGCTAGGCGAGAACCTGAGGACAGCCCGCGAGGCTGCCGGGGTGAGCTTGTCGGCTATGGCTGCCCGGACGCACTACTCGAAAGCGCTTCTCGGGCATCTGGAGACCGGGAAACGGGTTGTCCGCCCCGAGCACGTCACCGCCTACTCCCGTGCTCTGAACGTCTCCACGACACGCTGTACGGCAGCCCAGACGACCCGCTCCGGGTGGCTCACGAGTGGTTGGTGTCCGATACCCCGATCGCTCTGCACTCGGCTTCTGGTCGACGCGTAGGCGACACCCTCGCCACTCGACTAGGAGAACGAGTGGTTGAGCTACGACACCTGGACGACTTCGTCGGGGGTGGTGATCTGTCGCCGCTGGTGCTTCGGGAGTTGTCCGAGGCTCAGCAGGTCGTGAGGACCGGCAGCTACTCCGAGCGGATCGGCCGGCGGTTGCTGGTGGTTGTCGGTGAGCTTGCCCAGCTCGCCGGGTGGGTGGCCAGCGACGCCGGGCAGTACACCGAAGCGCAACGCGTGTACCTGGACGGTGTCTCGGCGCCCGGGATGCCGGGGATCACGCGTTAGCCGGTCAGTTGCTGTCGTCGCTGAGCTACCAGATAGCCAACGTCGGAGACCCTGCGGACGCTGCCCTACTCGCTCGGTCAGCGGTCCGGGGTGCTCACGGTGCATCACCGGTGGCTAAGACCCTACTGTTGGAGCGGGTCGCGTGGGCCAGCGCTCGATCCCGGGATTACGACTCCACCCGGCGAACACTGGACCTCGTAGACGACACTTACGACCAGCGCTCCGACGGCACCGAAGAGCCGGAGTGGGTGTACTGGCTCAACCGGCGGGAAATCGACGTCATGGCCGGTCGGTGCCTGATCGAGCTGGGACAGCCTATGCAGGCTGAGCCGTTGTTGTCGGCGGCTATCGACTCGTACGACCAGAGCCACGCCCGGGAAGTTGCCTTGTATCAGACGTGGTTAGCCGAGTCCTACGCCCGGGCCGGGGTGTTCGATGCCGCGCACAGCACGTTGACCCGAGCCCGGAAGACCTCGAACGGAGTCAACTCCGCGAGGTTGGAACGCAGGATTACCGATATCGACCGGCTACTTTCGGCCTAGGACCACAACGGCTCTTGACCCCGAGGGATCTTGGACGCGAGGTAGCTTGGAGTTTCCCTCAGCCAACCCCGGGACTCTTCGGGGTTGCCTCCGCCGATTAGCTCCCGGGTGTCGACGTGATCCCGGACGACCGTCACGGGCGGAGGGATCATCCCGTACAGCTTCTCAGCGTCTGCCGATAACTCTTCGTCGGTGGACCCGATCAGCCGCTGGGCGACCTGGTCGACCGTTTCGAGGTCGGTCCCCGGCGGGGCGTACCGGAGAGCTAGCTGAAACCGGCGGGAGTCATCACCAACGGGCACGGCGGGCCTCCCGGCGCTTCCGGTCTGCTTCCTTACGGGCTTCCTGCGATCGCTCGGCTCGGGCTAGGCGGTCCCGATATAGGTCTTCGTGGAACTTCGGTCGCCGGTCGTCCGGAACGCTGGAGAGCGTGATCCAGTCCTGGCAGACCTCTTCGGACGACCGGAAGCGGACCAGGTCACCGAACATCGCGCGGTAGGCCACAAGACCACCCGTCCGCTTCGGCTTACCTCCGGTAGGTCCGGCAGGCGAAGGCACGAAGATGCCCGGGGCGAGGTAGTGAACGGTAGAGAAAGTACCGCCGTTGACCCCCCGCCAGAGCGGGCTCGGGATGAAGTCGTCCCTCATCAGGCTCAGATAGAGCCCCAGAGCACCCCACGCCCGGGCGTTAGCTTCCTGAACGTCTGCCCACGCATGCCGGGAGACGACCCGCCTCCAGAATTCGTCGGTGTCTTTGGAGCTGTCCGCTAGGTGACTCCGGGGGACGTCGCCCATAAACGGTTCCACAGCGGCAGCTCCGTCAGCGAGAGCCGAATCAAACTCCGCCCGGATAACCTCTGTGATCTCCGGGCCGACTTCGTGCTGGATCTTGTGGAGTTGCTCCGTGAAGCGCTTCTTCGCCTGCTGTTCCTTCACCGGCTTCAGTTCGCGAAGGATCTCTTTGTGCTTCACCCTCGCCTCAGCGATCGCTACGGGGTCATCAGTGTCGGGCTCTGTGAACTCCGGGACTGCCTTCAGTTCGTCCTGAGCCTGCCGGATCTCTGCGGCTAGCTTCTTGGCGCTCTTCGGGAACTTCCCGTCGGTGTCGCGCTCCACGATTCGCGCGAAGCGGTCTACGGACAGTTCCGGTTTACCACAGCGGGATGTGCTCTGAAAGTCGCTATCGGTGAGGCCGATGGTGCCCGGGGCGTAATACTTCTGAAAGTAGGAGTGCGTAAACGTCGGTTCGTCGACGCTGTATTCGGTCATTATTTGATCCTTCCAATGGTGGTTATCTTCTTGTTCTGCCGCATTCGCGGCAGGGTTTCGCGGTGTTCTTATTCGCCGCTTCTGGTGGATGCGTAAGCGTCAACCGGTGGTTGACTAGGGAAAACGTGTTTGATGCGGATTGACCGGGGCTATTTCGGATCGTGGAAAAACACGGGACCATGCGCTTGTCTCCCGGCGTGCTATGCGCGCCGAAAGCCCTGGTCAGAGAGCCGAGGCCTCCCCCACCCCCCGGGGGTATCCACACCCCGAATCCGACGACAACGGGACACCCCGAGAAATCCGAGCCGCCCCCGGCTATCAGAAACAGCACCCCCGCCAGCGGAGACAGACACCCGTAGTCGACCCAACGGCCACGGATACCGGAGCGGACAGAGCCGACTAGCGGCAGCCTCGAAAGCCCGCTGAAACGGCCAGAATGACGCCTAAACCGCTCGGGTGCGTAGTGACCTGCGTGTCCACGTATACCTAGGGCGGACCTAGGCCGCGTATGGCGGCTAGTGGCCGCCCATGCGGGCGGTGATGACCTAGGTCATCGACGGTTGATCGAGATCGAAGATGATTCGAAGATGAAAATGCTTTCTTGTTTACTTTCTTGTTTGTATCTTGTTAGTTAACAAGAACAGTAACAATGAAGAGTAATCATCGTGAGTTATCTGTGTGATCTGTAGTTCTGATCGAGTAGAACAACAACGAATCTTCCTTTAGCTGGTTGATGTCGATCGCTAATAGGAAGCCTCGTGTGTGTTGTGGCTACCTAGCTAGTCGTTAGAGCCTGCTGTGTCTACTAGAGCCCGCTGTATTCGGCTCGCAGGCGTTCGCTGAGGGCTTCTAGGTAGTCGGCCGGCACAAGGGGCTCACGGGGCTGTCCGTGCCCGTGGGGCCGCATGGGTGCCCGGGGGCTACCTGCCACCTAGGGGGGCACCTAGGGCGGCCGGGGCCGGGAGGCGCCTACCCCCGTCGGGACCTTGAGGGCCGCTGGGTGGCAACCACTCAAGTTGAGGGGTTGGGTCACTCGTACACCGGGCGGCCTGCTGTGGCCTCCGTGACGGCTACCGACAGCTTCACGCGGTAGAACGCGATGTTCCCGTTAGGGGCACCGTCCGAGACTGCCCGAAGCCCGACGTAGATACCGCCGGTGGGGACGTCTCCGTTGTTGTTCGAGCTGTACGAGGTCGAGCCCACAGCCGAACGCTCAGGCACGGTCGACTGACCCGAACGGATAGCGACACCGCACCACGGGTTAGACGAGGAGAAGTTCCACGTGTTGCCGTTGTCGAACGAGACTTCGGGGCGGACGTAGCCCCGGATGAACCGGTTCACCGGATCGCCGGGCAGGTAGGCACCGTAGGAAACCCACGCGGTCACCCGGACGACCTTCTCCGGGTTCGGGAACGAGATCGCGATAGGACCGCCTGGTGTGTGGTACGGCTGTTCGGTAGCGGTGCCTTGCATCTCCATACCGACCGCGTTCGGGTCGAAGTCCGCACCGGTGATCCACACGATCCGCTCTGACGGAGGCGTGCTCTCGATCAGCGTCACACGGTCGTTGAGCCGCCGGTTACCCCGGGAGTCGTGGAACACCTCAGCGTCCAGCCGGTCGGCCCGGTCGGTGAGTGCGCTCGTGGTGTTCCGGATCGCGGTGAACTGAGCTGTCGCGGAGTTGTCATCGGTGACCCCGGTACCTAGCCGGAACCCGAGAGCGAGGTTTCCCGTGGAGTCATCCGACGTGGTGTCTTCCAGCGACCCGATGCGGTCAGCGTGAGCGTCTAGGGCTTCCTTCGCGTAGACGGTGTTCTCTGCGACGTTGTTCCAGTCGGAGGCGGGGACCGTGTAGCCGGTATCCCGGTTGTACGGCACGTTGTGGAAGTCAGCCACGGGAAGCCACCTCCGGACGGGTGATGATGAAACCGACCCGGTGAAGCTGCCACTCGGTCGACGGGATGTACCCGGACTGTGCACACTCGGCGAACCACGCTAGAGCGTTGATGTGCTCTTGAGCCTCAGCAGCGGACCTGAACTCTCGCCACTTCTTGTGTGCTGTCTTCGCCAGCTTGGTAGCCAGCCTGACCGCATCCGTCTTCGGTGGTGCGTACCGCCTCCGTTCGGGGTCGTTGGTGTCTACCGTCGGAAGCGTGGGCGGGGTGTCGTCGGTGCTGCCCCGCTTCACGCGGTTGGTTTGTCTGCACGGCTGGCACCGAACGAACTTCGGAGCCGACGGGCGGAACGGTTGGCGGCACTGTTTGCACGGGATAGCTCGGAGCACGGGGAACCTCGATTTTTCAAGGGGTCTGACCTGCGGAAACGGTGACAAAAAGACCCGAGTCAGTAGGGTGACCCGGGGAGGTTTGGGAAATAGCGGTTGACCAGGGGATGTTTCAGAAACGGTCCGGAGAGAGGCGAAGCGCTCTAGCCGGCCTCTGCCTTCTCCCGCTCGTCCAGCTCTCGGATTAGAGCGTTGATAGCGTTCAGCAGCACCTGAGAACGGGTTAGCTCGTACTCGTTCTGGTACGTCTTCAGCCGTTCCCTCTTCTGCTCGTGGCTAGCCAGATTGACCGACCAGGCGTCCGGGCGTGGCATGGTGTCCTCCTTGATAGATCTGAAACGGGTAAAATTTTTTGAGCCGACCGTAGTCAGCCTCTACACTTACTAAGTGGTGTTCCAAGTCGGGTTTTGTCACACCGCAGTGAGCGAAGTCACCGAAGCCCGCATAAGGCACCGGGCGATTTCCCTACACCTATTAAGGGGTGCCGTAAAGCCGATTTCATGACACCCACGTGACGGAGAACACCGGCAGGCTTCCCGGGACTGGAGAGAAACCGAAGAAGCCCAACCGGCGGAGCGCTCCGAGAAAGGCGCTCTGAGCCGGTGGGGAAGGAGCACCACCGGCAACCCGTGGCCACCGAACCAACCCACACAAACCACGGGAGTACAGAAGACTAGTGCCAGCGAGTTGCCTAGACCCGCTGGCTCGACCTAGCGGTTTCCATAGTCCTCAACGACCGGAAGCGAAAGAAGCAAGTCGCGATCGATAGTTGAATGATGGAAACGAAGCCGACCGCAGTCGACTCAACCCGCTGGATTTGGCAGCGGGAAGACTATAGGGAGTGAATGCCAGCCTCCGCCCTGACAACGGAGGCTGACCGAACACAGACGTCGCAGTGACGGCTACGACGTCGCACTAGGTAGCTGACGCGGCCCGGGTTCCCGGGGCGTCTTGTGGACCCGAAGGCCCTAACGATGCTAGAGGCATCCATCTGTCGGTAGAACGTACCCAGCCGATAAGTGGAACTGGTGGCGCCACTCTTGGGCACGCCCTACACCAGAATAGAATGTTTTACGGGGACGTATTCCCTGATCATTCCCCGTTGACTTTGCGTTGCCATTCCGCCCACGTTACCGGCTCTTCGCCTTTAGCCCTGCGTTTCCGGTTGACGTTGGCTTCTAGCCACTCTAGCTGTTCTTGACGCTTCTTCCGCCGGTACCGTCGTTTCCGCTCTGTTTCCTGCGCCGGGGTCCGCTTCTGTCGAAGCTGTCCGCACGGACGGCAGTAGACCGGCCACCGGCCCTCTTTAAAGCCTCCGTGCTTCATTCGTCGGCGGGTGGTGACCAACGCTCCGCAGTCAGGGCACCGGCCGTAGAAGACCTTCATCCCGCCGAACGCGATGACACAGCCGGTCTTGGTCTCCCATGTCCGAAAGAAGTCCGGGTTCTTCCGTCGCCACGTCTGGAGCTTGTCCTCAGGCTTCTTCGTCTTGGTCTCGTGGTGGACCTTGACTGCCTCCCGGTCTTCGGGCGTAGCCCGTGGGGTGAACGTCATCTCCACCGACCCCCGAGAAGCAGAGCAAGCAGACCGGCAGCTATCGCTAGTCCCGGGTAGGCCACGATCACGCATACCCAACCGCTGACGAAGAGGACTCGGAGAGCGTTCTGAGGCGGAGGGGTAGTCATCGGTGACCGGCCTTCCACTCGGACAACCGGCGGAGATGACACGGCTGACACTTCCACGGTGAACGAGGTGTTCTCTTGGTCTTCGGTCGTTGACAGTTACTGCATGTCGGAGTACTCCGACCGTTACGCATGGTCAATCTAGGTTTCCTTCCGTTTCCTAGGTGACGGTTTCCCATCCATCGGCAGTCGCGGCAGACCGAGCGGATTTCTTCTCGGACCACTCTTGCCGTTTCAACTCGTAGCCTTTTCGTTCCCGGCTGACTCGATCGACTGACCTGTCTGCCCAGTCGGCCGTGCCGTATTCATCGGCGATAGCGTCCAGAGCCGACGGGTCTACGTCGGCTAGCCGGTAAGCGACCGGCCTCCGACGGGTCTCAACCAACAGCCCGTGTTCGGTGAGTCGCTTCATCAGCTTTCGGGCTGTCTGGGTACGGCAACCGACGGTGCCTGCTACGTCGGCTGGGGATGCCTCCTCGTTCTCCGGCATCCCGAAGTAGATAAGACCCGCTGTACGTCCGAGAGCCCCCGGCAGGAAGGCCGGGTGCTGCTGATCGGTTCTCAAAGGAACGAAGTGGGACATATTAACCGTACTACTACCCCTGGAATAATATGTCCCAGTTCGCGACTTTTCCCAGTCGACGTTCAGCGCCCACCGTTGAGCCTTCTCGGGGGCTTGGTCGTTGTCGGCTACCGGCCGACACAGACCGATCTTCCGTAGCCGACCTAAGGCACGGGCAGCCGTGGTCTTACCGACACCGGCCCGGACGGCTAGGTCCCTGACGTTGGCGTCCAGGTGCCAGACGCAGACCTCGTGAGCCCACTCGACCAGCGCTAAGGCAACCGCTCGGTCTGTCTTCCCGCTCCGACCGGCCCACACCCGCGAGTGGATACGCTCCGACAACTCAGCCAGCTCAGCGCGTAACCGCTGGTGGTTACCGGTGTGCGGGCCGCTGACCGCGAGAGACTCAATCTCGGTATCGGTCAGCCCAGCAGGGATAGCCCAGTCCAGCAGAGCGCTTGTGAGGGCTTCCAGTTCGTCATCGGTGATCGGTGAATCATCGGCGATTCCCCGTCGTCGTTCGCCTTGTCGTTGGCAGACGTCGCACCCGGGGCAGTAGGCGTAGACCTCCTCAGGGTGACAATAGTTCGCTTCGGGCACTGTTTACCTTCTCGGTTTCGGTCTCGCGCATAGCGCGGTTACGGATACGGTTCTGAGCGAATGAACGCTTCTTGGCGTGCTCGTGGTTCTGATTGCGTCGCTGATACCTCGCCTGGCAGGCTAGGCAGACACGGCTGCCGTCTGAACGGATATCGATGTTCTCCGGGCCGTGTCCGTTAGGGCATGTCATCGCGGAACAACCTCCGGGATAGGTCATCGTCGATATCGGAGAGAAGTAGCCGCATCTTGTCGCGCAGACCCGCCTGCTGTTGCATCGCGTAGAACTCGGAATCGACGTCCGCCCCCTCCGGCGAGTAGTAGCCGTTCTTACGAATCGACGGGAGAACCTCGTGATACAGCCAGCGGCCAACCCGGGTGCACTCGGCGCACACGGTCTTCATGTTCTCGTCCCCGATGCTGCCTCCGTCGCCGGGCGTTACGAGGGTGATTCCTTCAGGACACCACATCTGACACGTGTTATTCATTATTTCAACCCCTTTCTACTCGTGTTATCGGTTTCCGTCGCAGAATCGTTAGCGGAGAATGAATACGGATTGATTACAGTTTCTCGACACCACCTAGAGCAATGCCTAGCACCCTCCGGGAAACCCGTACTCAGATTCGCGTCGCAGTTCTCGCAACGGGGTACGTCCGTCACAGGTACCTCCGGCACGCGTGACCGGTACCGCCGTCGTCGTCTCCCGGGCAGTGAGTGAACGTCACGTAGATCCGTGAGACCGCGTCGACCGTCTCCCCGAGCGATTCGACGTACTCGCCTCGTGTCTGCTCGATCCACGGGCCGACCCAGCACCCCGCGTGGCTCAGGTAGTCCCGGAGGTCGGCGAAGATCTCGTCCGAGTACAGAACCGACTTCTCTGTAACCGCGTAGACGACCGAGCCGCCGTCTACCGGCTTCGCGACCATCCATGCGACCCCGGGTACGTCAGCGAGGATCGTCACGTCAGCGGGGTCGGTAGACGCAGCCGTCTCGGCGACATCCGTAATCCAGCGCTGAACTTCGTTCATGTGGGTCATCTCTCTCCTTCGGTTGCTCCGTCTGTTGGAACTATGGAACCTCGGATTCGGCCGATGTCTACGCGAACACCGCGGCGGAGTCGGTGCTCGGCCGTGGTCTGCAGGGCCAGCGCCGGGAGAGCCTGGAGATCTTCACGAAGGTCTTCTGGCCGACCGGCCCGAAGGGCCCGAACGACAAGGGCCTGGGCCGCAAGCACATCATGGAGTCGGCGCACGCGTCGCTGAAGCGACTCGGCACCGACTACGTGGACCTGTACCAGGCGCACCGGTTCGACCACACGACTCCGCTCGAGGAGACGATGCTGGCGTTCGCGGATCTCGTGCGCCAGGGCAAGGTGCTGTATGTGGGCGTCTCGGAATGGAACGCCGAGCAGATCACGCGCGGCGCCGAACTGGCCCGTGAGCTGAGGATCCCGTTCGTGTCGAACCAGCCGCAGTACAACATGCTGTGGCGGGTCATCGAGGATCAGGTCGTTCCCGCCTCGCAGCGTGAGGGCATGAGCCAGATCGTGTGGTCGCCGATCGCGCAGGGCGTGCTGACCGGCAAGTACAAGCCCGGTCAGCCCGCGCCGGCCGGTTCGCGCGCCACCGACGAGAAGGGCGGCGCCGGTGCGGTGCAGCGCTTCCTGCGCGACGAGGTGCTGGAGCGGGTCGAGAAGCTGACGCCGCTGGCCGAGCAGGCGGGCCTGTCGCTGGCCCAGCTCGCGGTGGCGTGGGTGTTGCAGAACCCGAACGTCGCCTCGGCGATCATCGGCGCCTCCCGCCCCGAGCAGGTGCACGAGAACGTCAAGGCCGCGGGCGTGAAGCTCGACGCCGACCTGCTGGCCGCGATCGACGGCGTCCTCGGCGACGTCGTCGAGACCGACCCGAGGCACACGAAGAGCCCCGACGCGATCTGAGCCGCTTCGCGCGGTCAGGCCCCGTCGTCGCCACCCCGGCGACGACGGGCCTGCGCCGCCGCCGTCAGATTTGGCCGTCCGCCGCCAGCACGTGCTCGGCGACCACAAGATCATGCGGATACGTGATCTTGAAGTTCTGCTGGTCCCCGCGCACCCAGCGCACCGGGAGCTCGGAGAAACACTCCATGAAGGACGCCGTGTCCGTGCCGACGAAGTCGTGGCGGGCCGCCCGTTCGTAGACCTCGAGCAGCGGTGCGGCCCGGAATCCCTGTGGGGTCTGCGCCCGCACGATCGATGACGGCGAGCGTTCGTGCTCCGCGAAGCCAGTGCCGTCCGACGTCACGGTCACCAGGTCGTCGGAGGGCAGGGCGGGGATCGCTCCCCCGTGTTCCCTGGCCTCGTGCAACACCCCGGCGATAAGGGACGGGCTCACGAGCGGCCGCGCCGCGTCGTGGATCAGGACCGTGTCGATGCCACCGTCCTCGATGCGGCTCGACAGGCTCCGCAACGCACGCAGTTCGGACTCCTGCCGGGACTGCCCGCCGTAGACGACCTCGACCGGCGCATCCACCTCGCGTTCGAGCACCCACTCGACGAGGTCCGCGTCCTGGGGACGGGCCACGAGCACGAGCACGCCGATCTCCGGCACCCGGGCGAACGCGCCCAGCGACCACGACACCAGCCTGCGACCGGCCAACGGCAGATACACCTTGTTCATCTCCGCGCCGACCCTGGTGCCCGCCCCGCTGGCGAGGACGACGCCGGCGGCGGGCGGCACCCGGCCTGCCCGAGGTCGCCGGGATTTGCGTTCTGCCACGCCGCGATCATACGAGCCCGCCACCGAGCAAGCCGTCGACTGCACGCATGTACCGATCGACAGGACTCGGAACATTCCTCGTTTACATATTCCGATATGGGTATATGATGACCGTGTGGCACGAGCAACGACGACATCGGACGTCTTCAACGCCATCGCCGAACCTCAGCGCCGGGACATCCTCGTCCTGCTACGCGGTGGCGAGCGGTCGGTGACGGAGCTGACCCGGGAACTGGGACTCACCCAGCCCGGCGCGTCCAAGCATCTGCGCGTTCTCCGCGAGGTCGGACTCGTTCGGGATCGCAAGCAGGGCAAGCAGCGCGTGTACGGCCTCGACGCACGCGGCTTACGGCCGGTCCACGAGTGGGCCGGTGGATTCGAGCAGTTCTGGAACGAGAGCTTCGACCGACTGGATGCCTACGTACAGGACCTCAAGCAGGCACGGAGCACTCGAGCACACGACAACCGGGAGGAATGACCCATGAACACGACACGAGGGACCGCGCCGGAGCGGCCGCCCACCGACGACCGCGAGGTCGTCGTGTCCCGACTCATCGACGCGCCACGGGAGCTGGTCTTCGAGGCCTTCACCGAGGTGCGGCACCTGTCCCGATGGTGGGGACCGAACGGGTTCACGACCACGACCCGGGCTTTCGAGTTCCGCGTCGGCGGGCACTGGGACTTCGTGATGCATGGTCCGGACGGAACGGATTACCAGGACTGGATCACGTGGACGGAGATCGTCCCGCCGGAACGGATCGCGATGATCCACGGCGAGCGACGTGACGACCCCGATGCGTTCGAGTCGGTCCTCACCTTCACGTCCACTGGGGACACCGGCGACGCGACGAGAATCGAGCTGTACACGCTGTTCCGCACCAAGGCGCAACGGGACGAGGCCGTCGAGCAGTTCGGCGCGATCGACGGTGGCAACCAGACCTTGGCCAACCTCGCCGACTACGTCAGCTCGCTACGACGGGACGCGCGGCCTTGACCTCGTGTTAAGTGGAGGTTCGAGACTGGGAGCATGTGGAGATCCGATGACGGTCCGATCCTCTTCCGTAACACCATGCGGATCACCGACGGGCATCTCGAGGAGTTCCGGGATGCCGTGCGGCGGGCCGTGGAATTCGTGGAGGCGCACGGTCCGCAGCTGATGGTGGACGTGTTCGTGGACGAGGAACGGATGGTGGCCCACAGCTACCAGCTCTACCGCGACTCCGACGCGATTCGCGAGCACTGGCAGCTGTCGGACCCCTATATCCGCGGCGTCATGGAGCACTGCGCGGTCGAGAGCTTCGAGGTCCACGGCGACCCCGACGACGACATCCGCGCGGGACTCCGCCCCATGGCCGAAGGCGGAGTCCCGCTCACCATCACCGGAAGGACCGTCGGCTTCGCACGATTCGTCTAGGCGGCGTTCGGCGCCGCGGAGCCGGGCGCTGCTGACTCGCACCACCCGGTAGCTTGAGCGCGTGAGCAGCATCGAGTTCGGTCCCGTTTCCCTGCCCGACGAGCACGCGCGTGCGGGGGCACTCCAGCGACATGCCGCACTTCTCACGCCCGAGCGATCGATGGGTCGGCTCGAGCGCCTGGGCGCGTGGGTCTCGGCCTGTCAGGGACGTACGCCGCCGAAGCCGTTGCGGCGGATGCGCGTGGTCGTGTTCGCCGCCGACCACGGGGTCGTCGCCCGCGGCGTGTCGCGCGGCGGGCCCGGCACCACCCGCGAACTGCTGACCGCGCTCGACGCCGGGGGCACGGCACTGAACGTCCTGGCCGACACGGCCGGTGCGGGCATCCGCGTCGTCGACGTCGGCACGGACGGCGACGCCACCGGGCCCGACCACGTGCGCCGCGGCTCCGGGTCCATCGACGTCGAGGACGCGCTCACCGAGGACGAGACCGTCGCCGCCGTGCGGGCCGGCATGCGCGCCGCCGACGCCGAGGTCGACGAAGGTGCCGACCTGCTGGTCGCCGCCGACATCGGGGCGGGGGTCACCACCCCGGCGTCCGCGCTCGTCGCGTCGCTGACCGACACCGAACCCGTCGCCGTCATCGGACGCGGCTCCGGCATCGACGACAACGGGTGGATGCGCAAGGCGACCGTCGTGCGCGACGCGCTGCGCCGCTGCCGCGCCGTCACCGGCGAACCCCTGGCGCTGCTGCGCACCGCCGGCGGCGCCGACCTCGCAGCCATGACCGGATTCCTCGCCCAGGCCGCCGTGCGGCGGACCCCCGTCGTGCTCGACGGACTCCCGTCGGCCGCCGCGGCGCTCCTGGCCGAGGAACTCGCACCCGGCGCGCGGTCGTGGTGGCTCGCCGCCCACCGCGCCGCCGAACCCGCCCAGGTGCTGGCGTTGAACCACCTCGACCTGGACCCGGTGGTCGACCTCGACATCCGGCTCGGCGCGGGCGCCGGCGCGGCGACCGTCCTGCCGCTACTGTCCGCGGCGGTGCGCCTGCTGACCGACGTGGCCGACAAGCCCACCCTCCCCGCCGACGCCGACATCACCTGACCGGCCCACCCAGCCCCTGCCGCACAAAGCTCCCGAGGCCCCATGGTCGCGCCCACCCGTCGCCCGACCACCACCCCCCAACAACGCGCTGACGCGCGGCAGCGCCCGATGCGACTATGGGGCCTCGGGAGCTTTAACGTGATTACGGGGTGTTGATCCGCTGGGTCAGGCGAAGGTGTGGAGCCAGCCGTGGTCGTCGCTGCGGGTGCCCTCCTGGATGCCCGTCAGGTGCTCGCGCAGCTGCATCGTGAGCGCACCCGGCTCGCCGCCGCCGATCGTGAACTCGCCGCCGGCGTGCTTGACGTGCCCGACGGGCGTGATCACCGCGGCCGTGCCGCACGCGAACACCTCGGTCAGCTCACCGGAGTTGGCCGCGTTCTCCCACTCCTCGGTGGAGATACGCCGCTCCTCGACCTTGTAGCCGTGGTCGGTGGCCAACTGCAGCAGCGACTTGCGCGTCACGCCCGGCAGCAGCGAGCCGCTCAGCTCGGGCGTCACCACCGTCGCGTCGGAACCGGAGCCGAGGACGAAGAACAGGTTCATCCCGCCCATCTCCTCGACCCACCGGTGCTCGGCGGCGTCGAGCCACACCACCTGGTCGCAGCCCTGCTCCACGGCCTGGGCCTGCGCGACGAACGAGGCCGCGTAGTTGCCGCCGCACTTGGCCTCGCCCGTGCCGCCGGGCGCGGCGCGCACGTAGTCGGTCGACAGCCACACCGTCACCGGCTTCACGCCACCGGCGAAGTACGACCCGGCGGGCGAGGCGATCAGCAGGTACAGGTACTCGGCCGACGGGCTGTTCACGCCCAGCCCCTCACCCGTGGCGATCATGAACGGACGCAGGTACAGCGCGTCGCCCTGCCGCGTCGGGACCCAGCGCTCGTCGATGTCCACCAGCTCGGCGATCGAACCGAGGAACAGCTCGTCCGGCAGTTCCGGCATCGCGAGCCTGCGCGCCGAGTCGCGGAAACGCTGTGCGTTGGCCTCGGGCCGGAACGCCGCGATCGAACCGTCGGGCTGGCGGTACGCCTTGAGCCCCTCGAAGATCGACTGGCCGTAGTGCAGGATCTGCGTCGCCGGGTCGAAGGTCAGCGATGCGTACTCGCGGACCTGCGCGTCGTGCCAACCCTGCTCGGCGTTCCACTTCACCGTCACCATGTGGTCGGTGAACTTCACGCCGAACCCGGGCTCCGCCAGTACCTCCGCTACGCGCTCCGCCGAAGCGGGCTGCGAACTGGGGATACGGGTGAAGAGGGTTGTCGTCGTCATGCACCTGAGCATATCTCGCCGATGGGGTCCCGGACGCCGGCGGCGGTAGCTACCATCGCGGTGTGAGCATGCATCCGCAGCACCAGAGCCACCCGTACGGCCGCCCGGCGCAGCAGCGTCCGGCCGAACCGCCGCCCGAGAGCGACCTGGCGGCGGGTGTGCGGACGCTGGCCGGTGCGGCGTTCCTGACGTTCGCCGCGGGCATGCTCGTGCTGATCGGCTACATGATGATCGGCGGGTTCGGCGCGTTCCTCGGCATCTTCGGCGCCGGTTTCGGCATCGTGTGGCTCGCGGGTGTGCACGGCGGCAAGGTGTTCCCGCGCGCCGGCTTCCCGACCCAGTCGATCGTCGGCACCGCCGTCACCGGCGCCGTCCTGCTCGGCCTCGCCGCCGTGATGACCTGACCCGAACCGCTAGGTCTCGACGTCCCGCACCAGCTCGACGTCCCGCAGCAGTGCGGCCGGCACCCGCGGCGCGGGCGTGCCGGGCTCCGGGCGGAAGTCGGTCCACGTCCCGTCGAACGGGTACGCGCCGCGCTCGGCGAGCTCGCCGCAACGTCGGCCCTCGTCCCGCAACCGCTCCAGCTGGGTCTGAGTGAGCCTGCCCGCCTCGACCGCGGCGGCCGCCTCGTCGAGGTCCTTCCACCGCCACGTGCCGTCGGGCTCGACCACCACGTCGACGACCCCGTCGATGCGCACCGGGCCGTGGGCGTCGCGGCCGCACGGGATCTCCAGGTTGACGTACCACCCGGTGAACGTGCCGTCGCCGGCGAAGAACCACCACACCGACGACCACCGTTCGTCGTCGACGAGCCGCAGCGTCGACGTGCCCCGCCACACGTCGTGGACCGGCACGCGCGGCACGCGGAACCGCTCGGCCAGCGGTGCCTCGCGCAGCGTGCGGCCGTCGACGAGCCTGCTGCCGACGATCGGTGTGCCGACGGGCAGCCAGCCGAGCAGCCGCGTTCCGTCGTCGGCCACGACCCGCAGCGGATGCCGTTGGCCGACGCTGCCGTCGGGCCGCACGAACGTCAGCACCACGTCCTCGCCCACCGCATGCGCGCCCACGCCGCCCGCTCCGGTCACAGTCCGGCCACCAGACCCGCCAGCAGCGCCACCCCGGCGACCGCGACAGCGACGGCCCGCGGGGTGCGCCTGCCGTGCGGGGGCACCGCCACGACCCGAGCCACCACGTGGGCGAGCACCAAGCCCGCGGCGACCGTCACCGCGCCGACGGGGCTGAGCAGCGCGGCCCCGACGGACGCGACGGCCGCAGGGACGACGGTGCGCACGACCGGCGAGGGATGCGCGTCGCGGCTCGCCGCGCCGAACGCCAGCAGCGCCGCGGGCACGCAGGCGAGCGCCACGACCATCCCCAGCACCGGGGCCAGCGCCTGCGCGTCGGCGGCGGCGAACACGTCGCGCAGCGCCGTCGTCGACAGGCCGAGCCGCACCGGGCCGAGTTGGTACAGCGCGGCGGCCGACACCGCGACCGCGGCGATGCCGCCTGCGATCACTACCCGCCGCGTGGTGTCGACGAACACGGGCACGAACACCGCGGCCGCCAACGGCACACCCCACAGCGCGACCGGTTCGACCTGCCCGACGTCGCGACCGGCGGCACACCGAGGCACACCGCCACGAACGCCGCGCCGGCCGCCGCGCACAACCCGCCGATCCACCGCCGCCAGTAGGCATCGAGCCGCAGTCCGAACCGGACGCCGATCAGATCGACCATCGCCACGCCGACGACGAACAGCACCGCCACGGCCAGCCGCGAGTCCGGGGCCAGGTACTCGGCGAACGTCGACGCCGCGAACACCACGACGCCCAGCCTGGCCGCCCTGCCGAGTCCGTCCAGCAGGCGATCCCGCGAAGTCCCCTCCCCCGCCGCCACCGCACCCGCCGAGTCGCCGGTCCTCGGCATCGCGAGCGCGAACAGTGCCGCCAGGGCGATGCCGACGGGAGCCCACCAGCCCGCGCCCGACACCGCGACCGCGAGTCCGCCCAGCACACCGAGCGCGATCCGCACGCCTGATTCCCCCTACCCGGGACGAGGATGTCGAACGCCAATAGCATGGCCTACGAGCGACAACCCCCAGAGACGAGGAGTCCGACGTGGCCGTACCGAAGCTTGCCCTGACCGAGGTGACCGAGCGTCGCTGGCCAAGACCCGCGCCCAGACCGTCGTGGTCGGCACCGTGCAGGGCACCGACGGCCTCGAACTCGCCGCAGGAGCCGAGGCGGTCGACGCCGCGTTCGGCGGCGCCCTCGCCGACGTGCTCACGACCCTCGGCGCCACGGGTGCGGCCGAGGAGGTCGTGAAGGTGCCGTCGCTGGGCAAGCTGTCGGCCGACGTCGTGCTGGCCGTCGGGCTGGGCAAGCCGGAGGTCACCGCGGAGCAGGTGCGCCGCGCCTCGGGGGCCGCGGGCCGCGCGCTCGCGGGCACCAAGCGCGCGCTGACGACACTGTCCGCCGTGGACCTGCAGGCCGCCGTCGAGGGCATCGCGCTGGGTGCCTACGTCTTCACCGAGTACAAGTCCGACAAGGGCGACAAGCCGGTGTCCACTGTGGACGTGGCTACCCCCGCGGAGGGCGCGGCCAAGCAGCACCGCGCCACGCTCAAGGCCGCGACCTCCACCGCCGAGGCGGTGTGCACCACCCGCGACTTCATCAACACCCCGCCCAACGACCTCTACCCCGGCTCGTTCGCCGACCGCGCCCGCACACTGGCCGACGAGGCCGGCCTGGGCGTCGAGGTGCTCGACGAGAAGCAGCTCAAGCGCAAGGGCTTCGGCGGCATCCTGGGCGTCGGCATCGGCTCATCCCGCCCGCCGCGGCTGGTCCAGGTCTCCTACAAGGGCCCCAAGGCACGCAAGAAGGTCGCCCTCGTCGGCAAGGGCATCACGTTCGACACCGGCGGCATCTCCATCAAGCCCGCGGCGGGCATGGACAACATGACCTCGGACATGTCCGGGGCCGCCGCCGTGCTGGCGTCGGTGCTGCTGGCCGCGAAGCTCAAGCTCCCGCTCGACGTCACGGCCTACATCCCGCTCGCCGAGAACATGCCCTCGGCCACGGCCTACCGGCCCGGTGACGTGCTGACGATGTACGGCGGCAAGACCGTCGAGGTGCTCAACACCGACGCCGAGGGCCGTCTCGTGCTGGCCGACGCGATCGTGCGCGCCGGCGAGGACGACCCCGACTACATCATCGAGACCTCGACGTTGACCGGCGCGCAGGTCGTCGCACTCGGCAATCGCACCGCCGGCGTCATGGGCACCGACGAGTTCCGCGACCGCATCGCCGAACTGGGCCAGGCCACCGGCGAGAACGCGTGGCCGATGCCGCTGCCGGAGGAGCTGCGGTCCGAACTGGACTCCAAGCTCGCCGACCTGGCCAACGTCACGGGCGCGCGGTGGGGCGGCATGCTCGCCGCCGGCATCTTCCTGCGCGAGTTCGTGCCCGAGAACGTGTCCTGGGCGCACATCGACATCGCAGGCCCGTCGTACAACACCGGCGGCCCGTGGGGTTACACCGGCAAGGGCGGCACCGGCGTTCCGGTCCGGACCATCGGCGCCGTGCTCGCCGACATCGCCGACAACGGCTGAGGTCTGCTGAGGTCGGCTGACATCCGGACAGGGTTCGGTCAGGGTCCGGTCGAGCGGCAACGAACGGAGGCGGTCGCGCGGTGACGGCGGACGCGGGCACGGGGTCGGACCCGAGCTCCGGCTCGGGCACGGACTCGGGCTCGGGTGAACACCCGGAGGGTGCCGTGCGCACCCTGCTCACGGCGGCCGACGACGCCGTCGACGCGACCGTGGCGCACGAGGCGTTGCTGCTGGCGTGCGCGGGCGCGCTCGACGACTCGGATCGCTCGTGCGGCATTGGGCGGCGGCGACCGGCCGTCCGGTCGACCGGCTCGCCGCCACCGCCGTCACGGCCAGGGCGTGGGAGATGTTGTTCGCCGCGCGTGAAACGCGGCCGGACTGGGCCGAGGGCCTGACCCCGCTCGACCTCGACGCCGAGGAGCAGGCGCACGAACAGGTGCTGGCCGAACGCGATCCGCTCCCGCCTCGCGGACAGCGCCAGCGGGCGGCCGCCGCCGACGCCGCACACGCCGCGGCCGAGGGCGACACGGCGGCCGCGACCGAGGCGCTGCACCGGTGGGCCGAGATCGCCAGGGAGATCCCGAAACCGGACGCCGCGACCCTCGCGGCCTGCCGGCACGTCGCTCCCCTGCTCGTCGCGGGTGTGCTCGCGGTCGAGGAGAACTGGGCGTGGAACTACACGGCCGCGCTCATCGCGGCGCTCGACCAGCGCTACCGCGTCGACCGGCAACGGGGCGACTGGGCCGAGCTGATCGAGGCGATCATGCGGCTGCGCGGCGAGCCGGACGCCGTCCCACCGCCGTCGTCCCCGGCGGCGATCGAGGCCGCCGAACGCGGACTCGGCGTGGCCCTGTCCGAGGAGTTCCGCGCGTTCCTGCGCACATGCGACGGACTGCGGGCCGACGTGGTCTTCCCGCGCCTGCTGGGCGTGGCCGATCTCACGCCCGCACCCGCGCAGGGCGCAGGCGCGGTGACGATCAGCGAACCACCGGTGCTGACGCTGTGGCCGTCCGGCGAGGTCACCGAGGACGACGACCTGTTCGGCCGCACCGTCCACCCCGGGATCCGGTCGGTCCTCGAGGAGCATCTGCGGCTGCTCGAGGCCAGCGAGGCCCGGCTCGCCGAACCCGGCGAGCAGTAACTCGCCGCCGGGCCGGCCGAGTCCGGCCTCAGGCCTGCTCGCCCTGCCGCCTGCGCTTCTCCAGGATCTGCTGCCGGCGCGTGTAATCCCGCATGCGCTGGGGATATCCGGTGCGGCCGACCTCGTACACCGGGATCGACCGCTTCCGGCCGAAGTCCTGCGCCCGCCCCAGACTGCCGATCCGCCTGCGCGTCCACTCGCCGTCGTGGGCGACCAGCACGACCGTCGTCTCGGTGACGTTGGTCCGCGGCTCCACGTACGCCTCGACGCCGCGGCGGCTCGCGGCCCACTCGTCCAGATGATTCGTGTCGGCCTCGGTGGCCCCGCGCAACGTCCCCGGTCGCTGCTTGCCGCCGCTCTTGCCGCTGCCTTTCCCGCCGCCCTTGCCTCGCAGCCGGTCGAACAGCCCCACGTCGATCACCTCACTCGCCGTCGCTGTGACGATCATTGTCCCTTATTTCCGAAGTGGCACGAGCGGCTGATCGACCACACTTCGCATACCACCGACGTGAGGTGACAAGATGAGACGAGAACAACCGCGCGCGTGCGCGCGTGCGAGACCACAGCCACCCTCTTCGAGGCCGCGTGGACACCCGAGGCACGCAGGTGCCGCGTAGTGTGCACAGGGTCGACCGGGTGCCCGAGGAGATCTTCGCGAGGGAGTTGGACAAGTGAGCGACGCTGAAGCCGACCTGGTGATCCTGGGTGGCGGATCCGGCGGTTACGCGGCGGCCTTCCGAGCCGCCGAACTGGGACTGTCCGTCACGCTGATCGAGAAGGACAAGCTGGGCGGCACCTGCCTGCACCGCGGGTGCATTCCGACCAAGGCGCTGCTGCACGCCGCCGAGGTCGCCGACACCGCCCGCGACGGCGAGCAGTTCGGCGTCAAGTCCACGTTCGAGGGCGTCGACATGGCCGGGGTGCACAAGTACAAGGACGGGATCGTCACCCGCCTGTACAAGGGCCTGCAGGGCCTGGCCAAAGCCCACCAGGTCAACTTCGTCGAGGGCACCGGCACGTACGCGGGCGGCACGTCCGTGGACGTCGACGGCACGCGCTACACCGGCAAGAACGTCCTGCTGGCCACCGGTTCGTACTCCAAGACGCTGCCGGGTCTCGAACTCGGCGGGCGCATCATGGCCAGCGAGGACGCGCTCAAGCTCGACTACGTGCCGAAGAAGGCGATCGTGCTGGGCGGCGGTGTCATCGGCGTCGAGTTCGCGAGCGTGTGGGCCTCCTTCGGCACCGACGTCACGATCGTCGAGGCGCTGCCCCGACTCGTGCCGAACGAGGACGAGTTCGCCTCCAAGCAGATCGAGCGCGCGTTCCGTCGCCGCAAGATCGGCTACAAGACGGGCGTGAAGTTCACCGAGGCCAAGCAGGACGACTCCGGGGTCACCGTGACGCTCGAGTCCGGCGAGACTCTCGAGGGCGACGTGCTGCTGGTGGCCGTCGGCCGCGGCCCCAACACCGCGGGCCACGGCTACGAGGACGCCGGCATCCAGCTCGACCGCGGTTTCGTCGTCACCGACGAGCGGCTGCGCACCAATCAGCCGAACGTCTACGCCGTCGGTGACATCGTCCCCGGCCTGCAGCTGGCGCACCGCGGTTTCCAGCAGGGCATCTTCGTGGCCGAGGAGATCGCGGGCCAGAACCCGTCGCCCATCGACGAGGCAGGCATCCCGCGCGTGACGTACTCGCACCCCGAGGTCGCCTCCGTCGGTCTCACCGAGGCCGAGGCCAAGGAGAAGTACGGCGCGGACGTGCAGGCGTTCACCTACGACCTCGGCGGCAACGGCAAGAGCCAGATCCTCAAGACCTCCGGCGCCGTGAAGCTGGTGAAGGCGCCGGACGGGCCGGTCGTCGGCCTGCACCTCGTCGGCGACCGCGTCGGCGAGCTCATCGGCGAAGCGCAGCTGATCTACAGCTGGGAGGCTTTCCCCGAGGACGTCGCGCCGCTGATCCACGCCCACCCGACCCAGTCCGAGGCGCTCGGCGAGGCGCACCTCGCGCTCGCCGGCAAGCCGTTGCACGTCCACGGCTGACGCCTCGCACAGACCAACATCGACAACGAACCAAGGGAGTCAGGAAGCGATGGCGTACTCCGTCACATTGCCGGAGCTCGGGGAAAGCGTCACGGAGGGCACGGTCACCCGGTGGCTGAAGCAGGAGGGCGAGTCGATCGAGGTCGACGAGCCGCTGCTCGAGATCAGCACCGACAAGGTCGACACCGAGGTCCCCTCCCCCGTCGCGGGCACGATCCAGAAGATCATCGCCAAGGAGGACGACACCGTCGAGGTCGGCGGTGAGCTGGCGGTGATCGACGACGGTTCCGGTGGCGGCGAGGCGGCTCCGGCCGCGAGCGAGGCCCCCGCGGCCGCCGCTCCTGCGGAGGCCGCTCCGGCCGAGCCGGCCGAGCCGTCCGAGCCCGCTCCGGCGGCCGCCGAGGCCGCTCCCGCCGAGCCGGCCGCTCCGGCCCCGTCCGGCGGTGGTGGCGCCTCCGGTGGTGCCGCCTCGGGTTCGCCGGTGACGCTGCCGGAGCTCGGCGAGAGCGTCACCGAGGGCACCGTCACGCGATGGCTCAAGCAGGTCGGCGACTCGGTCGAGGTCGACGAGCCGCTGCTCGAGATCAGCACCGACAAGGTCGACACCGAGGTGCCCTCGCCCATCGCCGGCACCCTGCTGGAGATCAGCGCCGGTGAGGACGAGACCGTCGAGGTCGGTGGCCAGCTCGCGGTGATCGGCTCCGCGGACGCGGCACCGGCCGCTCCCTCCTCGCAGCCGGCCCCCGAGCCGGAGCCCGAGCCCGAACCCGCCGCGCAGGAGGCCCCTTCGGCTCCGGCCCAGTCCGCCCAGCAGGCACCGGTCGAGCAGCCGCCCGCCGAGCAGCCGAAGCAGCAGTCGCAGCCCGTGCAGCAGGAGACGCCGGCCCAGCCCGCGCCCGCTCAGCAGGCTCCGGCGCAGTCGGCACCGGCTCAGCCCGCGCCCGCTCCGTCGCGCCGGCTCAGTCCGGTGGCGACTCCGGTGGCAGCTCGCCGTACGTCACGCCGCTGGTGCGCAAGCTGGCGGCCGAGCACGGCATCGACCTGTCGACGCTGACCGGCTCCGGTGTGGGCGGCCGTATCCGCAAGCAGGACGTGCTGGCCGCGGTCGACTCGAAGCAGCAGGCACCGGCCGCTGCGCAGGCGCCCGCGGCGCAGGCACCGGCCGCGGCGACGTCGGCCCCGGCCCAGGTGTCGGACACGGAGAAGGCCGCGCTGCGCGGCACCGTGCAGAAGGCCAACCGCATCCGTCAGATCACGGCGGAGAAGACCAAGGAGTCGCTGCAGGTCTCGGCGCAGCTCACGCAGGTGCACGAGGTCGACGTCACCAAGATCGCCCGGCTGCGGCAGCGGGCGAAGGCCGCGTTCGCCGAGCGCGAGGGTGTCAAGCTGACGTTCCTGCCGTTCTTCGCCAAGGCGACGGTCGAGGCGCTCAAGCAGCACCCGAACGTCAACGCCTCGTACAACGAGGAGACGAAGGAGATCACCTACCACGGCTCGATCAACCTCGGCATCGCCGTGGACACCGAGCGTGGTCTGCTGTCGGTGGTCATCCACGACGCGGGTGAGCTGAGCCTGTCCGGTCTCGCGCAGCGCATCGCGGATCTGGCCGACCGGGCGCGCAACAACAAGATCAAGCCGGACGAGCTGACCGGCGGCACGTTCACGGTGACGAACATCGGCAGCAACGGTGCCCTGTTCGACACGCCGATCATCGTGCAGCCGCAGTCGGGCATGCTCGGCACGGGCGCGGTCGTGAAGCGACCGGTCGTGGTCGCCGACGAGGACGGCAACGACACGATCGCCGTGCGGTCGATGACGTACCTGCCGCTGACCTACGACCACCGCCTGATCGACGGCGCCGACGCGGGCCGCTTCGTCACGACGATCAAGCAGCGTCTCGAGGACGGCAACTTCGAGGGCGAGCTGGGCCTGTAGGCCCAACCGCCGGCGACAACGCCGCACAGCACCGAACACAGCGCCCGGGGCGGACTCACCGCCCCGGGCGTTGTTGTGTCCCACGGTCTTGTGCCCGCATCCGGTGACCGAGGCGGGCGAATCCCGCCGTTTCTCCGCACCGCGCCGGGCCACTGTGCCAGGCTGTCGCGCATGTCGAACGCCGCCCGTTCCGTCGTCCCCACCCTCGGTGCCCTCGCGTTGATCGCGGTGCTCGGTGCGTGCGGGCAGGATGAGTCCGGTCAGGCCGGTGCCCAGCCCACGGGCGCCCAGGAAACAGGGGCCACGTCGGCCACACATCCCGAGGTGTCGCCGATCGACCCCTGCGACCTGGCGACCGCGGCCGACCTCCGCGACGCAACCGGAGCCGACTTCACCGAGGGGATGGAGCTCGGGCCCGACTGCAGCTTCGCCACCGCCGACTACTCCATGACCGCAACGGTCAGCAGCGGGCTGGAAACGGTCGCCGACCACCTCGACACCGAGCAGACCACGGTCGGCGAGCTCGACGCCGTCCAGGGCGCCGCGCCCGACGGAACGCAGTGCCTGGTCGACGTGACCCTGGGCCCGGACGCACCCGTCGACACCCTCAACACGTCGATCACCGACGCCGCCCCCGACGACAAGCCGTGCGACCTGGCGAAGAAGATCGCCGAGAAGGCACTGACCAACAACGCACACTGGTCTCGCTAGCGGCGCGTGAGACAGCACAGACAGAGAGGCCCCCATGTCGATATTCTCCCGTTCGGCACTCGCCGGAACCTGTGCCCTCGCGTTGATCGCGATGCTCGGTGCGTGTGGGCAGGATGAGTCCGGTCAGGCCGGTGCCCAGCCCACGGGCGCCCAGGAAACAGGCGCCCAGCAAAACGGGGCCACGCATCCCGAGGTGTCGCCCATCGACCCGTGCGATCTTGCGGCGCCCGCCGATCTCCGCGAAGCGACGGGAATCGAGTTTGCCGAAGGTCGGGAGTACGGCCCCCAGTGCAACTTCTCGACCACGGACTACACGCTGTCCGCAACGGTCAGCAGCGGGCTCGAGACGGTCGCCGACCACCTCGACACCGAGCAGACCACGGTCGGCGAGCTCGACGCCGTCCAGGGTGCCGCGCCCGACGGAACGCAGTGCCTGGTCGACGTGACGCTGGGCGCCGACGCGCCCGCCGACACGCTCAGCACGTCGATCACCAACGCCTCCCCCGACGACAAGCCGTGCGACCTGGCGAAGAAGATCGCCGAGAAGGCACTGACCAACGTGGAAGGCTGAACCCATGCCGCACTGGCTCTGGTGGGTAACCGGACATGCTCGGGGCGTCAGGGCCGGATCGGACACCTACTAAGGTGTGTTCATGCGAGTTCTGGTCGCCGGATCCAGCGGACTCCTCGGCGGCGCGCTGACGTCCCGGCTGCGCGCGGCCGGCCACGACGTCGTGCGGCTGGTGCGACGCCCACCCGCCGGCGCATCGGCGCCCCCGGACTCAGGCCCCCCGGACTCGACGACACCGGAGGAACGCAGCTGGGACCCGCCCGCCGGACGCATCGACGACGGTGCCTTCGACGGCGTCGACGCCGTGGTCAACCTGTGCGGCGCGTCGCTGGCCTCCGGACGCTGGAGCGGCGCCCGCAAACAGCACATCGTCGACAGTCGCATCGAACCCACCGAGGTGCTCGCCGAAGCCGTCGCGCGGCACCACGTGCCCGTGCTGCTCAACGCCTCCGGCATCAACGTCTACGGCGACACCGGCGACCGGGAGGTCGACGAAACCGCAACTGCAGGCGCCGGGTTCCTCGCCGAACTGTGCACCGCATGGGAAGGCGCCACCGAGCCCGCACGGCAGGCCGGCACCCGCGTCGTCCTGCTGCGCACCTCGCCCGTGCTCGCACGCGACGGCGGACTGCTCGGACCGTTGAAGATCCTCTTCCGCCTGGGACTGGGTGGCAAACTCGGCGACGGCACCCAGTACTTCCCGTGGATCTCGCTCGACGACCACATCGCCGCGATGCAGCGTCTGCTGACCGATTCCGACCTGTCGGGGCCGGTGAACCTCACCGCGCCCACCCCGGTCACCAACGCCGAGTTCACCCGGGCGCTCGGCCGGGCGCTGCGCCGCCCCACACCGTGGCGCGCACCGCGACTGCCGCTGCGCGCCGTGCTCGGCGAAGCCGCCGACGAAATGCTGCTGACCGGCCCGCGCGCCGTCCCGGAACGGTTGCGCCGCGCGGGATTCACCTTCACCCACCCCGGAATCGACGATGCTCTCTCAGCTGCGGTCTGAACCACGCACCGGCGTCCTCGCCACCGCCGGTGCACTCCTCGCCGCGTTCGTGGCCCTCGGCCTGTTCGCCCGCAACGGCACCGACCTCGACCTGCGGATCAGCGACGCCCTCGCCGACACGTGGCAGGGCCCGGTCGGCACCGTCGCCGGCTTCCTCAGCCTGGTGCTGGGCCCGTACCTGCCGATCGCGGCGGCCGTGGCCCTGGCGATCGCCGCGGCCGTCGACTGGCGCCGGGACCGGCTGCGGGCGCAACTGTTCGGCCGCGTGCTCATCGTGCTCGTCGCGTGCCGGCTCACCACCGTCGTGACGAAACCGCTGTTCGGCAGGGAACGGCCGCGCGAGTACCCCGACCTCGCCTTCCCCAGCGGGCACACGACGTCCGTGGCGGCGACCGGGTTCGCCGCGATACTGCTGGTGGCGTGGCTGATCCCGCGGCTGCTGCGCACCACGATCGTGGTCACCGTGCTCGCCACGATCGTCATCGCCGCCTGCCGGATCGTGCTCGACGTGCACTGGCTGACCGACACGATCGGCGCGGTGCTCGTCGTCACCGGCGTGGGCCTCGTGACCGCCGTGCTCACCGGCCTCATCCCCCTCCCGGGGCGCCCCACGGGAGTACAGTCGAGATCGTGACTGCGAACACCATACCGTCCTGCCGTGCCTCCACCGAACCCGTCGACGTGCGGGACATCGGCACGATCGACTACCTCGAGGCGTGGGATGTGCAGCAGGAGTACGCCGCGGCGCGCGCCGACGACGCGGGGCCCGACACGATGCTGCTGCTGCAGCACCCGTCGGTGTACACGGCCGGCAAACGGACCCAACCCGAGGACCGGCCCACCGACGGCACACCCGTGCTCGACGTCAACCGCGGCGGCAGCATCACCTGGCACGGACCCGGCCAGCTCGTCGGCTACCCGCTCGTGAAACTCGCCGACCCGATCGACGTCGTGCAGTACGTACGGCGCATCGAACAGGCGCTCATCCACGTGTGCGGGCAGTTCGGCGTGTGGGCGGGCCGGGTCGACGGCCGCAGCGGCGTGTGGCTGCCCGCCGACGACCGCGGACCGGAACGCAAGATCGCCGCCATCGGCATCCGCGTGCAGCGCGGCGTCACGATGCACGGGTTCGAACTCAACTGCAACGCCGACCTGTCCGCGTTCGACCGGATCGTGCCGTGCGGCATCAGCGACGCGGGCACGACATCACTGTCGGCCGAACTCGGCCGCGACGTCACCGTCGCCGAAGCCCTGCCCCTCGCCCGCGACGCCGTGCTCGCCGCGCTCGAGGGCGAACTGCCGATCACCGACCGGTCGATCACCCGCGAACAGCCCACCGCGCCCGGCATCACCTTCGCCCTCCAGGACTGAAACGCTCCCGTAGGCCCGATGGTTGCGTTGACCGCAACCATCGGGCCCACGGGAGCAGTGCCGCTCAGTCGAGCTGGCGGGAGACCTCCGAGGCGATGAGCTCGAGGTGGTCGAGGTCCGACAGGTCGAGCACCTGCAGGTACAGCCGCTCGACACCGGTCTTGTCCCGCCACCGGCCGATCGTGTCGACGATCTCGGCGGGCGTGCCGGCCAGACCGTTCTCCTTGAGCTCCGGCACCTCCCGGCCGATGGCGTCGGCGCGCCGGGACACCTCGGCCTCGTCCCGGCCCGCGGCCACGACGAGCGCGGCCGACCGCAGGATCGGCGTCGTGCGACCGGCCTCCTTCGCGGCGGCGTCGACGCGTTCGAACTGCGCCAGCGCCGAGTCGGCGTCCATGAACGGCGTGTTGAACTCGTCGGCGTACTGCGCCGCCAACGCCGGCGTGCGCTTCTTGCCGCCACCGCCGAGGATCACCGGCGGACGCGGACGCTGCGCCGGCTTCGGCAGACCCGGCGCGCCCTCAAGCGTGTAGTGCTCACCGGAGAACGAGAACGTCTCCCCTTCCGGGGTGTCCCACAGGCCCGTGATGACGGCCAGCTGCTCGGTGTAGCGGTCGAACAGCTCCTTCACGGCGGGCAGCTCGATGCCGTAGGCGGTGTGCTCGTCGACGTACCAGCCCGAGCCGAAGCCGAACTCGATGCGGCCGCCCGACATCCGGTCGGCCTGCGCCGCGGAGATCGCCAGCACGGACGGGTGGCGGAACGTGGCCGCCGTGACGAGCGTGCCCAGGCGGATCGTCGAGGTCTCCCGGGCCAGGCCCGCGAGCGTGAGCCACGCGTCGGTCGGCCCGGGAAGTCCCGACGCGTCGCCCATCTTCAGGTAGTGATCGGACCGGAAGAACGCGCCGAAGCCGCCCGCCTCGGTGGCTTTCGCGACGCGCAGCAGGTCCTCGTAGTCGGCGCCTTGCTGGGGTTCGGTGAAGATCCTGAGTTCCACAATGCACAGACTAATCGCGCCGTGTCAGCACCTCAGGACACCGTGTCAGCACTTGGCGTCGCCGTGTCAGCGCCCCACGTCGCCGTGTTGGCATCCTGCGTCGCCGTGTCGGCACCTACAACGGGCGGAGCGGCTCGCTGCGGTAGGCCTCGTGCAGCAACGTCGTGAGCTCGTCGGCAGGCTCGAGCCGCTGATCACCCAGTCGGGAGAGGGGTACGGCGGGCGTCCACGAGTTCAGGACCACGGCGGACATGCCCGCGACGTCGCCGTCGGACACGGCCCGCGTCACCTGCGGCGCGCCCGACTCGGCGAGCCGGCGGCGCACGATCTGCATCGTCACGCCCGGCAGCACGTCGGCCTCGGGCCACACGATCGTGCCGTCACCGGCCCGGAAGGCCAGGTTCCAGATGGTCGCCTCGGCGAGCCGGCCGTCGGTGTCGACGAACGCGGCGTCGTCGAATCCGCGTTCGCGGGCCCGGCGCAGGTACAGCGTCTTGGCGACCTCGCCGACGTGCTTGACTCCGGCGAGGTGACGTTGGTGCCGGACGAGGTCGAGCGCCAACGGCCCCGCGGGCGGCTGCGCGGGATCGCCGACCTTGATCACGACGTCGAGGGCGGGTGCCGAGGCACTCGCCGCGAACTCCCCCGGCCGGGACGTGACGTAGCACGACAGGGAGGCATCCGGCCCGTGCGCCGCGGAGGCATCGTGGACGGCGGCGCGGAGGAACTCGACGATCACGTCGTCCGGCAGGTGGGCACCGAACAGCACGTCGCTGCCGTGCCGAAGCCGGTCGAGGTGCAGGTCCAGACCACGGACGCCGCCGTCGACGACCTGCATCGCGGTGAAGTGGGCGTAGCCGGCGAAGGCCAGTGGTGCGAGGTCGTCGGCGGTGGCCGTCTTACCGTTGACATACGTGGCTCGAAGGGTCATGGCCCGAACAGTAGGAGCTGACACCAGTGACAACTGCAAGTCGCGAACCCGGCGAACTGCTGCGCATCGGCGAACTCTCCGCCCGCACGGGCGTCAACACCCGGTTGTTGCGTTACTACGAGGCCCAGGGGCTGCTCGCTGCGCAGCGGTCGGCGACCGGCCAGCGGCTGTTCGAACCGAACGCGGTGGAGCAGGTGCGCTCCATCCGCATGCTGCTCGACGCCGGTCTGCCCACGCGCGTCATCGGCGAGCTTCTCGGTTGCCTGCACGAACCGGGCCGGCTCGAACCGTGCGCGGTGCCGATGCTCGCCGAGCACCTGCGCGCCTACGACGAGCGGATCGCCGATCTGACGAGCACGCGCACAGCGCTGCAGGGCCTGATCGACGCGGCGACCTGAAAGGCCGCGACCCGAGGCGCGGCAACCTGAGACACGGCGACGTGACCGGTGCCCGTCACGACTCGGTGCGGCGCACCTGGTTCAGGAGGCTGACGATGACGTCCTCGATCTGCGCACCCACCTGGCGGGGGTCGGCCGAGCCCGCGATCTCCGTGGCGGCGTTGACGAGCGCGCCGAACAGCAGCCGCGAGGTCACCTCCACCGGTACGGCGAGCACCTCACCGGCGTCGATGAGGTCCTGCAGGGCCTGCTTGATCAACCCGAAGCTGTAGCGGTCCTCGGCCTCGCGCCAGCGCTGCCAGCCCATGACGACGGGCGCCTCGTGCAGCGCGAGCCGCTGGTACGCCGGGTCGAGGCAGATCTGGATGAACTCCCGGAGGCCGCTCATCGCCCGGTCCCACGGCGGCTGCGAGCCGGTCAGGATCTTCTCCAGGCGACCTTTGACGTCGCTTTCGACCTCGTCGAAGGCGGCTTCGAAAACTGCCTGTTTGCCACTGAAATGGTGATAGAGCGCACCTTTTGTAACGCGCGCGTTCTTGGCGATCTCGTCAAGGGAGGTGCCGGCGTAGCCACGTTCCGTGAACAGCCGAACGGCACTCCTCACCAGCGCAGATCGGGTCGATTCCGAGTAGTCGTCACGCCTGGACCGCATTGTCACCACGCTCACAACTGTACCTGGGTTTCCGTCGGCCATACCGGTGGTATGTTCTGTGGTGTCAGCTCCGCACCCACGGTATGCCGCAAACCCGCGGTATGGCCGCCATCTCGGAATACCCAACCGTGTGACACCTGCAGCAGGGGGACCTCATGAGCTGGAACGACTACTACAGACGGCGCGACGTCATCGACGAGGTCCTGCGCCATGCCCGCCGCGACGCCGGCGGGCCGCTGCCCTTCGACGCGGTTCCCGGCGCCGCCGAGCTGTTCGGCACCCCGGAGAACCTGCTGTTGGCGATGCACTACCGCTGGCGACACACCCTCGGCGGCCGGCTGCGGACCACGATCGGCGGCCCCGAGGAGACCGGCGGCATCCCCGGCGGGGGTGACTCCGACGACATCGACGCCGTGTCCCGGGCCTGGCGCAGCACGGTCGCCGACAACCCGGTGCTGCGCGCGGTCCTCGACGCCCACGTCGACGACCACCCCGAACTGCGACGCGCGCACGACGCCGAACTGCGTATGCTCGCGCTCACCGCGGGCGTCGCCGAGCTCGGCGAGTCCGACGAGGAGATCACCGAGGCCGGCAACGCCCTGGTGACCCTCATGCGCGCCCGCACCGCGGGCGGCCTCGGCGCCCCGCGCCGCAACCCGGTGGGCCAGCTGCTCCGCAAGCTCGCCCCGACCGGCTGACCACTACGCTGCGCAGCAGAGTCCGACACCGCGGGTGCCGGGCGAGTCGCCAGGTCGGGTGCTGCCCGGGGTATACCGGGACCCCGACCTGACGCACACCAACTGCTGACACGGCGTCGCCAACTGCTGACACGGCGACGTGGGGTGCCGACACGGTGTCGCCAATTGCTGACACGGCGTCGGTAGGTTGGGGGCATGACGCGCGGATCGGGCAAGTGGAACGAAGCGGATATTCCCGACCAGTCGGGTCGGACAGTGCTCGTGACCGGGGCGAACTCCGGTCTGGGCCTGCGCACGGCGGAGGTGCTCGCCGCCCGTGGGGCGACGGTGCTGCTGGCGTGCCGGTCGGCCGAACGCGGCAAGCGGGCCCTGGAGACCGTCGCTGCGCAGGCCGCCGCCGAACCGGTGCTGATCAGCCTCGACCTTGCCGATCTGAGCTCGGTCCGGCGGGCCGCCGACGACGTCCGGCAGCGCACCGGCGACGGCCTCGACCTGCTGGTCAACAACGCCGGGCTGATGGCCCCGCCGCGCGAGACGACCGCCGACGGCTTCGAGCTGCAGTTCGGCACCAACCACCTCGGCCACGCGGCGCTGACGTGGCTGCTCATGCCCGCGTTGCGCGCGCGGTCGGGTGCGCGCGTGGTCACCGTGTCGAGCCTGGCCGCCCGCGCGGGCAGCATCGACACCGCCGACCCGAACTTCACGCGCCGCCGGTACAACCCGGTCGCCGCGTACGGCCAGTCGAAGCTCGCCAACCAGATGTTCGCGCTGGAGCTGCATCGCAGGCTGCGCGCGGCGGGTGCGGACGTGCTCAGCCTCGGCGCCCACCCCGGTTACACCGACACGGGCCTGGCGGGCGCGATGGCACAGTCCCAGCGCAACCCCGTCCTGCGCACCGTCATGAACGTCGGCGGCAAGCTCGGCGGACTGGTGCTGGCACAGAACACCCGCATGGGCACGCTCCCCCAGCTGTACGCGGCCACGGCACCCGAGCTCGGCGGCGGCGAGTACGTCGGCCCGGACGGGCTCGGCCAGTCGCGCGGGCACCCCACGGTCTTGCCCCCGCTGCCGTCCGCGACCGACGCGGCGACGGCCACGGCCCTGTGGGATCTGACCGCCGACTTGACGGGCGTCACGCCCGACCCGGGATGACCTTGTCCGCCCGGTTCCGGCGCGTAGGGTGGGTGACGTGACTGCGTTGCCGGAAGGTCGGAAGCTGCTGCGTCTCGAAGTCCGCAACAGCCAGACGCCGATCGAGAGAAAGCCGTCGTGGATCAAGACCCGCGCCCGGATGGGCCCGGAGTTCACCGAACTCAAGGGCCTCGTCCGCCGCGAAGGTCTGAACACCGTGTGCGAAGAGGCGGGCTGTCCGAACATCTACGAGTGCTGGGAGGACCGCGAGGCCACGTTCCTCATCGGCGGTGACCAGTGCACGCGGCGGTGCGACTTCTGCCAGATCGACACGGGCAAGCCCGCCGAGCTCGACACCGACGAGCCGCGCCGGGTCGCCGAGAGCGTCCAGGCGATGGGCCTGCGCTACTCGACGGTGACCGGTGTCGCGCGCGACGACCTCGACGACGGCGGCGCGTGGCTGTACGCCGAGACGGTGCGGCAGATCCACCGCCTCAACCCGGGCACGGGTGTCGAGGTGCTGATCCCCGACTTCAACGCCGAGCCCGACCAGCTGGCCGAGGTGTTCGGATCGGAGCCGGAGGTGCTCGCGCACAACGTCGAGACCGTGCCGCGCATCTTCAAGCGCATCCGCCCGGGTTTCCGCTACGAGCGGTCACTGAAGGTCCTCACCGAGGCGCGCAAGGCGGGCCTGGTCACCAAGTCGAACCTGATCCTCGGCATGGGCGAGACGCCCGACGAGGTGCGTCCGGCGATGCAGGACCTGTTCGACGCCGGCTGCGAGATCCTCACGATCACCCAGTACCTCCGGCCCTCGCCGCGGCACCACCCGGTCGACCGCTGGGTCAAGCCGGAGGAGTTCGTCGAGCACACCAAGGCGGCCGAGGAGATCGGCTTCCCCGGCATCATGGCGGGGCCGCTCGTGCGCTCGTCGTACCGAGCCGGAAAACTCTACGCGACGACGAAGGAACACCGCGGCGAACAGCTCCCGGAGAACCTGGAGCACCTCGCCGCCGCGGCCCCCGCAGCGCAGGAAGCCAGCAGCGTACTGGCCCGCGAATCGTCGTAGACACCGCGGTGTAAATCTCTCGAATCGGACTGACCCCGCACCATCGGCACGTGGTGAGCAGCTAGTGTCACGGTTACAGGCTGCGACACACATTGTGGCGGTGGGACACGTCCACGTGTCCGGCCGCACGGGGGTTCGACGAACAGGGGTTTGACAGGTGGTCACCGACTTTCTCAACTGGCTGCAAGGCTTGCCGCAGCCTGCGCTCGTCACGGCGACCGGCCTGTTGGTCCTCGCCGAATGCACCATCGGGCTCGGCTTCATCGCCCCGGGCGAGTCGGGACTGCTGATCGCGGCCACCACGGCGACCACGGTCGAGCGTTTCATGATCCTGTGGGTCGTCGTCACGGTCTGCGCGGGTATCGGCGACTCGATCGGCTACACGATCGGCCGCCGGTTCGGTCCCCGGTTGCGCGAGACGAAACTGATCCAGCGTTCGGGCGCCGAGGCGTGGGACAAGGCCACCGACATCCTGAAGCGCCGCGGCGCGTGGGCGGTGTTCTTCGCCCGATTCCTGCCGGTCGTGCGCACCCTGACGCCCGCGGCCGCGGGCACGTCGAAGCTGCCGTTCCGCAAGTTCTTCCCCGCCGCCGTGGCGGGCGCGACATGCTGGTCGGGGCTGCACATCGCCCTCGGCGCGGCCATGGGCGAGGCCGCCAAGCAGGTTGAGGACGCGATGAGCACCGGCGGCGCGATCGTCGTGGGCCTGCTCGCCGCGGCCGCGGTGTTCGCGCTGCTGCGGTTCAAGAAGAAGAAGGCTCTGGGAAGGCCGGCGACGGCCTCGGCGGGAGCGGACACCTCGTCCGCGGGTGCCACCACGGACGACACGGTGCCGTCCGACTCGGGCTCGGCGAACACCACGGCGGCCGCGGCGACCACCAGGACCGACGAGCCCGACGACGGCTCCACGACCAAGTCCTGACCGCCGGCATCAGGTCGACGGGCCCGCCTCCGCGGGTCGGGTGGCCAACCGGCGGCGCGGATTCCTCCGCGCGTCCAGGACGGCCAACGTCAGCGCGACCAGCGTGAACGCGACCGCGCACACCATCGCGAGCATCAGCCCCGTGCGGTAACCGTCGCCGTCGGTGCCGCCCGCGTGGAACGCCGAGGCGAGCACGGCCACGCCCACCGCCGTGCCGAGCCGCTGCCCGGTCTGCAGCGCCGCGCCGGCGACGCCGGCCATCGCCGTCGGCACACGGTCGAGGGTGAACGTCGTGTTCGGGGAGATCACCATGCCGCCGCCGATACCGGTGAGCAGCAGCGAGGACGCGACGGCCCAGCCGAGCGCCGCGTCCGGCACGACCGGCACGAGCACGGCCACCAGCGCCAGTCCGAGCGCGCTGAGGACCAGCCCGGTGATCGTGACCCGAGTGCCCCATCGGGCCACGGCCCGGCCCGCGAACGCCGACGCCACGGCCGAACCGAGCGCGCACGGCGTCACCAGCAGGCCCGAGACCAGGGGCGAGAAGCCGAGCCCCTGTTGGAAGAACATCGCGAACACCAGCCACATGCCCGCGAACCCGCAGAAGTACACGGCGCCGATGGCCGCGCCGATCGCGTACCCGGGTGTGTCGGTGTAGAGGCGGGGATGCAGCACGGGCGCGCGCCCACGGCGGACGAGGACGCGTTCCCAGCGCACGAACAGCCAGCCGAACGCGGCCGCCAGCGGGAACATCCACCACAGCCGCGCGAGCCCACCCTGTTCGGAGTTCACGAGCGGGAGCAGCACGCCGAGCACGGCCAGGCCGAGCAGCAGCATCCCGAGGACGTCGAGGTCGGCGAGGATGCCCTTCCGCCGCGGCGCGCTCGTCGGCAGCCACCGCGCGGCGAGCGCGAGCGCGACGAGCCCGATCGGCAGGTTGACGTAGAACACCCACCGCCAGCCGTCGTCGCCGAACGCCGCGATGATCACCCCGCCCAGCACCGGCCCGATCGCGGTGGACAGTCCGACGGTGGCGCCGAACATGCCGAACGCCCTGCCTCGTTCGGCGCCGTGGAACAGCTCCTGGATGAGCCCCGTGTTCTGCGGGGTCAGCATGCCGGCGGCCACGCCCTGCGCGAGCCGCGCGGCGATGAGCATCTCCTCGCTCGAACTGGCGCCGGCGATACCGCTGGTGAGCACGAACGCCGACAGCGCGACGAGGAACATGCGCCGCCTGCCGAACGCGTCGCCGAGGCGGCCGCCGGTCACGAGCACCAGCCCGAACGTCAACGCGTAGCCGGAGACGATCCACTGCGTCCCCGACACCGACGCGTCCAGTCCGTCCTGAATGGACGGCAGCGCGAGGGTGACGATGCTGACGTCGAGCAGCGACATGAACCCGGCCGTCAGCGTGACGGCCAGTGCCCGCCACCGGCGCGGTCCGGGGTGTGCTCCCGGGCGGAAGCGGCCCCTGCCCCCTGAGGGTTCACCCGGCCATGATGCCCGGGATGCCCTTGAGCTCGCCCATCAACATCGAGCTGACCTTCACCGGGTAGTCGTACAGCGCGTACACGGTTTCGCGTTTGCCCTGCAGTTTCACCCGGACCGGCGTGTCACCGGGGTGGGCCTTGAGCGTCTGCTTGAGTTCGATGACGGCGCTGTGGTTGAGCTTGTCCGGGTAGGCCACCAGCATCAGCGGAGCCTCCTCGTCGCCAGCGGCGATGTCGGACAGGTCCAGCGGCACGAGCCCGCCGCCGAACACCGACATCTTGTCCTCCCGCCAGTTGACGCGGCCCTTGACCACGACGGCGTTGTCCTCCACGAGGTCGGCGGCGAAGATCGCGTACGACTTCGGGAAGAACAGCACCTCCAGCGCGGCGTCCATGTCCTCGACGGTGCAGATCGCCCAGGGCTCGCCCTTCTTGTTGACGCGGCGCTCCACCGCCGTCAGCAGTCCGGAGACCTCGATCTCGCCTTCCTTCGGCGGGTCGGCGAGGATCGCGGCGATCGGCTTCCTGGCGTGCTTGCGCAGGATCCGCTCGGCGCCGTCGAGCGGGTGCCCGGACACGTACAGGCCGAGCATCTCCCGTTCGTAGGCGAGCTTCTGCTTCCGCGGGTACTCGTCCTCGTCGAACTTCAGATGCGCCAGCGGCGACGAGGACGACGCCGCCGCGTCGGTGTCGTCGGCCGAGCCCGCGCCGAACAGGTCGAACTGGCCCATCGCCTCCTGGCGTTTGAGCGGCACGACCGCCTCGACTGCGTCCTCGTGCACCTGCACCATCGACAGCCGCGTGTTGCCGAGCGAGTCGAACCCGCCCGCCTTGATCAGCGATTCCAGCACGCGCTTGTTGCACGCGACGAGTTCGGACTTGTCGAGGAAGTCGGTGAACGAGCTGTACTTGCCCTTCTCGCCCCGGGTCTTGATGATCGAGTCGACGACGTTGAGCCCGACGTTGCGCACCGCGCCCATGCCGAACCGGATGTCGTCGCCGACCGCCGCGAAGCGCGGGCCGGACTCGTTGACGTCGGGCGGCAGCACCTTGATGCCGAGCCTGCGGCACTCCGACAGGTACACCGCCGACTTGTCCTTATTATCCCCGACCGACGTCAGCAGCGCCGCCATGTACTCGGCCGGGTAGTTGGCCTTCAGATAGGCGGTCCAGTACGACACCAGGCCGTAGCCGGCGGCGTGCGACTTGTTGAACGCGTAACCGGCGAACGGCAGGATCGTGTCCCACAGGGCCTGGATCGCCTGGTCGGAGAAGCCGTTGGTCTGCATACCGGCGTGGAAGCCTCGAACTCCTTCTCGAGGACCTCCTTCTTCTTCTTGCCCATCGCCCGGCGCAGCACGTCCGCTCGGCCCATGGAGTAACCGGCGACCTTCTGCGCGATCTGCATGATCTGCTCCTGATAGACGATCAGGCCGTAGGTCTCGGCCAGGATCTCCTTCAGGGGCTCCTCGAGCTCGGGGTGGATCGGGATGATCTCCTGCCGACCGTTCTTGCGGTCGGCGTAGTCGTTGTGCGCGTTCACGCCCATCGGACCGGGCCGGTACAGCGCGAGCACGGCGACGATGTCCTCGAAGCCGGTCGGTCCCATGCGCCGCAGCAGGTCGCGCATCGCGCCGCCGTCGAGCTGGAACACACCGAGCGTGTCGCCGCGGCCGAGCAGCTTGTACGACTCGGGATCGTCCATGCCGAGCCGGTCGAGGTCGATCTCCTCGCCGCGGTTGTCCTTGATGTTGTCGATCGCGTCGCCGATGACCGTGAGGTTGCGCAGCCCGAGGAAGTCCATCTTCAACAGGCCGATGTTCTCGCAGGACGGGTAGTCCCAGCCCGTGATGATCGCGCCGTCGTCGCGCTGCCACAGCGGGATCGTCTCGAGCAGCGGCTCGCTCGACATGATCACCGCGCACGCGTGCACGCCGGCGTTGCGGATCAGGCCCTCGAGACCGCGCGCGGTCTCGAAGATCGTCGAGACCTCCTGGTCGCTCTCGATGAGCGAGCGCACCTCGGCGGCCTCGCCGTAGCGCTCGTGCTCCGGGTCGACGATGCCGGACAGCGGGATGTCCTTGGCCATGATCGGCGGCGGGAGCGCCTTCGAGATCCGGTCGGCGATCGAGAAGCCCGGCTGGCCGTAGTGCACGCGCGCGGCGTCCTTGATCGCGGCCTTGGTCTTGATCGTGCCGAATGTGATGACCTGGGCGACCTTGTCGGCGCCGTACTTGTCGGTGGCGTAGCGGACCATCTCGCCGCGCCTGCGGTCGTCGAAGTCGATGTCGATATCGGGCATCGACTCGCGCTCGGGGTTGAGGAACCGCTCGAACAGCAGGTTCTGCGGCAGCGGGTCCAGGTTGGTGATACCGAGTGCGTAGGCGACGAGCGCGCCGGCCGCGGACCCTCGGCCGGGGCCGACGCGGATGCCGACGCTGCGTGCGTAGTTGCAGAGGTCGGCGACCACGAGGAAGTAGGCGGGGAAGCCCTTCTGGGCGATGACGCCCAGCTCCATCTCGGCCCGCTCGACGTAGCCGTCGGGCACGCCTCCGGGAACCGCCACTCCAGTCCCTTGAGGACCTCGTGGTGCAGCCAGCTCGACTCGTCGTAGCCCTCGGGCACCTCGGCCCGCGGCAACCGGTCCTTGTGCGCGTAGACGTCCTCGTAGGACTCGACGCGCTCGGCGATCAGCAGCGTCGCGTCGGCGGCACCGGGGACCTCCTTGTCCCAGTACTCGCGCATCTCCTCGGCGGACTTGAGGAAGTAGCCGTCGCCGTTGAACTGGAACCGGTTCGGATCGGACAGCGTCTTGCCCGACTGCACGCACAACAGCGCCGAGTGGGCGTCGGCCTGGTCCTTGGTGACGTAGTGCGAGTCGTTCGTGGCCAGCGGCTGCAGCCCGAGTTCCTTGCCGATCTTGAGCAGGCCTTCGCGCACCGAACGTTCGATGGCCAGGCCGTGGTCCATCAGTCGAGGAAGAAGTTGTCCTTGCCGAACATGTCGCGGTAGTCGGCCGCGGCCTGCAGCGCCTTGTCGGGCTGGCCCAGGCGCAGGCGCGTCTGGACCTCGCCGGACGGGCAGCCGGTGGTGGCGATGATGCCCTCGGCGTTCTCGGCGATCAGCTCGCGGTCCATGCGCGGCTTGCGGTAGTAGCCCTGCATGCTCGCCAGCGACGAGAGCTTGAACAGGTTCCGCAGGCCCGTGGCGTTCCGGGCGAGCATCGTCATGTGCGTGTAGGCACCGCCACCGGAGACGTCGCCGCCCTCACCGGAGTCGTCGGCGCCGCGCTGGTTGCTCTGCCCCCAGAACACCGGCTTCTTGTGGAACCGGCTCTCCGGGGCGATGTAGGCCTCGATGCCGATGATCGGCTTGATGCCCGCCTTCTTCGCCTGTTGGTAGAACTCGTCGGCGCCGTACATGTTGCCGTGGTCGGTCATGCCCACGGCCGGCATCCCGAGCCGGGACGCCTCGGCGAACAGCGGAGCCATCTTCGCCGCACCGTCGAGCATCGAGTACTCGGTGTGCACATGCAGGTGGACGAAGGAATCGTTGGACACCGGCGAAACCTCCCCTTCCGCGCGCACGCGCGGACCCGCGAACCTCGATCGAGACGCCCACCCTAGCTCGCCGCGATCGGAGTCTCGCGGTGCGACTCGGGTGAACGCCGCCACCGGCGGTCACCGGTCGTCGTCATGATCACCGAACGCGCCCGGGCGGCGTCCGAACGCGACCAATCGCCCACCCGGGGCCGCCGAGGCGGGTCGAAATGCACCGTTTCCCACCCGCCACGTCACGCGCGCCGGCCGGTGATGGTTCACTGCAGTCATGACACGTGACGAGGTGCTCGAGCTGCGGTGTGCGACAGGCTCGGACGTCGGGCGTCGGCGCAGCGGGAACGAGGACTCCGCTCTCACGACGCCACGCCTGCTCGCCGTCGCCGACGGAATGGGCGGGCACGCCGCGGGTGAGGTCGCCAGCGCGATCGCGATCGACGCGGTCCGCGACCTGGACGCGCGCCTGGAAGCAGCGACCACCGAGCTCTCACCCACCGAGGAGCTGGCCGCCGTCTACGCCGCCGCGTCCGGCGTGCTCGACGAGCGGGTCGCCGCCGACCCCGAGCTGGCCGGCATGGGCACGACGCTCACCGCGATCCTGTGGCTCGGCTCGGAATTCGCGCTCGGGCACATCGGCGACTCGCGCGCCTACCGGCTGCGCGAGGCCGAGCTCACCCAGCTCAGCCGCGACCACACGCTCGTCCAGTCGCTCGTCGACGAGGGCAAGCTCGACGAGGAGACGGCCGCGGTCCACCCCGCACGCTCGGTGTTGATCAAGGCCCTGTTGGCGGGCCAGGAGGCCGAGCCCGACGTCGACATGCACGAGGCGCGCGAGGGCGACCGGTACCTGCTGTGCTCCGACGGGCTCAGCGACGTCGTCTCCCCCGACGAGATCGGCAAGGTACTCGGCAAGGGTGAGGACCCGGCCGACGCGGTCGCGACGTTGATCGAGCTCGCCAACGAGGCCGGCGGTCCGGACAACATCACCTGCGTCGTCGTCCACGTGCTGGCCGGCTCCGACGGCGACTCCGGCTCCGGCTCCGAGCCCGACGCCGCGGAGTCCGAGGACGGCGCCGACGGCGCGACCGCGGAGAAGTCGGACTAACCGCTCCCCCGGTCCTGCTCGGCGCCGCCGATGTCGGCGGCCGGCACGTTCCACGTGTCGCATTCGGCCAGCGAACCGCCGTCGAAGCCGATCGTGGCCCATCGCTGCTGGAGCTGCGTTCCGCCGTGACTCTCGACCCCGCTCCAGTGGGCGAAGTCCTGCACGGCGACCGCGGGGCCGCTGGCGCGGTCACCGAGTCCGGTGTCGCGCGCGGCGTCGAAGAACATCCCGGCGAAGCACGTGGCCTGCAGTTCGAGCCGCCTGCCGACCTCGTTCTCGCGGCTGACGGTCGCATCGGACAGCGCGTGGCCCGCCTCGGTGAACACCCCCGTCAACGCCTGGACGTGGTGGCCGTACTCGTGGGCGAGCGTGGCCAGGAACGCCGGCTCGTTGGCCTCGCCCGCGGACTCGGCGAGCCGCGAGTACGGCAGGTGGATCGTGTGGTCGGCGTCGCAGTACAGACCGAGCGCCCGGTCGGCGGGCGGCAGCGGACCGCAGGCGGTGTCGGTCGTCTCGGACACGTCGCGCCGCGGGCCTCGGCTCGGCGCCCGTCTCGTCGAGCACGGGCTGCCATGCGCGGTCGAGACAGTCGAGCACGTCCTCGAAGTAGGCGCGCGTGGCCTCGCGGCCGGGGCCGAGCTCGGCGGGTTCGCAGTCGACGTCGGCCAGTTCGGCGCCGGAGTCGCGCAGGGCCGTGGCGGCCGAGTCCGGCGCGGCCGGGTCGGCCGCGGGCGCGACGTCCGCACCGGAATCGGTGTCGCCGGCCAGGACGTTGCTGACGACCACCACCCCGCCCACCATCAGCACCGCGGCGACCATCGCCAGGACGACGGGCAGCCAGCGCACCCTGCGGTCGGCGCCGGGTTCGGGCTCGGGGCGGTCCGGACCGGTCGGTCCGGGGCGTTCGTCGGGGTGCACGCACAACCTCGGGTCGGGGTGAGGCCGTCGGGGACACGGCCGGGGTCGTAATCCGAGCGTAACCCGAGTCCGGCGCGGGTGACCGGGTAATGCGCGCCGACCTCGGGTTATGCGGCCGGACCCTGCTCGTCGTGCTGGGCCTGTTGCTGTTCGAGTCGCCGCTCCAGGCCGGAGATGACCAGGTCCAGTCCGTACTCGTAGTCGTCGTCGACCCCGTGGTCCTCGTCCATCCCGTCGGCCATACTGCCGATCTCCGTTTCGGCGCCCGGGTAGTAGCCGGCCTTGATCACCGCGCTCAGGTGCGGGAACCGCTCGGCGGTGATGACCTGGTCGAGCATCTCCGCCCCCTGCGCGGACACCGTGACGGGACCTTCGTCGGCGAGGTGCCGTTCGAGTTCGACGGTCGCGGCGACGTGCTGGGACAGCACGAGGACGACGCCGATCTTCTCGCCGTCGTCGATCGGTAGCTCGCGCATCGCGGCCATGCCGAGGTCGGCGATCCGCACGCTGCTGGGCATGAGCACCGACACCTGGCCGCGGGGAATCCCGAGCACCCACGGGTGCCTGCGATAGCCCTCGCGGATGTGGCCCGCCCACACGCGCAGCGCCTCGCGCCAGTCGTCGGGCAGGTCGATCGGTCCCGGGATGTTCAGCGCCGCGTCCTGCAGGAGGCGCAGCAGTTCGTCCTTGCCCGAGACGTATCGGTACAGCGACATGGTGGTGAAGCCCAGGGACTTGGCCACCGCCTGCATGGTGACCGCCGCGAGACCGTCGGTGTCCGCGATCTCCATCGCCGCGGCCACGATCCGTTCGTGGCTGAGCCCGCGGTTCGGTCCGCGCTGCGGCACCTCGTGCATCCCCCAGGCGATGGTGACGGCGCGCGGCAGTCCGGTCTCGGTGCGTTCGTCCATGCGCGCATTCTCGCACCATCCGAATTAGATGTGTACGACCTACACTGTATATGTCATACTCGGTTTATGACGTACACAGATTCCACTCTTCTCGAGCTGTCGGGGGTCTCGAAGAGCTACGGCGACCACGTCGTACTCAGCGGCCTCGACCTGACACTGCCACCGGGCATCCACGCACTGCTGGGGCCGAACGGGGCCGGCAAGACGACGCTGGTCAACATCCTGTCGACGCTCATCCCCCACGACACCGGCGACGTGCGCGTACTGGGCCTCGACCCGCGGCGCGACCGCAAGGCCCTGCAGACCCGCATCTCGCTCACCGGCCAGTACGCGGCGGTCGACGGCCGACTCAGCGGCATGGAGAACCTGCTGATGATGGGCCGGCTGTTCGGCCTGTCCGGTCGGGAAGCGCGCAGCCGGGCCGATGTGCTGTTGGAACGGTTCGACCTGACCGGCGCGGCCGGCAACCACGTCGAGACCTATTCGGGCGGCATGCGACGCAAGCTCGACATCGCCGCGAGCCTCGTCGCCGAACCCCAGCTGATCTTCCTCGACGAGCCGACCACGGGACTCGACACGCGCAGCAGACAGGCGCTGTGGGACGAGATCACCGCGCTGGCGACGCGGGCGCGTCGATCCTGCTGACGACGCAGTACCTCGACGAGGCCGACGTGCTCGCCGAGCGGATCCTCGTGCTGCACGACGGGCACATCGTCGCCGACGGCACGGCGGCGCAGCTCAAGGCGCGGGTGGGCGGTTCGACGATCCAGCTGCACGACACCGCCGGGCACGTGGTGGGAGAGATCCCGACGCAGGGTTCGGCCGCCGACGTCGCCCGACACCTGACGTCGGTCGCCGAGACGCATCCCGACCTCGACGTCACGGTGCGCAGGCCGACGCTCGACGAGGTGTTCCTCGAACTCACCGGAAAACCGGCCGCGCAGGACGGGGCCGACCGACAGGAGGCTGCCGCATGACCACGACCACATCGAAGACATCACCGACATCGCCGAGATCTCCGAGATCTCCGGGTCCGACCGACGTCGGGACCGCGCCGGCCACGCCGCCCATGCGCGGGGCGGGGTGGTTCACGGCACTGAAGGTGTTCAGCACGCGCAGCCTGAAGCAGTCGTTCCGTGACGGCGAATCGTTGCTGATGGCGGTCCTGTTGCCGCTGATGCTGATGCTGATCTTCGTGTTCATCTTCGGCGAGTCGATCGCGGCGGGACAGGGCGGCGACCGCGGCGACTACCTGGCGTACGTGCTCCCGGCGATCGCGTTGACGACGGCCGGCTTCGGTGCCTCGTACACGGCGATCGTGGTGTCGAACGACATGACGACCGGTTTCATGAATCGGTTGCGCACCATGCCGTTTCCGGCCGTGACCGTCCTGTTGGGACACACGGTGTCGTCGATGGTCCGCAACATGCTGGCCACGGCGGTGGTTCTCGCCGTCGCGGTGGCGGTCGGCTTCCGCACCGACGCCGGCGTGCTGGAGCTGCTCGGCGCGGTCGGCATGATCGCCCTGTGGATCCTGGTGATCACGGTGGTGTTCGCCGTGCTCGGCATGGTCGCCGGATCGGCGGAGGCGGCGAGCGGCTACGGCTTCATCCTGTTGTTCCTGCCGTACGTCTCGTCGGGTTACGCCCCGGTGGCGACGATGCCGGACTGGCTGCAGGGTTTCGCTGGCCACCAGCCGATGACGCCGATCATCGACGCCTCGCGGGCCCTGTTCAGCGGCGCGACGCCGGGCGACGAATGGTGGATCGGCGTCCTGTGGTGCGGCGGTTTCATCGCCGTGGCCGTGTGGCTGGCGGCGATCATCTTCCCGAAGAAGGTCGCCCGCTGAGCAGGTGCCGGCCGTTGACGTGAGGGCGGGTCCCGCCACGAGGGGGAGGTGGGCGGGACCCGCAGCAACCACCGTACCCGCGCACCGCCCCGAATGCGGACAGGACCGCACCGACGATCAACGATCGTCGGTGCGTTCCCCTCCGTCAGCTTCCTCGGCTTCCTCGCCGGCCATGACGTAGTCGCCTTGTTCGAGGCGGTGGATGAGGTCGGTGGTCCAGTCGATGGCGCTGTCGGCGGTGCGTGCCCACAGGCGGATGGCTTCGACGTGGTGGAGCCAGTCCTCGTCGCTGGCCTCGTAGACGTCGACCACCTGGGATCGCCACGTGGTCAGCCCGTCGACCCGTTGTGAGAGCAGTTCGATCACGCGCCGGCGGGGCAGTTCGGTCATCAGGCCGACGCCGGCGATGGTCTCGGAGATGTCGCCGCCGTAGGAGCTCAGCGCCTGTTCGAGGTAATCGACGAACGCCGTCCGGCCGGCGGCGGTGATCGCGTACTCGGTCCTGGCGGGGCCGCGCGAGGGCCCCTTGGTGGTGGGCGCCTCGCGCACGAGGCCGTCGCGGTGGAGCTTGCCCAGCGCGTGGTAGATCGAGCCCTGCTGGATGTTGGCCCACACGTCGACTCCGCGGTGCTGCAGATCGCGCCGGATCTGGTAGCCGTGCGCGCTGCCGAGTTCGCGCAGCGAGGCGAGGATCAGGAGCTTGGTGGCCGTCATGGGCGCAGCCTACGACGTTCTAGTCCATGTTGACTAGCGGGTCCGGATCGCCCTACCGTGGAATAGTCAAGCCGTACTAGTCCGGAGGGTGCGCCATGCATGTCGTCGTCGCGGGAGCCTCGGGTGGAACCGGCCGGCAGGTCGTGGCGCAGGCGATCGACGCCGGACACCGGGTCACGGCGTTGGTGCGCGATGCCGGCCGGTATTCCGCGCCCGACGGCGTGCAGGTGCGCCAGGTCGACATCTTCCGCGAGCGCGAGTTCGACCTGCCCGGCGACACCGACGTGGTGATCTCGGCGCTGGGCAACACGTCGTTCGACAAGCCGCTGCCCGTGTGTCGGCGCGGCACCGAGCACCTGCTGGCGGCGATGCGACGCAATGACATCCGGCGGTTGCTGGTCACGTCGGCGGCACCGTTGTTGTGGTCCAGCACGGCCGAACCGCTACCCCGGCGCGTGTTCATGGGCTACGTGCGATGGGCTGGCCGGCGCGTGTTCGCCGACCTGGCGGCGATGGAGGCCACGCTCCGCCGGGCTCGGCACTGGTGCGAGTGGACGATCGTGCGCCCGGGCCCGCTCAGCGACGCCGACCACCCGGGCGAATTCGAACTCGTCCTCGAGGACAACGCCCGCGACTGCAGCACCCGCCGTCCGGACCTGGCGGCAGCGTTGCTGCGACTGGCGCAGGACCCCTCGACCATCGGCCACGCCTTCGGCATCGCCAGCCGATAACCGCCGGCGACACAAGGATGACGATGCCGCCGGCCAGCGCCCCGACGCGCTCGTGGCGCCGTACACGATCATCTGCCGTTAGAGCGTGAAAATGCCGGCCAGAAAGCCGGTACTACGGTCACGGCAGCAACACGATCCGGTACGTATTCCGATAACCGCAGCTCACAAGTTCCACACACGGAGCGACGTCGTACGTGGCAACTCGCGAAGGGACTCACTGATGTCTGCTCCGAACGAATCCCCCTACCCACAACAGTCGATCGATCAGCCACCGCAGCAACATCAAAAACGGCGCCGCAAGTGGCCGTGGGTTCTCGGTGGTCTTGTCGGATTGTTCATCGTCATCGGAGTGGCCACCGGAGAGGACGAAGACTCGGGACCGAACGTGTCGGCCGATAGCGGCACGAGTGAGCAGGAAGTAGTTGTCCAGGAGACCTCGGCCACGGAACCGGAGACTTCGGAGCAGCTTGTCGAAGCGGAACCGACGACTGTGGAGCAGCCTGCCGAACCTCAACTACCCCCGCAGGTACAGCAAGCGGTCCGGTCGGCCGAAAGCTACCTAGAATTCTCGGCCTTCTCGAAGGAAGGGCTGATCCAGCAATTGTCCAGCCCGGCCGGTGAGGGGTACCCGAAGGATGTCGCGATTCAGGCTGTCGACACCCTCGACGTGGACTGGAACGAGCAAGCAGCTGAATCCGCTCAGAACTACTTGGAGTACTCAGCCTTCTCGTGCACGGGTCTGATCCAGCAGCTGTCCAGCTCCGCTGGAGAACAGTTCACTGAGGAACAGGCAACTTACGGCGCGCACCAGACAGACGCCTGCGCCTGAGCACCGACCCGGGCAGTGCAAGGGCTGCCGCGAGTCACGTTCTACGACGAAGTTCACGCCGCGGCGCGCGAGAGGATCGACCGCGCATCGTCACCTTCGACGGCGACGGACCACAGCTCGGTGGTGATACGACGGTAGAGGTCGACGTCGTCGGTTGTGGTTGCCACGACGTCGGTGTGGTTGATCTCGATCTGCACGAGATCGTCGAGGATCGTGTAGCCGTGCAGGGTGATCGTGGGTAGCTCGGCATCGATCGGGATGATGCCGAGGCGGACATGAGCGAGGCCGGCGAGGTTGGCGATGCGGTCGCACTGGGCGCGCATCGTGGCCGGACTGCCGACGGGGTGACGTAGCGCTGCTTCCCCGATGAGCAGTTCGACCCGCTTCGCCGGGTCGTAGAGCACGTCCTGACGGCGGATGCGTTCGCGGACGGCCGCATCGGTGTCGCGTCGGGTGCCGTGCATCTCGGCGGCGAGCTCGAACACGCGCCGGGCGTAGTCGGGCGTCTGGACGAGACCGGGGACGAGGAGGAGTTCGACCATCGTGATTGTCGTCGCGGTGCGCTCGGTCTCGGCGGTGTCGCGCTGCACGTCCGCGTGGCCGCGTCGCAGACGCGCCTTCCAACGATCACGCTCGAGGCGCAGTTCGCGAACCTCGTCGCGGAGCGCCGTGAGCACGTCGTCGTCGACACCGGCCGCGTCGGTCCATGCTGCGATGTCCGCATCACTGGGCAGTGTCCGGCCGTTCTCGATGCGGGAGACCTTCGAGGTCTGCCAGCCGATGCGTTCGGCGAAGTCCTTGCCGGTGCGGTAACCGGCGCGTTCGCGGATGCTGCGCAGTGTGTCCGCGAGCGCGAGTTGTCGCTTGTCGATACTCACCGGATCCCTGCGATGTAATCGGCGTGCCGTGTGGCCAACGGCCACACCTGCTCGCGCCAGTGTTGGTGCGTGCGCACGATATCGGCATCGTCGTCGACGTCGACGCCGACCAGGTCGGTGGCCTCGTCGAATCGCAGGAACGCGACGCGGTCGTCGTCGAGGATGTAGAAGTCGTAGTCGGGCATGCCGAGTCGGCGTGCCGGCTTCTGCTCGATCCAGCGGATGTCTTCCCCTGCGGCGACATTGCGGTGGGTGGTGTCGAGCATCCACCGCAGGTAGTCGGTGAGCGGCTCGGTGAGCATCCGGACGCGTTCGAACGGGATACCGGCGTCGCGAAGGCGCCCGATGAAGGCCAGCCAGGCACGGTCGTCATCGGTCTCGACAATGCGTCCGGCGCGCCACGCGTCGAGCTCGGCAACATCGACCGCGTAGTAGCCCTGACATTCCCAGCGTCACGACGAGCGGCGCACGCCCGCCAACACCGCGCCCAGCTCGTCGGGGCCGTGACGGCGCACCGTCATGCGCTCTCCGGCGCGAACCGCAGCAGAGCCTGCGGAATCTCGACGGCGGTCTCGTGCTCCGGCAGGCCACGCTCCCGCAGTGTCGCCAGTGCCTCCGGGTCGGTCACCCGTGCGCCTTGCACGATGTAGGTACCGCGGTCGGTGGCGTACAGCTCCGGACATCCGCCGTTCTTCGATGTCGTGCCGAGGTGCGTCAGCTTCATGGGATACCCTCCGCATCCTTGTGGAATCCACAGAATCCATGGAATCACAACTCCTGACCATCGCCCATACGGGCCACACGACCCCACGCCGCGAACCACACAGTGTCACAGCTGGGCGCTTTACGGGTGAACTTGCAACACGATTCTACAGATTCTATTGCAACGTGAGGTGTCGTGGCGAAGCATCGGGTCCGTGAACGCCATGGCCAAGCACTGCCGTTACGACGGCACCCTTGTCACGATCGGCCCGGACGGATGGCCGATCGAGGCCGACCCGGATGCGCCGGACCTCGACACGGTGCCGGGGTGGCGGCCGGTCGTCTCCGGCGTGCGACACATCGGCGGCACGGCCGACCAACCGCCGGCCGACACGACGATCGAGGCGCTGTGCGGACGGCCGCTGACGGCACCCCGCCGACGTCGACGCGAACAGCCGGCGGTGTTCGACTGCCACGCCTGCTGGCACGTCTGGCTGGGGTTCGACTGACTGGGTAGCAAGCGGCTCGGCGTCGACTGAAAACCACGGGCCGAATCCCTGGGCGGCCCGGCACACTGAGCAGGACCGGTGTCCTCTTCGAGTTGACGTGAAGGGTTGGGACGTGGTGGAGCAGGTGCGCTCATTGGTGTCCGAGGTGGAGCAGGCGGTGTCCGCGGCGATGGCCGCCGAGTTGCCTGCCGAACTCGCCGGTCAGGACCCGTTGGTGCGCCGATCCGACCACGCTGATTTTCAGTCCAACGTCGCGCTGTCCCTCGCAAAGAAGGCGGGCCAGAACTCGCGCGACCTCGCCGAGAGCCTCCGTCCTCATCTCGAGAGCGTGCCCTGGATCACCGAGGTCGAGCTGTCGGGCCCCGGGTTCCTGAACATCAACGTGACCGATTCGGCGATCGTGGAACAGCTCGGGCGGCGCTCAAGCCATGAGCGTCTACGGGTGCCCCAGAGTCAAGCCGGTCAGGTCGTGACGGTCGACTACTCGGCGCCCAACATCGCCAAGGAGATGCACGTCGGGCACCTTCGGTCGACGCTCGTCGGGGACGCGCTCGTCCGCGTGCTGGGCTTCCTCGGCGCGAGGTCATCCGCCAGAACCATGTCGGCGACTGGGGCACGCAGTTCGGGATGCTGATCCAGTACATCTTCGAGCACCCCGAGGCGACGTGGCGCAACACCGAGGTCGACCAGGACGAGCGTGAGGACGCGACGTCGGCATTGGATGCGCTCTACCGCGCGGCCCGCGCCGAGTTCGGCGCGGACGAGGCGTTCAAGGAGCGCGCGCAGCACCGTGTCGTGGCGCTGCAGGCCGGCGACGACGAGACGGTCGAAGCGTGGCGCGAGATCGTCAAGGAATCGGAGATCGCGTTCCAGCGGATCTACGACCGACTCGGGGTTCTGCTCAACCACGACGACCTGGCCGGCGAGTCCCGCTACAACCCGCTGCTCGACGACGTCGTCGACGAGCTCCAGCGCAAGGGCATCGTCGAGGAGAGCCAAGGAGCGCTGGTCGTCTTCTTCGACGACATCCTCGGCCCCAGCGGCGACCGGGTGCCGCTGCTCGTCCGCAAGCGCGACGGCGGCTACGGCTACGGCGCGACCGACCTGGCGACGATTCGCTACCGGCTGCAGGAGCTCAAGGCACCCGTGCGCTGTACGTGGTGGACGCCCGACAGGCGCAGCACTTCGACATGATCTTCCGCGTCGCCCGCAGGGCCGGCTGGCTGACCGACCAGGACGTGGTGCACGTCCAGTTCGGCACGGTGCTGGGCAGCGACGGCAAGCCGTTCAAGACCCGCTCGGGCGGCACGGTCAAGCTCGCCGACCTCCTCGACGACGCCCTCCGCAGGGCTCAGGAGATCGTCACGGCGAAGGAGCCCGACCTCGACAAGGCCGACCTCCACGAGATCGCCGACACCGCAAGTGTCGGCGCGGTCAAGTACGCCGAGCTGTCCACGGTGCGCACCAAGGACTACGCGTTCGATGTCGACCGCATGGTCTCCTTCACCGGCGCAACCGGCGTCTACCTGCAATACATGCACACCCGGATCAAGTCGATCCAGCGCAAGGCCGCCGAGGCCGGCAATGGCGAAGCCCGCTTCCAGCCGTCCCTGTCACTCGAACCGCAGGAACGCGCGTTGTCGCTCCTGCTCGACGAATTGGATGCCACGCTCGACGCGGTCGCCGAATCGCTCGAACCGCACCGCCTCGCGGGCTACCTCTACACACTTGCCCGCGCGTTCTCCGAGTTCTACGAAGCCTGCCCCGTGCTCAAGGCCGACAGCGACGAGCTGAGGGAAAACCGGCTCGCACTGTGCCAACTGACCGCACGCACGCTGGAACAAGGCCTCGGACTTCTCGGCATCACGGCCCCCGAGCGGATGTAATCGACTCGGCATGACGCCCGTGGCCACGCCTTCGGCATCGCCAGCCGACGCCGTCGACGACATCATCGCCGGCGTGATCAACACCCGACGGGCGGTGCTGACCGGATCGTGGCATCGACCGGCCCGACCGCGCAGGCGTGCTGTTCGACCTCTACGCCGACGACCGCCTGCTCATCGCGGGCATCCGCGGCGCCGGACCGCCCAGCAGTACGCAGCGAACAGCGCCGTCGCGACTCCGACGCCGATGTCGAACCAGGACGTCGCCGAACCGAGCATCGCCCACCGGTCGAGGAAGGCGAACGTCGTCACGAGGAGCACCACCTGTGCCGCCGTCGCGACCAGCGCTGCGGCAAGTGCCCAACGATGGCGCAGCACGAGGAGCACCGGGGCGATCAGCCCGCCGAGGATGTTGATCGTCCAGACGATCCGCAGCACGAACGGATAGTCGGCGAAATACGTGAGGCCGTCCGGGCCGAACTGTCCCCGGATGTAGTCGGAGGACTGGGCCAGGATGAGCAGATAGTCACGAGCACCGCCGACGTACAGCGCGAACACCGCGATGGCCACGAGCCACAGGTGCCACGGACGACGAACGCCACTCCTGGTCGCGCGTACGTTCACCGGCCGTCCCTCGCCCTGCTCGCCGCTCGGCCTCGCGCCGACCGCCGCCTACCTGAACTGCCACGGGATCATGAGCGGTGCGTTCAAACCCGCGCCGCGCCGTGCACGGACCCGCGTTTCCGCAGTTCAAGTCAAAAGGGTGGGCGCAGCTGGGTTCGAACCAGATACGCCATACGTTGAGCGCATCTGAGTAGACCAGCAGGAATGCCGTTCTGACCTGCTATTTCTCGAAACAGTAACGCCGGAACAACGTGGAACGAAGTACCCTTCAGAGTACTGTCAATCTGGCACGTTACTGGCACGAGACGGAGCAGCGGGGATGGCACGCAAACGACCTAAGCGGTACTTCGGCAGCGTCCGCGAGCTGCCATCAGGACGGTTCCAAGCCCGCTACCAGGGTCCGGACGGACGTACCTACAACGCGCGCACGCCGGAGGGACGTCCGCTGACGTTCGACACCTACGGCGACGCGGATGCATGGCTCTCGCTGCGGCGGTCGGAGATCCTGCGGGGCGCGTGGCTACCGCCGAAGGAGACGGAACAGAACCCGCTGACACTGCGCCAGTACGCGACAGCCTGGCTAGAGGATCGCGACCTCGCCGACACCACGCGCGAGCACTACGAGCAACTGCTCACCGACTACATTCTCCCCACCTTCGGGGACTCCCCCGTAACCTCGATCAAGCCCGCCGCGGTCCGCGAGTGGCACACGAAACTACTCCGGGACCCAGACCGGCCGACCACTCGCGCCCACACCTACGGCTTACTGCGGACGATCTTCAACACGGCGATCAGTGAAGAGGTCGTGGACGCCAACCCGTGCCGCGTACGTGGAGCTGGGCAGGCCAAGCGCGTGAAACACATTCGGCCGGCGTCGCTGGCTGAGCTAGAAACGATCGTCACGGCGATTCCCGCCCGATACAAGGTGATGGTCATGCTCGCGGCATGGTGTGCCCTGCGCTTCGGCGAACTGTCGGAGCTGCGACGGTCGGACGTCGATGTCACCAACGGCGTGCTGTACGTCCGACGCGGCGTCGTCTCGACGAAAACGGGCATGAAGGTCAAGGACCCGAAGTCCGATGCGGGCAAGCGGCCGGTGAACATCCCGCCGCACCTACTGCCGATGGTCAAGGATCACCTGCGTGACAACGTCGCCGGCCGCAGCGATCTCCTCTTTCCGTCAGCTGGCGACCCCGCCAAACACATGCAGGGTTCAGCGCTCTACAAGGTGTGGTCTCGCGCCCGTAAGGCAGCCAGCCGGGAGGATCTGCGCTTTCACGACCTGCGCCACACCGGCGCGGTGTTGGCCGCGTCGACCGGCGCGACGCTGGCCGAACTCATGGCCCGACTCGGGCACTCGACCCCCGGCGCGGCGATGCGCTATCAGCACGCGGCCAAGGGCCGAGACAAGGAAATCGCGGGACTGCTGTCCAAGCTCGTCGACGGCGAGAAAGTAGTCCCGATGGACAAGGACGCTCGCACGCGGAAGCGGAAGGGAGATCAGTCCGCGTAACCCACGTAATCAAGGCGGCCCTCGGTCGGTGGTAGGAGACCGACCGAGGGCCTTGATCGGAAACAGAGGTTCCGACCCATGCACAACGCTACTTACACCGAGCTGCGGCAGCGGCTTGAGTCCACCCGCGCCGTCGTCGAAGACTCCCTCGACCAGCTCGGGCAACTGGCCGCCGACAGCGACGTTTCCACCGCTGGTGCGTGCGACAAACCCGCGTCCGTATGGACTGACGGTCTGGTGTGCCCGTCGTGGTGCAGCGTCACGCACAGGGCCAGCGACGGGGGCCCCGACCGCGTGCATTACAACTTCCCTGCCGAGGTGCCGTTGATGCTGCCCGACGCGAACGTGTGGCGCTTCGATGACGGCACCGTTGTCGAGCAGCCGGTGCTTCAGGTGAGCACGGCCCAGCATGTGCGGGAGGTAGAGCCGCGCGTTCAAGTCGAGCCGGACATCACCCGCGCGGACCTGCCGCAGCTGCAGCTCACGCTCGCCGAGGCCGCAGCGCTGGGCCGTGCCCTGTTGGACGCGGTCGCACAGTCTGGCGTCGAGGGTGATGCCACGTCAGCCCGGCCTGCGTGACACGTCAGGTGGTCCAGATGGATCACCTGACGATGAGGATGAGTCCGAGCCTGCTCCGGTGATCGGCCTGGACGGTCCCGCCCGGCCCGTGATCGCGATACCCTGGCCGCGTCCTCTTCGCGGAGGTGAAGCCCCCGGTTTGGCCACCGGGGGCGTCCGCGAAGGGCATCGACTCCGCGAAGGAGGTAGAGCGATGTCCGAGACGTTCGGGCAGCGCCTGCGCCGGCTCCGCGCCGCCGCCGGCCTGTCACAGTCCCAGTTGGCGCGCCTGGTGCCGATCTCGCAATCGAGCCTGTCGCGTTACGAGTCCGGGTCGCAGGCGATCGACGATGCGCAGGTAGCCGCCCGCCTCGACGAGCTCGTAGGCGGCGACGGGACGTTGCGCGCGCTAGCGCACCCGAGCGCGTCCGAGCTGGTCCTCACCGACGACGACCGCGACCGGATCGCCCGGCACCTCGAAAACCCCTCCCGCATCGACGGTGGCACCGTGTCGGCACTTGCGGACCTGCTGGCCGCGCAACGCCGGCTCGACGACACGCTCGGGCCGGAGATCATCCTCCCGGCGTCCATGTCGCAGATGGAGACCGTGCGCGCGCTGCTGCCGTCGGCGCGCGGCCCGCATCGGGAAGCGCTGGCCGAGGTCGCGGCCGAGTATGTGCAGTTCGCCGGGTGGCTGCACGCCGAGACACGCGCCGACGAACGCGCCGTCGTGCTGCTCGGGCAGGCCGAGGAACTCGCCGACGAGGCCGGCAGCGGCGTGCTGGCGGCGCAGGCGGCGAACTTCCGCGGCTACGTCGCTCGGCAGCGCGGCAACCCGCGCGGGGTGGTGCGCTGGTTCCTGGCCGAGCACCACACCCCCGGCGCGCATATCGCCCAGCGGGTCGGCGCGGCGGCTCAGGCCGCGCACGGCCACGCCCAGCTCGGCGAGCGTGACGAGGCGCTGCGCCTCATGGACACCGCCGGGCGCTGCTCGACGAGGCCGCACGCGAGCAGCCGCCCCGCACCGCGTATTGGCTCACGCCCACGTTCCACCGGCTGAACTTCGGGTTGACGCACCTTGCCCTCGCCGACCACGCGACCGCCGCGGACCACTTCGCGGCCGGCTTCGGCGGCCTGCCAGACGATCAGCAGGGCGCCGAGTGGACGGTCGAGTATCGGCAGGCGTGGGACGCGGCCCGCGACGCTCAGTAGCGACCCGGCTATGCGCCTACCTATGCGCATAGCGCAACCCCTATTGCCGCTGGTCGCGGCCGTCCGATGCTCTGGGCATGTGGACGCAATACGCCGACGGCCTGGTCACCGTCGGCCCCGACGGATGGCCGATCGAGGCCGACCCCGACACGCCCGATCTCGACACCGTGCCCGGATGGCGCCCGGTGTCCGGCGGCGTGCGCCACATCGGCGGCACCGTCGACGAGCCGGCCGTCGGGACTGCGGCCGAGATGCTGTGCGGCTGGCTGGTCGACGTGCCCCGGCGACGTCGCCGCGAGCAGCCGGCCCTGTTCGACTGCTCGGCCTGCTGGCACGAGTGGCTCGGCGTCGACGAGTAGGACGCACCGGTCAGCGACCGGTGCGTCATGAACGTTCCGTGTGAGCCGGCCGGGCGGGCGGACGCTGTTGCCCCGGATGCCGAGCCGCCCAGACGCGACAGGATTCCGAGCACCACCTGCGCGGCCGCCCTGATGACGCTGCACCGGAAGCGGGTCGCCACATGCGGCGCACGTGCCGCGCCTCGAGCGCCAACCCATCGTGCGGATTCCGCCGATGAAAACCGGGACCAGTCCTGACATTGCCACTCCTGCCGTGTTCGAGTCTGAAAACCCCAGACCCGCCGCCGTTGCTAGCCACAGCACCTTCCCAAGGCTCGCTGGGCGGGGTGGGGGTGGTCCCCCTGGTCTGCCGACCTCTGCAGCGGCGAGGCCACGAGTGTCGCGGTTCTCGTCGTCGTTGTTGTTTTCGTTGTTCGTTGTCGTTCGCGTTTGAGCTGCCGATACACCCTGCCCTGACGTTGTGCGGGCGCTGTCGTCGCTCGTGTCGTTGTTGTCCGCTGGTGGCTGCGTGTCCCCGGCGGGTGCGGCTCGTCGGCCAGTGTCCGAGTGTGGTGCTGCCCGGGTGCTCGGCGAGGTGAGTAGTAGTCATCCGCCGGGGAGGGCGGGGCCGAGGGGGAAGGGGGCGGACGCTACCCCGGTCCTTGTTTGTGGGGTGGGACTTTGAGGGGGCCGGCTGCATGAGGGGGTCGACAGTGTGGGCGCCTGTGGGAACGACACGGCCCCGCTGTCCGGTGTGGACGGCGGGGCCGTGTGCGGTGGGGTTAGCTGTTCATGTCGAGTGCCACCCGCTGGATTGCGGCGGGGTGGGGGAACGCGAACCCGACGCGCATGGTCGCCCTGATGCCAACTCTGTGGCTGGAGAAGTAGGCGCTCCGGTCGACATCGAGCGTGGTGTCGGTGCGGCGGACGACGAGCGCCCGGTCAGCGGGGATTCCCCACACGACGCCCGGGGTCACGGCCGGTGAGACGAGCATCGGCACGCCGCCGATCATGCGCCGCGTGGGCATCGTCGGATCCGGCTGCAGCAACGGCTTGTTGCTGCCCTCCTCTTCCTTGAGCTGGGCGAGCTGGACGGCGTCGTCGGGCGAGGCCACCCATGAGGTGAGGGTGGCGCCGACGTTCTCGGCGGAGAAGATCGCCAACGTGAACGGGTCGATGTTGGCCCACTCACCACCGGCGTCGACGGTGTTCACGCCGGCCAGATCCTCGAGTCCGGACGGCTGCTCGTCGTCGTCGCTGCTGCCGAAGAACGCCGCGTCGACCTGGCGAGCGATGTCGCGTGCGAGGCCGTCGCCGACGATCTGTGAGGCGGCCGGGTCGGAATCGTCTGCCAGTTCGGCGGAGATGATGGTCAGACCGGCGACCTTGGGCGGGGTGACCACGACTTCGTCGAGCGTGGCCGAGGAGACGTCGATTTCGGCGCCTTCGGCCGTCCATGAGGCGGTCGGGTCGGCTGCGACGACGGGGACGCGGAAGGTGGACGAGGCGGTCGGTACGACGGTGCCGGCTTGGGCGGCGACCGATTCGCGTTCGACCGGCTGAACGACGAGGTTCCCGATCTCTTCGGGCAGGAACGCAGGGTTGGCGTCAGAACGGAACAAGATGACTCCAGGGGTGAAGGCAGGTGTTCCCGCCGGCCCCTGGCCGGACGGGTGGCTCCCCTGGAGCGTTCGTAGCGCCGGGCGGGCCGCTGGCCTCAACCCGGCGCTACGTTCATTCTACCTGGTCACGGCGTCACTCTGAACCCTTCCGGTGGTTTCAACGCCTTGTCCCATGTGGTGTTGCCGTCGCCTCCGGTGATGTCCGCGCCGCGCTCGCCGCCCCCAAAGTCCTTCGGGGACGGAGGCGGCTGGAACAGGTGCTGCTTGGACTCCCGCAGCGCATCGAGGCGCTGCGCGACCTTGTCGCCGTCGACGTCGCCGTCGTCGTTGAGCAGCTCGGCGACGTCGTCGACGGTGAAGTCGTCGGGATCGTGCATCCGGGCGCCCTCGGCCGCTCGGCGGATCTCCGCGCGGTGCATCTGCTCGAGCTTGCCGGCGAGCCGGTCGCGCTCGGCCTCAACCTCGCGCAGTTGTTTCCTATACTTCGCAGCCTCACGATTGGGGGTGTCAGCGCCGCTCTGTGCGCCCGACGGTGCCCCGTCGGTGTCCTCGGCCCCAGCGTCGGCGTTCGTGGCCGCGTCGACCGTCTCGGCGGCGGTGTTCTCGCCGGTGGTGCTCATGATCCGTCTCCTCCGGTTTCGTTGTCGTCCATGGCTGCGCGGGCGAGGTGGTTCGCATGCCGCCGCACGACCTCCTCGTGTTCGAGGTCGAGGAGGTCGGCGACGGATGTCGTGGCGGCGTAGGCGAGCGCCGTCATGGCGCAGAGCGTCGCGTACGCGGACGGCCGTCCGTGGCCGTCGACGTCGCTCGTGAGAATCGCCTGCCACTGTTCGGGGTCGTCGTCGCGCACTGCGGCGAGTAGGCCGGCGGCGCGGTGCGCGGCTTCGGGTGAGGCTTCAAGCACGGTTCGGTCCTCCCGTCTGTGGAGTAGTTGCGGATGATCTACGGCGGGAGCTGTTGGCGCGGTCGGCGTAGTGCCGCCGGACGCCGCTGACGGCGAGCCCGACGTTCACGGCCACGAGAGCGAGCGCGGCCAGGTTGATGGCGGTAACAAGGTCCACGGGGTTCACGTCTCCGCGGTGTCGCGCTTGTCCGACTGCCTACGCCAGAACTCGAGCGCGCCGGCCATGTCGTCGCGGCCGGTGGCCTGGCGGTAGATGTCGGCGCGTGACTGTCCACGTTCGACCCATTCCCGCGGGAGCTGGACGCTGGGCCCGCTCGTTCGAGTGTGTTCGCGGATCCACTTGGCGGGGACGCCGAGTAGGGCGGCCATATCGTCGGCGTCGAGTAACGGCCCGTGCTCGGGGTGGTGCATCACCATGTCGGTTCGGTCCTCTCGTTGGGGTTCTACGGATTTAACGGATTTACGGATTAAGCCTGTGACCTGGTGTTTTGCTGGGTTGTTTTCTCCGTGGGTGTACGGACCTTCGGATTAAGTCCGTGGCGTTTTCGCTGGTCATGGCGTTTGTCCGTAAGTCCGTTAATTCCGTGGGTCCGTTGTGGAGTAGTAGCGGGTGGACGGTCGGCCGCGCTGTGGTTTCCGCTCCTCTTGGCGCACGCGGCCGTCGGCGAGGAGGGGCCGTAGTACGGCGTCGATCTCGTGCCCCTTCCGGTTCTTGCCGAAGTGCCCGTTTGCAATGTCGGTCTTGGATCGGCCGGCGGCGCCGGCGGCGGCGATGAACTCGACGAGCCCGTCCTGCACTCTGTTGTCGGGTTCGGTGCCGAATAGCCACTCGGCCGAGGCGCTGGCGTAGTCCCAGAGTGCGAGCGCGGCGCGCAGGTGCTGCTCGTCGACCTCGTGGTGCCCGTCGAGGAGGGCGTAGGCGAGCGAGAGTCGCAGAACCTGCGGCACCGCGCGCGACAGGAACTTCGCGACCGCACCGTCGGGCCGTTCGCGGCGGACGTGCCCGTACTGGTCGCGCCACAGCTCATCGGCGGCCGCGGTCCGCTTGACCTCGCCAATCTTCCGGCCGAGGGCCGCCCGGTCGGCCAGGATGTCGGCGACCTCGCCGACGACCGGCTCGGGGATGTTTCCGCCGTCGGGGCACAGCTTCGTGCGGCGGGAGGCGATCGGTAGGAACCGGTTCATGGTGCCGCCGGCGAGTTGGGCCTCAGTGAGACGCGATTTCAGCTCGCCCGGGGTGGCGTGCCCGACGATGACGATATGTGCGCCGGTCGCGGCCAGCGGCGAGCTTCGGGTCAGGGTGCGCAGCACTCCGCCGTCCCATGCCTCGCGCAGCACGCGGGGCAGGATCGACCCGTTCCGTTCCATAACTGACAACGTGCCGGCGAACTCCGGTTCTTCGATGTATACCCGCTTGTCGGCGACGCCCTCGTCGCCGTCGGGTCCGTCGCCGGTGCCGTCGCGTACCAGGTCGATTAGGCCTTCCCCGGATGACAGGCCGCCGACCTTCGGCACGCCGCCAGGGTCGGCGAACTTGGCGGCGTCGAACAGGGCATCGACAACGCCGGCCGACGTGCCCTTCGCGCCGGTGCTGGTCTTGCCCACGATCAGCGGGCACACCCGCGCCGGGTGGGTACGGTTGTCGGCCCGTACGTGCGGCTCCCGGCCCACGACGGCCCCGAACCGGGCGAGCAGCGTGGCCAGCACGGCCGCGGGGTGCGCTTCGGAGTGCGGCACGACCGACTCCACGATCTGCCCGGCCGTGCCGTGCAACGCCTCCGACGTCAGCGTCGGGAACGGCACGACCCGGTCGACCGGGGCCTCGTCGACGTCGTGCTCGTCGACGGCGATCTCGGGCGGCGGTGTCCGCACGTCAGTAATGCTCACGCGACCACCGCCAGGCCGGCCGGGACGGACTCGGGCACGGCGAGGTGGGAGTGCTCGGCACACAGCACGATCTGCGCTCCAGTTTGCGGGGAACGATGGGGGTTGCCGTCTGCGGTGCACAGCTTGTGGTCGCACCGCAGCGACGGCCGTGGACGGCCGCGTCGGCGGCGTTCGAGCTCGGCATAGGTGGGCGCGGATGCGACCGCGCGCCAGTTCTCGAGCGAGGCCATGCACGCGGTCGAGGCGGACATGTCGCGGCGGAGGCGCCATTCGCGCCACTCGCCGAGCAGGTCCATCACGTGCGGCGAGCGGGTCACCGCGCGCCACGCTTCCGCGTCGGCGACGAGCTGCGTGTACTCGGCCCTGTCGAGGGTCACCACGTCGCTCATGACGCGTCCGCCTCGAGGTCGTCGAGTACTCGTGCGGACAGGACGCCCCACAGTCCGGCGGCGCGTAGGTGTTGCTCGGCTCGTCGGCAGCTACGTCGTAGGGCGCGGCGCCGGCGGTACATCGCGATGTCAGCAGGACGCGCTACGCTGTCGGCGATCCGGTTGCCATGCTGGTCGCTCTTTCCCGCCCCGGCGTCGACGTCCACGACGCCGGGGCGCTTCATAGCCTGCCTCACGCGGCATCACCGGCCGTGGGGATTGGCTCCGCGAACGCGTCGAGCTCGTTCAGGTCGACCTTGATATGCCGACCGACGCGGTATCCGGTGATCCGGCCCTGTGCGATCCAGTTCCGCAGGGACTTGACGGTGACGTCGAGATAGTCAGACCCTGCCTGGAGTGATGCGTAGCGCTTGGGGCTGTAGGTAGCACTCCGGCGATCTTGACGGTTCGGGATAGCGACGCGAGTGGCCATCGCAGGAACTCCTTCGGAAGACCACGAACGCCGAGCCAAGGAGAGATGACCGTCCTGTCTGGCCAGCTCTGCTCGGTTCGGCGTGTCGCCTTCCGCTAGTCGTCCTACGCAAGCCTGTTGCGCGTCCGACGGCGGGTTCCCGTTCGCCCTCGCATCTATCCGTAAGCCGTGTCGGCGCCCTGCCGTGTCGGCTGGGCGGATAACCCTGGGGGCTAGCGTGCTCGGTGTTCCGTTGTGGCACAGAGGTTACACGTTGTTCGGGAACCTCACCCCAACGTGCGCACTTACGGCGTGTCGCGCGCTTGCTATCTGGCACGGATCTGGCACAGGCCATCCAGGGCTCGGAGAAAACATCCTCTGAACTGCGTGAATAGGGGTGGGCGCAGCTGGGTTCGAACCAGCGACCCCTTGCTTGTAAGGCAAGTGCTCTTCCGCTGAGCTATGCGCCCTGGACCGGACTCGCCACGCGTCGGTGGCGGGTCCGGGTGGTGCCTCGGCCTCAGCCGAGCTGTGCGACAGCCTTCTTCCAGGCTTCCTGGTCGCGCGCCTCGCCGGGCTGGTTGACCTCGGCGTACTTGACGACGCCTTCCTTGTCGATCAGGAAGGTGCCGCGCACGGCCAGGCCCGCCTGGTCGTTGAAGACGCCGTACTTCTTCGCGACCTCGCCGTGCGGCCAGAAGTCCGACAGCAGCGGGAACTGGTAACCCTGCTGCTCGGCCCACGCCTTCAGCGAGAACGGCGTGTCCACCGAGACGCCGAGGATCTGGACGCCCTCGCCCTCGTAGTCTGCGAACTCGTCGCGCAGCTGGCAGAGCTCGCCCTGGCAGATGCCGCTGAACGCGAACGGGTAGAACACGAGCAGCACCGGCTTGTCCCCGCGGTACGACGACAGGGTGACTTCCTGCTTGTTGTAGTCATTCAGCGTGAAGTCCGGGGCTTCGGAACCGACCTCGACCGCCATACAGAGCTCCCTCTCGCGTGCTCTTTCCGGCCCGCCGAACACCGGCGGAACCGCGTGTGCCCGTCCACCCTAGCGCGCACGCACGCGACCGGCGGTCGGCCCGGCGGTGATCTCAGCGACGCGACGTCGACCGCGGAACCAGCCGGGTGGCCGTCCAGTCGTCACCCACCGACAGGTTGGAGGTCTGCGACAGTCCGACGGTCGGCACGGCCTCGGCGATCTCGCTCGGTTCGACGTGTCCAGGCTGCCCGGTCTTCGGGGTGAGCACCCACACGACGCCTTCCTCGTCGAGCGGACTTCGCGCGTCGACGAGCGCGTCCCCGAGGTCCCCGTCGCCGTCCCGCCACCACAGCAGAACCACGTCGATCACCTCGTCCGCGTCCTCGTCGAGCAGCTCCGTGCCGGTATGCGACTCGATGGCCGCGCGCAGGTCGTCGTCGACGTCCTCGTCCCAGCCGATCTCCTGGACCACCATGTCCGGCTTGATGCCAAGCCTCTCGGCGACGCCGTGCTGATCAGCGTCTCCCGCGGCGACCACGACTTCACTCCTCCAACGAACAACGGTGTGCGAGCCGTGTTCGGTACTCGCACTGCTTACACGGATGCGTTCAGCGAACACTGATGACGGCCCGTACGCAACCGTCCACACCGGAACACCCGTTCGCTTGTGCCCAGCATCGCACAGCGAATGCCCCGGTCACAGCCGCGTCGCGCGCGCACGCGCGCGCGTTAGACAGGTATAGAACCGGATCGAACGTCGCATCCGCGACGATCGGGTCTAGGGTGGGAGCAGGCACCCGGAACCCCGGGCTGACCTGGGCCGTTCGCCGCGCACGACACCGATGGCACGTTACCGCCGAGTAGCGATGACACCGCACCGTCGATGCGACGACGATGGGCTCACGAGAAGGTCACCACCCACTCGGCAGGCGGCCGCGCCACAACCGCGCGGAAAGGCCGGGTGCGGCGGCACGACCGCAGCAACCGGCTGACACACCAGCCGAACAGACCAGAGCGACAGACCAGCCCTTCCGACAGACAGCGACGACTCGGCGAGGAGATCCCTTGGCCCCGCAGAACGACAAGGCCGGCAGCGACAGCACCGGCCAGGGAGCCCCGGCTCGCGTACACGTGATCCGCAACGGCCTGGCGGCCCACCTGCCCGACATCGACCCGGAGGAGACGGCCGAATGGCTCGACTCCTTCGACGCAGCACTCGCCACCGGCGGCCAGCAGCGCGCCCGGTACCTGCTGCTGCGGGTCCTGGAGCGCGCACGTGAGCGCAACGTCGGCGTCGCGCCGCTGACGACGACCGACTACGTCAACTCGATCCCCACGGAGAACGAACCGTGGTTCCCCGGCGACGAGGAGATCGAACGCCGCTACCGCGCCTACATCCGGTGGAACGCCGCGGTCATGGTGCACCGTGCGCAGCGCCCCGGCGTCGGCGTCGGCGGGCACATCTCCACCTACGCCTCGGCGTCGGCGTTGTACGAGGTGGGCTTCAACCACTTCTTCCGCGGCAAGGACCACTCCGGCGGCGGCGACCACGTCTTCATCCAGGGTCACGCCTCCCCCGGCATCTACGCCCGCGCGTTCCTCGAAGGCCGTCTGTCGGCCGACCAGATGGACGGCTTCCGCCAGGAGTACTCGCACGCCGGTGAGGGCGGCGGCCTGCCGTCGTACCCGCACCCGCGGCTGATGCCCGAGTTCTGGGAGTACCCGACGGTGTCGATGGGCCTGGGCCCGATGAACGCCGTCTACCAGGCGCGGTTCAACCGCTACCTGCAGGCCCGCGGCATCAAGGACACCAGCGACCAGCACGTGTGGGCCTTCCTCGGCGACGGCGAGATGGACGAGCCGGAATCGCGTGGGCTCATCCACGTCGCGGCGGGCGAGGGACTCGACAACCTCACGTTCGTCATCAACTGCAACCTGCAGCGCCTCGACGGACCGGTCCGCGGCAACGGCAAGATCATCCAGGAGCTCGAGGCCTACTTCCGCGGCGCAGGCTGGAACGTCGTCAAGGTTGTCTGGGGCCGGGAGTGGGACAGCCTCCTGCACGGCGACCGCGACGGCGCCCTGGTCAACCTCATGAACGTCACCCCGGACGGGGACTTCCAGACGTACAAGGCCAACGACGGCGCCTACGTCCGCGAGCACTTCTTCGGACGTGACCCGCGCACGAAGGAACTGGTCAAGGACCTGTCCGACACCGACATCTGGAACCTCAAGCGGGGCGGGCACGACTACCGCAAGGTGTACGCGGCCTACAAGGCTGCGATGGAGCACCACGGTCAGCCGACCGTGATCCTGGCGCACACGATCAAGGGTTACGGCCTGGGCCCGGCGTTCGAGGGTCGCAACGCCACGCACCAGATGAAGAAGCTGACCCTCGAGGACCTCAAGCTGTTCCGCGACTCCCAGCGCATCCCGATCAGCGACGAGGAACTCGAGCGCGACCCGACGCTCCCCCCGTACTACCACCCGGGCGAGAACTCCCCCGAGATCGAGTACATGCAGGGGCGCCGCAAGACGCTCGGCGGATACGTGCCCGAACGCCGCCCGACGCGCGCCAAGCCGCTCGTGCTGCCCGGCGACAAGGTCTACGACACGATCCGCAAGGGCTCGGGCAAGCAGGAGGTCGCCACGACGATGGCGTTCGTGCGGCTCGTGCGCGAGCTGGCCAAGGACGCCGAGCTCGGCCAGCGGATCGTGCCGATCATCCCCGACGAGGCGCGCACCTTCGGGCTCGACTCGATGTTCCCGACGAACAAGATCTACAACCCGCACGGGCAGACCTACACGTCGGTCGACGCGCAGCTGATGCTGGCCTACAAGGAGTCCGAACAGGGCCAGCTGCTGCACGAGGGCATCAACGAGGCCGGTTCGACGGCGTCGTTCACCGCCGTCGGCACGTCGTACGCCACGCACGGCGAGCCGATGATCCCGATCTACATCTTCTACTCGATGTTCGGGTTCCAGCGCACCGGCGACGGGCTCTACGCCGCGGCCGACCAGATGGCCCGCGGCTTCGTGCTCGGCGCCACCGCCGGGCGCACGACGCTCACCGGTGAGGGCCTGCAGCACGCGGACGGGCACTCGATCCTGCTCGCGGCCACGAACCCGTCGGCCGTGACCTACGACCCGGCGTGGTCGTTCGAGATCGCCCACATCGTCCGGGACGGCCTGCGACGCATGTACGGCGAGACCGGGCCGGACGGCAACGGCGAGAACGTCTTCTACTACATGACGGTCTACAACGAGCCGTACCAGCAGCCGGCCGAGCCGGAGAACCTCGACGTCGACGGCCTGCTGAAGGGTCTGTACCGCTACGCCGAAGCGCCCGCGGGCGACGGTCCGGAGGCGCAGATCCTGGTGTCCGGCGTGACCATGCCGGACTCGCTGCGGGCCCAGCAGATGCTGCTCGACGAGTGGGGCGTGCGCGCGGCCGTGTGGTCGGCGACGTCGTGGACGGAGCTGCGCCGCGAGGCCGTCGAGGTCGACCGGGACAACTTCCTGTACCCGGCCGACGAGCCGCGCGTGCCGTACGTGACGCAGGCGCTGCAGGGGGCCGACGGTCCGTTCGTGGCCGTGTCGGACTGGATGCGCGCCGTTCCGGACCTCGTCCGCCCGTGGGTTCCCGGCGACATGCTCACGCTCGGCACCGACGGTTTCGGGTTCTCCGACACGCGTCCCGCGGCGCGGCGGCACTTCCTGGTCGACGCCGAGTCGATCACGGTGGGTGTCCTCACGGCGCTGGCCAGGCAGGGCAAGGTCGACCAGGAGACCGTCGCCCGTGCGGCGCAGCAGTACCGGATCGACGACGTCGGGGCCGCCGGTCCGCAGACGTCCGACTCGGGCGTCGCCTGACCCGCATCCCGTCCGCCGGACACGCAGCGTGCACGGCGGACGGGGGTTGTTTTCCGTTCGCGTGAGCATTGTCCACGAACGGGTGAAACCCCTGGTCAGACATGATCTACGGGGTCCATAGTGGAATCACCGGTGGGGACCGGGGAGAACGAAAACGCCCGGCGCAGCGATCACTCGCAGCGCCGGGCGCTTTCGTGTGCGGACCCGCCCCCGCACCACGTCCCCGTCGGGTCGCGGGCGGTTTCCGGCCCCGGTCACAGGGCGGGCGACGTAGGATCGCCGACAAATGACCAGATCCACCACATCCGTCTCCGCGAAGACGCTGCGTGACCTCGAGCGTGCCTCCGGACGCCTCGCGACCGCGAGCGTGGCCGCGATGGAGGACGAGCTCTCGTGGTTCGGCCGGATGCCCGCCGACCAGCGGGCCAGCGTGCTGCTCATCGCCCAGACCGGGGCCGCGGGTTTCGTCCGGTGGCTGCGGAACCCGGAGCACGCGCTCGAACTCACCACCGAGGCGTTCCGCGGCGCGCCGCGTGACCTGTCCCGGTGGATCAGCCTCCGACAGACCGTCAGCCTCGTCCGACTCGCCATCGAGGTGTTCGAACAGCAGCTGCCCGCGTTCGCGGCCGACGACGACGAACGCGCCGCGCTCGTCGAAGGCATCCTGCGCTACGGCCGGGAGGTGGCCTTCGCGGCCGCCAGCTCGTACGCGGCGGCCGCCGAGGCCCGCGGCGCGTGGGACGCCCGCCTGGAGGCGCTCGTCGTCGACGGCATCGTCCGCGGCGACGCCGAGGAATCCGTGCTGTCCCGCGCCGCCGCGCTCGGCTGGGACCCGGCCGCCAGCGCGACGGTCCTCGTCGGCACCTCCCCGTCCGACGACCCGCCGACGGTCGTGTTCGAGGTGCGCAGTCGCGCCGCGCGGGCCGCTGTCCGGTGCTGCTCGGCGTGCAGGGCACCCGGCTCGTCGTCGTCGCCGGCGGCGCGGACGACGACCAGGCCCGCGACGGATCGCTGCTGGACACCCTGGCGACGGCGTTCGGGGACGGGCCGATCGTCGCCGGGCCCACCGTCGGCAGCCTCGCCGAGGCCCACCTCAGCGCAGCCGAGGCGCTCTCGGCGATGCGCGCGGTCGTGGCCTGGCCGAACGCCCCGCGCCCCGTGCGTTCGGTCGACCTGCTGCCCGAACGTGCCCTCGCCGGCGACCCGGCGGCCGAACGGCAGCTGATCGAGGAGATCGCCCGGCCGCTCACCGGGGCCGGCGCCGCGCTGCTGGAGACCGTCGAGGTCTACCTCGAGGTGGGCGGCGTGCTGGAGATGTGCGCGCGCCAGCTGTTCGTGCACCCCAACACGGTCCGCTACCGCCTGAAGAAGGCCGCCGAGCTCACCGGCCGCAACGCCGCCGATCCCCGGGATGCACTGGTCCTGCGCATCGCGCTCGCGGCGGGCCGGCTCGCCCGCGCGCGCGGCCAGTGGTGAGCCCGGCCGCCCACCCGGCCGGCGGTGACAACGATCACCTCGCGGCGGACACTGCGCGGACCCGACAAGCCGATCTCGCAGGACATCGCGCACGGGGGCACCTGGTTTGTAGGATTCCCACAACCGCAGCGGCCCGACTTCGTGACCCGTCAGCATCCCGGCACGGAGCCGGGCCATGTTGTCTGGTGGCGTGATCGCGCTTCTATGCCCCGGCCAGGCGCGCAGAGCCCTGGCATGCTCTCCCCCTGGCTCGAACTCGACGGCGCCCGCGCGCGTCTGGACCGCTGGTCGGAGGCCACCGGTCTCGACCTCGTCGCCCTCGGCACCGAGGCGGGCGCGAGGAGATCCGGGACACCGCGATCACGCAGCCGCTGACGGTCGCCGCGTCCCTGCTGGCCGCCGAGTACCTGCCCGAGCTGCCGAGCGACGCGCCCGTGGCCGGCCACTCCGTCGGTGAACTCGCCGCCGCCGCGATCGCCGGGGTGCTCACGCCCGAGGACGCCGTCTCCCTGGCTGCCGTGCGCGGCGCCGAGATGGCGAAGGCCTGCGCGCTGGAGCCCTCCAGCATGGCCGCCGTGATGCTCGGCGACCCCGAGGAGGTCGTCGCCTGGCTCGCCGATCACGGCCTCGACGCCGCCAACCGCAACGGGGCCGGCCAGATCGTCGCGTCCGGTTCGGCCCAGGCCGTCGAGAACATCGTCAACGAACCGATGGAGGGCACGAAGGTGCGGCCGCTGCAGGTCGCCGGTGCGTTCCACACCCGCTACATGGCGCCCGCCGAGGAGGCGCTGCGCACACACGTCGCGGGCATCACGCCCGCCGACCCGGTGCGGCCGCTGCTGTCGAACGCCGACGGTGCGGTCGTCACGAGCGGCGCCGACTACCTCCAGCGGCTGCTCGGCCAGGTCACCCGGCCCGTGCGCTGGGACCTGACCATGCGCGGCCTCGCCGACCTCGGCGTCACGGCCACCGTCGAACTGCCCCCGGCGGGCACGCTCACCGGCCTCGTCAAGCGCGAGCTCAAGGGCACCGTCACCTCGACGCTGGCCGTGAAGACCCCGGAGACCCTCGGCGACGTGGACCCGGCCGCATGACCCGCCTGAGCCTGCGCCAGGGACCGGCCGCCACGCGCGTGCTGGGCGTCGGCAGCACGCAGCCGGACCGGATCGTCACCAACGACGAGCTGGCCCAGCACATGGACACCGACGACCAGTGGATCCGCGACCGCGTCGGCATCATCGAGCGCCGGTTCGCCGGCGAGGACGAGCGACTGGTCGACATGGCCGTCACCGCCGGTTCGAAGGCACTGGCCGACGCGGGCGTCGACCCGTCCGAGGTGGACACGGTGATCGTGCCGAACTGCACGATGCTCGACCCCATCCCGAACGCCGCCGCACAGGTCGCCGACCGCATCGGCGTCCAGGCCGCGGGCGCGTTCGACATCAACGCCGCCTGCGCCGGGTTCTGCTACGGCCTCGCGCTGGCCTCCGACCTGATCCGCGGCGGGTCGGCCGACAAGGTGCTGGTGATCGGCGCCGAGAAGCTGACCGACGTGGTCGACCCGACCGACCGGTCGACGGCGATCATCTTCGCCGACGGCGCCGGCGCCGCGCTGGTCGCGCTGCCGACGAACCCGGCATCGGACCGGTGTCCTGGGGCAGCGCCGGCGACCTCGTCGACACGATCTACATGCGCGAGCACAAGTACCTGTTCCAGGAGGGACAGTCGGTGTTCCGCTGGGCCACGACGCAGATCGCCCCGATCGCGGCCGACGCCGTCGCCGCGCGGGCCTGGAACTGTCCGATGTGGATGTCCTGATTCCGCATCAGGCGAATCTGCGGATCGTCGAGGCGATCGCCAAACGGCTGCGGGCCCAGGGCGCCCGCGACGACATGGTGGTCGCCGACGACATCCGCTACTCGGGCAACACGTCCTCGGCATCCATCCCGATCGCACTCGATCACATGCGTGCAGCGGGAACCGTGTCGACGGGCGATGTCGTGCTGGCGGTCGGCTTCGGTGCCGGCCTCTCGTACGCGGGACAAGTCATCATCTGTCCTTAACGTCGGCGAAGACGGCCGGTTGACACCGGGTCGTTAGAGTTCGTCGCAACCAACCATCCGCACAACCGAAAGGAACATCGAAGTGGCCGACAAAGCGGAGCTGCTGACCGGTCTCGCCGAGATCGTCGAAGAGGTCGCCGGCGTGGCGAAGGACGACGTCACCAGCGAGAAGTCGTTCGTGGACGACCTGGACATCGACTCGCTGTCCATGGTCGAGATCGCCGTCCAGGCCGAGGACAAGTTCGGCGTCAAGATCCCGGACGACGAGCTCGCGAACCTGAAGACCGTCGGCGACGCCGTGGACTACGTCGCCGCGAACTCCAAGTAACGCATTCGGCCGGCTACCTCGGGGAGAGAGACTCCACATGAGCAACACCGACGTCGTGATCACCGGGATCGGTGCGACCACGCCGCTCGGCCCGGACGTGACGTCCACATGGGATGGACTTCTTGCCGGGCGGAGCGGCATCCGCGCCATCGAGGCGGACTGGGTGGACACTTTCGACCTCCCCGTCCGGATCGGCGCGTCCCTCGCCGAGGAGCCGACCGAGCGGATCCCGCGGGTCCAGGCGCGGCGGCTCGACCGCTGCGAGCAGGTCGCGTTGATCGCGGCCTGGCAGGCGTGGGCCGACGCGGGGTTCGAACTTCCCACCGACGAGCGTGAGGACATCGAGCCCGAACGCCTCGGGGTGTCGATCGGCACCGGTATCGGCGGCCCGGTGACCCTGCTCGACCAGGACGACAACCTGGAACAGCACGGGATGCGCAAGGTGTCCCCGCTGACGGTGCCGATGCTCATGCCCAACGGCCCGGCCGCCCACGTCGGCATCGAGCTGCGGGCGCGCGCCGGAGTGCACTCGCCCGCGTCGGCCTGTGCCTCCGGCGCCGAGGGCATCGCCAAGGGCTTCGACATGATCCGCTCCGGCAAGGCCGACGTCGTGGTGGCCGGTGGCGCCGAGGCGTGCATCGCGCCGATCACGATCGCCGGCTTCGCGCAGGCGCGCACCGTGTCGACCCGCAACGACGACCCGGCCGCCGCGTCGCGGCCGTTCGACGTCGACCGGGACGGTTTCGTGCTGGGCGAGGGCGCGGGCGTGCTCGTGCTGGAACGCGCCGACCACGCGCGGGCGCGCGGCGCCCGCATCTACGGCCGGCTGGCCGGCACGGGCATCACCTCGGACGCTACCACATCACGGGCAACCACCCCGAGGGAATCGGCCAGATCGCCGCCATGCGGGAGGCCATCGACCAGGCCGGGCTGACGCCGCAGGACGTGGGGCACGTCAACGCCCACGCCACCTCGACGGTCGTCGGCGACGTCGGCGAGGCCGCCGCCATCCGCAAGGCCCTCGGTGACCACCCGGCCGTGACCGCCCCGAAGGGCGCGCTCGGCCACCTCGTCGGCGGTGCCGGCGCGGTCGAGGGCATCGCGACGCTGCTGGCGATCCACCACGGCGTCGTGCCGCACACCCTCAACCTCGGCGAGCTCGACCCGAAGGTCGAACTGGACGTCGTGGCAGGCGAGCCCCGCAAGATGGAGCTCTCCGCCGCGATCAGCAACTCGTTCGGATTCGGCGGGCACAACACCGCCCTGCTGTTCGCCCAGGCCTGACCGGCAGGTCTCGGCAGCAAGGTTTCAGCAGCGCGGTTTCAGCAGCGGGACTGTTCCGGGACGGTGCCGGGTGGCACCGTCCCGATCCGCCATTCGCCCTCCTCGTCGGTGAGAGGGAACGCAAGTCGCCAGCGGATGCAGTCGGACGCCAGGTCGTCGGGTGCGTCCGCGGCGCTCTGGACGCTGGTGAACCCGACCAGGGCGGTCAGTTGGCCCTCGGGGGCGGGGTCGATCCGGTAGACGCGGATGCTGCCGTCGCGGGTGCTGCGGTAGTTGGCGCGCCACACGTCCTCGGGTTGGACGGCGGCGCGGTCGCTGACGACCGTCGTGACCCATCGGTCGTAGTCGCGTTCGTTGATCGCGTCGAAGTAGTTCTGCAGCACTCCTCGCACCGGACCGGCCTCCGGGTGGGCAGCGGCGTCGGGGGCCATCTGCACCCGCGAGGATCCCGGCTGCTCCTCGGGCTGCGGTGAGGCCGGCGCGGTGGAGGTCTGCGCGGCCGCGGCATCGGACGCCGACTGCGGCTCCTGGTAGAGCTCGCGGGCCACGAGACCGCCGCCGAGGGTGAATGCCACGACCGCGACCAGCACCGGAACCAGCCAGCGCCGGGTCGGATGAGTCGTGGACGGCACCGGTCCAGAATACTGCGCCGGCGGCGTTCCGGTGGATCTGTCGAGGTCAGCCGACCTGGTGCAACCAGGTGACCGGTGCGCCGTCGCCGGCGTGCCGGAACGGTTCGAGTGCCTCGTCCCAGCCCGCGCCCAGCAGTTCGTCGATGCGGTGGGCGAGCTGTTCGGAGGCGCGGCTCTTGGCCACGAGGGTGCGCAGTTGGTCCTCGGGCACCACGATGTCGCCGTTGGCGCTGGTCCGGGCGTGCCACAGGCCCAGGCCGGGTGCGTAGCAGAACCGTTGCCCGTCGATGCCGGGGCTGGGTTCCTCGGTGATCTCGAAGCGGATCATCGGCCATGCCTTGAGCGCGCTTGCGAGCTTGCTCGCGGTGCCGGCCGAACCTCGCCATTCGCATTCCGCGCGCAATTGCCCGGGCGCGGCCGGCTGCGCTGTCCAGCGCAACTCGACACGCGTTCCGAGCGTGCCTGACATCGCCCACTCGACGTGCGGACACACCGCAGACGGCGACGAGTGGACGTACACAACGCCACGAGTGCTCACTGCTGACCTCCGCTTGTTCGACGAGGGGCGTCTTCCCCTACGACCTCGCGAACCACGTCAGGCCGGTACATGAGCACCGCATCAGTTATCTCCTGCACATTTTGCACTGCATACGCCCGCTGCGCCACACACACCCCAGACTTCACAGCGTTCCCGGGGCCGAATCGGGGCCATCTGCACCCGGCGCCGAGGGGCACGCGGTAGATTCCCGGTGCCCGGTACCGGCGAGGTGGCGCAGGGGAGGTGTGCGGGGTGCGACTTGTGCGGTTCTCGACCCGGCCCGCGCAGATTTCGCCGGACATCCGTGCGGCGTTGACGGCCCTCAGCCGCGGCGAGCAGTCGGTCGACGGGGTCGGCCTGGTCGGCGTGCAGCCCCCGGACTCGGACGTCGCGGTCGACGCCGTCGTCGTGACCCCCCACGGTGCCGTCGTCGTGGTGGGCGTCGACCTGCCCGATCCGGCCATCCGGCTCGAGGCGCCGCTCGGCGACGTGTGGAAGGCCGACGGCTGGCCGCTGGTGCGCGGCGACGACTCGACGAATCCGTCGGACGAAGCCGTGGCCCTGGCCGATCGCGTCGCCGCCCGCATCCGGACTGTCGCGCCCGGAACGCCGGTCGGCACGGTGATCGCCGTCGGACCGTTCGTGGAGCACGTCGAGCAGCCGCCCGAGGAACTGGGCGGCACCGTGCGCATCGTCTATCCGACGTCGACCAGCCTGCTCGCGGCCCTGGTGTCGTTGGCGACCGCGCAGCAGCCCTGCACCGTCGCCCAGGCGCGCGCCGTACTCGCCGACCTGTCCCCCGACACCGACCTCGACGACGACGCACTGACCGCCGAAGGCTTCGGCACCGATGCGACGACGCCGGCCTCGACTCCGGCACCAAAGCCCGCGCCCCAGCCGGAGCCGACACCCAAGCCTCAGCCCTCGCCCCAGCCCGAGGCGGACACGAGTACCGACAACCCGCTCACGGACGACGCCGATACCGAGGCGCTGGACAGCCTGACGAGCGACGACGCCCCGGCCACGACCCCGTTGACGCCCTCGGCGTCACAGGTAGCGACCCCGGCCCTCGCACCGTCGACGCCCATGCCGCAAGCCGCACCGCGCTCCCCCGCCCCAGCTCCAGCTACGCCACCGACCGCGGCGGCACCCGCGGCACCGACGCAGCCCTCCCCGGCCCCGTCGACCGCTGCGCAACCGACCCCAGCCCAGCCACCGGTTGCCCAGCCGGCTGCGGCGTCGGCTCCGCCCCACCCCGCGCCGGCTCCCTCTCCGGCACCGCAGCCCCCGCAGGCCGGTCAAGCCACTCCCCCGCAGCCCGCTCCGACCCCGACGGCGTCGCCGCAGCGTCCGCCGTGGTGGCGGCGGTTGCCGAGGCAGTGGTGGGGTTGGCTGTCGGCGGCCGGTGCGTTCGTGGTGGGCGTGGTCGTGATCGTCACGTTCTCGCTGTTGGGTGGTGACGACGAGGACGAGCCGATCCGTACGCGTGCGGGTGGGTTGGAGTTCACGCAGCGCGCGGCGCAGTTGACGGACGACTGTGCGACGCATGCGGTCGGTGATCTGCGTGTGGTGTTGGCCGACGGTGGTTGCACGGGTCTACGTCGCGGCAGTTTCGACACCACTGTGGACGGTACGAACGTCGCTGTGTCGGTGTCGGCGTTGACGTTCACGGATCGACAGGCGGCGCAGCGCTTCCTGGAGGTCGCCGACACGCCGGGCACGGGCACGGTCGGCGATCTGGCGACGGAGACGAACCGGTGGTCGCCACCCGCACCCGGCTGGTCCGGCGCGGCCTACGTCAGCGACCTGGAGGGCACGACGGTGCGCCTGGTGCTCGCGACCCCGCGCGGCCAGGGAAGCGCGGAGTCCCCCGAGGTGACCAGGGCGGCCGAAGCAGCCCTGGACCTGGTCAAGCTCAACGATTAGAACGGCGGCGGGTCGTAGTCGGAGGTGCTGTCGGCGGGCTTGTCGGGATTCGACGATCGTGGGTCGAGGACGGGTTCGCGTTTGGCGTCGTAGGTGACTCCGAGGGGCGTGGTGATCGATGAGGTGCCGTGGAGTGGGTCGTACGAGTGGATCCAGCCGGGCGCGTTCTTGAGCCGGTGGTGTCGGCGGCAGCGGGGTGCGGCATTGTCGGTGGAGGTTGATCCGCCGTCCTTGGACCATTCCTGTTGGTGGTCGAAGTCGCAGTGCCGAGCGGGCCGCCGGCACCAGGGCACGACACACATCCGGTCGCGCACCTGGACGAGCTTGCGGATCGTCGAATTCGGACGATAGCTGGATCGGCCGAGGTCAACGGGGTTTCCGGTGGCGGGATCGCAGAGCACCTTCCGCCAGACGGACTTGGGGTTGGTCATGATCTCGCGTGCGTAAGGAGCGGGAACTGGTCCGATGCCGTCGATGGACGCCCCGGTTTCGGACATCGACAGTGCGGTGTCGATGGGCATGTGGAGATAGACCATCGCAGCCGACTGCGGCACCTGGACGCCGGGATCGTTGCCCAGGAGCAGGTCGGCGAACACGTTGGCGCGCAACTGGTCGAGATTCCGCGATGAGTCGTTCAGTCGGAGCTTGCGCGCCATGGCATCGACTCGCGCGTAGGCGGCGGAGGCAACGTCGGAGGGCAGGTCGGCCGACAGGCGCGACTGCGCGTAGACCCCGTGATCGAGCGTGACCTTCCGCCCCTCATGAGCCGTGCGAGCAGCGGCGGATTCGGCGTCGGGGTCGACCTGCTTGACGATCTGCGAAGCATGCCACGCCATATTCCGAGGCTGCCAAGCCGTCAACGAAAGCCGAGAAAGCTTCTCCTCAAGCAGCCGGTCAACCTCAAGTGCATCGGAATCGGAAATCGGCGCGACCACGTTGAGCACCCGCTCAGCGCAATACCGATCCACCTGCCCCTCTCGCATAGCCTGCAACAATCGAGGCATCCGATAGGTCAGAGCAAGCGCGGTATGAATCCGATCAAGAACACCCTGCGGAGATAGTCGAAGCTCAGGCGCCAACGCCTCGGCCAACGACCGCCGCTCCAACGAATCCGACGACGCCCCAGAGTCCAGCGAAGCAAGAAACGACACCTCAGCAGCATCAGCCCGGGCCCGCAGGTCAAGTACCGACCGAGCCGACGAAACAATCTCCTCAACACCTGTCACGCAACCAACTATACCGAACAATTGATCGACAAACACCACCCACAAGCATGACGAAGAACCCCACGCAAAGTAACCCCACCACCCCACCCCAAACACCGACCACCGAAGTGTCATCCCGTCGACCTAAAACCGGAACCATCACACTGCAGTCAGGGCGCAACCAACCCCCAAACAGGAACCAAGAAACGAAAACCTTGCGCCCTGGCTGCAGTGTGATACCCCAAACGAGAGGTCGACGGGATGACACTTCCCCCGGCGGCAAAGCCGCCCAACATCCCGGAGACCTGCCCGCCGGCGAGGCACGTCTAACCCCACGCCCCGAAACGCCAACACAACGACGTGAGCTGCCAACACGGCGACGTGAGGTGCCAACACGGCGACGCAGGACGCCAACACAACGACGTGAGGTGCCAACACGGCGACGTGGGGTGCCAACACGGCGACAGGGTCAGAGCTCGATGACGGTCATTCCTCCGGCGCCGACTACGTCGTCCATGGCAGCCAATGCCCGAGCGGCATCCTCGAGCCCGATAACCTCCGAGACCAATGCCTGCGGCCGCAGCACCCCATCGGCGACGAGCTGCAACATCCCCGGGTAGTCGCGCGCGGGCATGCCGTGAGATCCGTAGATCTCGAGCTCGAAGGCGGTGACGACGTCCATCGGAATCGGCGGGGTGGCGGCGGGTCCGAAGAGGAGTCCGATCTGGACGTGCCGGCCGCGGCGCCGCAGGGATCGTACGGATGCGGCGCAGGTGTCGGCGGAGCCGTAGGCGTCGACGGACACGTGCGCCCCGCCTCCGGTGGCGTCGTGCACGGCAGCCGCGACGTCGGCCACGGACATGCCCGCGGAGTGGATGCCGACGTCCGCGCCGAGCGCACGGGCGCGCGCCAGCGACGCCTCGGCGACATCGACCGCGACGACGCGCGCGCCGAGTGCGACTCCGATCTGCACGGCGGACAGGCCCACTCCCCCGCAGCCGTGGACGACGAGCTGGTCGCCGGTGCCGACGCGGCCGTGGGCGGTCAACGCGCGGTAGGCCGTGGCGAATCGGCACCCGAGGGAGGCGGCGGCGACGAAGCCGACGTCGTCGGGCAGTGCGACGAGGTTCAGGTCGGCCGCGTGGATCGCGACCCGGTCGGCGAAGGATCCGGGGCCGGTGAACCCGGGCTGTGTCTGCTGTGGACACACCTGGGCCTCGCCTGCCGCGCAGTGTTCGCACCGGCCGCAGCCGCACACGAACGGCACGGTCACACGCGCGCCGGCGCGCCACCGGGTCACCTCGGGTCCGATGTGGGCGATCACTCCGGACAGTTCGTGTCCGGGGATCTGCGGCAGCGGAACCTGTTCGTGCCCTTTCCAGGCGTGCCAGTCCGACCGGCACACGCCGGTGGCGCGCACGTCGAGCACCACGCCGTCGGCGGGACACTCCGGTTCCGGCACCTCACGCAGTTCGAGCGGCTGCGTGTAGCCCGCGTAGACGACGGCTCGCACCGGCGCCTCAGATCCGCGGGAGGAGCACCACGCCGTCGTCGTCGGCGTACAGCTGGTCACCGGGGTGGAACGTGATACCGCCGAAGCCGACCGGGATGTCGACCTCGCCGACACCGTCCTTGCTGCTCTTGCGCGGGTTGGTGCCGAGCGCCTTGACGCCCAGCGGCAGTCCGGCCAGCACCGACGAGTCGCGCACCGCGCCGTTGATGATCAGCCCGGCCCAGCCGTTGCGCACCGCGGCGCCGGCGATGAGGTCGCCGGTCAGCGCCGTGTGCAGCGAGCCGCGTCCGTCGACGACGAGCACGCAGCCCTCGCCCGGCGAGTTCAGCAGCTGCTTGACCAGGCCGTTGTCCTGGTAGCAGGACACCGTGCGCACCCGGCCGAAGAACTCCCGGTGCGAACCGAACTGCCGGAACTGCGTATCGCACACGCGCAGCGCGTCGCCGTGCTCGTCGACGAGGTCTGCCGTATTCCTCACGTCACTCACGCCGGACATCATGACCACCCCGGCCGTGCCCGGTCCCGACGGGGAGGCGCACACCACACCACCGCGGGACGCTCATCGCCCGGCTGTGTCGGCCCCGTCGTCGGGGTCGACGTCCACGACCTCGGCGTCGACCTCGACATCAGCATCCTCGACACCGGCGTCCTGGTCGGCCCGGTGGTCGGCGACGGCGCGCTCGGACGCCTCCCGCATCTCGATCACCTCGGTCACCCACTCACCGGTCTCGCGCGCGACGTCGCGGACGGCGCCGGTGATGATCCCGGTGATGTTGCCGACGTGCGTGGCCGCCTGCTCCGTGAGCACCTGCACGGTGTCCTTGCCCGCTTCGAACCGCCCGACCATGTCGCCGCTCCCTGCCTCGGTTGCCGTTCCCGCCTGCCTCAGGCGGCGACGGGTTTCCGGTCGCGTTCGAGCGTAGCCGGTTGCTGGGCCTCGTCCCCAGTGCCGGGCAGCGCGAACTTGACGATCTTCTTCGCCACCTGCCACAGCTGCTTGTGCAGCGGGCCCGTGTTGTACGGCAAGCCGTACTTCTCGCAGATGGCGCGCACCTCACCGGCGATCTGCGGGTAGCGCCGCGCGGGGATGTCCGGGAAGAGGTGGTGCTCGATCTGGTGCGAGAGGTTGCCGGACAGGACGTGGAACAGCTTGCCGCCGGTGATGTTCGCCGACCCGAGGATCTGGCGCAGGTACCACTGCCCGCGCGTCTCGTTGCGGGTCTCCTCCTCGCTGAAGCTCTCGACGTCGGAGGGGAAGTGCCCGCAGAAGATGATGCCGAACGCCCACAGGTTGCGCGCGAGGTTGGCGGTCGCGTTGCCCGCGAACGTCAGCGGCGCGAGCGGGCCGGTGAGCAGCGGGAACAGCACGTAGTCCTTGCCGATCTGCTGCCGCAGCTTCTGCCCGATGCGGCGCCGCTCCTCGGCGAACTCGGACCACTTGCGCTCGCCCTTGATCACCCGGTCGACCTCGAGGTCGTGCAGCATGACGCCCCACTGGAAGAAGATCGCCAGCAGCGTCGCGTACACCGGGTTGCCCAGGTAGTACGGATGCCACTTCTGCGCGGGGTCGATGCGCAGGATGCCGTAGCCGACGTCGCGGTCCTTGTCGACGATGTTGGTGTAGGTGTGGTGGATGTAGTTGTGCGAGTGCCGCCAGTTCTCGGCGGGCGCCACGTTGTCCCATTCGAACCGCTGCGAGCTCAGCGCCGGGTCGCGCGTCCAGTCGTACTGGCCGTGCATGACGTTGTGGCCGATCTCCATGTTGTCGAGGATCTTCGCCAGCGACAGCGCACCGACCCCGGCGAGCCATGCCGGCGGGAAGAACCCGACGTACATCAGCGCCCGGCCCGTGACCTCGAGGCCCCGCTGGGCCTTGATGACGTTGTGGATGTACTCGACGTCGTCGGCGCCGAGGTCGGCGACGATCCGCTGCCGCAGTTCGTCCATCTCGCGGCCGAACGCCTCCACCTGTTCCGGGGTGAGCCGGTCCTGCAAGCCCGTCATGTTCTCTCCTAGCAGTCGATGTCGACGTCGCCGGCCGCGGCGGTGACGCACAGTTGGATCTCTTCGTCGTCCTCGGCGGACTGCTCACCTGCGGAGGTGCGCACGACGCCGGAGACCTTGCGCTGGGTGCACGAGAAGCAGATGCCCATGCGACAGCCGTACTCCGGGGTCAGGCCGGCGGACTCGGCCTGTTCGAGCAGGGTGCGGCCGTCGCCGGTGACCTCGACGCCGCTGCGCACGAAGCGGATGCGGCCGCCGACGCCCTCGGCGGGAACCGTCAGCGCGGGAGGCGTGAACGCCTCGGTGTGCAGTTGTTCACCGATGCCTTCGGCGTCGTACAGCTCGCGCACGGCGTCCATCAGCGCGGGCGGACCGCACAGGTACGCCGGCAGCTGCGCGAACGTGGGCGCGACGTCCTTCAGGTGTGCGGCGGTGAAATGCCCGTCGGTGGCGGTGTGGCGCACCTGCACGCGGACCCCGCGCCGGGTCGCCAGCCGCGCCAGCTCGTCGGCGTAGGGCACGTCGGCCGGTGTACGCGCGTAGTACAGCAGCGACACCGCGCCCGGGTACTGCTCGTCGACGAGCGTGCGCAGCATCGACAGCACCGGGGTGATGCCGCTGCCCGCCGCGATGAGCACCACGCCGTCCGGTCGCGGCGACGGCAGGGTGAACGTCCCCTCGGCGGCGGACAGGCCGAGCACGGTGCCGGCCCGCGCGTGCTCGTACAGGTGGCGCGACACGAGGCCGCCCTCGTGCGCCTTGATCGTGAACTCGAGGTCGCCGCCCCGGCGCGCGCTGCCCGCGGGCGAGTAGCACCGGGTGCGGCGCACGCCGTCGATGTCGACGGTGACGCGGACGAACTGGCCTGCGTCGAATCCGCGCCACGCGCGCTCGGGCGGACGGTCAGCGTCACCGAGTCGGCCGGCTGTCTGCGGACCGCCACGACCTCGCCGCGGATCTCGCGTCGCACCAGCATCGGATCGATCAGCTCGACGTAGCGGTCGAACCCGTGCGGAGTCAGCAGTCGCTCCGCCAACGAGGTGAGTGAGGCCGGCAGTGCGGCCATCCTCGTCACCGCCTCTCCAATTCAGTGAACGTCTGTACACTCAACTATGGGGACGCGGAGCTGGAGGCGCAAGGTGGACGAGAGTGATGTGAAGCGGGTTACAACCGCGGTGGCGATCCGGGCCGACGTAGGCTTGGCAACCATGACCGCCCCGGAAACCCGTAACGAACGCAAGGAACGCACCCGCCGCGCGCTGCTCGACGCCGCGCTGCGGCAGGCGTCGGAACGCGGTTTTGCCGGGGTCAGCCTGCGGGAGATCGCGAAACAGGCGGGCGTCGTACCGACAGCGGTCTATCGGCATTTCGCGTCGATGGACGAGCTGGGCGTCACGCTCGTCGAGGAGTCGATGCGCACGCTGCGGACGATGATCCGCGAGGCCCGTGCCGTGCCCGGTGGCTCGGACGATCTCATCCGCGCCTCGGTGCTCACCCTCTCGGAGCACGTGCGTTCACACGAGGATCACTACTGGTTCCTCGTGCGCGAGCGGTACGGCGGGACGGGTGCGGTACGGCAGACGATCGGCGTGGAACTCAAACTGCTCACCGGCGAACTCGCGGTCGACCTGGCCCGCTTCGACGGACTGCGCACGTGGCCCACAGGCGACCTCCGCATGCTCGCCGACCTGGTCGTGTCGGCCATGTTCAGCACCGTGCTCGAGCTGCTCGAAGCCAGACCGGGGGCCGACGCCGAGATCGTCGAAACCGCGCAGCGCGCGCTGCGACTGATCTTCGTCGGCGCCGGCCACTGGCGCAGCTCCTGAACGAGGCGGGCCCCTCCGAGGAGCCCGAGGCGGTCACGCCGTGAGCGTGTAGCCGGCCTCCTCGACGGCCGAGCGGACGGCGTCGGCCGGGAGTTCGGCATCACTGGTGACGGTGACGGCACCGGTCTCGAGATCGACGTCGACGCTCCGGACACCGTCGATCTCGCCGACCTCCTCGGTCACCGACGCCACGCAGTGCTGGCACGTCATGCCGACAACGGTGTAGGCCTTCTCGAACATCGCTTCCACCCTTCCGGAGTATCCGTCGAGACAATATACCCCCTACCCCTATGCAGCAACTAGCCATGTCGTGACCTGCTGTAAGGCAGACTTGAGTGGCAAGTGCTCAACTTTGGGAACAATTGAGGCATCAACTCCGTTGCACCCGGTGACAGGCCCGAGTCGCGGGCCGTGAACCCCAGGAGGGATGAGCAATGGCATTCCCGGTGCTGCGTACCAACCGCACCCCGCGTCCGCTCGGAGTCTCGAGCCCGAGCTGGGGTCAGCCGTGGAATCCGTTCCGCGAGTTCGACGAGCTCGCGCGGGCGCTGAACGCCGGCACCTCCTCGCAGACGTGGGCCCCGGCCGCCGACGTCCGCGAGACCGACGAGGCGTACGTCGTCGAGGTCGAGCTGCCCGGCGTGCAACGCGACGACATCACCGTCGACCTGGCCGACAACGTCCTGTCGATCAGCGGCGAGATCGCCGAGCGCGAGGGGACGTTCCGTCGCCGGACGCGCCGCACCGGACAGTTTCGCTACGGCGTGACGCTGCCCGAGGGTGTCGACGCCGAGCAGATCGGCGCCGAGCTCGCCGACGGTGTCCTGACGGTCACCGTTCCGAAGCGGCCCGACGAGGGAACGCGCCGCATCGAGATCAAGTAAGCAGGCGCGCGCACGACAACGGGGCGGGGACCGATCATCGGCCCCCGCCCCGAGTCCGATATGGACAGTGTGGACAGCGGGGACGCCGCACCACGTAGCCCGTGGACGCTGTGGACGGCGTCACGCCCGGGGTTTGTCGATGGCTCCACCGGGTATGCGCCTGGCATGGCGAAAATCCCGTGGCAGACGACGAGCGACAATCGTGGACATCACGAGACGAGCATGGCCGAACTCGCTGCGTCGGCCCGCAGCCTCGGAATCACGTCGACGGCGCACATGAGCGACGCAGAATTGATCGAGGCGATCGAGCAACAGCGCGAGACGAACGCCGTGCTGCGCGCGGAAGGCGAATCGGTGCCGGTTCCGCCTCAGGTCACTGGCGGATGAGCGAACGGCTCGCGAGCTCGGCGGCGTGGAGTTCGCGGCCCAGCTGTGAGGCCATCCGCTGGGCGCGCGAGAGCGCGGCCGCGGCCTCGAACGTCGACTGGGTCAGCTCGGAGTAGTCGGCGTCGTCACCGAGGTTTCCCGACCACAGCTGCTGTTCCAGCCAGGAACCGGCCTCCGGCAGGAACCGGGCGAGGTTCTCCGAGAGCTGGCGCAACGAGGCGAGCACCTCGTGCAGCTCCGCCTCCTGCTCGGCGCGGTCGACGGCGCCACTGCCCGCGGTGCGCCGTGCGGCCCACTGCTGGAGGGCGCGCGTCGCATCCTCGGCGCGGGCGGCCAGCACGCCGGGGTCTGCCGCGGCACTCAGGTTGCTCTGCTCGGCGTTGCCGGATGCGGTCATGGCGGATCCCTCTACGGACGGCGGAAAAAGAATGGAGGCCGGAGAACCATTCTCCGGCGAATCGAACCTTCCCTCACGTTAACGCCGAGGTAGCCGATTTCCTGCCGCGATGTGGCGAAGCTCAAGTTCGCCCACCGGACGTAACACCCGCGTGAACAACTCCCGGAAAGATCGAATTCACCAAATACGCCGGCCGGGAATCGAATCGGAATGTGGTCACCCGGTGACCGTGCGGATCGGGCGGTACGGGCCGGGGTGAGCCGAGAACCACGTCGCACCGCGTACGACGGCCTCCTTGTACCGGGCGGCGACCCGGCCCGTGAGCGCCGCGCGCCGCGACCGGTCGTCGGCGTCGACGAGCTGGATGACTCCGTCCCGCCTGCCGAGACTCACGCACTGGTTGACGTAGCGGAACCGCAGCCCGCCCGGGTCGCGGCCGGCCAGTGCCGCCGCGATCGCCGTGCCCGCGGCACCACCCATCGGCAGCGCCGTCGCGCACGCCATCCGCAACATCCGCCCGCTCGGCAGTTCCGGCGCCGCGGCGTCGCCCACCGCGTAGACGTCGGGGTGCGAGACCGACCGCAACGTCTCGTCGACCCGGACCCGCCCCACCTCGTCGACGGCCAGGCCCGCGGCCTCCGCGAGCGGGGGTACGGCGAAACCCGTGCACGTCAGCGTCAGGCCCGCACCGACCGTCCCGCCGCCGGCCAGACGCACCCGGCCGTCGTCGACGTCCACGACGGCACCGCGGACGACGTGGATCCCGAGCCGGTCGAACACCGCGCGGACGTGCGTGCGCGCCCGTGTCGACAGCCCCGGCCCCGGCTCGGTGTCCGACACCATGCGGACCGACAGCGACGGCCACCGTTCGGCGATCTCGGTCGCCGCCTCGATTCCCGTCAGTCCCCCGCCGACCACCGCGACCGTGCCGCGTTCCCCGGCGAGCTCGGCGATCCGGCCCCGGGCCTGCCCCGCGTCCTCGGCCGAGGCGAGCGGGATCGCGGCGTCGGGTGCCGGCGCGGCCGTGCTGCCGACCGCGCAGACGAGCGTGTCGTAACGCAGCACGTCCGGCCCCGTGCCCTGGGTCGCCGTGCCCTGGGTCGGTTCGAGGTCGAGTTCCCTGCGGTCGAGGTCGATGGCCCGCACCCGCGCGACGACCACCGACACCCCGGGGCGCAAGCGTTCGCGCAGCGACATCGCGGCGACGTCCTCCCCCGCTGCGACCTGGTGCAGCCGTACTCGTTCGACGAACGTGTCCCGCTCGTTCACCAACACCACCTCGGCGCCGTCGACCCGGCGCGCGATCCGATTCGCCGCCGTCGCACCCGCGTAGCCCCCGCCGATCACCACGATCCGCCGACCCATGTGCCCGCTCCTTCCCCGCTGCCGCCGTGTCACCTCCTGAACCGGGCAGCGGCACCGGAACTGACAGCAGCGTCCAGTGTTCTGTGTCACATGGCGGGCAGGGCGAGTCGCGTGAGCTTGTCCGGGTTCGCGATCAGATAGATGTCGGCGATCGCACCCTCGACCAGGTGCAGCGACACGGCCAGCGCGGGCACGTCGTCGAGCGTGGCCACGAGCCCGGGCCCACCGTTGAGTTCGACCACGTGCACCCCGACACCGGGGATGTCCCTGCTCATCCAGCCCAGGTAGCGCGCGACGCGGTCGGCACCGCGGATCGGCTTGCGCGCGGCGGTCGTCCTGCCGCCGCCGTCGGCCCACGCCACGACGTCGTCGACGAACAGGCTGCGCAACGCGTCCTGGTCGCCGCCGCGCGCGGCGGCGAGGAACCGTTCGGTGATGCGCCGCGCCTGTTGCGGCGAGGTCGTGAACCGTGCCCTGCCGTCGGCGACGTGCCTGCGGGCGCGGCTGTGGAGCTGCTGGCTGTACGCCTCGGTCACGCCGAGCATGGCGGCGATCTCGACGTGCGGGTAGCCGAACGCCTCGCGGAGCACGAACACCGCACGTTCGGGTGGGGTCAGCCGTTCGAGCACCACGAGCATCGCCATCGACACCGATTCCCGCTCGGCGACCGTGGTCAGCGCGGAGTCGGTCCGGCCGGTGTGTCCGTTGGCCTCGCTACCGGTCAGGATGGGTTCCGGGAGCCACGGGCCGACGTACTCCTCACGGCGCGCCCGCGCCGACGTCAACCGGTTCAGGCACACGTTGGTCAGCACCCGGGTCAACCAGGCGGCCGGCTCGCGCACCCCGGCGTGATCGGCGCCGGACCAGCGCACGAACGTGTCCTGCACGGCGTCCTCGGCGTCGGCGACCGTACCCAGCATCCGGTAGGCGATCGCCTGCAGCCGGGCACGCGCGTCCTCGAAGACGCGCACCTGCTCGTCACCCATGACCACCCACCAACGCTAACCGCCGTGTCAGCACCCCACGTCGCCGTGTCAGCACCTGGCGTCGCCGTGTTGTGGATTCGTGGACGGCCCGCGCCGGTCATTCCGCGCGGGCAGAGGTGCGGAACCGGCTCGGGGTGACGCCTCGGACGCGTTTGAACGCGGCACTGAACGCGAACGGATCGGCATAGCCGACCGTCCGCGCGACGTCGGCGACCGTGACCGACGAGCGTTCGGCCAGCAGTTCCGCGGCGAGCGTCATGCGCCAGCGGGTGAGGTAGGCCAGCGGCGGTTCACCCAGCACGTCGGCGAACCGCTTCGCCAGCGTCGAACGCGCGACGCCGACGCGGGCGGCCAGGGCGGCGACCGTCCACGGCGCCTCGGGTTCGGCGTGCATCCGCCGCAACGCGTCGCCGACGACCGGATCGTGTTGCGCGGTCCACCAGCCCGGCGCTGCGCCGCCCGGCCGGTCGAACCACGCGCGCAACGTGCACACCAACATCCAGTCCAGCAGCCGGTCGAGCACCACCTGCTGTCCCGGCTTGTCGATCGCGACCTCCTCGGCAAGGTGCTCGAGCACAGCGTCCCCGGTCCCTCCACCGTCCACACGCAACACATACGGCAGCGCCTCCAGCAGCTGGGCGTTGACCTCGCTGCGTGCCGGATAGGCGCCGACGATCAACGTCGCCACGTCGCCCCTGCCGCCACCGCCCGCGTCGTACCAACCGCGCCGGTGCCGCGTTCCGCCGTCCTCCGGGACCGTGCAGTGCGCACCACAGTGGACGGGTTCGGCGCGCGTGCCGAGCTCGTCGACGAAGCCGAACGTCACCGGCGCGCGGACCACCACCGTGTCGCCGTCACGCAACGGCTCGGGTTCGCCTTGGGAGGGCACGATCCACCCCGACCCGCCGAGCACCGTGCACAGGGTCAGTGGGGCGGCGTCGTCGAACCGCAGCGACCAGGGCGGCGTCAGCATCGAGCTGCCGAACAGCGACCCGTGCGCGCGGATGCCACGGATCAGATCGTCGAAGACGTCCACATTCGCGAGCGTAGACGAACAGCCAGGAAATCCGGAGCTCTACCCATGTGATCGTCCGCGTCGATCGGGTTGACTCGTCGACATGACGACGACCGATACCACCGCGGACACGCTTCTGACCACCGACGACCTCGCGTTCCTCCGCCGACCGCTGCTGGGCTTCTTCACCGTGGCCGCAGGGCCGGTGCCGCCGCAGCCCCGGCCCGTGTGGTTCGAACCGGCCGACGACGGCACGATCCACCTGTTCACCGACGCGGGCGCACGCAAGGTGCGCCAACTGCGGCAGGATCCGCGCGCGTCGCTCGTCGTCACCACCCCGGTCGACGAACGCGAACGTTGGGTGTCGGTCTCCGGCACCACCACGATCGACACCGGCGGATCCGCCGAGACCTACGACCTGGCGCGCCGCCTCGCCGCGCAGTACTGGGATCTGGGCGACGCCGCCCGCACCGCCGACCTCGACGGCGTACTGGCACTCGACCTCGCACGCATCGTGTTGCGCCCGAACGCAGTTGCGCGCTACGGGTTCTGACCCGTAGCGCGCAACACGACGACGCGGATTGCCAACACGCCCACGCGAACCGCTGACACGGCGACGCCAGGTGCTGACACGGCGACGTGGGGTGCTGACACGGCGGTTGTCACATGTTGATCATGTGGCCGGCGAGGCCGTGGACGGCTTCCTTGACGGCCTCGCCGAGGGTCGGGTGGGCGTGCACGTTGCGGCCGACCTCGTGGATCGTCAGGTCCCACTGCTGGGCGAGCGTGAGCTCGGGCAGCAGCTCGGTGACCTCCGGGCCGATCAGGTGCGCGCCGAGGAACTCGCCGTGCTCGGAGTCGGCGACGATCTTGACGAACCCGACCGGGTCGGCCAGGCCGTGCGCCTTGCCGTTGGCGGTGAACGGGAACTTCTGCACCTGGATGTCGTGGCCGGCGTCGCGGGCCTGCTGCTCGGTGAGTCCGAACGAGGCGATCTGCGGCTGGCAGTACGTCGCGCGCGGGATCATCCGGAAGTCGAGTTCCATCGTCTCGACGTTCGCGATGGTCTCGGCGGCGATCATCGCCATGGACTCGGCCGCGTGCGCGAGCATCAACTTGGCCGTCACGTCACCGATAGCGAAGATGCTCGGCACGTTGGTACGACCGCGACCGTCGACCTCGATCGCGCCGCGGTCGGTCAGGCGCACACCCGCGTTCTCGAGCCCGTAGCCCTCGACGTTGGGCGCGAAACCCATGGCCTGCAACACCTTGTCGGCCTCGAGCACCTTCTGCTCACCGTCGGCCGAGACGGTGACGCGCACGCCGTCACCGTTGTCCTCAATGGACTCGACCTTGGTGGAGGTGAGGACGTCGACGCCGAGCCGGCGGTACCGGCGCGCCAGTTCCGCCGACACCTCCTCGTCCTCGCCGGGCACCATGCGGTCGGCGAACTCGACGATCGTGACCTTGACGCCGTAGTTGTGCAGCACGTAGGCGAACTCGACGCCGATGGCGCCCGCGCCGGCGATGACGACGCTGCCGGGCAGCTCGTCGGCGAGGATCTGCTCCTCGTAGGTCACGACGTTCTCGCTGCGCTGCGTGCCGGGCAGCAGCTTCGGGCTCGCACCCGCGGCGATGATGCAATGGTCGAAGGTGACCGTCTCGGTCGTACCGTCCTCACGGCGCACCTCGATCGCGTTGGCGCCGGTGAACGAGCCGCGGCCGGTGAACTGGGTGACGGCATTCTTCTTCATCAGATAGTGAATGCCCTTGACGCGGCCGTCGGCGACCTTGCGGCTGCGCGTGTACGCCGCGCCGTAGTCGAACGTGACCTCACCGGTCGTCTGGATGCCGAAGGTTTTGGCCTCGGTGTGGAACAGGTGCGCCAGTTCCGCGTTCCGCAGGAGCGCCTTCGACGGGATGCAGCCCACGTTCAGGCAGACACCGCCCCAGTAACGCTCCTCGATGATCGCGGTGTCGTACCCGAGCTGGGCCGCGCGGACGGCGGCGGTGTACCCGCCGGGACCGGCGCCCAGGACCACAACGTCGAAGTGTTCGCTCATGGTCGCGATTATGCCCCGCGCCACACCGCACCGCCGCCACCCGGGGCGTGGGCGTGACATGGGTCGCTCTGCCGGGCGAAACCCGCGTCCGGCAGAGCGAACGGGCAGGTCAGGCCGGGTCGAGCAGGACCACCGGGATGTCCCGGGCGGTCTTGGCCTGGTACTCGTCGAACGCGGGCCACACCGCGGTCATCCTGGCCCAGACCGCGGCCTTCTCCTCGGCGCTCCCGGTGCGGGCCACCGCGGCGAACTTCTCGGCCCCGACCTGGACCTCGACGTCCGGGTTCGCGACGAGATTCTTGTACCAGCCCGGGTGTTCCGGAGCGCCGCCCTTGGAGGCGACGACGACGTAGGACCCCTCGTACTGCTGGTAGATCAGGGCGAACTTGCGCGGCTCACCGGTCTTGCGGCCCTTCGTGGTCAGGACCAGCGTCGGCGCGTCGTTCTGCCAGATGTGGCCGACCTCGCCGTCGGTCTCCTCGTACTTGCGGACATGGTCGTCGCCGAACAGCACGTCACTCATCGTCGGCCCCCTTCGCCTCGCCTGCAGGCTCTCTCCGCCTCTCACCCTGGCACACCCGACCCCGTGCCGCGCTTCGCTCCGGCTCCGCTGTTTCGGAAGATCGACCGCCGCACATTCGCCCGGCCGCGCTCCTGGCACCGTCACCGCAACGAAATCCACTCGATCAGTGACGGTTCGTGCAGGACTCGCTACGATGACGGCGATTTCCCCTATCGACGAGGAGAAGGACGCTTCGATGTCCTCCGAAGACTCAGCCCAGGACACGCCCGACATCGTCACACTCGACGACGGCCTGCCCACCGCAGCTCGCGTGTACGACGTGATGCTCGACGGCAGCGACAATTTCGCGATCGACCGCCGAGTGGCCCAGGGCAGCCTCGCGATCATGCCGGAACTCAAGGAGATCGCACTGCACAACAGAGCGATCCTCCATCGGGTCATCCGACACCTGGCCCGCGACAAGGGGATCACGCAGTTCCTCGACCTGGGGTCGGGTCTGCCTACTGTGCGTAACACCCACGAGGTCGCGCAGGAGGTCAACCCCGACGCGAAGGTCGTGTACGTCGACATCGACCCGATCGTGCTCGCCACCGGGCGGGCCATCCTCGAGGACAACCCGAACACCCGGGTCGTCACCGCCGACATCCGCGAGCCGCAGAAGATCCTCGCGCACCCGGACGTGCAGGAGCTGCTCGACTTCAGCAAGCCGGTCTGTGTGATGCTGGTCGGCATTCTGCACCACATCCTCGACGAGGAGGATCCGAACGGCATCGTCAGGACGCTCCGTGACGCCGCGCCCGCCGGCTCGTACTTCTTCATCACCAACTTCACGCGGCTCAGCGACTCGCCGGAAAGCGCCGCGCTCGAGGAGCAGCTGCTGGAGCAGCTCGGCACGGGTCGGGTCCGCACCCCGGAAGAGCTGATGGAGTTCTTCGACGGCATCGAGATCCTGCCCCCGGGCATCGTGCCGCTGCCCCTGTGGCGTCCCGAGGAACTCGTCACCGACGCGACGACCGTCGGCGTCCGGTTCATGACCGGCGGCGTGGCGCTCAAGCACTAGTGCGCGCGCCGCGCGCATGGCGGGTTGGGTCCGGCTGAATCGCCCGACCCAGCCCACCGCGGCACCCACCCCTCCGAATCACCCCACCAGGCGTCGGCGAGCACCTCGCGGTCCACGTTGCCGCCGGAGACGACCACGACCGTGCGTCCGCGCGGCAGCTGGTCGGCACGGTGCAGGTATGCGGCGAGCGGCACGGCGCCGGAGGGTTCGGCGATCAGCCTGCTTCCGGTCGCGAGCATCCGCATGGCCGCGCGGATTTCGCCGTCGGTGACGGTGACGATGCCGTCGAGCACGGCCTGCAGGTGCGCGAACGTCAGCTCCGACGGCTGCGCGCGCAGACCGTCGGCGATCGTCCGAGCCCGGTCCTGGGCGGGCCACTCGACGATGTGGCCGGCGCGCAGGCTGTCGGCGGCGTCGGCAGCGAGGTCCGGTTCGACCCCGAACACGGCCGCGTTCGGGCACAGCGCCTTGACCGCCGTGCCGATCCCCGAGGCCAGTCCCCCGCCGCTGACGGGCACGAGCACGAGCTCGACGTCCGGCAGGTCCTCGGCGATCTCGAGGCCCGCGGTGCCCTGACCGGCGATGATGTCCGGATGGTCGAACGGCGGCACCAACACCGCACCCAGTTCGTCGACCAGGCGGTAGGCGGTCGACTCCCGTTCGGCCAGCGGCACGAGGACGACCTCGGCGCCGTGCCGGCGCGTGCCGTCGACCTTCACCCGCGGCGTGTCCTCGGGCATCACGATGTGGGCGGTGACGCCGAACTGCCGCGCCGCGTACGCCACCGCCTGGGCGTGGTTGCCGCTCGAGTACGCCACCACCCCGCGCGCCCGGCTCGGCTCGTCCAGCGCGGCGAGCGCGTTGATCGCACCGCGCAGTTTGAACGCGCCGATCGCCTGCAGGCTCTCGGGTTTGACCCACAGCGGGCGGTCGTCGGAGGCATCGGCCGCCCACGGCGCGGGCAGCAGCGGGGTACGCAACACCCGGCCGCGCACACGGTCGGCGGCGAGCCGGATGTCGTCGAGGGAAACGAGCTGCATACCCCGCAGTCTGCCGCAGCCGGTCAGAGCGACAACGTCGGGACGTCGACGCGCCGGCCCTCCTTCGCCGATTCCAGGCCGAGCTCGGCCAGCTGCACCCCACGCGCGCCCGCGAGGAAGTCCCACGGGAACGGCTCGTCGGACGCGACGTGCCGCAGGAACATCTCCCACTGCACCTTGAAACCGTTGTCGAACTCGGCGTTGTCCGGCACCTCCTGCCACTGGCCGCGGAAGTCCTCCGTGGCGGGCAGGTCCGGGTTCCACACCGGCTTCGGCGTCATCGCCCGGTGCTGCACGCGGCACCGCCGCAGACCGGCCACAGCACTGCCCTCCGTGCCGTCGACCTGGAACTCGACGAGCTCGTCGCGGAACACTCGCGTGGTCCACGACGAGTTCAGCTGCGCCACGATGCCGCCGTCGAGCTCGAAGATGCCGTACGCAGCGTCGTCGGCGGTCGCCGGATAGGTGGCACCCTGCTCGTCGACCCGCTCGGGGATGTGCGTGGCGGCCAGGGCCTGCACCGAGCGCACCGGGGCGAGGATGTCCTCGAGCACGTACCGCCAGTGGCAGAACATGTCGACGATGATTCCGCCGCCGTCCTCGGCGCGATAGTTCCACGAAGGACGCTGCGCCTCCTGCCAGTCGCCCTCGAACACCCAATAGCCGAACTCGCCCCGCACCGACAGGATCCGGCCGAAGAACCCGCCGTCGACGAGACGCTTGAGCTTGCGCAGCCCCGGCAGGAACAGCTTGTCCTGCACCACGCCCGCCTTGCGCCCGCAGACCTGGCCAGCGACCGAGTTCCAGCGCGCCCTCGGTGTCCTCGGCGATCGGCTTCTCGGTGTAGACGTGCAGCCCCGCGTCGATCGCCTTGCGCACCCCCTCGGCGCGGCGGCTCGTCACCTGGGCGTCGAAGTAGATCTCCGCGCCGGACCGCAGCGCCTCGTCCAGGTCTGTGGTCCACCGGTCGAGACGGTGCTCCTTGGCGATCTCGGCGAGCTTGGATTCGTTGCGCCCCACCAGAATCGGCTCCGGCCACAGCACCGTGCCGTCGGGCAGCCGCAGCCCGCCCTGCTCCCGGATCGCCAGGATCGACCGGACCAGGTGCTGGCGGTATCCCATGCGGCCGGTGACACCGTTCATCACGATCCCGATGGATCGCTGCTCGTTGACCATGACAGGCCCTTTCTGGGTGTGGGTGTACGAAGTGGACAGCTCGGCCCGCCCCGGAGCCGGAGATTCGGCAGCCGGGCCCGGGTGGACGGCTCGCCTATTCGGAGGCGCTGGCGGCGCGAGGTGATCGCGGATGTGCCGGGTCGCCTTGGCGAACTCCGGTTCGGCCATCGTCGGCCCGTAGTCGCGTTCGACGGGCAGGTTCACGTCGATGACGCCCGCGACCGTGCCCGGCCGCGCGGAGATCATCACCACGCGGTCGGACAGATACACGGCCTCGGCGATCGAATGCGTCACCAGCAGCACCGTCGTGCCGGTCTCCTGCCAGATCCGCCGCAGCTCGACGTTCATCTGCTCGCGGGTCAACGCGTCGAGCGCGCCGAAGGGCTCGTCCATGAGCAGCACCGGAGGGCGGTGCAGCAGCGCGCGGCACAACGCCACGCGCTGCTGCATCCCACCGGACAGCTCGTGCGGCAGGGCGTCCTCGAACCCGGACAGCCCCGTCATCTCGATGAGCTCGTCGGCCCGCGCGGCCGCGTCCTTGGCCGGCATGTTCCGCATCTCCGCCTGCAGCAGGATGTTCTTGCGCGCCGACCGCCACTCCAGCAGCGCGGCCTTCTGGAACACGTAACCGATGTCCTTGCGCGGGCTGTCGACGCGTTCGCCGAACAGCCGCACCCCGCCGGCCGACGGACTCAGCAATCCCGACGAGAGCTTGAGCAACGTCGATTTTCCGCAGCCCGACGGGCCGACGATGGACACGAACTCGCCGGGCTCGACGCGCATCGTCACGTCGGCCAGCGCCGTCACGTCCCGCTTCTTGCTGCGGAACCGCACGGAGACGTCCTCGATCTCGACCGCGTAGCCAGCCATGTGCTTCCCCACTCCTCGTGAGCTGTCCGAACTGTGTTGCAGCAGCGCTATTCCTGAGCGGCCGGCGCGACGTTGTCGACCCAGTACTCGGACGGTTCGCCCGCCTCCTCGATGACCCCGGCGTCGGCGAAGATGCCGATCGTCTGCTCCCAGTCCTCGGCGGTGTTCACACCGGGGCGCTCGCCCTCGGTCGCCTCGGTGTGCAGCAGTTCGAGCGTCTCGTCGAATTGCTCGGTGAGGACCTGCTTCGACGGCAGCTGCTCCGACGAACCCTCCATCGCCTCGACCGCGGCCTCGCGGTCCTCGGCGGCCTGCTCCCACGCCTCGGTCGTCGCGGCGACCATGCGCTGGGCGAGGTCACCGCGGTCGTCGAGGACGTCCTGGGCGGTGAGCAGGCCGTTGCTGAAGAAGTTCAGACCGTTCTCGGCCCACCGCAGGTACGAGACCTCCTTGCCCGACTCCTCCTGCATCGTCGGACCCTGGTCGGTCGCGTAGCCGAGCAGCGCGTCGGTCTGGCCGGACATGACGGCGGCCATCTTCCCCGCGGCGTCGGTGTTCTGCACCCTGACGTCCTCGTCGGACAGTCCGTTCGCCTCGAGGAACAACGGGAACACGTCCGTCAACGCGTCACCGGCCGTGCTGGCCACGGTCTTGCCCTTGAGGTCGTCCGGCGACTCGACGCCCTGCTCGGCGAAGAACTGCACCGACGACGGCGTGGTCTGCAGGTAGACGCCGATGCTCTTGACGTCGAGTCCCTGCGAGACGCCGGACAGCAGCGCGGGCGTGTCGGCCCAGCCGAAGTCGGTCTGCCCGGCGGCGGTCGCCTGGACGGTCTTCTGCGAACCCTGACCGGCCCGCACCTCGAGGGAGATTCCGTGCTCCTCGAAGATGCCCTGCTCCACGCCGTAGTAGAACGGCGCGTGCTCGCCGTAGGGATACCAGTTGAGGGTGAGCGTCACCTGGTCCAGCTCCTGCCCGTCGGCGCCGGTGACGGTCTCGCCTTCCGATCCGCCGCCGCAACCGGCGGCCAGCAGCAACGCCACGGAGGCGGTTCCTGCGGTGAGTGCGCGTAGCTTCATTGCTATTGCTCTCCTTTGACTCACAGGGCTAACTCGAACAGGACGAAACCCGTCACGGCGTCACAGCGTTGTGGTGGCGCCTTCGTCGCGGCGGCTGGCGTGCCAGGGCAGCAGCAGCTGCTCGGCCCATTCCACGAGCACGAACAGCAGGACGCCGAGCAGCGACATGATCAGCAGTCCCGCGAACAGCATGGGCGTATCGAGGTTTCCGTTGGCCTGCAGGATGACGAACCCGAGGCCGGCGTCCGCGCCGACGAACTCGCCGACGACCGCGCCCGTCACGGCCATCGTGGCCGCGACCTTCAGTCCTGCGAACAGATGCGGCAACGACGCCGGGAACCGGATCTTCCAGAACGTCTGCCAGGGCTTGGCGCCCATCGTCGAGGACAACTGCAGCATCTCCGGATCGACCGATTTCAGACCGGTCACCATCGAGATGACGACGGGGAAGAACGCCATCAGCACCGCCACGAGCACCTTCGGGCCCATACCGAACCCGAGCCACACCACGAACAGCGGGGCGATCGCGATCTTCGGGATCACCTGGGCGAACAGCAGCAGCGGGTACAGCGTCTTCTCGAGGGTCTGCGACTGCACCATCAGCACAGCCGAGATCACCCCGACCGCGATGGCGATGCCGAACCCGAGCAGCGTCTCGTACGAGGTCGTCCAGGTGTGTTCCCAGAAGTACTCGGGCCGCTGGGCGATGGCGTCGAACGTGTCACCGGGCGAGGGGATCAGGTAGGGCTCCACGAGCTCGGCCGCCGTCACCGCCCACCAGGCGACCAACAGGCCGGCGAGCAGGGCGAACGGCCGCCACGAACGCTCCAGGAATCCGCCGAGCCGTTGCACCATGCCGGGTCGGCGGCGTTCGGCGATGCCGGAGGACTCGCCTCCCGACTCCTGCCGCCCGTCCCGCGCGGACTGTGTGTGCGTGACCATGACCCTCCGTTCACCGTCGAACGTGTCAGTACCAGCACCCGATAGAGGTGCGTGAATGCGCTTTCTGAATGCGCTTTCACGCTATGGTGGGCACAGCGTAGGCAGACCGCACTGAGGCGGTCAAGCGCCGGACCTCCGGTCCTGGTGGCTTACGCTGAGGCGATGGCGACGAGATGAAGCGGGAGGGTCGCGAATGGACGGTCGGCCACATGTCACGCTCGAGGACGTCGCGCGCGAGGCGCAGGTCTCCCTCGCCACCGCGTCGCGTGCGCTCAACGGCACCACCAAAGTGCGCCCCGACCTGCGTGACCGTGTGGTCGCGGCTGCCCAACACCTGGCCTACACGCCGAACGCGCACGCCCAGGCACTCGCGGGCGGGGCGCACCGCACGGTGGGCGTGATCTGCCACGACGTCAGCGACCCTTACTTCGCCGCCATCTCGCGGGGGGTCATGCGCGCGGCCGACGAGGCCGGCCTGCTCGTGATGCTGGCGAGCACGTTCCGCGACCCGCAGAAGGAGATCGCCTACATCTCGATGCTGCGGGCCCAGCGGGCCTCGGCGATCCTGCTCGTCGGGTCCGGTTTCGAGGACCGCGAGTGGGAACGCGCCCTGGCCGCCGAGATCGAGCCGTACCAGCGCGGCGGCGGCCAGGTGGCCGTGGTCAGCCGGCACCGCACCCTGAAGGTCGACAGCGTCCAGCCCGAGAACCGCGAGGGGGCGGCGAAGCTGGCGCGCACGCTCACGGCCCAGGGGCATCGCCGGTTCGCCGTGCTCACCGGACCGCCTGCGCTGACGACGGTGGTGGACCGGCTGAAGGGTTTCCGCGAGGGACTGGCCGAGGCCGGCGTCGAGCTCGCCGACGACCGGATCGTCGAGGGCGCGTTCACCCGCGACGGCGGCCATGCGGCGATGTCGGAACTCCTCACGCGCAGCGGCGGTGAACCCGACGTGACCTGCGTGTTCGCCGTGACGGACGTGATGGCCATCGGCGCCATGACCGCGTTGCGCGAGACGGGCCTCTCGGTGCCGGGCGACGTCTCGGTGGCCGGGTTCGACGACATCCCCGTGGTACGCGACCTCACACCGCCGCTGACCACCGTCGCGCTCCCCCTCGAGGAGCTGGGCGAGCGGGCCATGGAGTTGGCCGTCCGGGAGCAGCAGGGCAAGCGCAGGCGCATCCTGCGGATGCCCGCCGAGGTCGTCGTGCGCGACAGCACGCGCCCGGTCGACGGCTGAGTCCGGCCGGGACGCACGTCTTGTCGCACGTGCCGGAGGCGTCTATGGTCGAATGAAAGCGTTTTCTGCAAGCGCTTCTACGATTGTTCTCGAAGGTGGCCGTCCGCGGCTGCCATCGAGGACTGCGCTTCAGGTACGGCGTCCTGACCACGAAGGAGTGATCATGAGCTCGTTGCCACTCCCGTCCGCCGACGGTTCCCTGCGGCAGTGGAGTCCGTCGGGGGCGAGCGCCCCGGTGCCCCCCACGACTCCCCCGACATCGCGCGTGGCGTACGCGGCGGCGCATGTCGTGGCCGATCCGTTGTCGGCCGACGATCCGACGCATGTGGTGCATCTCGACTGGGACGCGACGTTGGCGTTCCGGGAGCACCTGTGGTCGTGCGGGTTGGGCGTGGCCGAGGCGATGGACACGGCGCAGCGCGGCATGGGCCTGGACTGGGCGGCGACGCAGGAGTTGATCCGGCGCACGGGTGCGGCGGCGCGGGCCGGCGGGAGGCCGTGGGTGGCGGGTGTCGGCACGGATCAGTTGCCGCCCGGGCCGGCCACTGTGGACGCCGTGGTGGACGCGTGGCGCGAACAGCTGGAGTTGGTGTCCGGGGAGGGCGCGGTTCCGGTGGTGATGGCCAGCCGTGGGTTGGCGGCGGCCGCGGACGGTCCACAGGCGTATCACGATGCGTACGGGAAGTTGTTGTCCGAATCGGATGGTCCGGTGTTGTTGCACTGGCTGGGCGAGCCGTTCGATGCCGCGTTGGCGGGCTACTGGGGGCATTCCGACGTGCGGGCGGCGGCGCGTGAGCTGGCGGCGTTGTGTACGGAGCATGCGTCGACGGTGGCGGGCGTGAAGGTGTCGGTGCTCGATGCGGAGGTCGAGACGGAGTTCCGGCGGGCCCTGCCGGATGGGGTCGCCTGTTACACGGGCGACGATTTCAACTATCCGGATCTGATCGCGGGTGACGAGGTGGGGCACAGCGAGGCGCTGTTGGGCATCTTCGATCCGATCGCGCCGGTGGCGGGGGCGGCGTTGGCTGCGCTCGACGAGGGTGATGTCGCGCGGTTCCACGAGTTGTTCGGGCCGACGGTGCCGTTGTCGCGGCAGATCTTCCGGGCGCGACGCAGCATTACAAGGTCGGGGTGGTGTTCCTGGCGTACCTGAACGGTCATCAGGAGCACTTCCGCATGGTGGGCGGGTTGGAGTCGGCGCGCTCGATCGTGCACCTGTCGGAGGTGTTGCGGTTGGCCGATGCGGCGGGGTTGATCGTCGATCCGGAGCGGGCGGTGGCGCGGATGGGTGCGCTGCTGGATGTGGCGGGGGTGCGGCGATGAACCGGTTGAGTCTGAATCAGATCACCACGAAGAGCTGGTCGTTGCCGGAGGCGGTGCGTGGGTGCGCGGACCGTGGGGTCGAGTGGATCGGTTTGTGGCGGGACAAGGTGGCCGAGGTGGGGGCGGCGGAGACGGCGCGGTTGTTGGCCGAGCACGGGGTGCGGGTGTCGTCGTTGTGCCGCGGTGGTTTCTTCACGGGGGTCACGCCGGAGGGACGGCCGGTGGACGGGGTGGCGCAGACGCGTGAGGCGATCGACGAGGCGGTGACGATCGGCGCCGACGTGCTGGTGTTGGTGGTCGGCGGTGTCGCCGAGGGTGATCTGCGCGCCTCGCGGCAGCGGGTGGCGGATGCGGTGGGCGAGTTGGCGCCGTATGCGCGTGAGCGTGGGGTGCGGTTGGGTTTGGAACCGTTGCATCCGATGCAGTGTGCGGAACGATCGGTGTTGTCCACTGTGGAGCAGGCCTTGGCGATTGCCGAGGAACATCCGGCGGATGCGGTCGGGGTGGTCGTGGACGAGTTCCATGTGTGGTGGGATCCGCGGGTCGAGGAGTCGATCGAGCGGGCGGCGGGCCGGATCGCGGGCTTCCACGTGTGCGATCAGCAGGTGCCGATCACGGACGGGCTGATGGCGCGTTCGTTGCCGGGTGCGGGTCCGATCGATCATCGTCGGTTGCGCGCGTGCGTCGAGGCGGCCGGGTATGACGGGCCGATCGAGGTGGAGGTGTTCGACGCCGAGTTGTGGCGTCAGCCGGGTGGGGCCGTGTTGGATCAGGTGATCGAGCCTACGGCAAGCACGTCGCCGCGCACTGACCCCGGCGTCCGGTCGTACGGACACGCTGCCACTTCGAGTTAGGTGGAAGTCGTGGTCCGGTGCGGTTACCGTGGGTGTTGTGTCGAGGAGATTGGCCGATCATCTGACCATCGGGCAGGTCGCGGAGCGCAGCGGCGTGCCGCATACGGCGCTGCGGTTCTACGAGGATCGTGGGTTGATCACGTCGGAGCGGTCGAGTGGGAATCAGCGGCGGTATCCGCGGTCGGTGTTGCGGCGGATCGCCTTCATCCGTGCTGCGCAGCGGGTGGGGTTGAGTCTGGAGGATGTCGGCGAGGCACTGTCGACGCTCCCGGACGATCATGCGCCGACGAAGGCCGATTGGGCGCGGCTGTCGCGTGGGTGGCGTGACGAGTTGGACGCGCGGATCGATGCGTTGCAGCGGTTACGGGACCAGCTGACGGGCTGTGTCGGTTGCGGTTGCCTGTCGCTGCGTGCGTGCGGGCTGCACAACGTGGACGACCGACTGTCCCGCCTCGGCCCCGGCGCCCCGTTGTTGAAGCCCGCAGCCGAGGGCGGCCTGGAGTAGGAAACCGTCAGAACGGCGGTGGTTCGTCCGGGTCCGGCGGTTGGCCGGGCGGCGGCGCTTTCGGTTTCGGTGTGAGGACGGGTGTTCGCCGTCCGGTGTGTGCGCGGCCGAGTGGTGTGGTGACGGTGGTGGTCCGCCTGGCCGGGTGGTGGGTGGTGGTCCAGCCGGGGGTGTTTTTCATGCGGTGGTGTCGGCGGCAGCGTGCGGTGAGGTTGGTCAGTGAGGTGGGTCCGTTGTCACGGGCCCATTCGCGTTCGTGGTCGGTATCGCAATGTCGTGCTGGCCGGTGGCACCAGGGGATGACGCATTCCCGGTCGCGCACCCGCATGGCTTCGCGGAGTGTGGCGGTGGGTCGGTAGCGGGACCGGCCCAGGTCGACGGGGTCGCCGGTGGCGGGGTCGCAGAGGACCTTGCGCCAGGTCGATGTGGGGTTGGTGGCGATTTCTCGGCCGATGGCGCCGGGGATGGGTCCGTAGCCGTCGAGCTCGGCCCCGGTTTCGGAGATGGACAGGGCGGTGTCGACGGGTATGTGCACGTAGACCACCGCAGACACCTCGGGCGTCTTCGCTCCGGGGTCGTTGCCCAGCAGCAGGTCAGCAACCACGTCCGCACGCAACTGGTCATAGGTTCGCTCGTGCCCATCACACTTGCGTTGCCGAGCCAGCGAGTCGACCCGCGCGTAGCAAGCCGCGGCAACTTCGGACCGCATGGTGGTCACGAGACGGGACTGGCAGTTTTCGCCGTGCTCCAACGTGACCTTCCGCCCCTCGTCGGCCTTGCGAGCACGCTCAACCCGACCGGCGGGGTCGACCTTGTCGACCAGTCGACGTACCGCGCGAACCAGATTGTGGGGTAACCACATGGTCTCGGCCGCCGAGGCGAGCTTGTCGGCCAACAACGAGTCGACCTCACGAGCCTGCGAGTCGGTCAACACACCAGTCACATCAACGACGCGGGAGGCGGCGTAATACTCGACTTTCCCGTCCTCCATCAGCGATAACAGCCGAGCATCCGCGACACCAAAGACACGGCCGTATGCACCCGCCCGAGAACAACTCCCGCGAGGCCCGATACTCCGGCACCAACGACTCGGCAAACCACGGCAGCTCAGCTTCGTCCGACGGCGCAGCGAGGCCAACAGGCTCATCTCCTCAGCATCCATCCGTGCCCGCCGCACCCGAAGCGACTGCACAGACTGAACAAGAGATCCACCACCGGTCACCAGCCCATAATACCAAACACCAGTTCGACGAACAATCAAAAGTCAACCCGACAGAACCCGAGGCCGAGCGAAGCAAGGGCCCCCACACAAAGCCCCCAACGAAACCACCCACCCAACCCAAACAAACCCCAGCACCCGGAGTGTCATCCCGTCGACCTAAAACAGCAACCATCACGCTCCAGGCAGGGCGCAACCCACCCCACAACCGCCACACAGCAACGAACCCTTGCGCCTGCTGGA
>NZ_MKKE01000010.1 GCF_001942305.1 Saccharomonospora sp. CUA-673 | reverse complement strand
TTCTGGGCGACGGTGAACTCCGTGACGTCCGCCCCGCACCCGCGGGGATCAACCGCTGTTCCAGACTGTGAGGCGGCCCAACGGCAAGTCCGCCCCGCACCCGCGGGGATCAACCCGAAGAGGTCGTACCGCAACTGGTGGAGATGTGGTCCACCCCGCACCCGCGGGGATCAGCCGATCGTGACCAGCGTGGCCTGTTGCCGATCGTGGTTCGCCACGTGCACGCGGGATCAGCCATCCATCCTCGCGGTCGGTAGTGCTTATCCACCTTCGCGAGGATCTCGATCAGGCTGAGTGAGTCCGCGACTCTGCCTGCTCACGTGGTTCAGAAGTTGGCCGGTGCCTACACCGGCTCTGAGGTGGATACCGGTGTCGTGGTGCCCCTACCGGGCTGCGCGTATGTCGGACACGACCGGGACGCCTTGGAACGCAAGCCGATCGGGTTTCCGGAAGAACACCCGCAGCGAACGACCGGCAGGCGCTACTTTCCACGCGCGTGGAGGCGTTCCGAGGAACCCGTCGTGGAAGCACTCTCTGTTGAGAACGCCCAAACAGACGTCGAGGTCGTCCTCCTCGTCACTGGTTTCCACACGCACCACTTCCTCGACCCCGTGCGAATCGCCGGCCGTTCCGGTGCGACGCTGGCCGAGACCTGGGCCCAGAGAACGCCCACGCCTATCTAGGCATCGCCGTTCCCAACTTCCCGAACCTTTCCATTACCTGCGGACCGGGGACCGCGCTGGGCCACGGCGGCAGCTTCGTCACGGTGGCCGAATATCAGGTGCACGACGTCGTCGACACCCGGGTGACCATGGCCAGCACGGCCTGCGCACTGTGGCGGTCCGGCCCGAGGTCGAGCCGGCTACCCCCGGCGGCACGACGAGGCCCACAACAAGACGCCGCAGACCCATCCGGCATGACCAATTGGTGCCGCAGCGTCGACGGCCGGGTCGTCGATGGTGACATGGCGTATCGTCCACGACTGGGCCATGACCCGCTGAACCGGTGGCCAGCGACAAAGCGTGAGCATCGCCAGCTCGGCCTGCCCCACGGATTCTCCGGGATTTCCGGGTACCTGTCCGATCGGGCAGGGGGCGCTACCGCGAACGGAGGGTGCTCCGACCGTCTGACCGGCACTACCCTGGAAGCCGTCCAGCGACGTGGCTGGCGGTGAGGAGGCGTTCGCGTGCTGCATCCGACCCGAGCCGCGCCGGAACTGTGCGACGACCTCGAACCCCGGGCACGGTTTCCGCGGCAGCCTGCTGTCCTGTCCACCGCGCCGGACGGCACAGGCGGTGGCCTGGAGGGCCCCTGCACGAAACCGATGCGGCCGGACTCCTCCCTGGGTCTGGCGAAGTTCCATGTGCCCGAGATCGTGTTCGGCCCACATGCGCTGGCCGAACTCGGCCACTGCGCATTACGTGTCGGCGCGCGCAGGCCGTTTCTGGTCACCGACGCCGGCATCGTGACAGCCGGCTGGGCTACGGAGCTGTCGAACACTTGCGCGCAGCCGGGCTACAGCCCGTGGTGTGGTCCGAACCGACGCCCAATCCGAAGGACCACGAGATCGCCGCCGCACACGAGCGCTACCTCGACAGCGGTGCCGACGTCATCCTCGCGGTTGGCGGCGGCTCCTGCATCGACGCGGCCAAGGGCGTGGCGATCCTGGCCTCCAACGGGGGCACAATCCTCGACTACGCAGGCGTTGACAAGGTCATACATCCGATCCCGCCGCTGGTCATGGCGCCGTCGACGTCGGGCACCGGTGCCGATGTGTCCCAGTTCGCCGTTGTGACCGACACCGAGCGGCACACCAAAATCACGATCATCAGCCGGACGTTGGTGCCCGACATCTCCGTCATCGACCCGCGGCTCCTCACGACCATGCCGGAGGAGCTCAACGCCGCGACCGGGCTCGACGCGCTGACCCACGCCATCGAGGCCTACGTCTCCCGCGCACACAACCGGCTCACCGATCACCACGCGCTGCACGCCGCCCGCCTGATCACCGGCAACCTGCGCGACACGACACTCGAACCGCGACGGGCCACACCGCGGATCGGGATGGCGCAGGGCGCCCTCGAAGCCGGTATGGCGTTCACCAACGCGATCCTCGGCATCACCCACGCGATGAGTCACCAAGTAGGCGGACTCCTCGATGCTCCGCACGGCGTGCTCAACGGCGTGTTGTTGCCGCACGCCATCCGCTTCAACGCCGCCGACGACCCGGATCGGTACGTGCCGCTCGCGGCGGCCGTCGGCATCGGCGTCGAGGGCAGGCCCGCCGACGAGGTGGCCGACGAACTCGCCTTGTTCATCCGCACCCTCGCCGACGACGTGGGCGTGCCGAAAGGCCTGTCCGATCTGGGCGTCAAAGAGGGCGACCTGCCGACTCTCGCCCGCACGACGCTCGATGACGCCTGCCTGGCCACGAATCCGCGTGAGGTCGACGCCGCCGACGTCTACGCCCTGTTCCGCCAGGCTCTGTAGACCCATGACCGCACACGACGCGCCACCGACGACTGGCATCAGCCCCACGATCACCGCGAGCGTGGTGAGGAGCCCATGACCTCGTCCGCCCGTACCGGCTTCAGCCGCGACGAGGCCGATCTCGGCGCACTCACCGGAGTGCGGTCGGGCAAACGCTCGTTCTACCCGGAGTACGTGCGCTCGGCCGAACGCCTGGAGAATGCCGTGCGTGCCCTCGACAGCATCTCCCGCGCGCTGGTCCGCACGGCCGAGGGACCACGGGAGCTCGTTGAGGCTGTTGCCCACGCGGCGGCCGAGCACCTGCACGCCGAGTGGCTGCTCGTCGCGGTCGCCGACGGCGCGCTGCAGGCGGCGCAGCCCCGATTCCTCGTGCTCTGGGGCGACACGCTGATCGACGACGAACGATCGCTGCCCGCTGATGCCCTGCCCCACCTGCACGTGCTGCGGGCGAGGCCATGGGAGGCGGAGGAGGACGATCCCGGCGCCGACATCGTGCGGGTGTCGATGACCCTCGACGGTGAGCCGATCGGCGGTATCGCGGGGTTGCCCGGCTCGGGCGTCGACGTGGCCGACACCGACCTCGCGATCCTGCGGGTGCTGGCCAACCAGGCGGCCGTGGCGCTGCATAACTCGTTCCTATTGCATGCGGCGACGGCCTTGCGCGGCAAGACGGAGCGGCTCTCAGAGGCCGCCGAGCGGCAGGCGAAGGAGCTCGCCGAGACGCAGCAACGCCTCATCGAGTCCATGCAGCGGCAGGCGCTCGACGACGAACGGCACCGCATCGCCCGCGAACTGCACGACAGCGTCACCCAGGACGTGTTGTCGGCGGGGATGACCGTGGAGCTGTGCCGGGCGGAGCTGGCCGCAGGCGGCGAGCACGCTGAGTTGGTCGACCAGCTCAGCGCAGCCAAGGACCTTACCGGCCACGCCGTTGAGCGCCTACGCGCCGCCATCTACGCACTCCACAACGGTACCGAGGAGCCCCCCGGGTCGCTGCCCGTGCTGCTGGAACGGCTGTCGTCGGTGCATCTGCCCAGCGATCTGACAGTGCAGGTCCGTATCGGAGGCAAGCCGGTGCCGCTTCCCGGCGAGGTCGAGCATTCACTGTTGCGGCTCGCGGGCGAAGCCCTGTTCAACACGGTCATGCACGCCACGGCCGACGAGGCTCTGGTGCGCCTGCAGTACCTGCCGGAGCGGATCGTGCTCTCGATCGCCGATAACGGCGACGGCGACCCCGCCCAGCTGCGGAGGACACTCCAACTCACCGCGGCGACGGACCTGGCCGGCGTGCATCGCGGACTGGCCAATATGCAGGACCGGACCCACGAGCTGGGCGGCACCATGTCGATCCGCCGATCCGAGCTCGGCGGGATCATGCTCGTGCTCGACATCCCCCTCCCGTTGCGGAGGAACGGAAAGGCGGCGTCATGAACGCATCCCGGTCACCGTTGACCCGCTCTGGCCCCGCGCCTGGCGAGCCACGGGGAGACGGCGTGTCACCGCAGGACCGGCTGAGCATCGTGCTCGTCGACGACCACGCCATCGTCCGACAGGGTTTGCGCTCCATTCTGGACCGCGAAGAGGACATGCATGTGGTCGGCGAGGCGGCGACCACCGCCGAGGCGAGAACGGCGCTCGAACGGCTGCGCCCGCGTATCGTGTTGCTGGACCTCAAGCTCGGCACCGGCTCCGACACCGAGGGCCTTGACCTGTGCTCGGAGATCACCTCCGGATATCCGGAGGTCGGGGTGCTAGTGCTGACCACGTTCCTCGACGACGCCTACGTACTCGAGGCCGTCCACCGCGGTGCGAAGGGCTACGTACTCAAGGACGTCGACACCAGCGAGCTTGTCTCGTCGATCCGCACCGTCGCCTGCGACGGGAACGCGTTCGACTCCCGGTCGGCGTCGGTGATGGCCCGCTCGATCCGCACCACTCCGAACGCACCGGCGCTCACCGAACGGGAACAGCGCGTGCTGGAACTGCTCGCGTCAGGGCTGAGCAATCGCACCGTCGGCACGACGCTGTTCATTTCGGAGACCACGGTCAAGTTCCATGTCCGCAACATCATGCGCAAGCTCGGGGCGTCGACCCGCGCCGAGGCGGTCTACGAGGCCAGCAAGATGGGCGTCATCTGAGCCGTTGCTACATGGACGCGGTCTCGACGATGAGCCACCCGCCGTGATGTTCCGTCACCGTGAACGGTAGACCCGTGCGGTTTCCCAGCCGGGTGAGTTCGGCACTGTCGAACCGGCGAACATGACCGAAACAGGTGTCAGGTTCGTCCTCGAACGGAACGGCGACGACCACCCGGTGAGCCGCGAGCCGCATCGCTTCGGCCAGCACGTCCGCACCGGCGTCGGCGTCGAGATGCTCCAGCAGGTGCAGCACGGTCACGGTGTCCGCCGAGCAGTCCGGTAACGGCACCGAGGTCGCGTCGCAGGCTAGCGTCGACAACGGGACTCCGTCGGCGGCGGCGATCCGCGACAGCAGCCGCATGCTGCCCGGCACGACATCGGACGCGGTCACCGCATACCCCGGCTCGGCCGCGAGCAGCAGCGGGAAGAAGCCGAAGCACGAGCCGAGGTCGAGTACCCGGCCCGGCGGCACGAGCCCGCGCGCGTACTCGTACACCGGCGCGAGCCCACCGGCGGGGCCGTGCGTAGGTCGGTGCAAGCGCGCAAGCGTGTTGCGGTAAAAGTTCCGCCATGCCGCGAGCCCACCGGGCACGGCCGAACGGACGAGCCCGACGAATACCCGCTCGAACAGCTCCTGCCCGGCCACGAGCCCCGACCGGAACAGCTCCTCAACCAGCAGCTCCGTGAGCCCGTCCTCGACCTCGCCGCGGCCGAGCCGGTGACTCACTACCAGCCGCGCCTCGCCGCCATGCACTCCAAAGTGCCGGGTCCGCGCCACGACCGGCCCGAGCGGGTTCTCCGGGCGCCCGTCGCGGTGCACCACCCGGACCCGCTCGTCGCGGTACTCGCCCGCCGGACACGGCGCCATCGGGTCGAGCGGTGCCGGATGAGCACGATCCTGCAACGAACCGGTCATCGGACCGCCACCGGCAGGTCGCGGGCGGCGTTCTCCAACCCGGAGACGTCACGCACGACGCGCACCCGGCTGCAGTGCTCGGCATAGTCCGGCAGATCGCACGCGCCCAGGCCCCACGAATGGCGCGGTTCGGGCGTCAGCCACAGCACGTCCCGTGCCTTGCGCGCGATCTCCTCGAACGCGCCGAGGTTCGGATCGTTCCCGTTGCCCCGCCCGTCACCCAGCACCAGCACGGTGGTCCTGCGGTTCACCGCGGTGCCGTGCTCGTCGAGGAACGCGCCGAACACCGAGCCGTAGTCGGAGTTAGCGTCGACATCGATGACATCGCCCCGGAACAGCGTCTCCAGGGCCTGATCGATCCGCTGCTCGGCAAACAGGCCGCTGATCTCCGCGATCTCGGCGACGAACGCGTAGGAGCGCACCGAGGAGAACAGGTCGTGCAGCCCGTACAGCATCTGCAGTGTGAAGCCGGCGGTGGCGCGCACGGACAGGCTCACGTCGGCGAGCACGACGAGCCGCGGCTTGTCGTCCCGCTGGTCGACGGTGACCGGCCGGAACGGCACGCCGTCGTAACGCAGGTTCCGGCGCATCGTGCGGGCCGGATCGACCCGGCCACGCCACGCGGGCCGTTTGCGGTGCGTCACGGCGCCACGCAACGAGGCCACGATCGTGCGCAGCGCGTCCTCCAACTCGTCGTGGCCCCGATCGGATCCGCGGTCGGACCGGGAATCCTCCGCGACCGACTGTTCCAGCCGCATCAGGTGTTCGAGGTGACGGCGCAGCGCCTCCGGCAGCCGGGCGAGGGCCTGCTCACCCATGCCGGACCGCAGGGCCACCGCATCGGTCTCGTCACCCTCGTCGTCTTCTCCGGATCCGCCGCCCTCCAACCAGTTGAGCAGCGCGTCCTGTTCGGCCAGGCTGAGCGTGGCCTCCACCGGTGTTCCCTGGGCCTTGCCGAGTTCGCCGGGTGCGACGCCGTGGCTTCGGTCGATCTCCAGCAGCACCTCGTTCGATCCGTCCATGCTGGACACGTCCTGCTGCGAGAACACCAGTTCGTCGTCGGTCTCGTTGTCGAGCACGATCGGGTTGAGCTCGGGGTGCGGGCTGTAGCGCTCGACGAGGTCGTCCTCGTCGAACAGGTCGCCGAGATCGGCGTCGGGGCTTTCCATGTCGGCCCGCGGGGGCCGCTGTCCCGCCTCCTCGGCGATCGTGAAGTCCTCGAGCAACGAGACCGTGCCGGGGTCGTTCCGACCGTCTCCGGATTCGTCGCCGAAGCGGACGTAGGCGAAGAAGGCGTCGAAGAGCTCGTCGAACGTCGCGTTGTCGCGGTGGTCCTTGACCACGGCGCACCGCAGCCCCTCGCGGAACAGCTCGCGGTCGCGGATCATCACAGGGTCCGCCACGCAGCGCGCAGCATCGACGACCTCGACCGTCGAGATCCGCAGACCCGCGCTGCGCAACAGCGCGGCGAACCGGTGCAGTCCTGTCAGCACGGCCGGACCTACCGCTTGCCGCGGCCGTGGTTGGCCGCGAACGAACGTTCACCCTGACTGCTGCTGACCGGCCTCCGGGGCGCTCGGGTGTCGGTGTTCTCCCCGAAGTAGCCCGCTCCGTGCCTGCCCGGGGTGTCCCGCGCGGCGCGCAACGCGGCGCCCGTCCCCTCGTCGTCGGGCTCGACATCGGGAACGGGCGCGCGCCGCTCCCCCTCGACCGGGATCTTACGATCGTTGCCGGTCCGCCCCGGATCATCCTGCTCCCGCAGTTCACTCCAATCACGCAGGACCCGCACGGCCCGTTCGACGTCACGGTCGTACTTGGCCACCACCGAGATTGTGTCCATCAGCAGTTCGGTGTCCGGTTCGGACACGCCGAGCACCGCGAGCGTCCGTGCCCAGTCCAGCGCCTCGGAGATGCCGGGCGGTTTGCGCATCCCCTGCTGTCGCAGCTCCCGCACCACGTCCACCAGATGGGTCGCGACCGCCTCTGGCAGACCGGTGTTCTTCGACCGGATGATGTCCAGCTCCCGTTTGGCCGACGGGTAGTCCAGTGACAGGTGAAGACAGCGTCGTTTCAATGCCGCCGACAGGTCGCGCGTATTGTTGGAGGTCAGCACCACGTAGGCAGGTGCTCCGCAGTGAACGTCCCGAGCTCGGAACCGACACCTGGTACTCTGCCAGCAGCTCCAGTAGGACCGCTTCGAGTGCTTCATCGGCGCGGTCGACCTCGTCGATCAGCAGCACGACGGGGTCAAGAGACCGGACGGCGCGCAGCAGCGGCCGCTCCGCGAGGAAGCGCTCGGAGAAGAACACGTTGTCGTGCCGGCCGATCGCCTCGACGGCCGACGGCAGGTCCTCGGCGTCGGCGACCACCTGCCCGATCTTCTCCCGCAGGATCTGGGTGTACAGCATCTGTTTGCCGTAGTCCCACTCATAGAGAGCCTTGGTCTCGTCCTGACCCTCGTAGCACTGCAGGCGCAGTAGGCGCCTGCCGGTCGCAGCGGCCAGGGACTTCGCGAGTTCGGTCTTGCCCACACCCGCTGGACCTTCCAGCAGCAGCGGTTTACCCAGTTGATCCTGCAGATAGACAGTGGTCGCGAGTGGACGGTCGGCGAGGTAGCCGACGTCCGACAGGAGCGAGGTGACCTCGTCCACGGAGGTGAACGAGTGGGGTCGGTGACCGTTTCGTGAACTCACGCGGGCAAACACCTTTCGGCCTGGCCCTGGGTGTTCCGCAATGTGGCGAGCGACCGCGGAACACCCAGGGTTGAACTACAAACGGCTCAGGAAACGAGGTCGTCGAGGTCGCCGTTGAAGCAGTGCTCGACAACCGGCCGCACGGTCTCGAACGTCGTCTCCTTCGGGTTCCCCGGAGTGCAGGCATCGCCGAGAATGTGGTTGGACACCCGGTCCACATCGGCCTTATCGCCCCTGATAGTCGAGGCCTTCGTGTAGTACTCGGTGGGCCCGGCACCGAGCCGGTTCTTCGGGTGAGTGTCCTGGGTGATGTCGGTGAACCGCTCCGCAATGCCGACGTCACGCAACAGCCGGATCGCCGCCGCTACGGCCGCGTCGGCCGCCTTCACGTCGTTCATTCCCGTGGTGTCCACGCCCAACGCCTCGGCCAGCCGGGCGTAGCGCTTGTACGCCACGGGCAGATTCCACGCCCACACGCGCGGCAGCGCGATAGCGTTGTTGAGTCCGTGGTGGGTGTCGTAGAACGCGCTCACCGCGTGCGAGATCGAGTGGATCACGCCGAGGCCGCCCGAGTTGAACGCCTGCGCCGCGGTGTACTGGGCATACATCATGCCTTCACGGGCGGGCAGGTTGTCGGCGTGCCACGTCGCGGTGCGCAGGTGCTCACCGACCAGTTCCGCAGAGAAGAGCGCACTGCCGAGCGACGGCGTGAAGTCCAGCCTGGACACGTACGGCTCGGACGCGTGCGCCAGAACGTCGAATCCGCACTGCGCCGTGAAATGCGAAGGGCACTCGTAGTACAGCACCGGGTCATCGACCGCGAGCGTGACGACCGAGTGGTCGTCGAAGGCGACGTACTTGTGCGGATTGGCCGGGTCGGTCGTAGTGTCGGTAATGACATACGCCCACGACGTCTCCGACCCTGTACCCGCTGTCGTCGATACCGCGATGTGTGGCGGATTCTTCGGGTTCTCCGACTTGTTGAAGCCCTCGAACTCGTTGACGTTGCGCCCATCGTGCGCAACCGAGATACGCGCACCCTTGCAAGCGTCGTGGGAGGAGCCGCCACCGATCGAGATGAAACCGTCGCAGCCGTCCTGCTGATACATCGCGACGGAATCCATCACATTATAGTCCTTGGGATTGGACTCGACCTTATCGTAGACCGACGGTTCGAGCCCGTGGTACTTCAGCGACTCGACAAGCTTGTTCACAATCTCGGTACCGCGCAGTCCCGAGGTCATCACCAGCGGCCTGCGCATCCCAATCTTCAGAGCTTCGGGGCCGATCATCTCGTGCGAGCCGGGGCCAAGCAACGCTCGCGGAATCGGGTGGAATTCCTTGAGGGGAAACGGCTTGAGAAGTTCGTCGACCTGCATTGGCTGACCCTTTCCGTCGTGACACGTACCACGCCGAAGCTATGGCCGTGATCACTCCGGCCCAAGGGGTCACGCAGGGATACCGCTCAGCAGCGGGGGCGGAATGCGCCGGAGGGAGAGCAGCCCAACCCCTCCGTTCGGGCAGTATCCCCAGTCTGGTCAGAACCGGCAGACCAGAGCCCGGCCGCTTGCGCATGCGGACCACACCACCACGGACGTCGTGCAACAACGCCCCGACCGTTTCCTACGCACAAGTCTTGTTCGCACCGATTTCGCCCGACGGGCCGTGTTCGACCCAGCCCACGACATACGTGTCGGGGACGCGCGACCCTCCGTCGGGCTTACGATCCTCGGCCTCACTACTCCGTGACTCGCGGGCAACACGAGGCCGAGCCCCCGTACCGTCAACGCTACAACCCGTGCCCGACAGGGTGTCGTGATCCCGGCATGCTGGCGGACGCGTCCTGTTCAGCGTCTCGGCGTGCACATTTTCGTCGAAGATCCAGAAGCCACGCGGCAGCGGCAAGCGACATCGAGCGGCACGATACTTAGGTGTACATTTCCGAGTCCGTCGAGCGCGTAGCGACCGAACTGGCAGCGTCGACGGCCGCGCCGCCGAGCGGTCAGCGTAGCGCGAACTCGGTCGCAAATGGCAGCTTGACCGTATGCGGCGAGCCATAGATCACGTATCACCGTTACATGGACAGGAGCCCCGACCAGAAATCGTAAGCGAACATGAGATAAGCGATGCAGAGCCAATCTTCACGATCGTAAACACAACCATGCGACGCGCTAGCCCGCGAGAAGGAAAACAAGCGCCATACACCTATGGTGCCAGCTGGGAGACCAAGCTCGGGAGGAATCTGGGAGGACCGACCTTCGTTGAACCGCACCGAACGGCAACCAGTCACATTGAACGACAACGCCCCTACCTGCAGAATCTCCATTCTGCCAGGTCACAGGACTGCCGGTGGCTACCTTGACACGGTAGAGGTCACTGGTTCGATCCCAGTATCGCGCACCAACTCAACCCCCATCCCGGGAAACCGATGGGGGTTTTGTCATTGCTGGGTGTCTCTCGAGTGTCTGACGCCGCCGGGTCAGGCGGCGTCGGCGTGCAGTCCGCACAGCGGCGGAAGGTTCGTCCACTGGACGCGGCCCGACCGCACGTCCGCGAAGTGCCGGCCGACCCAGGTCGCCGCCGCACCGCCTTCCCTGGCGCGATGCGCCACCAGCAGCGTGCTGAACGCTCCGCCGTCACTCAACGTCGCACGCACGGTACTCAGGAAGCGGTCGCGCTCCTCCCCCATGACCGTCCAGGGCACCGAGCACACGACCAGATCGACCGCCGGCAGGTCACGCTCACGCAGCAGGTCGGGCAGGTCGAACGCCGACGCGCACGCCACGTCCACGTCGGGACAGCGGGCCCGCAGCCGATCCGTCAACACCGGGCTGACCTCGACGGCCAACAATCGGGACGAATCGGGCAGACGCCTCGCGAGTTCCGCGGTGATCGCACCGGACCCCGCGCCGAGCTCGACCACCGTGCGGGCGCCCTCCAGGCGGACCTCGTCGAGGAACCCGCCCACACAGTCCGTGGTCGTCTCCGCGACGGCGCCGACACGTATCGGGTGGCGGAAGAACTCACCGGCGAAGGGCCTCCCCTCCCGCCGGCGGCGCGCTGTCGCCGCGCCATCGCGATCCAGTCTCGACATCCAGTCACTCCACCACCTCGGCATGACCACCATTGTCCACACGTGACCGCCGCCGGTGGGGTCAGCGTGATCCATCGGGCATCCACAATGAACGTGACACCCGCCGCTTCCTGGTCGGCGCCCCTGGTGCGCCGGGCGGTGGCAGGCTCAACAGCGCCGCGATGACATCGGCGACCGTCCCGTGTTCCTGCCACACCGGGTCACCGCTGGGGTAGTCCTCACTGCGGAATCGTGCAGCCACGGCGTCGCTCACGTCCTGGAGCAGGAAGGTCTCGACCACGCCACGGTGTTTGCGCTCGGCATGGATCGCTGTCACAGCCCCGCCAGCGGCCTCCCGCACGTGGAGAAACCGGAAACCGGCCTCGGCGCTGCGCTTGATGGCCTCGAGGTGCGGCGCTTCGTCCCGTCGCGGCGCCGTCACCGTGGAGCTCCCGACGAGCTGGTGGCAACCCGGCCGGCGTTCTCGGTCAACGACACGGCCGTGCTGCCCGGTCGACGAGGGGATCTGTGACGGAACAACCGCCGGAAACGGGACGGCGTGTGCTTCCCGGGGCGCGGCGGATATGACGGTCCTGCTCCCGATGAGTCGCGATCGACGCCGATGTCGGTCATGCACCGCCGGCACCGCGGCCCCGACGGGTTGACGAGCGGTACCGGGAGGACCAGACGGCCGCACACAGCCGTGGGATCGGTCCCCGTGCGGAAAGCGTGCCCGGCTTGCTCGTCGGTGACCGCATGAGCACAGCCGTCCGCCGCGCTGGTGAACCACGTGATGAACAAGCGCGCTGTCGGCGGCGGCATCGAGACAACTCCTTCAGGTGTTCCCAGCAGGTATCTGAACACCAGAGAACCCCAGGTGAGAAGCGCATTCCACCCTGCTCTGCGGTGATCTTGACTCGCACGAGTTCCCTGCTGAACGGGGAAAAGATGCGCGATGCTGGGAACCACGTACCGTCCACGCCAGCCACGGCGGAAGGGGACACACATGCCGGCCGCAATCCGCAGCGTGCGTCAGGACCAACGGAACCTCGCGGCTGAGCTGCGAGCGCAATCCAAGACGTGGGCCGAGGTCGCCATCGTGTTCGCCGAGCGCTACCACGTCAACATGCGCGCGGCGTTCCGTCTGGCGCACGGCTGGAGTCAGCGAGAAGCCGCGGACGCGTGGAACGAGCGCTGGCCCGCCGACCCCAAGACGTTCAAGAACTTCTCGTATTGGGAACAGTGGCCCGCCGAGACAGGCCACGCGCCTTCACTGGACGTGTTGAGCCGACTCGCCGAGCTCTACGCCTGTCGCCTGGCCGATCTGGTCAGGGACGTGGCCGACCACCGCGGCGCCGACGACGCCCACCGGCACAGCGAACAGCTCGCCTCTCTCGGTGCTCTCGACGGCCCCGACACCGCCGCGCCGATGCGTGATTTCGTCACCCACCTCGACCAGGTCGATGTCCACGAACTGGCGCAGATGGCCACCACCTGGGCACAGAGCAACGGCAACGGCGTCGACCGCCGGTCGCTTCTCCTCAAAGTCAGCGCCGCGCTGTCCCTGGCGTCGACCAGCCCCGCGCTCGCCGACTCGGACGACGCCGACACAGTGCCGATGACCACGCCGAGCGAGGATCTCTCCGGTATCTGGCACAGCCACTACGTCTACCCCAGCACCGGACGCGCCAAGAACTTCACCGGCGAGCACTACGTCGTCCTACGCCAACAGGGCGCTCGGCTCGTTGGTCAAAGCCTTCCGCACACGATCGGATCGCGGCTACGACTCGAACTCGCCGTCGAGAAAGCGGTCGCCACCGGAACCTGGCGGGAGAACACCTCACCGACCGGCTACTACAAAGGCGCCGCGTTCCACGGCACGCTCCAGATGGTTGTCGACCCGTCCGGCCGCCGGATGAGGGGCATGTGGCTCGGATTCGGTCGCGACTTCACCATCAACAGCGGCCAGTGGGAACTCACCCTTTGCGAGACCGCGACCTCGAAATCCGTCCAACGCGCCTACCACGACAAGGCATAACCGCTCACGTCAGTTCAACTCAGCACCGCGACGATCGTCGTGCCCCGCGCGAAGTGACCTGATGAGATGCGGTCGAACAGGCCGTACATCATCTTGGCCTCGTACACCCAGTCCAGCGGGACGCCGTGTCGCGTGCCGAAGTCCGCGATGAAAGTGTCCAGCGCGGGCTTGCGCTTCGCGTAGCCACCGAAATGGAACTCGTAGTCCAGCGCCCAGTTCTCCGTCGCCGCGCCGAAACCCTCATGTTGAAGTCGCCGCACCTCGTCATCGAGGAACTGGCCACCCTTCAGTACGGCGAAACCGAGCGCTCGGCGGCCGTCGGTGAGTCCGGCTGCGATCCCGGCCAAGGTGCCGCCGCTGCCGGTAGCGCAGCAAACGACATCGAAGTCGACGTCGATCTCGGCGGGTAGCTCGGCGCAACCCCGAACCCCGAGCCCATTGCTGCCGCCCTCCGGCACCACGTAACAGGGGCCGAACTCCTCGACCAGTTCCGCCAGCACGGCGGGCTCGCTCTTGCGCCGATAGGTCGCCCGGTCCAAATACGTCAGCGCCATCCCGCGGCCGACCGCGTACGCCAACGACTCGTTCAACGGCACATGCTCCTCGCCCCGAATCACCCCAACAGTGTCGAACCTGAAGAAGTGGCCGGCAGCTGCCGTCGCCCGCACATGATTCGAGTACGCACCACCGAAGGTGAGAAGACGAGCATGACCCTGGCTTTCGCCTCGGCCAGGTTGTACTTCAACTTCCGCCATTTGTTGCCAGGAACCTCGGGATGGATCAGATCGTCCCGCTTGAGCAGGACCCGCACCCCATGGTCGTCCAGAACGCCGTCGCGCAACTCCATGAGAGGCGAAGGCAGCACGGGGACGAGGCCACGTGCGTCCGACCCGTTCCTGTCCACGTCCCAAGAGTATTACCCCGGCGCCGGCCGGCACCTGCTGTGGCCGCGTCGTCCATCAGCGAGTCGTCCGACCCGGTTGCCAAGGCGATTCGGCCGGTCCGCATTCCACTCGGTTGGGGGCTGTTTTCTCGTGCCACCCACAGCGGGGGCCATCCGATGGTCTCGGCTGTCACACTCCGTTGCCGGTCGGCGGCCGGAACGGCGGGGGAAATCAGCTCCCCGGTGGTCGCTCCCGCCGGCGCGGACTGCGCACACTCGGCAGATGCCGACATGTGGTTCGACCGGGACGACGACAGGGCGACCATGCCGGAGGCTCGTCAAGGAGACGGACCAGCACTGCCACCTCCACGGCGCGGTCGCCGCGAACCCTGTCACGGGGTCCCGGCGACGCCGGGCGACCCCGGCCGACACGACGCCCCGGGTGCCGCGTCCACGACACCCGGGGCCACCACCGAGACCCGCGCCACCGCAGAGGTCCGCCTCCGGCAGTTCCGTGTCGGCGGCGGCACGGGAACAGCAACAACTCGATGCCCTCGTCGGGTCCTGCCGTTCGGCCCTCGTCGACGGCTGGGAGCGAACCGTGGCCGACAAGGCCGCCGAACACCTCACCACGGCAACGTGGCGGCGACTCGTCCGCGAGAACGACCGCCGCCACTGCAAACAACTCGCCAAGCTCGCCGACGCCCTGCTGGCCGGCCGGAAGTACGCGCACGACATCGTCGGAAACACCGCCGGGTTCGCCGCCACCATGTTCGGGGGTCCCCGGATCGTCCAATCGGCGGCACGCGAGATCGCGAGATCGATCCCGCTCCCCTGGGACGAGACCATGATCGCGACTGCGCGACGTCTGCAGCTCACGGGCGTGGCGCTGTGCGTCGTGGCCGAACGCGAGCTGACGACGTGCCACTGTTTCGTGCAGCTCGCCAAGTCCGAGACCCGGGAGCGCGTCGCGGCCATCCTGACAACGTCCGTTCAGGACTGGACGCACCTGGCCGCATATCCGGACGCGCCCGCGTGGCGCTGACGTCGCGGCCCACAACAGCTCGGCCCACAACAGCTCCGCCCGCAACAACTAGGAGGTGCGGCCCAGCAGCTCGTAGGGCAGGCATTGGGGACAGCCGTTGCGGGGGTCGTGGAAGATATCGGCCTTGACGCCGAAGACGTCGCCGAGCATGTGCGAGGTCATGACCTCCTGCGGTGTTCCGGCTGCATAGACCCGGCCCTCGCAGAGCGCGATCATCTGATGCGAGTAGCGCGCGGCACTGTTGAGGTCGTGCAGCACCATGACGGCGGTCTGGCCCTCCTCCCGGTTCAGGCGGGCCAGCAGTTCGAGCACCTCGAGCTGATGGGCCATGTCGAGGTAGGTCGTGGGCTCGTCCAACAACAGCGTGTCGGTCTGCTGCGCCAGAGCCATGGCGATCCACGCACGCTGGCGCTGCCCACCGGACAATGTGTCCAGTGCCCGGTCGGCGAAGCGTCCACGCCGGTGATCTCCAGGGCGCGTTCGACAGCCGCCTCGTCGGATCTGGACCACTGCCGGAGGAAACTCTGATGCGGGTACCGGCCCTGCGACACGAGTTCGCGGGTGGTCAACCCCTCCGGAACGTGGGGGCCCTGGGGCAGCACGCCCAACCTCTTGGCAACGTCCCGTGTCGGAAGGCGGGCGATGACCTCCCCGTCGAGGTAGACGCTGCCGGCGCGCGGCTTCAGCAGCCGTGCCATGGAGCCCAGCAATGTGGACTTCCCACACCCGTTCGGGCCGATGATCGACGTGATCCGGCCCTCCGGCATGGCCACGGACAGATCGTCCAACACGGTCGAGTCGTCGTACGCGAACGTGATGCGCTCCGTACTGAGCTTGCTCACCGCTCCTGCCTCTGGCGACGGGATCATCATCGATCCTCCAGCTTCCTCTCCGGGTCCGGGTACTCGCGAGCTATCCGTTCCTGCTGCGATAGAGCAGATACAAGAAGAAGGGTGCGCCGAGGACCGCGGTGACGATGCCGGCAGGAAGTTCCACCGGCGCGAACAGGAATCGTCCGACGAAATCCGCGCCCACGACGATCGTGGCTCCCGTGGCAGCCGCCGCGGGCATGAGTCCCCCGTAGGACGGGCCGACCAGGTGGCGGGCGATGTGCGGGGCCATCAACGCGACGAAACCGACCGTTCCGGCCGTGGCCACCGCCGTACCGGCCAGGCCCACGCTCGTCAGCAACAGCAACCCGCGCACCCTTTCGACGTGGACACCGAGAACCCGTGCCACGTTGTCGCCCAGATTCAGCGCGGCGAGATGACGGGACAGCAACAGCGCCAACGGAAACAGCACCAGCAGCCACGGCAGGAACGAGTACAGGTCGTCCCACCCCCGGCCGTAGACGCTGCCGGCAAGCCAGACCAGCGCGCTCGACGCCTGCTCGATCTCACCGATGGTGACCAGGAGCGTGGCGCCGGCGCCGGCGATGGCGCTCAACCCGATACCGACGAGCACCAGCCTCAACGGTGAGCCGTTCCTCCGCCAGGCCAACAGGTACAGCAACCCGGCCGCCACGAAGGCACCGGCCAGCGCCGCCGGTTGCAGATAGACGACGGACGCCGCCGGCGCAATCACGATCAGGCTCACCGCCGCCAACGACGCCCCGGCGTTGATCCCGACGATGTCCGGCGCCGCGAGGTCGTTGCGCGTTATTCCCTGCAATATCACCCCGCTCACGCCCAACGCAGCGCCCACGGCCACGGCCACGAGGGCCCGGGGCAGGCGGAGGGTGTTGACCACGAACGCCTGGCCACCATCCTCTCCCAGCCCGAGAATCGTGCGGACGACCTCGAGCGGTGGCACCGGATATTCGCCGTACGCCACATTGGCCACCAGCCCGGCGAACGCGGCCACCCAGAGCACGCCGATCATCACGACGGAACGCAGATTCAGCCGCAACGAGGCCGGTCCGATGCGCAGCGTTGCCTCACGGGCATTCCGGCGGGCGGCGACAGGAGTCAGGCGTGCCATATCACTGGGACACCTTGTAGCGGGCCAGGTAGATGAAGAACGGAGCACCCACGACGGCGGTGGTCACCCCGACCGGGATTTCGTGCACCGGCAGGACCGCCCGCGAGATGATGTCGGCACCGAGGAGCACTATCCCTCCGATGATCGCTGAGTACGGCAGGATCCAGCGGTAGTCCAGACCGACGAAGAAACGCACCGCGTGGGGCACCACGAGCCCGATGAAGCCCACCGGCCCCGCCACGGCGACCGCGCTGCCCGCCAGGAGGATCACCGCGAGGACGGCAAGGGATTTCGTGAGCGCGGTCCGCTGTCCCAGACCGGTGGCCACGTCCTCGCCGAGCATGAGCGCGGTGACCTGGCGGCTCAGGGCCACCGCCAGGACGAACCCCACGAGGACGTACGGCGATATCTGTTTCAGCAGTTCCAGGTCGCGCCCCAGGACCGAGCCGGCGAGCCAGAACCGGATCGTGTCCATGGTCTGCTCGCTGAGCACCAGGGTCGCCGTGGTGAACGAGGACAGGAGCGCCGCCACCGCCGCCCCGGCGATGGCCAGCCGCATCGGCTTCATCCGCCCGCGGCCCATCGAGCCGATCCCGTACACGATCGCCGCGGCGACGGCCGCCCCGACGAACGCGAACGGTGCGAACGTCGCCGACGCCGTTCCGCCGAACACGAACACCGTCGTCACCACGGCGAAGGCCGCCCCGGCGTTGATGCCGAGGATTCCCGGGTCGGCCAACGGGTTCCGCGTGATTCCCTGCATGATGGCACCCGCCACCGCCAGGCAGGCTCCGACCAGAGCCGCGGCGAGTGCCCGTGGAACCCGGATCGTGCGGATGATCAGGTCGTCGCGGGATCCGTCGAAGTTCCCGAATGCCCGCACCACGTCCGTCACGCCGAGGCCGGCCACGCCGAAGTTGACACTGACGACGAGGCTCGCGGCCAGGAGCGCCGCACACACCATTAGTCCGGAAAGGAGCGCGCTCCTGGACCGCAACATTGCGCCGACCCGTCCACCCGAGATCGATCAGTCCGCCTGACTACCGTTCGTCGAACAACTCGACCGCTTCCTCCGCGATCAGTTCCATCGCCACGAGCCCCCGCGACCGGGTCCACTGGGCACGGCTCACCGCGTGCACGTCCTCGTTCTCCACCGCGGTGAGCTTCTGCCACACCTCCGACGACTGCCAGTGGTCCATCGTGGTCTCGGCGTCGGTCATGACGAACAGCACGGCGGGGTCGATCTCCGCCAGCCCTTCCAACCCGGTCGACGCGGAGTCCGCCTCCGCGGGATACGCCGCAGCCTCCGGTGCATACGGCACCCGAACCCGATCGAGGATGTCGGCCACGTACGACCCCTCCCCCAGAACCTGCGCCGTTCCGCGCTCGCGGGGAATGACCGCGAGGGAGTCCCTGTCGCCGTTCTCGGAGTTGTCGCCGTCGGAGTTGGTTCGCGACAACTCGTCGAGCCGGCCTTCGAGACGTCCGATCTCGGCGTTCATTTCGTCGGACTTGTTGATGGCATTGCCGACCTCGCGGGCCACGTCCAACGTTTTCTCGTAGCCGGCATATCGGGCGGTGAACACGACCGTCGGGGCAATCTCATTCAGTTCTTCGTAGATCGCCGCGTGCCGTTCGTTGTCGGCGATGATCAGGTCGGGTTCGAGCTTGGCGATCTGCTCCAGGTTGGGCTCGGACCGGCTGCCGACCGACTCCCACTCACCGATCCGCTCCCGCACCTCGGGGATCAGCGTCTCCGGGTCTCCGTCGTCGACCAGCCCGACCGGACTCACCCGGAGAGCGGAAAGCATGTCGATGTAGGGGAGCTCGAGCGCGACGATTCGCTGTGGCTGCGCCGGAACCTCCGCCTCACCCATGTCGTGTTCGACCGTACGGGTGGGCCCGGACGCGGCATCCTCACCCGATCCGCCGCCGGCCGTGCCACACGAGGTGAGGAGAACGATGCTCAACAGCAGCCCGAAACTCGCTCGGACGCCGCGTTTCCACCATTGCCTCTCGCGACAACCCATGTCGAGCATCCTCCATTCTGGACACAACCTTGTGCCCCGACCCGATCTGCTGCGGAAACTCTGATCGAGGTACCTGCGAGGAGCAATGATTCGAGGACGAGAAGGGGTGGATGCGTGACCACCGGGCCGCAAGGAAGAACGAGCGGCGATCGGGCCGGATGCCCCCGACCCAGGGCACCTCTTCCTTGGTTATAGATGGGACTCTAACCGCGGTTAGAATTGCTTCGCAACGCCCTCCGGCAACCCCAGCGACAACACACGGCGTCGGGAACTACCGCCGCCGCACAGGTCGCCGATCGGAGTCGGCATGGTCGGAGTCGGCGAGGCGTTCGGTTTTCGTCCACGTGTTGCGGCGGCGGATGACGCGGTACACCGCGCGCCAGGTGGCGACGACGCCGAGCAGCAGCAGTCCCGGATACAACAGACCCGCCAGCAGGCATCGCCACCACGGCAGGTTGCCGAGCCGGATGCGATGCCCGGCGGCCCACAGCAGACCGGGCGCCAGCAGCACGACGGCCCACAGCGCGCCCGCCCACGCCAGGTCGTCCCCGGACGCGGCCATCCCGCCTGCGCCGCCGCCGGTCACCACGCCCACGACCGTCACCGCCACGAGGCCGGCGACGAGCACCGACAACGGCACCGCCAACCACGGCGTCACCAGATACAGCAGGAAGTCGACCAGTCCCATGCTCCCGATGTGCCGCGAGGCCGCCAACGACCGCAGATGCCGCACGCACTGCAGATTCCCCTGCGCCCACCGCGTCCGCTGCCGCAGCAGCCGGCGCACGTCGACCAGACCCTGCTGCGTGACCCACCCCGTGTTCGCGTAGCGGATGCGGACACCGGCCAGGTGCAGTCGCAGTCCGAGTTCCAGATCCTCGACCAGACAGTCCGACCACGGCGCCGGGTGGAACCGTTCCAGCACCGTCAACCGCGTGAACTGCCCGTTCCCACCCATACCCACGCTGCCGACCCGGTCGCGCACCCCCTGCGCCGCGTCGGCCACGGCACCGAACTCGAGGTCCTGCAGCATCGCCAACGGCCGGTTCAGGTTGTGGATCCGCACGCGGCACTGCACGCGCCGACGCCGGGATCGGCCAGCAACACCGACACCGCGTCCAGCAGCCCGCGACTCCCCCGGCCGTCGCCGTCGATGATGCCCACGACCGTCGAGTCGACGGTGTCCTCGGCGCGGCAGATCTCCAGGATTCGCCGATAGCCCGCGTTCAGCGCTGCGCCCTTGCCGCTGCGCGCCGCAGGCGGTTCACGGCGCAGCACATACAGGCGGGGATCGTCGATGCCGGCCAGGATCTCGGGGGTCCGGTCGTCGGAGCCGTCGTCGACGACCAGCACCCGCACGAGGTGCCGGCCGGCCCCGAGTTCCAGTGCGCGCCGGACCGTGTTGGCGACGACGGCCTCCTCGTTGAGCGCCGGGATCATGATCCAGGACCTCCGGGGCGGCAGCCGCTGCCACCGGTCCCGCACTCCGGTGCGGCGCGATCCCAGCAGGGCCACCACGAAGTTGTACAGCGGCCAGAGCACCAACAGCAGCAGCATGGCCGCGGACGTCGTGAGCATCAGCCGTTGCCGGCCCGCCGATGCAGTCGGTTCCGCAGCGAGCGAACGACGAGCAGCAGCACGATCAACAGCACCGCGCCGAGGACGATGTCGGCGACGACACCGCCGGTCGAAATACCGATTCCCGCGGCGGCGATCCCTACCGGACCTGATGGCGTGTGCGAAATGGTCCAACCCCCGTTCCATCGGGTCGACCCGTTGACACCGGGCCACACGAGACGACCAACAGTAGGGCCAGAATGTCACGGAATCCACACGTTCGTGTGTCCATGTGCGCACCGGGAAGCTGCAATCTGCACCTTGACCATTGGTCTGATCATGTGGCTCACCCCTACGGGTGATTACTTCTCCACTGCTGAGTGAAATACGTGTCGATCATGTTAGACCTGTCCGGTCCGCCGTTTTCCGGAAGACTGTGCACGCCTTCTCACGATTCCGATCGGACAACTCTGAGTAGCACAGAGCCGCACACGTGTTCACCCGAAGAAACGTTAAGGTCCCCATGTCGACCAACCTCGGAGCCGGGGGTGCCGCTCCCCGAACGTTCGTCCTCGTCGTGGTCGGCACCAGACCGGAAGCCGTGAAGCTGGCACCGGTCGTGTCGGCGCTCGCCGACTCCCCCTGGTTCCGCCCGGTGCTGCTCGCGACGGGACAGCACACCGACCTGGTCGACCAGGCGCTCGCGACGTTCGGCCTGGCACCGGACGAACGTCTCGCCGTCGCCCGCCGCGGCGGCGGGCAGGCCGAGTTGATGTCGGCCGTGTTGACCGGTCTCGACCAGGTGATAACGCGGGTGGGGCCGGCCGCGGTGATCGTCCAGGGCGACACGACGTCCACATTGGCCGGTGCGCTCGCCGCATTCTGGCGCTCGATCCCGGTGGTGCACGTCGAGGCGGGTCTGCGCTCGGGCGATCTGGCAGCGCCGTTCCCGGAGGAACTCAACCGCAGGCTCGTGACGGCGATGGCGGCGCTGCACCTGGCACCGACGCCCGCCGCCGCCCGCAACCTGCGTGCCGAGGCCGTGCCGGACGACCGCATCGTCGTGGCCGGCAACACGGCGGTCGACGCACTGCGATCCGTCGCCGGCACGAGCGCGGCCCTCACCGAGCCCGCGCTCGACGCCGTCGCCGCACGGGTGCGCTCCGGTCACCGCCGGCTGCTGCTCGTCACCGCGCACCGCCGCGAGTCGTGGGGTGAGCCGCTGCGCCGGGTCGCCCGCGCGGTGGCCGACCTCGCCCGCGCGGTGCGCGACCTGGACGTCGTCGTGCCGGCCCACCCCAACCCCGATGTGCGGGCCGTCGTGCACGAGGAGCTCGGCCACGTCGACCGGGTCCTCGTGACCGAGCCACTGAGCTATGGCGACCTGGCGACGCTGCTGTCGATGAGCACGCTGGTGCTCTCGGATTCCGGTGGCATCCAGGAGGAAGCGCCCACGTTCGGTGTTCCGGTGCTGGTGCTGCGCACGGTCACCGAACGGACCGAGGCGGTCGACGCGGGGTGCGCCCGGCTGGTCGGCACGACCGGGAGCTCATCACCAAGACCGCCGTGGAACTGCTCACCCACCCGGATGCCTACGCCGCGATGGCGGCGACCGACAACCCGTTCGGCGACGGCATCGCCGCCGAACGCACCGCTCAGGCCCTGGCGCATCTGCTGGGACTGACGGCGGTGCGCCCGACGGAGTTCCGCCCCGCGGGTGTGCCGTCGTGACGGCCGAACAGGCCTCGCCCGCCGAGCGGCACCGCTGGCCGGCGTGGGTCCGCCTGGCGATCGCGTTCGTCCTGGTCGCCGTCGTCGGCGTCGCCACCGTGGTGATCCTGACCGGCGGCCCGCGGACCGCCTCCCCCGCGGCCCGGCCCCTGCCGCTGGACACGACTCCGGCGCAGGCGGGCGTGGCGGGCGATCCCGGGCCGGGCGGGAATCCCGACCACCGCACGCTGATCCTGTACGACGAGGCCACCGCCGGGGACGAGAACGCCGCGAGCGCCGAGGCGTACGCGATGTTCACGGCCAACCTCGCCTCGCGCGCGGGCGCTGGGACCTGCGTCCGGCGCACACCTACCGCACGGGAGACCTCGCCGGGTACCAGGCCGTGATCTACGTGGGTTCGCTGCAGAATGCACGGCTGCCCGACGCGATGCCTCGGGACCTGGCGGCCACCGACCTTCCCGTGCTGTGGCTGGGCAACAACATCGAGCGCTACGAGCGGGTCGCGGGCGAGTTCGGCTGGCGAACGACGGGCCTGCGTGCCGACCGGCCGACCACCGTGACGTACAAGGGAATGGCGCTCTCGCGCGATCCCGCCGACACCACGCCGGTGCACGCGGTGACCGTCGAGGACGAGAACCGGACGCAGGTCCTGGCGCACACGAGCGGCCGCGAACCGCAGAGCCCGTGGGCTGTGCGCACCGACGCGTTCACCTATGTGGCCGAGGTCCCGTACGCCTATCTGGACTCGGGCGGCCGATACCTCGCCGCGGCGGACGTCCTGCTGGGCACGCTCGAGCCCGAGGCGCCCACGCGGCACCGCGCGCTGGTGCGCATCGAGGACGTCGGACCGGACACCGACGTCGACGACCTGCGTCCGATCGTCGAGCTGCTCGTCGAGGAGGACGTGCCGTTCTCGGTGGCCGTGTACCCGTACTTCACCGATCCCCGCGGCGTCACGGCCGACGGCGAACCGCAGTCGGCGCGCCTGGTCGACGAGCCGGAGCTGGTGGACCTGCTGCGGTACGCCACCGAGCACGGCGGCACGCTCGTCATGCACGGCTACACGCACCAGTACGAAAAGGCGTCCAATCCACGCAGCGCGGTCAGCGGCGACGACTACGAGTTCTACCGGTCCACCGTGGACGACGACGGTCACGTCGCGTTGCACGGCCCGGTCCCGGCCGATTCGGCCGAGTGGTTCCGGGACCGCGTCGCGACGGGGCTGGCCGAGTTCCGCCGGGTCGGACTGCCGACGCCGACGCTGTGGGAGTTCCCGCACTACGGCGGATCCGCGGTGAACTACCACGAGACGAACGGCATCTTCGCGGGCCGCTACGACCGCGGCAGCTACTACGCGGGCTACTGCCCGGGCGGGCGGTGCGGCGCCGCGGAGGACGTGTCGTACGACGAGGTCTACGGCCAGCACTTCCCGTACCCGGTGCGGGACGTCTACGGCACGAACGTCGTCCCGGAGAACATCGGCAACCTCGCCCCCTCGAAGTTCAACCAGTACTCCGCCCGCACCGTCGTCGACATGCTCGCCGACGCGCAACGCTCCCTCGTGGTGCGCGACAACGTGGCCAGCTTCTTCTACCACCCGTTCCTGGGCACCGCGGGACTGCGCGACCTCGTCAGCTCGCTGCAGTCGCTCGGCTACACCTTCGCCTCCCCCGACGACATCCTCGACGACCGCACGCCCCGCTGAGGCCGCTGCTGCTGCGTCCTACGACGCGGCGCCGGAGCGTGTCGGAGCCGTGTCGGAACAATTCCGGAGCTGTTCCGGAGTGCCTGCCGCCCATGCTCGCGCTGTCACATCGGACAGACCGTTTGGGAGGCACCTCATGACCGCTCGACCCCGGCTCGCCGTCGTCATCGGCAGCATCCGCCCGGAACGTTTCGGCCCCACCGTGGCGACGTGGTTCGCCGCGGAGGCCCGGCGGCACGGCGACTTCGACGTCGAACTCGTCGACCTCGCCGAATACGACCTGCCCATGGAACTCGCGGGCAACGACCCGAACGCCGAACCGCCGGCCGAGGTCGCCCGGCTCGGCGCCCGCCTCGCGGCGGCCGATGCGTTCGTGCTGGTCACGCCCGTCTACAACCGGAGCTACTCGGCGGCGTTGAAGACCGCGATCGACTGGTTCTACGGCGAGTGGACCCTTCGGCCGGTCTCGTTCGTCTCCTACGGGGGCATCACCGGTGGGCTGACCGCCATCGAGCACCTGCGCGGCGTCTTCCCGGAGTTCCCCGCGGTGACGGTCAAGAACTTCATCGCGCTGGCGAACTACTGGACGGTGTTCGACCACGACGGCAGGCCCGTCGACTCGGAGGGACTGCGTGTACCGGCCGTCGCCGTTCTGGACGAGCTCGCCTGGTGGGCTCCGATGCTGCGCGAGGCGCGGCAGACCCGGCGCTACCCGGCGCTCGACTTCGACCTCGCCGGGGCATCGGCGTGACCACCGTCGACTCCCCGCCGCCGCGGGCCACCCCGCGGCAGTGGCTCGGCCTGGCCGTTCTGGTCGTGCCGTTGTTCATGCTGTCCACCGACATCACGGTGCTGTTCCTCGCGCTGCCCGCGATCACCGCCGATCTGGTTCCCGTCGGATCGCAACAGTTGTGGATCCTCCACATCGGAGAGTTCCTCAGCGCGGCGACCATGATCACCTTCGGGCTGGTGGCGCGGCGGATCGGAGCCCGGAAGCTGTTGCTGGGCGCGGTGACCGTCTACGGCAGTGCCTCGCTCGTCGCCGCGTACGCGACGAGCGCCGAGATGCTGATCGGTGGCCGCGCCCTGCTCGGCGTGGCCACCGCGGCGATCACACCCGCCGGCATGATCCTGGTGCGCCGCACCTTCCGGGACCCGCAGCAGTACAACGTCGCCTTCGCGACCTACCTGGCCGCGTTCGCCGGCGGCGCGGCGGCCGGGCCCGTGCTGGGCGGGTTCATGCTCGAGCACTTCTGGTGGGGTGCGGTCTTCCTGATCAACGTGCCGATCGCGGCCGTGCTGGTGCTCGGCGGGCCGCTGCTGTTGGAACGCAACCACGGCGATCCGACTGCACGCATCGACCCGGCGTCGGTGGTGCTGTCCACCACGGCCATGGGGGCGCTCGTGTTCGGCCTGCAGGAGACGGCCGCCGCGGGGGTGTCCACGCTCCCGGCGCTGTCGACGGCGGTGGGCGCGGGATTGCTGGCGCTCTTCCTACGCAGGCAACGCCGCACGGACTCGCCGTTACTGGACCTGACGCTGTTCCGCAGCAGGCAGTTCAGCTTCATCCTGGCCGTCCTGTTCGTCACCGGGTTCGCCATGGCGGTGGCCGACATGCTGGTGCCGCAATACCTGCAGGTCATCCGCGGCCTGAGCCCGTGGGAGACCGGGCTGACGCTGCTGGCCCCGGCGATCGCCGCGACCGTCGGCACCATGCTGACGCCGGTGCTCATCCGCGTGTTGACCCCGGCGCGGGCGGTCGCGTCCGTCCTGGCCGCGACCGGCGTGTTCGCCTCGCTCGTGGCGATCCTGGTGCCGGGCGCCGGCCTCGTCGGACTCGTCGTGGTGCTCAGCATGACGAGCCTGACCGTCGCCCCGGTCATGACACTGCTCTCGCAGCTGATCATCGGTGCGGCACCCGAGGAGAAGACCGGCTCGGCGACCGCCGTGCAGGACGTCATCGGCAGCCTCGGCATGGCCTCGTCACTCGCGTTCCTCGGCAGCGGCGTCCTCGGCATCTACCGCCACATCGTCGCCGACCGAGCAGGCGACGACGTCCCGGCCGGCGCGCTCGACGCCGCGTCGGAGAGCTTCGGAGCGTCGGTGGGCGTGGTTGCTGAGCTGTCCGCCTGGCAGGCCGCACGGCTGACTCGTGCCGTCGAGGAGGCGTTCACCGTTGCCACCCAGACCGGGTGGGGTGTGTTCGGGCTGTTGACCGCGGGGTTGGCCGCCGTTGTCGTCGCCTTGCGCAGACTGCTGCGGTAGGTGGGTTCCGTGGTGTTGGCACCCCGCGGCGCCGTGTCAGCACCCCGCGGCGCCGTGTTGGCACTTCGCGGCGCCGTGTCAGCATTCTGTGGACGCCGTGTCAGCATTCCACGTCGTCGTGTCAGCATTTCGCGTTGCCGTGTTGGCAGTTCACGTCGTTGTGTTGGCGTTCTGGGGGGGGCGCGATCTGCACTTGGGGTGAGCAGTGCCTCGCCGGCGGGCAGGTCTCCGGGATGGCGGGCGGCGTTGCCGCTGCTCCGTGTCATCCGTCGACCTCTCGTTTCGTTTATCACGCTCCAGGCAGGGCGCAAGGTTTTCGGTGCTGTGCGGCGGTTGTGTTGGTGGTTGCGCCCTACCTGGAGCGCGATGGTTTCGGTTTAGGTCGACGGGATGACACTCCGAGGGCGCGGCTTGTTCGGCTTGGGTCGGTGGTTGCGTTTCGGGCCTTGGTGGGAGGTCTTTGCTTCGCTCGACCTCAGGGTCGTTTCAGGTTGACTGTTGGTTGTTGGTCGAACTGGTGTTTGGTATCATGGAGCTGTGACCAGCGGTGATGTTCTTGCTCAGTCTGTGCAGTCGCTTCATTTGCGGCGGGCACGGATTGATGCTGAAGAGATGAGACTGTTGGCCTCGCTGCGCCGTCGGACGAGAGGGAGATGGCCTGGTTTGCCGAGTCACTCGTTCCGGAGTATCGGGCCTCGCGGGAGTTTGTTCTCGGACGGATTCACACCGCTGTTTCGCTGGTGTCGCGGATGCCTCGACTGTTGTCGCTGATGGACGACGGGAAAGTCGAGTACTACGCCGCCTCCCGGGTTGTTGACGTGACCGGCGTGCTCTCCGATGAACACGCTCGCGAGGTCGACTCGTTGTTGGCCGACAAGCTTGCTGCGGCCGCCGAGACCATGTGGTTGCCGCACAACCTTGTCCGGGCGGTGCGGCGGCTCGTCGACAAGGTCGATCCCACCGGGCGGGTCGAGCGGGCCGCGAAAGCCAACAACGATCGGAAAGTCACGCTTGAGCACGGGGAGAACTGCCAGTCCCGCCTCGTGACCACCATGCGCTCCGAAGTCGCCGCCGCTTGCTACGCCCGGGTGGACTCGCTGGCCCGGCAGCGCAAGCGTGATGGGCACAAGCGCACCTACGACCAACTGCGCGCCGATGTGGTCGCCGACCTGTTGCTGGGCAACGACCCTGGCGCCACAACTCCCGAGGCTTCCGCGGTGGTCTACGTGCACATGCCGGTGGACACCGCCCTGTCGATCTCCGAATCCGGAGCCGAACTCGACGGCTACGGACCCATCCCCGGAGCGATCGGCCGCGAGATCGCGGCCAACCCCAAGTCGATCTGGCGGAAGGTCCTCTGCGACCCCGCCACCGGCGACCCGGTCGACCTGGGCCGGTCCCGCTACCGACCCACCGCCACACTCCGCGAAGCAATGCGCGTCCGCGACCGCGAGTGCGTCATCCCCTGGTGCCACCGCCCCGCCCGACACTGCGACACCGACCACGAACGCGAATGGGCCCGAGACAACGGCCCCACCTCACTGACCAACCTCACCGCACGCTGCCGCCGACACCACCGCATGAAACACGCACCCGGCTGGACTAGCCGCTACGACGTGGCGCGCGCACGGCTGTCGATCACCACACCCCTCGGGCGCACCTACACCCACACCCGCGACGCCATCCTCACCCCGAAACCGGAACCATCCGACCCGGACGCCCCACCCTTCTAGCGCACCCGATCCGGAGCGGGCAGCGCGTCGTCGCCGAGCACCCTCGTAACGCCACGACGCGCCACCACCCGGTCGGGCAGACCGAGCTCCTCGAGCAGCGCCTCGCTACGCGCCCGGTCCCCTCGCCGCAACGCGAGCGCCGCATGGCCGCCATGAGCCAACACCGTCGGGAAGCCGAAACCGATCTGCCTGGCCAACGTCGTGGCACGGTCGAGGCGCCGCGCGCACAAATCCAGATCGTCGGCGCGCAACGCCTGCAACGCCAGCACAACCTCCCAGTACGCCGACTCACCAGGCAGATCCAGATCCTCCGACAACGCGTGCGCCTCGGCCGCCACCGCCGCCGCACGCTCAACATCCCCATCGGACTCAGCAACCAAGTGCGCCACGGCCAACAACTGCGTCAGTCCGTAATCATCACCATGCGCACGCAGGATCGCCTCCGCGTCGTAACCGTCGGGCAGGCCACGCGGGCGGACACCCCAATGCTCCACCAGAAACCAATCCCGCTGCGTCACCGCAAACGCCGCAGCACGCACGTCACCATCGGCGATCAGATACTCGACCGCCTCGTCGAACAACCGCTCACCCCGCTCACGGAACTCGGCCGAACACACCAACGGCGTCGCCGCGAACCACTGCACCCGCACCCGCGCCGCAACGCCCGCCGCATCATCGGCAAACCGCCCCAACGCCTCCAACACCCGCTCACACCAACGCCGCGTCCGCTCCGCCGACGGACGCACCGGAACCGCATCTCGCGCGCCGGCGTCGGCGCCACCACCAGGGTCGATGACCAACGGCCACGACGTGTGCGCCTCCAACAGCTCACTGGGATGCCGCGGCACATCACCATCCCCGTCGAACGACGTCGCCGCCAACACCGCGACCTGCGCATACGCCGCATCCCGCGGCCCCGGGCACGCCGCCACGGCAACCAGCTCGGCCACGAGGTCGTCGGTGCGCCCCGTCATCCACCGGAACCAGAACGACGCCAACGCCAACCGCACCGCCTCGGCCCCGTTCTCGGCGCGCAACGCCTCACGCAACGCATGATCCAGATGCGCATGCTCGCGGTGCAACCACGCCACCCAATCCCGCGCATGCGGTCCGAAAAGATGCTCACCGGCGCACTCGGCCATCGCACGGAAATACTCGACATGCCGAGCAGCGACATCGCGGCGTTCCCCCGACGTCTCGAGCTGCTCGTCCGCGTAGGTCGCCACGGTTTCGAGCAGCCGGTAGCGCACCGCCGCGCCCTCGGCGCCCGCCGTGTGCGTCGTGGCCACGAGACTGCGATCCACCAACCGGGCCAACACGGGCAGCACGTCGACACGGCGCAGCGGCACGTCCTCGCCGGCCGGGTCGGCGCAGGTCTCCTCGATCGCATCCAGCGTCCAGCTCGCCGGGTGCACGGCCAACCGGCGCAACAGTGCGCGCTCGGCGTCGTCGAGCAACTCCCAGCTCCAGTCGAGCATTCCGCGCAACGTCTGCTGGCGGCGCGGGGCGCCGCGGCCCGGACGCGCGAACAGGTCCAGCCGGTCCGTGATGCGCGTCAGCAGGTCACCGGCCGACAACAGATTCATCCGCCCCGCCGCGAGCTCGATCGCCAACGGCAGCCCGTCGAGACGACGGCACAACTCGGTCGCCGCGTCCACATCGGCCTCACCGAGCTCGAGGTGCGGCGCGACCGTGCGCGTGCGGTCGAGGAACAGCGCGACCGCGGGACCGTACCCGTCCGGCCCGTCGTCGACGGCCAGCGGATGCAACGGAAGTCGTTGCTCCTCGGGCAGATTGAGGGGTTCCCGACTCGTCGCGAGCACCCGCACGTGGTCGGTTCCGGCAAGAACGTCGGCCGTGAACGCCGCCACCGCGTCGACCACGTGCTCGCAGTTGTCCAAGACCACCAACGCCCGGCGTTCGTCCAACGCGGCGGCCACCCGCTCGATCGGATCCGTCCGTCCACCCCGGACACGCGCCAAGCCCATCGTGGCCGACAGGGCTGCCACGATGGCGTCGGACGTCGCCGAACCCGGATCGGCGGCCGACAACACGGTCAGGTCGACGAACCACGCCGAGTCCACATCGGACCGTTCCCGCAACGCACGCGACGTGACAGCGGTGGCGAACCGGGTCTTGCCGACGCCGCCCAGCCCGAGCACCGTCACCAGACGCCGGTCGTCGAGCAGCCCCAACGCCTCCGCGGTCTCCTCGTCCCTGCCGAGCAACACCGAACGATGCCGCGGCAGGTTGTTGTCGCGCGGCAGGTCGTCGGATGACGCCCCCCGATCGGTGTTGTCGCCGGTGTCGGCCTGTGACGCTCGGGGCCGGTCCGGTCCGCGGCGGTTCAGGTCCGGGCTCTGCCGAAGAATCTGCTGATACAGCTCCCGGGTGCGCGGGTCCGGGTCGATACCGAGGGTGTCGGCGAGGTGGGTGCGCAGACGTTCGTACAAGCTGAACGACTCGGGCTGCCGGCGCGTGAGGTACGCGGCATGCATGGCCGTGGCCACCAGGCCCTCGCGCGTCGGGTGGGCGGCGAGCAGCGGTTGCACGGCCACGTAGGCGTCGCCGGGCCGTCCGGCCTCCAGCAGCGCCGATGCGCGCAGTTCGACCGCCTCGAGGTGCAGCTCCTCGAGCGCGGCTACCTCGGCGGCGGCCCAGAGTTCGTCGGCGAACTCGCCGTAGGGCCGGCCGCGCCACAGCCGGTCGACGCCGTCGAGCGCGGCGAGCCGTTCGTCGGCGCCGGCGACGTCCTGTGCCTGCGCGACGCGGCGGTGCAGTTCGTCGGCGTCGACGTCGGCCGTGACACCCGATCCACCGCCGATGAGCCGATAGCCGCCCGGTTCGCGAGCCACGAGGTCCCGCCCACCGTCGACGGCGGCGTCGAACAGCGACCGCAGCTGCGACAACTTCGCCTGCAGCACCCGCTGCGGATTCGCCGGCAGCTGCGCGCCCCACATGCGTTCGACCAGAACGTCGGCCGGCACGGTCTCGCCGCGGCTGAGCGTGAGCGCCGCCAACAACGCGCGCACCTTCCGCTCGGGCACGTCAACCGGCGCGCCGGTGCCGTCCGCGAGCCGGACCGCGCCCAGCACCTCGATGCGCATACCCCCATCGTAGGGGTTTCGTGGTCAGGCAATCCTCTCGATGGCCGTGGCTGTACCGTCGCTCGCGATCTCGATCCGCACGGCACCCAGCGTCAACGGCCCGTCTGCCAGTTCGTACGCAGGCAGTCGCATGTGGTCCTCCCCGCGAAGGCGCGCCGCGAAGTGCATCGGGTCGAACCCGCCGCCGGTGAAACCCAGGTGGCCCGTCATTCCCAGTTCGGCGATGTACGCCGTCCCCGCGGGAAGCAGGTGGCCGCGCAGTGTCGGATCATGCGTGTGCGTGCCGACGAGCGCGCTGATCTGCCCGTCCAGCGCCGTGGCGACGGACGCCTTCTCCCACGGCGATTCGCCGTGCAGATCAATCAGCACCGCGCCGGGAAGCTCCTCCGTCTCGGCAAGCTCGGTCCACGAGGTCCACAACGGTCGGGGCTGAGGGGCCGCCATCCCCGGAAGCGCGGCGGTCGGAGAGAGCAAGTTCACCACCGTGAGCACCCGATCTCCGTTCTGGAGAGTCAACACGCCTCGGCCTCGCGCCTCCTCCAGATTCCACGGGCGGACAACCTTCGGATGGGCCAGCACCCCCTCGACCTCCGGGCCGTCCCAGGAATGGTTTCCACCGGTGATGACATCGACCCCGGCGTCGAGCAGCCGGTCGACGACCTCGACGGTCATCCCGAATCCGTCCATCGGGTTGGGCCCGGTGACAACGCAGTTCTCGCCGTTCACCACCACGAAATGGGCACCGAGTTCCTCCCGCAATGCCGGCAGACGCCCGGCCAGCCACTCGGCCGAGTCCGCGCCGACGACGTCCCCCACGGCCAACACGGTCATGGGCGCACCGGGTCCCGTCATGCGTGGGCACCGATGACCGCGGATCGCCGCAACGACTCGGTGGCCAGCCGAGCACCCTCGACCAAGGACCCGAGTTTGGCCCACGCAACGCGCGGATGGACGGGCGTGAAGGACGCGAACGTGGCGAATCCGCAGTCGGTGCCCGCCAGCACGCGCTCGACCCCGACGACGCGCGCGTACCGGGCCAGGCGCTCGGCCACGAGCTGCGGGTGCTCGACATAGTTCGTGCAGGTGTCGATCACCCCGGGGACGAGGAGCTTGTCCTCGGGCAGCGGATGGTCCTCGAACACCGCCCACTCGTGAGCGTGCCGCGGATTGGCCGCCTCCAGCAGCACGCCCCGCGGCCGCGCGCCCAGCACGATGTCGACGATGTCGGCGAGGTCGACATCGCGGTGGTGCGGTCCCGCATAGTTGCCCCAGCACAGGTGCATGCGCATGCGGTCGGGGTCGATGTTCGCGGTGGCTGCGTTGAGCGCCTCGACGTGGCCGGCGATGGCAGTGCGAAACTCCTCGATCGACGCGGCGGCGTGCTGGGCGTGGCGGCCCATCGCCAGGTCCGGGCAGTCGACCTGCAGGATGAAACCCGCGTCGACGATGGCCTCGTACTCGCTCCGCATAGCCTCCGCGAGCGCACCCAGGTACTCCTCGTGGGACGCGTAATGCCGGTTGGCAAGGAAGATCGAGATGACCCCGGGCGAGGCCGCGGGGACGACCACCTCTGCCGGGCCGTCCGCGCCGACGGTGTCGACCGCCGACCGCAGGTCGGCCAGTTCGGCGGCGAGCGCATCGGTGCCGGTGTAGCGCACCGGCCCGGTGCACGACGCGTCGCCGTGACCAAGCCCGCGAGCGCCTGCCCTGTCAGTTCCGGATAGTCCTCGAGATCGGCGAGAGCCAGAGCGCCGGCTTCGCCGTCGAAACCGCTCATCCGCTCCTTGACGTAGGTGCTGTAGCCGATCTTGCCCTGTTCGCCGTCGCTGCCGACGTCGATACCGGTCTCGCTCTGCCGACGCAGCACGTCGACGGTGGCCCGGCGCGCCATCTCGGGCAGTGCAGCCAGCGTCGCCCCATCGGCCTCGCCGTTCTCCCTGGCCACCATCGCCTCGGCCAGAGCCGGCGGCCGAGGCAGGCTGCCCGTGTGCGTGGTCAGAATGCCGCTGCTGGTGCTCGTCCTCATGGGTCGGAACGCTAGCCAGCCGATGGAAACTCGATCCGCACGGAACGTGAACATCGGATGGAATAACCATCCATTCCGATGGTGCCTGATGGAAAATATTTCCACGATCGCTAGTGTCCAGGTCGTGAGCACCTCGACGACGAACGACACGACCCCAGGCGCCGACGGTTCGATCCGGGAGCGAATCCGCGGTCTGACCCCGAGCCTGTCGCCCACCGGCAGACGCATCGCCGATGTCGTGATGCGCGACCCGGGCCGGATCGTGCAACTGACGGTGACCGACCTGGCCGTGGAGAGCGGAACCTCGCTCGCCAGCGTCGTGCGGTTCTGCAAGGACCTCGACCTCGGCGGCTTCGGCGACCTCAAACTGCGCCTCGCCGCCGAGACCGCGAGCGTCCAGGACAGCCCCGCGCCACCGCCCGAGTCTCCGGCCGGCATGCTCGCCGAGGTTCTGCGCTCCAGCGCCGACGCCCTCAACACCGCCGCATCGACGGTCGACACGAACGCCTTCACCGCGGCCATCGACATCCTCGCGAGCGCTCGGCACATTCTGGTGGTCGGTGTCGGAACATCGGCACCACTGGCCCAGGACTGCGCCTACCGACTCCGTTCCATCGGCCTGCTCGCCGAGGCCCCCGCGGACGTCCATGTCCAACACGTCAGCGCCGCATTCCTGAGTTCGGACACCGCGTTGCTGGCGATCAGCCACACCGGCCAGACCCGTGAAACGCTCACCGCCGCCTCGGCGGCACGCGAAGCCAGCGCGGCCACGATCGCTGTCACCAGCTTCCACCGGTCACCGCTGACCGAGCTGTGTGATCACGCCCTCGTCGCCGGATCACCCGAGACGCGCCACCAGATCGAGGCACGCGCGAGCCGGTTGGTCCACAGTGCCGTGCTCGACGCACTGCACACCGCAGTCGCCCATCAACAACCCACCGTCACGGGCCCCGCCGCCGACCTGGCCGCGCGAATCGTCGCCGAACATCGGCTCTGAGCCGGGTGGGTCCACACCGCGGGATGTGGACCCACCCGGCACGGGTGCCGTCAGGGTGTCGGTGACTCCGTGCGACCGCGGGTGCGCAACGTCAACAACGGCGAAACCTCGCTTCAACAACACCCTAGGGGGGTATAGTATTTTCGAACACGATCGGCGTACCCTACAGGGGTATGGCTTACGGGGCGGTCAGATCCGGCCCTCGCACCCAGGGACTTCACGACACCGACAGAAGGCACGCCATGAAGACACCGGTGAAGCTCGGTACGTACGTCGTCGCCGTGGCCGCCGCGGCAGCGCTCGCGTTCGGCGTGGGCAGCGCCGTCGGCCCCGTCGCCCAGGAGACCGGCACCCATCACGGAGAGGACCAGGACGCAGCCGCCGAGCACGGCACGCACACCGAGGGGCAGGACAGCGATCCCGGCGGGCTGCAGGTCTCCGAGCACGGCTACACGCTGCAGCTCGAGACCACGACGTTCGACCCCGGCACCAGGACCGTCGAGTTCCGCATCACCGGCCCCGACGGGCGGCCGGTGACCGACTTCGAGCCCACGCACGAGAAGAAGCTGCACCTCGTCGCGGTCAACCGCGACACCAGCGGCTTCCAGCACGTGCACCCGCAGCTCGACGACTCCGGAACCTGGCGCGCCGACCTCGACCTGACGCCCGGCAGCTGGCGGCTGTTCGCCGACTTCCACCCGAGCGGCCACAACGGCAGCGGGCCGATGACGCTGGGCGTGGACGCGGCCGTCCGCGGGAACCACGACCCGCAGCCCCTCCCCGACCCGGACCGAACGGCCCGCGTCGGTGACTACACCGTGCGACTCGACGGCGACCTCGTCCCGGGCGAGACCGGCGAACTCAGCCTCAGCGTGCACCGCGACGGCGAGCCGGTCACCGATCTGCAGCCGTACCTCGGGGCTTACGGCCACCTCGTCGCGCTGCGCGCCGGCGACCTGGGCTACCTCCATGTCCACCCGGAGGGTGAACCCGGCGACGGGACGACCGAACCCGGACCCGACATCACCTTCGCAGCCACCGCCCCCTCGGCGGGCGCGTACCGGTTGTTCCTCGACTTCCGGCACGAGAACACCGTGCGTACGGCCGCATTCACCGTCCACACCGGCGCCGACGACGCGCCCGGCCGGAGCACCGACGACCACACCGGAAACCACGACCACGGCCACGGATGACAACCGGGCGGGCGTAGCGTTTCACCAGCAAGGGAGGACGAGCGATGAGTGCGCCGCACGACATGACGACAGCCGCCGGCACCGGCCACGAGGTCGAACTCGCGATCGGCGGGATGACGTGCGCCTCGTGCGCCAACCGCGTCGAGCGCAAGCTCAACAAACTCGACGGTGTGACGGCCACGGTCAACTACGCGACCGAGAAGGCGAAGGTCACCTACGCCGACAGCGTGCAGCCCGCGGAGCTGATCGAGGCCGTCGAACAGGCCGGCTACACCGCGAAGGCGCCCGCCACGGCGCCCCCGGACTCCACGGGGACCGACGATGACGACGGCGAGGACGCGCCCGTGCGCGCGCTGCGCAACCGGGTGATCATCTCGGCGCTGCTGAGCGTGCCGGTGATCGCGATGGCGATGATCCCGGCACTGCAGTTCACGTACTGGCAGTGGCTGTCGCTCACCCTCGCCGCGCCGGTGATCGTGTGGGCGGGCCTGCCGTTCCACAAGGCCGCGTGGACCAACCTCAAGCACGCCACGGCGACGATGGACACGCTCATCTCGATGGGCACCAGCGCCGCGCTCGCCTGGTCGCTGTACGCGCTGTTCTTCGGCACCGCCGGCCACCCGGGCATGGTGCACCCCTTCGAGTTCACCATCGCCCGCGGCGACGGCACCGCCAACATCTACCTCGAGGTCGGCGCGGGCGTCATCACGTTCATCCTGCTCGGCCGCTACTTCGAGGCACGGTCGAAGCGCCGCGCGGGCGCCGCCCTGCGCGCACTGCTGGAACTGGGTGCCAAGGAGGTCTCGGTCCTGCGCGGCGGGCGCGAGGAGCGCATCGGCATCGACCAGCTCGCCGTGGGCGACCGGTTCGTCGTCCGCCCCGGCGAGAAGATCGCCACCGACGGCCGCATCGTCGAGGGATCGTCCGCTGTGGACGCCTCGATGGTCACCGGCGAATCGGTTCCGGTCGAGGTCGGCCCCGGCGACACGGTCGTCGGGGCCACCGTCAACGCCGGCGGCCGGCTCGTGGTCGAGGCGACGCGCGTCGGCTCCGACACGCAGCTCGCGCAGATGGCGACGATGGTCGAGGAGGCGCAGAACGGCAAGGCCGCCGCGCAGCGGCTCGCCGACCGCATCTCCGGGGTGTTCGTGCCGCTGGTGATCGTGCTGGCGTTCGCGTCGTTCGGGTTCTGGGCCGGCACCGGCGCCGAACTGGCGATGGCGTTCACCGCGGCGGTGGCCGTGCTGATCATCGCCTGCCCGTGCGCGCTCGGCCTGGCGACGCCGATGGCGTTGATGATCGGCACCGGCCGCGGGGCGCAGCTCGGCATCCTCATCAAGGGACCGGAGGTCCTGGAGACGACCCGGCGAGTCGACACGGTCGTGCTCGACAAGACCGGCACCGTCACGATCGGGCAGATGACGCTCGTCGACGTCGTCGCCGCCGACGGCGAGGACCCCGACCGCGTGCTGCGCCTGGCCGGTGCGCTCGAGAACGCCTCCGAGCACCCGATCGCGCAGGCCATCGCGAAGGGCGCGGCCGAACGGGTCGGCGACCTGCCCGCCGTCGAGGACTTCACCAACGTCGAGGGCCTCGGCGTGCAGGGCATCGTGTCCGAGAACGCAGCCGGCGAGAACGGGACCGGCGAGAACCCGGCCGTGCTCGTGGGCAGGCCGCAGCTGCTGGCCGACTGGTCGCAGCCGCTGCCCGCCGAACTCGAGGCCGCGATGACCGCGGTGTCGGCGCAGGGCCAGACGGCCGTGGCCGTGGGCTGGGACGGCAAGCACGCGGCGTGCTCGTCGTCGCCGACGCCATCAAGCCGACCTCGGCCGACGCGATCGGCCAACTGCGCGAGCTCGGCCTGACGCCGGTGCTGCTGACCGGGGACAACGCCGCCGTCGCGGCGTCGGTCGCCGAACAGGTCGGCATCGACCCCGGCCCGGACACGGTGATCGCGGAGGTCCTGCCCGCCGACAAGGTCGAGGTCGTCAAGCGGCTGCAGGCCGAGGGCAAGTCGGTGGCGATGGTCGGCGACGGCGTCAACGACGCCGCGGCGCTCGCCCAGGCCGACCTCGGACTGGCGATGGGCACGGGCACCGACGTGGCCATCGAGGCCTCGGACCTGACCCTGGTGCGCGGCGACCTGCGCGCCGCGGCCGACGCGATCCGGTTGTCCCGCAAGACACTCGGCACCATCAAGACGAACCTGTTCTGGGCGTTCGCCTACAACGTCGCGGCACTCCCCCTGGCCGCCGCCGGCCTGCTCAACCCGATGCTCGCCGGCGCCGCGATGGCGTTCTCCTCGGTGTTCGTCGTGTCCAACAGCCAGCGGCTCCGCCGATTCCGCGCCGCCAACGACGCCGCCGGCGACGCCACCAGGGACGCTGCCGGCGCCACGGGCAGGGCCACCGGCCCCCGCGTGGCAGCCTGAGCCGACCGACGACGCGGCCCCGCCCGGTCCGTCCGGACGGGGCCGCGTCGTCGGCGGCTCTCCCCCGGATTACTCGACGGACCCCGGGTACAGGCGGTTGGCGATGGTCTCGACCGCGTCGATGTTGCCGAGCGTTCCCGGGTACAGATCGCTCTGCGGCACTGCGATCAGCCGGTCCTCCTGGACCGCCGGGACGTCGGGGAACGTGTTGCGCAGGTAGTTGCGGGTCTGCTCCTCCTGCCCGGGCCCGGTCGTGCCGAAGACGATGGCATCCGGATTGCGGCTGATGATCTCCTCCGGATTGACCTCAGCGGCGAAGAAGTCGGCGAACTCGGGGGCGTCGGGGTCGAAGACGTTCTCCCCGCCGGCCTTCTCGATGATGTCGGCCTCGACCCCGGCGCCGATGGCACCGAGCGTGTTGCCCTCCACATACACCTGGGCCACCGACAGGCGCGGCCGGTCGGCGATGCCGGCCTCGACCGCCTCGAGCCGGTCCCGCGCCTGGCGTTCGAGGTCGGCCGCGGCATCGGGGACCCGCAGGATCTCGCCGAGATTGGCGATGTCGGTGAACACGTCGTCCACCTCGGCGTTGTTGCGCCGCTCGGCGCAACCACCGGTGGCGACGTACGCCTCGGCCCCGTTCTGGGCCAGTTGGTCGATGCTGGCGAAACCCTGCTCGGCGGTGAACTCGTAGGTCGTCGGCGACACGACGAGGTCCGGTTCGGCGGCGAGCAGATCCTCACGGGCCGGCGGCGCGTCGGTGCTGAGCACCGGCACGTCCGCGGCCTGCTGCGCGATGTCGTCGGGCAGCGGTGAGGTGTCGGTCTGCGCCTGCCCGGCCAACGCGTCGCCGGCGCCCAGACGCAGGAGCAGTTCGGTCTGCGACGGCATCATGCCGACGATGCGCTCCGGTTCGGCCTCGAACGACAGGTCCCGGCCGCAGTTGGTGATCGTCACGGTGTCCCCTGCCTCCTCGGTGGCGGGGTCGTTCGTCACGCCGGTCCCGCAGGCCGTCAGAACCAGCGGTGCGACGGCGAACAGCGCGCATGCCGTCCGCCAGCGGCGGTGGGAACGTGGCGCGGACACTCGGTCTCGGGTGGTCATCGGTTGGTGGTCCCTTCCTGGATGGACTCGGGTACGTGGACATCTGCGTTGCGCGCGGCTGCGGTCCCTGTGCCGGCGTGCGCGTCCGGACCGGGCTCGGCGTCCGCGCGAGCGTCGAAGAGGAAGTGCGACCGGCGGGTGTCCGGGTGCTCGACGACGGTGGTCCGGACCCGGAAGACCGAGCGGATGAGATCGGAGTCGAGGACCCGCTCGGGTGCGCCGTGCGCGACCAGACGTCCGTCGTCGAGCACGCCGACGGCGTCGCAGGAATGTGCCGCGAGATTCAGGTCGTGCAGCGCGATCAGCACCGTCTTGCCCGTGGTGCGGATCAGGTCGAGCAGTTCGAGCTGATGGGCGATGTCGAGATGGTTGGTCGGTTCGTCGAGGACGAGCACCGGCGTCTCCTGGACCAATGCCCGTGCGAAGAGCACGCGCTGACGCTCTCCGCCCGACAGCGCGGAGAACGCCCGGTCGATCAGATGGCCCGCGCCGACCCTCACGAGGGCGTCGCAGGCCAGTGCGATGTCCGCATCGGAGTCCCGGCCGAATCCGCGGCCGTGCGGGATGCGCCCGAGCAGCACGAGATCGAGGACGGGGATCTCGAACTCCTCGCTGTGTTCCTGGGCCATCACCGCGACGCGTTGCGCGAGCTGCCTGCGGGTGAGGTCGGCCGCGGACGTCCCGTCATAGTGGACGCGCCCGCCGACAGCGGCCCGAGACCTGCGACGGCCCGCAGCAACGTCGACTTGCCGCTGCCGTTGGGGCCGAGGAGGCCGAGGACGGTGCCGGACGGCACCGTGATGCTGACGTCGGTCACGACGCGGCGTCCCCCGCGGCGGGCCTCGAGGTTCTCGACGACGACCCTCATCGGCCCACCCCCACGCCGTCGGCGCGGTCACGACGCAGCAACCACAGGAAGAACGGCGCCCCGATGAGGGCGGTGAGCACGCCCAGCGGGATCTCGGCGGGAGCCGCCAGCGTGCGTGCCAGCAGATCGCAGGTCGCCAGGAACACCGCGCCGGCCAGCACGGCGACCGGCAGCATCCTGCGGTGATCGGAACCGACGATGATGCGCGCCACGTGCGGCACGATCAGGCCGACGAAGCCGATTCCACCGGACACGGCGACGACGGACCCGGTCAACAGGGCGGCCGCGACCAGCAGACTGCTGCGCAGCCGGTTGACGTTGACGCCGAGCGAACCCGCCGCCTCGTCGCCGATCAGGAGCGCGTTGAGCGCCCTGGCGCGCAGGGCGGCGAGCAGCCCGACGACGCACAGCGCCACGGTGGGCAGCAGCAGGTGGTCCATCGTCGCCGCCGACACCGAGCCCAGCAGGAAGAACATGATGCTGTACACGTTCTGCGCGTCGGTCGAGATGGTGAGGTAGCTGGTGATCGCGCTGAACAGCGATCCCAACGCGACACCGACGAGGATCAACCGTTGCGGTGCGATCCGGCCGCCCTTGCGGGCCAGGAGGTAGACCGCGGCGGTGGCGAACACCGCGCCGACGAACGCCGACGCCCCGATCCCGAGAGAGCTCACACCGATGCCGAGCACGATGAACGACACGGCGCCCACGCCCGCACCGGCCGAGACGCCGAGGATGTAGGGCTCGGCCAGCGAGTTGTGGACCACGGCCTGCATCAGGGCACCGGCCAGTGCGAGGGCGGCCCCGGTCAGCGCGGCGAGCAGGCTGCGCGGCAGGCGGAACTGCCAGACCGCGTTGTCCTGCACGACGCTGAGGGAACCGTCGGACATCCACGGCATCCCGGGGACGAGGTGCCCGAGGATGATCTTGAAACTGTCCAACGGCGCGACGCCGATCGTCCCGACGCTCGCCGACACCACGAGGACGACCACCAGCGCCACGCTCAACGTGGGCACCAGGATCGCCGCGGCGAGCGCGCCGCGGCGACGGTGCCGAGCGGGAGGTACGGGCACCGCTGTCGGAGGAACCGCTGACGGAGGGACTTGCCGGGTGGGGGCCGGCTCGGGAGGTCGGTGATGGACCGGGGGCATCGGTGTCGGCGCTTTCTGGGTCGGTGACACGGCGGGTGGGGTGACGCCGTGGGTGGGGGTTACACGGCGGGTCGGGGTGCAGGGCGGGGTCGGGCCGGGGCGGTGACGTCGGCGGCAAAGCCGAGCACCGTCGCCCCGAGGCGGTGCAGGCTGTCGAGGTGGTTGCTGCCGTGGCCCGTGCGCTCGGCGCGCCACACGGCGGCGACGCCGCCCTTGGCCCGCAGAGCGCCGGCGACGGCGTGGGTGCCTCGGCACTCACCCGGGCGTCGTCGGCCAGCACGATGCCGAGGAACCGCGGTGGACCGACGCCCTCGGGCAGGGCACGTGCCCGGTGCAGCGGCGAGATGCGGCGCAGTTCGTCGAGTCCGCGCGGGTCGTCCGGCTCGCCGAACTCGGTGACCCACCGCCGTCCGAGCGGATGTGCGTCGAGGTTGAGCAGGTCGAGCGGTGCCGCGGTGCTGACGACGCCGGCACACAGCTCGGGTGCACCGAAGGCGCAACTGGCCGCCAGCACACCGCCGTGGGACGCACCGGCCAGCACGAGTTGATCCGGCCGCGTGTAGCCGGCGTCGACGAGGCCCCGGGCGACGCACGCCAGGTCGTCGATGCCGCGCCGCTTGTTCCTGCCGCGCCCGGCGTCCCGCCACGCCCTGCCGCGCTCACCGCCGCCGCGCACCTGGGCGATGGCGTAGTGCCCGCCGTGTTCGGCCCAGGCAGGCACGGTCGGTTCGAACACCGGCAGGTTCGGCACGCCGAATCCGCCGTAGCAGGTCAGGATCAGCGGCGCCGGCCCGGCGATGTCGTGCGGGGAGGTGATCGCGACGTCGATACCGGCCCCGTCGTCGGCGGTGACCGTGTGCCACCGGGTCACCGCCGCCCCGCCGTTGTCGACGCCACTCTCGTCAACGCCGGTGTGATCGGTCCCGAGGTCGTGGGCGGGCGCGACCCGCGGCGGCATCGCCGGCGCCTCGACGAGCACGTGGACCCGGCCGCCGTCGGTACCCACCTCGGCCGCCACCGCCGGCGTTCCCCCGTCGGCGACGGGACGTTCGTCGAGCACGTGACCGTCGGCGATCCGCAGGAGCACGCTGCGGCCCTCACGCACGGCGGCGGCGTGGACGTGTCCGTCGGCGACGGTGAGGGACGTGATCGTCACGTCGGGGTCCTGCCAGGACCACCTGTTGACACCGCTGCGCGGGTCGACGACGTGGAGTGCGGCGCCGTCGTCGACGAGCACGTCGGCGCCGAGGTCGAGGACCCTGACGACGGCCCGGAACGCGGCGATGCGGGAACCGGTGACGCGGTCGACGAGCCGGGTCACCGCCCCTGTCCGGTCGGCCACGGGACGCGTCTCGGCCACGAGCCCGTGCGGTCCGGCCGGGAACAGCCGCAACCGCGTGGCGTCCGCGTCACCGGGCGGTTCGGTGGCCATGATCTGTCCACTGTGGATGTCGAGGGTGACGATCCGCCGCGGCTCACCGGTGATGAGTTCCACGACGTGCGAACGCGCGTCCCATGCCATCGGGTCGTACCGGCACCGGATGTCCGAATAGGACCGGATGCGGCCGATGGGACTCGTCGCGGGAGCGTCCGCGTCGACGATCGCGAGGACCGCGCTCTCGTCCGCGCGATCGGCCAGCTGGATCGCGATGTGCCTGCGGTTCGGGGCGACCGCCATGCGCAGGATGTGCCCGTCCGGTTCGAGGACGACCTCGCCGCTGCCGGCCCGATAGATGCCACGCCGTGAGCGCCCGGGCAGCCTGCCGAGCGTGAACCCCCGGTCGGGCAGGCCGGGCCTGCCGTGGTGTTCCCACCTGGACAGGGCGTCGTCGAGGGCCGGATCGACCGGCACGGGTGCTGTCGTCACGGTTCACCGGCCGACCGGGTCGAGGGCACCGCCGGGCCAGTACAGATGACCGCCCTCGTCGAGTGCCGTGGGCAGGGTGACGGTCCGGAACCCGTCGTCGCCGAGCACGTGCAGTTCGCCGTCCCCGCCCCGCGTGACGGCCACGAACTCCCCGGTGGGGTCGACGGCGATCGCCCGCCGCTGGGCCGGCGCATCGCCGACCGGGTCCCACGGCAGGTGCCCGGGCGCGGCGGATGCGACATCCCCGGCAGGCTGACTGCATGGACGTGGCGCAGCTCGGCGCCGGAACGCTCGATGATCGTCACCTCGTCGCCGTCCGGGTGGATCGTGGCGACCGCGGCCCGCGTGCCCCCGAGCGCGAAGCGGAACGCCAGGCCCCCGGGAAGGTCCACGGATCGCGTGTCACCGGTGGCCAGGTCGATGTCCACGAGATGGTTCGTCCAGGAGGTCCACGCGGTCGGCGACGTCGGACCGCCGCGTACGACACCGACGGCGCGACCGGTGGCCGGGTCGAAGCGCAGGTAGAACGCCCGGCCGGGCACCGGCCACGGGCTGATGCCGATGCCGCGCGGCACACCGTGCTCGACCACGAAACGTTCCAGCCCCCGACTCGTGGCCGTGGCCGCGATCCCGGTCCGGTGGCAGACGACGTCGCCGTGTCCGTCCGCGGCGAGGTCGGTCAACACCCGGCCACGCAGCTCCGGAACATGGGACCCCACGGCACGGGCATCACCGAGCGGGATCGCCTCGATGCCACCGGGTTCGCGGTGCCGGAGCACGATCACCGGTTCGCCGTCGCCCTGGTCGGGCACGAGAGCGACCCCGGGTTCGCCGACCCTGCTGCGGAAACGCACGGAGTCGCCCGTATCGAGATCGGCGACGGTGACGACGTCGCTCCACACGTCGGCGTTCGCGCCGAGCCCGGTCGTGACCACGACGTAGCGGCCGGTGGGGTCGCAGGCGAGGTGCTCCGCAGGGATCGCGACCGGGATCCGCTGCGGGGCCACGCCCACGGTGCCCCTGTGCACGACGAGCGCGCCACCACGGTCGTCGGCGAACGCCCACCCTTCCGAAACGCCGGACCGCGGCGGCAAGGCGAGCACGCCGGCGTGCTCGGCAAGCACGGCGCAACCGAGCGGACGCGCACCGGTTCCACCCTCGGCACCCCGAGCGGCACAGCCATACACGCGCCCTGCCCGGTAGTCGGCGACCACGAGCCGCGGCGTATCCATGCTCCGAACACTATTAGAATTGAAAACCATTCTCAACTATGGTCTTGATCGTTCGCCCGGCGAACACGTGTCGACATCCCCGTCGGCGCGGGTCACTCATCGAGAGGAGTCCATAATGGACATTCGGGAAGTGCAGGACAACCAGATCGTCGCCGAGATCGAGGAGCCGGAGCAGCTGGCCCACCTGTCGGCCTCGCACTCGAACGCGCTCGTCGAGAACCCGTTCGACTGACCACGTCGTCAGGCAGAACATCTCCGGTCGGGCGGCCTGCGGGCCGCCCGGCCGGGCCCTGTCCGAAAGGTCCTGCATGCTCCCGGAATCCGCCACCAGCCGGCCGCAACCGGAACCCTCCGCATCTGCCGACGCCACGTGGTCCGAACCGCTCGTCGCCCCGGTGCCCGGCACGGGCGCGCACGTGGTGACCGACGCCGACGGCACCGCGGTCGTCCGCACGGCCGCGGGCCGATTCCTGCGCCTGCAGTCACCTCCGCCGGACCTGACGCGGATCCTGACCGGCGAGAGCACCCGCCCTGCGGCACCCGCTGCGCCCGACGAGGAATACGTGGCCGCACTGCGCGCGGAGATGTCCTCCCGCGAGGCCGCGGATGCCCGGCGCCGGTGGCCCGCCGCCCGGCGGACGGTGACCCTCGTGGGATCCGGCCGAGTCCTCGACGACGTCGCCGAGGCGCTGGACGAGTGGGACGTGCACCCGCGACGCCGCACCACCGACTCCGTACTTCAGGAGGGGGCCGAGCCCGGTACGCACGCAGCGCACCTGGTGATCGCCTACGGCGACTCACCCGCCGAACGAGCCGACTGGCCCCGCCTGGACACCCTTCCGAACGCGGGCATCGCGTGGCTGCGGGCCTATCGCGACGGGGAGAACTGCTTCGTCGACCCGCTCTGCGTCACGCCCGCCGACCCCGGCAGCGAGCAGGTCCGGCGGCGGCGCCTGGCAGCCGCACTCGTCCCGGGACCGTTGCGCACGTGGCAGCACGCGACCGTCGAGACCCGACCCATGTCGTCCGGCGCACGCATGCTCACCGTCGGACGCATCCTCACCGTGGCCCTCGCCTGGGCCCAGGACCGGGAAGCCACCGCAGGCGACACCGCAACGGTGGACGTATACCGGCGCACGTTGTGGAAATTCGTGCCTGCCACGGGCGTGGTCAGTGAACACCCGGTCCTCGGCTACGCGCCGCCGCACGTCCCCGACGAACCGGTGGACCGGCCGTGACGGCGGCCACCGGGACCGCACCACGGCAGCGACGAGAACACGCCTGCCGGATGCCCGACGGCACCGAACTTCGGGGACTGTTCTGGGAATCCGCAGCGCCGGCGGGCCTGGTCGTCATCCGGACCCCCTACGACGCACGGCAGCACGCCGCGACCGCCCGATCCTGGACGTTGCGCGGGTACCACTGTCTGGTTCAGGACGTCCGCGGACGTTACGCCTCGGACGGGGCATGGGTCCCCTACGAACACGAGGAGGACGACGGCGGCGCGGTCCTCCGGCACCTGCACCAGGCACATCCGGGCGTGCCGATCGTCCTGTACGGCGCGTCCTACGCGGCTCACACCGCCCTGGAGGCCGCACGCGCCGAACCCGAGTCGGTCACGGCGCTCGTCGTCGCGGTACCGGCCCTCGGCCTCGCGGAGACCGCATACGACCACGAAGGGCGTGCCCAGCTCCGCAATCGCATCGGCTGGTGGCACGAGCACGGCCGCACGCGACTGGCCCAGCACCCGTTGCCGGACGCCGAGCTCGCCCGGCGCACCGCCGAGGCCGAGACCTCCGGCGTCGTCGAGGCCGCGACCCGGTGGGGCTGGAGCCCGCGCGTGCTGACGCAATGGCGACGACTGTGGGCCGCGCCGCCGATCGACGTCGCCGCGCGGTACGACATCGATGTCCCGTTGCTGGTGATCAGTGGCCAGCACGACTTCTTCGACGGCCACGCCCGGCGGCTCGCACGCACCTGGCCCGGCGCGAGTCACGTCGCCACCGGCCCCTGGGGTCACCACCTCGCCGGGGACATCACCGATCCGCGACTGCGGCAGCTGCTGCGCACGGCGGGCGGGGTGGGCGGCGTCATCGAGGCCTGGCTGGCGGCGCACGGCCTGCCGGGAACGGCCGCCCCATGGACGGAGATCCTCAGCCACACGCACCGCACTCGCTCGGCGTTCGATCCCGCAACCGGGACGTGGCGTCACGAAGGGACCGCACCATGACCGTCACCGACACCACCGACGGCCACACGCCGGGTTCCGGCCACGAGCGTCCGGACCTGCCTGTGGAGACCTTGGTGGATCCCGAATGCGGCGTCATCCGGTCCGTCCGGCGGGTTCCGCACCCGGCCGGCGCACCCGCGGGTTACCTCGCCATGACCGCCGCCGTCTCGGACACCCGGCAGCTGGGCGAGTGGCCCGCAGACAGGGTGTCGCTCGGCACGTCATTCGGCGATGCCGCCCAGGCGCGGATCGCGGCGATCGCCGAAGGCGTGGAACGGTACTGCGGCAACTGGCTGCCCGCGCAGCTGCCCGCCGAGGAGTTGCGCATCGCCACGAGGACCCAGCTGGTCGACGACGGACTCTCCCCCATCGCGCTCGACGCGCTGCCGGTGTTCGCGCCGTGGCAGTACGGCCGGGAATCCTTCCCGTACGAACGGTTCACCGAGGACACACGCACGCTCTGGGCCCGTTGCCGCGACCAGCACCCGCACGAGATTCTGGGCACGCCGAGCGCGGAGGACACGTCCGGTCGCGATGTGTGGGTTCCGGCCTCGCTGGTGTACCTGAACTGGCGGCAGTCCCGCTTCCGGGCACTGCCACGCATCCATCACCTCAACTACGCGGGAATCGCCACCGGGCAAGGTATCGACGACGCCCGCGACCGCGGGGTCCTCGAGGTCGTCGAACGGGACGCACTCGAGGTCTGGTGGCACCTCGACGGGCCCACCGTCGGCATCGACCCCGCGAGCGTTCCCGGACTGGCCGACGACCTCGCCGGCAGCGGCCTGACCGTGTCGTTGGTGGTCATGCCGTCGGAGTTCGCTCCCGCGGTGGCGGCCCTCCTCCACGACCGGGACCGCGACCTGTACGCGGCGGGTTTCTCCGCGGCACTGGACCCGGTCCGCGCCGCCCGCAAGGCGGTACTGGAGGCCGTGCACACCTGGATCTACACCCAGGGCTGCACGAGCTCCGACGGGTGGGTGTTCCGCGCCGTCGACCAGGGTCTGATGGCGAAGGGGCTGTACCTCGACTTCCGCGAGGACGCCCGGTATCTCGACGCCGCGGGCCGCCACTGCGAGCACGTCGTGGACCTCGGTGCCCACGTCCAGGTCTGGCTCGATCCCCGCGTCCACGCCGAGGCGCGCCGTTTCACCGCGCCCGCGCAGGGAATCCGGCCGATCACCGACCTGGCCCCGGTGACGATGGACGAGGTGTACCGCCGGCTGCACACCCACGGACATCGCGTCATCACCCGTGACCTGACGACCGACGACATCCGCCGCACGCCACTCCGCGTGGTCCGGACCATCGTGCCCGGCCTCGTCCCCAACGCCCCGGCGGCCTTCGCCTACCTCGGCATGGACCGCTTCACACGCGCCGCCCACGACCGCGGCTGGCGCACCGCCTGGGACGGCGGACCGGACTCGGTCACCCTCGTCCCTCCCCCGCACATGTAGGCCACCGTGACCGACACGACAACACCCACGACGACACCCGCGACGACCCTGCCCGCTGCCCTCGCGCGCGCACTGACCCCGGAGGTCCCCGGACCGCCCGTGCCGCCCGGGCCCCGCGTCAATCCCTGGCACCGGGCCGGTGCCGTGCCGGTCGCCGGCGACGCCGTCCCCGAGCGTCTGCGGCACCTGCTCGACGGACTCTGGCGCAGCCCCGGCTACCACCGGCTCCCCGACGGAACCGCCACCCGCATCCGGCAACGACCGGTGCCGTCGGCCGGGGCGACCTACCCCGTGCACACCCATCTCGTCGTCGGACCCGCAGGCCTCGCCGAACACGGGGAGCTCGGCGAGCTCGGGCCTGGCCGGTACGTCTTCGACCACGAGCACGGGCAGCTGCTGCGGCGCCGGTCCCCCGACCCGCCCACTGCGTGGGAAGCCGCCGGGCCCGCCGCCCTCACGATGGTGCTGACCGTCCAACCCGGACGCAGTGTCGGTCGCTACCGCCACCGCGCGTGGCCACTGTGGATCGCCGACGTCGCGTATGCGGTCACGGCGTTGGAGTTCCTGCTCCCCGAACGGCCTGCCGTGTCCACCGGTCCCGCGGCGTGGCTGCGCGCCCTGCTCGACGTTCCGCGAGCGGCCGCCGCCGACGAGTGGCTCGGCAGCGGGCTCGCCCCCGAGATACCGCTGGCGGCCGTCGACCTCCCTCCGCAGTGGACGGTCGACGCCCACCGCGCTCGGGCCCTGGCCGCACGGCGCTCCCCGGCGCTCGCCGAGTTCGCCGCGGCGGGCCACCGACCGGCGGATCCGCGCGCCGCCGAGGTGGCCCGACTGTCCGGACAGACGTGGGTCCGCGGGGCGGCGCGCGTCGAGACGTGGTCGGTGTCCACCCAGGCTCCGGCGCACGAACTCGCCGAGAGCCTGTGGCAGGCGCATCGCCAGGCGGCGGCACTGTGCTACCGGGGTGCGGCGTCGGGCCGCTGGCGGAGCCGGCCGGTCTCGGGGATCCCCGCCCGCAACAGCCGGTGGATCACCCATGCGCTCGCGATGCTGCCCGGCAACGCAGCCGGGGAGGAGACGGACGCCCCATGATGATCGTGCGCGCGCTGTGGCGCGAAGCATCCCGATTTCCCACCGCCCTGGCGTGGAGTGTCGTCCTGGCCGTGCTCGTGTTCGCCACCTACGTGGCCCAGGCCGTCGCGATCGCGTGGGCCGTGTCCGCGGTCCTGAGTGGACAATCGGCGGACGTCCTCACGGCACTCGGGGTCATCATCGGCATCGCGCTGGCACGGTTGGTCCTGTCGCTGGCGCACACGTCCGCGGCGACCCGCCTGGGCGGACGCGTACGCGAGGCCGTTCGCCGCAGGGCGATGCACGCCGCGCTGGTCCCCGAGCGCCTGCACGACACCACCGTGCGGGACGGATCGATGCGGGCGACGCTCGGCGACGGCATCGACGGCACCGACGCTACGTGTCGAAGTACATTCCCGTCGTCGCCCAGGTCGCGCTCGGCTGCCCACCGGTGGTCCTCGCGGCGACGGTGTTGTCGCCCTGGGCGGGCCTGTTCGTGGGGCTCGGGGTCGCAGGTGCCCTGGCCGGCCCATTGGCGTGGAAGCGGATGATGGCCCGCCGCGGACTCGACCACTGGGACAGCTACGAGGCGCTCAGCGCCGACCTGCTCGAATCCCTCCGCGGCATGTCCACCCTGCGCACGCTCGGCGCCGTCCCCGCCACCCGCAGACGACTGCACGCCCGCTCCGAGGGCCTGCGGCGCGCGACCGAGCGGATCATGCGGGTCTCGTTGGCCGAGACGGGCGTGACGGACCTCGCCATCCAGGCCGGAATCGTCGCCGCGGCCATGACCGCACTCACCCACGCCGTCACCGGTCAACCGCCTGCCATGGAGGTGTATCTCATCCTGCTGCTCGCGTCCGAGGCGTTCCGGCCGATCCGGGAACTGTCCCGGCACTGGCATGCGGGATTCCTCGGGCTCACCGCGATCCCCGGTCTGACGCGACTCGGAGCCTTCGCCGGGCGGCCCGACCGGCAACCGTCCGCACCGGTGGCCGACGTACACCCCGCGCCGACAGCGGTGCAGGCGGACCGGCTGCACGTGACCGACCTGTGCTTCCGGTACCCGGACGCCGCGGAACCGGTGCTCGACGACTTCCACCTCACGGCCCGCCGAGGCGCGCTGACCGCGGTCGTCGGCCCCTCCGGGGCGGGCAAGTCGACCCTGTTCGACCTCCTGCTCGGATTCCTCACCCCGGATGCCGGCACGATCGAGCTGGACGGTCGCCCCCTGCGCAGGGAGGACGTCGCGGTGGTGTCCCAACGGCCGGTGCTGTTCGCCGGAACCGTTCGCGACAACCTCACGGTCGCCGGACCGGTGACCGAGTCCGACCTCACCGCCGCCACCCACGCGGCCGGCGTCCTCGACGAGATCCGCGCGTTCCCCCACGGCTTCGACACGGAGGTCACCGAGGCCGGCGCGAGCCTGTCCGGCGGTCAACGGCAACGACTCGCGTTGGCTCGCGCGCTGTTGGCCCGCAGACCCGTGCTGCTCGTGGACGAACCGACGAGCGCGCTCGATCCCGACCGCGCCGCCGACGTGGTCGCCACGCTCCACCGCGTCGCCGCCGAACGCATCGTGCTCATGATCAGCCATCGACCCGAGACCCTCGCCGCTGTGGGGGACGTCGTGCGCCTGGGCTCCGGAGCCGCCGACACGCGCAGCCCCGACGGGGGTGTGCGGTGACCACCACCGATGCCCCGGCCCCGTCCCCGCGCGCGTTCCGCGCCCTGCTGCCGGTGCTGCGTCCCGAATGGCGGGGCATGGTCGGCAGCTACCTCGTCGGGACCGTCAGCGCGCTGGCCCTGGCGGCGTTGTCGGTCCTCACCGCCTGGGCCGTCGGTCACGCCGTCGTGGAGCGCGCCCTGCCCGGGCCGCCGTGGTGGTTCGCCGTGGCCGGTCTCGTGGTACTGCGGACGGTACTGACGTGGCAGGAGATGGACGTCTCGCACTCCCTGGCCTACCGGGTGCTGGCCCGCATGCGGATGGCGCTGTTCGACTCCTACGCCCGCAGCGTCCCCGGCAAGCGACGGGAGCATTCCGGCCACGCCGCCGGCGTGGCGATGGACGACATCGAGAAACTCGAGTTCTTCTACGCCCACACCCTCGCCCAGCTCGGCGCCTCCCTCACAGTGCTGGTGACCTGCCTGGTCACCGCGTTCGCCGTCCTTCCCGAAGCCGGCGCCGTGCTGCTCGCGGGCAGCGTGCTGGTCGCGGCGAGCGCGCTCCTCGGGGCCCGGGCCACCCGCAGGCTGGGCGCGCCGAGCAACGGCGGCGCTCCTGGCTGTCGGTGCGCATCGTCGACGCGCTCGGTGCGCTGCGGGAGGTCCTGGCCTACGGTCTCGCGGCACGCGTCGTCGCCGACACCGTCGAGGCCACGGCCCGGATCACGTCCGTCGCGCGGCGCCGTGAGCTGCTGACCCAACTGGTCACCGCCGTGCGGGAGGTCATCGTCACGGCGGTGGTCATCGGCATGATCACCACCAGCGCGTTCGCCCTCGGCCTGCTGTCCCACGGCGCGACGTCCGAGGCCGCCGAACCGCGCCTGTCCCCGGCACTCCTGCCGGCGCTCGTCGCACTGGCGCTCGCGGGCATCTCGGCCGTGACGGACGCGACCGCCACCGTCACCCAGCTGCATCCGCTGGTCGCCAGTGCCCAGCGGGTCGTCGACGGCGTCGACCGACCACCGGTGGTCACCGCACCGGACGCTCCCCAGCCGATTCCCGACGGGCCGCTCGGCCTGCGATTCCGCGACGTGTCCTTCTCCTACGAGGACCGGCCGCCGACGGTGTCGCGCTGGTCGGCCGAGATCGCCGCCGGCGAGCACGTCGGTATGGCCGGCCCCTCCGGCTCCGGGAAGAGCACCGTGGTCGCCCTCGCGGCGCGCCTGTGGGATCCGTCGTCGGGCACCATCGAACTCGTCAGCCGCGACGGGGTCGCCGCGGCGCTCCACCGGATCGACGATGCCGAGCTCCGGCAGGCGGTCGCCGTCGTCGACCAGGACGCGACCCTGTTCCACGGAACCGTCCGCGACAACCTGCTGCTCGGCACAGAGGGGACGGCCGACGGACCGACCGACGAGGAGCTGTCGACGACCCTGCACCGGGTGGGCGCCGCCCACTGGATCGGCCTCGACGACGAACTCGGCCAGAACGGACTGCGACTCTCCGGCGGACAGCAGGCACGCCTCTGCCTGGCCCGGGCCTCGTACGACGGCCCCGCATCCTGCTCGTCGACGAGGTCACCGCCAACCTCGACCCCGACACCGAACGCGCCGTCTCCGAGGTCATCGCCGACTTCCCCGGTACCGCCCTGGTCGCCTCCCACCGCCCGCAGACCCTCGGCCGACTCGACCGGCGGATCGACCTCGGGACGGACACCGCGACCACTACACCCGGGTAGACTATGAAGTTCGCGACCGGCCTCGACCGAAGGAACTCCGATGGACGCCGAGAACACTGGCAACACCGAGAACGCCTCCGAGCACGGCTACATCCACCGCAAGGACGACTACCTCAAGCGGCTGCGCCGGATCGAGGGCCAGACCCGCGGCCTGCAACGGATGGTCGAGGAGGAGCAGTACTGCATCGACATCCTCCAGCAGGTCTCGGCCGTCACGAAGGCGCTGCACTCGGTCTCGCTGGGCCTGCTCGACGAGCACATGCGGCACTGCCTCATGCGCGCCGCCGCCGAGGGCGGCGCCGAGGCCGAGGCGAAGATCAAGGAAGCCAACGACGCCATCGCCCGCCTCGTCCGTTCGTAAGCGGCCCGCGGCGGCCGCCGCGGGCCGCCGATCAGATCAGGGCCGTGACGTCGGGTTCCGAGCCGGTGGCGATGGTGCCGGTGATCTCGAAGGTCTTGAGGTCGAGGATCGCGACCGTGTCGACGTCGAGCAGGGTGACGAACGCGGTCGGCGCGGCCGGGTGGAACGAGATGCCCGCCGGGGTGCCGTCGAACGCGATCGACCGCTCCTCCACGAGGTCGGCGTCGTAGCGGGTGACCGTGCGGTTCTCGATGTCGGTGGTCAGCAGCTTGTCCTCACCCGGCACGACGTACACGCGCAGCGGGTCGCCCGGCACGTCCGCCCGCTGCTTCTCCTTCAACGTGCGCGCGTCGAACCGGACCAGCTGCTTGTCCTGCCGCGCCCCCACGTACAGGTCCTGCTCGTCGCCACTCAGCGCGCAGCTCTCCGGAAGGCGGCCCGGCGACACGACCACCGGCGCCGCGGCACCGTCGTGCGGGTCGACCCGGCTGACCGTGTGCGACAACAGACCCGTCACGTAGGCCCGCGAACCCTCGCGGTTCGTCACGACCATGTGCGTCTTGATGCCACCCGTGTGCACCGCGGCCGACGGGGCCGCGTCCTCCGCCGCCGGATCGTCGATGCGCACCAGGACGGCCTTCTCCTCGCTGAGCACGTACAGCCGATTCTGTTCGTCGAGGGCGATCCCGTGCAGCCGGTTGAACGGGTCGAGGTCGATGGTCCGGACCAACTCGCGGGCGCGCACGTCGACGACGAACACGCGCGTACCGCCCGCGCCCACGTCACCCGACATCCGCACCCCGTAGTGCCCGATGTAGGCCAGCCCGCGTGCGCGGTCGACGACCATCTCGTGCGGGTACTCGCCCAGCTCGATCCGCTTCAGCAGCGTTCCGTCGTCGACGTCGTGGAAGGCCACGGCATGGCCGCTCTTCTCCACGACGACGAGCGTGCCCTCGAGCTCGCCACCGTCCTGCTCGTGTCCCGCCACGTCGATCGCCTTCCCCGTCGGCTGCCCCAGTACGCGGGAGCCACACTATGGCAGCGGCGGAACACGATCAACGGCGTGCGCGGCGGCCACCGCCGCCTGCGGACGAGACGTTCGGCCACTCTAGCTCCCGAGCATGGTGAGGACCCCGCCCGCGGCGAGACCGACCGCCGCGACCGCTCCGGCCGTGGCCGCCGTCACCCGCCACGACAGCGCGCGCCCGACCATCACGATCGAGGGCAGACTGATCGCGGGCAACACGATCAGCAACACCCCGAGCACACCGGATCCGGCACCGGCCGCGACCAGTCCGAACAGGATGGGAATCTCGCCGGCGGTCGGGATCACGACCAACGTTCCCAACACGGCTGCTGCGAGCACCGCCCACACTCCCCAGTGGGCCGTCGAGCCGTCGAACGGGACCAGCCAGCCGCTGAATGCCCCGACTGCGAACACCACGAGCAGGTACTCCGGAACGAGCATGATCGACATACGCGAGAGAGCGGCCAGGAATCGTACCGCCGGACGACGCCGCCGGAGCTCGCCGGTGGCGCTCGGTTCCTCCGCCGTCCCCGGCGGCGGCGCCGTCCGGTCCCGTTGCTCGCGCCCGCCGAACAGGTAGCCGATCAGCGCGGCCGCGCCGACCGTGAGGACCAGTCCCCCCAGAACCCGTACGGCGGTCCACTCCCACGGCGCCACGATCACCAGGAATACGAGCACCGCCGGGTTCAGCAGCGGGTTGCCGATCCAGTACGCCAGGACCGCAGGCAGCGGGACGTGGTTGCGGCGCAGACTCGCCGCAACCGGCGCTGTGCAGCAGGTGCACATCATGAACGGCATCGCCGCGAGTCCGCCGCGTAACGACGACGTCGTCGGACCACGCCCGGCGAGCAGACGCGGCAACCACGCCTTCGGCAGCAACGCCTCGATCAGCGCGGCGAAGATCAGCGCTGCGACGAGCGCCTTCCACACGGCCGCGCTGTAGGCGACCGTGAACTCCCACCCCGCGGTCAGCGACGGGCCCGAGCCCGGCTCCGCCACCGTGGACAGGATCGACTCACCGCTCCACGCGGCCCCACCCAGCAGCCCGACGACCTTCTCGCTGTACGGCAGCCATTTCGCCCACAGCAGCGCCACCGCGACCACCGCGAGAGCCGCCCCCACACCCAGGGTCACGCGTATCGCAGACCGCGAGATCCTGCGGCCACCCACCACGCCGGTCACGTCGCACCCGTCCTCTCCGCCACCGTTGCCCGACTTCGACACGGCCTCGGCCGGTCCGTACGGCGCAGCCTGTCGTGCCCGATACGAGCTCAATGCTCAATCCCCGTGCGCCGCCGGGGCCGGCCGCATCCGGGCGTCAGGCACGCGACCAGACCGGGATGCGGTCCAGGATGTCGCAGCGCACATCCAACGCCGCCGTCAACTCGTCCGGGTTGCGATGGTCGCCGACCGGGTCGAACACGTCCAGGTATTCGCCCCGGAGCACCAGGCCCTGGATGTTGCGCGGATCCTGCAACAACAACGCCTTCAACTCCGGACCGAACACCGCCTGGGCAAAGGCCTCGTCGTCGCAGTGGATCTCGAAACCACGGTCGAACGCCTCGTCGCCCAGCTGCACGCCGCCCCGGCCGATCGACCGGTTCACCGCGTTCTGCGGGCCGACGATCCGCTTCGCACTCAACATCGGATGCGCAGCCGGCGCAGCCACCCAGATCGCGCGCTCCGGCTGATGCTTGCCCGCATGAACCGTGTCGAACGTCGCCGCCACGAACTGGCGACCCCGATGAACACCGGTCACGACGTTCCTGGCGGCGGTGGCGCGCGGCGGCCGGCGCAACGGCTCCGCCCAGCCTCGGCGATCGTGCTGCCGGTCGTACACCGGAATCCAGGCATCGTCCCGCTCGGCGAACGTCCAACCGCGACCCGTCAGCGCCGCGCGGGCAGCCGGCGCCGACATCGCGGCATGCTTCCGGCGCCCACGCAGAATCGCGACGATCAACACTGTCACACCGGCGGCGAGCAACACCACACCGCCGAGCACGATCGCCACCACAACACCGGTGCTCATCGGGTCAACCCCTCACCGCAACACGCGGAAATTCTCGAACGCCTCGTCCTCGGCACTACGACCACGCGGGCGGCCACCCGACTGCTGCCCCGAAGCCGGCGCGGCACCCGAACCCGGAGCCGGAGCCGGACCCGGGTCGGCCTGCGCCTGGTCACCGAACAACGTCCGGTCCTCGGCGAGGACCTTGTCCAACAGATCGCTGCGACCCAACCCGCTCTGCACGACCTCCGCCTGCTGGCGAGTCGCCGACACCCGCGCCAACGCGATCGTGTGCAACACCTTCGCCGACAACTCGGCCGGATCCACCCCGCGCCGCAGGTCGTCGCCGAACGTCACCTTCTCGACCGTGCCGTCCGCGCCGGCCTCCACCGTCACCATGCCGTCCGGGGAACTCGCCGAACCGACGACCTCGCCCAACTTCTCCGTCATGGCCCGGTACGTCTCCGCACGGTTGCGATTCGCCGCCGCCGCATCGTCGACCGCCTGAATACGCTGCACCAAGTGCTTCGCCGTCTCGTTCACGCCGCACCTCCCTGATCGGGCTGGATGGTGCCCACGAACGTCTCGAAATCGGCGAACACCGACTCGAACGCCTCCGGGGTCGAACTCAACACGATCTGCACCACCGCACGCTGCGACGGTTTCGACACGTCCGAGAACCCCATGAACACCTGGTACTGCACCAAATACCGGCGCCGGCCCGCCACATCCACATCCAGCCGCACCGGCTGCATGAACACCGGACTGTCCTCGGTACCGGTGGACTTCGTCGTGCCCACCTTCACCTCGTGCGCACCGCCGCGCAGCCGCTCCACCGCCTCGGCCGCGACATCCTCCACGCCGACGCTCGCCTCGCGCACCTCGCCGCTGATCGTGATGTTCGAGGTGAACCCGTCCCCACCGGTGTCCGGCCGCAAGGCCACGAACGCCGCGTTCGGGGCCCCGACCTCGTCGGGCGACACCGACAGCCAACCCTCCGGCAGGGAGAACTCGATCGGCACCGGAATCGTCGTTGCCATGGTCACGCCTACTTCCCCATCGTCGCTGTCGAACGGCTCGGCCACTCGCCGTCACGGTACTCAGAAGCCGAGCGCACTGCCGATCCCACTCAGCGCGTCGCCCGCCTTGTCCTTCACGTTGTTCGCCGCATCGCTCACGGCCTGACCCGTGTCCTGGATCGCCTGGCCCGCGCTGGAGGCCGCGTCGACCACCGCACCCGGGTCGACCGTGAAGTCGACCCCGACCTTGCCGCCCACGCCGAGTCCGATGCCGAACTCCGCGCCGACCCGGAACTTGCCGTCGTCGCCCATGCCGACCTGCGCGTCCGCGGCGATCCCGGCCCCCGCCCAGGCCTCGCCGCTCACACCCGCACCGATACCGCCGACCTCCGCGCCGACGTCACCGCTGACCTTCGCCCCGGCGAACGCCTCGGCCCCGACGTCCACACCGGTCAGGCCCACGCTGGCGTTGGCCGACGCCTCCGCACCGGCCATCGCCTCACCGCTGGCCGACACGCTCGCGTGATCGGTGAGGTTCAGCTCGCCCTCCGCCTCGGCCCTGGCACCCACGAACGCCTCGGCGTTGGCGCGCGCACCCAGTGCATCGACACTCGCCGTCGCCGTGCGTCGGCACCGACGAAGCCGCCGGCACTGCCGCTGCCCGACAGGACACCGTGCTCGAACTCGCCGGCCACCTCGCCCTTGGCCAGATACGCCTCGGCGTTCGCACCTGCGGCGAAACCCGTCTCGTTGATCTCCGCGTAGGCACCCGAACCGGCACCCAACAGCGAACCCGAACCGGACGCGTTGTCCGTCTCGAACGCACCGCCCAGCACATCCGTGCTGGTACCGACCTCGCTGCGCGTCGGGTCCAGACCCAGCAGCCCCGGCCCCGGCATGATGCCCAGGTCCGAGAGCACGTCGCGGGCCGCGTCGTGCATGAGCGTGTCGGCCGGCTTGTCCCCGTGCACGCTGCTGTAGCTGCGGTTGCCGTTCTCGTCGGTCTGCCAACCGCCCGGGTCGACGTTCTCCCACTGCCCGGTCTCCGGGTTGTACCGCCGCTCCGTCTGCCGGTTCTCGGCGCCGAACTTGCTCTCGTGCACCTCGTGCTTGAACCGGCCGTCCTCGTCGTGCTTCATGCCCAGGGCCAGCGCCACCGCGCCGCCCCCCACCGACACGGCGTTGCGCGCCGCCTCGAGGATCTGCTCGGCCTCGAGCCTGCCGGCGGCACCCGGGTCCTGGAACGGGCCGAGGGGCCCCAGGCCGATGGCGGGGCCCAGCAGGCGCATCGCGTCGTACTGGGCCTTCGCGCCCGGGTCGCGGCCTGCGCCTGGTGGTACAGCTCGATCGCGCGCTGCGCCTCCCCCTGCCCACAGGTCAACACGTCCGCGTAGTCGGCGAGGTGCTCCCCGCCCTTGCCGATCGCCTCGACCGCACGCCCCCACTTCGGCGGTTCCTCGGAGAACACCGAACGGAACGACGACGCGGCATCGCCGATCCACCCGACCGGGTCGATCGTGCCGAGCGTCGAACCGATCTGGTCGGCCACGTTGATCGGGTCGACGAGCTCACTCAGATCCGAGGAGATCACCTCGGGCTCCCCCGGAATGAGCGCCTTCGGGTCGAACGTCTGCCCCAGCTGAGCCACCATCACCGCTGCCCTCCGACACCCGCGCCGCCGCCCAGCACGCCGCCGATGGCGCCCGCGGCACCGCCGACCTTGCCTCCGAGGCCGCCGATGGTCGCCTGCGTGTCGGACTCGACCTCGACGTAGCGGCCGGCGGCCGAGTTCAGGTCGGTGCCCAACCGGTCGGCCGAGCTCTTGAGGGTGCCGACGTGGTCCTCCATCGACGCGGCGAACTGCCGCCAGGCCGACATCACACCCTCGTGCCCGTAGTTCCCGCTGACCTTCGGCAACCGGATGCCGGTCGCAACGCCCGCCGTGTCCAAGATCCGTCCCGAGGTCCCGCGCAGCTCGTCGAATACCGCGTCGAACATCGTCATCATCCCCAGCCTTGTGCCCCGGTGCGCGGGCCTTCCGCCCAGCGCAACCCCTGTCTCGGTGCCCCCGATGCGTACAACTACGCAGACGCACCCCCGAACCCGGCGGTTCCCCCTTCGGGGAAGAAAATCGGCACAATGCCCGCTCGTGGGACGAAAAAGGGCGGACCGGGACAACGTCCCGATCCGCCCTACGCGGTGCCGGTGGTGCAGGCCAGGTGGTTCAGCCCAGACCGTCCGCGAGCCTGCCGGCGAGCAGCTGCGCGAACCGGTGCGGATCGGGCAGTTCCTCACCCTCGGCCAGCAACGTCGTGCCGTACAGCAGCTGCGCGACATCGCCGAGGGCCGGGTCGTCGGCGTTCTTCGCGTGGGACTCCCGCAACCCGGTGACCAGCGCGTGCTCGGGGTTGATCTCGAGGATGCGCTTGATGTCCGGCAGCGGCTGACCCATCTGCTTGTAGATGCGCAGCAGCTCCGGGCTCAGATCGCCCTCGTCGCCGACGAGGCAGGCCGGCGACGTGGTCAACCGCGACGACAGCCGCACGTCCTTGACGTGGTCGGACAGGGTGGTGCGCAGCCACTCCAGCAGTCCGGCGAACTCCTCCTTGGCGGTCTCGTCGGCCGCGTCGTCCGCCGAGCCGGAGTCGAGGTCGACCTCACCCTTCGCGATCGAGCGGAACGGCTTGCCCTGGAACTCGGCGCCCGCCTCGACCCACATCTCGTCGATCTGATCGGTCAGGATGAGCACCTCGACGCCCTTGCTGGTGAAGGCCTCCATGTGCGGCGACTTCTCCACCATCTCCCGGGACCGTCCGGTCAGGTAGTAGATGTGCTCCTGGTCCTCGGGCATGCGCTCGACGTACTCGGCGAGCGTGGTCTGCTCGTCGGCCGAGCGGGTCGAGTCGAAGGAGGCGATCGCCAGGATGTCCGCGTGGTTGTCCGGGTCGGTGACCAGGCCTTCCTTGACGCACGTGCCGAACTGGTTCCAGAACGTGCGGTACTTGTCGCGGTCGGCCTGCTCCTCGGAACGGACGAGGCCGGAGACGGTGGACAGCACCTTCTTGGCGAGCCTGCGCTGCATCGCGCGGATCTGCCGGTCCTGCTGCAGGATCTCCCGCGAGACGTTCAGCGACAGGTCCTGCGCGTCGACGACACCCTTGACGAACCGCAGGTACTCCGGCATCAGCTCTTCGCAGTCGTCCATGATGAACACGCGCTTGACGTACAGCTGCACCCCGCGCTTGGCGTCGCGGGTGAACAGGTCCATCGGCGCGCGGGACGGCAGGAACAGCAGCGCCTGGTACTCGAACGTGCCCTCGGCCTGCAGCCGCATCGTCTCGAGCGGATCGGCCCAGTCGTGGCTGATGTGCTTGTAGAACTCGGCGTACTCGGCGTCGGTGACCTCGCTGCGCGGACGCGCCCACAGCGCCTTCATCGAGTTCAGCGTCTCGGACTCGCGGACCGTCTCGCTCTCGCCATCCTCGGTCTCGGCGGGCTTGACCCGCTCGACCTCCATGCGGATCGGCCACGCCAGGAAGTCCGAGTAGCGGGTGACGATGCTGCGCAGCACGCCCGTGTCGGTGTAGTCGTGCATGCCGTCGTCGGTGTCGACCGGCTTCAGGTGCAACGTCACGGCCGTGCCCTGCGGGGCGTCGTCGACGTCGGCGACCGTGTAGGTCGACTCGCCCTCCGACTCCCACCGCGTGCCCGTCGACTCCCCCGCTCTGCGGGTCACGACGGTCACCTTGTCGGCCACCATGAACGCCGAGTAGAAACCGACGCCGAACTGGCCGATGAGCTCGCTGCCCTGGGTCTCCTTGGCCCGCGTGAGCTTGTCGAGCAGTTCCGCGGTGCCGGAGCGGGCGATCGTGCCGATCAGTCCGACGACGTCGTCGCGCGACATGCCGATGCCGTTGTCCCGCACCGTCAACGTCCGCGCCACCGGGTCACGCTCGAGCTCGATGTGCAGATCCGAGGTGTCGACGTCGAGCTCCTTGTCGACCATCGACTCGAGGCGGAGCTTGTCCAACGCGTCGGACGCGTTCGACAGCAGCTCGCGCAGGAACACGTCCTTGTCGGAGTAGATCGAGTGCACCATGAGGCGCAGCAGCTGCTTCGCCTCGGCCTGGAACTCGCGTGTCTCCGACTCGTGCATCACCTGTTCGGTCATCTGCGATGGAACCCCCTTGTACTGACGTTCGTGCACCGGCAAAGATACGCCGCCCACACAGCACTCGTGGCCGGCACCGCCGCAGAACAGGGGTACCGGCCACGAGTCAGGGGTTGGCTCAGTGCTCGTGCACGACGCCGCTCAGCTCGTTCGGCGCGTTCTCCAGGTCAGCGGTCTGCGTGACCTCGCCGGAGCCCAGGTCCACGGCGTGCAGCTGCTGCTGCTCGGGGTCCGACACGTACGCGGTCTCCCCGCGGACGAAGATCGCCGGACGCGGCTCCTGCCACTCCATCGGCTCGCTCCACTCGCCGATCACGTCGATCGAGTCGGTCAGCTCACCGGAACGCTCGTCGATGACGTGGATCTTGCCGTCGGTGCCGAGCACGAGGGCCTCGCCCTCGGGGCCGCGCGCCAGCGACCGGAACGTGTAGCTGGCCGGCAGGTCGACCCGCTGCAGTTCGGCGTTCTCGGTGTCGACCAGTGCGATCTCGGTCGGCCGCTCGAGCTCGGCGTCCTCGTCCTTCTTGTAGTCGCCGAGGACGATCGGCGACTCGGGCGAACCCGCCTGGTTGCCGATCCGGCCGTACTCGGTCGGGCTGTCGACCTTGGTGATCTCGCCGTCCTTATAGATCAGCACGCCGTCCTCGCAGCCCACCGCGATCGCCTCGCCCTGGGCGGCGGACTCACCGTGCACGCCCGGGCAGTCCTCCTCGCGCAGGACCTCCTCGCGGTTCTCGTCGAGCACCGCGATGCCGTTGGCCTCCTCCTCGTTGCCGAGCGTGACGACCATGCCGCCGTTCTCCAGCTCCACGGCGACCCCGTGGTGCGGCTCCTCGGCGGTGTACTCCTCGACCTCCGGCATGCCCTCACCGAGGTCGTGCGGGTCGAAGCTGCGCACCTGCCCGGTGCCGTCGGTGAACAGCACAGTGCGGTCGGCGTGGCGCACGACGTGCCCGGGCTCGGCTCCCGGGAACGACACGTCCGTCATCTCGCCCGCGACCGCGTCGAAGAGCTCGAAACCCTCCGAGGTGGACACGAACACGTGCCGGTCGTCACCGGCGGGGTTGAGCCGGTTGAAACCCTCGATCGGGACGTCGGCCTGCACCTCGAGAGTGTTGCCGTCCAGCACGTACATGCCGCCGTCGTAGGTGACCATCACCGGATCGGCGATGTTCCCGCCGCCCTGCTGACCGCCGCCACCCTCGGCGGCCTGGTCGTCGGTGCCGCAGGCCCCGACGACCGCAAGCAGCGCCGCGCTCGCGGACACCGCCACGACGCGTCCTTTTCGGACATTGAGTTGCATGGTTCTCCTTCGGTTGTTTCCCGTGTTTGCGACGTCGTTATGGGCGGCCGGCGAGACTGTCGGCGATCGTCTCGGTGTTGGCGCGCATCATGTCCACATAGGTCGGTGCCTCACCATCGGCTTCGGTGAGCGACTCGGAGAACAGCGCCTCGACGCGGACGTCCACTCCGGCCTGCTCGGCGAGCACCTGGGCCAGCCGGTCGGTCTCCGGCGAGTCCGCGAAGATCGCGGGCACACCCGCCTCGCGGATGGTTCCGGCGAGGTCCTCCAGGTCGGCGGGGCTCGGCGAGGCCAGGGTCGTACCGCTCGGGATGACCGCACCCAGCACGTCGAAGTCGTAGCGCTCGGCGAGGTAACCGAACACGTGGTGGTTGGTCACGAGCGTGCGATCGCTGTCCGGGATCTCGTCGAACTGCTCCTGCATCCACGTGTCGAGCTCGTCGATCTCGCCCAGGTACCGCTCCGCGTTGGCCCGCACCGCCGATTCGTCGACCCCCTCGACGTCCTGCACCACCCGGTCGGTGATGGCCTCGACGGCCGTACGGACCCGCTGCGGGTCGGTCCAGAAGTGCGGGTCCTGCTCGCCCTGGGAACCACCGTCGGCGTAGGTCATCGGGTCGACCTCCTCGCCGACGGCGATCGTCGGCGTGCCCTCGGCGACGGCGGCGTCGACGTTGCGCTGCACGCCCTCCTCGAGGCCGAGTCCGTTGTGGACGACCAGTCCGGCCCGTTCCAGATCCGCGGCCTGCTGCGCGGAGATCGCGAACGAGTGCGGATCGGCGTTGGGCTGCATCAGCACCGTGACGTCCGCCTGGTCGCCGACGATCTCGGCGGTGATGTCACCCAGGATGTTCGTGGTCACGACGATGCTGTCGCCGCTCGATCCGGCCGCGGAGCAGCCGGTCAGGGTGAGTGCGAGTGCGGCACCGAGTGCCGCCAGCCGGGCCGCCGGCCGGGACGCCGGCCGCCGGGTCGGTCGCCTGCTCGGTCGTGCCGGATTGGTCCGGGAGTTCGGGAGGGTCACTGGCCGGTCTCCACCATGTGCTCGGGGGTGACGTCGAGGTCGAACGTCCGCGCCACCCGCAGGTCGTCGTTGTAGTCGATCTCGTGCACCGTGGAGGCCGCGGCGTCGTTGACGTAGGCGCGGCTGGTGTCGACCGCGATCGACGCGGTGTCGGCGACGTCGCCGTCGATGAGCTGCTGGGACGCCGTCCGCTCTCCGGTGGCGGCGTCGTAGGCGTGCAGCGCGCCGTCGTCGGTGAGCACCAGGACCGGGGCGTCCTCCCCCGCGGCCGACACGGCGACCACGTCGGCGCCGGTGTCGGCGGCCACGTCGAGGTGTTGCCATGCGCCGTCGCCGACGTCGAGCGCCCACACGCCGTCCTGCGCCTCCGCGGCGAGCACGCCGCTGCCGGGACGTTGCTGGAACGGGCCGAGCTCGCCCTCCGGCCGGTCGCCTGGTAGCCGATCGTCTCGCCGGCGAACGATCCGTCGTCCTCGTCGACGAGCACGGCACCGTCGGCGCAGCCGAACACGACACCGCGTGTCGTCAGCGCCGCGTGCCGGGGCTCCTCGCACGGCGTGCGGACGTCGGCGACGTCACCACCCTCGCGGTCTCGCACGGTGATGCCGTCGGGCCCGGCGATGACGACGTGCTGTTCGTAGGGCACGGCGATCCCGTCGACGGTGTCGGTCTCCTGGACCTCTCCGTCCTCGAGTCGCTCCCGGTCGAGCAGCACCGTGGTGCCGTCGTCGCGGACGAGGGTGGTGATCGCCGTGTCGGACCAGGCGTCGGTGACGGTTCCCTCGACCGAGCCCGCTTCCTGGACGGGTGCGCGGTAGTAGTGCTTGTGGTCGCCGTGGTCGACCGTCCACACGCCACTGTCGACGACGCGGGTCGCGTTGCCGGTCGCCAGGTAGGCGAATCGGCCGTCGGTGACGGCACCGTCGACGGGCTCGCCGCCCTCGAGTTCGGTGGTCTCCTCGGACAGCAGGTCGAACGCGGCACCGGCGCCGTCGCCGTCGGTCAGGACGAGGCGGTGTTGCGGTTCGGCCGCTTCCTCGGCGCCTTCGACGTATCCGTGGGGTGTGGGCGAGGATTCGGCGGGTTCGGCCGATCGGCCGTCACTGCCGCACGCGGCCACCATCAGTCCACACAGGACGATGGCCGCCGCGGCCGTGTTCCGCGATGGGGTCGGACGCTGACTCACGTTGTCCTTTCGAGTGCTCTCGGGGTTGCGGTGCGCGCGATGCGACGACGCGCGCGGGAGGTCGTCACGGAGACGGCGAACAGGGCGACGGCGCTGAGCGCGATCGTGGGGCCCGCGGCCGTGCCGGCGTGCCAGGAGATCAGCAGTCCGGTGACGGTCGCGACGCTGCCGAGGACGGCGGACAGGAGCATGATCATCGGAATGCGGTCGGCCCAGAACATGGCCGCCGCGGGCGGTGCGACGAGCAGGCCGACGACGAGCAGGGTGCCGACGACGTGCAGCGAGGAGATGATGGCCAGGCTCAGCAGCACGAGCAGTGCGCCGTGCGCGAGTCGGGGGCGCAGGCCCAGGGTCGTCGCGGTGCGCGGGTCGAAGCTGAGTGCCACGAATGCGCGGTGGCCGGCGGCGCACACCACGGCGGCGACGCCGAGTGCGATGCCGAGTTGCACGAGGTCGGTGCTGCGTACGGCCAGTACGTCGCCGAACAGGATGCCGGTGAGGTCGACGGCGAACGAGCGTGAGTACGACACGATGATCACGCCGAGCGCGAGCATGCCGACGAACAGCAGGCCGATGGCGGTGTCCTGGGCGAACCGCCGGGTTCGGCCGAGGACGGTCACACCTGCTGCCATGACGGCCGCGCTGGCGGCGCCGCCGAGCATGAGGTTCCATCCCGTCAGGGACGCGACGGCGACGCCGGGCAGCATGCCGTGTGCCATCGCCTCGCTGAGGAACGCCATGCCGCGAATGACGACCCAGGTGCCGGCAAGGGCGCAGATCATCGACACCAGCACGCCGCCCCACAGGGCGCGCTGCACGAACGACACCTCGAACGGCTCGATCAACCACTCCACGAGGGCCACCATAAGGTGAAAACGACTTTCATTACAATGAGTGAAGCGGGACGACTCGGGAGAGGCATGACACAGACGACGAACGAGACTGCGGCGACGCTTCGTGGCGTGTGTGCCGGTTACGACGGAAAACCGGTTGTCACGGAGGTGTCGGCTCGGTTGCCGCGGGCGGCGGTCACGGCGATCGTCGGCCCCAACGGTGCGGGCAAGTCGACGTTGCTCGGCGCCGTCGCAGGCGTGGTTCGGACCACGGCCGGGAGTGTGGAGTTGCCGTCGGGTGGGCGTCCGGCGTTGGTGGTGCAACAGTCGGCGGTCCCGGAGCGGTTGCCCATCACGGTGCTCGAGACGGTGCGCATGGGCCGGTGGCCTCATCGTGGCCCGTGGCGTCGGCTGCGCCGCGAGGATCACGACCGTGTGGCGGAGGCGTTGGAGCGGTTGGGTATCGCCGATCTGGCGGATCGCCGGTTGAGTTCGTTGTCGGGCGGCCAGCGTCAGCGCACCCTGGTGGCGCAGGGTTTGGTGCAGGATTCGCCGCTGCTGTTGTTGGACGAGCCGGCCGCCGGCCTGGACGTCGCCGCCCAGGAGGTCATTGCGGACGCGCTCCGCGAGGCGGCCGCGCGCGGCACGACGACGGTGCACGTGACGCACGACCTGGCCGCGCCGAGGACGCCGACCATTGTTGGTTGCTCTCGGCGGGTCGCCTGTTGGGCGAAGGCCCTCCGGCCGAGGTGCTCACGGACGCGGCGGTCGACGAGGCGTGGGGTTTGCGCCGGCGCGGCCGTTAGAAGGGCGGCGGTTCGTTGTCAGGCGCGTCGTCGTGCGTGTCGTCGGTGTCGGGCAATCGGGGTTCGAGGACGGTTTCACGCTTGTCGGTGTAGGTCACGCCGAGCGGTGTGGTGATGGAGGACGTGCCGTGGGCCGGGTTGTAGTGGTGGGTCCAGCCGGGTGCGTTCTTGAGTCGGTGATGTCGGCGGCAGCGCGGTGCGGCGTTGCTGGTCGATGTTGAGCCGCGGTCTTTGGCCCACTGTTGTTGGTGGTCGAAGTCGCAGTGCCGAGCGGGCCTGCGGCACCACGGGACGACGCACATCCGGTCGCGGACCTCGACGACCTTGCGGATCGTCGAATTCGGACGATACGAGGATCGGCCGAGGTCGACCGGGTTGCCGGTGGCGGGGTCGCAGAGGACCTTCCGCCAGATCGACTTGGGGTTGGTCATGATCTCCCGGGCATAAGCGGCCGGGATTGGTCCGATCCCGTCAATCGAGGCGCCGGTCTCCGACATCGACAGCGCTGTGTCGATCGGCATGTGGAGATAGACCATCGCCGCCGACTGGGGAACCTGGACGCCGGGATCGTTGCCCAGAAGCAGGTCCGCGAAGACGTCCGCTCGTAGCTGGTCGAGATTGCGCGACGAGTCACCCAGCCGAAGCTTGCGAGCCATCGCATCGACGCGCGCGTAGGCCGCCGACGCCAGGTTGGACGGCAGATCGGCAGACAGGCGCGACTGCGCGTATACGCCGTGATCGAGGGTGACCTTCCGACCTTCGTGGGCCATGCGTGCGGCGGCAGTCTCGGCACCGGGGTCGACCTGCTTGACGATCTGCGAAGCATGCCAAGCCATATTCCGAGGCTGCCACGCCGTCAGAGACAGACGGGAAAGCTTCTCCTCCAGTAGCCGGTCGACCTCGAGTGCATCGGAATCGGAAACCGGCGCGACCACGTTCAACACCCGCTCAGCGCCATACCGATCCACCTGCCCCTCCCGCATAGCGGAAAGCAGTCGTGGCATCCGATGAGTCAACGCCAGCGCGGTGTGAATCCGATCCAACACCCCCTGAGGAGATAGTCGAAGCTCAGGCGCCAACGCCTCAGCAAGCGACCGCCGCTCCCACGAATCCGACGACGCCCCGGAGTCGAGCGAAGCAAGAAACGACACCTCGGCAGCATCAGCCCGAGCCCGCACAGCAAGCACCGACCGAGCCGTCTCAACAATCCCCTCAACATCTCTCATGTAGCCAACTATACCGAACATATGATCGCTCGAAATCGACCATTCGGGCAACACCAACACCTAACCCAAAGTAACCAAACCCCGCCCCGCAAAATCGCCAACCGCCGAAGCGAAGCAAGGCCAAACCCGCCACCCACCACCCCACAGAACTGCCCAGCGAAGTGTCATCCCGTCGACCTAAACCGCAACCATCACACTGCAGTCAGGGCGCCAACCAACCCCAACACCGCAGCCACGAAAACCTTCCGCCTGACTGCAGTGTGATACCCCAAGTCGAGGTCGAGGGATGACACTTCACCCGGGCGGCAACGCCGCCGAACATCCCGGAGACCTGCCCAGCCGGCGAGGCGCCCCACCCGAAGCCCCAATCCCAACCCCAAAGGCAAACCTCGCGGTCAAGAACGCAGACCTCGCACGTGAGAACGCAGATCTCGCGGCACCAACCGCAGATCTCGCACACAGAACACCAACACGGTGTCGTGAATTGCTGACACGGCGATGGAACTACAAGTCCACGTCAATCAATCCACGCCTACCGCTTATCAATGCGAGGTCAATGCGACCCCTTCCCTTCCCCACCACATCTCACGTACGCTTTCCGCCCGAGAGTTCACAATCCGTACACCTCAACGGGCGAGGAGGCGAGACGTTGACGACGAACAACCCCACCGCCTCCCCCACGTCCCCCGAGCCACCCGAAAAACCCGAACCCGAGCCCGAGCCCGACGAACCCACGGAGCCGCAGACCCGCTTCGAGCGGCCACCGTCGCCGCTGCCGAACCTGCGGACATTGCGGCGAGACACGGCGCTGCCGTACCTGTCGAACGGCCTGATCGGCATGATCTTCGCGGCGACGGGGCCGATCGCGGTGATCATGACGGTCGGGGTGCAGGGCGGGTTGTCGACGGCGGAGTTGTCGTCGTGGATCTTCGGGATCTTCTTCCTCAACGGCCTGTTGACGGCGCTGGCCTCGTGGCTCTACCGGCAACCGCTCGCATTCTTCTGGACGATCCCCGGCACGGTCGTCGTCGGCGGTTCGCTCACGCATCTGACGTGGCCGGAGGTGCTGAGCGCATTCGTCGTGGCGGCGCTGGTGATCCTGGCGATCGGCCTGACCGGTTGGGTGCGCCCGGTCATGGCGGCGCTGCCGATGCCGATCGTGATGGCGATGGTGGCCGGGGTGTTCCTGCAGTTCGGCCTCGACCTGGTGGGCGCGTTCGGCGTGGACGCCGTCGTGGCCGTGCCGATGGTGGGCGTGTTCCTGCTGCTGAGCGTCGTGTCGGCGCTGGGGCGGCGGCTGCCGCCCATCCTGGGGGCGCTGCTGGCCGGCGTCGCGACGGTGGCGCTGGCCGGCCGGTTCGACCCGGTCGAGGGCGATGCGGGCTGGTTGGCGCAGCCGATGTTGCAGGCGCCGCAGTGGTCGTGGGCCGCGATCGCCGAGCTCGTCATCCCGCTGGTCATCACGGTGCTGGTCGTGCAGAACGGGCAGGGCATCGCCGTGTTGTCCCAGGCGGGCCACCGGCCGCCCATCAACGTCGCCACGGTGGCATGCGGCCTGTGGTCGCTGCCCGCGGCGGCGGTCGGTGCCGTGTCGACCTGCCTGACCGGCCCCACGAACGCCCTGCTGACCGCCTCGGGCGAACGGCACCGGCACTACATCGCCGGTATCGCGTGCGGCGTGCTGGCGATGCTCGTCGGGCTCGTCGCGCCCGCGTTCGTGCGGCTGATGCTGGCCACGCCGGAGGCCTTCGTCGCCGTGCTCGGCGGACTGGCGATGCTGCGCGCGCTGCAGGGCGCGTTCGTGAGCGCCTTCAGCGGCCGGTTCACCCTCGGTGCGCTCGTCGCGTTCCTGGTCACCGTGTCGGACGTGACCCTGCTGAACATCGGCGCCGCGTTCTGGGGACTGGTCGCCGGCATCGCCGTGTCCGCCCTGTTGGAGCGCACGGACTTCGCCGACGCACGGTCGGCCACGCAGTCGTGACGGCGCCGGCTAGGGGTTCTCGGGGCCCGACTCGCCCGCCAGGAACCGTTCGAACTCATCGGCCAGATCGTCGCCGGTCGGGATCTCCTCGCCGCCCACCAGCAGGTTGTTCTCCGACGAGGCGAACGCGTCGTACTGCTGCTCGAGGTTGCGCACCACGTCGGCGGCCTCGTCGGAGTCCGACACCTGGCGGTTGATCTCGACCTCCGCGCGCCGCGCCGATTCGCGCAACGCGTCGTCCGGCAACGTCAGGCCCGACGCCTTCTGCACCGCGTCGATCAACGTCAACGCGGCCTGCGGATACCGCGACTGCGCCAGGTAGTGCGGCACGTGCGCGGCGAACCCCACCGCGTCCAGACCGGCCTGGCCCAGGCGGAACTCGACGAGCGCCTCCGCGTTGCCCGGCACCTGCGCGCGGTTGAACGTCGGGCTGAACTGGCGCACCAGATCCGTGCGCGTCCCGTGCGCGGTGACGCCCAGCGTGCGCGTGTGCGGCACCGCCATCGGAATGCCCTGGAACTGCACGGCCAGCCGCACCCGCCACCGCTCGATGAGCCGGCGCACCGCCTCGGCGAACGCCTCCCACTCGCGGTCCGGTTCCGGGCCGCTGAGCAGCAACATCGGCGTCCCGTCGACGTCGTGCAACAACCGCACGGTCAACTCCGGCGCGTCGTAGTCGACCCACGTGTCGCCGTCCCACGTCATCGTCGGCCTGCGCGAGCGGTAGTCGATCAGCCGGTCGACGTCGAACCGCGCCACCACCGGGCCGTCGAACGCCTCGGTCAGGTGCTCGCTCAACAACTCGCCGGCGCTACCGGCGTCGACGTAACCGTCCAGGTGGTAGAGCAGGACCGCACCGTCGAGCACAGGCACATCGGAATCGACCCAGTACAACTCGTCCGCATCCGCCATCTCGACACCTCTTCCGATCGCCGCGGGCGTGTTCGACCTACCGCTGCTTCCTCGGCTTCTTCTCGCGCACCCGCACGTTGATCCGCACGGGCGAACCGGGAAAGCCGAAGCGCTCCCGGAACTTGCGCTCGACGAACCGGCGGTACCCGGCCTCGAGGAAGCCCGTTGTGAACAACACCAACGTGGGCGGTCGGATTCCCGCCTGCGTGGCGAACAGCACCTTCGGCTGCTTCCCGCCGCGCACGGGCGGCGGCGTCGCGGCCACCAGGTCGGACAGCCAGCTGTTGAGCTGACCGGTGGGCACCCGCTGGTCCCAGGACTCGAGCGCCGTGCGCAGCGCCGGTGCGAGCTTGCGCACCGCACGGCCCGTCAGGGCCGACACGTTGACCCGCTCGGCCCACGGCACCCGCACCAGGCCGCGGTCCAGCTCACGTTCGAGCTGATACCTGCGGTCCTCGTCGACGAGGTCCCACTTGTTGAACGCCAACACGAGCGCGCGGCCCGACTCTGCGACCATCGTGATGATCCGCAGGTCCTGTTCGGACAGTGGTTCGCTGGAATCCAGCAGGACGATCACGACCTCGGCGGAGTCGATCGCCGTCTTCGTGCGCAGCGACGCGTAGTACTCCATGCCGCTGGCCGTCTGCACGCGCTTGCGCAGACCCGCGGTGTCGACGAACCGCCACGGCTGCCCGTCGAGTTCGACGAGCGAGTCGACGGGGTCGACGGTGGTGCCGGCGACATCGTCCACAACAGACCGCTCTTCGCCGGTGAGTTTGTTGAGCAGGCTCGATTTGCCCACGTTGGGCTTGCCGACGAGGGCGACCCGGCGCGGCCCGGTCGCCCCGCCGAACCTCTCCCGCGGCGCCTCCGGCAGGGCCGCCATGATCGCGTCGAGCAGGTCGCCGGAACTGCGGCCGTGCAAGGCACTGACCGGGAGCGGCTCGCCCAGTCCGAGCGACCACAGCGACGCCGTCTCGGCGATCAGCCGCTGGTCGTCGACCTTGTTCGCCGCGAGGATCACGGGCCGCTTCGACCGGCGCAGCACCTTCGCGACGGCCTCGTCGGTCGCCGTGGCGCCCACGGTCGCGTCGACCACCAGCAGCACGGCGTCCGCCGTGGACATCGCCATCTCGGCCTGCGCGGCCACCGACCCCTGCAGGCCGTCGGCGTCGGGTTCCCACCCGCCGGTGTCGACGAGCGTGAACCGCCTGCCGCCCCACAGCGCGTCGTAGGCCACGCGGTCGCGGGTCACGCCCGGCACGTCCTGCACGACGGCCTCACGGCGTCCCAGGATGCGGTTGACCAGGGTCGACTTGCCCACGTTGGGCCTGCCGACCACGGCCAGCACCGGCTGCGCCGCGACGGCTCCCTCGTCGTCGGTCCCCGCCTGCTCACCCAGCTCGTCGAGCGTGGCGAACTCGGCCTCGTCGGACCACGTGCCGTCTGCTTCGGTCATGTCTTACTGCTTCTCTTCCCTGTCGCTGGTTCTGGTCGCATCCACCGATGCGACCAGATCGGCGAGCGCTGTGCGCAGGCGCTCGGTGGCCTCGGCCAGGCCGCTGCGCCCACGTTCGACGTCGAGTGCGAACGGTTCTCCGGCCACCACGTCCACCACCGGACGCAGCCGCCTGCGGGTGTCCTCCGGGGGACGCAACGTGCCGCGCACCGCGAGCGGCTGCACCACGGCGCCGGACATCCGCACGAGCCACGCCGCACCATGATGCGCCGAACTCACGTCCCCCGCACCGCGCGTGCCCTCGGGAAACACTCCCACGAGCCCGCCGTCGCGCAGCACCCCGGTCGCCGTCGTCAGTGCGGTGCGGTCCGGCGCTCCCCGGTTGACGGGCACCTGGCCGATCCTGCGCAGCCACGGGCCCGCGGCGCCCTCGAACATCTCGTCCTTCACCAGGAACACCGAACGGCGCGGCAATAATCCGAAGATCAGCTGCGGTTCGATCATCGTGCTGTGATTCGCGATCAGCACCACCGGTCCGGTGCGCGGCACGCGATCCATACCTTCGACCCGCAACCGGTACGCGGGCCGGTACAACTGCCGCGCGATCCCTCGTCCGAGGTCGTGCAGCCACGGCACGGACCCGTCCGGCAGTCCGGTTCCCCGGCCGCCGTCGGCAGCGGTCACCGGCGTGCCTCCGCCGTCTGCTCGAGCAGCCCCCGCCCGCGCGCGAGCTCCGTCAGCTCCGCCAGCACCTGCTCGATCGACAGTTCCGACGTGTCGAGCACGTCGCGTCGTCGGCGGCGCGCAGCGGCGATGCGGCCCTGCTGGAGTCGAGCTGGTCGCGGCGCTGCACCGACGCCAGCACCGCCGCCTCGTCGGCGGGCCGGCCGGCTGCGGTGTCCTGCGCGCCGCGGCGCGCGGCCCGCACCTCCGCCGAGGCGGTGAGGAACACCTTCAACGGGGCGTCGGGGGCGACCACGGTGCCGATGTCGCGGCCGTCGACGACCACGCCGCCGACCCGCTCCACCGTCTCGGCGATGAGCGCCCGCTGCCTGCGCACCAACAGCTCCCGCACGGCGGGCACGGCCGAGACCGCCGACACCGCGGCGTCGACCCGCGCGGTGCGGATCGCCTCGCCGACGTCGGTGCCGTCGAGCCGCGCGGCCGGGGCCTCGGGATCCGTCGCGACGTCCAGCGTCAGCCCCTCGGCCAGGGCGGCGACCGCGTCCGCGTCCTCGGTGTCGACGCCGGCGTCGAGCACGGCCAACGTCACGAGGCGGTACATCGCCCCCGTGTCGAGGAATCCGGCGCCGAGGGCGGCCGCCAACTTGCGCGCCACGGTGGTCTTGCCGGTGCCCGACGGCCCGTCGAGCGCAACCACACCGCGTAGGGCTCCCGTCACCGACGTCTCTCCTCGCTACTCGCCTGCGTGTGCCGCCGAACGGCTACCGTCGTCCCATTCTGCCTTCCGGTCACTTCCGGCCGGCACGCAGGCGTTCGGACAGCTCGTCGACGACGAGCGTCGAACGGTCGACCGCACCCGTCCGGTAGGTGGCGCGGCCGACCAGCTGCGACAGCACCGGCGTGGTGATCACCTGGAACATCGCCGCAACCAGCAGGCCCACGGCGTACTGCGGTTCGAGCCGCACGGCGGTGCCCGCGAGAATCAGCAGCAGACCCAACGTCTGCGGTTTCGTCGCGGCCTGCAGCCGGCTGAGGATGTCGGGCAGGCGCAGCATGCCCCACGCCCCGACCACGCAGAACAGCGCGCCGGAGATGAGCAGCACCGCGCTGATCCAGTCCACCACGGTCATCGGTACTCCTCCCTCCGCTCGACGAGCCGGACCACCGCGGCCGTCCCGATGAACCCGAGCAGCGCCACCACCACGAGCAGGGCGATGTAGATGCCGCGCAGCGACATCGCCATGCCCACCGACGTGCCGGCGACGATCAGCACCACCAGCACGTCCATGGCCAGGATGCGGTCCAGTGTCCGCGGGCCGCGGACGATGCGCACGAGGGTCAGCAGCGCCGCCAGGCTGAGCATCCCGAACGTGATCGCGTAGACGATGGTCATCCCGCTCATCGGTCCCCCTCCCGGCTCTCGGCCGACTCGGACCCGCCCTCGGTCCCGGCTCCCGCGGATCCGTCGGTCTCGGCAGCCTCGGGCTCGGCGCCGGAGGTGGTGTCGGAGGTGGGTTCGGCCTCGCGGTACGCCGCCTCCGACGCGGCGACCGCCTCGAGCGGCGCGGGCCGCTGGGGCTTGCACTCGGCGGACCGGTCCCGCTGGCGCTTCGCCTCCTCGGCACGCGCCTTCGCGGCGGGCGCCTCCTCGTCGTCGCCGAAGGCCCACACGACCACGCGCTGCAGGTCGATGACGTCGTCGTAGACCTTGTGCGTGTCCTCGGCGGTGCGCACGCCGGTCGCGTAGATGTACCAGATGCCGCCGGGCCGGTCGATCTGCAGGACGAACTTGCCGGGCGCGAACGACACGACGTTCGCGGCGGAGGCGATCACATGGTCGACGTCGGACAGCACGGGCACGGCGATGATGGCCGCCGACACGTGACCCCGTTCCCGCACCGTCTCGGCGAGGAACCGGTAGGCCGAGACAAACAGGTCGACCAGGACGTAGCCCGTGAGCGCGGCCAGCCGCAACGGCCTGCGGAAGATGTTCCACCGGTGCGACGGCAGCGGGAACAGCACGAGCACGATCAGCGCCACGATCAGCCCGTACAGCGCGGTGGCCACGTCGAACGAGCCCCACAGCAGCATCCACACGATCACGAGCCAGATCACCAGCGACGGCGCGACGCGGGTGCCGGGCATGCTGCGCCTGGGCATCAGCCGTTCCCCTCTCCGAGCACCGCCGCGCGGTAGCCCTCGTCGTGCAGCAGATCGTGGGCGGCGCGGTCACTCATGTCGGCCAGCGGTCCCGCGAACACGGCGATCAGCACGCTCGCCAGCACCAGCCCGCCCGTCGCGCCGAGCATCGCCGGCGAGGTCGAACCGGTGCCCACGGTCACGTCGTCGTTCGGGTCGGGATCGGGCGACGGTTCGACCCGCGGTCCCCAGAACGCCCCGACCCAGATCTTGGTGACGGCGTAGAGGGTCAGCAGGCTCGCCACGATGACGCCGACGGTCGCGGCGATGGCCATCGGGGTGCCGGCCTCGGCGCCGCCCTGCAGCAACGCGATCTTGGCGACGAAGCCGGAGAACGGCGGGATGCCGCCCAGGCTCATCGCGGGGATCGCGAACAGCACGGCCACCAGCGGATAGGCCTTGGCGACGCCGGACATCGTCTTCAACGACACCGTGCCGGTATGTCGGGTCACCAGACCGCTCACCAGGAACAGCGCGCCCTGCACGGTGATGTGGTGGACGACGTAGAGGATCACGCCGGCCATGCCGATCACGTTGAACAGCGCGAGGCCGAAGATCATGTAGCCGATGTGGCTGACCAGCAGGAACGACAGCATCCGGTTGAGGTCGTTCTGCGCGATCGCGCCGAGCGCGCCGACGATCATCGTCACGAGCGCGAGGCCGAGCAGCACGGACCAGCTGTCGTCGTGGACGAACACGAGCGTCTGGGTGCGGATCAGCGCGTAGATGCCGACCTTGGTCAGCAGCGCGGCGAACACGGCCGTGATCGGGGCCGGCGCCGTCGGATAGCTGTCGGGCAGCCAGAAGTGCAGCGGCACGAGGGCCGCCTTGATGCCGAACACGATCACGATGAACAGCGCCAGGCTGGACTGCACACCGGCGGGCAGCTGCGCGATGTGCTCGGGCAGCGCGGCCAGGTTGACCGTGCCCGTGGCCGTGTAGACCAGGGCGATCATCGTGATGAACAGCAGCGACGAGGTGAGGCTGACGATCACGTACGTCACGCTCGGCTTCACCCGCTGCGCCGTCACGCGTCGCGTGATGAGCACGTACGAGGCGCCGAGCATGATCTCGAACGCGACGAACAGGTTGAACAGGTCGCTCGTCAGGTACGCCAGCGACACACCCGAGCACAGCACGAGGTACATCGGGTGGAACGCCGTCGAGGCGGTCTTGCGCCCGTAGTCGGTGATGCGCTGGCCGATCGAGAAGATCAGCACCGCGAGCGTGACGATCGCCGACACCAGCAGCAACAGCGCCGCCAGCCGGTCGGCCACGAGCGTGATGCCGAACGGCGGGCCGTAGTCGCCGAGGCGCAGCACGACCGGGCCGTTGCTGTCGGCCTGCACGAGCAGCACCGCCGCGGCCCCGGCGATCGCCGTGAGCACCGTGACGCCCAGCAGGCGCTGCACGAGCGGCGAACGGCCGGCGATGAGCGACACGGCCGCCGCGAGCAGCGGCAGCAGGACGGGAAGTCCGACGAGGAAGGTCATCGCAGCCTCGCCTCCTCGTCGTCCTCACCGGGCCGGCTCTCCGGTGCCTCGGGTGCCTCGAAACCGGCGACCCGTTCACCGTCGGCGGCTTCGTCCTCGCTCTCCTGCGCGGCCCGTTCGGCCTCGGCGATGCGCCGGTCCTCGACGTCGTCCTGGACCTCGTCGTGCCCGAGCAGCGCCCACGAGCGGTAGGCCAGGGCGAGCAGGAAGGTGATCAGCGCGAACGTGATGACGATGGCCGTGAGCGCCAGCGCCTGCGGCAGCGGGTCGACCATGTCGTCGATCGGACCGGTGCCCACGAAGGTCGGCTCCCCCGGCGGCCGCCTGCCACCTGCAGAAACAGGTTCGCCCCGTGGCCGAGGAGCACGATCCCGAGGATCACGCGCATGAGCGAACGCTGCATCAACAGGTAGAAGCCGGCCGCGTACAGCACCGCGAGGGTGATGGCCATGGTGATGTTGATGGTCACGGCGGCCTCACCCTCTCTCTTCGTCGAGTTCTTCGCCGTCCACGCCGGGTCCGCCGACCTCGGTGCCCCCGCCCATCGTGCGCAGCAGGTCCACCACGGTGCCGACGATCAGCAGGTAGACGCCGAGGTCGAGCAGCAGGTTCGAGGCCAACTTGACCTCACCGAGCACCGGCACCTCGTAGATCCAGATGCCGGAGGCGAGCACGCTCTCGCCGAACAGCACCGGCACGAGCGCGGTGAGCACGGCGATCGCCAGGCCGACGCCGATGACCACGGGTGGGCGCACGCGTACGGCCATCGCCAGTTCGGCGCTGCCGCCGGCGATGTAGCGCAGCACGAACGCCAGACCGCCGACCACGCCGCCGCTGAACCCGCCGCCTGCGTCGTTGTGTCCCGCGATCAGCAGATACACCGAGAACACCAGCACCGTCGGGAACAGCACGCGGGCCAGCACCTCGAGCAGCATCGACCGCGGCCAGGAGTAGGTGTCCTGCTCGGTCATCAGCCAGCGTTCGCGGGGCTTGTCCCATTCGGTCCACGGCACCGGGTCGCGGGCCTCGTCGGAGCGGCGGTCGGTCACGACCTCACCTCCGGCGTGTCGACTGCAGGACTGTCGGGACCGTCGGGACCGCCGGTACCGCCGGCGACCATGGCGGTCCCGTCCTCGCTGTCGGCGTCGGTCCCGTCGTCGGCGTCGCGCTTGCGCGAGCGCGCCAGGATGAGGCTGGCCGCGCCGGTGGCCGCGATGACGAGGACGACGATCTCGCCGATCGTGTCCAGTGCCCGGAACTCGACGATGATCGCGTTGACGACGTTCGTCGCGCCCGCCGAGTCCTCGGCGCGCTCGATGTACTCGCGGCTCGCCGCGGGCATGCCCGAGGTGTAGCCGGAGTACAGCACGGCGAGCACGGCCACGAACACGCCCGCGACGCCGGCGATCACGCCCTTGGCCCACCGGCCGTGCACGTACGCCTTGTCCTCGGTGAAGCGCGGCGGGAACCGGCGGATCACGAAGACGAACACGACGATGGTGACGGTCTCGACGAGGAACTGCACCAACGCGAGGTCGGCGCCCCCGTCGAGGACGAACCAGGCGCCGATGCCGTAGCCGACGACGCCGGCGAGCAGCACGGCGGTGAGCCTGCGCCGGGCGATCACGGCGGTGACGGCGGCGATCATGATCAGCAGCGTGACCGGGATCTGCAGCCAGTTGTCGTAGAGGCGCAGCGGCCCGAACTCGACATCCCCGGACAGCAGGCCCGCGCCGGGCACGACGACGAGGGTGACGAGCGTGATGCCCAGGTAGACCGGCAGCGAGCCGACCTGGATGCGGCCGGTCACGCCCTGCGCCACGGACTCGATGCCCTCGACCGCCTTGGTGTACCAGGTCTGGGCGTGCAGGGCCTTCGGCACGTGTCCGCCCAGGCGCTGCACGCCGGCGAAGCGGTGCACGAGGAGACCGGCGACGATGACGGCGGCGCTGATGAACAGCGGCGGGGTGAAGCCGTGCCAGAGGGCGAGGTGGTAGTCGGGGGCCGGGCCGAAGCCGCCGGCGTACCCGGCCACGATCGGCTCGATGAGCCCCGGCGTGACCGCGAGCACCAACCCGGCCAGCGACGGGATCGCGACCAGGCCGGTCATGAAGCGCCCGCACCGCACGGCCGGAGCCGGCTCCATGTCGGGTTTGGTGCCGAACGCCCCGCGCAGGAAGCGCAGGCTGTAGACGACGGTCAGCACGGAGCCGATCGCGACGCCGATGCCCACCAGGAGGTCGACGGGGTCGCCGTGGAAGGTCGCCTCGAGTGCGGCCTCCTTGCCGACGAAGCCCAGCAGCGGCGGCAGGCCCGCCATCGACATCAGCGACAGCGTGGCCATGGCCGCCAGGAACCGCCACTGCCGGCCGAGGCCGGACAGCTCGCGGACGTCGCGGGTGCCCGCGCGCTTGTCGATGATGCCGACGGTCAGGAACAGCGCCGACTTGAACAATCCGTGCGCGAGGATCAGCGTGCCCGCCGCGAGTGCCGACAGCCACGTGCCCGTCCCGACCAGCACCATCAGCAGGCCGAGCTGGCTGACCGTGCCGTAGGCCAGCAGCGTCTTGAGGTCGTACTGACGCAGCGCGCGGAACCCGCCGAGCAGCATCGTCCACAGACCGCAGACGACGATCGGGATCCACCACGCGGGATGATCGGCGAATCCGGGCGCGAACCGCGCGACGAGGTAGACGCCGGCCTTCACCATCGCGGCGGCGTGCAGGTAGGCGCTGACCGGGGTCGGCGCGACCATCGCGGTGGGCAGCCACGGGTGGAACGGCACCTGCGCCGACTTGGTCAGCGCGCCGACGATGATCAGCACCAGCGCGGCGGTGACCATCGCGCCCGAGGGCGGGTCGGCGAGGATCTCCGAGATGCGGAACGTGCCCGCCGCGGTGCCCAGGAAGATCAGGCCCAGCAACAGCGACAGCCCGCCCAGCACCGTCACCAGCAGCGCCTGGGTCGCGGAGTTCCGCAGACGTTTCGCGATGCCGTCCCCGCCGACGAGCAGGAACGAGGCGATCGTGGTGATCTCCCAGAACAGGTACAGGGAGATGACGTCGTCGGCCAGGACGAGGCCCAGCATCGCGCCGGCGAACGTGACCAGCAGTGCCGAGTCGCGGGCGGCCGTGCGGTGGTCGTCGGGCTTGGCGTACCGGGAGTAGTAGCAGAGCACGACCGTGCCGACCCCGCTGACCAGCAGGATCATCAACAGGGCGAGCTCGTCGAACCGGGCCGTGAACTCGAGGCCGATGACGGGAGCCCACGCGAGCGTCTCGAGCGGAGGGTTGCCGCCGATCGCCTCGCCCGCCCTGCTCAGCGCGTACGCCAGGGTCGCGGCGGGGGCGATCGCGCCGATGAGGAAGACGACCCGGCCGAACCGATTTGCGAGCGAAGGAAGGACCGCAGCGAGCACGAAGTGCGCCACGATCGCCACCAGCACTCGGCTTCACCATCCCTCGGTCGGCCCTGTAATACGGACATCTTACAAAGTGGCTGATCACCCCGCGCGACCGGCCAGAATGGACGGTCCACCCGCGACCGGCCCGACCGCGGTGCCACCAGTGCGTTCGAGGGTTACCGTGGAACACGTGAACGTCGAAGTGACTCCACTTCCGGGCATCGGCGTCCGGAAGGAATTCGCGGCCGAGAACGGCCGCCGGGTAGGTGTCATCAACCACCGCGACGGCGCGATCGAGCTGATCGTGTCGAAGTCGGACGATCCGGACGCCTGCCTCGCCTCGCTGCCGCTGACGACCGACGAGGCCGGCGCATTGGCGAACCTGCTCGGCGCCCCGCAACTGGTCGCGCAGCTGACCGAGGAGCACCGGGAGCTGCCGGGCATCAACACCCGCCAACTCGCCGTCAAAGCCGGATCCCCGTACGACGGGCGCGCGCTCGCCGAGGCGCAGATCCGCACCCGCACCGGGGTGTCGGTGGTCGCGGTGATGCGTGCCGGCCAGGTCCAGGCCTCCCCCGCACCGGACTTCACGTTCACGGCGGGCGACCTGATCGTCGCGGTCGGCACGGCCGAGGGGCTGGACGCGGCGGCGAAGATCCTCCAGCACGGATAGCGCGTGGACCACACGGCGCTCGCCCTGATCGAGCTCGGCGCGGTCTTCTTCCTGCTCGGCGTGCTGGGCAGGGTGGCGCAGCGCATCGGCATGTCGCCGTTCCCGCTCTATCTCGTGGGCGGGCTGTGCTTCGGCGAGGGTGGTCTGATCCAGCTCGGCGACATCAGCCAGTTCACGCATCTGGCGAGCGAGATCGGCGTCGTCCTGCTGCTGTTGCTGCTGGGTCTGGAGTACTCGGCGACCGAATTGGTCACCGGGATGCGCCGGTCGTGGCTGGCGGGCGTCGTGGACCTCGTGTTGAACGCGGCCCCGGGCGCGATCGTGGCGCTGATGCTCGGCTGGGGCCCGATCGGCGCGCTCGTGCTCGCCGGCGTCACCTACATCTCCTCGTCGGGCATCGTCGCGAAGGTGCTCAGCGACCTGGGCCGGCTCGGTAACCGGGAGACGCCCGTCGTGCTGTCGATCCTCGTGTTCGAGGACCTGGCGATGGCGCTCTACCTGCCGATCCTCACCGCGGTCCTGGGCGGGGTGAGCCTGCTCGGCGGGTTCACGGCGGTCGGCATCTCGCTGTTGGTCATCTCGGTCGTGCTGGTCGTGGCCATCAAGTACGGCCGGTTCGTCTCCGCGATCGTCGACAGCGACGACCGCGAGGTCTTCCTGCTGCGCGTGCTCGGCGCGGCCCTGCTCGTGGCAGGCGTGGCGTCGGCGCTGCAGGTGTCGGCCGCGGTCGGGGCGTTCCTGCTGGGCATCGCGATCTCGGGGTCGACGGCCGAGAACGCCACGAAACTCCTCGAACCGCTGCGCGACCTGTTCGCCGCCCTGTTCTTCGTGGTGTTCGGCCTCAACACCGACCCGGCGTCGATCCCGCCGGTGCTGCTGTGGGCCGTCGTGCTCGCGGTCGTGACGACGGCGACCAAGGTCGCCACCGGCTGGTGGGCCGCCGGCCGGTCCGGCGTCGGCCGGCTAGGCCGGGCCAGGGCGGGCGCGGCACTGGTGCCGCGCGGCGAGTTCTCGATCGTCATCGCCGGACTCGCCGTGGCCGCGGGCGCCGTCGAGGGCGAACTCGCGGCGCTCGCGACCACCTACGTCCTGCTGATGGCGTTCATCGGGCCGATCGCCGCCCGTGTCGTCGAACCGGTGGCCCGGCGGGTCACCAACCGCACCGCACCGCAGACCCCCGCATGAGGCGCCGATCCGTCCGGCGATGGTCAGGATTCGGCCGGGTCAGGACTCGACGATCTTGTAGAGCGAACCGATCTCCTTGCGGTTCAGCCTGCGGATCGCACCGGGCTTGGTCTGCCCGAGCAGCACCTCGCCGACCTGCGTCCGGACCAGCTTGCGCACCGGGTGGCCGACCTCGCGCAGCAGGCGGCGCACGATGTGCTTGCGTCCCTCGTGCAGCACGACCTCGATGAGCGTGCGACCCGCCTGCACGTCCTTGACGCGGAACTCGTCCACCCGGACCGGACCGTCGTCGAGCTCGATCCCGGCGCGCAGCCGCTTGCCCAGACCGCGCGGCACGGTGCCGTCGACCTCGGCCAGGTACGTCTTCGCCACCTTGTACGACGGGTGCATCAGCTTGTTCGCCAGATCACCGTCGTTGGTCAGCAGCAGCAGACCCTCTGTCTCGGCGTCGAGCCTGCCGACGTGGAACAGGCGCTCCTTGCGGTCGCGGACGTAGTCGCCGACGCACAGCCTGCCCTCCTCGTCGGACATCGTGCTGTGCACGCCCTTCGGCTTGTTCATCGCGAGGTACACGTGCTCGTCGTCGACGATCACCCGCATACCGTCCACGTGAATCACCGCGGTGTCGGGGTCGACCCGCCTGCCGAGCTCGCGGACGGTCTCGCCGTCGACGCTGACCCGCCCCTGCGAGATCAGCTCCTCCGACGCGCGGCGCGAGGCCACGCCCGCCTGCGCGAGCACCTTCTGCAGGCGAACCCCTTCGGGGTTGCTAGATGTCATCGATCGAATCCACTTCGGGTAGCAAGGGCGCGATGGGCGGCAGGTCGTTCAACGACTCCAGGCCCAACCGCTCGAGGAACAGCTCGGTCGTCACGTACAGGGTGCCGCCGGTTTCGCCGTCGGTCCCGGTCTCCTCGATCAGACCGCGTTGTACGAGCGTACGGATGACCCCGTCGACGTTCACACCGCGTACCGCCGCGACCCGCGACCGCGTGACCGGCTGGCGGTAGGCGATCACGGCGAGGGTCTCCAACGCCGCCCTGGTCAACTTCGACCGCTGGCCGTCGAGCAGCAGTTTCTCGACGAACGGGGCGTAGGTGTCGCGCGTGTACAGTCGCCAGCCCTCGCCCGAACGGCGCAGGTCGATACCACGGCCGGCGTCGGTGTAGTCCTCGGCCATCGTCCGCAGGACCTCGGTGACCCGGTCGACCGGCTGCTCCAACGCCCCGGCGAGGGTCTCCTCGTCGACGGGCGTGTCGACCACCAGCAGCATCGCCTCGAGCGCCGAGACGAGCGTGTCGTGCTCCTCGACGTCCGGCAGCGCCCGGTCCTGCGCCACCGCGACGAGACTCGTGTCCTCCTCGCCACCGGCCTCGGGTGCTTCGGCCTCGCCGGCCTCGGCCTCGGCGGGGTCGGTGTCGACCGGCCCGGGTGCCTCGGCGTCGGCAGGCGTCGTGTCGCCGGCCTCGGCAGGGTCGGTGTCGACGGGCACGGCCGGTTCGGTCTCGGTCGGCGTGTCGGCGCCCTCGATGTCGTGTGGCTCGCTCACCCGTACTCCTCGTCCTCCGTCATCGCGGCGCGGTCGGCCTCGGCCTGCGCGGCCGCCTCCTCGACCGACCCGCCGGTCCAGCGCACATGCAGTTCGGACAGCGCTTCCTCCTGCTCGAAGGTGACCGTCTTCTCGCGGTACAGATCGAGCAGGGCCAGGAACCGGGCAACGACCTCGATCGTGTGCTCGCAGTCCGAGACGAGGTCGCTGAACGTCCCGCCGCCGCGTTCGGCCAGGCGCAGCCGCAGGAGGGCGGCGTGCTCGCGCACCGACACGGCACCCATGTGCAGATGGCCCAGCGAGACCTCGGGCACCGGCTTGGGGCGGAACACGCCGACGGCGAGGTCGGCGAAGCGCTCCGGGGTGACGCCGAGCATCACCTCCGGCAGCAGGCCGAGGTAGCGCTCCTCGAGCGACACCGATCGCGGATACCGCCGCAGCGCCCCGGCCTCGAGCTCGCCGAACAGCGCCGCGACCTGCTTGTACGCGCGGTACTGCAGCACCCGGGCGAACAGCAGGTCCCGCGCCTCGAGCAGGGCGAGGTCGTCCTCGTCCTCCACGTCGCCGGCGGGCAGCAGCCGGGCGGCCTTCAGATCCAGCAGGGTCGCCGCGACGACGAGGAACTCGGTGGTCTCGTCGAGGTCCCATTCCTGGCCGAGCGAGCGGGTGTGCGCGATGAAGTCGTCGGTGACCTGGTGCAGGGCGACCTCGGTGACGTCCAGCTGGTGCTGCGAGATCAGCTGCAACAGCAGGTCGAACGGGCCCTCGAAGTTGGCCAGGCGCACCTGGAACTTCGACGCCCCGCTCGATTCGTCGGCGTCGTCGTCGGTACCCGTCGACGTCTGCGCCGTCTCGGGTACCTCGTCGTCGCCGGCGTCCGGCTGGGGCGGTGCCCCCTGGTCCATCAGTTCGCGGCTTCCTGCCCGTCGAGATCACCGTCGCGGAGCCGGTTGACGAGCACCGAGTCGTCGCCGTGCTCCTCGAAGTCGGCGAGCAGCACGGCCACGGCCTCGCGCACGATGCGGCCGCGGTCGACCGCGAGGTCGTGCGAGGCGCGCAGCGCGAGCCGGGTCTGCTCGATCGCCACGAGCTCGTCGCCGGACAGGTACACGGTGATCTTCGTGTCGTGCTTCTGCCGCCCGGATCCGCGCCTGCCCGCGTTGGTCGTCGCCAGACCGCGCGCGGACCTCGTGTCCGCGGGCTTGCCGGCACGGCCGTCCGGAGCGGCACCGTCCGAGCCGCCACGGCCGGAGCCGGCGCTGTCCGATCCGGACGCGGCACCGCCGGTGTCGGACGGTGCGGGATCCACCGATTCGGCCTCCGGCGCCGGAGCGGGCGCAGGCGGAACCGCCGGCGTCACGGCGCCGTCCCCGAACACGGGGTTGCTGGTACGGCGGAACAACTCGGACGCACCCGGGAGGGATGCTCGTTTGCTCACCGACCGATCACCTCACGCGCCAGCTGCCGGTACGCGGCGGCGCCGGCCGAGCGCGGGGCCCAGCGGGTGATCGGTTCTCCGGCCACAGTGGTCTCCGGGAACCGCACGGTGCGGTTGATGACCGTGTCGAACACGGTGTCGCCGAATGCCTCCACCACGCGCGCCATGACCTCCTTCGAATGCAGAGTCCTCGGGTCGAACATCGTGGCAAGAATGCCGGTGATGTCCAGTTTGGGGTTGAGCCGTTCGCGCACCTTATCGATGGTGTCGATCAGCAACGCCACGCCCCGCAGACTGAAGAACTCGCACTCCAGCGGGATGATCACGCCGTCGGACGCGGTGAGCGCGTTGACGGTGAGCAGCCCCAGCGACGGCTGGCAGTCGACAAGAACATAGTCGTACTGCTTCATCACGGGGTGCAGCACCCTCAGTAGCGTGTGCTCACGTCCGACCTCGGCGACCAGCTGAACCTCGGCCGCCGACAGGTCGATGTTGCTCGGCAACAGGTCGACGCCCTCGAGCTTCGTGTTCCGGATGACGCCGTCCACCGGCAGCGACCGCTCCATGATCACGTTGTAGACGCTCTGGTCGAGCTCGTGCGGCTGCACGCCGAGACCGACCGACAACGCGCCCTGCGGATCGAAGTCGACCAGCAACACGCGCCTGCCGTACTCGGCGAGCGCCGCGCCGAGGTTGATCGTCGAGGTGGTCTTGCCCACGCCGCCCTTCTGGTTACACATCGCCAGGACCGTGGCCGGTCCGTGCGACTGCAACTCCGGGGGTTCCGGGATCTCCCGAAGCGGTCGGCCCGTCGGCCCGAGCGGGACGTCGCCGTCCTTCGTCGCGCCGGCGGGCGCGTCGGTGCCGTGCGCGTCGGATCGCGCCGGGTGCTGGGAGGTCGACATAGGGCGGAAGCTCCTCCTTCGAGCAAGAACGGCGTCAGCCTAAGCGCCGAGTAGACATAGCGGCAAAGAGGCTCGCCGGGCAGGTCCGCGAGTTGACACCTTCGTCGGCAACGCCCGTCGTCGCTGCTACTGCAGGGCCCTCGGGTGCGCGGTGGCGTACACCTCGCGCAGCGTGTTGACGGTGACGAGCGTGTAGACCTGGGTCGTGGTCACCGAGGCGTGGCCGAGCAGCTCCTGCACGACGCGCACGTCGGCGCCGCCCTCGATGAGGTGCGTGGCGAACGAGTGGCGCAGGGTGTGCGGGGAGACGGTCGCGCTGATGCCGGCGCGTTCGGCCGCGGTCTTGAGCACGTGCCAGGCGCTCTGCCGGGACAGCCGGCCGCCACGGTTGTTGAGGAACACCGCCGCGGTACCCCGGCCGGATCGCGCGAGCACCGGCCGGGCCCGCACCAGGTAGGCATCCAGCGCCTCGAGCGCGGGTCTGCCCACGGGCACGAGGCGTTGCCGGCCGCCCTTGCCGTCGAGGATCACGGTCCGTTCGGTGGTGTCGATGTCGTCGACGTCGAGCCCCACGGCCTCGGAGATCCGCGCGCCGGTGGAGTACAGCAGTTCGAGCAGGGCCCGGTCCCGCAGCGGACGTTCGCCCTCCTCGCCGGGGGTCGCGAGCAGGCGCAGCACGTCGTCCACGGGCAGCGCCTTCGGCAGCCGGCGGGGCGGGGCCGGCGGGTGGACGTCGCGGGCGGGGTCGTGCTCGGTGATCCCGTCGGCGCAGGCGAACCGGTGCAGGCCGCGCACCGCGACGAGGGCTCGGGCCGCCGAGGACGCCGCGAGCGGCGGGTGGTCCTCGCTGCCCTCGCGCAGTGCGGCGCCGAACTCGGTGACGTGCGCCGGGCGGACCTCGGCGAGCTCCTCGACACCGGCGCCGGCGAGGAACGCCCCGTAGCGCCGCAGGTCCCGGGCGTAGCTGTCGAGCGTGTTGCGTGAGGTGCCGCGTTCGACCGCGAGGTGGTCCAGGTAGGTCGCCACGACCTGATGGACGGATCCTCGCGTGCGCGTCACGCCGGACACTGTAGAGGCAACGCTCGCCGGCGGGCGTGGTTTCGCCGCGGTGCGCCGACATGTCGCCGATGCCCACCGCCGGACGCCGGGCCCGGTACCGTCGGGGCATGGCGCAGGATCCGGAACAGCTGCGAATCGGCACCGCCGAGCGGGAGGAGGCCACGCAGGTCCTCTCCGAGCACTTCAGCGCGGGCAGATTGACCATCGCGGAGTACGACGAACGGGTCGGCGCCCTGGTCGCCGCCCAGACGCGGGCGGAGGTGCGCACGCAGTTCGAGGATCTGCCCGCACCGCATCCGGCGTTCCTGGCACCACCACTGCCGACGATGCCGCCGATGTCGCGGCATCCCGAACGCGATCCGCGCCCCGGCGCGGAAATGGTGACCTACTCGGAGAAGTCCAAGCTGGTCGCGGGCCTGCTGCAGCTGTTGCTGCCGTTCGGGGTCGGCCGGTTCTACACCGGCCACACCGGGGTCGCGGTCGCCCAGCTGTTCGTCACGATCGTCACGCTGGGCATGGGTGCGGTGTGGTCGTTCATCGACGGCATCATCCTGCTCGCCAGCGGCGGGGTCGACGGCAAGGGCCGCCGACTCCGCGAGTGACCGGAGCCGAGTGACGCCGGCCCGGCCGCCGGATCTGCTCAGGGTTCGAGAATGCGCTCGGCGAACGTGGTCGGCCGGTGCCGCCACGGTGCGCCCGCCGCGCGCGGGAGACCGGCCGGCTCCCCTCCCCCGGCGAGCCCTCCCCCGGCGAGCACGGTGTGCGCCGCGAGGATCCCGCCGACGCTGGCGCCGTTGACGATCTCGCCGGCCAGCACCATGCGCACGGCCTCGGTCAGGGGCACGGTCGTGATGGTCAGGTCGGCTTCCTCGTCGCCGTGCAGTTCGCGCTCCACCGGACGCAGGTCGCGTGCGAGGAACACGCGCACCACCTCGTCGGTGAAGCCCGGTGAGGCCGCGACCTCGACGAGGGTGTCCCAGCGCCCCGCGGCCAGGCCCGCCTCCTCGGCGAGCTCCCTGGCCGCGGTGTCGACGGGCTCCTCGCCGTGGACGTCGAGCAGCCCTGCGGGCAGTTCCCACAGCCGGTCCCGCACCGGATGTCGGTACTGGTGGATGAGGGTCACCGCGCCGTCGTCGTCCACGGCGCACACGGCGACGGCACCGAGATGCTCGACGACCTCCCGCCGGGCGGTGCTCCCGCCCGGCATGGCCACCTCGTCGACCCGCAGGCCGACGACGCGTCCGATGTGGACGTCCTTGCTGGACCGGACGTCGAACTCGTGGGTTCCCGGCTCGCTCATCGAGGGCCCGCGGACTCGGGCAACTCGACGGGCAGCCGCTCGGCGGTGTGGTAATCCACCGCCGCCCGGATGAACGCCCCGAACAGCGGATGCGGTCGGGTCGGCCGGCTCTTGAGCTCCGGGTGCGCCTGGGTGGCCACGAAGAACGGGTGCTGGTCCGAGGGCAGTTCGACGAACTCGACGAGCCGGTCGTCGGGCGAGGTTCCGGAGAACACCAGGCCGGCCTCGGACAGCTGCGCCCGGTAGGAGTTGTTGACCTCGTAGCGGTGCCGGTGCCGTTCGGAGATCTCGGTCTCGCCGTAGGCCTTGGCGACCTGCGAACCCGGCTGCAGCTGCGCCGGATAGGCGCCGAGGCGCATCGTGCCGCCCATGTCCTTCTGGCCGGCGACCACCTGCTTCTGGTCGGCCATGGTGGAGATCACGGGGTGGGCGGTGTCCGGGTCGAACTCGGCGGAGTCGGCCCCGGTGATGCCCGCCAGGTTCCGCGCGGCCTCGACGACCACGCACTGCAGGCCCAGGCACAGTCCGAGCAGCGGGATCTTGCGTTCGCGGGCGAACGTGATCGCGCCGATCTTGCCCTCGATGCCGCGGATGCCGAACCCGCCCGGAATGAGAATGCCGTCCACATCGGACAATGCAGCGGCCGCCCCGGACTCGGTGAGCAGGTCGTCGGAAGGCACCCAGACGACCTTCACCTTGGCACGGTGGGCGAAGCCGCCCGCGCGGAGCGCCTCGGTGACCGACAGATACGCGTCGGCAGGTCGATGTACTTGCCGACGAGCGCGATCCGCACGGTCTCGTTCGGATTGTGGACCCGCTCGAGCAGGTCGCCCCACACGGTCCAGTCGACGTCCCGGAACGGCAGGCCGAGCCTGCGCACGACGTAGGCGTCGAGCGCCTCGGAGTGCAGCACCTTCGGGATGTCGTAGATCGACGGCGCGTCCGGGCACGCGATCACGGCCTCGCTGTCCACATCGGACATCAGGCCGATCTTGTTCTTCACGTCGTGCGGCAGCGGCCGGTCGGCGCGGCACACGAGCGCGTCGGGCTGGATACCGATGTTGCGCAGCGCGGCGACCGAGTGCTGGGTCGGCTTCGTCTTGAGCTCGCCGGACGGGGCGAGGTAGGGCACGAGCGAGACGTGCAGGAAGAAGCAGTTGTCCCGGCCCACGTCGTGCCGCACCTGGCGGCACGCCTCGAGGAACGGCAGCGACTCGATGTCGCCGACCGTGCCGCCGACCTCGGTGATCACCACGTCGGGACGCTGGCCGCTGCCGTCGCCGTCGGCGACGGCCATGATGCGGTCCTTGATCTCGTCGGTGATGTGCGGGATGACCTGCACGGTGTCGCCGAGGTACTCGCCGCGCCGTTCCTTGGCGATGACGGTCGAGTAGACCTGCCCGGTGGTGACGTTGGCCGAACCGGACAGATCGCGGTCGAGGAACCGCTCGTAGTGCCCGATGTCCAGATCGGTCTCGGCGCCGTCCTCGGTGACGAACACCTCACCGTGCTGGAACGGGTTCATGGTGCCCGGGTCGACGTTGAGATACGGGTCCAGCTTCTGCATCGTGACGCGGAGCCCACGAGCGGTGAGGAGCTGGCCCAGGCTGGAGGCGGTGAGCCCCTTGCCCAGTGAGGAGGCGACGCCTCCGGTGACGAAGACGTACTTGGTTGTCCGCGGCTGAAGTCCCACGGGCTTCCACCTTAACTCACGCCCGCGAGATCGCACCGCAAGGCCGGTCCCCCTCGCGTGGCGGGCCCGGTCGGGGCCCGGGAGTACAGTGTCGACGTGCCGACGGAACCCTCCTGGACAGCCCCACTCGCCGAGGCCGAGGTCGATGCCACGGTCCGCGTTCCGGGCTCGAAGTCGATCACCAACCGGGCTTATGTGCTCGCCGCGCTCTCGAGCGGCCGCACCTGGGTGCGCCGTCCGCTCGACTCCCGCGACGCGCGCCTCATGGAGGGCGCGTTGACGGCAATGGGCTGCCGCATCGAGCACGTCGACGACGGTGTCCGCGTCGGGCCGCTCTCCCGCGCCTCCGATGCGGCCCGGGTCGACCTAGGTAATGCGGGCACGGTGGCGCGGTTCACCCCGCCGTTGGCCGCGCTGGGCACCCGTGCGGTGCGGTTCGACGGGGACGCGGCGATCCGCAGGCGGCCGCTGTCGCCGCTGATCGGCGCGCTGCGCGACCTCGGGGCCGACATCGTGGACGAGGGCGGCACGCCGGGCGCTCCCCCGCTGACGGTGCGCGGGCGCGGCGGCCTGGCCGGTGGCGAGGTCGAACTGGACTCCTCGGCGAGCAGCCAGTTCCTGTCCGCCCTGCTGCTCGCGGCACCGGCGTTCGAGCACGGCGTCACGGTGCGTCTGGTCGGCGAGGTGCCGAGCGAACCGCACATCGCGATGACGATCGACATGCTGCGCCGGTTCGGCGCGGCGCCCCAGCGCGCCGGCAGCGAGTTCCACGTCCCGGCCGGACGGTTGGAGCTGCCGGAGTACACGGTGGAACCGGACCTGTCGACGGCGGCGCCGTTCGTCGTCGCCCCGTTGCTCACCGGCGGTTCGGTGCACATTCCGGACTGGCCGCGGCAGACCACCCAGCCGGGCGACTGGCTGCGAAGCCTGATCGCCGAACTCGGCGGCAAGGCCGTGTTCACCGGCGACGGACTGACCGTGACGGGCGGCGGCGGTCTACCCGGCATGGACCTCGACCTGCACGAGGTGGGCGAGCTGACCCCGGTCGTCGCCGCGCTCCTGTGCTTCGCGGACGGCCCGTCGACGATCTCCGGCGTCGCGCATCTGCGCGGCCACGAGACCGACCGGCTGGCGGCGTTGGCGACGGAGTTGACGGCACTGGGCGGCGACGTGTCCGAGACCGCGGACGGACTGACGATCCGCCCGGCCGCGCTGCACGCCGGCACCTTTCACACCTACGACGACCACCGGCTGGTCATGGCGGGCGCGGTGCTCGGCCTGCGGGTCCCCGGCATCGCCGTGGAGAACCCGGAGACGGTCGGCAAGACCTTCCCCGGGTTCGTCGACGCGTGGACGGGGATGCTCAGCGGCCTTCCTCCGGATTGACGCCCGGCGCGGGCCCCTCGGCGTTGCCCGCCGTGCCGTAGCGCCCCGCGTCGCCCTCGAGCTGCTCGCGCAACGCCAGCACGGCGGCGACCCGGCCGGAGTGGGTGTCGACGTTGTCCACGGTGGACAGAATCGACGAGGTCGCCGTGTCGGCCCGCGCCACCCCGACGGCTCCGCTGCCCTCGGCCGACGACGACTGTCCGGCGAGGACGGTGCCCGCACCGGTGCGGTCGAGCTGCGCGGCGAACCGGCTGATCGTCGCGGCCTTGTTGCCCGCGCCGTCGCCGGCCTCCTTGCCGCCGGTCAACACGATCGCCAGCTGCGCAGGCTGCACGTTCTCGCTCTGGTTCACGAATCCGCTGTCGGCGAGTCCGGACAGCGCCGCCGCACGCTCCGCGCGGGAGGCCTGCGGACGCGCGTTCTCCCCGTCGAGCAGCAACGTCGAGCCGACGAGCGCGCCGGCCAGGGTGCCCGGGTCGCCCGCGGTCGGGAACTCGGCCCCGGACGGCTGCAGGCGGGTGACGACCTCACGCAACTGGTCGGACTGGCCGGGGTCGGTGAACGCCTCGGTGAGCTGCAGTTCGCCCGTCACCTCGGCACCGGACTGCTCGACGCGTTCGGTGAGCGCGTCCCGGTCGGCCGAGCTGGCATCCGGCGTCGTCACGAACACGACGGACCGCTCGTCGAGGAGGCCGTCGACGACGTTGCCGCCGACCGAACCGGCGAACGCGTCGGAGTCGGCCAGCTGCCCCTGCAGCGCGTTGCGTTCGCTCTCCAGGTTGCTGACCTGCGCGCGAGATCACCGCGCTCGTCGGACAGGCCCGACAGCAACGTCCCGTTGAGCGCCGTCGAACCGAGCACGACCCCGATCGCCAGCGCCAGGAACACCGCGGTGATCGAGATGATGTGGTAGCGCAGGGTGATCACCTAGAACAGTCCCCTCAGCCATGTGACGAACGAATTCCAGGTGTCGCGCAGCCAGTCGACGTAGACGGTTCCGACGTCCGAGACAAGCAGCGCGGCCGCGACGACCACGAGGGCCGCCAGCACGAGCAGCACCACCGCGGCCATCGACACCCGGTTGCGGTGCAGCGTCGCGACGGCCTTGCCGTCGACGAGCTTCGTGCCGAGCTTGAGTCGCGTGAGGAAGGTCGACGGGTTCGACCCGGACCGTCCGTGGTCGAGGAACTCCCGCAGCGTCGCCTGGAATCCGACGGTCACCACGAGGCTCGCCTCATGCGTGTCGGCCAGCAGCAACGCCAGGTCCTCGGCGTTGCCCGAGGCCGGGAACGTCACCGCGCCGATGCCCAGGTCCTGGATCCGCTCGACGCCCGGCGCGTACCCGTCGGGCTGGGCGGGCACGACCACCTCGTGGCATTCCTTGAGCGTCTGCGCCTCGATGCTGTTCGGGTCGCCCACGACGATGTCGGGCGTGTAGCCCATCGACCGCAGCGTGTCGGCGGCCGAGTCGACACCGATCAGGGCGGGCCGGTGCTCGTTGATGAACTTCTTGAGCGTCTTGAGGTCCTCGGCGTGCTCGTTGCCGGGCGCGACCACCAGCACGTTGCGGTCCTTCAGCGAGATCCGCAGGTCGGGCACGCCGACGCCGTCGAGGATCAGGGCCCGCTCGCGGCGCAGGAACTCGATCGTGTTGGCCGAGAAGGCTTCCAGCTGCGTGGACATGCCCGCCTTGGCCTCGATCATCGAGTCGGCGATGCTCTCGGCCGTCTGCACCGTCCCGGACGCGAGCTGCTTGTCACCCGAGTACAGGGTGCCGCCGTCCAGGCGGACCTTGGCCCCGTCCTTGACGCGGTGCACGACGTCGGCGCCGACGTTGTCGACCAGCGGGATACCCGCCTCGACGAGGATCTCCGGGCCCAGGTTGGGGAACCTGCCCGAAATGGACGGTGCGGCGTTCACCACGGCCGCAACCTCGGCCTGGACGAGCGTGTCGGCGGTCGCCCGGTCGATGTCGACCTCGTCGAGCACGACGATGTCCCCGGAACCCACCCGCCGCAACAACTCCCGGGTACGCCGGTCGACGCGTGCCACTCCGCTGATACCGGGCAACGGTTCCTTGGCCCGGGTGAGCATGCCGGAGAGTTTCATGGCTCGATACTGACAAAAGTCTTGCCGGAAAAGCGTCGCGACGCGCCGGGGAACCCCACAGGATCACCGGTGGGGTCGCAGGATCGGCACCGTGATTACGTGCCGGTATCGGCCTTCTTCGTCGTTTTCGCCTCCGTCGAGGACTTCTGCGACTTCGGCGAGTTGGACGACTTGGCCGGTGTGGACGCCTTGGACGATGCGGACTTCGCTGCCGAGCCTCCCGACTTCCGGGTCGAGCCCGCCGATTTCTCCTTGTAGGCCTTGTACATCTCGGCGGCGCCGATGAGTTCCTCCGCGTGCGCCCGGCCCGCGTCGCTGCCGTCGAGTCCGGCGAGCATGCGGGCGAGTTCGTCGACGCGGTGCGCGGGGTCGAGCACGGTCACCCCACTGCGGGTGACCCCACCGGAGGTGCCCTTGTCGACCACGAGGTGCTGATCCGCGAACGCGGCGACCTGCGGCAGGTGCGTCACGACGAGCACCTGGTGTGTGCGGGCCAGCGCGGCGAGCCGCTTGCCGATCTCCACGGCGGCCCGGCCGCCCACCCCGGCGTCGACCTCGTCGAACACGAGTGTCTGCACCGGGTCGGCGTGGGCGAGCACGACCTCGATGGCCAGCATGACGCGCGAGAGCTCACCACCGGAGGCGGCCTTGTGCACCGGCAGCGGCTGCGCACCCGAGTGCGCCTTGAGCACGAGTTCGACCTCGTCGACGCCCTCGGGGCCGGCGTGCAGCCGCCGGCCGTCGACGGTCAACGCGTGGGCGTCGCCGGCGTCGGCCTCCTTCTGCCGCACCGGGAGTTCGATCTCGGCCTGCCCCATGGCGAGGCCGGCGAGTTCGTCGGTGACCCGGCCGGCCAGGTCGCGGCCGCGGCGCCGCGCGCCTTGCTGACGGCCGCGGCGTGCCCGGCGAGCTCGGCCGCCAGCTCGTCGCGGCGGGCGGCCAACGCGGTGAGCGCCTCGTCGGAGGTGTCCAGGCTCTCGAGCCGCGTGCGGGCGTCGTCGGCCCAGGTCAGTACGCCGTCGACGTCCGCGGCGTACTTGCGCGTGAGCTTCTTGAGCTCGGACTGCCTGGCGAGGATCTGTTCGAGTCGTTCGGGGTCGGCCTCGAGCCCGTCGAGGTAGGTCGTGAGCTCGGCCCCGATGTCCGACAGCAGCGTCGCCGCCTCGGCGATCCGCGGTTCGAGCTCGCGCAACGCCTCGTCGCCGACGCCCGACAGCCTGCGGCGCGCGTCGGCGAGCAGGCCCAGCGCCCCGGGCACGTCCGGATCGCCGTCGGCCGCCCCGGACACGGCGATCGAGGCGCCGGAGGCGGCCTCGCGGAGTTCGTCGACCGCGGCGAGTCGTTTGACCTGTTCGGTCAGCTCGACGTCCTCGCCCGATTCGGGTGCGACGGCCTCGATCTCGGCCAGCCCGTGTCGCAGCAGATCGGCCTGCTGGGCGAGTTCACGGGAGCGCGACGTGCGTTCCTCGAGCTCGGTGATGACCTCGAGCCACTCCCCTCGCACCCGCTGGTACTCGGCCAGCGGCGCGGCCACCGCGTCGCCGGCGAACCGGTCGAGCACCTCGCGCTGCTGGGCCGCGCGCAGCAGGTTCAGCTGGTCGTTCTGGCCGTGCACGGCGATGAGCTGCTCGGCGAGGTCGCCGAGCACGCCGACGGGCACCGACCGACCGCCGAGGTGTGCCCGGGACCTGCCGTCGGCGCTGACCGACCGCATCGCGATGACGCTGCCGTCCTCGTCGACGTCGGCGCCGGAGTCGGCGACGATCCCCGCGGCACGCTCGCCCGCGGTGGCCACCCCCTCGAAACGCCCCTCGACGGACGCCTTCGTGGCGCCCGCGCGCACCTTCGACGCCTCGGACCGACCACCGGAGAGCAGGTGCAGCCCGGTGACCACCATGGTTTTGCCCGCCCCGGTCTCACCGGTGACGACGGTGAATCCCGGGTGCAGTTCGAGCAGGGCGTCCTCGATCACTCCGAGGCCCTGGATTCGCATCTCGGCCAGCACGGTCCCACCGTATCGGCAGTCGCCGACAATTCCACCGCCGACGGCGGGCCCGTTCGCCCGCGCCGCGGTTCGGCCGGGTGGGCGGGGCCCGCTCGACGAGCGGGGTGGGCAGGCTCACCCGGGCAGGTCGCGGTCGTGCCGCTCGCGCCAGCTCTTGACCGGCAGGGAGAACTTGTGCACCAGCCGGTCGGTGAACGGCCCGTCCCACAGGTGCGCCAACCGGACGGGCACCCGGCCCGCGGTGACGCGCACCCGCATGCCCGGCTCGAGGTCGACGTGCCGCAGGCCGTCACAGGTCAGGACCGCGGGCGAGCCGTCGGGGTCGACGCGGACGGTGATCACCGACTCGCGCGAGACGACGAGCGGTCGCGAGAACATGGCGTGCGCGTTGCTGGGCACCACCAGCAGCGCCTCGACGTCGGGCCACACGACGGGTCCGCCCGCGGAGAACGCGTAGGCGGTCGACCCGGTCGGGGTCGAGCAGAGCACACCGTCGCAGCCGAACGCCGACACCGGCCTGCCATCGACCTCGATCAGCGCGTCGAGGATGCGTTCGCGCGTGGACTTCTCGACACTGGCCTCGTTGAGCGCCCACGTCCTGGCCACGACCTCGTCGCCCTGGGTCACGGTGACGTCGATCGTCATGCGCTCCTCGATGCGGTAGCGCTCGTCGACGACGCGTTCCACGGTGTCGGCCAGCGCGTCCGAATCGGCCTCGGTGAGGAAGCCGACACGGCCGAGGTTGACGCCCAGCACGGGCACGCCCGCGGAACGGGCCAGTTCGGCCGCGCGCAGCAGCGTGCCGTCGCCGCCGAGTACGAGCACCAGTTCGGCACCGGCGGCCGGATCGCCGCTGAGGTCGGCCACCACGCACGGCGCGGCGTCCGGCGGCCCGATGAGCAGCCGCACCTCCTCGTCGACGACCCGCAGGCCGATCCCGGCCCCGGCCAGTCGCGCAGCCACGGCGCGGGCGGCATCCCGGGTCGACTCGCGGTCGGGGTGCGCGACGAGCAGCACCTCGCGGCCCGGCCGCCCCTTCTCCGGCGGCGTCACTGCGGGCCCTCCGCGACGGCGGTCCGCACCAGCTCGGCCGGGTCGGTGTCGGGCTCGCCGGCCTCGCCCTGTGCCTTGCGCAGCCATGCGAAGAACTCGACGTTGCCTGACGGGCCCGGCAGCGGGCTCGCGGTGACGGCCTTCGTGGTCAGCCCGTGCTCGGCGGCCACGTGCAGCACGCCGAGCACGGCCTCGGTGCGCAGGGCCGGGTCGCGCACGACACCGCCGCTGCCGAGTCGCTCCTTGCCGACCTCGAACTGCGGTTTGACCATCGGTAGCAGGTCGGCCCCGTCGGCGGCACACGCCGCGAGCGCGGGCAGCACGAGGCCGAGGGAGATGAACGACAGGTCCGCCACGACCAGGTCCACCCGACCGCCGATGTCGTCGGGCGTGAGGTTGCGGACGTTGGTCTTGTCGAGCACGACGACGCGTTCGTCGGTGCGCAGGCGCCAGTCGAGCAGTCCTCGGCCGACGTCGGCGGCGACCACCTCGCGCGCGCCCTCGCGGAGCAGGACGTCGGTGAATCCGCCGGTCGACGCGCCCGCGTCGAGGCAGCGTTTGCCGGCGACGGTCAGTCCGTCCGGGGTGAACGCCTCGAGGGCGCCGAGCAGTTTGTGTGCCCCGCGGGAGGCCCAGCCGGGGTCGTCGTCGGTGCGGACGACGATGGCGGCGTCGGCCTCGACGCCGGTGGCGGCCTTGCCTGCGACCATCCCGCGGACGGTCACCCGGCCCTCGCCGATGAGGGTGCTGGCGTGTTCCCGGGATCGCGCCAGGCCACGGCGTACCAGTTCCGCGTCGAGACGCGCCCTACGCGCCATGTCTCACACCTTGTCGATGCTGGACAGCGCGACCGTCAACTCCGTGTGCACGGCGTCGAAACGTTCGACGTGCTCGGCCACGGGCAGCCGGTCGAGCTCGTCCAGCGCGGCCACCGCGTCGTCGATGCCGCCGCGCGGGTCGGTGTCCTGCGGTTCCGGGTGGGGCTCGCCTGCCGGGTCGGCCGGCTGGTCGGTGTGTTCCTGCACGGCTCAACGTTATCCGATCTCCCCGCGACAGCGGCGACGAGTCGGGCCGTGTCAGGGCGTGGGGTCGAGCTCGGCCAGTGCCGCCTCGGCGCGCTCGTCGCCCGCGCGGACGTCGGTGACACCGGAGCGCCACGCGACGCCGCACAGGGCGCGGAGCAGGCCGATCGCCGAACCGTCCGTGGCCGTGTCGGTGCGCGTGTGCGTGGCGACGAGGGCCGGGCCGTCGACGGTGACGTGCCAGGACTCGTCCGGTCCGACGACGGAGTCGTCCGCAGGCGCGTCGAGGGCGGCCATGTCGGCGGCGATGTATCCGGGACGCTGGTGCGGCGGCGCCTGCAGCAGCGCCGCGGGGGTGACGACGCCGGTCAGCACGGCCAGCGAGGCCATGTCGGCGGCGACGGCGCCTTCGATGTCGGTGTCGAGCCGGTCGCCGACGACGAGTGGGCGCGAGGCCGCCGCCGAATCGGCCGCGAGCCGCAGCAGCGGTGTCTGCGGTTTGCCCGCGACGACGGGTGCCCGGCCGGTGGCGGCACGCAGCGCCGCGACCATCGCCCCGTTGCCGGGCAGCTGGCCGCGTTCGGTGGGCAGGGTGGCGTCCTCGTTGCAGGCGACCCACACCGCCTCGGCGCGGACGGCGAGGCAGGCCTCGGCGAGGACGGGCCATGCCGTGTCCGGCGAGTGGCCCTGGATGACGCCGGCGACGTCCGGATCCGCGGTGCGTACCGGTTCGAGCCCGGCGTCGGCGACCTGCGCGGCGAGCGCATCGGTACCGACGACGAGGGCCTTCTGCCCCGCCCGGAGGCGCTCGGCGAGCAGCTGCACGCCGGCCTGGGCGCTGGTGCTGACCTCGTCGCCGGTCGCCGGCACCCCGACGTCCTCGAGGTGGGTGACCACCGACGCCGGCGCCTTCGAGGCGTTGTTCGTCACGAACCGCACGGCCACGCCGTGCTCACGGGCGCGGGTGATCGCCTCGGCCGCGCCCGGCACGGGGTGGGCGCCGCGGTAGACGGTCCCGTCGAGGTCGAGCAGCAGTGCGTCGTGGCGGTCGAGCAGCGTGTCGCCCACGACGTCACTCCCCGGCGAGTTCGGCCGCCCGGTCGGCGGCGTCGGTTTCCATGTCGCCGTCGGCCTCGGCCGCGTGCAGGAACCACCGGACGGCCTCGTCGGTGCGGCCGGCGGCGGCGAGGTTGTCGGCATAGGCGTAGAACAGGCGCACGCTCCACGGCTGGATCCGGTCGGGGTCCAGGTCGTCGCCCTGCAGGGTCACGACGGCGGCGTCGAGCTGGTCCAGGTCGCGGCGCGCGCCGGCCTCGACGATCTTCAGCTCGATCGCGACGTCCTTCGGCAGCGCGGACGTGTTGGTCTCCTTGGCGATGTCGAGGGCCCGCTCGGGCCTGCCCATCGCGCGTTCGGAGTCGGCGATCACGGCAATGTGGGCGTCGGAGTGGGTCATCCGCCGCACCGCACGCAGTTCCGTCAGCGCCTCCGACCAGTTACCGGTGTGGTAGGCCGCGAGACCGGCCGCTTCCCGCACCACGGGGATGCGCGAGGCGCGCTTCTTGGCGTACCGCGCGTGGGCGAGAGCCGCATCGGGGTCGGTATCGAGCAGCATGCCGGCGGCGACGAGGTGCCGGCCGATCGTCTCGGCGAAGTCCTTCGGCAGCGAGCGCAGGTCGCGCCTGGCCTCGCTGTCGAGCATCGAGTACTCGGCCTCGTCCGGCAGCTCCGGCGCGTCGAGCAGTGCCCGGCCCATGGACCGGTCGTCGCTCTCGTCCCTCGGGTTGCCGTACCTGCCACCGGGTTTGGGGCCCGACTTGAAGCCGGGCTTCGAGCCATGGCTGGAGCCCGATCTGGAACCGTAGCCCTGTTTGCCGGTCGGCTTGTCGCCGTACTTGCCGCCGGAACCGCCGCGGTAGCCGCCGCCACCGCTGCGGGCCGGGCCGCGATCGTCCCGCCGGTCCCGGCCCCGGTTGTCGCGGTTGTCGCGGTTGTCCCGGCGGTCGCGGTCGTCGCGGGAGCCGCGGTTGTCGGCCGTGCGGTCGTCGCGCTTCCAGCCGTCGCGGTTGCGTCCACCGTCGCGAGCGTCGCGCCGGTCGCGATTGTCCCGGCTGTCACGGTTGTCACGGTTGTCCCGGCGGTCGTGGTCACCGCGCGAGTCGCGGTTGTCGAACCTGCGGTCGTCGCGCTTCCCACCGTCGCGGTTGCGGTCTCCGCGCGGTCCACCGTCGCGTCGCCGGTCGTCACCGCCGCGGTAACCGCCGCGTGTGTCGCCTCCGCGGTAACCACCACGGGATTCGCCGCCCCGGGAGCCGCCACGTGGGTTGTTGTCGCGCCGGTCGCGGTTGTCGCGGTTGTCACCGCCCCGGTTGTCGCGACTGTCTCGGCCACGGTCGTCGCGGGAGCCTGGCCGTCCGCCTCGGAAGTCGTCGCGCCCCCCGGGGCGTCCACCGCGGGAGTCGTCGCGCCGGCCGTAGCCACCCGAGTTGCCCGATCCGCCGCGGCGATCGTCCCGCCCGTCGCGGTCGTCGCGGTCGTCGCGCTTGCGGCCGTACCCGCCGGAACCGCGCGCGCCACCGCCGCCGCCCGACTGTTGGCCGCGGTATCCACCACCACGCTGTCCAGGTGTGCGATCGCCGCTCTTCCCGCTGCCGGGGCGTCCTGGCCTGCCGTGACCTTGTCGGTCACCACGTCCGCGATCGTCACGGTTCGAACGGTCGCGCCCGCTCGTGTCGGACACGAGTCCTCCCACTGTTGAAGTTCTTCCTGAGCATACGTGTAGGGCCCGCCGGGCGCCCATCTCGCTCGAGATAGTCGCCTCCGACGGGCCCTACACATCATGTTGAGTTCGGCGGTGTCCTACTCTCCCACACCCCTACGAGTGCAGTACCATCGGCGCTGGCAGGCTTAGCTTCCGGGTTCGGAATGGGACCGGGCG
>NZ_MKKE01000009.1 GCF_001942305.1 Saccharomonospora sp. CUA-673 | reverse complement strand
AAAGTCCCAAGGCCCCCTAAGGCATCGGCCCAGGTTCGTACGACGCATATCCCTTGGGAGCTTTTTCGTGGTTCTAGGCGCGGATGGTTTCCAGCACGGTGGTCGTCGACCACGGCGGGTGGTCCGGCGCTTCGTCCGACACCTCGACTGCTGCGTCCCCACCACCTGCCTCAGCGCCGATGCCACCGGCACCGCCCAGGGCTGCCAGGGCTGACGGGACGGCGTCCGGGGTCTCGGTGTGGAGTTCCAGCAGGGGTTGTCCGTGTTCGACCCGCTCCCCCGGTTTCGCGAGGCAGCGCACCCCGGCGGTCGCCTGCACCGGGTCCTCGCGGCGCGCCCGCCCCGCGCCGAGCCGCCACGCCGCGACACCCACCGCGTAGGCGTCCAGCCGGGTCAGCACCCCCGTCTGCGGCGCCTCGACGACGTGGACGTGCGCGGGCGTCGGCAACGGCGCCTCCGGGTCGCCGCCCTGCGCGCTGATCATCCGGCACCACGTCTCGTACGCCTGGCCCGACGCGAGCATCGGCGCCGGGTCGACGTCGCCGTGCCCGGCGAGCGCCAGCATCTCCCGCGCCAACGCGAGGGTCAGCGCCACGACGTCCTCGGGGCCGCCGCCGCGCAGCACGTCCACCGCCTCGGCCACCTCGATCGCGTTGCCCACCGCCGAACCCAACGGCGTCGACATGTCGGTCAGCAGCGCCCGCGTCGGCAGGCCGTGCGCGGCCCCGATGTCCACGAGGGTGCGTGCGAGGGCGCGCGCGTCGTCGAGCGAGGTCATGAACGCCCCCGAGCCGACCTTGACGTCCAGCACCAGACCGCCGGCCCCCTCGGCGATCTTCTTGCTCATGATCGAGCTGGCGATCAGCGGCACCGATTCGACCGTGCCGGTCACGTCGCGCAGCGCGTACAGCTTCCGGTCGGCGGGCGCGAGCGTGTCGGTCGCCGCGCACACGACCGCGCCGACCTCGTCGAGCTGTTTGCCGATCTCCACGGCCGAGAGCTGCGCCCGCCAGCCGGGGATCGACTCGAGCTTGTCGAGCGTGCCGCCGGTGTGCCCGAGCCCGCGGCCCGACAGCTGCGGCACGGCCGCCCCGCACGTCGCCACCAGCGGCGCCAACGGCAGCGTGATCTTGTCGCCGACACCGCCCGTCGAGTGCTTGTCGACCGTCGGCCGCGACACGTGCAGCGCCAACCGCTCCCCCGAGTCGATCATCGCCCCGGTCCAGCGGGCCGTCTCGCGCGAGTCCATGCCGCGCAGGAACACGGCCATCGCGAGCGCGGCCATCTGCTCCTCCGACACCACCCCGCGGGTGTAGGCGTCGACGACCCAGTCGATCTGCTCCGGCGTCAGCCTGCCGCCGTCCCGCTTGGCCCGGATGACGTCGACAGCGGCGAACGGTTCGTGCATGCCGTCAACTGTAAGTCGAGTCAGCCTGGTGCGCGGCGTTCGAAGCCGCAAGGATGCAGAACTCGTTACCCGAGGGGTCGGCGAACACCTGCCACGGCAGCCCGTCGTAGCCGGCGACGCGAGCCCCGCCCGTCGACAGCAGCCGCTCGACCACGTCCTCGTCCCCATCGGCCCCGGTCGGCCGGACGTCGAGGTGCAGGCCGTTCTTGCCGCGCTTCGGTTCCGGTTCGGGGCACAGCTCGAGCAGCGGGCCGACACCGTCGGGATGCCGCAACGCGGTTCCGCCCCCGCTGCCCGCGCACGGGACCCACCCGGTGATCGCGGCCCAGAACTCGGCGTCGCGTTCGGGGTCGGCGCTGTCCAGCGGCAACGCGGCGACCGGTCCGGAACCGGCGGCGTAGGCGTCGCGCTCGTGCAGCACGCAGAACGTGTTGCCCTCGGGGTCGGCGAGCACCGTCCACGGCACGTCGCCCTGCCCGACGTCGGCGTGCACCGCGCCGAGACCGAGCAGCTTCTCGACGACTTCGGCCTGCCGCGGCCCGCCCCGCAGGTCGAGGTGCAGCCGGGCGGGCGTGGTGGACGGCACGTCCACCCGCGGGAAGCACAGGTCGAGGAACGCCTCGCCGGACAGCTGGACGCGGGCCTCGACGATGTCCGGTTCGTCGGTCAGCGTCTCCGCGTCCAGCGCCGCCGCCCAGAAGCCGCCGAGCCGCCGCGGGTCGCGGGCGTCCCACACGATGTTCTCCAGTCGCATCGCCCGAGCCTGGCACGCCCGGCCGGTCTCGGCGACCGGATTCCGGGTCAGGTGGGCAGATCCGCCGGGCCGAAGGCGTCCGGGAGGACCTGCGACATCGGCAGGATGCCGCTCGGGGTGTCGAGCAGGCAGTCGGGTCCGCCGAGTTCGTACAGGATCTGCCGGCACCGACCGCACGGCATGAGCAGTTCGCCCGAACCGCCGCGGCACGCGACGGCGGTCAGCCGGCCGCCGCCGGACAGCCGCAGCTGCCCGGCCATCGTGCACTCGGCGCACAGGCCCACGCCGTAGGAGGCGTTCTCGACGTTGCAGCCCGTCACGACCCGGCCGTCGGACACGAGCCCGGCGACGCCGACGTGCAGGCCGGAATACGGTGCGTACGCCGATCCCGCCGCACGCACCGCCTCCGCCCGCAACGACGCCCAGTCCGGAATGGACGGAGCCGTGTCGCCGAAACCCGCGCCACCTGTGGCGTCCGAACCGGCCACTAGTCCTCCCCGCGCGGTACTGCTTGCCGATCGCCTTCGGCACCCGCAGCCGTTGGGCCGCGACCGCCAGCACGACGATCGTCACGAAGTGCGGCGTGTACGGGATGAGGTCGCTGGGCAGCTCGTCGTTGGTCCAGTAGATCCAGTACAGGACGCCCGCACCGGCGGCGGCGCCGAGCGCGGCGAACCAGTTCCGCTTCCACGCCTGCCACACGACGATGACGGCGAGCAGCAGCACCGCGCCGTAGCACAGCGCCAGCACCGCGGATCCGCCGCCGGACAGCTGCAACCCGTCCGCGTAGCCGAACAACGCGGCACCGCCGAGCAGACCGCTCGGCCGGTAGTTACCGAAGATCATCGCCGCGAGGCCGATGTAACCGCGGCCGTTGACCTGGTTCTCCAGGTAGTCGGCGCCGCCCTCGAGCAGCACCAGCGACGCACCGCCGGCACCGGCGAAACCGCCCGACACCGCGACGGCGATGTACTTGTGCAGGTACACGTTCACGCCGAGCGACTCGGCCGCCACGGGGCTCTCGCCGGCCGACCGCAGCCGCAGGCCGAACCGCGTGCGCCACAGGATGAAGTAGCTCGCCGGCACGGCGAGCAACGCCAGCATCGCCAACGGCGAGACCTGCGTGACCAGACCGCGCAGCAGCCCCGCGACGTCGGACAGCACGACGCGCTGTTCGTCCTCCAACATGCCCAGCCAGTCGGCCAGGAACGTCGCCGAGTAGGTCTCGAACTTGTCGACCGGCGGCGACTCGCGCGGGTTGCCCGACAGCGGTTCGAAGAGCAGGTTCGCCAGATATTGCGCGATACCGAGGCCGAGCAGGTTGATCGCCACACCGGAGACGATGTGGTTGACGTTGAACGTCACCACCGCCACGGCGTGCAGCAGACCGCCCAGCAGGCCGAAGGCGATGCCGGCGACCAGGCCGACCCACACCCCGCCGTGCAACGCACCCCACGCGGCGCCCCAGGTGCCGAGGATCATCATGCCCTCGAGACCGATGTTCATGACGCCGGCGCGTTCGGCCCACAGACCGCCGAGGGCGGCCAGCAGGATCGGCAACGCGAGCCGCAGCGCCGTCTGCGACGTGCTGCTGGAGGTCAGCAGCGGCATGTCGGTGAGGTAGGTCGTCGTCGACAGCACGCCGATCGCGACCATCGCCCACAGCGCGCCGCGCGCCCAGCCGGGCATCCGGTGGGCCGGCTTCTGCTTGGACTCCGGGTTCGGGGTCTCCATCACCGCGCTCACACCGCACCTCCTTCCGCGACCGAGGCGGGTTTGCCGTTGCGGCCCGCCCTGCCGACGCGGCGCTGTTCCGCGGCCAGGTCGGCGCGCCGGACGATCTCGTAGGCCACCACGACCGACAGCACGATCGAGCCCTGCATGATCACCGCGATCTCACTGGGGATGCCGAGCGATTCGAGCGACACCGCCGAGCGGTCGAGGAACGACCACAGCAGTGCGCCGAACGCGATCCCGGCGGGGTGGTTGCGGCCGAGCAGGGCGACCGCGAGGCCCGTGAAGCCGTAGCCCTGCGTGGCCGTCATCGCGTAGACGTAGTCGCGGCCGAGCAGCTCGGGCATCGCGATCAGACCCGCGACGCGCCGGAGATCAGCATCGCCGCCAGGGTCATCTTCTTCGCGCTCACACCACCGGCCGCGGCCGCCGTGGCCGATTCGCCGCTGGCCTTGAGTTCGAAGCCGAACCGCGTGCGCCGCAACACGAACCAGTAGCCGTAGCCCAGGCCCGCGGCGATCACGATGAAGCCGAACACCGTGCCCGCCTCGCCGAGCGGGATGCCCGGGATCCGGCCGGACGGCTCGATCTGCGCGGTCGACACGTTGTTGCCGTGCAGCACACCGAACTGGTCCGGGTTGATCAGGAACGCCACGATGCCGAACACGATCGAGTTCAGCATGATCGTCGTGATGACCTCGCTGACGCCGCGGTACACCTTGAGCAGCGCGGGCAGCAGCGCGTACAGCGCGCCGGCGAACATCGCGACCAGCAGGATCGCGATCACGTGCAGCACCGGCGGGAGCTTCATCCACGCACCGACGATGGCCGCGACGATCGCGGCGAACCGGTACTGGCCCTCGACACCGATGTTGAAGACGTTCATCTGGAAGCCGATCGCCGCGGCGAGTCCGGCCAGGTAGTAGACGATCGCGAGGTTCACCGTGGAGACGGCCGTGTTCCCGCGGAACAGCTGCGCCACCATCGTGGAGAACGCCTCGAGCGGATTCGCCCCGGAGATCAGCAGCGCCACCGACGACAGCAGCATCGCGAACACGATCGCGAGCGCCGGTGGCAACAGCGCGGTACGCCAGTTCATGCGTCGCCCTCCACCTTGCGGGACACCCGCACCCGCTCGGCCGCCATGAACGACGCTCCGCACGCTCCGCAATTCTCGTTCATGCGTCCTCGACCTCCCCCGCTGCGTCGCCGTCGCTGTCGCCTGCGCCGGTCATGGCCGAGCCGAGTTCCTCCGGCGTCACGGTGGCCGGGTCTGCCTCGCTGACGAGCCGGCCGCGCAGCATGACGCGGATCGTGTCGGACAGGCCGATCAACTCGTCGAGGTCCGCCGAGATCAGCAGCACCGCGAGCCCGTCGTGGCGCGCCTGGCGCATCTGCTCCCAGATCAGCGCCTGCGCGCGACGTCCACACCGCGCGTCGGATGCGAGGCGATCAACAGCACCGGATCGCCCGACAGCTCCCTGCCGACGATCAGCTTCTGCTGGTTGCCGCCCGACAACGCGCCGGCGAGCACGTCGACCCCGGGAGTGCGCACGTCGTACTCCTCGACGATGCGTTCGGTGTCGGTGCGCGCCGCCGACGGGTAGATGAGATTGCCGCTGGAGACCGGTTTGCGCGTCTGATGACCGAGGATGCGGTTCGACCACAGCGGCTGCCGCAGCAGCAGGCCGTGCCGATGCCGGTCCTCGGGGATGTAGCCGATACCGGCCTCGCGGCGGGCGAGGGTGCCGAGCTTCGTGATGGTGCGCAGCGTCGGTTCGGCAGTGTCGCCCTTGCCGCTGGCGTCGATCAGCTCGATCGTGCCGGCCGAGGCCTTGCGCATGCCCATGATGGTCTCGACCAGTTCGGTCTGGCCGTTGCCCTCGACCCCGGCGATGCCGACGATCTCGCCCGCGTGCACGGTCAACGTGACGTCGTCGCACAGCGCGCGGTCGCTGTCGTCGGCGTCGAGCCGCAGGTCGCGCACCCGCAGCACCACGCGGTCGGTGACCGTCGACTCGCGCGTCTCCGGACTCGGCAGCTGCGAGCCGACCATCATCTCGGCCAACTGCCTGCTGCTGACGGTCTTCGGGTCGACCGTGCCGACCGTCGTGCCGCGGCGGATGATCGTCACCTCGTCCGCGATCGCGCGGACCTCGTCGAGCTTGTGCGAGATGAACAGGAACGTGTAGCCGTCCGCCTGCATCGCGCGGACGGTCTCGAACAGCGCATCGACCTCCTGCGGCACGAGCACCGCGGTCGGCTCGTCGAGGATGACGATCCGCGCGCCGCGGTAGAGCACCTTGACGATCTCGACGCGCTGCCGGTCGGCCACACCCAGGTTCTCGACCAGCGTGTCCGGGTCGACGCGCAGGCCCGTGCGTTCGGCCAGTTCGGTGAGCCGGGCGCGGGCCTTGCGGCCCATGCCGTACAGGCCCTCCGCGCCGAGCAGCACGTTCTCCCGCACCGTCAGGTTGTCGGCCAACATGAAGTGCTGGTGCACCATGCCGATGCCGGCCTTGATCGCGTCCTGCGGGTTGCGCAGTTCCACGACCTCGCCGCCGACCGTGATGGTGCCCTCGTCCGGCTGCTGCATCCCGTAGAGGATCTTCATCAGCGTGGACTTGCCGGCGCCGTTCTCGCCGCACACGGCGTGGACCTCGCCCTCGCGCACCGCCAGGTGCACGTCGGAATTGGCCACCACGCCGGGGAAGCGCTTGGTGATCCCGGTGAGTTCGACCACCGGTTCCGGTTCGGTCATCTGTTCATTCGCCTTGCTCGAGCAGGGGCCAACGATCGTTCTTCGTGGATTTCTCGCGGGTGTTTCCGGGCAGCGCCGCTTCGGCGCGGTGCTGCTTCGGTGCTGGATCCGTACGGTGCCGGTGACCGGCATCAAAGCAGATCAGGCCGCGTCGGTGGCGGCGAACCACCGAAACGGCAGGTGGGGCTCGCAGGCGGTGGCCGCCCACGAGCCCCACATCCGTCTTCGGTTGTCTGTTTTCGGTTGTCGCGTTCGGTTTTCGGTCCGACGCCGAACCGCTCAGCCCGAAGGATCAGCCCTGAGTCTGGTCCGAGACGTCGATCTCGCCGTCGATGATCGCCTGCTTGTAGCCCTCGAGCTCGTCGGTGATGTCCTCGATATCCGAGTTGGAGTCCGAGTAGTCCACCCCGTCGACCGACAGGTCGAAGCGCTCGGGCAGCTCGTCGGTGTTGCCCTCGGCGAGCGCGGCGATGTAGTCGTACACCGCGACGTCGACCCGCTTGAGCATCGAGGTGACGATGACATCGCGGACCTCGGCGAGCGTCTTCTGCTCGTACTGGTCGGAGTCGACGCCGATGGCCAGCGCGTCGTTCTGCGCGGCCGCCTCGAACACGCCCTGACCGGACGCGCCCGCCGCGTGGAACACCACGTCGGTGCCCTGGCTGAGCATCGCGCCCGCCATGACGTTGGCCTTGGCCGGGTCGTTGAAGCCGCTGATGTCGCCGGCCGGAGTCAGGTACTCGTTGCGGATCTCGATGTTGTCGCCGCCCGCGGCCTCGACGCCCTGCTCGAAACCGGCCTCGAACTTCTGGATCAGCGGCGTGTCGACACCGCCGATGAAGCCCACCTGGCAGTCGGTCGTCTTGTAGGCCGCGGCCACGCCCGCGAGGAAGGAGCCCTCCTCCTCGGCGAACACGAGCGACGTGACGTTCTCGGCCTCGACCGAGTCGTCGTCGACGATCGCGAACTCGGTGTCCGGGTGCTTCGGCGCGACCGCGGCGACGGCCTCGGCGTAGGCGAAGCCCACGGCGATGATCGGGTTGTTGCCCTGGTTGGCCATCTGCTCGAGACGCTGCTGCTTGGCGTCCTCGGACTCGGTGCCCTGCGCGGGGCTCTCGGCGCCCTTCTCGGCACCCAGCTGCTCGACGGCCTCGTCGACACCCAACGCGGCGGCGTCGTTGAACGAGGCGTCGCCCCGGCCGCCGACGTCGAAGGCGAGGCCGACCTTGAGGTCGCTCGCGTCGGCGTCGGTGTTGCGTTCGGCCTCGGGTTCGGCCTCGCCCTCGGGAGCCGCGGGGGCGTCCTGGGTGACGCAGCTGCCCGCCTCACCACCGCCGCCGTCGCCGCCGGCCGCGCCCGCGTCGCCGCTGCCGGAATCCTTGGCGCAACCCGCCATCGTCAACACGCCGGCCATGGCGATCGCCGCCAGCGCTGCACCACGCTTTCTCCGCACGGTGTAACTCCCTCCCCGCTGTTCGCGGACGGACCGAAGAATGTGTGCCCGTGTACTCGGGCGGACTGGCGAACCGTACCGCTCCGTGACCTTCACGGCAGCTGTTCGGCACCCCGCGTAACCCAAATGTTTAAGTTCCGGCAATCGCCGTCCGATTGTGCACCCTCTTACTCACTCACGGTCACCAACGAACGTCGCTTGTGCGCTCCCGAGGGGAATGCACCTGATGGTGTGATCACGGTGACGTTCGCGGGGCCCGGGCGTGCGCTACGGGATTCGTCCTCGGTGTCTGGTCGATCACAGCTGGGAACCCGAGGTTGAGCCCCGCGTGACTGGCAGGTCTAGCATTCGGCGCGTATACGACGCTCGGGCGACAATGACCTCGAAAAAGTCGCGGCCGCACCGGGCGGCGAAGTCCATCAGTGACGTTGGAGGGCCGTACACCGATGTCCACCACTGCGAGCACTGCCACGGAGGCACGTGCGAGTGATCGGGCGGGCGCCTCACGCCGGAGCGGAACGTTCTACCGCGGCGATCCCGGCATGTGGTCCTGGGTAGCGCACCGGATCACCGGGGTGCTCACCTTTTTCTTCCTGTTCGTGCACGTTCTCGACACCGCGCTCGTCAGAGTGTCGCCGAACGCCTACGACCAGGTCATCGCGACCTACAAGACACCGTTCGTCAACCTCCTCGAGGTCGGCCTCGTCGGCGCCGTGCTGTTCCACGCGCTGAACGGTCTGCGGGTCATCCTGGTCGACTTCTGGGAGAAGGGACCGAAGTTCCAGCGCCCGATGCTGTGGACCACCCTCGGCATCTGGGTCGTCGTGATGATCCCGGGCACCTACTACATGCTCGAGCGCACGGTGAGCGAAATGTTCGGAGGCGGCCACTGATGACCGAATCGCTGACTCTCGACAAGCCGCGCTCCCCGAAGCGCCCGGCCGCGCGCCGGAACAACTTCGAGCTCTACAGCTGGGCGTTCATGCGGATCTCCGGCCTCGCGCTGGTGGTCCTCGTGCTCGGCCACCTGTTCATCATGAACATCCTCGACGGCGGCGTGCACCGCATCAACTTCGCGTTCGTCGCGGGTCGCTGGGCCTCGCCGTTCTGGCAGTTCTGGGACCTGTCGATGCTGTGGCTGGCGCAGCTGCACGGCGGTAACGGGCTGCGGACCGTCATCGACGACTACGCGCGCAAGGACTCGACGCGCTTCTACCTGAAGTGCCTGCTGTACGTCTCGATGGCCGTCATCCTCGTGCTCGGCACGCTGGTGATCTTCACGTTCGACCCGAACATCACCGACTGAACCCCACCACACGGAGACTTCTCATGCAGTTCCACAAGTACGACGTGGTGATCGTCGGTGCTGGTGGCGCCGGTATGCGTGCGGCGATCGAGGCCGGCCAGCGTTCGCGCACGGCCGTGCTCACCAAGCTGTACCCGACGCGATCCCACACCGGCGCGGCCCAGGGCGGCATGTGCGCCGCGTTGGCCAACGTCGAAGAGGACAACTGGGAGTGGCACACCTTCGACACCGTCAAGGGTGGCGACTACCTGACCGACCAGGACGCCGCGGAGATCATGGCCAAGGAGGCCATCGACGCGGTGCTCGACCTGGAGAAGATGGGTCTGCCGTTCAACCGCACGGAGGACGGCAAGATCGACCAGCGGCGCTTCGGCGGCCACACGCGTGACCACGGCAAGGCCGCGGTGCGCCGGGCCTGCTACGCGGCCGACCGCACCGGTCACATGATCCTGCAGACGCTGTACCAGAACTGCGTCAAGCACGGGATCGAGTTCTTCAACGAGTTCTACGTCCTCGACGTGACGATGTCGACCAATGAGGACGGCGAGCAGGTCGCGTCGGGCGCCGTGGCCTACGAGCTGGCGACCGGCGAGATCCACGTCTTCCAGGCCAAGTCGATCGTGTTCGCCACGGGCGGCTTCGGCAAGGTCTTCAAGACGACGTCCAACGCGCACACCCTGACCGGCGACGGCATGGGCATCTACGCGCGCAAGGGCCTGCCGCTGGAGGACATGGAGTTCTACCAGTTCCACCCGACGGGCCTGGCCGGTCTGGGCATCCTGCTCACCGAGGCGCCCGCGGTGAGGGCGCGATCCTGCGCAACGAGTCGGGTGAGCGCTTCATGGAGCGCTACGCCCCGACGATCAAGGACCTCGCGCCGCGCGACATCGTCGCCCGCTCGATGGTCCTCGAGGTGCTGGAGGGTCGCGGCGCCGGTCCGCACAAGGACTACGTGTTCCTCGACTGCACGCACCTCGGCGAGGAGGTCCTCGAGACCAAGCTGCCGGACATCACCGAGTTCGCCCGCACGTACCTGGGTGTCGACCCGGTGCACGAGCCGGTGCCGGTGTACCCGACGGCGCACTACGCCATGGGCGGCATCCCGACGAACGTCAAGGGCGAGGCGCTCAAGGACAACGACACCGTCATCCGCGGCCTGTACGCCGCGGGCGAGGTGGCGTGCGTGTCGGTGCACGGCTCGAACCGACTGGGCACGAACTCGCTGCTGGACATCAACGTGTTCGGCCGCCGCGCGGGTATCGCCGCCGCGGAGTACGCGAGCGAGGTCGACCACGTCGAGCTTCCGGAGAACCCGGCCAAGATGGTCGAGGGCATGGTCGACCACCTGCGCACCGCCCACGGCGGGGAGCGGGTCGCCGACATCCGTAACGAGCTCCAGCAGACGATGGACACCAACGCGGCCGTGTACCGCACCGAGGACACCCTCAAGCAGGCGCTGTCCGACGTGCAGGCGCTCAAGGAGCGTTACGGCCGCATCGCGGTGCACGACAAGGGCAAGCGGTTCAACACCGACCTGCTCGAGGCCATCGAACTGGGCTTCCTGCTCGACCTGGCCGAGATGCTGGTGAACGCGGCGCTCGCGCGTAAGGAGTCCCGCGGCGGACACGCCCGCGAGGACTACCCGGACCGCGACGACACCAACTTCATGCGGCACTCGATGACCTACAAGATCCTGCCGGAGAAGGAGGACCCGGACGCTCCGCTGGGTCTGTCCGGGTTCATGTCGGACCTGCGGCTGGACTACAAGCCGGTCGTCTTCACCCGGTACGAGCCCATGGAGCGGAAGTACTGATGCGTACTGACCGCCTCTTCGCGGAGGATGTGAAATGACAGCGGTAGCTGAACCCACCAACGACACGTCCCAGATCCCGGCTCCGGAAGGCTCCGTCACCATCACGGTGAAGATCCTGCGGTTCAACCCGGAGATCGACGACGAGCCGCACTGGGAGTCCTACGACGTCCCGGCGCTGCCCACGGACCGTGTGCTGAACCTGCTGATGAACATCAAGAGCTACGTGGACGGCACGCTGTCGTTCCGTCGTAGCTGTGCGCACGGCATCTGCGGGTCGGACGCGATGCAGATCAACGGCATCAACCGGCTCGCCTGCAAGGTTCTGGTCAAGGACCTGCTGGCCAAGCCCGGCAAGGCCACCACGGTCACGATCGCCCCGATCAAGGGCCTGCCGACGATGAAGGACCTCTATGTCGACATGGAGCCCTTCTTCGAGGCGTACAAGTCGATCAAGCCGTACCTGATCGCCTACGGCAACGAGCCGACGAACGAGCGGTACCAGTCGGTCGCCGACCGCGAACGGTTCGACGACACCACCAAGTGCATCCTGTGCGCGGCGTGCACGTCGTCGTGCCCGGTGTACTGGGCGGACGGGTCGTACTTCGGCCCGGCGGCCATCGTCAACGCGCACCGGTTCATCTTCGACTCGCGGGACGAGGCGGCCGAGGAGCGGCTGGACATCCTCAACGACGCCGAGGGCGTGTGGCGTTGCCGCACGACGTTCAACTGCACCGACGCCTGCCCGCGTGGAATCCAGGTGACCAAGGCGATCCAGGAGGTCAAGCGCGCGCTGCTGTTCAAGCGCACGTGAGCGGACTCCCCTGACGACAAGAGGCGCCCGGCCGCGAGCCGGGCGCCTCTTCTCGTGTTTCGGGGGCTGACGTTGTCGGCGGGCTCAGTGCTCGGCGGGCTGCCGCTTGAGGGCCCGCAGGCCGCGCCAGCCGATGACGCCGATGATCGTGCCGAGTACGAACGACACGACGGTCAGCACGAGGTGGACCCAGAAGAACGACGTGGGTGAGCCGTCGGCCGCCCACGCGTTGTCGCTGGTCCACAGGTTGCGGGCGAACGTGATCCAGATGATCCACGACCACACGCCGAAGGCCAGCAGGAACGCCGATACTCCACGGGACATGCGCATGTGGTGCAGTATCCCCGGCCGGCCCGGGTGTCGGTCGTCACCCCCGAACCGCTGACTCCGCACCCCCGACCCGGGGGATTCACCGGCGTGGCATCGGCGCAGCTGGCTAACCTTCCCGGGTGCGCACACCTGTCTTCCGGCTGCTGGTGATCACGGTCCTCGCGGGGTTCGTCCTCGCGAGCGCCCCGCTCACCCCGGCCGGTGCGCCCGCGGCGCGGGCCCAGTCGACGTGCCCCAACGCGACGCTGCCGCCACCGCCGGGCAACACGTCGGAGGAACCCGCGCCGGGGCAGCGTTCGCCCGACCCCCTGCCCGTGCCCACCGACCCGCCGGGCGGCGAGCATCTCGGGGGCTGCGGGCTCGTGCTCGCGCCCGGTTCGCCGCTGCCGCCGCGGCCGTTGACGGCGCGGAACTGGATCATCCAGGACATGGACAGCGGCGAGGTGCTGGCGGCACACCATCCGCACGGGCGGCAACGGCCGGCGTCACTGATCAAGGTGTTGCTCGCGCTCGTGGTGCTCGACGAGCTCGACCCCGAACAGATCGTCGTCCCGACGCAGCGGGACGCCGATCAGGAGTGCTCGTGCGCCGATCTGGAGGCCGGCTCGCCCTACTCCGTGCGGGACCTGCTGCTGGCGACGATGGTCAAGTCCGGCAACGACGCGGCGCACGCGCTCGCCGGTGCGCTCGGCGGCGTCGACGAGGCGCTGCGCAAGATGAACGCCCTGGCCCACGAGCTCGGCGCGACCGACACCCGTGCCGCGTCGCCGTCCGGGTTGGACGGGCCGGGCATGGTGACGTCGGCCTACGACCAGGCGCTGCTGTTCACCCACGCCATGACGAACCCGCAGTTCGCCGAGGCCGCGGGCGTGCAACGGATGATGTTCCCCGGCGGGCGCGGGGAACCGCCGCATCCGCTGGTCAACAACGACCGCCTGCTCGACGAGTACCCCGGCATCCTCGGCGGGAAGACGGGGTTCACCAGCGCGTCCCGGCACACCTACGTGGGCGCGGCCGAACGGGACGGCCGCCGCATCGCCGTGGTGCTGCTGCGCGCCGAACAGCGTCCGGTGCAGGTGAGCGACCAGGCCAGGAGCCTGTTCGACTACGGCTTCCGGCTCGCCGCCGAGGGCGTGCCGGCGGTCGGCCGGGTCACGACGGCACCGCCGCAGCCGCAGGCGCCCGTCCGCACCGGCGAGGCCCGCGCCGACGGCGGTGGCACGGCCGAGGCCGCCGACGCGCGGCCCGCCGGGTCGGGCGGGTCGTCGGCCGTCGGGTGGATCGTGGCGCTGGTGATCCTCGTGTCGGTCGGGGTCGGCGTCGGGATCGCCCTCAGCCGGGACGAGCGGGTGTAGCGGCCGCCTGGTTCGACTGTTCGTCGGCGGGCTCGGTCGCGGACGGCAGCGTCTCCTTGGCCAGCAGCCAGGCGCGAACGCGATCACCGCGACGACACCGGTGACGGCGAAGGCGGCGGTGAACGACCACTGTTCGGCGATGGCACCCGCGGCCAGTGGCCCGACGACGGCTCCGACGTCGGCGGCCATCTGGAACCCGGCCAGTACGGACCCGCCGCGCGCCTTGGAGCCGATGACGTCGGCGAGCGCGGCGTTGTGCGCCGGGTTGAGACAGCCCGCGCCGATGCCGGTGACGACGGTCGCGGCGAGGAAGAGCCACACGTCGTCGGTGAGGCCCAACCCCACGCCGCCGACGACGAGCAGCGCCAGTCCGACGAGCGCGGGCGGTTTGCGGCCGTGGGTGTCGGCGAACCGGCCGGCGGCGAGCAGGACGAGCGCGTTGGCGGCGGCGAACAACGCCAGCGCGAGACCGGTGAACGATTCGTCCTTGGCCAGCACGACCGTCACGAACAACGGCACCAACGACATGCGCACGCCGAACACGATCCAGCCGTTGGCCAGGTTGGACAGCAGCGCCGCGCGGTACGTCGGATGCCGCACGGCCTGGCCGAACGTCATCGTGGGCGCGTCCTCGTCGTCGGCGCGGGAGGCCAGTTCGGACCGGCGCAGCTGGAAGAACACCAGCACCGTGGCGCCGATCAGCGCGAGGCCGTAGACGAGGAACGGCAGGCGCAGCGACACGGCCACGAGCGCGCCGCCGAACACCGGGCCGGCGACACCGCCGAGCAGGAACGCCGTGCCCCACAGGCCGGACGCGCGGCCCCGCAGCTGCGGCGGGGAGATCCGGATGAGCAGTCCGATGGCCGACACGGTGAACATCGTCGAACCGATGCCGCCGAGGGCGCGGAACACCAGCAGCTGCCAGTAGTCGGTGACGAACGCGCAGACGATCGTCGACAGCGCGACGATCGACAGGCCCCACAGGTAGGTGGGCCGTTCGCCGAACAGCGTCACCAGACGTCCGCTGACCGGCGCGAACGCCAGGCGCACCAGGGCGAACAGGCTGACCACGAACGACGCGGCGGTCAGTCCGACGTCGAAGCTGTGGGCGAAGTTCGGCAGCGCGGGCCCGATGAGTCCGTAGCCGATGGCGATGAGGAAGCTGGCGCCGACGAGGACGTACACCTCGCGGGGTAGCCGCGGTGTCTTGTCAGCTGCTGTGTCGGTCGTGGGTGTGGTTCCGTCGACCGGGTCGTCGGTCCCGTCGTCGGCTCTGCCCGGTGAGGTTGCGCCGTCGGAACCCGGAGCTGGTTGGGTCACTGCTCACTCCTTCCAGAGCGAGCTTAATGACCCCGGCGAAACAAACGGCTACGAGCGGCGGCGCCCCAGCCAACCCAACAGTGCACCGATGCTGAACGCGCCCGCGGCGGCGCCCACGCCCGCGCCCTTGCGCACGGTGACGTTCGGCCGCACGACCGTCGGCGGCGGCGGTTCGACGACGTGCACCTGGTTCTCGCGCGCCGTGGCCGTCCACGCGGTGACGAGCAGCAGGAACCGGGACACGAGGTTGGCGAACACGAGCAGACCGATGATCGGACCGAACAGCGCACCGCTCGGCGAGCTGGCCACACTGGCCAGGTAGTACGACCCGACGTGCTTGAGCAGTTCGAAGCCGAGCGCGGCCAGCACGGCCCCCTTCACGGCACTGCGCGGGTTGACCTTGTCCCGGGGCAGCTGCGAGATCACCCACGTGAACACGAGCACGTTCGCGGCCAGCGACAGGACGATCGTGGCGGCCCGCAACGCGTACTGCGCCCACCCGGTGCCCTCGAGCCCGACCAGGCCCAGCAACGACTGCCCCGCGACACCGCCGACGGCGGTGAGGCCGAACGAGATCACCAGCGCCAGGCCCAGGCCCATCAGGGACAGCAGGTCCTTGATCTTCGTGGACAGGAACGGCGTCTTGGCGGGCTGCTGCGCCCACTGGGCGGTCAGCGCGTCCCGCAGGTTGCCCATCCAGCCGAGACCGGAGTAGAGCGCGATGAGCAGACCGAGGACCCCGAGACCGGCGCGCGAGTCGGTAACGGCCTCGACGATCTGGTCGAGGAAGCCCTGCAGCCCCTCCGGCGCCGATTCGACGATGCCGGCCTTGAGCTCGTTCATCAGCGCGGCGTTGCCGGCCAGCACGAAACCCGCGACCGAGAACGCGACCATGAGCAACGGGAACAGCGACAGCACGGAGAAGTACGTGATCGCCGCGGCGTAGTGGTTGCCGTGCCGCTCGGTGAAGGCCTCGTTGGCTCTGACCGCGTGGTCGAGCCACGGATACCGTCGCCGCATCCGCGGCAGGAAGCCCTCTTTGTCCGCCTTCTCCTCTGTCACGCGTGGAAGCTAACGGTGGGTCGCCGACCAGCGCAAACCGACGTGCCGTACGCGATGCCCGGTTCGCCCCACAGTGCCCCCTGCTCGCCCTCCGTATCCGAGGAAAGCTCCCGAGGCATAGTTGCGTTCAACGCGACTATGGGGCCCTCGGGAGCATTCACACGACCGGGGTGAGGGTGCGGCCGTAGGTGGTGGTGCGCTGGCGGGACGGGCGTCCGGCGAGGTCGGCGAGGGTGCCGAGCTCGGCGGCGGTGCGCGACGAGCCGTGCTCGGAACCGGCCATCCGCGAGATGGTCTCCTCCATGAGCGTGCCGCCGATGTCGTTGGCGCCGCCGCGGAGGATCTGCGCCGTCCCCTCGTCGCCGAGTTTGACCCACGAGCACTGCACGTTGTCGATCAGCCCGTGCAGCGCGAGCCGCGCGAACGCGTGCACCGCGCGGTTGTCCCGCATCGTCGGCCCCGGCCGCGCGACGCCTGCCAGGTAGATCGGCGCGTTGTGGTGCACGAACGGCAGGGCGACGAACTCGGTGAACCCGCCGGTCTCGCGCGCGATCCCGCCGAGCACGCGCAGGTGGCCGAGCCAGTGTTCGGGGTGGTCGACGTGGCCGTACATCATCGTGCTCGACGACGGGATGCCCACGCGGTGCGCCGTGCTGACGACGTCGATCCACGTGCGCGCGGGCAGTTTGCCCTTGGTGAGCACCCAGCGGACGTCGTCGTCGAGGATCTCGGCGGCGGTGCCCGGGATCGAGTCGAGTCCGGCGTCGCGCAGTTCGGTCAACCACTCCTGCACGCTCACGCCCGCCTTGGACGCCGCGGACACGATCTCCATCGGAGAGAACGCGTGGACGTGCATGTCGGGCACGGCCTTCTTGATGGCGCGCACGATGTCGGCGTAGTAGCTGACCGGCAGTTTCGGGTCGATGCCGCCCTGCATGCACACCTCGGTGGCCCCCGCCTCGGACGCCTCGACGGCGCGCGCGGCGACCTCCTCGGTGGACAGGCGGAACGCGTCGGCGTCACGCTCCCGCTGGGCGAACGCGCAGAACCGGCAGCCACGTAACAGACGTTGGAGAAGTTGATGTTGCGGTTGACGACGTAGGTGATGTCGTCGCCGACCACGTCGGCGCGCAGGTCGTCGGCGAGCCGCGTCATCGTCTCCAACGCCGGGCCGTCGGCCGTGAGCAGCGCCATCGCCGCCTCGGCGTTCGCCGGGTCGAGCAGCGCGGCCGGGTTCGACTCGGCCAGCCGCAGACCGTCGCGCGCTTCGGTGTCGAGCTGTTCCGGGACACTGTGGACACTGCCGCGGAGGGCGTCCCAGTCGCCGTAGACGCTGTCGAAGTCACCGCGCCGGTCGGACGTGCGACCCTCGGTGTCGATGGTCGAGTTCAGGTCGGCGCGGCCGGTGGTGTCGATCCCGCCGTCCGGCTCCTGCCATTCGCGGCCGACGACCTCCGCCGACGCGTCGGCAAGACCGTCGGGAGTGGACAGTGCACGGACATGGCCGTGCAGGCGGATGTCCACCCACTTCTCCGCCTCCCGCACGTACTTCGGATACGCGGTGAGTCGTTCGCGCAGTTCGAAGCCGGCGTCGGCGGTCCACCGGGTGAGCTCGTCGACGTGCGGCCACGGCGCCTCGGGGTTGACGTGGTCGGGCGTGACCGGCGAGACCCCGCCCCAGTCGTCGATGCCGGCGCGCAGGATCAGCGCGTGCTCGTCGCCCACCAGGTTCGGCGGTGCCTGCACGCTGACCCCCGGCGGCATGAGCAGCCGCGCCACGGCGACGGTCGCGGCGAGTTCGGCGAGGTCGGCGTCGGCGTGCGAGCGCATCGCGGTGTCCGGTTTGGACCGGAAGTTCTGGACGATGATCTCCTGCACGTTGCGGTACTGCCGCGCGCGTTTGCGGATCTCGTGCAGCGATTCGGCGCGTTCGGTGATGGTCTCGCCGATGCCGACGAGGATGCCGGTGGTGAACGGAACGCCGACCCGGCCGGCGTCGTCGAGCACGCGCAGCCGCACGGCCGGTTCCTTGTCGGGGCTGCCGTAGTGCGGGCCGCCCTTCTCCGACCACAGCCGTTCGGCCGTCGTCTCGAGCATCATGCCCATGCTCGGTGACACGGGCTTGAGCCGCTGCAGTTCCTCCCAGCTCATGACACCGGGGTTGAGGTGCGGCAGCAGGCCGGTCTCCTCGAGCACGGCGATCGCGCACGCGCGCACGTAGTCCAATGTGGAGTCGTAGCCGCGTTCGTCGAGCCACTGGCGCGCCTGCGGCCAGCGTTCCTCGGGCCGGTCGCCGAGCGTGAACAGCGCTTCCTTGCAGCCGGCGGCGGCGCCGGCGCGGGCGATCTCGACGACCTCGTCGCGTTCGAGGTACAGCGACTTCGCCTTGCCGGGCACGGTGACGAACGTGCAGTAGTGGCAGCGGTCGCGGCACAGGTGGGTCAGCGGGATGAAGACCTTGCGGCTGTAGGTAACCACGCCCGTGCGGTTCTGGTCGGCGAGGTGCGCCTCGCGGACTCGGCTCGCGATGTCCAGGAGCGTGTCGAGGTCGTCGCCGCGCGCGTGCAGCAGGACGGCGGACTCGGTGACGTCGAGGGTCGACCCGTCCGCGGCGCGTTTGAGCGCGCGGCGCATGGCGGATGCGGCAGGGGCGGGTTCGGGCGGGGCGATCGAGATGTGATCAACCATGGCTCGACACTATGCGCGCCGCCGCAGGAACGCGAAGAGAGTGTCTGATACCTCTCTGGCTCCCGACCCCGGGAATACGGCCTCGACCTGGCGTTCGTCAGTCGATGCGCGCGGGCTCGGTCGCCTGTGCCGGGACCTGTGTCGCGGTCTGCATGGTGGCCTGCGTGGTGGCCTGCGTGGTGGCCTGCGTGGTGGCGCTGTGGGCCGGGTCGGTGGCGGTGCGCGGCGCGGGCGGGCGGATGCCGGCGACGCCGACGGGGTGCTGTTCGAACATCGGTGCCGCGGCGGGCTCGGTGGCGGCCGGGTCGCGTCGGTGTCGGCGGTGCCGGCGGTGTTGGCAGTGCTAGCGACGGCCGTCGTGACGGCGGCTTCGGCGGCCTTCTTGCGCCGCTGGCGGACGACCCCGGCGACCATGCCGACGACGCCGAGTGCGACGGCGATCAGTCCGACGGGCCCGAGCAGGCCCATCGTCATGGCGTTGGCCTGCGGCTGCGCCAGCACGGTGGACGCGGATGCCGTGGGGGCGGCGAGGAGCAGTGCGGTCAGCACGGGCAGCACGACGGCCGTGCCTGCCGCAACGCGCGCTGCGCGCGTGTGATGAGCCGGCTCCTGGTCAGAACTGCCCACCGGTTGTCCTCCTGGTTCGACCCGCCGGCTTCACCCTGTGAGGTGACGCCGACAGCACTACAACTACTGACAGTGTCGAAGCGGTGTCCTTCGCCACGACGCGGGTGAGACTAGCGACTCACACGGACCAACGTGACCATGGGGGCCGTGTCGAATGTGTAAATGTCTCGCGAACGGCGAGTACGCGCGTGAATTCCCAGCTCAGCGCCCTACCACCACCCCGACAAACCGCCCACCCGGCCGTGTGACGTGTCCGGCCGACCACTGCCCCGCCACGACGATCCGCCCCGGACCCGACCGGGCCTGCGCCCAGCCCCACGAGACCTGCGTTCACCCCCGCGAGTGCCGCACCCCCGCGAGTGCCTCACGCGACATACAGCGATTCCCGCGTGGCGAGGATCTGCCGGCGCAAGTACGGGTTGCGAATGCTGCCCACGGTCACGATGTCGACCGACCGGCCGAGGATCCGCTCCAGCCCCTCTTCGAGGCTGAAGTACGCCGCGAAGCGGTCCACGTCCGTCCCCTCGTCGAACTCGGCGAGAACGTCGACGTCGCTTCGCCCGACGTCGAACGAGTCACCGACCGCGGAACCGAACACGTCCAGCCGACGGATCGGCATCGCGCGGCACAGCTGCTCGATCTGGTCACGCTTCGCTTCGATCGCCTCGTGCACGGTTCACCTCCCCACCCTTGCCCCTGGATCGCCAACACGGGCGCGCGAAACGCTCACACGGCGCCTGGAACGCCAAGACGGCGCGCGGGGTGCGCCAGGGTTAGGGGGTCCAGTCGAACGTCGCCGTCACGGGGGCGTGGTCGGACCAACGCTGGTCGTACGAGTCCGCGCGTTCGACGACCACCGAGGTGCACGCCTGCGCCAGGCGCGGCGTCGCGGCGATGTAGTCGATCCGCCAGCCGGCGTCGTTGTCGAACGCCTTGCCGCGGTAGGACCACCACGTGTACGGGCCGGGGCCCTCGGGGTCGAGCCGGCGTTGCACGTCGACGTAGCCGCCCTCGCCGAACACGCGGCCCATCCACTCGCGCTCCTCGGGGAGGAAGCCCGAGTTCTTCTTGTTGCCCTTCCAGTTCTTCAGGTCGATCTCGGCGTGCGCGATGTTCCAGTCGCCCATGACGACCACCTCACGGCCGTCGGCGGCCGCCTTCTCGCGCAGCTCCACCAGATACGGCAGGAACACGTCGAGGAACCGTTCCTTCTCGTCCTGACGGTCGGTGCCGACCTCGCCGCTGGGCAGGTACAGGCTCGCCACGACGACGCCCGGCAGCTCCATCTCGACGTAGCGTCCGCTCGCCTCGAACTCCGCGGCGCCGAACCCGATGCGCGAGGCCTCCGGCTCGAGGCGGCTGTACAGCGTCGCGCCGTTGCGGCCCTTCACCTCGCACACGGCGTGCGCCGCGTGCCAGCCCTCCGGGTCGACGAGCGCCTTCGGAATGACGTCGAGATCGGCGCGCACCTCCTGGCAGGCGACGACGTCCGCGGACGTCTGCCCGAACCATTCGGTGAAGCCCTTCTTCGCCGCTGCGCGGATGCCGTTGACGTTGACGGTCGAGACGGTGAACACGCCCCGCAGGGTAATCGCCCACCCCGACAGACCCGCCCCACAGTGCCCGCCGCCGCCAGCCGCCGACAGACCCCGCCGCCGGCGATGGCGTTCATCCGCGTGGCGCCGTCCACTTCGGGTCGCACTCGGCGGGAGGGTTCCGCGTCGTGGCGATCACGTCGTCGAGCCGATCCCGCGCGGCCAGCAGGTCGGTGATCCGCTCGCTGATCCGGCTGCGCTCGACCTCCAACTGCCCCAACAGCCCCGGTTCGGCCGTGCCGACATCCACACAGGACAGGAGCATGCGCACGACTCGGCTCGGCAGCCCGGCGGCGAACAACTGCTGAATCATCCTGACCCGATCGACGACGTCCTCGGTGTAGCGCCGTTGCCCTCCGCCGTTGCGTTCGGACCACACGAGCCCCTGCTCCTCGTAGTACCGCAACGATCGGACACTGACCCCGGCGCGCTGCGCCACCTCACCGATCCGCACGACTGCCCGCTCCCCGATCTCACGGCCTTCGAGCTCACGGCCTTCTCGGACTTGAACCTGACATTGATGTCAGGTCCTAGCTTAGGCGGAGTCGGGCTCGCCGAGCCCCTTGATCCGCTGAAGGTGGCACAGACATGCGCGCAGCGCGCTATCACGAGTACGGGACCACGCAGACCCTCGTCGTGGAGGACGCACCGGAACCGCACCCAGGACCGGACGAGATTCGTGTCCGCGTCGCCGCGGCCGGGGTCAACCCCGTCGATTGGAAGGTGCGCAGCGGCGGGGTGCGGCACATGCTGCCCGTCGACCTGCCCGCGATCCCCGGACGCGAGGTCGCCGGGGTGGTGGACGAGATCGGAGCGGACGTGCGCGGCGTCGGCGTCGGTGACCGCGTTCTCGGGCTGACCGGCGTCACCGGGGCCACGGCGGAACTGGTCGTGCTGTCCGCGTGGGCTCCCGTGCCCGATGCGTGGACCGACGAGCAGGCAGCGGGCGCGCCACTGGCTTCCGTGACCGCGATGAGCGCGCTGGAAGCCCTCGGACCGGTCGAAGGCCGCACGCTCCTCGTCGAAGGCGCAGCCGGCGGCGTGGGCAGCGCCGCGGTGGAGATCGCCCTGGCCCACGGCGCCACCGTCATCGGCACGGCGAGCGAGCACAACCACGACTTCCTCCGCAGCCTGGGCGCAGCGCCCACCACCTACGGAGCCGGACTCGCGGAACGCCTGACCGCCCTCGCCCCGCAGGGCGTCGATGTCGCCGTGGACACCGCCGCATCGGGGTCGCTCGCCGAGCTCGTCGCCATCACGGGCGGCGATCCGACCCGGGTGGCCACCGTCACCGACCACACGCGAGGGCCTCGCCTCGGCACGCACGTGGCCAACGCACGCAACGACTCCGGGCTCCTGCGCGCCGCGGCGCAGCTCGGCGAGCAGGGGCGCTACACGCCACGGATCGAACGCGCGTACTCGCTCGAGGAGATCGCGCAGGCCCACGCCGACTCCGAACGCGGCCACGTACGCGGGAAGATCGTCGTCCGCCTGTAGAACCGGTGCGCCCCGGAGGGGCTCAGCAGCTGGCGCCGTCGGCCGGTTCGAGGAAGTCGTCGGAGGCCCAGCGGCCCTCGTCGAGCTTGCGGAAGCCGACCTGCACCTCGTCGGTGGCGTCGGTCTCGGCACCCTCGGCGAGCGAGTCGACGATCGGGTCGCCGGTGGACGGACCGGAGCGGACGTTGAGCGAGTCGGCCTCGACGACCATCGAGCACTCGCCGGAGCCCTCTCCGCCCGAGCCCTCCGCCTCGGAGCTGAGCTCACCGCCCGTCACCGCGTAGAGCACGATCACCGCGATCAACGCCGCGAGAATGATCAACGCACGCTTCGGATCCCGAGTATCACCAGTGCTCCTTGTCGAGCCGACATGCCTTCGAGCAGGGTACGGGGCGGTTTTTCACCGGCGACAGGGCCGGACGTCGCAACCACTCTCCTCAGCTACCGCCCAACCACGGAGAGCAACCGCATCCAAAGAGGACAATCAGAACGAAACTGGCAGCGCTCGCCTTGTCGCCGGCGAACGACACACCCCCGGACACGACGAAGGGCCGTGGGTGCCCGCCCCGCACTCACGGCCCTCGTCGTCGACGCGCGGACGCCGGTTCGGCGTCACACGCGGATGGTCCCGGTCAGCCCTGGGCCATCTTCTTCTGCAGGTTCTCGTCCAGCGTCGCGAGGAACTCCTCGGTCGTCTGGTACGGGGTGTCGCCGCCGACCAGCAGCGACAGGTCCTTGGTCATCTTGCCGCTCTCGACGGACTCGATGACGACCTGCTCGAGCTTGTTGGCGAAGCCGATCAGCTCGGAGTTGTTGTCCAGCTTGCCGCGGTGCTCGAGGCCCCGGGTCCAGGCGAAGATCGACGCGATCGGGTTCGTCGACGTCGGCTTGCCCTGCTGGTGCTGGCGGTAGTGGCGCGTGACCGTGCCGTGCGCGGCCTCGGCCTCGACGGTGCGGCCGTCCGGCGTCCGCAGGACGGACGTCATCAGGCCGAGCGAGCCGTAACCCTGGGCGACCGTGTCCGACTGGACGTCGCCGTCGTAGTTCTTGCAGGCCCACACGTAGCCGCCGTCCCACTTGAGCGACGCGGCGACCATGTCGTCGATCAGCCGGTGCTCGTAGGTCAGGCCCTTGGCCTCGAAGTCGGCCTTGAACTCCTTCTCGTAGATCTCCTCGAAGGTGTCCTTGAACATGCCGTCGTAGGCCTTGAGGATCGTGTTCTTAGTCGACATGTAGACCGGGAACTCACGGTCGAGGCCGTACTGCAGCGAGGCGCGCGCAAAGTCCTCGATGGACTTGCGGTAGTTGTACATGCCCATCGTGACGCCGCCACCCTCGGGGAAGTTGGCGACCTCGAACTCCATCGGCTCGGAGCCGTCGGCGGGCGTGTAGGTCATGGTGACGGTGCCGGGGCCGGGGACCTTGAAGTCCGTGGCCTTGTACTGGTCACCGTGCGCGTGGCGGCCGACGATGACCGGCTTGGTCCAGCCGGGCACCAACCGCGGGATGTTCTGGATGACGATCGGCTCGCGGAAGATGACGCCGCCGAGGATGTTGCGGATGGTGCCGTTCGGGCTCCGCCACATCTTCTTGAGGCCGAACTCCTCGACCCGCGCCTCGTCCGGGGTGATCGTGGCGCACTTGACACCGACGCCGTGCTTGTTGATGGCGTTCGCCGCGTCGACCGTGATCTGGTCGTCGGTCCTGTCGCGCTCTTCGATCCCCAGGTCGTAGTACTCGAGGTTCACGTCGAGGTACGGGTGGATCAGCTTGTCCTTGATGAACTTCCAGATGATTCGCGTCATCTCGTCGCCGTCGAGTTCGACGACAGTGCCTTCGACCTTGATCTTGGCCATGAGCGGCGGCGCTCCTCTCGCTTTTCGCGTCGCGGGTCTCGCGTTCGTCTTCGCCTGCCTGATACCGCTGCGCATTTGCCATGACGCCCTCGGGCGCGGCGGCTGAGGCGAGCCTCCACGCCAATGCGTAGCGGTACAAGCGTACTGCTAGATATGCACTGGTCGCGGCGCCCCCTGGTTACTCATGAGTAGAAACTGCGGGCCCACGGCAGCGCCGATAAATGGCAGTTCACCTCGCAATCTACGTGTCGCCTGCAGGCCGCCACAGGTACGCGTGGGCGAACCGTTCCGTGGGCTCGGCCACGTCCGGATCATCCCGAACCGCGAACTGCCCGGATACCCGCTTCCCGGGGGCATCGACGCCCTGCTCTGATGGCGACATGCGACTCGGAATCAAGACCAAGCCCGAGCACACCCCGTGGCACGAGCTGCTCGACACCTGGCGCGCGGCCGACGACATCGAGCTGTTCGAGTCGGCGTGGAACTGGGACCACTTCTATCCGCTGTCCGGCGACCTCACCGCGCCGAACTACGAGGCGTGGACGATGCTCGCCGCGATGGCGCAGGCCACCCGCCGGATCCGCATCGGCTGCCAGGTCACGGGCATGATCTACCGACACCCCGCGCTGCTGGCGAACATGGCCGCCACCACCGACGTCATCTCCGGCGGGCGACTCGAGATCGGCCTCGGCGCCGGCTGGATGCAGCAGGAGTGCGACGCCTACGGCATCGAGCTGCCACCCCTGCGCGAGCGGTTCGACCTGTTCGACGAGGGCGTGCAGGCGATCGTCGGCCTGCTGTCGCAGGAGGTCACCGACTTCGCCGGCACGCACGTGCGGCTCACCGACGCGCGCTGCGAACCGAAACCGGTGCAGCGTCCGCACCCGCCGATCGTCATCGGCGGCACCGGCCCCCGCCGCACGCTGCGCGCCGCCGCCCGCTGGGCGCAGCAGTGGCACGGCGGAGCCAAGTCACCACAGCACTGGCGCGAACTGAAGGACGTGCTGCTGGCCCACTGCGCCGACGTCGGCCGCGACCCCGCCGAGATCACCTGCTCGGTCAACGTGCGCGTGCACGCCGAAACCGGCATCGGACCCGCCGTCGAGCAGGCAGCCGGCTACCGCGACGCCGGCGTCGACCTCGTGGTGTTCAACCTCCCGCACCACGTGCCCGCCGGGTATCTCGACCGGCTCGCCGAACAGGCCGCACCGCTGGCCGACTGAGCGACTGACAGGCACGGGCGGCGTTACGCAACCCGCCCGTGGCGATCGTCACCGCGCGTGACCCCGTCGCCGGGATGACAACGGCCGACGAGGTCGTTCACACTGGACGGGTAGGACAGTGCGCTGCGGTGACGCAGAGAGCTGTTCTTTTTTTGCGACCTGAACTTGAACGATCCAGTCGCAACCCCTGCGATGCGTTCGCCGGCGACCCCGACCGTTGATGACCGTGGCCGCCACCGGGCCGGTGCCCCCACACCCCCGTCGAGCCCGAATCCACGCTGCCCGCCCCACCCGACCCGTTTCCGAGCTCGCCCCGGGCTCACCCGAGAGGAGAACTGTGCCTGTAGCGCTGCTCGCGCTGGCCGCCGGCGCCTTCGGCATCGGCACGACCGAGTTCGTGATGATGGGTGTCCTGCCCCTCGCCGCCGAGGACTTCGGCGTCTCGATCCCGGCGGCCGGCCACCTGATCTCCGCCTACGCCATCGGCGTGGTCGTCGGCGCTCCCCTGCTCACCGCGGTCGCCGTGCGACTGCGCGCAAGACCGTGCTGATGGCGATGATGGGCCTGTTCATCGCAGGCAACGCACTGTTCGTGGTGGCCCCGAGCCACGAGATGGGCGTGCTGTTCCGGTTCGTCGCCGGCCTGCCGCACGGCGCGTTCTTCGGCGCTGGCGCGGTCGTCGCGGCCAGTCTCGTGGGCCCCGGCCAGAAGGCCAGGGCCGTGGCGATGATGTTCATGGGTCTGACGCTCGCGAACGTCGTGGGCGTGCCGCTCGGGACGCTGCTCGGCCAGCAGTTCGGCTGGCGCGTCACGTTCGCCGCCGTGGTGCTCATCGGCGTGGGCGCGCTGCTGTCGGTCGCGAGGCTGATCCCGCACCAGGGCAGGCCCGTCAACCCGTCGCTACGCGGCGAGGTCGCGGCGTTCCGCAAGCCGCAGGTGTGGCTCGCACTGGCGATCGTCACGTTCGGCATGGGCGGCGGGTTCGCCTGCCTGAGCTACGTGACGCCGATGATGACCGACGTCGCCGGGTTCGAACCCGCCACCGTCACGCTGCTGCTGTCGCTGGCCGGCGTCGGCATGACGCTCGGCAACTACCTCGGCGGCAGGCTCGCCGACCGCAGCCCGACCCCCGCGCTCATCGGCGCGCTCGCCTCGCTCGCCGTCGTACTGGCCGCGTTCACCGTCACCGCAGGCAGCAAGCTCGGTGCGACCGTCACGATCTTCCTGGTCGGCATGACCTCGTTCATGGTCGGCCCGATCCTGCAGGCCAGGGTGATGGAGAAGGCGGGCGGCAGCCCGTCGCTGGTGTCGGCGGCGATCCAGTCGGCGTTCAACATCGCCAACTCCATCGGCGCCTACCTGGGCGGACTCGTCATCGCGGGGGGCCTCGGCCTGGTCGCCCCGAACTGGGTCGGCGCGGCACTGGCGGTGCTGGGTCTCGGCCTGGCCGTCGTCGCCGCGGTCGTCGAACGCCACGAACGCGCCCGCCCGGCCACCATCCCCACCACCACCCGAACCGAGGAACCCGCCCTCGTCTGACCAGAGTTGCTCCCGAGGGCCCCATGGTCGCGTTGAACGCAGCCATGGGGCCGTTGGGTGCATCCACGGCGACGTGGAGCGGGCGCCGCACCGCGAAGGGAACTTTGGTCGCGTTGAACGCAACTATGGGGCCCTTGGGTGCTTTTGGCGGGGTCAGCCGAAGGGGCCGCCGGTGATGGTGAGGGCGGCGAAGACGATCAGTCCGCCGAGTCCGCCGTAGCAGAGCACGTCGACGGCGCGGCCGCGGATCTTGAGCATCCCGACCTGGACGTCGGCGAGCACGGCGCGCAGGAGCGCGGCCACCAGCAGGGCACCGCCGATCAGGGTTGTGCCCTGCCGCCAGTGGTACATGCCGATGCGGATCCCGCCGGCCACGACGAGCAGGAACACCACGGCCAGCGGCACGTGCACCAGCCAGCCGCGGTCGGCGAGCCGGCCTCGGCCCACCTCGCCGCCCTGCACGGCATCGCCCTCGGCAGGACCGGCGGAACCGTCGGGACCATCAGGACCTGCGTGGGGGCGGTCGGCGGGTTCGGGGGCGGGGGTGGTCATGTCAGCGGACGGCGCGCTCGGCGGCCTCGACGACGTTCGACACGAGCATCGCCCGCGTCATCGGGCCCACGCCGCCGGGGTTGGGCGAGAGGAAACCGGCGACCTCCTCGACGCCGGGGGCGACGTCGCCGGCCAGTTTCCCGTCGACGCGCGACACTCCGACGTCGAGCACCGCGGCGCCCGGCTTGATCATCTCGGGCGTGATCAGCCCGGCCGAGCCCGCCGCCGCGACGACGATGTCGGCGCGGCCGACCTCGGCCGCCAGGTCGCGCGTGCCCGTGTGGCACAGCGTGACGGTGGCGTTCTCGCTGCGGCGGGTCAGCAGCAGACCGATGGTGCGGCCAACGGTGATGCCGCGGCCGACGACCGCGACGCGCGCGCCCTTCAACGGCACCTCGTAGCGGCGCAGCAGCTCGATGATGCCGAGCGGGGTGCAGGGCAGCGAGCTCTCCTGGCCCAGCACGAGCCGGCCGAGGCTGATCGGCGCGAGCCCGTCGGCGTCCTTCTCCGGCGGGATGCGCTCGAGGATCGCGTTGGTGTCGATGTGCGCGGGCAGCGGCAGCTGCACGATGTAGCCGGTGCACGCCGGGTCGGCGTTCAGCTCGTCGACGACCTTCTCGAGCTCGGCCTGCGTCGTGTTCTCGGGCAGGTCCCTGCGGATCGACTCGACGCCGACCTTCGCGCAATCGGCGTGCTTCCACTTCACGTACGAGTGCGAACCGGGGTCGTCGCCCACCAACACGGTGCCGAGGCCGGGGGTGATGCCGCGCTTCGCGAGCGCCTCGACCCGGGGGGTCAGTTCCGCGAAGATGGCGTCCTTGGTGGCCTTGCCGTCGAGAATCGTCGCCGTCACGGGGACAGTCTCCCAAACCGCCGACCACGCTCCGCCCGCCCAGGGATGCGACGGCGATCGCCAGCAACGCCACGCCGCACGCGATGACGGTCGTGGCCGCGGGGCCGCTGTCGGCGGCCGGGAGCAGCACGTCGATCAGCAGCGAACCGATGAGCTGACCCGCGACGGTGCTGAGTCCGAGCAACAGCACGCCGATCCACGACACCACGAACGACGCGGTCGCGATGAACACGATCCCGACGAGCCCGCCGAGGTACAGCACGGGATTGGTCGGCATTCCGGTCGGCGGGCCGTTGACGGCCAGAGACACCAGCCAGGCCAGCACCAGCACGGTGGTGCCCGCGGTGAAATTGACGAGCGCGGCGACGAGCGAGTTGCCCGCGACGGCGCCGACGTGCCCGTTGAACGCCTGCTGCACCGCCATGCCCGCACCGGCGACGAACGGCAGCACGAGCATCGCGATCCGCCCGGCGTCGACCTGGCCCGCGATGTCGCCGGCCAACGCCCCACCGACCGCCGCGACGGTCAGCGCGGCGCCGGTGATCCGCAGCCAACTGGTCGGCTCCCTGCCCGAGGGACCGAGGCCGTACCGATCGACGAACAGTCCGCTGACGGTCTGCCCTGCCACGACACCCACCGTGAACAGGGCGACCCCGATGACGGCGACGGTCAGGGACTGGCCGAGCACGTAGGCGGCGCCCGCGACACCGCCGAGGAAGTGCCACGGCCGCAGGGCGCCGCGGCGCAGGCCGGCCACCGCGTTCGCGGCACCGGTGCGCATCGAGCGCGACACGGCGAGCCAGCCGAGCAGGATGATCAGCCCCCCGCCGAACGACACCACGGCGGCCAACGCCGGATCGCCGAGTTCCGCACTGAGCTGACCGTTGACCCGCGCCTGCACGGACATCCCCACGCCTGCGGATACGGCGAGCACAGCACCCCACACCCGCCGGGCGGTTGACGTGCTTGCTGTCGATGTGCCCGAATCACGCCGTGACCCGGCCGATTCGGTACTGGCGGTAGCATCGCGTTCCATTGTGCTCCCCTGCGTTCCCCCACCCGCGCGGGGCAGATCGAACGACCGCCCGGGTGTGTTCGCTCCCACTTTGCGCATGTCACAGCCGCTGACAGCCTCGCAGCCGGGTGGAAGCGGCGACGGATATCAGCGGCGGCCGTGCATTCGGGAAAAGGATTCGTCAAGATGTGGGCGTGGCACTTCCGACCCAGCTGAACGCGACCGAGCAGGACACTCTGGTCAAGCAGATCGGCCTCTCGCTGCTGAGGGCCGCTCCGCGGGACTGGCGCAGGGTGACCGCGGTGTACCGCGCCGTGGGGAGGTATCACGAGCTGACCGGCGAGGTCGTCACCGCGGACGGTCGACCCAGGAGTGGGTCGCGACCCACGACATCGCGACCCTGTTCGGCAAGCTGCGCGCCGGGATGTACCGCGAGGGCCGGGGCACCTGGTTCAACGCGCGCTACCAGCTCGACCACCCCTCGAGCTACAACCTGGAGTACGACCGCGACGAACCGTCGTGGGACCTGGCGCCGCCGTCGCAGGCGTACTCGGACGAGCTGCGGATGTTCCCGCGCTCCGAGGACAACGTGCCGGACTGGCTCATGCGTCGCATGTCCGGGCTCGGCCCGGAACGCACCGGTCCCCGGTTCCGCATGGCCCGGATCTTCGACGGCGCGGGCCCGAACGGCCCGATCGTCACCCGCCCCGAGCTCGACCCCGACGAGCGCGACCGGGTGCTCGACTACCTCGAGGCCGCACCGGTCGTCGTGCCCGTCCGCGGCTACGACGTCGACCGGCTGGCCTCGTCGCAGTCCGCCGACGTGCCGATCGCGTTCCACAGCGACGGCTCCTGGATCTGGCCCGCCGCCGTAAACCACTACCTGCGTGAGCACGGCGTCTCCCCCGAACCCGACCTGGTGCAGCACCTGCGGGCCGGCGGTTTCGTCGTGCCGGAGGTGCCGGAGGAGACGCGCCAGGCCGCGGCCGCCCACGTGAACCAGGGCCAGCCGCCGCGCCAGGCCGAGCAGGACGCCCCTGCCGAGCAGGCGCCGAGGGCCGAGCAGACCGCGCAGGTCGGCCCCGACGAGCAGGGCACGACGTACACGGCCGTCCCGTCCGTGCCGCAGGCCGCAGACGCTCCCACGGCGTCCGGCGCCGGTGCGGGTGCTGCGGCCGGTCCCGAGGTCGACGAGCCCGCCGACACCTCGCGCTCGGCTCCGCGGGGCTGGCGGGCGCCGGTATCGCCGGTGCCGGCGTCGCGGGTGCCGGCATCGCGGGCGCCATGGCAGCACGGAACGGCACCGGTCCTGCCGAGGACGTCGAGCACGCGGCGGAACCCAGGATTCCCGGCGACGCCGGGGACCCCCGCGATGCAGGAGACGCCGGAGACAGGGACGCGGCGTCCACCGAGGACACCGCGCAGCAGGCGCCCGTCACGGACGACCGTCCCGCCGACCGGGACCAGTTCGACCGGGACGGTGCGGACCGGGACGCGCCGGGTACGGCATTCGACGACCGGGATGCCGGGTTCGAGCAGGCGGCCGGGTTCGAGCAGGGCACCGCGTACACGCCGTTGCCGGACTTCGGCGACCGCGAGGCCGACGAGCGCGCGGGGGCGCCCGGCCGGGACGAGCCCGACTTCGACTCGGGCCCGCCCACCACGGTCACCAGCGCGATCGGCCCGGACACGGCCGATCCGAACTCCGCGGCTCCGCTTTCGGGGGCGCCCCACTCGACGCGCCCGCGGAGCAGGAGGAGGAGCGCACCGCGCCGAACCCGCGGCAGCAGTTCGACGAACGCCGCGACGTCGGCACCGACGAACCGCACCTCGACCAGCACCACCCGGAACACCAGCACGGTGCGGCCGGTGGACTGAACGGCACGGGTCGGGCGGCCGGCCTGGCCGGAGCGGCGGGCCTGGCCGGAGCGGCCGGCGTCGCCGGAGCGGCGGGCCTGGCCGGCCGCGGCCGGACCGACGACGGACCCGGCTACGACGGACCCGGCTACGACAACACGGCGCACGAAGCCGCCGGCTACGACCGCGCCGGCTACGAGGACACCGGGTACGACCGTCCGGGCCTCGACCGGGCCGAACCGCCGGCTCCCGGTCCGCACGGCGCGCCGCCGCTGGCACCCATCGGCGACCGCGTGCCGGAGCACGACGCCGGTCCGCCGACGATGATCGGCAACATGCCCCCGCAGGACCCCGAGTTGGACGACCTGCAGGACAAACTGGACGAACTCGCGGTCCCCGACGAGTACTACGTGCTCGGCATGCCCGCCGAGCACGGGTGGAGCATCGAGCGGGTCGCCGAGGGCTGGCGCGTCGGCTGGTACGAGGGCGGGCTGCGGAGCCCGGCCGTGTTCGGTGACGCCGCGGACGCCAAGCGTTCATGCTCGGCAAGGTGCTGCTCTCGCCGGACGGCATCGACGACTCCCCGGCACCCGAGCCGGACGAGTACGACGACGGCTACAGGGACGGCTACGAGCAGGACTACGAGAACTACGAGGAGCCGGCTCCCGAACCGCAGCGCGCACCGGCGCCCCCGTTGACGGCGACGCTCTCGTCCGACATCGCGACCGGAACGGCGCGCCCCGGCGACCGGCACGCCGCAGGCGACATGCCGGGCACCCACCTGTTGGCGCCCGCAGGCGGATCGGCCCCCGCCCCGCCGCGCGAGCCGATCGGAGCCCACCAGCAGGCCGCCCCCACCCGGCACACCGCGCCGGCCGAACCGCGCCACGGCGCGGGACAGGGTGGCGGCCAGCAGAGCGGCGGCCAGCAGGGTGGCGGTTCCGGGCAGGGCTCGGGCGGCCAGCAGTGGCCGATCCAGCCGCTGCCCGGCGAGCCACCGCTGACGCTCTTCCGCGGCAAGGAGATGACCACCCTGCCCGTAGGCAGCGAGCTCGACCGGTTCGGCGGTTCGAACGGCAACCTCACGTACGCGGCGGGCACGCCGTTCGAGGAACGGTCGCTCGTGCCGGAGTGGGTCAACCGGCCGTACCACGTGTACCGCGTGCAGCGTCCGCTCGAGGCGCTCGCGGGCGTCGCCATCCCGTGGTTCAACCAGCCCGGTGGCGGGGCGGCCTACATGCTGCCCGCGTCCATCGAGGAGCTGCTGGCCGACGGGGACGTCATCGAGCTGGATCCGGGCGAGCCGCCCGTCGACTGACCTTCCGTCGGGTCGGCCGGGTCTGTTGTTCGGCCCGGTCGGCCGGTTCGGTGCACGTCGAATCGGTGCACGTCGAGTCAGTGCACGACGAGGCCGTGTGCCGCGGCGAACGCGATCGCCGTGTCCACGTCCACATGCGCACCGGTGAGGTCGGCGGTCCGCAGGGCTGTCGCGTCCAGTCGGGCGCCGCGCAGGTCCGCGTCGGCGAGCCGGGCCTCGGCGAGCCTCGCCCCGGTCAGGTCCGAGTCCCGCAGGTTCGCCGTCCGCAGGTCGGCACCGATGAGGCTCGCCTCGCGCAGCCGCAACCCCGACAGGTCCAGTCCACGCAGCACCGACCCGGCGATCACCGCGAGGGTCAGGTCGCAGTCGGTCAGCGTGACCGAACGCAGTCCACACTCGGTCAGGGTCGACCCGAGCAGGGAACAACCCGTCCACGAGGCGCCGGCGAGCGTGGTGCGGTGGAACGTGCACGACCGGAACGCCGACGAGCGGAACACCGCCTCGCCCAGGTCGGCGCGCGTGAAGTCGCAGTGGTCGAAGGTGCACCCGGACACGTCGAGACCACGCAGATCGGCCTCGGTGAACTCGCACCGCACGAACCCCCTGCCCCGCCACCGCGCGCCCGGCAGCACCGCGTCGCGATAGTCCTCCCCGGTCTCGGTTTCGGCGTCCGGGTCGGTAGCCGTGTCGGTCGGGTCGTCGGGTTCGGTTCCGACGTCGGTCGGGACGTCGGGTTCGGGGGTCGGCTCGGTGGCGGAGGGCGGCACCGAGCCAGCCTCGCACACGCCCCCGACAGCCGGCCCCGGTACACGAAACGCCAACACGGCGACGCCAGATGCCAACACGGCGACGCGGGATGCTGACACGCCCGCGCGAGGTGCTGACACGGCGGGGTTAGCGGAAGTCTCTCGAGGTGGAAGTGATGCGCATGGGGAGGTGTTGCAGGCGGTCGGCGCGCAGGCTGACCACCCCGTCGGCCCGTTCGACGATGCCGCGCACGAGCATCGCGGTGCTCGACCGGGCGATCCGGTGGTAGCGCTCCCACAGTCCACGGGTGCAGACCACGTTGACCATGCCCGTCTCGTCCTCGATGTTGACGAACGTGATGCCGCCCGCGGTCGCCGGACGTTGCCGGTGGGTAACGGCCCCGCCGATGAGCACCCGCGTGCCATCCTCCACCTCCTGCAGGTCCTTGGCAGGCACCACGCCGAGCGCGTCGAGCCGCTCGCGGATGAACTGGGTGGGGAAGCTGTCCGGGGACAGCCCGGTCGCCCACACGTCCGCGGCCGCCAGCTCCACCTCGTCCATGCCGGGCAGCGTGGGCGCCTCCACGGCCGGGGTCGTGCCGGGAAGTTTGTCCGGCCGTTCCTGGGCGACGGCCCCCGCGGACCACAGTGCCTTGCGTCGGTCCCCGTCCACCGCGTCGAAGCCGTCGAACGCGCCCGCGGTCGCCAGAGCCTCCACCTGCGGGGTGGTGAGCTGGACCCGGCGCGCCACGTCGGCCATGTCGCGGTAGCGGCCGTGGGTCCGCCGCTCGTCGACGATGCGTTCGGCGAGCGCCTCGCCGATCTCCCGCACCGTGCCCAGTCCGGTTCGGACGGCGTGACTCCGGCCGTCGGATCCGTCCACTCTGTCCATATCGGAGCATGGTTCCAGGTCGGCGTGCACACCGCTGGCGTTGATGTCCGGACCGCGCACCGGGACGCCGTGCCGGCGGGCGTCGGCCGCGAGCGACTGCGGGGAGTAGAACCCCATCGGCTGTGCCCGCAGCAGTCCCGCGCAGAAGGCGTCCGGGTGGTAGTGCTTGAAGTAGGCGCTGGCGAAGACCACGTAGGCGAAGCTCAGCGCGTGGCTCTCCGGGAAACCGAAGTGGGAGAAGGCGTACATCTTCTCGAAGATGCGCGCGGCCGTGTCGGCGTCGACCCCGCGCCGGGCCGCGCCGTCGAGGAACCGTGTGCGGAGCCGTTCCATCTTGCGGCCCGAGCGTTTCGATCCCATGGCGTGCCGCAGCTGGTCGGCCTCGGCCGCGGTGAACCCGGCGACGTCGAGGGCGAGTTGCATCATCTGTTCCTGGAACAGCGGGACCCCGTAGGTCCGGCCGAGCGCGCCCGCCATCAGCGGATGCTCGTGCCGCCACTTCTCCTTCCCGTTGGCGCGGCGGATGTAGGGGTGCACCGAGCCGCCCTGGATGGGACCGGGCCGGATCAGCGCCACCTCGATGGCCAGGTCGTAGAACTGTTTCGGCGCCAGCCGCGGCAGGGTCGCCAACTGCGCACGGCTCTCCACCTGGAACACGCCGATCGCGTCGGCGCGGCGCAGCATCGCGTAGACGTTCTCGTCGTCGAGGGGCAGGTCGTCGAGGTCGACCTCGATTCCTTTGTGGTCGCGCACCATGTCGCGCATGTAGTGCAGCGCCGAGAGCATGCCGAGCCCGAGCAGGTCGAACTTGACGAGCCCGGCCCAGGCGCAGTCGTCCTTCTCCCACTGCAGCACGCTGCGGTCGGCCATCCGCGCCCATTCGACGGGGACGACCTCGCTGACCGGACGATCGCAGATGACCATCCCGCCCGGGTGGATGCCCAGGTGCCGGGGGAAGTCCTCGAGTGCGCCCGCCACGTCGAGCACGGCGTGCGGGATGTCGTGGTCGGACTGGTGCCGCAGTTGCCGCAGCGGCCCCCAGTGGTCGATCTGTTTGCTCCACGCGTCCTGTTGACCCGGTGAGTGCCCGAGCGCCTTGGCCGCGTCGCGCACCGCCGACCGCGCGCGGTAGGTGATGACGTTGGCGACCAACGCGGTGCGCAACCTGCCGTGCTTGGCGTAGACGTACTGGATCACCTCCTCGCGCCGGTCGGACTCGATGTCGAGGTCGATGTCCGGGTAGCCGTCCCGGTCGGGGGCCAGGAAACGTTCGAACAGCAGTCGCCATTTGATCGGGTCGACGCGTGTGATGCCGAGCGCGTAGCAGACCGCGGAGTTCGCGGCGGATCCTCTGCCCTGGCACAGGATGTCGCGGTCGCGGCAGAACCGGACGATGTCCCAGACGATCAGGAAGTAGCCGGGGAAGCCGAGTTTCTCGATGATGTCGAGTTCGTGGTCGAGCTGGGCGTAGGCCGCGGCGGACTCGGCGCTCTGCTTCCGGGTTCCGTAGTACCGCTCGGCGTTCCGGTAGGTCAGTTCGCGCAGGTAGCTCGCCTCGTCGTGGCCGTCGGGCACCGCGTACGGCGGCAGCGACGGCGCGAGGATCTCCAGCGGGAAGGCGTACCGTTCGGCGAGCAGCGCGGCCCGTTGCACCGCGCCGGGGTAGCGGGCGAACCGGGCCTGCATCTCGACGCCCGACCGCAGGTGCGCCGCGCCGGAGGAGGCCAGCCAGCCCTCCATCTCGTCGAGGCTGCGCCGGGCCCGGATCGCCGACACCGCCTGCGCGACAGGGGCCTGACTCGGCCGCGCGTAGTGCACGGCCCCCGTGGCCACCGTGTGCAGTCCCAGTTTCGCCGCGAGGGCGGCGAGGTGGTCGTTGTCCCTGCTGTCGCCGGGCCGGCCGTGGTCGACGAGTTCGACGTGGACGTCGGCGCGGCCGAACCGGTCGATCAGCGCGCGCAGCGCGTCCTCCGCGGCGTCCGGGCCCCCTTCGGCGAGTGCGCGTCGGACGGAGCCCTTGCGGCAGCCGGTGAGGACGGCGCACCGGCCGGCGACCTCGTCGACGATCTCGTCGAGGTCGTACACGGGCCGACCCTTCTCCGCCCGGTCCTGTTTCGGGAGGTCGCGGTCGTGGCCGCGCAGTTGGCCCGCGGTGATGGCGCGGCACAGGCTCGTGTACCCGTCCTGTCCCTTGGCGAGCAGCAGCAGGTGTTCGCCGTCGGGGTCGGCGATCCCGGCGGCCGGCGTGGACATCCCGAGGCTCAGTTCGGCCCCGAACACGGTGCGCATGCCGACCTCGTCGGCGGCCTCGGCGAAGCGGGCCGCGCCGTACATGCCGTCGTGGTCGGTGAGCGCGATGGCGTCGAGTTCGAGGCGTGCCGCCTCCTCGACCAGTTCCTCCGGGTGGCTCGTGCCGTCGAGGAAGCTGAAGTTGGAGTGGCAGTGCAGTTCGGCGTACGGCACCCGGCGGCCCGCCCCGGTGTCGTCGGAGCCGGGTGGGCGCAGGTCCGGCGGTTTGGCGTACTTCTCCCGTTTGCGGCCCCACGCCGGACTGTCGTTGCCGTCCCCGCCGTTCGTGCCGCTGTTCGTGGTGTTGCTCGGGTCGGGGGCGTCGCGGCCGGACAGGGTGCGTTCGAGTTCCCGCCACGGGACCGGTGGGTTGTTCCAGCCCATCAGTCGTACACCCCCTCGACGGTCCATGTCGGACGGTCTGTGGTGTGACTGTCGCGGTCGCCGTCCTGCCAGCACAGGAGCAGTGCGGTGGATGCGTGCTCGGCGGTCTCGGCGAGCACGACCTGCAGCCGGACCCGTCTGCCGGGGCCGTCGGGGTCCCACCATCGTGCGGTGACGGGCCACGGGCCGGCCCAGTCGTGCACGTCGCGCACGTCGCGGTCGGTGCCGTCCGGTCCGAACGCGACGGTCGCCGGACGTGCCGTCAGTCGGTTCCGTGCGGTGACATCGACCGCCGTCCCGTGCGCGTCGCGGACGGTGGCCGGCGGAGGCGGGTCGAGGACCGTGGCCGGGGACGGGCCGGGCAGTCGTTCGGGCCACGGCCGCCGGTCCTCCTCCGGGGTCCGGTCGCCCCAGGGCACGTATCGCACCTGTTCGACGGGGCCGCGGCCACCGCCGAGCACGGCCGTGTGGACGCCGTCGGGGCCGAGCAGTCCTTGGACGTGCACCAGCGCGCGGGCGGCCTTGTCCGCCTCCGGGGTGTGTTCGCGCCCGAGCCACCCGCCCACAGGCCGAGTTGCAGTGCGCTGCCCTCGACCGTCTCCTCGGGCTCGAGCCGGAGCCGGATCACCCCGGCGCTCGGCCCGCCGCCTCTCCTGGCGCCGCGGGTGAGCCATCCTTCGAACTGCCAGCGGACCCGGTCGGCGATGCCGTCGGGGGCGAGGGGTTCGGCGCAGCGCCAACTGCGGCCGAGTTCCTCGCCTGCTTCGGTGGTGGCGTGGATGCCCAGCCGGGTGCAGGCGAGTCCGCGCGTCGCCAGTCCGGCGTGGAACCGGTGCGCGACCGTGCGCGCGAGGAACGCGGCGGCGTCGATCCGGTCGAGCGGTGGGTCGCACTGTTCGGTGACGGCGAGGTCGGGGGCGGGGCGGCGCCGGTCGGGCGGCCGTTCGTCCCGTCCGCCGGCCAGTCGATGGGCGATGAGCCCGTCGGCCCCGAAGCGGGCGAGCACGTCGCGTTCGGCGAGAGCGGCGACGTCACCGAGGGTGCGGAGCCCCAGACGGCGCAGCAGGTCGACCAGTCCGCCCCGGTCGCTGCCGGGTTGGTCGAGCTCGCCGACGTCCAGCGCCGCCAGGAACTCCGGTGCCGCCCCTTCGGGGACGAGCGCCGAGCGGTGCGCGGCCAGCGTCGCGGCGAACAGCCCCTCGGCGATGCCGACCTGACATTCGGCTCCCGTGTGGACGGACACGTGGTCGACGAGCCGTTCCAGCAGCGGGTGTTCGCCGCCGAAGTAGCGTGCGGCACCGGCGACGGGGACCGCCACGAGGCCGGGGCGGACCACCTCGAGGCCGACGACCAGTTCCTCGACCGCCATGGCGACGGATTCGAAGAACCGGGCGTCGCGGTCCGGGTCGTCGGCGAGCACGGCGAGCTCGGGGCAGCGGTACTGCGCCTCCCGTCGCGCATGCCGCGCCGCACCCCTGCCGTGCGGGCCACCGCGGAGCAGGCGACGACGCGGTTCGCGTGCAGCACCGCCGCGGGTTCGTCGACGGGCAGCCCCGCCTCGGCCGCGGCCGCGACGACCGGCCAGTCCGGGCACCACAGCACGAGCATCCGCACCGGTGTGTACTCCCGGCTCATCCCGCCCGCACCTCCCGCAGGGAGCCGCCGGGTTCACCGACCCCGCCGACCCCGCCGCCCCGGTCGATCGGTTCGAGCCGGCCCGACGGTCCGGGCAGGGCCACCGTGGTGCGTCTCGGCCGGGCGGCCCCGCGCCGTCCCGTGGCCTCGATGACGACCTCCCGCCGCGTCAGCAGGCCGTATCCGTCGTCGACGCCGGACCACTGGGCTGGACGACCGCGCAGTTCCACCTCGGCGCCCGGCCACGAGCCGAACGTCAGCAGCACCGCACCGCGGTTGCGGGCGCGCGCCGACAACCGGCGCGCCAGGCCCGGGTCCGGTGCCCCGCGCGAGCCCCGCGCCGTGCCCGCGGGCAGGACGACGAGGTCCATTCCGTCGAACAGGGCGGCCGTCACCGCCGCGACGTCGCCGCCGGGACGCGGAACCAACGCGAGCCGGCGGATCTCGACGCCGATCTCCTGCGCCGCGACCACGCCCAGTCGGGGCATGCCGACCGCGGCCGCCCACGAACCGTGTGCCGTCGCCTCGGCCAGCAGGGCCAACAGCACGCTCGTCGAACCGCTGACCGACACCGTGCTGCCGCGGCGCAATCCGCCCCACGGCAACAGATCCGCCAACGGCCGGGCGACCGGCAGCACCCCGTCCCCCACGCCACCGCGCTCGGCCGCGCCGAGCCCGCCGCCGTCGACCTCGCCATCGGCCTCGCCACCGATCTCGCGCCCCGCCGTGCCGACCCCCGGCAACGCCGCCAACCGGGCCACCGTCTCCCGAACAGCCGTCTCCTGGACAGCGGTCATCGCCACACCCCCTTTCACGCACACAGGTCTTCACGCACAGGGCCCCTCACACGGGCCCACGCACCCCTGCCCGGACCACCCCCTGCTCGAACTCACGTTCGATGGACTTCTCATAGAACACGAGTTCGAAGATCGTGTCAAGCAGAGTGGGTGGAGCGCCCCGTCCGGCGCGGACGACCCGGCAGGAACGGGCGGCCGGCCGCCGCACCGGCCCGCCCGGCCAGCCACGTCACCGCCCATTCGAGCGGACCCCGGCCCACGAAGCGGCGCCAGACCAGGGCGAACCCGACGGCGACGACGACCTGCACCAGGAACCCGGCCACCGCGCCGAACCGATCGAGCGGCGAGTTCAGGAAGACGATGTGGGCCGTGTACACGGTCAACGTGAGCGACCCGACCGCGGCGAGCGGCCCCACCAGACGGCGGACGGCAACCCCCACAGCAACCCCCACAGCGACCCCCACGACAGCCCCACCCACCGACCCGGACCTCGCCCTCGTGCCGTTGGTGAGCAGCAACAGCGCACCGAGCAGGGCCGTGGCCGTTCCGGTGGTGTGCAGCAGGTCCAACGGCGTGCTCGCATGCCGGGCGTCGGTGGCCAGCCACCACCAACTCGTCGTGGGCGTCGTGCCGGAGGCGCCGAAGTCCAGCACGCTGTCGACGACGTCGGGCCCGTCGGCCGCGACGAGGTGGTCAAGGCCGCCGAGCGGGCCGAGCAGCAACGCCGACAACGCCGAGGCGGCCACCGCGAGCGCCACGCCTGCACCCATCAGCCACGCGTCGACCCGTGGAGACGACAGCCGGAGCCGGCCGAGGACGAGCCCGGCGCACAGATAGGTCACCCAGGGCAGGGCCGGGTAGACACCGGTGACCGCCAGTTCGGCCAGCAGGCCGAGCGGGTCGTCGACCACGGAACCGAACGACGGATTGACGTAGCGCGGCGCGGGCAGTGCGTCCCGGACCAGATGACCGACCACGGGGATCACCACGGCGACCACGCCGCCGGTGACGAGCAGCCACCGGGTGCTCAGCAGCACCAACGGAATCGCCAACAGGAACAGCACCGCGTAGAACGGCAGGATCACCACGGCCATGCCGCTGTCGGTGTAGCCGAGCGCCAGCCCCAGGAGACCGACCAGCAGGGCGCGAGTGGCCAGCGAAGCCGCGACCGGCCGCCATCGCGCGCGCGGCACCTGATCCCGGCGCGTGGTGAACGCGATGCCCACCCCGGCCAGCACGGCGAAGGTGGCGGCGGCGCGGCCGGACAGGATCGAGTACCACCAGGTCGGTTCGCCGTCTCCGTCCACGATGTACAGCGCGTGCACGGCCATCATGCCGAGCACGGCAACACCCCGGGTCGCGTCGACACCGATCAGCCGCTCCGTCCCGGTCGGCGGACCCGACAGGGACGGAGCTCGCGACCTCGCACGGATACCCATGGGACGCCGGCTCTCACTCGAGGGTCAGTGCCGTGCAACGGACCCCGCCGCCGCCCTTGGCCAGCTCCGTGGTCGGCAGTTCGACGACCCGCAGCCCGCGACCGCGAAGCGTCGCCGCCAACCGTGGTGCCCCCTCGGTCATGGTGACGGTGTCCCCGTCGCTGATGAGGTTGAGCGCGAACCGCTCGGCCTCGTCGACGGAGACCTCGATGAGCTCGAGGCCGAGGTTCCGGATGCGCCGCCTGCTCGGCCGGTCCAGCGCCTCGGGGCACCAGGCCAGCGTGTGCGGGTTGCCGATGACGGCGACGGCGAGGTCGAGGTCGTACCAGCGGCGGTCGACCGTGCGCAGCGGCACGACGTCGTAACCGAGCCGCTCGCCCAGGAACTCGTGCATCCGCGGGTCCGTGCGCCAGCCGTACCCGGCGAGCAGGATCTCGCCGCACGGCAACGCGTCGCCCTGACCGCTGAACGCGTACGGCGCGTCGAGCACCTCGATCCCACGGCCCTCGAGCCACCGGCGGTAGTGCGCCATCTCGTCCGCCCGCGGCGCGGGCGGACGCCCGAGGACGGCCCGGCCGCGGCGCACGAGTGCCGCGTTGGCGGTGAACACCATGTCGGGGCAGCCGGGGTCCGACGGCATCCGCTCCACCGTGCGCCCCGCCCTGCGATGGGCCTCGACGATCGTGTCGTGCTCGGCGACCGCCGCGACGGCGTCCGGTTGGATGCCCGTGTCCATGTACGGGTTGATCTCGTAGTCGATCCGGAAGTGCTCGGCGTCCGAGACCATCAGATGCGTGTTCACCCGTGTCCTCCGCTCCCACGTCGATTCAGCAGTTGCTCGATCAGGTCGTCGACCAGGTCGGTCGCCGTGCTCCCCGGCCAGGGCAGGCCCGCGTCGGCGTACCAGTCGGGCGGTGCCTCGGGGTGCGGGCCGACCACCCCGACCCGTCCCGCCCCGAAATCCGTGACCAGTGCCGCGATCTGCCGATTGGGATAGCGGGCGAGGATCGTGACACCGGCCGCACCGTCACCGGAGGCACCGTCGGCGCCCGTGCCGTCGGCGTGCGGTCCGGACAGCTGGAACACGGGACCGTCCTGGAAGAACACGGCACGGGTGCGATGTCCCCAGTGCACGTCGACGATCGTGTCCCCTGAGGTCGTCACGGTCGCCCCTGGCGTGGCGATGTACTGGTCGGTGTCGCCCGGCAGCAACCCGAAACCCGGGGTGGCCCCGGCGAGATAGCCCCCGAGGCAGAAACCGAGGTAGTTCCCGCCCGCCGCCACGTAGGACCGGATCCGGGCGCGGTGCCGCGCCATCACGCGGTAGCCGTGGCGCAGTGTTCCGCCGCCGGGCTGGGCGTACACCGTGGCCGCGGTCAGCACATCCGTGCGCAGGGTCAGCCCTTCGCGCGGCCCCACGTAGCGGACGTCGAACCCGCGGCGGTTGCGGGCCAACACCTCGGCGACCGCTTCGGCGCACCCCACCGGCCGGCTCGCGGGACCGCGATACACGAGCGCCAGCGGTCGGGAGGACATCACGTCTCCCCGACCGGAAGCGGATCGCTCTGCGCCGGGATGCCGATCCACCGGCTGTGCCGCGTGAGCCGCTCCCCCTTCATCACCAGCGACAGCGGCCCGAGCGCCGCCCCGTCCTCGACGGTGGCGTCGTAGAGCACGACGGAGCGTTCGCCGACGCTCGCCCCCGCGCCGATCCGCACGTGCACCAGGTCGAACTCGGTGAGGTAGGTCGTGCCCAGCCATGCACCCCAGCCGATGCGCGCGCCCAGCAGCCGCAGCGCGGGCGGCAACCAGGGAGTGCCGGCCAGCACGCCGAGCAGCGCCGGGACCGCGGCCGCCTCGTACAGTCCGGTGACGAGTTCGGTGCGCCGCACGAACCGGCTCCACAGGGGCTCGCGCCGAGGCCGGTACCGGCCCACGACGGCCCATTTGGCCAGCACGACCGTCAGGTACACGGCCAGGGACCCGCCGGCGAACACCAGCGGCGCGGCCAGCGCCGTGACCGGCGCGGTGGTGGCGCTCGCGACCTCGGACAGGGTCAACAGCACCAGATACAGCGACACCGCGAGGATCGAGGCGGGCGCGGTGACCCGCACGAACTCGATCGCCAGCCGTTCGGCGACCCGGCGCCGCGGAGGGTGGAACGTCTCCCGTTCGGGGTAGTCGCCGCTGTCCTGGCGGCGGGGCAGGTGCATCGCCGGGGCGCCCAGCCACGACGTTCCGTCGGGCACGCCCGCAGGGGGCGGGACCGTGAGCACGCCGACGAGCGAGCCGGAACCGGTTCGGGTGCCCGCCGGGACGTACGCCGCGTTGCCGACGAACGAGCGCCGCCCGATCTCGGTCGGGGTGAAGTTCAGGTAGCCCCGGTGGAAGGTGGCCGCGCCGACCGAGGCCATGTCGGCCACGAAGCTCCCGTCCCGCAGAACGAGCAGCTCGGGGTCGATGTGCGCAATGGTGGACACCTCCGCCCCACGGCCGATCCGGGCACCGAGGAACCGCAGCCACGGCACCGTGTACAGCGTCGAGTACAGCGAGTTGGTCAACGTCAGACTCAGCTCGAGCAGGGTGTCGGCCATCCATTTCCGAATCCCCAGCGACGAGCGCGCCGGGTGGGTTCCCAACGGGATCCGGGGCAGCACGAGCGGACGCAGCACGCCCACCGCCGCGCACACGGTCACCACGAACACCGGTCCGGACAGAGCTGCGGCGACCAGACCGGCACCCACCCCACCGAGCAGCAGCATGGTCCAGACCAGAACGACCGCAGGGGTGACCATCGCGATCATCGTCAGCTCGAGGGCGGCCAGACCGGCCACGCTGCGCGCGAGGTCCCACCGACTCCAGCCGGGCACCGCGGGCAGCTCCTGGATCTCCGCGACCACCGGGTCGGGCCCGTCGAGCGGTCGTGCGGGCGAACCACCCCACCAGCGTCCCTCCGGCACGTGCTGGTTGCGGGTCAGCACCGTGTGTTCGGCGACGCCGCCCCGGCGGCGCACCCGCGTGCCGGGTTCGAGCACCGCCGACGCCCCGACGAACGCGCCCTCGCCCACGACGACCGGGGCGACGACGACCCATTCGTGTTCGACGATCCAGGGGCGCAGGCCCGCGTCGTACCCGACCGTGGCGTCGTCGGCGATCGACACCAGCGCGGGCGCCGACACCATGCCGCTGCCCAGATGGGTGCGGCGGCCGATCCGGGCGCCGAGCAGCCTCAGGTACGGCCCCATCAGGGCGGACCCCGCGAGAACCCGCAGCGGTGCGACCGTCAGCACCACGTCCAACGCCCACAGCCGCAGATACGTCCAGCCCCACAACCGGTACCGGCCCGGCCGCAGACCCACCGACAACAACCGCACCAGCACCGGCGGCAGCACCCAGCGCATCGTGAAGTACGACGTGAGCCCGGCCAAGGCGAGCGGGCCGAGCGCGGCCGACACGGCGACCGCGCCACCGAACGAGGCGTAGACCAGCGCCACGGGCAGCGCCCCGAGCGCGACGAGCAGCAGCAGGAACGCCGCCTGCGCGAGTCCGGTGGGGATCCGGAGCAGCGGCGCGGCGCGGCGCCAACGGCGCGACCCGCGGCGCATGGGGCCGGGGCCGGCCGCCACCGCGGCGACCGTCGCACCCCGCGCGCGGGGCGTGCTCAGGTGGTGCGCGAGCGCGTGGATCGTCGGGTGCGCGTAGAGATCGCGCACCGCGGGCCCGTCGCCGATGCCGCGTTCGCGCAGCACCGACACGGTGCGCGCCGCCAGCAACGAGTGGCCGCCGAGGTCGGTGAAGAAGTCCGCGTCGGTCGACAGCTGGTCGGTCGGAACCCCCAGCACGTCGGACCACACCGCGGCGACCCGTCGTTCGAACTCGGTGCCGGGCGCGACGATCGTGGAACCGCCGCTCCGCAGGCGCGCGCCGCGCGGTGGCGGCAGACGCGGGCGGTCGATCTTGCCGCTCGGCATCGTCGGCAGCTCGGCCAGCACGTCCAACGACGCCGGGACCATGTAGTCGGGCACCCGGTTCTGCAGCGCGCGGCGCAGCCGGGCCACCAGCTCGGGCGACGCGGCACGGGCCGCGGGCTTGGTACTGCCGTTGGTGCCGGGGTCGACCCGACCGTCGGCGCTTCCGTTGGCGCCGGGGTCGACCTTGCCGTCGGTGTCGGCGACCCGGCCGCGGCGGAGCGTCACGTAGGCCGCGAGTTCCGGAGTTCCCGCGCCGGTCCCGGTCAGGGTCACGGCGCTGCCGCCACCTCCGGGTCCTCGAGCAGCAGGCTCTCGATCTCGCCGAGGTCGACGCGGTGTCCGCGCACCTTCACCTCGCGTCCGCCCGCCCGAGATACTCGATCTCGCCGTCGGAGGTCATCCGGCCCAGGTCCCCGGTGCGGTACAGCCGGCCGCCCGCCGGAGCCAGCTCGTGGGACACGAACCGGTCCGCCGTCTGTTCCGGCATCCCCACGTAGCCGCGGGCCACGCCGGGACCTCCGATACAGATCTCTCCGATGTCGCCGCGTGGAACCTCGCGCAGGTTCTCGTCGAGCAACGCCACCGTGTAGGTCGGCAGCGGCCGGCCGACCGTGACCGTCCGGCCGGGCAGCAACTCGCTCCACAGGGCCGTGACGGTGGTCTCGGTGGGGCCGTAGGTGTTGAGCATGCGCCGGTGCGGCGTGCTCCACCGTTCGACGAGCTCGGCGGGACAGGCCTCGCCGCCCACCAGCACGGTCCGCACGGTCGGCAGTTCCCGGTCGATCGTGGCCAGGAGCGTCGGCACGCAATACAGCACCGTCACCGCCGACTCGTCGAGGAAGTCCGCCAGCTCGTCGCCGAACCGGCCCGAATCGGTGGGGCCGACGACGAGGGTCGCGCCGACGGCCCAGGTCGGCCAAATCTCCTCGATGGAGAAGTCGAACGACAACGTCATGCCCTGGTACACCCGGTCGGTGGGGCGCACGTCGTAGATCGCGGGCACCACGGCGACGAAGTTGCAGATGCTCGACTGCGCGATCTCGACGCCCTTCGGCCGTCCCGTGGAGCCGGACGTGTACATCACGTAGGCCGCCGGGTCGCCCACCTCGCCGGGGCTGTCGGCACCGGAGCTGTCTGCTCCGGAGTTGTCCGGTCGCGTGCCGGGCCGGTCCTCGATCCCCTGATCCGCGCCGTCGATCGCCACCACCGGCCGCCGGGGCAGCACGACCGTGCCTGCCAGCGCCGCGGAGGTGATCAGCGCTGCGAGGTCGGCGTCGTCGGCGATGTAGGCCACCCGGTCCGGCGGCGCCGCCGGATCGATCGGCACGAACGCCGCGCCCGCCTTCAGCACACCGAGCACGCAGGCGTACGCGTCGACGCAGCGATCGAGCCACACGCCGACCCGGCTCCCCGCCACGACGCCGCGCTCCCGCAGGTGGTGCGCGATGCGGTTGGCCCTGGCATCGAGCTGCCGGTACGTCACCCGGACCGGCCCGTCCTCGACGGCCACCCGGTCCGGAGACCGGTCCACCGTGGCCTCGAAGAACCGGTGCAGCCGCGGCAATACCGTGCCCGCCGTTCCGGCCGACGCGGTTCCTGCCGGCCCTACCGGCCGGAACGGAACAGTCGGGGCGGCGGAACCGTTCCGAGCCGGAAGTACCGCCCCGTTCGAACACACTCTGCTGCCGACGGCAGCATCCGACGTTGCCTCAGACACGAATGGTAACCCCTTTTCTCACGCCCACGGGAAATCGACGAAACGGCACGGCAGAATCGATCAAAACCGTTCCGAATCCGATCATCGACCCGATGGGGACTCCTTCACAGGGTTCGCTTCGCAGCCCCCGTGCCACGCGTTACCGGTGACTGAACGACTTGTTTCCAGGCGGAAAGAAGCAACGAACAAGGTTGGGACCACGGGGCGGAGTCACCGCAAGACATGCACCGAACCACCCGCATGTTCGGTTAAAACCGCCGTACCCACGAGTTTCCACGTACAGTGACGGTGCGATCACCAGAACCGGGAAGAACGGCATGTGGACATCGTCGTCACAGGTGGCCGTGGTCGGTGATTTTCGTCGGGGTACACAGAGTATTCAAACACGTGCTTGAAAAGCAGATCCGACTGCCGGACACGCCACCCGGGTCCGACCCCACGGCCGGGGCAATCGCCGCGCCCCGGGTGGCCGCCACGGGGCGAATCCGCGCCACGGACGAGGCCCCGGGCAGCATCGCGAATCCCCCATCGAGGGGACCGCAACCACCGGAGACCGCCGACAGGACGAGTGTCCACACGCGACCCTGATCTCCGGAAAGTGCGCTATGGAACGAAAAAGCCCCGATGTCCGAAATGGTCGGACATCGGGGCCTACTGCGGTAGAGACTCAGTGGGCGAAGTGGCGCGTCCCGGTGAGGTAGAGGGTCACGCCCGCGGCCTCGGCGGCGGCGACGACCTCGGCGTCCCGCACCGAACCACCGGGCTGGACGACCGCGCGCACCCCCGCGTCGAGGAGCACCTGCAGGCCGTCGGGGAACGGGAAGAACGCATCCGACGCGGCGACCGAACCCTGTGCCCGCTCGGCAGCGCGCTGCACGGCCAACCGCGACGAGTCGACCCGGTTGACCTGGCCCATGCCGACCCCGACGGTAGCGCGGTCGTGCGCCAGCAGGATCGCGTTCGACTTCACGGCGCGGATCGACCGCCACGCGAACCGCAGGTCGGCGAGGGTCTGCTCGTCGGCGGCCTCGCCCGTGGCGAGCGTCCAGTCGGCGGGATCGTCGCCCTCGGCGTCGATCCGGTCCACGCTCTGCATCAGCATGCCGCCCGAGATGGGCCGCAGTTCGACGTCGGAGGTGACCGGTTCGGGCAGGGTCAGCAGGCGCACGTTCTTCTTGCGGGTCAGCACCTCGAGGGCGTCGTCGTCGAACGCCGGCGCCAACACGACCTCGGTGAACACGTCGGCGATCTGCTCGGCCATCGCCAACGACACCGGACGGTTGGCCGCGATCACCCCACCGAACGCCGACACCGGATCGCATGCGTGCGCCTTGCGGTGCGCCTCGGCGATGTCGTCGCCGAGGGCGATGCCGCACGGGTTGGCGTGCTTGATGATCGCGACCGCGGGCTCGTCGAAGTCGGCGGCGGCCCGGCGCGCGGCGTCGGTGTCGACATAGTTGTTGTACGACATGGCCTTGCCGTGCAGCTGCTCGGCGTGCGCGATACCGCCCGCGCCGGGAGTCCGGTACATCGCGGCCGTCTGGTGCGGGTTCTCGCCGTACCGCAGCACGTCACCGCGTTCCCACGTGGCGCCGGCGAAATCGGCGAAGCCCGACTCGTCGGCCGGGGCGTACGAACCGGCGAACCATGCCGCCACGGCCGTGTCGTACGACGCGGTGTGGGCGTACGCCCGCGCGGCGAGCCGGGTGCGCTCGGCGAACGTGAACCCGCCCGACCGCACGCGCTCGAGCACCCACTCGTAGTTCGACGGGTCGACGACCACCCCGACGCTGCCGTGGTTCTTCGCGGCGGCGCGCACCATCGCGGGACCGCCGATGTCGATGTTCTCGACGCAGTCTCGGGGCTCGCCCCCGACGCCACGGTCTTCTCGAACGGGTACAGGTTCACCACGAGCAGATCGAACGGCGCGATGTCGAGCGAGGCGAGCTGGGCCTCGTGCTCGGCCCTGCCACGGTCGGCCAGCAGCCCCGCGTGCACGCGCGGGTGCAACGTCTTGACCCGGCCGTCGAACGACTCCGGGAACCCGGTGACCTCCTCGACCTTCGTCACCGGCACACCCGCGTCCGCGAGGACCTTCGCGGTGCCGCCGGTGGACACGATCTCCACCCCGGCGGCGTGCAGCCCGGTGCCGAGTTCGAGCAGCCCGGCCTTGTCCGACACCCCGATCAGCGCCCGCCGAATCGGGCGCTGCCCGGCCCCAGGAGTCCGCTCGCTCACGACAACCTCACCTTTCGTCCGTCCAACGTGCACCCCGCACGCGCCAGGTTCGCGATCACATCCACGAGCAGCCGGCGTTCGGCCACCTTGATCCGCTCGTGGAGGCTCGACTCGTCGTCATCCGGGTCCACGACCACCGGCTCCTGCGCGATGATCGGCCCGGTGTCCACACCGGTGTCGACGAAATGCACCGTCGACCCGGTGACCTTGACCCCGGCCTCCAGCGCGTCCGCGACCGCGTGCATTCCGGGGAACGCGGGCAACAACGCGGGATGCGTGTTGATCACCCGGTTCCCGAAGGCCTCGAGGAACGCAGGCCCCAGCAGCTTCATGAAACCCGCCGATACGACGAGATCGGGTTCGTGGGCGGCGACGGCGTCCCGCAACGCGCCGTCCCACGCAGCGCGGTCGGCGTGGTCGGTGGTGCGCACCGTGAAATGGGGAACGCCGGCGGCCTCGGCGCGCTTCAGCGCCGCGATGCCCGCGCGATCGGTGCCCACGGCCACGACGGTGGCAGGGAAGTCCGGCGCGGCAGCAGCATCGAGGACCGCCTGCAACAGGGTTCCGGAGCCCGAGGCGAGAACGACGAGTTTCGCCGGCGTCGGCAACTCCAACCTGGTACCCAGAACGCTCTCCTAGCCGAGTGGTGCACACGGTTGCGCACATCGCATGACCTGGTGCCCCACACCCTAACGCCGGCGCGCGCCGCCACCCGCCGAGGACTCAGTGACGGTCCGCACGTTCGCCCTGGTCCCGGTCGTCATCAGCGGATTCCCCCGCGTCGTGGGGTTCGTCATGGGCTTCGCGCCGGCCTCGTCGTGGGCCGAGTCACCGCCCCGCTCGCCGTCGAGCTCGTCGTCGGCGTCGTCGTCGTCGAGGTCGGCCTCGTCGTGCTCGTCGGCGTCGAGTTCGTCGTCCGGCTCGTCGGCCTCGTCTAGTTCGGCCTCTTCTGCTTCGCTGTTCTCGTTCTCCTCGTCCGACTCGTCTTCGTCGTCTTCTTCGGCTTCTTCGCCTTCGAGGCTGTCTTCGGCTTCTTCTTCGTCGAGGTCCATTTCGTCGTCGACATCGGACTCGGCCTCGTCGCCTTCCGCGCCGTCGGCCTCGTCCGGGTCGTCTTCGTCGGCCTCGTCCGGGTCGACCTCGCTGTCCTCGTCGGCCTCGTCGGCCTCGGGCTCGGCTGGCTCCTCGGTGGCGGGCGCGGGTTGGGGGCGGGCGCGGCGAACCAGGCGACGAGCGCGCCCGGCACGGCGATCCACAGGAACGCGGCGATCGAGACGAAGCCGAGCGGGATGCCGACCGGGTCGAACGGGCCCGAGGCCAGCCGTCCGCCGGCGAGGAAACCGGCCACCACCGCGGCGAAACCGACCGTCGCGCCGGCGACGCCGACGATGCGCAGCCGGGTCCGCGGGTCGTCGTGGCACGTCCGCAGGGTCCAGCCGACGAGCGCACCGACCGCCGCGGGCAACACGAGCAGCACCGGCCACCACGGCGCGTGCTCGGCGGGCAGCGCGCCGAGCAGCGGGAACGGCGGAACGCCGCCGCCGGTGAACGTGAACGGACCCACGCCGACGGCGCCCAGCTCGACGCCGGGACCGGTCACGAAGCCGAGCCCCAGCACCACCGCGTTCGGCACGTACACCAGCGACAACAGCAGGAGTCCGACGCCGCTGCCCACACCGGGGGCGACCTCGTCGAACAGCGTGCCGATCGTCGGCACCGACAACCCGGTCGCCAGGGTCACGACCAATCCGCCCGCGGCCAGCAGGCCGGCGATGCCGAGCGCGCCCGCGCGCAGGCCCCGGATGGCGATCGGGTCGAGGTAGCGCGCGATCTCGGTGGTCAGACCGCAGGGTTTCGCCAGCCCGACCGTCGCGGCCAGCGTCGCCACGAGCGCGGGCACGAACACGGCCGACAGCGGGTCGACCGTGATGTGCTCGTCGGCCGTCACCAGCGCGAGGACGCCGCCGGCCAGGGCGTGGGCGCCCGCGATGACGCCGATCAGCACCGGCACCCGATCCCACGTCGTGAGCCCGAGACGCTGCGCCCCGCTCCGCGCGGTGCGGGCGACACCGACGACCACCGCGATCGTCGGCACGAGAGGAAGCACGCCGAGCGGCTGTCCCCCGATGTCCAGCGGAACCTGGTACGCCGCGAGCCACAGCGGTCCGGCCGTCGCGAACACCGTGGCCGTGGCGAAATGCGAGGTCGTCGCGATCGCGAGGACCGCCGTGAGCAGCGCCGCCGTGACGAGGAATCCGGTGAGCAGCGGCGCCAACGCGGCCGTCGACAACGCCCGTACCCAGGTGGAACGGGACGGCGACGGGGACGAACCAGGCACCGACTCGCCGTCCGCGGACGCGGAACGGCCGGAGGAGTCGAGCAGGCTCATGCCCTCGACCATCGCAAACGGTGTCGCACCCCAGCAGGCGCCACGCCGCGCGCCACCCTCTGACGAGAATCACGTTCGCCCGACCGGGTTCCCTCACACCGGCCGAACAACCGGCCCTACAACGCACGCGGCGTCCACAGCCGGTGTTCGGCCGTGGACGCCGCGTGCGCGCTGTCTATCTGTGGTAGTCGGACCGGCGCCGCTGGTGCCGGCGGACGGTCACGCTCCCTGCTGCGGCCCCTGGCCCGGCTCGCCCAGCTGGCCCTGCTGGCCACCCTGCTGGCCCTGCGCCTGCTGACCCTGGGTCTGGCTCGGGTCCTGCTGCGGCTGGAAGAACTGGCCCTGCTGCGGTGCGTACGCCGTCGGCTGCGCGTGTGGGTTCACCGGCTGCGGCGGCTGGCCCTGCTGCGCGAACCCACCCGACTGCGGCCCGGAGTGCTGGCCCGGGTAGCCGCCCGGGCCCGGCTGGCCGTACGGGCCGGGCTGCGCGGGCTGTGCCGGCTTCGGCTGCGGCGGCTTGATGATGTTCTCGTCGAACAGGAACGCCGCCACCGCCGCGAGCATCTGGATGATGCCGACGATCAGCACGATGATCGCGCCGGCGCCGAGGTCGTAGTCGACGGAGAACGTGAAGAACAGGAACGGGAACGTCACGGCGATCGCGATGAGCGCGGGCCACGCCCCGGGCTTGTGCTTGTCGCCCGGAACGATCGTCAACGCGGCGACGAGACCGCTGAGGAAGTACAGGGCGGGCGCCCAGCCCGCACTGCCCGCATAGAACGAGATCCCCGCATTTCCACCGGGCGCGACGTAGACGTTCATGAAACCCAGGAAGAGGATGACCAGACCCAGCCCGGCCGTCGCCAGGAAGAGGATCTGCGGCAGGCCGAGCTTCAGCCCACCGCCGCCGGCCGGAGCCACGGGCTGCCCCGGGAATGATTGCTGCGGCTGGTGAGGCTGCTGCGCCTGCTGCTGCGGCTGCTGCGGTCCCTGGCCGGGGAATCCGCCCGTACCGGGGCCACCGCTCGGGAAGCTCATCCGTGTTCTCCTGTCGTGGTTCTCGCTCGCAGACACGGCGGGTCCTGGTCGCCCTGCCGTGCACACCCGGGGTTTCGGGTCGCCTCCGGCCGTCGATCGTCGGCCGGCCGACGACCACAGCACGGACGTTAGCGCACCGCCGGGAACCCCCGCCGGTTAGACGGACGATTCGCCCGCCGGGTTCCGCCACCTCTGCACCGGTACGGACACACAGCCACCGTCCCACGCATGCCAAGGGCCGGACACCGCGTGCGGTGCCCGGCCCCTGTGCTGCTGAGAGAACTCGCTCTACAGAGCCTTGTACAGCTCCCTGGCCAGGTCGGCGGTCTCGGTCGGCGTCTTGCCGACCTTCACGCCCGCGGCCTCGAGGGCCTCCTTCTTGGCCTGCGCCGTGCCCGCGGAACCGGAGACGATCGCGCCGGCGTGGCCCATCGTCTTGCCCTCCGGGGCGGTGAAGCCCGCGACGTAGCCGACGACCGGCTTCGTCACGTTCTCGGAGATGAAGTCGGCGGCCCGCTCCTCGGCGTCGCCGCCGATCTCACCGATCATCACGATGACGTCGGTCTCCGGGTCGGCCTGGAACGCCTCGAGGGCGTCGATGTGCGTGGTGCCGATGATCGGGTCACCGCCGATGCCGACGCACGTCGAGAAGCCGATGTCACGCAGCTCGTACATCATCTGGTACGTCAGCGTGCCCGACTTCGACACGAGGCCGATGCGACCGGCGCCGGTGATGTTCGCCGGGATGATGCCCGCGTTGGACTGCGCCGGCGAGATGATGCCCGGGCAGTTCGGGCCGATGATCCGGGTCTTGTTGCCCTTGGCCTTGGCGTGCGCCCAGAAGTACGCGGCGTCGTGCACCGGGATGCCCTCGGTGATGACGACCGCGAGCGGGATCTCGGCGTCGATGGCTTCGATGACCGCGTCCTTGGCGAACTTCGGCGGAACGAAGATCACGCTGACGTCGGCACCGGTCTCGGCCATCGCCTCGGACACCGAACCGAAGACGGTGAGGTCCTTCTCGGCGATGGTCACGGTCTGCCCGGCCTTGCGGGCGTTGACACCGCCGACGATGTTCGTGCCGGAGGCGATCATCTTGGTCGCGTGCTTGGTGCCCTCGGACCCGGTGATGCCCTGAACGATGACCTTGCTGCTGGAATCGAGGAAGATCGACATGTCTCTTACGCTCCTGCCGCCAGCTCGGCGGCCTTGTCCGCCGCGTTGTCCATGGTGTCCACCTGGGTGACCAGCGGGTGGTTCGCGGCGTCCAGGATGCGGCGGCCTTCCTCGACGTTGTTGCCGTCCAGGCGCACAACGAGGGGCTTGGTCGCGTCGTCACCCAGGATCTTCAGCGCCTCGACGATGCCGTTCGCGACGGCGTCGCAGGCGGTGATGCCACCGAAGACGTTGACGAACACGCTCTTGACGTCCGGGTCACCGAGGATGACGTCCAGACCGGCGGCCATGACCTCGGCCGAGGCGCCGCCACCGATGTCGAGGAAGTTCGCCGGCTTCACGCCACCGTGGTTCTCGCCCGCGTAGGCCACGACGTCCAGAGTGGACATCACGAGACCGGCACCGTTACCGATGATGCCGACCTGGCCGTCGAGCTTGACGTAGTTGAGGTCCTTCGCCTTGGCCTTGGCCTCCAGCGGGTCCTCGGCGTCCTTGTCGACGAGGCCCTCGTGGTTCGGGTGCCGGAAACCGGCGTTCTCGTCGAGGGTCACCTTGCCGTCGAGAGCGACGATCTTGTCCTGCGGGTCGCGCACCAGCGGGTTGATCTCGACCAGCGTGGCGTCCTCGGCCACGAAGGTCTCCCACAGCTTGACGACGACGTCCGCGGCCTCGTCCTTGACGGCCTCGGGGAAGTTGCCCTGGGTGAGGATGTCGAGGGCCTTGGCCTTGTCGATGCCCTCGATGGGGTCGACGGCCACGCGGGCCAGCGCCTCCGGGCGCTCGACGGCCAGCTGCTCGATCTCCACGCCGCCTTCGGCGGAGGCCATCGCGAGGAAGGTGCGGTTCGCGCGGTCGAGCAGGAACGAGAAGTAGTACTCCTCGGCGATGTCCGACGCCTCGGTCACCAGCACGCGCCGCGTGATGTGACCCTTGATGTCCAGGCCGAGGATGGCCTCGGCCTTCTCCTTGGCCTCGGCAGGGTTCTCGGCCAGCTTGACGCCGCCCGCCTTGCCACGGCCGCCGATCTTCACCTGCGACTTGACGACGACCTGGCCGCCGATCTGCTCAGCCGCGGCCTGTGCTTCCTCCGGGGTACTCGCCACGCGCCGGGAAGCACCGGCACGCCGTGAGCGGCGAAGAGATCCTTCGCCTGATATTCGTAGAGGTCCACTACTTCTGTCTCCTGACGACACACGCCACTGTGGTTTGCAAAGACTTCTTGTCACAAACCGTGCTGCCGGACGGGGACGACCCTATCGAGCCGGCCTCGGCGCGACGCGCCCGCCTCTGGTGAACTCGGTCACCAAAAACGCTCTGAGCTGGGACTGTGGCGCAGATCGCCCTCGCCTTGAAGCATTCAGCCGGACGCCACACAGGAGTTACCGAACAGTAGCCGCCGGGGGCGGCAGAGCCCGGCCGGAATGCGATTTTTCCTTTTCGCCAGAACCCGGCGTCGAACCCGGGTCGGAACTCGGTGCGAATCAGCGCCGCGCGGGCCCGCCGAGCGCCGCGACCATCCCGGTCACGACCACGGCGACGAGGGCGGCGAAACCGAACCAGAACCCCATGCCGGCGGTGGCCGCGTCGAGCTCGCCGCGCATCAACGGCAACGCCGCGGCCCGCAGCGCCACCACCACGCCCACCCCGGCGAGCAGACCCACCGCCGCGGCCGGCCTGCTCCGCGGAACCAGCGCCAGCGCGCCGAGGACGACCAGCACCGCCGCGAGCAGCCCCCACGACGGTGTGCCCAGCCGCGACCACAACCCGGCCGCGGTGTAGCCGGACGCCGTCAGGACCGGGAAGGCGAACGCCGCTACGGCCAGCAGTCCCGTCCCGGCCAGCGAGGCGAGCAGGACCGGCGACGGGCGGGTGGCGGCGCCCTGGGCGCCCTCGGTGTCGGTGGTGGAGGTGGTGGAGGTGGCGCCGGTGTCGGTGTCCAGTTCGGCGTCGCGCTGCACGGCGCCCGTGATCACCGAGCACACCGCGGTCACGGCGGCCAGCAGCATGGCGCTCCAGGTCCAGACGACGCCGGGCCCGGGCGAGGCGATGCCGCCAGCGGAACCGGTGGCCGTCACGGCCGTGTCGAGCACCGCCGTGCCCGCCACGAGCACCGACACCCACGCCACCGACAGCGTCGGCCGGACACCGACCGCGACCCGCGTCCCGACCGCGGGCGCCGCGGCGATCACCAGGCCGAGGACGCCGACGAGCACGCCCGCGGCCAGCAAGGTCCACCGGGCAGGACTCTCGGGAGGCGCGAGGTCGGCCTCGACGGCCAGCTGCGGCATCAGCGCGCCGACGACCGCCAGTACGCCGGTCACGACGGCGAGCGCGCCGGTGGTCACCGACATTCCCGTGCCGCCCGGCAGCCGCACGGCCGCACCGGCGGAGTCGGATGCGGCGCCTCGGGTGCGGGCGGGCAGCGCGGCGGCCGCCACGAGACCCAGCAGTCCCGCCAGCGCCACGAACGGTCCGACGTCGACGCCGACCACGTCGGCGGCCAGACCCGAGACGACCGCGGGCACGGCGACGGCCGCCCCGCCCGCGGCGAGGCCGTACAGCGTGCCGGCGGCGCCGGAGCGGTCGTTCGTCGACACGGCGACCGCGGCGGCCAACGGCAGCGCGGCCGCGAGCAGCAGGTAGCCGGCCATCGCGACCACCGGCCCCTCGAACGCGTTCTGCGCCAGGAGATAGACGTCGTCGGACACCATCGGCTGCATCAACAGGCCGATCGCGGCGACGACGGCCACGAGCACCACGGCGGTCAGCCGGTTCGTCGACCCGTCGTCGGGCACGCCCCGGCCGTCGTTCTCGTCGGGGGTGTCGCCCGCGGGACCGGAGATGTCGCCTGCCGAGGCGGACGCACCGAAGACGGGCTCGGCCACCGCCGCACCCTCGCGGGCGCGGACGGCGAGCAGACCGGCGACAGCGGCGACGACGTGCCCGGCGACGAGCAGCCACAGTCCGATCGCTGGCTCATGGGCCTGCAGATCCGTGGGCACGTACAGCTCGGGACGCAGAGCCCGCGACGGGTCGGCGGCGAACTGCAGGTCCAGCACCGCCCTGCCCGGCGCGAGCGCGGCCGCGCCGACGAGCACACCCACGGCGACGCCGGGGCGTCCGCGTGCGGCGAACGCGCCCGCCAGCGCCACCGGCAGCGCGGCCAGCACGGCCGTCATGGGCACGGCGAGCGCGGCCGACAGCCCGCGTTCGGCGCCGTCGACGACCGGCAGCACCGCACCCAGCACCCCGAGCACGGCCGCCGCGGCCGCAGCGACCAGCGCGGCAGTCAGCAGGGACCGCCCGCCGTTCGACCGAAGATCGTTCACGCCTAGATCCGCCCCTGCAGCATCGACTCACCTCGGGCCCTGTGCGGCTCCGCTGTCCAGGGATTCCACGCCGCACACACCCCGCCTACGGCGGACGTGGGCGCACGCGGACTCCCGCCAGCACGGTAACGACACAGAGCGGTGCCATCGCAGGCGGCACACGTCCCCGCCGGGGATCCGGACACGACGAACGAACGGGCCACAACCCGACGTTCAAACCTCCGGTTGCGCTTGTGTAACCCAACTCACACCAACGGCGCAGTCGGTTCGGAATGGGCCTCTACCTTGCGTGATCGCACGCCGGCAGACCGCGCGAAGACTCCCCGTACGGCCGAAAGACGCGCGTCATCCTTGCCCCTCGCGGCGCCCCTTCGTTACTGTCCCGCAGTCCCCATTACGGTCAGATCACGGACCAACGTGGCCGGTCACCTCCCCCCGAGGTGCGCGTGCCACACGGGCGATCACCCCCGAGATCGCCCACCGGTTCCCCCGCCCGGAGTTCGCGACCTGGCTCCCCCGAGTAACGGAAGGCCCCCCGCCTTGGCTCGACACCGCTCTCCCGGCGGCCAAGCACCCTCGCCTGCGCTCGAGAACGCGCTGGACGGGGTCGACGATTCGACCGTGCGTACGCGTGGCGCCCATCGGCTGCCCGCGCCGTCCTCCGCGCTGCGCGGACGGGTCATGGTCGCGGCCGTCGCCGCAGGTGCTTTCGCCGCCGCCGCAGCAGGTCAGACCCTTCAAACCACAACCTCCAACGAAGCCCAGTCCGGCGCGGTGGACACCAACACCGATGTGACGCCGCTGGCGAACTCCCATGACGCGACTGCGGCCATGGGAATGGGCGGAGACACCCCCGTGAGCGCTCCGCAGCTGCTCCAGGTGCGCGAATCCGCCGAAACCTCGGCCGCGAGCGCGTCCGCCGAGGCCGAGCAGATCACCCAGAACGCGGAGCGCACCAACGCCCGGCTCGCCGCCGAGGCCGAGGAGCGCAGGCAGGCCGCGATCGAGGCCGCCCGCCCGAAGGTGGTCTCCCCGGCCGAGGGCAGCTTCACCTCCGGCTACGCGCCCGCTGGGGCACCACCCACTACGGCATCGACATCGCCAACAGCATCGGCACGCCGATCCTGTCCGCGACCGACGGCACGGTCATCGAGGCCGGCCCCGCCAGCGGTTTCGGCCAGTGGGTCAAGGTGCAGCGCGACGACGGCATCGTGACCGTCTACGGCCACGTCGCCGGCTTCAACGTCTCCGAGGGCCAGCAGGTCAAGGCCGGTGACCAGATCGCCATCATGGGCAACGAGGGCCAGTCGACCGGTCCGCACCTCCACTTCGAGGTCTGGACCTCCGACAACGGCGAGAAGCTCGACCCGCTGCCCTGGCTCGCCGAGCACGGCGTGACCGTCGGCTGACCTCGGCTCGACGCTCCCCGGCTCGACAACCGAACAAGCACTCGTGAGAACGGCGCCACCGTCCCGGTCGGCGCCGTTCTCGCTGTCGTCACCCCGGACACCACAGTCCTGAACATCGCCACCCTGAACATCGCCACCCCGGACACCGTCGTCCAGGACGCCGGCACTCAGGACACCTCTGCCGTCTGCCTGCACGAACCCACCTTGATCTCGAACCTGTGTTCGACACCAAGGCTAGCGTGGCGCCCCGACAGAAATCAGTCGCCGACGGCGAGCTTCACTCGAACAGACGATCGAGTGAAGCTCCGGCGTCGCGAACCCGGAACGTTCAGAGCTTCTGCATCGGCACGCTGCCGATGAGCATCAACCGCACGGTGCCGGCCGCGCCGAAATCGATCGTGGCGGTCGCCCGCGGGCCCGTGCCGTCGGTCGACACGACCGTGCCGAGGCCGTACTTGTCGTGGTTGACCCGGTCGCCCACGTCGAGCTTGAGCGCGACCGTGTCCTTCCAGTCGTTCCGCACGCCCTTGAAACCGGTGGTGCGCATGCCGCCCGAGGCGAGCCTCGCCTGCGCCGAGTCCGCGCCGAACCCGGACCGGCCGCCCCACGTCGTCGCGGCACGCGGCGAACCGCCACCGTCCGAGGTCGGAGCCTCCCTGCGCCAGTCGATCAGCTCGGCCGGGATCTCGTCGAGGAACCGCGAGGCCGGGTTGGCCGCGGGCTGACCCCACTGGGTGCGCATCAGGGCGCGCGAGAGGTACAGCCGCTCGCGCGCGCGGGTGATCGCGACGTAGGCGAGCCGGCGTTCCTCGGCCAGTTCCTTCGGCTCGCCCAGTGCGCGCAGGTGCGGGAACACGCCGTCCTCCCAGCCCGTCCCGAACACCACGGGATACTCGAGGCCCTTCGCCGTGTGCACGGTCATCAGCGTGACCACACCGCCGTCGTCGGCCTCGTCGTCGTCCTCCTCGTCACCACCGTCGGACTCGGGGATCGAATCGGCGTCGGCGACCAGCGAGACGCGCTCGAGGAACGCCGGCAGCGAGCCCGGTTCCGGCACGCCCGCGTCGTCCACGGCGTCGGTCTCGCCGTCGTCGGGCGGGGCGAGTGCGGCCGCCTCGGCGGCCGACTCGGTGAACTCCCTGGCCACGGTGACGAGCTCGTCGAGGTTCTCGAGCCGCGAGGCGTCCTGCGGGTCGTCGGAGGAGTCCAGCTCGGCGCGGTACCCGGTGCGGTCGAGCACGGCCTCGAGGACGTCGGCGACCTCGGCACCGGAGTCGACCAGCTCGTACAGGCCGTCGAGCAGCTCCACGAACGCCGTGATCGCCTTGCGCGAACGCGGGTTGAGCATCGGCACCTTGTCGGCGACGGCGTCGCGCAGCGCGGAGGCGAACGAGATGCGCTCCCGCTCGGCGTGCGTGGCCACGCACGCCTCGGCCCGGTCGCCGATGCCGCGCTTGGGCACGTTCAGGATCCGCCGCAGGTGACCGTGTCCTCCGGATTGGCCAACACGCGCAGGTAGGCGAGGGCGTCGCGCACCTCGCGGCGCTCGTAGAACCGCACGCCGCCGACCACGCGGTACGGCAGGCCGAGCCGGATGAAGATCTCCTCGAACACACGCGACTGGTTGTTGGTGCGGTAGAAGACCGCCACGTCGGAGTAGGCCACCGTGCCCTGGTCGACGAGCTCGTCGATCTCGCCCGCGACGAACGCGGCCTCGTCGTGCTCGTTGTCGGCGACGTAGCCGACGATCCGCTCGCCGTCGCCCTCGGACGTCCACAGCCGCTTGTCCCTGCGGTTCGGGTTGCGCGCGATGACCGCGTTGGCCGCCGACAGGATCGTCTGGGTCGACCGGTAGTTCTGCTCGAGCAGGATCGTGCGCGCGTTCGGGAAGTCGCGTTCGAACTCCTCGATGTTGCGGATCGTGGCGCCGCGGAACGCGTAGATCGACTGGTCGGCGTCACCGACGACGCACAGCTCCGCAGGCTGCACGCCCGACTCGGTCGGCTCGGTACCCACGAGCTCGCGCACCAACGTGTACTGCGCGTGGTTGGTGTCCTGGTACTCGTCGACCAGCACGTGCCGGAACCGGCGCCTGTAGTACTCGGCGACGTCGGGGAAGGCCTGCAACAGCTCGACCGTGCGCATGATCAGGTCGTCGAAGTCCATCGCGTTGGCCTGCGCCAACCGGCGCTGGTACTCGACGTAGACCTCCGCGGCGCGGCGCTCGAAGTCGTTGGTGGCGTGCGAACCGGCCGACTCGGAGTCGATCAGCTCGTTCTTGAGGTTCGAGATGTGCGCCGCGAGCGCCCGCGGCTGGTACCGCTTCGCATCGAGGTCCAGATCGCGCGCCACCAGCGTCAGCAGCCGCCGGGCGTCGTCGCGTCGTAGATCGAGAAGTTCGACGACATCTCGAGCGTCTTCGCCTCGCGTCGCAGCACCCGCACGCACATCGAGTGGAACGTCGACACCCACATCGCGCCGGAACGCCGCCCGACCAGCTCGGAGACGCGCTCGCGCATCTCGGCGGCGGCCTTGTTGGTGAACGTGATGGCCATGATCTGGCCGGGCTGGGCCCCGCGCGCGGCCAACAGGTAGGCGATCCGCCGGGTGAGCACCCGCGTCTTGCCCGACCCCGCGCCCGCGACGACGAGCAGCGGCGCGCCGGCGTGCTCGACGGCGTCACGCTGCGCCGGGTTGAGGTCGCCGGTCAGCTCGGCGTACTTGCCCTGGTCCGGAGGAAGATCGAAGAGGGTGCTCATTGTGACTTCACGCTACCGCGCTCCCCCGACAACCCCGGAATGTGCCATACTCGCGACGTGTTCAGCGTGACGTGCCGATTTTCTACGGGAACCGGACTCCGGCTCCCGTGATCGCGTGCTGACTCGCCATCACCTTGAAGCCCCGGAGTCCTCGGACCCGGGGCTTTCGTCGGCTTCGGGCCGGAGACCGGGATCGGACCGACCCGAGGAGGAAGTCTCATGACCGCCCAGACCCACGGTGAATCCCCCGCCGAACCCACCGGCGACACCCCCGTGTCCGAGAGCTCGATCGACGACCTGCGCACCGAGATCGACTGGCTCGACGCCGAGATCCTGCGCCTGGTCAAGCGCCGCGCCGAGGTGTCGAGGACGATCGGCGCCGCGCGGATGGCCGCCGGCGGGACGCGCATCGTCTACAACCGCGAGATGGACGTACTCGCCCGCTACCGCGAACTCGGCCCCGAGGGACGTCAGCTCGCGCTCGCACTGCTGAGCCTGGGCCGCGGCCGACTCGGCCACTGAGCCCGGCGCGGCCCGCGCACCCAGCCTGTCACCGAACGCGTCGCCGGGCCGCCACCTACCGAGCGTGTCACCAGGGCGTTCTACCCGCAGCGGCACCGGCCGCTTCCGGTGACCGGGGCTTCACCCCTTTCGGGCACACTGGACACATGGGAACGATCATCAATCTGATCGCGCTGCTGATCTCGCTCGCCAGCGTGCTCGCGGCCCTCGGTCACACCGGTTACCTCGCGTTGCTCAACAGTGCGGCCAACAAGCGCGCGGGCGGTGGTCCGATCGCCGACTACGTCCGTTCCCGCTGGCCCATCGCGGGTGGCACGACCGTCGCCTCGCTCGTCGCCCTGCTGATGACCGCGGGCCCGATGGCCATGGACGTCATCGCCATCCTGCTCGCCGCGGGCAGCGGCGCGGTGGCGACGAAGGCCCTGCAGTCGACGCGGGCGAAGTACCGTTCCGGCGGTTGACCTCGGTGAACACGCAGCGCGGCCGGGTGCGCCCAGTGGAGTGATATCCGCGCACTAACGGCTTGAGGACGAGCCGAAAGCCGCGGAAGCTCCTACCCTTGGCCGGGTGAACATCCCGAGGGGCATCGTCTGCGCTGCAATTTGCAGCGCACGTGCAAACTGCCGTGCAGCTGCGCGTGCCCTTGTCGTGTTCACCGACGCCCCCGCACTCGCGGGATTCCGGCCTCTCCGGCAGCACGTTGTCCGGCAGCACGGCGCCGAGGGGCCTGCTCCATTCGGGCGGAACAGGACGTATCTGTCGTCAGCCGGCGCGGGAGGAGGGGTCTCCACCGCATGAGCGCCAGCACGCCCGACAGGTTCGACTACTTCGCACCACCGCGACAGCCCTCCGGCCGGCATGCCCGGCAGGACCCTGCCGCGGCGACGCGGCCGACCCGGTCGACCAGGTCCGGCGGCCGACACCGGCGTTCCGGCGCCGCCGCGGACCCGGCCGCAGGTTCCGTCTCCGGCTCGTTGTCCGGCTCGATCCTCGCCTCGCAGTGGTCCCAGGCCTCCGCCTGGGGACCCGTCCCGTCGACACCCGGACCGCCGGCTCCTGCACCCTCGACGGCCGAGACGACGACCCCGGTCTCGGTCGTCCCCGCGGCGCAGTTGCAGCCGTCCGCCACGCAGCCGTCCGTTCCCACGCAGGCAGGCGCGGCGCGGGGGCGCTCCACTTCTCGACAACCCGCCACCCAACAGCCGGTCCGCCGGCAGCGCATCTCCCTGGCCACCCCCGGCCAGGACGGCGGTCCGGACCGGCACCGGGCGTCGGCCACCGCGGCGGGGCTGCCCGCCAGCACGGCCGCGATGCCGGACGACCTGCCCGAGCAGCTGGCCGCCGCGGACGAACCCGACGAGAACCATCCCGACCACGCGCTCGGCGCGGGCGTGGTGGCCGTGTCGGGCGCGACGGGCTCGGCGGGCTGCAGCTGGGCACGGTCCCGGCGTCGGTCACGCCGCCGCGTACCTGGCGCAAGGCCGCGTGGTTCGCGAGCCTGTCGTCGGGTGCGGTGGTCGTCGCGCTGCTGGTCGCGGGCACCTTCCTGGTCAGCCCCGACGGACCGTCGACCAACACCGCCGAGGGCTGGCCCGATCAGAACGGCGCGATCGCGCCGCTCATCCCGGACGAGACGAGCGACCGCCGCGGCGGGCCGGCGCGAACACCTCCGAGGACACCTCGTCGGACCGGTCGAGTTCCTCCGCCGACGGCTCCTCCAGCGCCACCACGGGCGAGGGCACCTCGTCGAGCCTCACCGAGGCACTGCGCGGTCCGGGGTCGACGGCCGGTGCGCCGACGACCGGCGCCGGCTCGCCCGTCGAGTCGACCCCCGGTTCGTCGGGGCCACCCGGGCCGTCCGGTCCGTCGAGCCCGTCGAGCCCGTCGAGCTCGAGCCCGACCAAGCCGCCGTCGACGCCCGCACCCACGCAGACCGCGGACCCGGTGGTCTTCTCGAACTCGTACGACCCGGAGGTCATGGCCCAGCGCTCGCAGGCGTTCTTCGACCAGGTCACCGAGGATCCGCAGGCCGCGTACGAGCTCACCAGCGGGCAGCTGCGCGAACAGGGCCCCGACGGGCTCGAACGCGCCTACTCCGACGTCGCGTACTTCGAGGTCACGCACATCTACATCGACCAGAACGAGGGCGTCACCGACAACACCCTTCGCGTGACCTACCCCGACGGGCGCACCGAGCAGCAGACCCGGCAGCTGACGTTCGACAGCGCCGAAAAGATCTCCGCCGACGGGCGCTGATCGGCGGACAGTTTCCCACCCTGCCGCGAGGTTTCCCGCACATTCCGTTGCACGTGCATTCGGCGAGCGGTCGCAAATTGCTCTTTCCGAGTGATCACCTCGACCGCTCGTCGTACGTCCGCGACCCCCCACCGACACGCACTGGTGATCGGGATTCGCAGCCGGTTACCTGGTCCTCGGGGTCCGCACCCACGTGAACCACGAGCCGGAGCAGACAGGGCCACACAGTGCACCAGCGCCGCCACGGAAGTGACGAATGCGTCGCCGTCGAGGACCACGTCGACGGCGACACGGGCGAGGGCAAGAGCGTCGACACCGACACCAACGGTGTCACCGGCGCAGAGTCCCGGGACGTCGCCGACCAGGACCGCCTGGTCGGCGAGTTCGAGCGCGACCTGGCCGACGACACACGCCTGCACGAGGCCCTGACCGCCCCCGGTCGCTACCTGCCGCCACCGAGCGTGCAGGCGCGCCCCGACCCCCGGAGCGACAGCCCCAGCCCGGAACACCCGTTCGCCCGTCGCGCCAAGCTCGCCGCGCTCGTTCTGGCGACCGCGATGGTGATCGCATCGATCGTGGTGGCAGCCTTCGTCACCGGCGAGAGTGACGCAGGGGCCGAATCACTACGCTCCGCCCCCACGACATCGCCGGTATCATTCTTCACGGTGAAACAACCTTTCTGACGGCTGATGCGTCTTTCCCTGCGGACGCGACATACCGTGTGCGAGAGTGCCGCCGTCGTGTGCGCAGCGTGAGCGGCCTAACCTGTCCTGGACGGTGGTGACTGCCGCGCGGCAGCACACGACCGCACCAGCCAGCTCGTCGGATCGGTGTGCCGACGCTCCACCACCGGAGACACCAGCCCCGAAGGAGGTCGCGTGCGCGACGAGGGTCGCCTGATCGCGGGCCGCTACCGTGTCGTGAGCCGGATCGGTTCCGGTGCCATGGGCGCCGTGTGGATGGCACAGGACGAGCTGCTGCACCGCACGGTCGCCATCAAGCAGCTGCTGCTGCAGACCGGGCTCGAGGACCACGAGATCGACGACGCGCGCGCCCGCACGATGCGCGAGGCGCGGATCGCCGCTCGACTCCACCACCCCAACGCCATCAGCGTGTTCGACGTCGTCACCGACGACAGCGGGCAGCCGTGCCTGGTCATGGAGTACCTCGAGTCGACCAGCCTCGCCCAGGAACTCCAGGGCGGGCGGACGCTCGACCCGATCGACGTGGCGAAGATCGGCTCGCAGGTCGCGGCCGCGTTGAAGGCCGCCCACGCCGTCGGCATCGTCCACCGCGACATCAAGCCGGGCAACATCCTGCTCGCGCCGAACGGCATGGTGAAACTGACCGACTTCGGCATCTCGCGCGCCAAGGACGACGTGACGGTCACCAAGACCGGCATGATCGCCGGCACGCCCGCCTACCTGGCCCCCGAGGTCGCCATCGGCGGCGATCCCGGCCCCGAGTCGGACGTGTTCTCCCTCGGTTCGACGCTGTACGCGGCGACGGAGGGACAGCCCCCGTTCGGTCTGTCCGAGAACACGCTGAGCCTGCTGCACGCGGTCGCCGCGGGACAGATCAACCCGCCGCGCCAGTCCGGTCCGCTGACCAGCGTGCTCGCCGTGATGCTGCACCCGGACACCCAGCACCGGCCCACCGCCGAGGAGTGCGAGGAACTGCTCGCCGCCGTGCGCGCGGGGAGACGCCGCTGGGCGGTCCCGCCGAGGAGGACGGCGACCGGACGTCGGTGCTCGGCGCGGCCGGCGCGGGCGCGCTCGCCGGTGGCCTCGCAGGCGGGGCGGCCGGGGCCGCGCTCGGCGCGAACGGCGAGGAAACACCCGACGCGCACTCCGGCACGCTCGGCGGTGACCAGGGCGGCTACTACGACGACGGCTACGACAACTACGGATCCGACGGTTACGGCTCCGAGGGTTACGGCGACTACGACGACCCGTACGCCGCCACGGCCGCTTACCCCAGCCACGACTACGACGCCCCGTACGAGGACGGCTACGAGGCCGGGTACGGCTACCCCGAGGACGACTACGACCAGCCCACGCGGGTCGCGGCCGCCGGGGGCGCCGGTTACGGCGCGTACCCGGACGACCCGTACGACGATCCCTACGACGGCGAGGGCACCCGGATCGCCCCCGCCGCGGCCGCCGCAGGTGGTGCGGCCGGTGCCGACGAGGACGAGAAGCCCAAGTGGAAGGTGCCCGCCCTGGTCGGCGGCGCCGTCGTGGTGGGCCTGGCCGCGTTCGCCGTGTGGATCTTCAGCGGACCGAGCGGCGGCGACGGCCCCGAGCCCGCGGGCAACCAGGTGCCGCCGGCGACGACGTCCGAGTCGACCACCAGCGAGGCCCCCTCGACGAGCTCGCCCGAGCCGACGACCGAGGAGTCGACGTACGTCGAGGTGCCCGAGCCGACCTACGAGCCGGAACCGACCTACGAGCCCGAGCCGCAGCCGGAACCGACGAGCGAGCCCGAACCGACGACGGAGCCCTCGCCCGAGCCGCCCCCGACCACGAGCGAGGAGCCGCCGCCCACGTCGAGCGAGCCGACCAGCGAGCCGACGGTCTCCCCGACGCTCGGATCGTCCGCATCCTGATCGTTCGAGGGATCGTGTGAGCTACGCGGAAGGCACCGTCGTCGGCGCGATACAGGCTGGACCAGCCCATCGGGCGCGGACGAGCAGGCATCGTGTGGATGGCGTTCGACACGATGCTGCACCGGACCGTCGCGGCCAAGCGCGTCTACGTCGACCCCGACGCGACCGGCGACGCCGCGGAGGAGGCCAGGGCGACCGCCCTGTACGAGGCGCGGCAGGCGACGCGCGTGCTGCATGCGGCCGCCGTCACGGTGTTCGACGCGGTGCGCCACGAGGACGACGTGTGGGTCGTCATGGAGTACGTGCCGTGCCGCAACATGGCCGACTTCCTCGCCGAGCACGGCGAGCTGACCCCGCAGCAGGGCGCCTACCTGGGCCGGCGACTCGGCGCGGCGTTGGCGACGGCGCACGCCATCGGCATCACGCACCGGTCCGTCGAACCGGGCAACGTGCTGCTGTGCGACGACGGCGGCGTGAAGCTCACCGACATCGGACTGTCCGCACCTGCACCGAATCCGGCGTTCCGGGCGCCGGAGGTGGCGATGGGCACCGAACCGGTGCCGTCGTCGGATGCGTTCGCACTGGGTGCCACGTTGTTCGCGGCCGTCGAGGGGACGCCGCCGTTCGGCACCGACGGCACGGGCGCTCCGGTGGTGCCGCAGCGCAGCGGACCGTTGACCGGAGCGCTGTTGAAGATGCTGCGCGACGACCCCGAGCTGCGGCCGACCATGCAGGACACCGTGCAGGCGTTGAAGGCGGTCACGAAGGGCGAGGAGGTCGGCGTGGTGCCGCCGACCGCGCCGGCGATGCCCGCCGCACCGGCGCTGCCCCAGGTGGTGAACGTGCCGGCCACGCCGGCGGCCACCCCCGCGGCGATGCGCACCACCGGCCCGGCCGGCATCCCCACCCGCTGGCTGCTCATCGGCGCCGCCGCCGTAGCCGCCCTGATCGTCCTCCTGCTGCTGCTCCTCTGAGAGGGCGCTAGGCGGTTTCCTTCAGGACCTTGTCGAGGGCACGGAGGGCCGGGCGGGCGGCGGCGATCGCCTCGACGTGCTCGGGGGTCAGCCGCGTCATCGCCTCGCACACGGTGCCCGACCACACGGTGCGGATCGTGTCGCTCACGTCGAGGCACATCTGGGTGGGCACCAGCCGCGTGATGCGCCGGTCGCTGTCACATCGCTGGCGCGTGACCAGGTCCTTGCGCACGAGCGCGCGCACCGCCGCGCTCGTGTTGCTCTGCAACATCCCGACGCGTCTGCCGAGTTCGGTCACGGTGATGCCCGGTTCGGCGAGCACCTCCTTGACGACGGCCAGTTCGCTGTTCGGCAGCGGCTCGAAACCGGCCACGTTGGGCGCCAGGCGATGCACCGTCCACGCCAGATCACGCAGCACCGTCGCCAGATCGCTGTCGGGTGCCACCTCAGGACGAACCATGCGCTCATCGTAGGGAGCGCTCGACCTCCGGTGGCTCGGACCTCGCCACCGACTCCTGCTCCGGGGTGGGAGCGCGGAGTGCGGCGCGGACGTGCGGCACGATCGCGAATCCGGCGCCGGTCAGGCACAGGGCGCCGCCGAGCACCGCCAACGGGGGCGGCACCTCGGCGAGGGTCAGCCAGGACAACAGCACCACAAGTGCGGGCACCACGAGCGACGACGAGCTGAGCACGCCTGCCGGGATGTGCTTGAGCGCGTAGCCCCAGAAATTGAACGCGAGGGCCGTCGGGAACAGGCCGAGGTAGGCCACGGCCAGCACCGCCGAGGTCGGGGCGACGGCCAGTTCGCCGAGCAGCTCGCCGGTGAAGGGAACGCACGCGACGGTGGCGCCTGCGATGCCGACGAACGTCACGGCGTAGGCGTCGCCGCCGGTGAGCCGCCATTTCTGCAACAGCACGCTGCCCGCGTACAGCAGTGCGGCGATCAGCGACAGGACGACGCCGAACGGGGTGAGGTGGCCGGTCGTGGTGGCGAGGGTGATGACGGCGATGCCCGCCATCGACACGGCGATGCCCACGAACAGCCGCGCGGGCAGCCCTTCGCCGAGCAGCAGTCCGGACGACAACGCGACGATCAGGGGTGCGAGGTTGACGAGCATCGCGGCGGTGCCGGCATCGACGTGGTGGGTGGCCAGGTTGAGCACCACCGTGTAGACGCCGAACCAGGCGACGCCCCACAACAACGTCCACCCCCAGCCCGCGCGGGTGCGCGGCATGCGGGGCCGCAGGACGAGCGCGCCGATCGCCAGCGCCGCCGTGGCCACGACCAGCCGCAGCAGCGCCATCGCGCCCGGCGAGAAATGCACGCCGACGCCGCGGATGATGACGAACGACGAGGCCCAGAGCAGCATCACGGCCAGCGCGGCCACCCACGGCAACGCCGCGGAGTTCCGGGAGAACGACGGCATGCCGCGATTTTCGCCCACACAACTAATGAGAACAAGCGAACAATTCTGAATTCGCCTTAAGCTCGCCTACACAGTCAAAGGCCTCCGTCAGACCAGGCGGCGGTCGGTGGCCCAGCGGGACAGTTCGTAGCGGTTCGACAGCTGGGTCTTGCGCAGGACGCTGGACACGTGGGTCTCCACGGTCTTGACGGAGATGAACAGCTCGGAGGCGATCTCCTTGTAGGCGTAGCCGCGTGCGAGCAGGCGCAGCACGTCGCGTTCGCGGGGCGTGAGCTGGTCGAGTTCGGGGTCGCTGATCGGCTCGGCGCCGGGGCGTTCGGCGAAGGCGTCGAGCACGAACCCGGCCAGCCGCGGCGAGAACACCGCATCCCCGTCGGCGACGCGCACGACGGCCTTGACCAGTTCGGCCGACGAGATCGTCTTCGTGACGTAGCCGCGGGCTCCGGCGCGGATGACGGCGATGACGTCCTCGGCGGCGTCCGACACCGACAGGGCCAGGAACACCACGTCGGCAGGTCGGTGCGCAGTCGCCGCAGTACCTCGGCCCCGCCGCCGTCGGGCATGTGCACGTCGAGCAGCACCACCTGGGGGCGCACGCGCGCGATCCCGGTGACCGCCTCGGCCACCGATCCCGCCTCGCCGACGACGCGCACCTCGTCGCTGATCGACTGCAGCTCGGCCTTGGCCCCGGCCCGGAACAGTCCGTGGTCGTCGACCAGGAACACCGTCACCGGCTCCCGTGCGCCGCTGTCCGACCCGGAGCCGCCCGAAGGCGAACCGGCGGGCGTCTCGTCGGTGGTGTCGTCGGCGTTCATGTCGAGGCCCCCTGTGCTGGTCGGTCGGTGCTGGTCTGGCCGCCGGACGCGGTGTCCTTGCGCGGCATCTCGAGCTGGATCTCGGTGCCCTCCCCGGGTGCGGTGCGCACCCGGCACGTGCCGCCGCCGCGTTCCATCCTGCCCCGGATGGAGTCGGAGAGCCCGCGGCGGTCGTCGGGCACGGCGTCGGGGTCGAACCCGGCGCCGCGGTCGCGCACGAACACGGTGACGGACGTGGGTTCGACCTCGGCGTACACGCTGACCTCGTCGACGCGGCGTGCTTGGCGGCGTTGACGATCGCCTCCCGCGCGGCCTGCACGAGCGCGCCGAGGCCGTCGTCGAGTGCGGCGTCGCCGACGACGACCTGTTGCACGGAGATGCCGAAGCGGTCCTCGACCTCGCCGCACGCCGCGGCGACGGCCGGGGCCAACGTCTCCGGCGCAGCCGAACCCGCGGCACCCGGGCCGGCAGCCGAGCCGGAGCCCGGGCTCGGGCCGGAGGAGGCGTCGCGGCCGGGTGTGCCGTAGCCGCTGGGCCCGTAGAGCCAGGTGCGCAGCTCGCGTTCCTGTCCGCGGGCCAGTCGGGCGACCTCGCGCGGATGCTCGGCGCGCTTCTGGATGAGCGCAAGCGTTTGCAGGACGGAGTCGTGCAGGTGCGCGGCGATCTCGGCGCGTTCCTCGGTGCGGATGCGCGCGCGGCGTTCCTCGCCGAGGTCGCGCACGAGGCGCAGCCAGTAGGGCACGGTCAACAGGGCGACGCCGCCGAGTGCCGCGAGCACGGCCGCCAGCGCGAACTGCAGCTGACCGCCGTCGCTGCCGCGCAGCACGATGACGCCGATGCCGACCATCACCAGCGCGACGCCGCACAGCACCCGGACGACGGCCGATGCGCCGCCGCCACCGAAGACGGCCCCCGCGACGCCGCTGCGCGCGCCGGTGCGCCACCGGCGGCGTTGCGATTCGTCGGCCTCGCGCCACACCACGGCGGCGCCGAGGAGCACGACCGCGAACGGGACCGCCGCCCAGCCGGTGAGCACACCGGACAGCACACCGCCCACGACGGCGACGCCCGTGCCGAGCGCGAGCAGACCGTAGGCCTGTTGCCGTTCGCGGCCGGCCAGTTCGTGTTGCGGTTCGTCGCGGCCCTGCTGCGGCACGAACGCCCACAGCAGGCCGTAGAACACGAGGCCGAGCCCGCCGAAACCGGCCAGCACGACCAGCACGATCCGCACCCACAGGACCTGCACGCCCAGGTGGTCGGCCAGTCCGCCCGCGACGCCGGCCAGTGCGCGTCCGCCGCGTCGGCGGTACATCTTGGGCGGCGGTTCGAGTCCGGCCGACAGTTCCTGCGCGCGCCGGGCCGCCTCCGTGGACACGGGCGCTCGCCCGGCGGCGCCGGAGCCGGCACCGTCGGGTCTCGCCTGCGTCACCACCGCGTTCTCGGCGGTGGGTGTGTCCTGCACGTCGTCCATGGTCGCTGTCCATCGTCACAGATGGGCGGCGCCGATTCATCAGGGAAACCCCTGATGAGCCCCGGACCCCCGATTCCAGGGGTGAGTTTCAGGGTCGTCCCGGATGTGCCCGCGAGTGGCCATCGCGCATGCTCGACGCCATGAACAGCACGAGCAGCGCGACGCGGCACCTGGAGGGCTTCCGGGACGTCGTCAAGGACTTCTGGGTCAGCAGGCCGCGCCGTCCCTCCGAGGGACGCAAGGCGGCGGGTGTGGCCGCGGGCATCGGCACGCGGTACGGCGTGGACCCGATCGTCGTCCGCGTGGCGCTGGTGGCGCTGACGTTCTTCGGTGGCGTCGGCCCCGCGGTGTACCTGTTGGGCTGGTTGTTCCTGCCGGCCGAGGACGACGAGGTGTCGGCGTTCGAGGCGCTGCTCGGGCACGGCCACAGCAACACCGGCGGCGGAACGACCGTGGTGCTGTCCCTCGCGTGCTTCCCGGCGTTCGGCATGGCGTTCGGGGGGACGTGGCTCGACGGCGGCGGGATCCTCGGCCTCGCACTCGTGGTGACGGCGCTGTACCTGTTGCATCGCGGCCGCGGACAACACAACCGTCCGCCGGAGCGCGGACCGGTGCCGGGCACGACCACGGCGGCGCGGACGGCGAAGGGCTCCCCCGTCGACACGACGTCCGACGACTGGGACGCCCTCGGCGCCGGCCCGCTCGGCTGGGACCTGGCCGACCGCACGGTCCCGCCGACCGACGACTACCAACCCGACGGCGACGACGACGCCGAACCCGAGCGGCCGCCGCGTCGCCGGTCGAAGCTCACCCCGGTCACCCTCGGCCTGGCCACCGTCGCCGCCGGACTCGCCACGCTGGTGGCCGTCCTGACCACCAACCCGGCGTGGACCGCGGCCACGGTCGCCGGGATCGCGCTGGCCGTCATCGGCGGCGGGCTGCTCATCGGTGCGTTCCTCGGTGCGGGCCGCGGGCTGATCGGCGCCGCGGTGCCGCTGGCCGCGGTCGCCGTTGTGCTCTCGTTCCTGCCGCCGGACGGATACGGCACCACGGTCGGCGAGCTGCGCGAGACCCCGACCGGCGTCGGCGCCGTGCAGCCGGTGTACGAGCGAGGCGCGGGCAGGGTCGAGGTCGACCTGAGCCGCCTCGACGTCGGATCCGACAACGCCGACCCGGTCACCACCACGCTGCGGGTCGCGCCGGCGAGGCGATCGTGCGGGTGCCCGCGGACGCGACGGTGCGGTTCTCGTGCGACGTGGGCGTCGGCAACATGGACTGTCTGGACAGGACGGTCGCCGGGCTCAACCCGCGGACGCTGACCGGCACCGACCGGGCCGACGGGGACGAGATCGGCACCCGCCCCGACATCGACGTGACGCTCGAGGCCCGCATGGGCAGTGTGGAGGTGCAGCGTGTCGGCTGACCGGACGCGGCCCGAACGCCGCTTCGACCCCCTGGCCCTCGTCGCGGGCCTGGCCACGCTGGCCATCGCCGGCTACGTGCTCTCCGACGGTCCACAGTGGATGGGAGTCCCGGACATGCGGTGGGTCCTCGCGGGGACCGCCGTCATGATCGGCCTCGGCATGTTCGCCTCCTCCTTCCGCAAGCGATAGTTCCGGGCCGCTGGTTCGGGGTGGTCGTCAGGCGGCCGCACCGAACCAGCGGCCGAGCCGTTCGCGCAGCGTCGCCGGATCGCCGCCGGCCCACGCCACGTGCCCGTCGGGACGCAGCAACACGGTGGGCACGGCGTCGCCGCCCGGCTCGATGCGGTCGACGCGGTCGGACCAGCCCTCGATCGGGAACTCCCCTGCCGGGTCGAGGAGCAGTCCGCGGCCGGTGTGCATCCGTTCGTAGAGCCGGCCCCCGATGGGCAGAGGCATGTCGGGCAGGCGCAGGCCGAGCAGGTCCGCGCGTTCGCCGTCGGCCGGTTCGCCGACCTCGTAACGGACGTCGGTGGCGACGATCTTCTCGGTGAGGCGCCGGTTGACCTCGTCGATGCCCTGCAGTTCGGTGACCAGCCGGCGCACGGCCTGCGATCGCACGTCGGTGGCCATGAGCGCCGACTGGGCGAGCGTGTTGTCGAGGACGCGTTCGGCGACGGGGCGGCGTTCGTCTTCGTAGCTGTCGAGCAGTCCGGCGGGCGCGCGGCCGGCGAGTTCGGCGGCGAGTTTCCAGCCGAGGTTGAACGCGTCCTGCATGCCGAGTCCGAGGCCCTGGCCGCCGAGTGGCGGGTGCACGTGGGCGGCGTCGCCGGCCAACAGCACGCGACCGGCCCGGTAGCGGTCGGCGAGCCGGGTCGCGTCGCCGAAGCGGGACAGCCAGCGCGCCGAGTGCACGCCGAAGTCGGTTCCGGCGACGGCGACGAGCCGGTTGCGCAGTTCGTCGAGGGTCGGCGGGACGCGGTCGTCGGACACCTCCGCGGCGGGCACGGTGACCCGGTACATCCCGTCGCCGAGCGGGCCGATGCCGAACCGGAGTTGCCGCGGGCGCACCTCGGCGACGACCGCGCTCACCTCGTCGGCGCTCGCTGTGAGGGCGACCTCGCCGAGCAGGTTCTCGGTCCGCGCTGGTTCGCCGGGGAAGCCGATGCCGAGCAGCCGCCGCACCGTGCTGCGCCCGCCGTCGCAGCCGACGACGTAGCGGGCCCGTTCGCTCGTTCCGTCGTCCAGTTCCACGGTGACGCCGTCGGCGTCCTGCTCCAGACCGGTCACGGCGCGGCCGCGGCGCACCTGGGCGCCCGCGTCGACGGCGTGGGTCTCGAGCAGCCGGTCGATCACCGGTTGCGCCAGGCCGAGAATGTACGGGTGCGCGGTGTCGACGTCCGGCGCCGGACCGCCCAGCGCGGCGAACGGATTCCCCAGCGGATACCGCGTGCCCGCGTCGAGGAACGGCTGCAGAATCCCCCGTTGGTCGAGAATCTCGACGCTGCGGACGTGCAACCCGAGCGACCGCACCACCCGCGACGGTTCGGGCTCACGTTCCACCACCAGCACCGACCGGCCGTGCAACCGCAGTTCCGCGGCCAGCATCGTGCCCGTCGGCCCGGCACCCACGATGATCACGTCGTGCATGAGGTGTCCCCCTGAGAATGTCGAAGGACAACAGTCTCCGCCGCGCCCGGGGTCTTGCCGCAAGCCCGGCAGTGCGCTATACCGTAAATACGGCGGGAGAATTCCCGCCGATTTTCTTTGCCCACAACCCGCCGGAATGACAGCGATCCGCGGGACTCGGTGAGTTCGGAACTACAGGGCCATGCTGACGGCTTGGGCGGCGAGGAGTCCGACGCCGATGACGACGCCGCCGATGGCACCCGCGGCGAGGAACTTGTGCCGGGTCTCGTGCGCCTTGCGCAGTTCTGCCTCGGTGCGCGTGGAGACGATGAAGAATCCGCCCTCGACGGGTTTGCCGATGATCAGCGGTCCCGCCGCGTCGTTCACCTCGCCGTGCACGTACAGCCGTTGCCCGGGGCGGACGACCCATTCCTTGTACTTGTAGCCGATCGTCCGGTTCCCGCCACCGAAATTGGGCAGCCGCACGCCGAACAGTTCCATGCTGCTGCGGCCGCCTGGTGCGGTTCGAACCGGTCGATGACCTGTTCCGGTTTGTCGGGTCGCTCCCCGCCGAGGTCGACGCCGATGGTGCGGCCGGCCTCGTCGATCACGGCGAACCCACCGTGCGAGGTGTGATCGGTCAGCTTCTCGGTACGCCGCCGCGTCTGCCGCTTGCCGTCGCGGTACTCGGTGTGCTCGTACTCGCGCTCGACGGTGTAGCGATACCAGACGCATTCCGATTTGGACAGTTCGGACGTCAGGATGCCACTGGGCGGCGGATATGCCGCGCCGACGACCTCGGCGGACTTGCGGAACGAGCCCCTGGCGCCGAGGTCGTCGGAGATCTTCCGCCGCTCCTCCAGCTCCGGGATCGTGTACGTCTCCGTGCCGATCATGGCATGCAGGCTCTTCTTGGTGTGCCGCATGAAGAAGAACGCCACCACCCCTGCCACGATCAGAACGAGCCCTGCGATCCACACGTGCGGCGACCCCCGGTCCTATCGGCGCGTCATTCCCATTCGATCGTGCCCGGCGGCTTGCTCGTCACGTCCAGCACGACCCTGTTGACCTCGGCGACCTCGTTGGTGATGCGCGTCGAGATGCGCTCGAGCACGTCGTAGGGTAGCCGAGTCCAGTCGGCCGTCATGGCGTCCTCGCTCGAAACGGGCCGCAGAACCACAGGATGACCGTACGTGCGGCCGTCGCCCTGCACACCGACACTGCGCACATCGGCCAGCAGCACCACCGGGCACTGCCAGATCTCGCGGTCCAGTCCGGCCGCCGACAGCTCCTCGCGCGCGATGGCGTCGGCCGCGCGCAACGTCTCGAGCCGGTCGGCGGTGACCTCGCCGATGATGCGGATGCCCAGGCCCGGCCCGGGGAACGGCTGACGCTGCACGATCGTCTCGGGCAGGCCCAGTTCGAGGCCCACCCGGCGCACCTCGTCCTTGAACAGCAACCGGAGCGGTTCGACGAGCGAGAACTGCAGATCGTCCGGCAGGCCTCCCACGTTGTGGTGGCTCTTGATGTTCGAGCGCCCGTGCCGCCGCCGGATTCGACGACGTCCGGGTACAACGTGCCCTGCACGAGGAACTCGGCGTCGCCCTTCTCCTTGAGGTCGCGGGCGGCGCGTTCGAAGACGCGGATGAACTCGCGTCCGATGATCTTGCGCTTCTCCTCCGGGTCGCTGACGCCGGCCAGCGCGGTCAGGAACTGCTCGCGCGCGTCGACGGTCACGAGGTTGACGCCCGTCGCGGCGACGAAGTCCCGCTCCACCTGCGTGCGCTCCCCCGCCCGCAACAGGCCGTGGTCGACGAACACGCAGGTCAGCCGGTCGCCGATGGCGCGCTGCACGAGCGCGCCCGCCACGGCGGAGTCGACGCCGCCGGACAGCGCGCAGATCGCGTGACCGTCGCCGATCTCGGCGCGGATCCGGGCGATCTGATCGTCCACGATGGACGACGTGGTCCACTGTGGACGCACACCCGCGATCTCGTGCAGGAAGCGGCGCAGCACCTCCTGGCCGTGCGGCGAATGCGCCACCTCGGGGTGGTACTGCACACCCGCGAACCGGGCCTCGACGTTCTCGAACCCGGCCACCGGGGCGCCCTCGCTGCGCGCGGTGACCTCGAAACCCTCGGGCGCCTTGGTGACGCAGTCGCCGTGGCTCATCCACACCGGGTGCCGCGCGGGCAGCTCCTCGTGCAACCGGCCACCCGCGACGTCCAGCTCGGTGCGGCCGAACTCGCGCGTGCCCGTGTGCTCGACCGTGCCGCCCAGGGCACCCGCCATCAGCTGGAAGCCGTAGCAGATGCCGAACACCGGGACCCCGGCGTCGAACAGCGCCGGGTCGACGTTCGGCGCCTCGTCGGCGTACACGCTCGCCGGACCGCCGGACAGGATGATCGCCGACGGATTGCGGTCGAGCATCTCGGCGACCGACGCGGTGTGCGGCACGACCTCGGAGTACACCTGCGCCTCACGCACCCGCCGCGCGATGAGCTGGGCGTACTGCGCGCCGTAGTCCACGACGAGGACAGGACCCCCGGTGACCTCCACCGGATTCCCGGGCGCGTTCTCGGGCACGAGCAGGACCTCCTGGGTTGTGCGAGTTCGGGTTGTGCGAGCTGTAGTGCGAGCTGCGGTGCGAGCTGTAGTGCGAGCTGTAGTGCGAGCTGCGGTGCGAGCTCGACGACGTTTCGCGGTCTCCATCGTCGCAGGTGAGCCGCCGGGCGCTGCTGCCAGGTGGGCGTCCGCGCCGGCCCGGCGCGGACGCCGGGTCGACGGGTGAGCGGGCCCACACGCGGGGCCAATAGGGTGCGCCCATGAGCACAGCAGGCCCGCCCGACCCCGCATTCGACCCCGACGACACCGGCGACACCGGCGACACCGGCGAGGAGGCGTACACGCCGCGGCCGCGCGAGGCGTGGGTCGCGGGGCGGACCGAGGCGAGTGACACGGGCGAGACCGCCCTCGTCACGCATCCCGCGGACGACACCGAGGTCGCGACCGTCGCGCTGCCGTCGCGGGAGCAGACGGCCACCGCGGTCGAGGCGGCCGTCGGGCTCGGCCGCCTCGACGACGTCGAGCTGCGCACCGGCGCGCTGCAGATCGCCGCCGGGGAACTGGACGCCCGCCGCGAGGAGCTCGCGGAGCTGATCACCGCCGAGAGCGGAATCCCGCTGCGCTGGGCCGAACGCGAGGTCGACGACGCCGTCGCGGTCCTGCAGTACGCCGCGCGGCATCCGCTCCCGGGCGAGGGTCGCGTCGTCGACGGCGGCGCGACCGGGGCCACGACGCTGATCCACACCGTCCCGCGCGGACCCGTGCTGGCCGCGGTGTCGCCGCAGGCCCCGCTGCGCAGCGCGGCGCACGCGGTGGCGGCGGCGTTCGCGGTCGGTGCCCCGGTGATCGTGGCGGCCGGCGTCGACACACCCCTGTCGGCGCTGGCGCTCGGCGAGGCGCTGGGCGAGGTCGGACTGCCCGGCGGTGCGTTCTCCGTGCTGCCCGGTACCGAACCGACAGCAGCACTCGAGTCGGAGGACCTCGTGCGCCTCGACCCTGCTCCCGAGGGCCCCATGGTCGCGTTGAGCGCCGCCATGGGGCCGTTGGGTGCGTTGAACGCTGTCATGGGGCCCTCGGGTGCCTCAGCGAGCGGGTCGGTGGGTGCGGCCGTTGTCGTGACCGACCTGCCGGGGTCGGCCGACGACCTCGCGGAGCGCATCGCCGTCGCGGCCACCCGCCAGGGCGGGCTGCGCCCGGAGGCCGTACGCAGGGCCGTCGTGTGCGCGCCGGTCGCCGACGAGTTCCTGCCCGCGTTGACGTCCGCGATCGCGGCGCAGCCGACCGGCAACGCCTACGACACGACCGTGTCGGTGGGCGCGCTGCCCGTCGAGACGGTCGAGTCGGCGGCCGCATGGCTCGACGACGTCGTCTCGGCCGGCGCGACCGTGTTGACCGGCGGCACCGCCGGGGAGCCGACGCTCGTCACGGGCACCGAGTCCGTTCCGACGGCGGGTCCGGTCCTGGCCGTGACGGTCGTCGACGAACCGGAGGAGGCGTTGGCGGCGGTCGGCACGGGCGGTGCGGCGGCGTCGGCGGTGGGGCTGTTCACGGGCGACCCGGCGCTCGCGCTGCGTGCGCGGGCACAGCTCGACGCGGCGCGGGTGGTCGTCGGCGCCGTGCCCGACTACGACCCGGCAGCCGTCCACATCACCATCCACACCCTCACCACCCCAACCCTGACCCACCTCCACTGACCCACCCGGCCGTGTCAGCACCCCACGTCGCCGTGTCAGCATCCTGCGTCGCCGTGTCAGCACCTCGCGGCGCCGTGTTGGCATCTCGCGGCGCAGTCTTGCGCCGAATCGTCACTCGGTCGGGGCTGAGGGCGCGGCGCGGGGTGCCGAGTCGCGTGCCGCCACCGCACGGCCCACGTCCCGGACGGCCGTGCGGATGGTGTCGCCGTACGCGTCGGCGGACAGCGCCGAGACGTGTCGCTCGGCCTCGGCGATGTACTCGGCGGCAATACGGAAAGCGCCGAGGCGGCGGAGATCGTCGGCCAGGTTGAGGTACAGACTCGGATAGAACCCGGCCACGCGCAGGCTTCCATGGTGTCGCCGGGCACGCCGGTCGGTGAGCGCGTCGGCCGCGTCGAGGGCGCGAACGTCCCACATCAGCGACTCGGCAGGGTCGTCGTACAGGTCGGCCAGGTAGTGCGCCACCGTGCAGCGGTGGAACGGATCCCCCGTCACGCCGATCCGCGCCCAGAGGCGCAGCAGGTCACGGCGGGCGGTGTCGACGTCGCCGTCCCGCCCGGCCGACACGGCCGCGATGACGGCCTCCATCGTCGGATCGGGCGCGGGCGTTGCTTCGGGGGATGGTGTGGCGGTCATGAGCGGGCTCCTCGATCTCCTCGGACCGGTGGGTGCCACCGGCCCGAGTGATCGTCGGGCTTCAACCGACCCGAAGGTCAACCGCTCACACGACCCCGAATCGCCAACACGGCGACACGAGGTGCTGACACGGCGACGTGGAGTGCTGACACGGCGACGCCAAACGCTGACACGGCGACGCGAGATGCTGACACGGCGGGGACGCGCGGCGTGGGGTTACACCGGGGTGATGGGGAGGCGGAGGGCTCCTGGGGCCTCGGCGGGGACGGCGGGGCGGCGCGGGGCGACCGGGTCGATGCGGACGTATCCCGCCTCCTGCGCGGGACGCGGGTCCACCTCGCCGGCGTTCGGCCAGAACGAGAATGCCCGCTCCGCCTGGGCCGTGATGGTCAGCGACGGGTTCACGCCGAGGTTCGCCGTCACGGCCGTGCCGTCGACGATGTGCAGGTTCGGATAGCCGAACACCCGGTGGTACGGGTCGATGACGCCGTCCTCGGTGCTGGTGCCGATGGCCGCGCCGCCGATGTAGTGCGCCGTGAGCGGCATGTCGAAGATCTCGCCCCACGTGCCGCCCGCGATGCCGCCGATGTGCTCGGCGGTGCGCTCGTTCGCCTCGTGCCCGGCGGGGATGAACGTCGGGTTCGGCTCGCCGTGACCCTGCTTCGAGGTGTACTTGCGCCGGCCGAACAGACCGCGCTTGGTGTAGGTCGTGAGCGAGTTGTCGAGGCTCTGCATCACCAGCAGCACCACGGTGCGCTCGCTCCACCGGTACGCGCGCAGCATCTGCATCGTCTTGAGCGGGTTCTTGACCATGTACTTCAGCAGCTGCTTCCACCGCGGCTCCGGCAGGCTGCCGTCGGTGGCGATGGTCTGCAGCAGGCTCATCGCGTTGCTGCCCTTGCCGTAGCGCACCGGTTCGATGTGCGTGTTCTCGTCGGGGTGGATCGACGAGGTGATCGCCACGCCCTGGCTGTAGTCGGCGTCCGGGTCCACCGAGGGCCGCGCCGCGCCGAGGATCGCCTCCGAGTTGGTGCGCGTCAGCTCGCCGAACCGCTTCGACAGCTTCGGCAGCGTGCCGGTGTCGCGCATCTTGTGCAGCAGCTTCTGCGTGCCCCACGTGCCCGCGGCCATCACCACGTGCCCGGCGGTGACCGTCGTGGTGAACCGCTTCGACGTCGTGCCCGTCTTCCGCAGATCCACCTCGAAAGCACCGTCGCCCCGGGGCCGCACGGCGGTCACCGTCGTCATCGGCACGACGTGGGCCCCGCCCTGCTCGGCCAGGTACAGGTAGTTCTTCACGAGCGTGTTCTTCGCGCCGACGCGGCAACCCGTCATGCACGCACCGCATTCGGTGCAGCCGGTGCGGTCGGGGCCCGCGCCGCCGAAGTACGGATCGGCGACGTCCTTGCCGGCCTCGCCGAAGTACACGCCGACCGGCGTGTGGTGGTAGGTGTCCGACACCCCCATGTCGGCGGCGACCTTGCGCATGACCTCGTCGGACGGCGTCACCGTCGGGTTGAGGTTCACGCCGAGCATCCGGCTCGCCTGGTCGTAGTACGGCGAGAGCTCGCTCTCCCAGTCGGTGATGTGCGACCACTGCGGATCGCGGTAGAACGGCGAGAGCGGCCGGTACAGCGTGTTCGCGTACACCAGCGAGCCGCCGCCGACACCGGAGCCGGCGAGGATCATGCAGTCGCGCAGCAGGTGGACGCGCTGGATGCCGTAGCACCCGAGCTGCGGGGCCCACAGATACTTGCGCAGGTCCCACGACGTCTGGGCGAACTCCTCGTCGCTGAACCGCCTGCCCGCCTCGATCACGCCGACGCGGTAGCCCTTCTCCGTCAGCCGCAGCGCGGCGACGCTGCCCCCGAAACCGGAGCCGACGACGAGCACGTCGTAATCGAGATTCCTGCCATCCTCGGTGATGGTGTTACGCGAAGTCACAGGAAAACTGTAACCAGTCATCCCATTCCTGACCAGAGGTAAGTTACCGGCCGGTCAGTCACGCACGGTACACAGCGGACGGTCCGTGTCAGTGCCGCACCGTGAGGCCGACACGCTGGAACTCCTTGAGGTCGGAGTAGCCCGTCTTCGCCAACGCCCTGCGCAGCGCGCCGAACAGGTTCACCGTGCCGCTCGGGTCCTGCGCGGGCCCGTGCAGCAGCGTGCGCAGGTCCACCGAGTCCGCACCGGCCGAGACGGGTGCCACGCGCGAGCGCGGCAACGAGGGGTGCGCGGCGGCGGACGTCCAGTACAGGCCGCTGCCCGGCGCCTCGGCGGCCACGGCCAGCGGGGCGCCCAGCATCACGCGTCGGCGCCGCACGCGACCGCCTTGGCGATGTCGCCCGAGTGCCGCACCCCGCCGTCGGCCAGGACGTGCACGTAGCGGCCGCCGGTCTCGTCGAGGTAGTCGCGGCGCGCGGCCGCGGCGTCGATCAACGCCGTCGCCATCGGCACGCCGATGCCCAGCACCTGGTCGGTCGTCGTCACGCCCGGGCTGTAGCCGTGGCCGACGATGACGCCCGCCGCGCCGGTGCGCATCAGGTGCATCGCCGTGCGGTAGTCGCTGACACCACCCGCCACGACCGGCACGTCGAGGTCGGCGATGAAGTCCTTGAGGTTCAGCGGATCGGTGTCGCTCTCGCCGCCCTCACCGGTGTCGACGTCGTCGACCCCGACGTGCTCGGCCGACACGATCGTGCCCTGCACGATGAGGATCTCCACGCCCGCCGACAGCAGGTGCGGGGTCAGCTCCGCGGCGTGCTGCGGGCTCACGCGCGCGGCCACCGTCGTGCCCGAGTCGCGCACGGTGCGCACGGCCTCGGTGAGCAGATCGGTGCGGATGGGCGCCGAGTGCAGCTCCTGGAGGCGCCGCACGACCTCCGACGCCGACGCGCCCTCCTTGGCCGCCTCGGCGACCTTCGCCAACGCGCTCTCGGCGTCGGCGTGCCGCGCCCACAGGCCCTCGGCGTTCAACGCGCCCAGACCTCCGAGCTTGCCGACCTCGATGGCGGTGTGCGGCGAGACGACGGCGTCCGTCGGATGCGTCACCAGCGGCAGGTCGAACCGGTAGGCGTCGATCTGCCACGCGGTGGACACCACCTTCGACGACCGCGTCCGCCGCGACGGCACGATGTCGATGTCGTCGAAGTCGTACGACCGCCGCGCGGTCCGTCCCATGCCGATCTCGACCAGATCCCGCACGTGTCAGTCCTCTCCAGCGCCCGCGTTCGAGCGCCTGTCTCCCCTGGTTTCCCGTACCGCCGCGAACGCGGGACGGGTCAGCGGCTCGTGTAGTTCGGCGACTCGACGGTCATCGTGACGTCGTGCGGGTGGCTCTCCTTGAGTCCCGCCGCCGTGATGCGCACCAACTGCGCCCGCTGCAGTTCGGGGATCGTCTGCGCACCGGCGTACCCCATTCCGGAACGCAGTCCACCCACGAGCTGGTGCACGACGCCCCTCAGCGGACCGCGGAACGGTGTCCGACCCTCGATGCCCTCCGGCACCAGCTTGTCCTCGGCCAGCACGTCGTCCTGCGAGTAGCGGTCCTTGGAGTACGACTTCCCGCCGCCGCGCGAGCTCATCGCGCCGAGCGAACCCATGCCGCGGTAGGTCTTGAACTGCTTGCCGCCGACCAGCACGACCTCGCCGGGCGCCTCGGCGGTGCCCGCGAGCAGGCTGCCGAGCATGACGGTCGACGCGCCGGCCGCGATGGCCTTCGAGATGTCGCCCGAGTACTGGATGCCGCCGTCGCCGATCACCGGGACGCCCGCGGGCCGGCACGCCTTGTCGGCCTCGTGGATCGCGGAGATCTGCGGCATGCCGACGCCCGCGACGACCCGCGTGGTGCAGATCGACCCGGGGCCGACGCCGACCTTCACACCGTCGCGCCCGCGTCGACGAGCGCCTGCGCGCCCGCGCGCGTCGCGACGTTGCCGCCCACGACGTCGACCGCGTCGCCGAGCTCCTTCTTCAGCAGCGCCACCGTGTCGACCACGCCCCTCGAGTGGCCGTGCGCGGTGTCCACCACGAGCACGTCGACGCCCGCGTCGGCCAGCGCCATCGCACGCTGGTGCCCGTCCGGGCCCACGCCGACCGCCGCGCGACGAGCAGCCGCCCGTCGGCGTCCTTGCTGGCGTCCGGGTACTGCTCGGTCTTGACGAAGTCCTTGACCGTGATCAGCCCGCGCAGCTTGCCCGCGCCGTCGACGATCGGAAGCTTCTCGATCTTGTGCTTGCGCAGCAGGCCGAGCGCGGCCTCCGCCGTGACGCCCACCTGGGCGGTCACCAGCGGCGCCGGCGTCATGACCTCGCGCACCTGCTTGGAGTGGTCGAGCTCGAACCGCATGTCGCGGTTGGTGATGATGCCCACCAGCTGGCCGGAGGCGTCCGTCACCGGAACACCGGAGATGCGGAACCGGGCGCACAACGCGTCGACGTCGGCCAGCGAGTCGTCGGGCGAGCACGTCACCGGGTCGGTCACCATGCCGGCCTCCGACCGCTTCACGATCTCCACGGCCTGCGCCTGCTCGTCGATCGGCAGGTTGCGCTGCAACACGCCCATCCCGCCCTGGCGGGCCATCGCGATGGCCATGCGCGCCTCGGTGACGGTGTCCATCGCCGCCGACAGGAGCGGGATGCGCAGTCGCACGTTGCGGGTGACCAGGGTGCCCGTGTCGACCGCGCTGGGCACGATGTCGGACTCGGCGGGCAGCAGCAGGACGTCGTCGAAGGTCAACCCGAGCAGTGCGAACTTGTCCGTCTGCACGGCGGCCTCGTCGGCACCGCTGTGGCCGACAGCGCCGGAGCCGGGGATGTCGGAGCCGGTGACTTCACTCGACATGGTGGGGCGGACCTTCCTCGGGGCGGGGGTGGTGCGACACGGCTTAATGCCTCGTTATCGATGGTATCTGGACGCACCCGGGTACCTAGCCGGTACCGTGCAGCGCGTGCCGCACGACGTGTTGCCCCCAGACCCATTCGCCGACGACCCCGACGATCCCGCCAAGGAGATCGCCGACCGCGAGGAACCGATCGGAGAGCCGATCTCCGACGAGGAGCGTTCCGAGCTGCTCGCCGATCTCGCGGATCTGACCGTCTACCAGGCGCTCCTCGAACCTCGCGGGGTGCGCGGAATCGTCGTGGACTGCGGCGAGTGCGACCTGCCCCACTACCACGACTGGCATCTGCTGAAGGCGAGCCTGGAGCAGTTGCTGGCCGACGGCCGGATGCGTCCGCACGAACCCGCGTTCGACCCGGACCCCGCCGATTATGTGACGTGGGACTACTGCCGCGGCTTCGCCGACGGCATCACCGCCACCGAGAACGCCTACTGAGGGTCCTGTTCGCGCAGAGCGAACAGCCTCCGTCCGTAAAAAGCACCCGAGGGCCCCATGGCGCGTTCAACGCGACCATGCCTCGGGTGCTTTGAAGCGGTCAGTTGGGGGCGCTGCCGAACAGGCCCGACTCGTCCGAGCCGCTGCTGCCGGGTGAGCTGCCGCTCTCGTCGGTCGGCGACGTCGGCGTCGTGCTGGTCGAGTCGTCCGGATCCGTCGTCGTCGAGTCGTCCGGGTCCGTCGTCGTCGGGTCCGTCGGGTCCGTCGTCGTCGGGTCGGACGGGTCCGTGGTCGTCGGGCTCGACGGGTCGGTCGGACGCGGCGACTCGTCCGGCGACGTCGGCCGGTGCTGCGAGTCCTCGTCCTCCGACGACTCCGGCGGAGCCGGGTTGGCCGGGTCCGGACGCTCGTCGAGCTGCGCCATCAGCTGCGTGTGCCGGGCCTTGAGCTGCTCGGCCTCGTCGGAGGTCACGTTCCGCAGGTCGGTCTCGGCCTTCGACAGCGCGCTCCGCGCCTCCTCGTAACGGTCGGAGGCCATCGCGAGGCGCGCCTCGTCCATCGACGACCGCACCGACGCCGCCGCCTCGACGGATCGGGCGTGGTCGGCGTAGAGGACCTTGCTCAGGCCCCACAGGGTGTCGCCGGGCTGCGCGTCCCGCGCGGCCAGCGACGTGCCGGTGAAGCCGATCGCCAGCACGGCGGCGGCCGCGGCGACGGGAACCATGAACCGGCGCTTGTGTCCGCGGCCGGAGTGCTTCCTGGCCAGCGCGGCGGTCTTGATCTCGGTGACGGCCGTGTCGATGTCGACGAGCTCGGGGATCCGCTCGGTGTCGATGTCGCGGCGCCACGCCAGCAGCACCGCGCCCAGCTCGTCCGCGCTCAGCTCGTCGGCGGCCTGCGGGTCGGGCCCGCCCAGCGCGTTGAGCAGCACGTCGTCGGCCTGCACGACGGTCAGGTCCACGGCGGCGGCGTCCACGGCGCTCGCGCCGGACGTCTCGCCGCTCTCGTCGACGGGATGCGTGCCGTTCGACCCGTTGCGCGCAGCCTCGATGGCCGCGGTCAGGTCGGTGACCTCCGCGCCGCCGGTGACCTCGACCTGCTCGACGTGCTCGACCTGCTCGACGTTGTCGGCACTGTCGGCACTGTCGGTGTTGTCGCTGCCCTCGGTGCCCTCGGGGCGCTCGGCGCCCGCCGAGCCCTCGACCGCGTCGGCATCCCGCTCCGGCTCGTCGGCCGGACCGTGGGGACCGGTGTGTTCCGTCACTCAGACCACCTCCTCTGCGGCCAGCACCTTGCGCAGCCGCGCGAGAGCACGGTGCTGGGCGACCCGGACCGCGCCGGGGGTCGAACCCACGGCTTCGGCGGTCTCCTCCGCGGAGAGTCCGACGACCACACGCAACACCACGATCTCGCGTTGTTTCTCCGGCAGGACCTGCAGCAGCTTCGTCATGCGCTCGTTCAGCTCGCCCTGGATGGCGAACTGCTCGGGCCCGACGTCGCGCTCCATCTCGTCCGGCACCTCGGCGACCGGCTCCGCCTTGTTCCTGGCGGCGGCGCGGTGGGCGTCGGCCACCTTGTGGGCGGCGATCCCGTAGACGAAAGCAGGAACGGACGTCCCTGGTCGCGGTAGGAGGGCAATGCGGTCAGCACCGCGAGACACACCTCCTGGGCCACGTCGTCTGCCGAAGCGTACGAACGCTCCTGCCTTCCAACTCGGGCGCGGCAGTACCGCACCACAAGGGGACGGATCGAAGCGAGCAGTCGCTCTACCGCTTGCTGATCTCCCTCAACAGCGGCGGCGACTGACTCGTCCAGTCCATCCCCCACAGTGGCCATCGCAGACAACGATCCCGGTGTTACGTCTCGGTGTGCATGAAAAGCGGCGTGCGGGCCTCAGCGTCCCTCACGCCGGTGATGCGACCACACTACCTGGCCGCGCCCTGTGTTCGGCGTGAGTTCCGAGCGCACGCACGCGCGCGTGACGCGTCCCACGTCCCCTCCGAACCCCGGGAATCCGCTGGATGAAGCGCAATCCCGGCAAACTGTCGCAGGCCGCGTCGTGGGCGCGGTTCACAGTACAACGGGGCGCGGCATGCAGGCATGCCGCGCCCCGTCCGCTGTGGTCCCCGGCTGCGGGGTGGTGCTGGTTTGTCGTCGGTGGCGGATGTGAGCTACGAAACTCTCCCGCCCCGAACTCCGGTGCTCTCCCGGACGTCGGTGCTCAGGCCACCAGGCCGCGACGGAAGCCGTGGGCCACGGCCTGCGCGCGGTCGCGCACGCCGAGCTTGCGGAACAGCCGGCGGGCGTGGGTCTTCACGGTGTCCTCGGACAGGTACAGCTCGCGGCCGATCTGCCCGTTGCTCTTGCCCTGCGCCATCCCACGCAGCACCTGCAGTTCGCGCTCGGTGAGCTGCACGCCCGGGTCGGCGGGCTGCCGCTGGGCGGGCACGGAGGTGCTGGCGAGCGTGTGCGCGAGCGCGGCGACGAGCTCGGGACGCGAGGCGTCCCAGCGCAGGTAGCCGCGCGCACCGCCCGCGATCGCCGCGGCGATGCTGCCCGCGTCGTCCGGGGCGCCGAACACGATCACGTTGGCCTGCGGGTTCGCGGACACGAGACGACGGGTCGCTTCGACGCCGGTCGGCACGGCACGCTGCGTGCCGACGAGCACGACGTCGACCGGCTGCCGCGAGTAGCGGGCCAGCAACTCGTCACCGTGCGCTACACAGTCGATGCGACTGACGCCGGGCACAGCGGACATCACACGGGTGAGCCCTTCACGGACACTGCGTCGGTCGTCGCAGATCAAGACCGTTGTCACGGGGGGTTCCTTCCTGCAGCCGGGTGACGTACTACCCCCACTATCGGACGCTTTAGGCCGGACCTTGACACGATCTGGTGGCTTTTTTGAAATTTCTCTGACCCGGATGCCGGAACGTGGGCTCCACCTGTCAGTTCGGGATCCACGGCGAGGCCACCGCGAGTCTGCGCGCCTCGGGATCAGCGCTGCGTAACAGTGCGTGTACCTCACACGTGGCCCGGCGTCGATGCTCGTCCGCCGTCCCGGCCGACCCGCCTGTCGCCGTGCGTGACGACCCGCCGCCGGCAGCACCGTCGGCAAGGTCGGCGGCGAGGAGGTGGGCCGGCCACGACAGCGACCGGAAGCCGTGCGCCTCGATCGTCTCGAGCGCGGACGTCACGAGCGATCCGGCCCGCCGCGCGTCGCCGCCCCCGGCCACCAGTGCGGCGGCGACGACGAGTGCCGACTTCGCCCGATGCCGCGGCGCCCTGCGGGGAGCGCCCCGGACCGCGACGGCGTCCCGTCCCTGTCGGCGCCCCTACCGTCGTCGTCCCTGTCGGCGGGGGGCTCGTCGAGGACCGCGAGCGCACGTTCGGCGATCGGCAGGCGCGGCGGCATCGCCCGCGACCAATGCGGCCTCGGCACCCACCCAGTTCGCGCGCACGCGCGAGCGCCAGGGCAGGACGGGTTCGACGGTGCGGACGCGGGCGACCAGTCCGCGGGCCAGATCGGGTCGTCCGGTGCCGAGGTGGTCGGCGGCGAGGCCGAGCACGGCGTCCGCCCACGCGCCGACGGCGTCGACCCCGTCGACATCCCCGCCGTCCCAGCCGTCCCCGCCGTGCCCGCGCGGAACATCCGCCTGCGGCGGGGGCTCGAGGCCTCCGACGCGGGCCAGGGCGATGCCGTCGAGTCGCATCGCCGCCCTGTGCCCGCCGAGCTGCCGCCGGTGCGAGGCGAGCGCACTGAGGGCAAGGGACGACAGAACCGCAGGTCGGCGACCCGTTCGGACACCGGCGGAGCGCATCAGGGACTCGAGGAGCGTGGCAGCCGCGGCGTAGTGCCCGCGGGCACCGAGGGCGACCGCGGCGAGCCAGCGCTCACGATCCGTGCGGGCCGCACCAACGATCCGGTGACCCGGGTCGGCCCCCGGTTCGGGGACGTCACCGAACGCCAACTGGCGCAACCGGCTCTCAAGCGTCACCATCGTCACGCGAGCATCCTGCCCTTCGTGGGAGTGGTCGCCGAATCCGGCGACCCGAAACCCACTCTGTGTCGTCCATCACACCACTGGGGGATGCCTAAAGAATGAATCGGCGCAGATCCCTTGAACAACTTTTCCCACACTCCTAACGTGCACCTCGTTGCACCAAATGGAGTAGCCGCAGCAACTCCGGTTCGCGTGGAACCGGACTGTGAGCAAGGGGGCACCCGATGGCCGATATTCGCCGGCTTCCCGGTCCGAATGCAGATATCTGGGATTGGCAGCTCGAGGGGTCCTGCAGAGGGATGGACAGCGCCTCGTTCTTCCACCCGGACGGCGAACGAGGGCCGGCCAGGGCTCGCAGGGAGGCCAGGGCAAAGGCGGTATGCCGATCGTGTCCGGTGTTGGAGCTGTGCCGGGAGCACGCACTGGCGGTCCATGAGCCTATGGGGTGTGGGGCGGATTGTCGGAAAGCGAACGGGAGCACATCATCCGACAGGACCGGCGTACGCTGACCCTGACAAGCTGAGGCATATTCGCGATTCCCGAGGGGGAAGAAGAAAGGGACGCCCCGGGCGGGCGTCCCTTTCTTTTGCCCGCATTGTCTTCCACGCTAAGTACTTCCCCGCGAAACGTTTATCGTCCGACACTTCTACGCCGCATGCGATACCGGACCGGCCGCGAAACCGATCGGGGAAACACTCCGCACGAAAAGCGGCCGTAACTCCCAACAGGGGCGGCACCCCCGGTGGGAGTGCCGCCCCTGTGGTGTTTCTGCGTGGAGGCGTCAGTGCGCGTGGCCGTGGCCCGCGTCCTCGTCCTCCTCCTCGGGCTTGTCCACCACGGAGCTCTCCGTGGTGAGCACGAGGCGGGTGATGGACGCGGCGTTGGCGACGGCGGAACGCGTCACCTTCACCGGGTCGACCACGCCGGCCGCGAGCAGGTCGGTGATCTCACCGGTCGCGGCGTTGAGGCCCTGGCCCCACTCCTGCTCCTTGACCTTGGACACGAGCACCGCGGCCTCCTGGCCGGCGTTGCTGGCGATCCAGAACAGCGGAGCGGTCAGCGCCTCGCGGACGATCTTGACGCCCGTGGCCTCGTCGCCGGTGAGTCCGAGGTTGCCCTCGAGCTCCTTCGACGCGTGGGCCAGTGCGGAACCACCGCCGGGCACGATGCCCTCCTCGACGGCCGCCTTGGTGGATGCCACGGCGTCCTCGATGCGGTGCTTGCGCTCGTTGAGCTCGGTCTCCGTGGCCGCACCGACCTTGATGACCGCGACGCCGCCGCCGAGCTTCGCGAGCCGCTCCTGGAGCTTCTCGCGATCCCAGTCGGAGTCGGTCGTCTCGATCTCCTTGCGGATCCGGGCGATCCGCGCGTCGATGTCGCCGGAGGTGCCCGCGCCGTCGACGATCGTCGTGACGTCCTTGGTGACCTCGATGCGCCGGGCCTGGCCCAGCACCTCGACGCCGACCTCGGACAGCTTCAGACCGACCTCGCCGGCCACGACGGTGCCGCCCGTGACGACCGCGAGGTCGTCCAGGAACGCCTTGCGACGGTCACCGAAGAACGGAGCCTTCACGGCCACCGCGCTGATCGTCTTGCGCAGCGAGTTGACCACGAGGGTGGACAGCGCCTCGCCCTCGACGTCCTCGGCGATGATCAGCAGCGGCTTCTTGGCCTCGGCGACCTTCTCCAGCAACGGCAGCAGGTCGTTGATCGACGAGATCTTGTCCCGGTGCAGCAGCACGTAGGCGTTCTCGAGGATCGCCCGCTGCTCCTCCGGGTTCGTCGCGAAGTGTGCCGACAGGAAGCCCTTGTCGAACTGCACACCCTCGGTGATGTCGAGCTCGGTGGCCATCGTGGAGGACTCCTCCACGGTGATCACGCCGTCCTCGCCGATCTTCTCGACGGCCTCGCCGAGCAGGGCGCCGATGTTGGCGTCCCGCGAGGTGACCGTGCCGACCTGGGCGATGTTGTCGCGGCCCTTGACCGGCGTCGCCTTGCTCTTGAGGAGCTCGACGACGTGGTCGGCGGCCTTCTCGATGCCCGCACCGAGCGCGGCCGGGTTGGCCCCGGCGGCGACGTTGCGCAGGCCGACGCTGACCAGCGCCTGGGCCAGCACGGTCGCCGTGGTGGTGCCGTCGCCGGCGACGTCGTTGGTCTTGGTCGCGACGCTCTTGGCGAGCTGGGCGCCCAGGTTCTCGAACGGATCGTCGATCTCGACGTCCCGTGCGACGGTGACGCCGTCGAGCGTGACCGTCGGGCCGCCGAACTGCTTGTCGAGGACGACGTGACGACCGCTCGGGCCGAGCGTCACCTTGACGGCGTTGGCCAGCCTGTCGACCCCGCGCTCGAGTGCGCGGCGAGCGTCCTCGTTGAAGTGAATCTGCTTAGGCATTGAGGAACCTCTCTCCATACGCGCGAAACGCCCCGACCCCCGGCTTCATGCGGGGCCCGGGGCGCTGCGCATACGCGGGTCGTCTCAGTTGACGACGGCCAGCACGTCGCGGGCGGACAGGATCAAGTACTCCTCGCCGTTGTACGTGACCTCGGTGCCGCCGTACTTGGAGTAGATGACGACGTCACCCTCGTTCACGTCCACGGGGACGCGGTTGCCCTTCTCGTCGACACGGCCCGGGCCCACGGCCAGAACCTTGCCCTCCTGGGGCTTTTCCTTAGCGGTGTCGGGGATGACGAGACCGGAAGCCGTCGTCTCCTCGGCCTCGCTCCTCTGGACAACAATCTTGTCCTCGAGCGGTTTGATGTTCACGCTCACCGGGTTGACCTCCACGGGTCGAAGAAAGCGTTGGCAGGTACCTATTGAGTACGGCGCCTACCACCCCGCCGTCGCGGGTGCCGGGGCGTGTTGGGTGCCGTGTAATTAGCACTCTAGCCATGGGAGTGCTAGCCGCGCAACCAGGGGTATCCGCCCTGGTCACCTCGCTGCGCACGGAACCGACCGGGCGGGCTGTACGGTGGGCGGGCATGAGGACCGAGCGCGCCCGGAAGGCCGCCGAACGGTACGACTCCCGCATCGCCGAGGCGGGCGACGGCGCCCGGATCGCCTACGTGCGTCCCGCGCCGTCGAACGGCACCCCGGTCGTGCTGTTACCGGGAGGGCCGGGACTCGCGTCGGTGTTCCTGTACCACCGACTGCGCAAACACGCCGTCGTCCGCGGGCTCGACGTGCTCATGATGGAACACCGCGGCGTCGGCCTGTCCCGCATGCACCGCGACGACAGGGAACTGACGGTTCCGGAGGTGACGGTCGAAGCGGCGGCCGACGACCTCGCCGCGGTGCTCGACCGGGAGGGAGTCGAACGCGCCGTCGTCTACGGCACGTCATACGGCTCCTACCTGGCCCAGGTCTTCGGGGTGCGGCACCCCGGCCGGGTCGCGGGGATGGTCCTCGACTCCCCCGTACTCTCGGCCGCCGACCGCGACACGGTCCGGGAGTACCGGCGGGAACTGTTGTTGCACGGCCGTGGGCGCCTGCCCGCCCTGGTGCGCGAGGTCCTCGCGGCGGGCGCACCCGATGGGCACGGTGCCGCCGGGGTCGGGGGCGTCGTGCAGGTCGTCCACGAGTTCGCGGGCCCGGAGACGCTCGAACGGCTCCTCGAAGCGCGGCTCCGCGGACGGGCCGGGCGTACGTGGCAGTGGATCGCGTCGCTCGGCGCGGGCGAACGCGAGGGCCGGAACCAGCCGTTCGTCGCCGAGTTCGACCTGGTCGCGGGCATCACGCACGGCACGCTCGGGTTCGGTGCGAACCCGGACGGCCTGCCGCTCGATCCTCAGCAGGCGTTCGCGGCGGCCGCCGCCCACCCGGACGCGCCGCCCTTCCGGGGCGATCCGGTCGATCTGCCCGCCGCGTTGCCGACGTTCACGTGGCCGACGGCGGTCGTCTCCGGCGCGCGCGATCTGCGCACCCCGCGGCCGATCGCCGAACGCGCCGTGTCGTTGCTTTCTCGCGCCACCCTCGTCGACCTGCCCAGCAACGGGCACAGCGCGATGGACACCCACCAGCTCGCCGCGCTCCACGTCGCCCACCATGTCCGGAACGGCGATCTCGACGGCCTGCTCCGGCGTTCTCACCGCATCGACGCCCTGCCCCGCCGGGGCCCGTCCGGCATGCTCGGCCCGGCGATTCGCGCCGCCGTCCGGCTCGGGCTCTGAACCCGGCATCCCTCGCCCGTGATCGGCCTTGGCGGGCTGTATCGGGTTCGGGACGCGAGGCGGTGTTCACCGTAGGAACTCGGCGGCGAGGTCGGCGAGCATTCCGGCGCGAACAGGACGAGGAATCCGCCCGCGATCGCCGTCAACCACGGCAGGGCGCGGTCCATCCTCGCCAACGCCCGGCGCGAGCCGAGTACGACGGCGACGAACACGTCCCAGGCGAGCACGACCGTCACCATCCACGCGCCGTACGCCACCAACGCCGGCGCCGGCGCGGCCGCGACGGCAGCGGCGAGACTGACGTAGAACAGCGCGTTCTTCGGGTTCAGCAACCCCGACGCGAGTCCGAGGCCGACGGCGCGCCACCACACACGCCCGTCGGCCGCCGCGGCCCCGGCGCGTGCACCGTCGCCGAGGTCGATCCGCACCTTCGACCGCACGAACACCACCCCGACGAACACCAGGAACGCCCCGCCCGCCGCCTGGACGGCTCCGAGCAGCACGGGATGCGACAGCAGTGCCACGCCGGAGAACGCGGCGGCGATGAGAATTCCGTTGGCGCCCGCGATCCCCAGGCACACGGCGACGGCCCGGCGCCGGCCGGTCACCAGCGCGGTGCGGGCGATCAGGACGAAGTCGACCCCGGGAATCAGCAGGGCGAGGAAATGCGCGGCGGCGACCGCGGCGAACTGCTCCATGTCTCCTCACGTGACACTCGGCGGCGTTGGGACGCGCCGAGCATGCGGAGCGCTCAGGCCGTGGGTCTTGTACGTTCGTGCGCCCGCCCGCGGTAGACGCCGGGTGACGCGGCGACGTGCGCGCGGAACACCCGGTGGAAGTGGCTCTGATCGGTGAAGCCGAGGGCCTGCGCGGTGTCGGCGATCGGCCTGCCCGCGCGCAGCAGATTGCGGGCGCGCACGATGCGGGCGTTCTGCCGCCAGGCCAGCGGGCTCAGCCCGGTCGCGCGGCGCACCGCGCGGACGAGCTCTCCGCGGCTCAACCCGACCAGCCGGGCGAGTTCGTCGAGCGGCGGGTTCGTCTCGTCACCGCGGAGGCGTTCCAGCACGGGCCGCAGGCGGGCGCGCAGGGCGGCGTCGGTGCCGTCGGGCACGACGTGATCCGGCGCGGCCGCCGCCACGGCACGCAGGACCGGGGCGAGGTGGACGTCCGGATCGGTGTCGGGGTCGGTGTCGGTCGCGGGGTCGAGGGTGAGGATCGCGTCGCAGGCCTCGCTGATGCGGCGGTGCAGGTCGGGGCGCCGCAGCACCCGGACCTCGTTCATCAAGGCACGGCTCGACGGGTCGTCGCGGTCCAGCAGGGACGCCGCCCACGTCTCGTCGAGGTGCACCATCTGGTACCGCCAACGTCCGGCGTCGGGGTTGCAGGCGTGGACGTGCCCGGCGGGGATGACGACGACGTCGCCCGGCAGGAGGCGGACCGTGCCGCCGGGCGGGCCGCGGAACACGGACGTGCCCTCGTCGATGAGCCCGATCGACACCGTGTCGTGGCTGTGCGGCCGGTAGCAGGAGTTCTCCGTGCAGCTACGCCGAATCTCGAGCTGCGGCCACGCGCCGGCCCGCCGGAACTCACCCGTCACGACACCTCCTCACACAGAGCGAAGGGAACATTAGTCGCATCAGGCGCAGCCGCGCGTCAGCGCGTCGTTGGGGGGCGGTGGTCGGGCGACGGGTGGGCGCGACCATGGGGCCCTCGGGAGCTTCCTCAGAGGAGGACGGTGTTGACGGGGAGGCCGGGGGTGGCCGAGAGGTCGAGGGTGCTGGGTTTGTGGCCGGCCGCCACGACGTGGGCGCCGAGGGCGGCGATCATCGCGCCGTTGTCGGTGCACAGTCGGGGACGCGGGATGCGCAGCTCGATGCCGGCCTCGGCGCAGCGCTCGCGCGCCAGGCTCGAGAGCCGCGAGTTGGCCGCCACGCCGCCGGACACGACGAGCGTGCCGATGCCGGCCTCGGTCGCGGCGCGCACGGCCTTCGCGGTCAGCACGTCGGCCACGGCCTCCTGGAACGACGCGGCGACGTCGGCCACCGGCACCGTCTCGCCCCGCGCCTGCGCCCCCTCGACCCACCGCGCGACCGCGGTTTTCAGGCCGGAGAACGAGAAGTCGAACTTGGCGTCCCGCGGGCCGGTCATGCCGCGCGGGAACGCGATGGCCGCCGGGTCGCCGTCGGCGGCGGCCTTGTCGATCGGCGGTCCGCCCGGGTACGGCAGGTCCAGCAGCCGGGCGACCTTGTCGTAGGCCTCCCCCGCCGCGTCGTCCACAGTGGAGCCGATCTCGGTGATGTCGCCCGCGAGGTCGTCGACCCGCAGCAGTTGCGTGTGCCCGCCGGACACGAGCAGCGCCAGGCACGGTGTCGGCAACGGGCCGTGCTGCAACGTGTCCACGGCGATGTGGCCGACCAGGTGGTTGACGCCGTACAGCGGGACGTCGAGGGCCGCCGCGTACGCCTTCGCCGCCGACACCCCCACCAGCAGTGCGCCCGCGAGGCCGGGCCCGGCCGTCACGGCGATGGCGTCCACATCGGACATCGACAGCCCGGCGGCCTCGAACGCGCGCCGCGTGGTCGGCACCATCGCCTCGAGGTGCGCCCGGCTGGCGATCTCGGGCACGACGCCGCCGAAGCGCGCGTGCTGGTCGACACTGGAGGCGACCTCGTCGGCCAGCAGCTCCACGGTGCCGTCGTCGTGGGCGGCGACCAGGCCGACGCCCGTCTCGTCGCACGAGCTCTCGATCCCCATGATGATCTTCGACATCAGTGGGTGTCCTCCTGTGACCGGGTGGCCGCGGCGGGGCGGCCCATCGTGTGGGCGTCGGCGCCGGAGGCTGGTAGTAGCCCTTGCGGACGCCGAGGTGCTCGAATCCGTGCGCGCGGTACAGCGCGATGGCGGGGTCGTTGCCGACCCGCACCTCGAGGAACACCGGCGCGGCCAGCGCGTCGGCCTTGGCCAGCAGCGCGCGCAGCAGCGCCCTGCCGATGCCGCGTCCCTGGTGCTGCGGGTGCACGCCGATGGTGTGCAGGCTGGTCTCCCGATCGCCGCGTTTGCCCATGATCGCCAGACCCGCGTAGCCGATCACCTCGCCGTCCTCGACCGCCACGAGGTAGTAGCCGCCCAGGTCGAGCTCGCCGTGGAACGCGGCGGGCGGCCACGGGGACTCCTCGGCGAACAGCAGTTGCTCGATCGCGACGCAGGTCCGCACGTGCCGGCGACGCATCGGTTCGAGGGCCACGGTCGTCGGCAGGCCCTCGACGGCGGTCACGTCGTCACCCGCTTCCGCGCCGACGGTTCGGCCGCGTCGGGCCTGCGCAGGTACAGCGGGGTCAACGGGCCGGGTTCGCGCCCGCGCGGATCTCGTCCACGGCGGCCCGGACCAGGCCGAGAGGGCTGGGCTGGGCGTGGTCCACGAGCGTCGCCCCGGCGACCTCGGGCACGTCGGCGCGCGGTCCGACGTTCGGCCCGTCGGCCCGCTGCCCGCGCTCGTCGTAGGTCGCCCAGTACACCTCGCGCCTGCGCGCGTCGGTGACGACCACCGCAGGCCCGTCGACGTCGGTGGCGAGCGCGTCGAGCGTGCACACCGGGTAGGCGGGCACGCCGAGGCTGTGCGCCAGCGCGGCGCCGGTGACCAGGCCGGCGCGCAGGCCGGTGTACGGCCCGGGCCCCGTGCCGACGACGACGGCGGCCACGTCGGCCAGCGTCACGCCGGCGTCGGCCACGGCGTCGAGCACGTGCGGCGTCAGCAGCTCGCCGTGCGCCCGCGGGTCGACGGTCACGCGCGCGGCCACCTGCTCGGGCTCGGCGCCGTCGACCAGGCGCACGAGCCCGGCCGTGACCGCGGGGGTGGCGGTGTCCAGGGCGAGAATCAGCACCCTTCGAGCGTACGACGGTCCCGCCACCCGGTTGCGCCGGCTTCCGACACCGCCTTTCGCACCGGGCGCGGTTGCCCGGCTCAGTCCTCGGGTTGCTCCGCGTCCGGGTTCCAGCTGAGCAGGCGCACCTTGGCGACGGTGCGCAGGTGGCGGCGCATCGCGGTGGCGGCGCGCTTGCCGTCACCGCGACTGACGGCATCGAAGATGGCCGTGTGCTGGGTGAGCGACCGCGTGGGCCTGCCCGGTTGACGCAGGGATTCGTTGCGACTCTCGGTGATCTGATCCGCGATCGACGTCATGAAGTCGGCGAGCAGCACGCTGTGGGCGGCCTCGGTGACGGCCGCGTGGAACCGCCGGTCGCCCTCGACACCGTGCCCGCCGTCGGCGATCTCGTGCCGCATGTGGTCCAGTGCCGCGGCGATGGCGTCGAGGTCGGCCGTGGTCCTCCGCTCTGCGGCGAGTTCGGCGAGTTTGGTCTCGATCGCCTCGCGTGCGTCGAGCACGTCGGGCAACCGTTTGCGCCGTTCGACAAGCCGCTCGACAGGTTCGGCGTCGAGCGTGTCGGCGACCAGATAGGTGCCGCCACCGTGGCGCGCCTCGACGAGCCCCTGCACCTGGAGCACGACGATCGCCTGCTTGATCGACGTCCTGCTCACGCCGAGTCGCTGGGCCAGTTCGCGTTCGGCGGGCAACTTGTCGCCCGCACCGAGCCCGGCACCGGTGACGTACTCCCGCAACCGGTCGAGCACCTGCTCGTACAGCCGAGGACGGGCCATCGGCCGCAGTGCGTCGGACACGGCGATCCCTTCACGTTCACTCTGACCTGCGCTTCCACCGGCAAGGCTAACAGCAGACCGACTCCGCAAAGTGGTCCATCCACTCATCCAATCCGGTCTTGACATCGCGGCACAGTCGGCCGCAAAGTGGTCCAGCCACTGGTCCTGTGGACCACTGGTCGGCCGGGGTGTTCATCGGCGAGCACCCACGACTGCGAGCCCAACGACGGGAGATCCGCATGTCCGCCGAACTCGTCTCCATCCTCGTCCTGGCCGTGGTGTTCGTGATCGCCACGACGAGATCGATCAACATGGGCGCACTCGCGTTCGCCGCCGCGTTCGGTGTCGGCACCCTCGCCGCCGGCATGGATGCCGACGCGATCTTCGCCGGCTTTCCCGGCGACCTGTTCGTCGTGCTCGTCGGCGTCACCTACCTGTTCGCGATCGCCCGCGCCAACGGCACGACCGACTGGCTGGTGCACGCGTCGATCCGCCTGGTCGGCGGGCGTCTCGCACTGATCCCGTGGGTGATGTTCGGCGTCACCGGTGTGCTCACCGCCATCGGCGCCGTGAGCCCAGCAGCCGTCGCGATCGTCGCCCCGATCGCTCTGAACTTCGCCCGCAAGTACGGCATCAGCCCCCTGCTCATGGGGGCCATGGTCGTCCACGGTGGACAAGCAGGCGGGTTCTCGCCGATCAGCATCTACGGCACGATCGTCAACGGGATCGTCGCGCGCGAGGGCCTGCCGGGCAACGAGATCGTCCTGTTCCTGGCCAGCGTGATCGTCAACCTCGCCATCGCGGCCATCGTGTTCGTCGTCTGCGGTGGGCTCAAGCTGTCGCGCTCGGCCGACCGGGCACTCGCCATGGCCGGCGCGGCGACACACGCGGCGGAGACGGCGGAGACGGCGGAGACCGGAACCCTGGCGACAGCCCCACGGACGCCGACACCGGCACCCCGGCGCTGCGGCTCACCCCGGCCAGGATCACCACGCTCGTCGGCCTGGTCGCCCTGGTCACCGGCGCACTGGTCGCGGAACTCGACGTCGGCCTTTCCGCGATCACTCTCGCCGTGCTGTTGTCGATCGTGTGGCCGGCGACGAGCAGGAAGGCCATCGAGCACATCACCTGGCCGACGGTGCTGCTGATCTGCGGCATGCTCACCTACGTCGGCGTCCTTGAGGAGATGGGCACCATCGGATACGCGGGCGACGCGGTGTCCGGCGTCGGCGCTCCCCTCGTCGCAGCCCTGTTGATCTGCTACATCGGGGCGATCGTGTCCGCGTTCGCGTCGTCGGTCGGCATCATGGGCGCGTTGATCCCGCTGGCCGTCCCGTTCCTGGCCGAAGGCACCATCGGCCCGATCGGCATGATCGCCGCGCTCGCGGTGGCCTCGACGGTCGTCGATGTGAGCCCGTTCTCCACGAACGGCGCGCTCGTACTCGCCAACGCCGAGGGAGCCGACCGGGACCGCTTCTTCCGACAACTCATGATCTACGGCGGGATCGTCGTCGCCGTGGCACCGCTGGCCTGTTGGCTGATCCTCGTCGTGCCGGGTTTCGGATGAGCCGCCCGTGTCGGAGAGTGGATCAACGCCGGCAGCGCCATCGTCGTCGGACGTCGGATCGAAGGAGATCGCATGACCCAGCCCCTGTTTCCCGCCCTGGCGCGCCCAGCGACGACGTCGCCGTGCGGTTCGGTGACCGGACACTGACCTACCGGGAGCTCGTCGACGTCGCGGGCGCGACGGCCCGGCGCCTCGGCGACGCGCGCAGGGTGGCCGTGTGGGCGACGCCGACGCTCGAGTCGGCGGTCGCCGTCGTCGGCGCGCTGACGGCCGGGGTCGCCGCGGTGCCGGTCAACCCGAAGATCGGCGAGCGGGAACTGGCGCACATCGTCTCCGACAGCCGCCCCGACGCGGTGCTCGCCGACCCCGGCGCGACGCTGCCCGCGGGCCTGGCCGACGTGCCCCGCATCGACGTCCACACCCAGCCGGCCACCGAATCCGCGCCCACCTTCGGCGAACCGGATCCCGAATCGCCCGCGATGATCGTCTACACGTCCGGCACGACGGGGGCGCCCAAGGGCGTCGTCCTGCCGCGCCGGGCGATCGCGGCCACCATGGACGCCCTCACCGACGCGTGGCGGTGGACGGCGGCCGACACGGTCGTGCACGGATTGCCGTTGTTCCACGTGCACGGGCTGATCCTCGGCATCCTCGGACCGCTGCGGCAGGGCGGCACGGCCTGGCACCTCGGCACGTTCACCCTCGACGGCCTCACCGGCGCGCTCGCCCACGGCGGCACGATGATGTTCGGCGTCCCGACGATGTACCACCGCATCGCCGAGGAGCTCGACAACCGGCCCGACCTGGCCGATGCGCTGCGCGGCGCGCGGCTGCTGGTGTCCGGGTCGGCGGCCCTGCCGGTGCACGACCAGGAACGCATCCGCGCGGCGACCGGACAACGCGTCATCGAGCGGTACGGCATGTCCGAGACGCTGATGAACACGAGCGTGCGCGCCGACGGCGAGCGGAAGGCGGGCACCGTCGGCGTTCCCCTCGCCGGGGTCGCGTTGCGGCTGGTCGACGAGTCCGACGCGCCCGTCGAGGAGTGGGACGGCGAGACGGTCGGCGAGATCCAGGTCCACGGGCCCAACCTGTTCACCGAGTACCTCAACCGTCCCGACGCGACCGCGGAGGCCTTCGACGGCCCGTGGTTCCGCACCGGGGACATGGCGGTGCGCGACGCCGACGGTTACGTGAAGATCGTGGGGCGCAAGGGAACCGACATCATCAAGTCCGGCGGCTACAAGATCGGCGCGGGCGAGATCGAGAACGCGCTCCTCGAACACCCCGAGGTCGCCGAGGTCGCGGTGACGGGCGAACCCGACGACGATCTCGGCGAGCGCATCGTCGCGTGGGTCGTCCCCGCGGGCGGGCGGCCCGACGAGTCGGCGCTCGTCGACCACGTCGCCCGGTTGCTCACCCCGCACAAGCGGCCCCGCGTGGTGCGGTATCTCGATGCGTTGCCGCGCAACGACATGGGCAAGGTCCTGAAGCGGTCGTTGCATGCCTGAGTCCGCCCGTGCGCTGCTGCGCTCCCTCACGTCGACGTTCACCGAGCTGTCGGGCGCCGATGTCGCCGACCCCGACATCGAGCATTCCGATGTGGACGGTCCGATCGGGTGGTCCGGGTACGACGCCGCCCGCCGCCGGGCGGCCGAACGCACCGGTGAGGACGAGTCCGTGCTCTGCGGCGTCGGCACCGTGCCCGGTCCCGGCGGCGCCACCGACGCGATGCTCATCGCGTTCGAGTTCGGCTTCCTCGGCGGCTCGATCGGCGAACGCACCGGCCTCCGCATCGAACGCGCCTTCGCGCGGGCACGTGAGCTGCGGCTGCCCGTCGTGTCGCTCATCGCGACGGGCGGCAGTCGCATGCAGGAGGGCATGCGGGCGTTGACGCAGTTGCAACGCATCGCGCGGGCGTCCGCGGCGACCCGCGACGCCGGACTGCCGCGGATCGCCGTGTTGTGCGACCCGGCGACCGGCGGTGGTTGGGCCACGCTCGGCGCGGGAGCCGACGTCACGCTCGCGGTCGCCGGGGCCCAGGTCGGCTTCGCCGGCGCGCGGGTGCGGCCCGACGGCGGTCCCGACGACGCCGCGGCCTACACCGCCGAGGGCCAGCTGCGCACCGGGCACGTCGACCAGGTCGTCGACCCCGCCGACCTGCCGCGGGCACTCGGCCGTTGGCTACGGCTGGTGACCACGCCGGCCGGTCCGGTCGATCCGCCGCGTCCGCTCGGGGCGACGACGCCGCCGCGGTCGGGTTGGGACGCCGTGCAGGCGGCGCGCGCCGAGACCCGACCGCGCGCGGAGTCCTATGTGGATGCCGAGTTCGCGTGGCGGGAGGACATCGGCGGCGACCGCTGCGGCGGTGTCGATCCCGGCGTGCTGTGCGGTTTCGGCCACCGCGACGGGGTGACGACCGCCTACGCCGCCCAGTGCGGAACGCCCACCACGCCGGCCGGTTTCCGCACCGCGGCGCGGTTGGTGCGGCTGGCCTCGCGGCTGGACATCCCGGTGCTGACGCTCGTCGACACGCCCGGCGCCGCCAACGACGCCGACGCCGAACGGGCCGGCGTCGGACCGGCGATCGCGGAGCTGTTCGACGCCATCGCCTCGGCATCGGTGCCCGTGACGACCCTCGTGATCGGCGAGGGTGGATCCGGTGGGGCACTGGCGTTCGCGGCGAGCGAACGTATGTGGATCACCGCCGACGCCTACTTCTCGGTGACCTCCCCCGAGGCCGCCGCGCAGATCCTCAAACGCGACGCCGGCGACGTCCCCGCCACGGCCGATCAGCTCCGCCTACGCCCGCAGGACGTCGTCGACCTCGGCATCGCCCGCGGCATCGTGCGCTGACCCCGTACCCGAAATGCCGACACGGCGACGCAGAACGCTGACACGCCCGCGTGGGGTGCTGACACGGCGACGTGGGGTGCTGACACGCGGGGTTACGTGAGGTGGGAGGCCCTGTCGGTCCAGGTGCCGGCGGGTTCGAGGGTGACGGTGCGGGTGTCGTCGGCGTGGCGGTCGATGCGGACCACCAGGCGGTCCTCGGTGAGGGGTTCGGCGAGGCCCTCGCCCCATTCCACGACCACGGCGGACGACTCCAGCTCGGCGTCGAGGTCCAGATCGTCCAGTTCGGACAGATCGCCGCCGAGCCGGTAGGCGTCGACGTGCACCAGCGGCGTGCCGCCGTCGGCGCCCGCCGCGTGCACGCGGGCCAGCACGAACGTCGGCGAGCTGACCCGGCCCTGCACGCCCATGCCGTCGGCGATGCCGCGCGTCATGGTCGTCTTGCCCGCGCCGAGCGGGCCGGCCAGCAACACGAGATCGCCCGGCCGCAGGGCGCGGCCGAGCCTGCGGCCGAACTCGATCGCCTCGTCGGCCGTCGTCAGCTCGATGCTCATCGGCGCCACCACCTCGCGCGCTTCGCCCGGTCCAGCAGCGTCGCCGGATCCACCTTGCGAGAACCGGGGCGCGGCCCCGATCCCTGACGTTTCACCGTCCTGCCGTCGGCGCACGAGCGCACCAGTTCGAGCACGGCGGCGTTGACCTCGTCGGGCCGTTCGAGTTGCACCATGTGCCCGGCCTCGGGCAGCCGCAGCACCGTGGCGTCCGGCAGCCCGTCGGCGATCCGCTCGGTGTGCGCGTACGGCGTGATGCGGTCGGCGTCGCCGCCGACGACGAGCGTGTGCACGTGGGCGAGGCCGGCGAGCGCGGCGTACCGGTCGTGGGTGCCGAAGGTGTCGGCGAAGCTCGCCAACTGCCGCACCGTCGACACCCCGAGCATCTCCTGCATGAACGACACGACCTCGGAGGGAACGTCGTTCTTGCCGAACGCGAGCCTACGCACCGCGGTGCGAGCCAGCTGTCCGCTCGCCGCGCGGACGAACTCCACGATGCCCGGCTGCCAGCCGGCGAGTTCGCCGACGCCGCGGGTGATCGGATTCCGGCGCGACAGCAACGATTTCGGCAGACCCTGGCTGCCGACCTCGCCGGCCGCCGTGGCGAGCAGGCCGACGCCGCGCACCTGCGAGGCGAACAGCTCGGGCGCTGTTGCGCGAGTTCCATCAGCACCATGCCGCCCATCGAGTGTCCGATGAGGACGAGCGGCTCCTCCGGCGCGACGGTGCGGATGACCGAGTGCAGGTCCGCGGCGAGCTGCTCGATGGTGCACGTCGCCTCGTCGGCGGCCGCCGACCGGCCGTGCCCGCGGTGGTCGTAGTACACCTGCCGCACGGCGGGGTCGGCCAGCTCGGTCAGCGCCTGCCGTTGGAAGTGCCAGCTGCGGCGCGAGAGCGCGAAACCGTGCACCCCGAGCACGGTGAGCGCGGGTTCGCCGCCCGCCGCGGGAACCTCCTCCACCGACAGCGGCGTGCCGTCGTCGACGGCGACCGTCGACACGCGGCCGTCGTCGAACTCGCCGAGGCGAACCGCGGCGTCGTCGGATCCGCTCGTCACTCCCGACCACCCGTGTACACGCGTTGCACGCGAGGACGGTACATGCCGGTGACGATCTCGTAGTCGATCGTGCCGATCTTGTCGGCCCATTCGCGTGCGGTGGGCCCGCCACCTGCACCGGTGCCGAACAACACGACCTCGGTCCCCACGGCCGGTTCGCCGGCAGTGTCCGAACCAGCAGGCTCCGGCCCGCAGTCGACGACGAGCTGGTCCATGCACACGCGCCCGCGCACGGGCCGCCTGCGCCCGTCGAGCCACACGTCCATGCGTCCGGACAAGGTGCGCGGCACGCCGTCGGCGTAGCGACGGGCACGAGCGCGAGCGTGGTGTCCTCGCTCGCCGTCCACGTCAGTCCGTAGGACACCGACTCCCCCGCCGCGATGCGCTTGGTGAGCACGACCTGCGAGCTGAACGTCATCGCCGGCGTCAGATTCTCCTGTTGCGGCACGGGGTTGAGGCCGTAGATCGCGATCCCGGGGCGCACGAGGTCGAAGTGCAGATCGGGCCGGGTGAGCGTGGCGGCCGAGTTCGCCAGGTGTCGCAACGGGTTCAGCCCGGCCTCGCGCGCGAGCGCGTACGCGTCGGCGAACCGCTCGGCCTGCCGGTCGATCGACGGGTCGCCGACCTCGTCGGCGGCGGCCAGGTGCGACCAGATGGCCACGACGTCGACGTCCGGTTCGGCGGCGGCCGTCTTCACGAGCGCGGGCCACTGTTCGGCGGGGCAGCCGTTGCGCGAGAGCCCGGTGTCGATCTTGAGGTGCACGCGGGCCCGCCGCCCGGTCCGCGCGGCGGCGCCGGCGACGCGGGCGAGTTCGGCGGCCGAGCTGACCGACACGTCGATGTCGGCCTCCAGCGCGGGCGCGAAATCGGTGTCGGGCGTGTCGAGCCAGCTGAACAGCGGGACGTCGATCCCGGCGGCGCGCAGGTCGAGCGCCTCGGCCAGCGAGTACCGCGCGAGCCACGTGGCGCCCCGCGCAGCGCGGCCTGGCGACCGGCACGGCGCCGTGGCCGTAGCCGTCGGCCTTGACGATCGCCATCGTCTCGGCGCCGATTCGCGCCGGCGCCGCAGCGGCGACGTTAC